>NZ_JAPFGA010000020.1 GCF_026241135.1 Galbibacter kalidii
CTTTCTTCATACTGTGTAAAATTTAAAATTAATAAAAAAATATCGGGGGTCATGACCCCCGATATTTTCTATTTACACAGTTTATGAGATGCTACCTTATTATGAGGAATTAAAAAAAGTATTCCTATTTCTTTGCTTTGTTGCAATAGCTAGCTTTCTTTTCACTTATTTATTTGAACCATTTATTGTAAATGTTGAAGAACACAAAATAAATAATTTATGGATTATATTATTGCATTCCGTTATTCCAATACCAATTGCTTTTGTCTATTTTTTCTTCCTAAAAAAATCGGTGAATAACATTGAAAATTGGACACTTGGTAAAGAGTTTTTGCATTTGGCTCTAATTCTTTTACTTGTAGGTTTCGCCAGTTTCTTAATTCGTGACTTTATTTACACAAATCCAGATAATTGGTCTTTTCGCTACTTGTGGGAGGAAATACGAAATACGTTTTTGGTGGGTAGTTTACTTCTTGCAATACTCTTGCCTCTAAACCAAGAACGTTTAATCAATAAACATTTAAAAGATTTAAAAAAATTACCTACTCATCAGCAAAATGTCAAGGAAGCCATTACAATTGTTCAAATTTTTATGCCAATAGCAGAGGAAAAATTCGAGTTAAACATTCAGTCTTTTCTTTTTGCAAAAGTGGATAGCAACTATCTAGAAATTTTTTATAAGGGTTCTAGTAGACTAGAAAAAGACCTAAAAAGACTAACCTTAAAAGAATTTGATGACCAACTAAGTTCTTTTCCATTCATTTTTAAAGTTCATCGTTCTTATGTAGTAAATCTTAAGGCTATTGAATCTATTTCGGGAAATGCTCAAGGATATATACTTCACCTAAAAGACTATTCCCAAAGAACTATTCCTGTTTCTCGTTCTAAAATTGAAGAATTTAATCAGCTTTATACTAATTTAAAAAGCCAGTAGGCTTGCATTTCGTCACTTTCGATTGTCAACTGTCACTTTACCAAAAATCGCATTGATTTTGTTTTTATCCTTGCCAACAAAAACAAGATTTGTGGATACAACAAAAAGAAGATACGATTTAGATTGGCTAAGAGTCATCGCTATTTTAGCAGTTTATTTCCATCATTTAGGCATGCCTTTTAATGGAGATGATTTTCATATTATGAATTCAGAATCTAGTAAACTGTTAGATGACATTATGGTTTACTTTGAACAATTCAGATTACCCTTACTTTTTTTAATATCAGGAACTGGAACAGTTCTCGCATTCTCTAAGCGGACTTGGAAACAATTTTTTAAGGAGCGCACGGGAAGGCTTTTAATTCCACTCTTTTTTGGTGTACTTTTTATTGTGCCACCACAAACGTATTATCAATATTTCAATGAATTCAATTCCTATTGGCAGATATACACAGAGGGTCGATTTGAAACCAATCACCTTTGGTTTATAGAAAATCTTTATGTGATTTCTATAATTGTGATTCCTTTGATTATTTTTCTTAAATCTCAAAAATCTAATAGATTTAGAAATTGGTTTGAAAAAATGTCTTCCTATAAAATTGGATTTTTACTGGGCGGACTTCCTCTTATTATTTTAACAGCAGTACTAAAAAGGTATTATCCAACTGGGTCATCTTCTTTGACAAATCTTTCTGAAACATTCTTTTACACTTACTTTTTTGTTTCTGGTATTCTGTTTGCAACCTCACAAATCTTTTGGGGAAACTTGAAAAAATTTAGACGCTTTCACTTTGTTGTTTTTATCGTTAGTTCACTTTTATTCTACGGTTACTATTTAATACCGAATAATATGGTAGAGCCTTATTTAAGTCTTTCTTTTCGTTGGGATATTTGGTATGGCTTGTGCTGTTTGTTGGGATGGAGTTTTGTTTTGACAATATTGGGGTATGGACAAGTTTACTTCAACAAACCAAGTCTCTGCCTTAAACGGATGAACGAAGCTATTTATCCATTTTATATTTTACATCAAACCGTAATAGTAGTTTTTGCATATTATATCATTAAACTCGACTTGAATATTCCTGCAAAGCTTATCATTCTTTTAATTAGTTCATTTTTAATGATTGTATTTATTTATCGTTTCTTTATCTATCCTTTTAAAATAACAAGAATACTTTTCGGAATGAAAAAATATAAAAATAAGTCTTGAAAAAAATAATTCTTTTAGAATCTAATTTCAATTAATTCACCTAAAATTAAATGTATTATGTCACGTTAAATAAAAGCCAGTTGCCAACATGGGCTAAAATCAAGTGGGCGTTTGTAGGTTATTATACTTTGGTGCTTTTTGCATATTTTTGTGGTGGCGGACAGGAAAGTACTTTTTAATGCCCACCTGCTCTTAGCCCAAGCCCGTTGTGTTTCATGCAAAAACACGAGAAATAGAAATGGACGAATACGAAGGATATTTTGCTGACTGTTATGTCTTAACTGATAAAAGGACTGAATCCTTTATTGAAGAATTCCTTGATCATTTCGTTCCAGAAAGACGAGAGACGGCAGACGAATATGAAGTGCCACAATATGCGGACAACCCTGTTGAAAATTTCAAAACAGCTCGTGAAGCTGTAAGGTTCTTGGTTGAGAATAAATCAGTTAAACACAGCCTTTATTGGGCGAACCCTATAAAATCCGAATTAAGGGGGGCTGAGATTTTCTTCACAGATGATGGATATGTAATTATGGGAATTTACTGCGAGACAAAATATCCCGACACAGAGATTGAAGACAAGATTTTTAAGAATATCAAAGAATTCTGTGGAAGTGAAGAAGGTTATATAACCTACGAAGAGACTCCGCCTCACAACAGCGAAGAATTTAGAGAAAAAATAAAAAGCACGAAAGTACAACATCGGCTATAGCAAATGCGGGCTGACTGCTAAAAAATGAAGATATTACAACTAAACAAACTTATGGTAGGCGGACAAGAAAGGGCATCGAAATCCCGCACTTTCCATAGCCAGGGCCGTTAGTAAAAATTATAAACAAAATGAATAAATTTTTATCGATTTTCTTAATCATTGTAATATTTTTTAGTTGTAAAAACAACACTATTTCATATTTCGACCAAAAACCACCCTCTACAATTCCTAAATTATTTGCACCATCAATTGTTAATACTGGCAATATCGAACTTAATGTAGTTTTTAATTATGACAATACAGAAATGTTCTTTTCAAGAATTGTGAACAACAGCTTTGTTATTCTCCATTCTGAATTAATTGATGGCAAGTGGTCTGATATTAAACCCATTAAAATGTATGACGATAATGTCTTAGTTTCAGTTGCTTGTGACCCTACAATTACCAAAGATGGAAAGACAATGTATTTTCTCGGTGTAGACCCTAAGCTTTATGAAAATGATGTTACCAGAGAAGAACTTTACACGATACCACCAGACATTTATAAGAGTAAAAAAGTGGACGGTAGATGGGGATTAGCCTCTAAAGTGGATTTTTGGGTTTCCACCGAATATTTAGAAACCTATCCTGTTGTTACAGCGGATGGGAGTTTATATTTTCGCTCAAATAGACCAAGTGATGAAGGAGGAATGAACACATATCGTGCACAATATTTAGGAAATGAAAAATTTGAAACACCTGTTATCGTAAACACTAAGACAGAGAAAAAGGAACTAATAACTTATGTTTCACCAGATGAACGATATGCCATTACTAATGGACAAGGTAAATTTCAAATAACGTTTAATAATGATGGTGAATGGGCAAAACCGAAAGAAATATCATTAAAATATGAAAGCAACTGGCGATATTATTCTCCGTATATGTCTTCTGACGGAAAATATTTTATCTACTCCAGGAGATATAATAACCCTGAAAAAAAAGGATGGGCAGGAGTTGAAAAAGGAGAAATTTATTGGGTTAACGCTGATATACTCTTCAATGCAAAAATAGAGTAAAACATTTGCTAACACCGTATATAATTTATTGCTAGTGCAAGCCTACTTACGAAAATCCTCGCGGATTTTCTATTCGGTTTTTATTTGCTAAATTAGGTGTTTAAAACACGCAACAAACCATATACAACAACGTTGGCATTCATACTGAAAAAACTAATCGTAATTGGAATTCGGAAACATAACAATAGAGGATAAATTAGGTAAAGATTATACTGAACATAAAGTTTTTGAGGAATTGACGTTTTACTCGGACTTTTATGAATCATTATCCTTTTCCATTATGAATTGGATGTCTCAAGGAACAAAAGCATTTGTAAACCTAGACACCTATGCGATATCTTCCATTAAAGGAACTGTTAATTCGATTAGTCAAATTCTGAAAAAAGGTAGAATTAATGATTCTTATGCACTAATAAGGAAGTACTTTGACTCTACATTCATAAATATATATTCCAACTTATATTTACAAGACCACTTTAGTATAGATAACTTCATTGTTGAACAAATCGATAACTGGAGAAAAGGAACTGACACCATTCCCGAATTTAGAATTATTTCGAGATATATTAAGGAATCTCAAACCTTATTGCCAATAACTGAATTATTGAAAAAAGATGACAGATATAAAAAAATAAGGGACAGATGTAATGACAATACTCATTACAACTTTTTCCACAACGTGTTATTAAACGATAACGAAATTCATAATCCGAATAGAATAAAATATTTAGATGTTATATCCTTCGATATGCAATCATTATTTATACAACATTTTGCTTACCTATTTTATTTAAATGACCATTATTTTATGTCAAGCGACTATGTTGACTACTTGGATTTAGGAATGACTCCTGAAGATGATTCACAATATTGGGTTGCACCATTTATTCAAAAAGTTTTTACTGAACTGATAAATAAAAAAAGACCTGATATTGCAAAAGAAATAAAGGAAAACACTAAAATGAAATTAGAATAAAAGTACGAAATGCCAACAATGGCTATACGTAATGCGGGTTGTAGGTGATAAACCAAAGTTTCGGCTTATTTTTCCGCTCGCAGTTTAGATATTTATGAAAAGAAAATTAAGAAATATAAAAAACAGCTCGCTACCGTTCGTGCAAGATTGAAAACTTCCGCTTTTCAATCCCGCACTACGCATAGCCGAGACCGTTGGCATTCATTTAAAACAAGAAAATGGCATTAATAGATTTTGATAAAATAAAAGACATTTTAGGTTTGAGTAAACCTTTAACGAAATTGATTGAAGTGATTGCTCAAGGAACAGGTGCAATTACTCAACCATATTTAATTAAAAAAAATGCTGAAGCTAAAGCATATGAAATTAATGTTGTTTCTAAAGCAATCGCACAAAACCAATCTTCCCTTCAAAAAATTGAATATAAGGAATCTAAATTAAGTCTAAACTCTTTAGACAAATCAACAATCGAAGAAATAACATCATTACCCGAACGTGCTGAAAATAGAATTGAATATCAAGAACAAAAAAGACAACAAAATATTGAAAGAGTAACACAAATTGCAGCTGAACAACTTGAATCAGTTAAAGAAGTAAGTGATGAAAAAGTAGACGAAGATTGGACTACACATTTTTTTAATTATGCACAAGACGTTTCTAATGAAGAAATGCAAAATTTATGGGGAAGAATTTTAGCTGGTGAAGTTGAAAGTCCTAAATCTTATTCTTTAAGAGCTTTAGAACTAATTAGAAATTTATCTAAAAGTGAAGCAGAGATTTTTTCAAAAGTGGCTAAATATGCTGTTAAATCAAGTAACGATTATTTTCTGTTTAAAGGTAAAAAGGATTTACTAAATCAAAAATTTGGAATAACATTCAATGACCTTGCCTTACTTAAAGAATTAGGATTATTACACACCAGTGAATTTACCTCTTATGAATATGCTAAATCTGATAAACCTTCAAATCCTCATTTAGTATTTGGGAATGATATTGTTTTTATGGAAATAAAAGAAAATACACCCAAGTTTACAATCAACATATATTTATTCACAACTATTGGCAAAGAATTATTAAAGCTAGTTGATATAGAATCTGATTTTAATTATATCATGGAATTTGCCAAAGAAGTGCAAACTGAAAATACAATTGTTAAATACGGACAGATACTAGAGGTTTTGCCTGATGGATTAAGACATTCTGTTCCATTAAAAAACGTAATTTAAAAAAAAACGAAATGCCAACAATGGCTATAAGTAATTGCTTGTTCTCGCCTACTTCTGAAAATCCGCAAGGATTTTCAGTTTGGTGTGTACTTGCTAAGTTAACCGCTAAACCACGCAACTACTCATAGCCGAAACACGTTAGCAACAATTAATAAACACGATATGAAATACTTTCTCTGCATAATACTTTTTTTGACCGCTTCAATTAGTTCTTTAGCTCAGGAAAAATATGACGTTCCTTTTAAATCTATTAACGGAATTATCGATGAACTACTTGATCAAATAACTATAGAAAAGGGGGAGAAAATGGATACTATAGCAATTAGGAATTTATTTCATCCTTCTGCAATATTTACAATTGCTGATTCTACAAAGTCTGAAACTGTATCACTTGATGACTTCCTTAATCTCTTGAAAGACCCTTACTATGAACAAGGATATCTTGAAAAAGAAATTCATAAAGTTGTTGATGAATACAATGGAATGGCTCAAGTATTCCAGACTTTTTATGGTAAGGACTCTGAGGGATCTGAAGAAAGAGGGATAAATAGCTATCAATTAACGTATTATGGCGGTCGATGGTGGATAGTCAGTCTCTTATGGACTATAGAATCTAAAAGTGTCGGAATACCTGCAAAATATGGCGGAGAATAAGTAAAAAAGTTGCTAACAACGCCTAAGCTTCATTGCTGCTGAAAGTTTCAAAAAATAATTCTATCTTTCAAAAACCTTAAGAGTTCATCTGACTAAACCGAACAACAAACACGCAACGCAAGCTTAGCCAGAGACCGTTAGCAACAAGCAAAAGCGACAATGCAAGACTATATTGATTTAGCAGAGAAGAATGGAGTCACACTTATAGATATTGGAAAGTGTCAATTTTGTGGTGCAAATACCCAAAGAGGAATTCACGAATGCCTTGAAATTTTCAATCTTGGGTTTCAGGAAATTGACTTCTCCAATTTTGAAAATCACATATACAGATTTCTGATTGTGGACGCCCATACTTTACAACACCCTGAAATTCACGGCAGATGGAATAATCACTTTCACCTGTCAAGACTTCACTTGATATTTGAATATGGGATTAAATGGACTTATGAATTATCACCGAAACTCAGCGATTATCTGAATAAATACAAGGTTCATAAACAGGACGAATATCTGACCCCACCTGAACTTCTTAAAAGAGGAAATATCACGACAACTGATATTAAAGAGAAGTCAACTAACGAAACGGATTGTAAAGATTTAATAAAAAATTGGGCATTGGAAGTTTATGAGAAATGGAGCGTCCACCACGATATTGTAGATGATATTGCGAAAGGATTTTTAAATAAAATATAAATAAAGCCAGTTGCTAACACATGGTATAGTGCATGCGGGTTTCAGCGGTTTTCGAGCGTTTGTGGCTCGTAAAAAAAGTCGGTGTAAACTGATAGGTTTTCGCCTCGTAATCCCGCACGACACCATACCATCAAACGTTGTGCCCAATTAAAGTTAAAATATGGAATTAATAAAAAATCTATTTAAGCCGTCTGATAAGCATAAAGGTGTTTGGCCAATAAAAGTTTATGTATTAAAACTATTCTTTCTACTTATGTTTCTATTTGCAGCAAAAGATGCGTGGACCGAATTAATTACCCATAAAGGAGAATGGAATCCTGAAATTGCAATTGCTTGGTGTGCTATTGCCGCTTACACAACTTTATCAGGATTGGGAGTATTTCACACATTAAAAATGTTGCCAATAATGCTTTTTATGTTCTTTTACAAAGGTCTTTGGCTATTTTTTGTTGCCTATCCATTATGGCAAAATGAACAACTTGTTGGTAGTGAGGCAGAAGATTGGGTTCCGATATTTATGTTGATGATTATTCCGGTTATTTTCACACCTTGGATATATGTTTTTAAAACCTATGTCCTTGGAAAAGACTAAACAATTACAAGAGTACATAAAACAACTGGGCACAACACTAAATATAAGTAATGGCGGGCAATGTGGTTATTCAAAAAATTGTGTTTCAATGAAGCCTAGTAATAACTTGATAGATTTGAACGTTTAAACCGCCACTACTCATATTCTTAACGTTGTACATCATTTAAAAAGACACTTATGTCATTCAAAATCAATAAAATATGATACTCATTGCCAAATATATTGTGATTCTTTTCGGTGTTTTCCTCATTGGAGTTGGTGTGCTAATACTTTTAAGACCAGCTAAAGCAAGAGAATATTTAAGAAAAGCAGGAAGCACTAACTTAATTAATTACTCTGAAATAACTATCCGAATGATTCCTGCGGCAGGATTGGTTATATATTCAGAATTTTCAAAGTATCCTGAAATATTCAAAATTTTAGGGTGGTTTATGATAGCAACTTCCGTAGTACTTTATTTCGTGCCTCGAAGAATCCACCACAAATATGCTTTATGGTGTGCCGACATTCTGACACCTAACTACGTTAGACTAACATCACCATTTTCAACACTTTTTGGATGTGCTATTATTTATGCTGTACTCTGATAGAATCATTCAGAAAAAGGAGAAATACTGAAAAACGATGTACAACATTGGTAACCCTTTGACAAGCCCTTAACGTTCATAAGGCAAGAAAATTTCAGGAGAATACAACTTTTAAGTGGCTAAGAATAAGGGCTTTTATTTTTTTAATTTTGCCTTTTTACTTGAAACAACTCATTTATAAGGTTGGGAAACAGGCACAAGATATATAGGCAATAGCCATTTGGGTAATCATCTAAACCTCTTTTTGAGTTTAATTGTATATCTTGAATCCTAAATTATATGAGTGACTACCCCGTTAACCTATACACTAACCACTGGCATACATTTTAAAAATGCGCAAAAAGATTGAAACAGTAGGATTCTGCCTTGGATGGTTTGCCATCATTACGCAGTTTGTTTTAATGCTCCAAAATAGGCAAGCAAATATTCCTGAAACAATCATACGCTTTTTTAGCTTTTTTACAATCCTCACAAATATTTTGGTAGCCTTATTTTTTACCCATAAAATATTCAAACCTTCTGCAAAACAATTTGGAATATTCAATAAAAAAGGAACATTGACCGCCCTTACAGCATTCATACTTATTGTTGGGCTTGTATATCAATTTATACTGCGGGGTATTTGGGAGCCGAAAGGGATGCAACGCCTTGTGGACGAATTATTACATACCATTATACCTTTATGCGTCTTTATTTATTGGTTTATATATTCCACAAAAGAAAAAATTAATTTCCATGATGTAGGGATTTGGTTGCCATATCCTGTGGTTTATCTCCTTTTTGTTTTAGCAAGGGGCATTTTTTCCAACTATTATCCATACCCTTTTTTGAACATTCCGGGAATTGGAACCGGAAAGGTGTTATTGAATATTTTATTGATCTTACTGTTTATGTTATTTATAATGACTATTTTAGTAGGTATAAAAAATAGAGCCACAAAAAATAAAATCCTATAAAACGTCCAATCATGAAAACCACAAAAACCCTTTCGCTGTTCATTTTTGCAATGATTATCGGTTCTTGCTCATCAACAAAAAAAATGACCGACGATGCTCTTTTTAATACCACATGGGAACTGGAGCACCTCTCCGGGCCACGAATTGCCTTTAGCGGGCTGTACCCCGATAAAAAGCCAAAAATCACATTCAACAAAGCAACCAACAAAGTAGAGGGCAATAACAGTTGCAATGGTTATTCCGCTGACTATACCTTGAACGGTGATGGCATTTCTTTTGGCGAACCAGGCCCGACAACAATGATGTTCTGTGGTGAAGGCGAAAAATTCTTTTTAAATACCATAAAAAAAGTAAACAAGTACAAGATCGATAGCGAAGGAAAACTGAACTTAATGATTGATGATGTACCAATGATGCGCTTTAAAAAATCTGTTCAAGAATGAAACTTTCAGTAGCAATACCGTTATTTCTCCTTTCCATCATACTATTATCGTGCAATAATAAAGCGAAAAAAAGCAACGATGTTTTAAAGACAAGTTCAAGCGACTCCGTAGGTGTAGAACCAACAACAAGCCTAAAAAACAATAACCAGGTCAGCAATGACATCTATTTTAAGGCTAGCGGTAATGAACCTTTTTGGGGATTGGAAATATCGGAAAACGGTATAAAGCTGACAACAATTGGTGACTCCATAGTAACACCACATACCGCTGCAGTACGTGCTATGGATGCCAATGTTAAAATGTACAAAGTACAAACGGAATCCAATGAAATGACTATTCAAATTATGGAATCCGAATGTACCGATACCATGTCAGGTGCGGTATCACCTTATACGGTTACTATAGATTACAGGAAGAACACCGATGAAGAGTTAACAACATTGCATGGATGTGGGCGCTACATAACTGATTACCGCCTGCACGACATTTGGGTATTGGAGAAAATAAATGGCAACGATATAACAAAAGAAGATTTCAGCAAAGAGTTGCCTACAATGGAAATCAACAGCACGGCTAATACATTTTCAGGGTTTGCAGGTTGCAACCGTATGAACGGTTCTTTGTTCTCTGAAAAAGAATTGCTTCGCTTCACGAACATTGCTACCACAAAAATGATGTGCGAACCTGCCAATAAAGAGCCTGAATTTATAAAGGCATTACAGAGCGGTACCACCTATAAAATTGCAAACAACCGCTTAATGCTGTCAAATCCTGAAGGGGAACTGCTAGTATTCAAAAAAATAGATTAAGCCTTAAAAAAATCAATAAAATGAAACCGACATGATTAAAATAATCTTTAAACACACAAAGGCAATGATTATTTTAATCATCAAAGGTTCCATGTGACCATTGAAAAACAATAAATATAAACACATGAAAAAACTAATCATATTATCGCTGCTGGCAATAAGCTTTACAAGCTGTAAAAACAAGACTGCAAAGGAGGAACAAAACACGCCAGAAGAAAAAGAGGCTGTGGCCATAGAAAAACCATCTTCTCTGTTAGAAATGGGCTGTTACGCTTACAACGACAACAATAATAACGCTGTAAATTTAGAAATTACCAGTTTAGAGAATGGTGTTACAGGGAAATTGACCTACGCACTTGATGGCAAGGATAGCAACTCTGGAACTTTTAATGGAGAATTGAAGAACGACAAACTATTTGGGATATATACATTTATATCTGAAGGAATTGAAAGTAAAAGGGACATTGCATTTTTGATAAAAGACAACCAACTTATTGAAGGCTATGGCGAGCTTAGCGAAAGTGGTACTGCTTTTGTTGATAAGAGCAATATCAACTATACTTCTACGATGCCATTAACCAAAACGGATTGTGATAAATGAAGAGCAACTTGTTTGTATATAAATGGTAACGTGTACTCCCATTTGCGGCAAACGTGTTTGGAACTGATTGCCCTAAACACTAAACGGGATCCATTAAAGAATGCATGGCACGGTAAACATTGCTGCGCTATCTGGTTAATATAGGGGTAGGGGGATACCCCTTCCTGATACCCTTCTTACCCCTTGCAAACATCTTTTTATCTATTAAAATCATTCTTGTAAGGATGAAAAACATTGTTGTTGGGCCTGTTACACATAGTCGTAAGGCCTGAAAAAGGTCTTTTTAAGGCTTACCGCAAGGGATATTTTTGATTTTTTAGGGGTGATACCCCCTACCTGATAGGGGGAACGATGATCAAAAAGGTCATTCGAAATACCTTTTTCATCGTTATAAGGATGTCCCTAACGCTTGGAAAGGTGACAGACAGGGGCAATAACCCTGAACAAGGAGCTTATAAATGTTCTTTCTAAACCTTTTTAGCCCTTCTTAAGGGCTTAGACCCCTACTGGAGAGGGGCCAACTATTAATCTGATGATTGAAAACACCTTTCAGTATAGTTGCAAAAGCCTGCTGCAATTTACAGCAGGCTTTTGTTTAAGTCTGAAATCTCCCTGCAGCTTGCAGCTACAGTTTGCGGTGAAAATTATCAGTAAAAATGCCATTCCCCTTTATATTGATTGTTTATAAAACCTTATGGAACGGATTACAATAACACTAGAAAAACTAAATCACCGGAATGCGGAACAGATTGCCCTCTTGATGTAACGGTATCTTCCTTAACAAAATCCGAAAAAGACAATAAAAAAGTGTTGTTATCCCGAAATTTTAAGAGATAAAAATGTATTTTAGTGTTTATATAACGAGTTGTGGTGCATACGAGAAATGTTAAGTCAAATTAAAATACCGTCATTAATCTTATTTATTTTGGTAATCTTTGGTTGCCAAAATTCGGAACGTAAACCTTTGAAAAAAATTGAAAAAGATTTTGGACTTTTCCCAAACGAAAATGACAGCATTGCCGTAGAATTAGAACTGACTAAATATGATAACTGGAAAGTTTTGCTCAAACGGACTGAACAAATTGTTTGTAATGATAGTATTCCAAAGGTAACAATTGAAAACGATAGTGTGATAAAAAAGGTTTATTTAAGAAATCCTTGTTGGGAAAATTTTGGTTGCATTTTAATAAAACAAAGAAATACAATTCAAATCCATAACGACACAATTAGTAAATCTGATAGGTTTTTTTATCCGTTAGACAGTTTAGCCACTGTTTTGAAAAAAGATTTTCAGAATAATGGAAAAATTCCATCTTGGAGTCGTAGTCCTGAAAAGCTGTTGATTTTTATCTCTTATGACAATAATTGGACAGAAAGATTACCAAAAACTTTGGAGAGACTGACTAATGAATACGAAAAAATCACGGACAGTACCGTTTTAAAAATATGGCTGAATGAGAAATTTGATATTCCGCCACCTCCACCGCCACCATCGAAAGAACAAATAGAAATTGAATAAAATACGCACCACAACAGCGTGTAAAAAATAATTGCTACTTTAGTGCTTGACCAAAGGCAGTTGCAGTTTTGCTTACTCTGATTTTCCTGCGGAAAATCCTCGCGCACAAAACCGCAACTATTTTTACACGCAAACCGTTAACAGTTATTGAGTAAACCCAAGTAATAATTATGGACTTTTTTAAAAATTATTTACCACAAATATTCATTGGATTAGGAGTACTGTTTTCATTTATCGGGGGTTTAATAATTTATATTAGAACTAATGAATATAATTCAGAGATTAAAAAAAGAACTAATGAAAATATAGTCCTAACTACTAAAAATAAAAGACTAACAAGTGAAAATCAAATTTTAATTACAAAAAATATTGAATTTACGAATTTAAACGGCGAATTAATTAATAAAAATTTAGAGCTTACATCTCAAAATATTGAATTAACTGATAATCTCCAAAAACAATCTGAAATTATCAATTCAAATATTACAGGCGGAGACAGTTTCTGTTATATACTGCCTATTATCAATCCAAAGTATGAAAATAGATATAGATTATTACTTAAAAACGATGGAGAATATCTAATGAGTAATATCCAAGTAAGAATCGTTGATTTGAACGAATATGAAACCGCTAATAGTATCATAAGTCTTTATGGTAAAACAACCAACGTAACTGAACTTTCTGGAAAAACCGGAATGATAATAGGAGAAATAGATTTAGGAAAAGAAAATTACAAGAATCTTAATATTTTCATAAGTGCCAGAAATGGAAGTTTTAAACAATTAATTAGAATGAAAAAAATGAAAAAAAAATGGCATTTTGCTACTAGAGTAAATAAGGAAGATGAAATTCTTTTCGAAAAAATAAGTAAAGACTTTCCAATAGAAAAAAATGAGGATATATGGAATTAAAAAAACAGCTGCTAACATCGGTAACCGTTGCACAAGCCACTAGTTTTTAAAAGTGAAACCATTTACAAAAAAACGAAAAAGATAATTGACTGAAAATAAATGCTTTATGTTTTATGACATGATTGCTTTTTACTATAAATGACCGATTTTTTGGTTGTGCAACAGGCACAATGTATATACAAAATAGGCGTAACAGTAGTAAATTTAACGGTTGTAGCCCGCTTAATAATTTTAACGGTTTGATAAGTATAAAGCCCGCAATCGCCTACTTTGCATATACTAAACGTTGTGTGCAAGTTAAAATATGAACTAAATGATATTAACAGAAACCTCAAAAAAAAGGAATTTGATACTAACTATTTTCCTTTCTATTATATTCCTAACTGATTTAATTACGACCAAAAGTTTCTTACTTGACAATAATCTGAAAGAATTAAATAAAACGGAATTAGTATTTGGAATACTCGGAATTGTTGACTTGATTTTAATCGTGTTTTTATTTTACTGGAAAAAATGGGCGTTTTGGGCATTACTTGGAACAAGTATTATAACACTAATAATTAATCTGAGTATAGGAATTGGAGCTGTATCCCTCATTGGCTTACTTGGAATAATAATAATTTACCTATTGTTACAACTGAAAAGAGATGGAATTAAAGGTTGGAACAACTTGGAATAAAAACTGTACCTTACAGCGGCTCATAAGCTATGGCTTTCGACCTGCCCACTTGGGATTCCGAAGTTTCGGGACTGCGGATTTTCCAATGGTACTCATTTTTGCTAAATTCGTTGCAAAACCACGCCACAGTGCATAGCCGCGGCCTGTACAGAATAAATAAAATCTGAAATCAACTGTGAAAGAAGTTCCAAAATTTATTTTTCTAATATTACTAGCTTTTTCTTGTCACAGACCATCACCGTGGAACGGTTCTGTCTTGACACAACCCCGGGATTGCTTGACAGTTGAAGAATTGTTGGAGGGTAAAACACAACCTCTCATTGATATGAGTTATTTTTCAAAACCCAAATGGGGAACTAATGCAAAACATTCATTATCAGGCACTATAACTCTTCAAGGTACACCATTGAATTATCCCAAGGAAAAAGAACATTATCCCAGAGAAAGTTTTTTTCCGAAACTGCAGTTAGATTTTATTTCAGATAATGGAGAACTAATCCCTCTACAAAAAGAACAAATCAGTACAAGGTATCAGAAAAATTACTTCTGGGATGTATTTGTTGGAACTGGGAAAACATGGCATGAAGAAAATGATGGTGAATGGAGTCGTGCTTCGTTCCCCTTCACCCTAACAGACAGGTGGATAGGGACAGCCAGAAATTGCGTGGCAACATTTGCTTATAAGCCGGATTCAATAAGCAATGTTTGTTTGCAGTGCAGCCAAGAAACCGCAGATATTGATGATAAAGGGCTTGGAAACATCAAAGGCATAATACCAGCGAATTATCAAGCAAAACAATTTGCAGATTCAATTCAAATAATTGAACAACATAAACTATTTGAGTCAAAAAGACTTCCAATTCGTCCTCTAAGTGAGATTGATTTAAATAATGAAGTTGCTGATTTCTTTGAGAAAATGATAGTTACCAATGCACCAACAAGTTTGGGTGCTGTTTTAATGGACAATAAACTTTACCTGCATCCACCCAAAACCCGTCATGGTTTGTATCCCTATCCTAATGATATGCGCCATGGTTTATATTCTGTTACCAAAAGTATGGCTGGTGCTTTGGCACTAATATATTTTGAGGAACGATACGAAGAGGATGTATTCAATAAACTCATTTCAGATTATGTACCAGCATTAGCAGACCACGAAGGATGGAAAGGGGTAACCTTCTCACAAGCACTCAATATGGTTACGGGAACTGAAGGAAGTGAAAGTCCAGAGCATCTATTAAATACATTAATTCTTGCTGCAACGGCAGAAGAAGCTATTAATAATATTGCAAAACTTGGTAATTATCCAGAATTGCCGGGTCAAAAATTCAATTATGCTTCTACCAATTTATTTGTGTTATCTTGTGCATTGCAAAAATATGTAGAAGAAAAAGAAGGCGATAAAGTCAATTATTGGGATTTGGTGCACGAAAATGTACTTGTACCAATTAACGCAGAGTATTTTACGGTGCTGCATACCCTCGAAGAAGATGAAAATGAAGCCATTCCTATCTTAGCCTATGGTGCATTACCAACCATTGATGAAGCAGCAAAAATAGCTTTGTTGTTTGCCAATGAAGGAAGCTTTGAAGGAAGGCAAATCTTAAATAAAAAAAGGGTAAAGGAAGTTTTTGGAAAAACGGATTGGAATGGATACAGCACCAATAATGATTTTCGAGGGTCGAACTATCAACACGCATTTTGGTCAAAAGAAATAAAGACAAGGAATTGTAAAATAAAAGCAACTTATATGTTGGGTTTTGGAGAAAACTATGTAGTATTTCTGCCGAGTAAAGCAATTGTTTTTAGGTTTTTAGATGAGCATGATATGAATATTGATAAACTAATAAAGGCTGTAGAAGATATTAAATCTTCATGTCAAAAGGAATAAAAAATACGCTATATACGCGAACCGTTACCTGCAATTCAAGGAAACTATTATAATCTAAACACTAAACCATGATACGATTCACACTACTAATCATCAATATTTTTTGTTTGACCAGTCTCTCAATAGCACAAAGTGTTCAAAGTTCTTACTTAATCAAAGCTGGAAAACTGTACGATGCTGAAAAGAATGTTTTTACAACGAATCAAGAAATTTACGTCCAGGGAGATAAGATTAAAAAGATAGGACAAAATCTCGAAGTTCCGGAAAATACAGTAATTATTGACGCAAGTAATTCTACGGTAACCCCGGGACTCATCGACGCCCATACGCATATTTTGTCAGAGGAAAAATTGACTCGCGACAACGACTGGTCTTATCTGGCGTTGGATGCAATCATGTTTTCGGATGAAACGAGAGTATTACGGGGAGCTCACTTTGCCAAAACTTATCTTCAGGCCGGCTTTACATCCATACGCGATGTGGGCAATTCAGGATACTACCTCGATGTGGAATTGAGAGATGCTATAAGAAAGGGATATGTGGATGGACCGAGAATGTTTGTCTCCGGTCCTATTATTGGCTCAGTAGATGGTCAATTCGGTGGATTGCCTCCGAAAGATTTTAAGCGCATTACCGAACAGGAATACACAACTGTCAATGGTGTGGATGATGCTCGGTTAGCAGTTAATGAGCACATCGTCCAATCAGTGGATGTCATTAAGATTCTCGCATTTGGAAATAGATTACCTCTGAGTTTGGAAGAAATGAAAGCAATTGTGGAAACGGTCCATTCGAATAGGCTTCAAGTTACTGCTCATGCCGACAGGGATTGGGTAGTTCACAATGCCATCGAAGCAGGAGTTGATGGAATAGAACATGGATATGGGTTCAAAGATGCCACACTTAAGAAAATGGCAGATAAAGGCATTTATCTTGTACCTACCTTTAATTCCGTAGATATTGCTGTCCATTATTATAAAATGATGAATCAACCCTATGATCTTGAAGAGTTAAAAAAGAATTTTCAGCCAAATCAAAAAGTATTAATTAGTGCGCATGAACTAGGGGTAATGATAGTAGCGGGATCTGATGCATATTTTGATCTTGGAATACCCCGGGGAGATGCTGCTAAATTTACATTAGTTGGTTACTATGAAGCTGGTTTAAAAGTAAACGATGTTTTAAAAACTGCTACATATAATGCCTCCATTGCATTGAATCGAAAAGACCAGTTAGGAGTCATCAAAGAAAATGCTTTAGCAGACATCGCAGTTTTTGATGGGGATCTTGAAGCTAATTTTAAAGAAGTTCTTTTTAAAGTTAAATTGGTGATGAAAGACGGTAAGATTGAGTATAACAATATGGATTAACACTATTTATTTCGCTTAAAAAGCTATCATAGGGATTTAAAAACTGATTAAATGATGGAGAAAAAATTTAGACCCAACATATACAACACCTACAATTTATATTTTAATGGAAATTGTGAAGAAGTATTTAAGGAAAGTTTCATAGTAATTTAGAAATGAAGTACGACACCCCTAAAGTCCCCTCAAAGGGACAATTACCTATTGCTATCCGTTAAATTTTTAATAAAACTAAGAAGGTCGTTGTGTAGTCGTTATAGATAGTATTATTTTCACTGCATAAATAGTTTTTTAAATTACAGATAATTACCTAATTTTGCCGGATGATTAAAAATATGAAGTACACATATTTAATAGCGCTTAGTGTTTTGTTGTTCACGGGATGTAGTGAATACCAAAAAGTATTGAAAAACAGCGATATAAAGAATAAATATGATATGGCCGAAAAGCTGTATAACGATGGTGACTACAAAAAAGCCATCAGGCTTTTTGAACAGATCGCCCCTGAGTATGTAGGGAAACCACAAGGGGAACGTATTCTTTACTTCTTTGCCGATTCCTATTATCAATCTGAGGATTATTATTTGTCAGCCTATCAGTTTGAAAGGTTCAGCAAATCCTATCCGCGAAGCGAAAAGGCCGAAGAAGCCGCTTTTTTGGGTGCGAAAAGTAAGTTCCATACCTCACCGCGCTTTAGCTTAGATCAAACCGACACCCATGATGCTATCGGAAAACTCCAGGTGTTTATCAATACCCATCCGGAGTCTCAGTATATGGACGAGGCCAACGAAATGGTGAGCATCCTAAGGGCCAAACTGGAAAAGAAAGCCTTTGAAATTGCTAAACAATACAACCGCATATCCGATTACAATGCCTCGATCAAGGCTTTTGAGTTGTTCTTTAAGGAATTTCCGGGTTCTGTTTACAAAGAAGATGCCATGTTCTATGATTATTTGGCAAAATACAATTTGGCGATAAACAGTATCTATGCGAAGAAAGAAGATCGTATCAGCAATGCGAAAGCGGCTTACGACTTATTTTTAAAGGATTATGCGGAAACTGAATACAAGAAAGAAGCCGATAAAATGGCAGAAGACTTGGATAAAGCTTTAGTAGAGCTAAAACAATTAATGGAAGAGTACAACATAAGTAAATAAAAAAGAGTTATGAGCGAATTAAGAAATTCTGAAGCGGCCGTTTCTACGATCACCTATGATAGAAACGAAATTGATGCGCCTATACAAAACATTTATGAGGCGATCTCTGTGATTGCAAAGCGTGCCAACCAGATCAATGCAGACATCAAAAAGGAGTTGATAGAAAAGCTCGAAGAGTTTGCGACCTATACTGATAGTCTTGAAGAAATTTTTGAGAACAAAGAGCAGATCGAAGTTTCAAAATTCTATGAAAAATTACCAAAACCACATGCTATTGCAGTAGAAGAGTGGTTGAAGGATAAGATATATTACAGAAATACCGAAAAAGAGCAGTAGGGCATGTCCATACTTAGCGGCAAAAAAGTTTTACTAGGGATAACCGGAGGCATTGCTGCTTACAAATCGGCTTTTTTGGTACGACATTTTATTAAAGCCGGAGCAAGCGTTAAAGTGGTAATGACGGAAAATGCAAAAGATTTCGTTACCCCTTTAACGCTTTCTACTTTGTCCAAAAACGAAGTCTATTCTTCTTTTACAGATGAAGAGGAAGAAAATGCGGTATGGAACAACCACGTGGAACTTGGCCTGTGGGCAGATCTGATGATCATAGCCCCGGCAACGGCCAATACACTTTCTAAAATGGCATCGGGAACGGCAGATAATATTTTATTGGCGACCTATCTTTCTGCGAAATGTCCGATCTATTTTGCTCCTGCGATGGACTTGGATATGTACCGTCACCCGAGTACAAAACAAACTTTTGATAAGTTAATCTCCTTCGGAAATAAAATGATTCCCGCCGGTCATGGCGAGCTAGCAAGTGGCCTGATAGGAGAGGGGAGAATGGCAGAACCGGAAGATATCGTTTCCTTTGTTGAAAAGGATATACTTTCACAACTACCCTTAAAAGGAAAACGGGTACTGATCACCGCAGGCCCTACTTATGAGACTATCGATCCGGTGCGCTTTATCGGAAATCACTCCAGCGGAAGAATGGGGTATGCCCTGGCGACAGAAGCAGCCAATTTGGGTGCTGAAGTCTTCCTGATCTCCGGTCCGACGCATTTAACCATTGACGAACATTCACATATAAAACTGTTTCGCGTTACTTCAGCAGAAGAGATGTATAACGCTACCCATCAGGTGTTCAATCAGGTGGATGTGGCGATCCTATCTGCAGCCGTATCCGATTATAGACCCGAAACGGTGGCCGATCAGAAAATAAAAAAGAAAACAGACAAACTTCATATCGATCTCATTCCTACACAAGACATCCTGGCTTCTTTAGGGGAAATCAAAGAAAAACAGTTTTTAGTCGGATTTGCTTTAGAGACCAACGACGAACTGGAAAACGCTAAAAAGAAGCTGGAAGCCAAAAATTTAGACGCGATTGTTCTAAATTCGTTAAATGATAAAGGCGCCGGTTTTGGAAAAACAACAAATAAAGTTACATTTATAGACAAGAAATTGAATGTAACTCCGTTTGAATTGAAACCAAAAACGGAAGTAGCCACCGATATCTTTAACGAAATACTGAACTGCCTGAATGAATAAGATACTTACTTTTCTCATCCTTTTATGCACCTTCAACCTTGTTGCAGCACAAGAGTTGAACTGTATGGTGATTGTTAATGCCGATCAGATCAACCAAACTAACAAACAGGTTTTTAAAACCCTCGAAAGGGCTTTAAACGATTATGTGAACAAAACAAAATGGACCAATCGCAATTTTGCACCTGCCGAGCGT
This sequence comes from Galbibacter kalidii, assembly GCF_026241135.1. Lineage (GTDB taxonomy): Bacteria > Bacteroidota > Bacteroidia > Flavobacteriales > Flavobacteriaceae > Galbibacter. The sequence continues at coordinate 20,723 of NZ_JAPFGA010000020.1, forward strand.
ATTGAGTGCAGCATGATGATCACGGTGAATAACTATGAGAATAGTGCGTTTAGCGGTACCATTCAGATACAATCCAACAGACCGGTGTATAATTCTACCTACCAATCACCGGTGTTTAACTATCAGGACAAGCGCTTTACGTTTAATTATGTAGAGTTTTCCCCTTTGTATTTCAATCCGAATGTGTTTGAATCCAACCTCACGGCTGTGATCACCTATTATGTATACATTATTCTAGGGATTGATGCCGATACTTTTACCCGTGAAGGCGGAACACCTTATTTTGAACAGGCCCAGAACATTGTCAATCTGGCACAGTCAAGCGGCTACAACGGTTGGCAGCAAACCGATGGTAACAGAACCCGTTGGGAATTGGTAGATAATCTGCTTTCCAACACCTTTGAAAATTACCGATTGGCCTTGTACAACTACCACAGGCTGGGATTGGACAATCTGGTGGAGAATCCAATTTTGGCAAAGCAATCCGTTGCCGGTTCGATGAAACTTTTTGATCAGTTGAACAATGTAAGGCCTAATTCTTTTGTCCTTCAGACCTTTTTTGACGCCAAATCTGAAGAAATAGCCAATGTTTTTTCCGACGGTCCCAAAGTAAATATCGTTGATCTAACGGAAACCCTGAATGAAATCGCTCCCCTGTACTCCAAAACCTGGGCACGGATAAAGTATTAACTAAGCTTAAATGTAGCGTCAGGTCGAGTGGTTTTGCGATAGCAAAATTGTATCGAGACCCTTTACTGAGATGCTTCTCGATATGCTTTGTTCTCGATACAATTTTTTCTTCGCAGGGCTACGAAAAAATCACTGAACTGACGGTGACGAGATACATTCAACTAAAATATAAAAGTTATAATCATTGTACAAAGTCGTCCTGATAATTTGGCAGCAATCAAAACACTCCACTTCACAAATGCTGGCTTCAAATATTTAAGAATTTGTTAATTACAGTGAACCACTGTGAATTATTTAGGATATTTATTACTTTAATAAAAAAAATCAACCATGTCAAACTACACAATAAACATCAACGGAAAAGATAAGCAAGTAGATGTAGACCCCTCAACGCCTATGTTGTGGGTTTTACGCGACCATTTACAAATGGTGGGAACTAAATTTGGTTGCGGGATTGCGCAATGCGGCGCATGTACCATTCATATAGATGATGTAGCGGTGCGTTCCTGTCAATTACCCGTTTCAGCAGTTGGAGATCAAGAAATTACTACCATTGAAGGACTTTCAGAAGAAGGAGATCATCCGGTACAGCAAGCCTGGTTGGAGCACGATGTGCCGCAATGTGGTTATTGTCAAGCCGGACAAATCATGTCCGCTACGGCACTTTTAAAGAACAATCCGAATCCAAGTGATACAGATATCGATCAGGCAATGAACGGAAATATTTGCCGCTGCGGAACATATACACGTATAAAAGCAGCGATCAAAACTGCTGCTAAAACTGTCTAACCAATAAAAACAAGAAATTATGTCATTAGTAAAAACATCCTACGGAAGAAGATCTTTTTTGAAAAGCACTGCAATGGCCGGGGGAGGGCTTATGCTTGGGTTTAGTTGGTTAGCATCGTGTAAACCGTCACCGGAGCAAGTTCTCGATATGCCTAAAGAATGGTTTGAGATCAACGGATATTTAAAAATAGGGGATAATGGTTTGGTGACTATTATGTCTCCAAATCCGGAAATAGGACAAAATGTAAAAACTTCCATGCCTATGTTGGTTGCTGAAGAGCTCGACGTAGACTGGAAGAAAGTAATTGTTGAACAAGCACCTTTAAACACCGATATTTTTACCCGTCAGATAGCGGGAGGTAGCCAGTCCATCAGGCAAGGATGGGACGGACTTCGCATGGCAGGGGCATCGGCAAAACAAATGCTGAAAGAAGCCGCCGCCAAAGAATGGGAGGTTCCCGTAAGTGAGATCACGACCAAAGAGAGCATGATATATCACGAAGGTTCAGGAAAATCTGCCGAGTATGGAGAGATGGCTTCCAAAGCAGCCAATATTGCGGTGCCGGAGGAAGTAGAATTAAAAGATAAAAGTAATTTTTCCATTATCGGAACCTCGAGAAAGAATGTCGATGGTAAAAAAATTGTAACGGGAAAACCTTTGTTCGGGTTGGATTACAGGGAAGAAGGAATGTTGACTGCGATGATCATCCATCCGCCTGCATTTGGTATGAAACTGAAATCCCTTGACGCTTCTGAAGCCAAAGGAATGTCCGGAATTAAAGACGTTTTTAAATTCAAAACCTTTGAAGACGGTCACACCTACGGAATGTTTGATGAAACTGCCTTCCCGGAAATGATTGCTGTTGTTGGTGAATCTGTTTGGCAGGTTATGAATGCAAGAAAGAAGGTAAAAGCTGAATGGGAACCTTTTGAAAGCCATTCCAATACATTTATGGGCTGGTCAGGGGACAATACCTTTGAAAAAGCGGTCCCGGCAGGAAAAGAAAATTCTCCTGCTCACGTGGAGAAAATGAAAAAGGTTGCTGTTCAATCCGCTGAAACAGTACGAAAAGATGGTGACCCGGAAAAGGCTTTTAAAAATGCTGCCAAGGTTATAGAGCGTAGTTATACAGCTCCTTTTCTGGCGCATAACACTATGGAGCCCATGAACTTTTTTGCCAATGTTACCGATACGGAAGCAAAATTAGTAGGACCTATTCAAACGCCGGAGTTTATGGAGAAATCCATTGCCGCGAGATTAGGATTGCCTTTGGATAAAATAGATCTACAAATGACCAGACAGGGTGGAGGCTTTGGCCGTCGACTCTACGGACATTTTGTTGTAGAGGCTGCTGTGATTTCCAAGGAAATGAAAGCACCTGTAAAGTTAGTGTATACCCGAGAGGACGATATGTCTTATGGAAATTACCGTCCGGCATACCATGCGTTATACAGAGCGGCTTTGGATGAAGACAATAACCTTATCGGTTTCCATGTGCGTGCCGGAGGAATACCCGAAAGTCCGCTGTTTGCCAATCGTTTTCCTGCGGGAGCGATAGAGAATTACCTTGCGGAAAGTTGGACGATAGATTCCAATATAACCGTGGGAGCATTCAGGGCGCCGCGTTCCAATTTTATTGCGGGGGCTGAGCAATCTTTTTTGGATGAAGTTGCTGAAGCAGCCGGTAAAGATCCGATTGAGTTCCGTTTAGATCTACTGGATAAAGCGCAAAAAGCACCGGTAGGCGAAAACAATGATTACGAAGCGAAACGTTATGCCGGTGTACTTAAACTGGTACGGGAAAAGTCAAATTGGGAGAATGGGGCCGGTGAAAACGTACATCGAGGGGTTTCTGCATATTTCTGTCATAATTCTTACGTAGCCAATGTTTTGGATCTGGTTATGGAAGATGACAAACCCGTAGTGGAAAAAGTATATTGCGCTGTGGATTGCGGTATAGTTGTTAATCCTATTGCAGCAACCAACCTGGTAGAAGGAGGCTCTGTTGATGGTATCGGACATGCCATGTTTAGCGGTTTGACCTTTAAAGACGGTGTTCCGGAGCAGAAAAACTTTGACAGGTACCGATTGATCCGTCACAGCGAAGCACCAAAAGCCATCGATGTTCATTTTGTGAAAAGCGATATCGATCCCACAGGTTTAGGGGAACCACCGTTCCCGCCTATTATGGGAGCTTTGGCAAATGCTTTGTACAAAGCAACCGGACAACGGCATTACGATCAGCCATATATTTCCAATAAGGAAATAATTGGATAGATTATTATAAATAACATAAGATAAATTGGAAGTTGCCTATAATATTAGGTGACTTTCAGTTTTTTTAAACAAAATAAAAATTATCTTTCCTCTTCTGTGAAAAACTAAAAATATGTAATAAGATAAAGTACAATTTTTAGTTTCACTTCGGGAAAGTCCGTGATTTTTTTTCATTGTTTTTATGTGATTTACAACGAAAAAAAAATATGTACTTTTGAGCTTAAAATTAGATTGCATTGTTAACATCGCTTACCATAAAAAATTACGCTTTAATAGATAAGCTTCAGGTTACTTTTAAAGAAGGGTTTACAACCATTACCGGGGAAACCGGTGCGGGGAAGTCCATACTTTTGGGTGGTTTGTCATTGGTTTTGGGAAAACGTGCCGACCTTGGCAGTATAAAGAACAGTGAGGAAAAATGTGTGATCGAAGCGTGTTTTGCCATTCAACATTATAATTTGGAAAGCTTTTTTGAAGAAGTTGACCTTGATTTTGAAAAATTAACCATCATCCGAAGGGAAATTCTCCCGAGTGGAAAATCCCGCGCTTTTATAAACGATACCCCGGTGACCCTCGATATTTTGTCTTCCTTGGGAGAAAGACTGATCGATATCCATTCACAACACCAAACCCTACAACTCACCGATAACGAGTTTCAATTTCAGGTGGTGGATGCCGTGGCGGGGAATAACATTGTTTTAGATGATTATGCTGAAAAGCTTTCTGAATATCATTCATCTAAAAAAGAGTTGATGAAACTCATCGATTTTCAACAGGAAGCGGATAAGGAATATGATTACAATTCCTTTTTATTAGAAGAATTACGATCGGCGAAGCTTCAGGAAGGCATGTTGGAAGAACTGGAAGCTTCCTATGAAAAACTGAACAATGTTGAAGAAATAGGGGAAAACATAGGTCATGCACTTCAAATTTTAGGGGAGGAGCAAATGGGAACCATTGCCGGCTTGAACGAATTGAAATCCATTTTCAATAAGCTCTCGAAATTCGGAACGGTTTATAAAGAACTTTTGGAACGTATCCAGTCCGTTTTGATCGAGTTGGACGATGTCAATGTGGAAATACAAGGCATTGAAGAGATTCTGGAAGCTAATCCGCAGCAATTGGAAGAGGTGAGTAACAAACTCCAGCTGATCTATAATTTACAGAAAAAGCACAACGTTCTCGAAATAGGGGAATTGCTTGAAGTGCAAAGAGAACTGGAAGAAAAAGTATCCAAGACCGAAAACCTGGAAGAAGAGATCAAACAAAAACAGTTGGAGGTGCTTGCTCAGGAAGAGAAATTGGATAAAATCGCGGGTCAAATCCATAAAAACAGAGCTAAGGCCATTCCGGGGCTAAAGTCGCATTTGGAAACCGTGCTTTCACAATTGGGGATGCCTAACGCTGAGTTTAAATTTGTTTTGGATAAAACCGATAAATATTTTGCCAACGGAAAAGACGCATTGCATTTTCTGTTCTCCGCCAATAAAGGCAGTTCGTTCAACGAACTTAAAAAAGTGGCTTCCGGAGGGGAATTATCGCGGATCATGCTGGCTATAAAATCACTTTTATCACAATATATGCACTTGCCAACCATTATGTTTGACGAGATCGACACAGGGGTTTCAGGCGAAATATCAAACAAAATGGGGGATATCATGCAGCAAATGAGCAAAACCATGCAAGTATTTTCAATTACGCATTTGCCGCAAATTGCTGCCAAAGGTGATATGCAGTTCAAGGTGTTTAAAAAAGATAAAGACGGTGTGACTGCTTCACAAATGAAAGAACTTTCGACGGACGAACGGGTGGATGAAATTGCCCAAATGTTGGGAGGGAAGGATCTTTCCGCTTCAGCCATGGCCCATGCCAAGGAATTGTTGCGTTTATAGGAGTTCTAACTTATTACAAATGAAATATTTAGTTGAATATGTCGATTATAGCTACAAATATGAAATAATTTGAATATTTTTGAACTGTCAAAAGAAAAGGTTTGGCAAACTTTTTTAGCGAAGGAGCCAGCTTGCGTTGGAAAACTACGGAGCAATAAAAAGGCAGGACAGAGCGTAAAGAAACAGTCCGGTGGACTGTTTTAGTGAATGGGTCGGGAGGCGCATGGAAAAAAAGATCATTTTGCAGCCAATAGGGGAAAGTTTAGATGAGTTCTTAAAAAAGTTAATCATAAGATATGTCATATAATTTATTAAAAGGGAAGAAAGGGATTATCTTCGGAGCATTAGATGAAAATTCAATCGCATGGAAAACTGCGTTAAAAGCCCATGAAGAAGGAGCTCAATTCGTATTGACCAATGCTCCCATAGCAATGCGGATGGGACAGATCAAAGAATTGGCAGAACAAACAGGTTCCGAAATTATTCCTGCGGATGCGACCAATGTTGAAGATTTGGAAAACCTTGTAGAAAAATCGATGGAGATTTTGGGTGGAAAGATCGATTTTGTTTTGCATTCCATCGGGATGTCTGTAAACGTTAGAAAAGGCAGACATTATACTGATGAGAAATACGATTTTACCGAAAAAGGATGGGATGTATCGGCATTGTCTTTCCACAAAGTTTGTCAGACGCTCTTTAAAAAAGATGCGATGAACGAATGGGGAAGCATCGTTGCCTTGACCTATATGGCGGCTCAACGCGTATTCCCGGATTATAACGACATGGCGGACAACAAAGCATATTTGGAGTCGATAGCGAGAAGTTTTGGATATTTCTTCGGAAAAGAGAAAAACGTTCGCGTAAACACCATTTCACAATCACCAACGCCAACTACTGCCGGAAAGGGAGTAAAAGGTTTTGGTGGTTTTATCGCTTATGCTGATAAGATGTCGCCTCTTGGAAATGCTACAGCACAGGATTGTGCAGATTATACAATAAGTTTGTTCTCTGACCTGACAAGAAAAGTAACCATGCAAAACCTCTTCCACGATGGTGGATTCTCAAAAACCGGCGTAAGTGAGGAGGTGATAGCAAAATTTGGGGACGAAGACTAAGTAGAAGGAGAGTTACAGATTGTTAGATTTTTAGAGTGTTGTGTTTTTATCAATGTCCAGCAGTTAATAACTAACACCCAATACCCAACAAAGTGGAATTAAACTTTTCTTTTATTATCCCGGTATACAATAGACCGGAAGAGATCAAAGAACTACTCTCGAGTATGGAGTCCCTTTCAGGGAGAATTCCTTTTGAAGTGGTTATTGTAGAAGATGGTTCCACTATTTCTTCGGAAGAAGTTGTAAAAACCTTTCAGGACAAACTTAATATTTCCTATTATTTCAAGGAAAATTCGGGTCCGGGTGATTCCAGGAATTACGGAATGCGAAAAGCTCAAGGGAATTATTTTGTCATTCTTGATTCTGATTGTATCCTTCCTCCGGAATATCTGGAAGAAGCTTCAAAAGCCCTGAATGAAAAGTACGTTGACTGTTACGGTGGCCCAGATGCGGCACATGAGTCATTTTCTGATGTACAGAAAGCCATCAACTACAGTATGACAGCCATATTGACTACCGGAGGAATAAGAGGCGGGAAGAAGGCTGTAAACAAGTTTCAACCGCGGAGTTTTAATATGGGGCTTTCAAGAAAAGCCTTTGAATCCACCGGTGGGTTTGGGAAAATACATCCGGGAGAAGACCCCGACCTTACCATTCGTTTGTGGAAAAACGGATTTGAAACCGTGCTTATAGAAAAAGCTTTTGTTTATCATAAACGAAGGATTTCCTGGGAGAAATTCTATCAACAGGTAACAAAATTCGGGTTAACACGTCCCATACTCAACAAATGGCATCCCGAAACCCAAAAAATAACCTATTGGTTTCCTAGCTTGTTTACATTCGGTTTATTGATGTCAGTTGCTTTAAGACTTGTTGGCATTACGGTGTTTCTGTACTTTTACTTTCTTTATTTCCTGATGATATGGATAGACGCTTTATTAAAATACAAAAACCTTAAAATCGCTTTCATGTCTGTTTACGCGGTTCTTATTCAGTTCTTTGCTTACGGCTTCGCTTTTGCCAAATCTACTTTTTTGGTTACCTTTTCAGGGAAAAAACCGGAAGAAATTTTTCCGAAACTATTTTTTAGCTAATGGCAAGAAGGTTCATTCAATATATCCAGAGCTTGTTGAGCAAGCCCAAAGCATCAATTTTTTTGATGTTTCTCGTGATTTCATTTTTTATTTGGTTCTTAATATCACTTTCCGGCACCTACGTAGCGCATGTGAATTTTAAAGTGAACTATACCGAGGTGCCCGAAGATAAACTCATATTGGGGAAGCCTGTGGAAAAACTAACTGCAGATATAGAAGCCTCCGGTTTTAAGGTACTCAATTACCGTTTGTTCAACAGAGGTGTTGACCTTAAACTGCCGGATTTCAAAAATAATGAGAACACCTATTATTTGTTATCGGGCGATGTTGAAGCCGCTATTCGGGATCAGTATAAATCGACTCCCGTTCAAAGAGTTGACCTTGACAGTCTGATAGTAAAATTGGGAATAAACGAAAATAAATACGTAAAAATAGAATCCGATATCGAACTTACTTTCGTTGAAGACCATCAGTTGAAAAATGAGATTAGAGTGGTTCCGGATAGTATTATGGTGAAAGGTCCGGAAGACCTTGTGGCAAAGGTTACTATTTTGAAAACCGAAAGAAAAAGCTATAACAATCTCAGGAAAGATTTTAGCGATAAATTGACGATCGAGATACCTGATTCTTTACAGGGGATAGAGCTGGGGACTAAATATGTAAATGTTAGCGGCACTGTAGAACGTTATTCAGAAAAAATGGTCTCCATACCCGTTATGGTGAAAAACCTACCGGAAAACATAAGCATTAAGCTTTATCCTGAAAAAGTACGTTTGCTTTGCAAGGCACCGATATCCGAACTGAAACGTGTTGAAGCCAACAGTTTTGTTGTAGTTTGTGATTATGATAAGATCACGGAAAACAGCACCTTTTTAATTCCGAAAGTTGAAAAGCGACCATCGTTTGTATCGTCAATCAATATTTTGGATAGAAAAGTGGAATTTCTGATCAAAAAACAGTAGTTTATGATAGTTGGGTTAACAGGAGGGATCGGAAGCGGAAAATCGACCGTGGCGTCCGTATTTGTTGAATTGGGAATTCCGGTGTTTATCGCCGATACAGAAGGAAAGCGCTTGATGCGTGAAAGTTCCGAAGTAAAAAATGCTATTGTTTCAGCTTTTGGAAAAGAGGCATATATAGAGGATAATCCGAACAGAAAATACCTGGCCGATCTTGTTTTTAATGACCCGAAAAAGCTGGAGCAACTGAATGCGATTATCCATCCGGCTGTAGGGGTTTCTTTCAAAAAATGGTACCAGGAACAAGAAGCCCCCTATGTGGTCAAAGAAGCAGCGGTGCTGTTTGAAAGTGGTGCAGACAAGGATTGTGATGTGATAATAATCGTTACAGCTCCTTTGGAAACGCGAATACACAGGGTAGTGGAGAGAGACCAAACCACAAGGGAAGCGGTTATGGAGCGTATCGAGAATCAGTGGAGTGAAGAAGAAAAAATAAAACGGGCCGATTTTGTTATTGAAAACATTGACATGGAAACTACCCGTTTGACAACTACAGAAATTCACGAACAATTACTCAAAAAAAGTATTTGAACCAAAAAATTTAACATTTTTGTTAACGTTAGGTTAAATGCTTAACGTACCTAATTACAAAGCCTTAATTTTGACCAAATGAGTAGACGCTTATTTGTTTTTTTGGTAATCTTGATGAGTTTATCCCTTATCGGAATCATATTCGTACAAGGTTACTGGATTAAAACAGCAGTAGAAGATAAAGAGGAGCAATTCTCCAATACAATCTTTCAGGTATTGCATTCGGTTTCAGAAAAGATTGAAAGCCGTGAAATGAGAGATTATTTTGATAGATTCATTAAACTACGCGATAGCATAGGTGAACTGAAGGAATCAAATTTAAGGGAATTCTTCTTTGTAGAGCGGGATGGAAATAACAATGAAACATTTATTTATTCCCACGGAATCTTGGAAGAAGACTACGGAATATCTTCAACGTTCTTTGATAATAACAATGCCGATACGTCTACCATAAAAAATTATACGAGTAGAAGGACTACTCAAATTTTTAAGGAAGAATTCGGTATTGACGGTAAGGTGTATTCTCCAGTAGAGCGAATTGAAAAGATTGGAGGCTTTTCAGCCATGGACAAAGCCATGTTCGAAGATGTTTTCAAGGAATCAGCTAAGCGCGTGCCTATTCATAAAAGGGTGACGCCGCAGGAAGTAGAATTGCTTGTTCAACAAGGATTGAAAGACAGAGGAATCGATCTCAATTTTGAATATGGTGTTTATAGTAGAGGCCTGGCAACCCGAGTTCGGTCTATGAATATGGGACAATTATACGATTCGCAATATAAAACCCCCATTTTCACAGATAGCGAAGGACATAGCAATTATAACTTATTGGTGAGTTTTCCGGATAAAAAGAAATTTCTCATCTCGTCTATTATTGAGATGGCATTGCTTTCGGTAGTGTTTACCTTGGTTATTCTAGTGGCTTATTCAAGTGCCTTGTATCAGCTGATCAAACAAAAGCAGATATCGGAAATCAAAACCGATTTTATAAACAATATGACGCATGAGTTTAAAACACCGATTGCGACCATCAATTTGGCCTTAGACGCCATGAGAAACCCTAAGGCATTTCAAGATAACGACAAAGTGAAGCGCTATCTACAGATGATCAGGGATGAAAACAAACGGATGCATGCTCAGGTTGAAAATGTATTACGGATATCCAAGCTGGAAAAAAATCAGTTGGATATAAGTAAGGACAAAGTTGATGTTCATGACCTTTTGGAAGAGGCCATAGCACATGTTAATCTTATGGTTGAAAATCGAGGAGGCTATATAAAAGCACATTTTGATGCATCAAGGAGTGAAATTCTGGGAAATGAATTCCACCTTACCAACATTTTAGTAAATATTTTGGATAATGCGAATAAGTATTCGCCCAAAGCGCCCGAGATTGATGTTTATACCGAAGTGGTGAAAAACAGTATCATTATAAAGATAGAAGACAAGGGAACTGGAATGAGCAAAGCGGTATTAAAACGCATATTCGAAAAATTTTACAGGGAATCTACAGGGAACATTCACAACATAAAAGGACACGGATTAGGGTTGGCCTATGTGAAAAGTATTGTAGAAGACCATCAAGGAGAAGTGTATGCTGAAAGTGAAAAAGATAAAGGAAGTACCTTTTTTGTAAAGTTACCTTTAATATAAAAGTATGGAAACAGTTAACAAAAAGATTTTATTAGTAGAAGATGACCCCAACTTCGGAACCGTTCTCAAGGACTATTTAGGGATGAACGATTTTGATGTCACATTAGCTAAAAATGGGATGGAAGGCTATGAGAAATTCAGAAAGGATAATTATGATCTGTGTATTCTGGATGTCATGATGCCTTATAAAGACGGATTTACACTGGCAAAAGAAATAAGGGAAAAGGATGAAAATATCCCGATCATATTTCTTACCGCCAAAACAATGAAAGAAGATGTGCTAAAAGGATATAAAGTAGGAGCAGATGATTATTTGAACAAACCTTTTGATTCTGAAGTGTTGTTGTTCAAGATCAAAGCGATCATCCAAAGAAAATCAACAGAATCTTTGGCCGATAGCAAACAGTTTGAATTTGAAATAGGAAACTTCCATTTGAATTCGAAATTGCGCTTTCTTACTTATAAAGAAGAAGAACCTATCAAGTTATCACCAAAGGAAAATGAATTGTTACGCTTACTCGCGCTTCATGAAAACGATTTGATGCCCCGCGAATTGGCTCTGACAAAGATTTGGAGGGATGATAACTACTTTACTTCGCGAAGTATGGATGTTTATATAGCCAAACTCCGTAAATACCTTAAAAAGGATGACGATGTGGAGATACTCAATATTCACGGTGAAGGATTTAGGCTCGTTGTAAAAAGTGAAGCTGAGAATTAAAATATTCAGAACATAGTAAATAGAAGAAGGCTATCTAAAAAGCTACAAATTATAGATGTCATACTGAGCCTGTCGAAGTATAATTTATTGAAACTTGACATGTCTTCGACAAGCTCAGACTGACAAATCAAATTCACCAAGAGCTTTTTAGATAGCTTCTTTGTTTTAAAATGAATCTATGCTTTCCGTCAAGTACTCCAAATCGTTTTTGGTATGATGTGCACTGATCACGATACGACTCATCACAGCTGAATCTTTATCGGGATATCTGAAACTCGTTACCAAAATCTTTTTCTGCACTAAGAAGTCAACCAGTCTCTCATTTAAAAAAGTGTAGGTGGGATGCGTTCCCGGATGGACAAACAGTCCCTCATTTTTTAATTGATCATTGAAAAAGTGAAGGTTTTCTTTTAGTTTTTTCAATTGTGTCCTGAAGATATGCTGAGCGTCGATCAATGTAGCCATGTTTGCCGGGGTTGCCGGACTCGCCCCTCCAAAAAACGGAGTATTGTTAAGTTCATCGATTCTCTTTTTACTTCCAAGGATAGCTCCAGCCTGTAATCCGAAGCCTTTTCCCAAAGAACCACAAACGATAACTTCCTTTGCATTTAATTGCTGTAATGAAGGGAAAACACCTTCTCCTTTCGTTCCCAGAACTCCAAATCCGTGGGAATCATCCACAACGAGAATCACATTGGTGAGATCCATAGTCTGTAAAGCTAAAAAATCAGGATAATTGATACCCAGAAAATCAATCGAATCCAATAAAATAACCGGAGTGGTATCGAGTAGATTATCTTTCAAGTCATCTTCTAAGACATCGTAACTTTGATAAACCCTTGAGTCTGCTTGTAAAAGTGATGTGTGCGTATGTGGAGCATAGTAAAGCGTGTACTTTTTGTTGCTGAAATAATGGCAAACGAGTTGGGAAGCCATATATCCTGATGAAACAGTGCAGCAAGCTTCGCTTCCTACGAACTGAGCCAAGTGTTTTTCAACTTTTTCATAAATGGAGAGACGCACATTCGATTTTCGGGAAGCCCCGTAGTTGGTCCCGTATTTCTTGATATTATTGATGAGGATTTCTTGAAATTCAGGGTGTTGTTGTAGGCCTAAATAGGAAGTCCCTCCAAAATAAAGAAACTCACCTTCTTTGGTTCTTACGGTCCTTCCGGGAAAATCGTCTGTAAAATATATCATGACAACAAAGTTACACCTGTTCCTCCCAGTGTTGGAAAAACAACTTTACCATCTTCCAATATTTCAACACCTTTTGCGATATCTTTTTTCAGCAGCATGGCACCGTCCATATCGACGTAATCCAATTGTGGTAATAATTGTGCGATAGCAGATATTCCCACACTGGATTCGGTCATACAACCTACCATGACTTTTAAATCGAGCTCTTTAGCCTTTTTTATCATCCGTAGAGCAGGGGTGAGTCCGCCACATTTTGTCAGTTTGATGTTGACTCCTGTAAAATGTCCGGCACATTTTTCTACATCTTCTTCAACGATGCAGCTTTCGTCAGCAATAATCGGCAAAGCACTATCTGATATAATTTTCTTGTATCCGTCCCAATCATCCGCTTTAAGCGGTTGTTCAATAAATTCAACCCCCAGTTCTTTTAGTTTTGGCGCATACTCCAGGGTTTGTTCCGGAGTCCATGCGCAGTTGGCATCTATCCTAAAAACGGAAGAGGAATGTGCTCTTAGTTGTTTAATGATCTCAACATCATTTTCTGTTCCCAGCTTTATTTTATAGAGTGGCCAGGGTTTTTCAAGCATTTTCTCCGTCATTTTCTGCGGAGTGTCTATTCCGATGGTATAATTGGTTTTCGGATATTTATCGGTAGTTGTTCCCCATATTTCGTATAGCGGTTTACCTTGAAGTTTTCCGTAGAGATCATTAGCAGCCAAATCCAAAGCGCAAATAGCAAAATTGCTCAGACCTTTTTGTTTTAGAAAAATGTAAAATTGTTCAGGAGTGTCAAATGGAAATTGATTGATTTCAGTTTCTATTGCCCGAATTTCTTCCATCATCGAGGTTACGGTGATCTTGTAATACGGATTTGCTGTTGCCTCTCCGTAACCAGTTTGTCCGTTTAGCGACAAGCCAACGACCATACTATCCTGAAAATCATGGGACTCTCTTGAAATACTAAAAGTGTGCTGTAGCTCGAGCACATATTTTTTTAAAAAGACCTGCATTGAAAAAGTTTTGAGCTAAGATATAAAATGCTGTTTGATCTCTAATGCGTTTATGCAAGGGATATTTTTAAAGCGGGTGTCTAAAAAGTTTTTGATTGATTTGATTTGTCAGTCTGAGCCTGTCGAAGACTCATGATTTTCAATAAACTACTATACTTCGACAGGCTCAGTATGACATCTGAATTTAGAGTTTTTTGCCCCCTTTCATTAAGGAGTATATTATTTCTCTTTCTCTTCTAATTTAGCGGGTTCGTAATCAAACAGTTCCTTTTCTTTGATCAGCTCGGCAATACCTTTTGGCAACATTTCTTCCCAACCTTCTTCTCCGTCTGCTATCTTTTGGAGTACTTCCCTGGAGAAAATGTGAAGGATCTTATCGTCGTAATCAAAGATATCAACCACTTTTCCGTTGTATTTAAAGAACTTATACAGCTCTTTCATACGCGGATGTACTTTCAAACTGTTGCTCGTCATTAACAAACCTGTATCCGGATTGGTCATAGGGTAGAGGTAGACCTTCAGGTCTTTGTAGAAAAGCTTTCCGAAGGCTTCTAAAATACCGCCACTCAAGTGACGGTAATACTTCTCATCAAAAATATCGATCAGGTTGTTTACCCCCATGGTCAGCGCCATACGTTCTCTGGTGTAGTTAGAGAAATATTCTACCAGTTTATAATATTCTTGGAAGTTGGAGATCATCACCGTTTGCCCTAATGAACAAAGCAACCGGGCCCTGTCCATAAAATCCTCTTCGTCAATCTCGCCTTCAGCGCGAAGATTGGAAAGTGTAATTTCAAACACAACAACGGCATTGTCGACATCTACTTTGTTTTCCCGTACAAAAATATCATATGATTTTTTATACATGTCCATATTGACGAGCGTTACCGGTCTAAAACTACCCCGAAGTGCGAGAATGTTCTTTTTATACAGAATGGCCGCAGGAAGAATATTGTTGCCATCCGGGCCAAACATCACAGCTTCGGTCATTCCGTTTCTAACCAGCTGTAAGCTCATCAAGCGGTTGTCTACATCTTCAAAACGAGGTCCTGAGAAATTGATCATATCAATTTCAATGGTATCCTTATCGATATGATCGTAGAGGTATCTTAATAGTTTTTTGGGTTTGTGATGTTTGTAAAACGCCCCGTAAATAAGGTTAACCCCCACAATTCCCAAGGTTTCTTGTTGCAGTCGGGCTTCGTTTTGTTTGAAACGGATATGCAGAATGATCTCGTTATAATCTTCTTTTGGATCCAATTGAAAACGAATCCCCAGCCATCCGTGGCCTTTAAATTTTTTGGCAAAATCGATAGTAGCTACCGTATTTGCGTAAGAAAAGAATATTTTATTGGGATTTTCGTCTCTCGGAATACGTTCTTCCATCAATCGCATTTCGTGCGACAGCATTTTTTTTAAACGGGCTTCGGTTACATAACGACTGTCGTCTTCAACACCGTAAATGGAATCACTAAAGTTCTTGTCATAGGCACTCATCGCTTTTGCAATGGTTCCGGAGGCGCCACCGGCTCTAAAGAAATGCCTTACTGTTTCTTGTCCTGCTCCAATTTCGGCAAAGGTTCCGTAAATATCTTCATTCAGATTAATTCGTAACGCCTTGGATTTTAGAGAAGGAATATTCTCAAAATTTTTATCGCCTTTTAAAATTAATGTCATAGCAGCCCTGATTTGTGACAAAGTTAAAAAAGTTTCGTGAAGCTATTTGCAGAACTCGTTTAAACTTTTACCAATTGGTTAAAAAAATTGCTCTTTTGAACCTGCTTAATCAGCCACGGGGTGTTTTCTTAACGTTCGGTCCAGTTTTTCCTGTCGGCAGGCAGGTTTTCTTTCCTTAGCTTTGCTATATTCCCGAAAGCTTTCGGGAGCAAAAAAGTCTCCAATTGAGCGTAGGGCGTAGCGTATAAAAATAACCTTTGGGTTATTTTAGCGAACGAGCCAGCTGGCGCAGGGGTTAAATTTTTGCTTCAATCCAAAAAGTTTAAACAAGTTCAGAATATAAATGATAAATTTGGAAAAAATACAGTTTTGAAGATTACGTTTCTCGGTACCGGAACTTCTCAAGGAATCCCCATTATAGGTAGTGATGATCCCGTTAGCAAAAGTACAGACCCGAAAGACAAGCGTTTGCGGGTTTCTGTGATGGTAGAGTGGGGTGATTATTGTTATGTTATTGATTGTGGCCCTGATTTTAGGCAACAGATGTTGAGCAATGATGTAAAACGCATTGACGGCATTTTGTTTACCCATGAACATGCCGATCATATCATGGGATTGGACGACATCAGGCCATTTTTCTTCCGGCAGGGTGATGTTCCCATTTATGCACACCAAAGGGTTTTGGATAATCTCCAAATAAAATTTGATTATATTTTTGCCGATAAAGACCGTTATCCGGGAGCCCCGGCGGTTAAAGCAAATGTAGTGGAAAACAATGTGCCCATTACTTTGGGGAATCTGGATGTCATTCCTATTAATGCTTTTCACAACAGATTGCAGGTTTTTGGATATAGATTTGATAAATTTGCCTATTTAACGGATGTGAAGATGATAGAAGATGAAGAGGTCGAAAAACTGAAAGGCGTGGAGGTTTTGGTCGTCAATGCCCTCAGAAAGAAAAAACACCATTCACATTTTAATGTGGAGGAAGCTTTGGAATTTATAGACCAAGTGCAACCAAAACAAGCTTATTTTACGCATATTAGTCCGAAGCTGGGCTTTCATGAAGTGGTACAAAAGGAATTACCGGAAGGTGTTTTTATTGCCTATGATAATTTAAAAATTGAAATTTAAAACAACCCCATTGATATGAGACGTAACATTTTTATGTATCTATTTCTCTTTGCAGCTTTGTATATCATATACCAATATGTGAGTTCGAAGAAATATTTTGATTCTGAAACGGTTAAAATGGAGAATCTGAAAGAGGAAAATGAAACATTGAAGGATTCTGTACAAGCACTTATCCTCAACAATCTCGATCTACAATATTTTTCGTTAGAGAACAACGATGACGCATTGGCATATTACGATCATTTGGAATTAGAGAACCCTTCCCGTTATATATCCGATAAATTACTTGAAACAAATGAAAGTAAGGGGAACAACCCTTTGGTGCCTTACGATGGCATGTCCGGAGCTCCGATGAAGATCAATAAAATAAAGGTGATGAACCAAAAATGGATCATCGCTGATTTTTCCGATGGGAAATATTGGGGCGAACTTTTACTTAGATATGAATTAAAAGATGATTTGAGCGTTAATTTCACTTTGCTCGATCATTTGTTATACACGCGTAGTTAGCATGGTAGTTTGGATTGTTTTTATTTCACTTATTGTTATTTTTCTAGCCATAGATCTGGGGGTTTTTAATAAGAACCCACATGAAATCACCAATAAAGAAGCCACAGTGTGGACCTGTATTTGGGTAAGTCTGGCTTTGCTTTTTTCTATAACGATCTATTTCATCTTCAAACACGATTGGATTCCCAATACCGATCATTTAACACCGTGGAAAGCCTTGATGAAGTACATCACAGGGTATTTGATCGAGCTATCGCTGAGTATTGACAATATTTTTGTGATTGCCGTTATATTCACTTCGTTTAAAATCCCAAAAATCTACCAGCACCGGGTTTTGTTTTGGGGGATACTCGGCGCCATTGTCTTCAGGGCGTTGATGATTTTATTAGGCGTGTTCCTGATCAAAAAATTTGATTGGGTGATTTATATCTTTGGAGCGTTTCTTATTTACACAGCTATTAAAATGGCTCTTGAAAAGGAGGATGATGAATACGACCCAAAAAAGACATTCATTTATAAACTGGTTCGGAAATTTGTTCCAGTAACAACACAGACCGACAGCGAACATTTTTTTGTAAGGAAAAAGCATTTGTTGGTAGCTACCCCTTTGTTTATAACGCTGATCATCATCGAGTTTACCGATATTCTCTTTGCTTTGGATAGTATTCCGGCAATTTTAGCCATTACGTCCAATTCGTTTATTGTGTTTAGTTCCAACATCATGGCGATACTCGGACTCCGATCCATGTATTTCTTTTTGGCTAATATGCTGGAACGTTTTGGTTACCTGAAATACAGTTTGGTTGTGATACTGAGTTTCGTAGGGGTAAAAATGATCCTATCCCATCATGTGGAAATACCAGAATGGCTATCATTGTCAGTTATAGGAGCTTCATTAGGCGTAGGGGTATGGGTGTCTTTACATCAGGAGAAAAAGGAGGCAAAGTGATTATTGTTTTCAATCTCAAATCATAAGATATTGCGGATCTACCTACTTGACTGCCGTCAGGCAAGTTTGGCAGACAGGCTTGCAATCCGTGTGCTTTGCAAGGAAAATATTTCCGCGCTATCACATTTATAACTCAAATTGAAAGCTATTGTTAAACCTAAATCTTACTTAAAGGTTTCTTCTTAATCATCCCGCCCTTGGTGTCTTTTACCGAATTCATAATGATAAAAGCGCTTTTATCGATCTTGTCGATCTCGGTTTTAAAATCGGCCATCTCCAGACGGGTTATTACAGCATAAACCACATCCACATCCCTTAAAGGAGAACCTTCGGGGGCAAATCCTCTTTTTCCTTTTAAAAGCGTGCACCCTCGTCCCATATTCCCGATAATGGCTCTTCGTATCTCGTCACTTTTATCAGAAACAATGGTCACACCTATATATTCTTCAATACCATCTATGACAAAATCTACTGTTTTGGAAGCCGAAAAATAAGTAAGGATAGCATACAGGGCGATTTCCATAGAAAAAATATAGGCAGCTGTTGTAAAAATAATGATATTGAAAATGAGGATGATGTTCCCGACCGTGAGACTGGATTTTCTGCTGATGTATATGGCCAAGACCTCCGTTCCGTCGATAATAGCCCCGCCACGGATAGCCATCCCGATTCCCAATCCGAGGAAAAAACCGCCAAAAGCAGCAATCAGGATCTGGTCGGTTGTAATCACAGGAAAAGGAATAAAATGTACGACCAACGCTAATAAAAAGATCCCAATGATACTGTTGATGGCAAAGTGTTTACTTATGGCGATATAGGCCAAAATAACAAAAGGGAGGTTGAGGACAAATATCAATACCGAAAGGGGAATGTTGGTGAGTTCCCTGACGATCAATGAAATACCGGTCACTCCTCCGTCAATGAATGAGCTGGGCAAAAGGAAGCCCTTTAATCCGAATGCAGCCGCCATAACACCAATAATCAAGTAAATTACATCGTTGATCTCATGAGTAATTTCTACTTCAAGGTCCCGGACCTGTCTTTTAAAGCTTTTCTGGGTTTTTATGTCTTCTTTTGATGCTTTTCGGTATTTGCGACGTACCCGATCTACTATAAATTTCTTAAAGAGTGTATTCATGCAATTTTTTTTAGAATGGTTAGATCAATTTTTAATCCGATTGTACTTTTTTAATAGTTCAATGATGGTATCTTTTGGCAACTCTTCTACGGTATGCGAATTCCTTCCCGTCATGGTTTTTGCGGCAAAAAGGGAGTTTAATATAGCTTCTTCGGTAGCTTCTATAGTAGCCATAAAAAGAGGGGTCATGGCATCATTTTCCAATATCGTTTGTTTATGGAACTTAGAATCACTCTGATAATCTACCAGATTTTCTTCTGCATTGGACACCGCAATAATATAATCACCACTACTATTGGAAGCAATACCTCCCGTTTTTGCCAATCCCAACATCGCTCTTTTGGCAAGGCGTTCCAGATTCCTGGCATCGAGAGGTGCATCGGTTAGGACAACGATCATGCAAGAGCCATCGGCTTCTTCAATATACTTATTAGGATATCTTTTAAGATCTTTTGCTACGGGGACTCCGTTAATTTCCAGGACACCTCCAAAATTGGTTTGCACCAAAACACCTATGGTATAGCCTCCCCACGCCTTGGGTAATACTCTGGAAGAAGTACCAATACCACCTTTATATCCAAAACAAACCGTTCCTGTTCCGGCACCTACGTTACCTTCTTCTACAGTGCCGCTTTTTGCATTTTGTATGGCACTTAGTACATGTTCTTCTTTGATATGTCTTCCGCGGATATCGTTCAAATAACCGTCGTTGGTTTCCCCTACAATGGGATTGACAGACTTGACATCTTTATTTTCCGGTAGGGAAAGGGTGTAACTTATCAGGGCATTACTCGCTGTAGGCACACTTAATGTGTTGGTGAGGATGATAGGGGTTTCCAGATTTCCCAATTCCTTAACCTGACTGTAGCCGGTTAATTTCCCAAAGCCGTTACCGATATACATGGCTGCGGGCACTTTTTGCTGAAAAATATTCCCAGAGTAGGGAAGAATAGCCGTAACCCCGGTTCGGATGCTATCACCTTCAATTAGGGTGACCTGTCCAACTTTGACATTGTTCACATCAGTTATGGCGTTGTGTTCGCCCGGTTTTAATACCCCGATCTCAATTCCATAATCACGAAGTCTTTTATTTTGCCCAAAAACATCATTTAGCCCCATTAAAAAGATGAGAACGATACTAATATAACGCCACATAGAAGATTTTTTTATGGCTTTAAATTAGTTATTATTCTTTTGTTGTCCTAATGAAGTTGGGAGTTATGAGATTAGAAATACGAAATACGAGAAAGAGTTTTTGACAAACGCAGGCTTATGGTTAATCTCCAAATATCTGTTTTCTTCCTATGGTTTGGGATTTCAAAACCCTCCGTCTTCAGTTTCGCTATCGCAAAACTGAATCTATTTCCCCATGCGCCATCTGGCTCGTTCGCTAAAACAGTCCGGTGGACTGTTTCTTAACGCTCCGCCCTCTTCATCACAAGGGAGGAGCCGTTTTTTTGGTTTTATTCTTATTTAATACCTAAAATGAAAAACACTAATTTCACTCAAACAACCAACAACCAACAACCAACAACTAAACCCTATCAACAAGCCAATTCTTAAGTGAAAAGAAATTCTGCGGCGCTACACCATGACCTACTGGGAATTCTTCATAGATATGGTCTACTTCCAAAGATTTGAGTAAAGGTGCTGTTTTACGGGCCCAATCCACCGGAATAACCTGATCGACCGATCCGTGGGAGCAATAAAAATGAAGTTTAGACAAATCGTTATTTTGATAGCCTTCTTTTAAAACATCCTGATTGATATAACCGCTAAGGG
This sequence comes from Galbibacter kalidii, assembly GCF_026241135.1. Classification (GTDB taxonomy): domain Bacteria; phylum Bacteroidota; class Bacteroidia; order Flavobacteriales; family Flavobacteriaceae; genus Galbibacter. Next base: position 41,902 of record NZ_JAPFGA010000020.1, read on the forward strand.
CAATCACATTTTTTACTTTTTCAGGGTAGGAGAGTGCCACGGCACAGCTAAGGATAGTTCCCTGACTAAAACCGAGTAAGGTCACATTTCTTTCATCCAGATCATAGGCTTTACATGCTTCATCTATAAATGCGGCTATTTTTTCCCGTGATTCAATAGCTTGTTCGTCGTCACTCCACTTCCCGTCTTCAGCATCAAAATGTATGGCATACCAGGCATATCCAAAAGGCATCAGGTCGTATGGTGCTCTAACGGAAATAATGAAAAGTTCGCCGGGCAATTCCCCTGCAAAAGAAAAAAGATCATCTTCGTTACTCCCATAACCGTGAAACATAAAGAGGGCTTTCGGTTTTTCCTGTTTGTTTTCCGGTTCCTTTATAATATGATGAAGTGAAAGTGTTTTTGTTTGCAATGTTTGTTGCTTTTGGAGGTTGTTATTTGATAAAAGTGAACCATTTCTGGAAGTATTCACCCAACAAAGGTACTTTGTTGTATTTTTCTTGTAGCGCACCTATAAATCCGTAAAACCAAAGGATGGCAATAAAGATCCAAAAGGCTGTTGAAATCATCAAGGAATCAAAATTACTTATAATAAAATAACCAATAACATAAAATAAGAGGTTAATTCCAAATGCCTGTCTGATATGAAAAGTGGCAAAAGGGTTTTGCTTTTCCATGTTCAGAATCATAGCGATGATCAAGCCAAAAATGGTAATGTATGCGACAATGGCATGTGTTTTTCCTTTCTTTTCCAGGGTCATTTTAGTTCTATTTTGTTATTGGCGATGATTCCGTAGCTTTTCCCTTTTAGCTTTTTACCGAGAAAAGCACTGTTTTTTGAGGTGGATATGACGTGTTCTTCAGTAAAAACATATTCCGTTTCCGGATTGAATAGTGTCAGGTCTGCTTTTTCTCCAACTTTAATGCCTTCGGAAGCAATCCCGAACCTCAATTTTCCGGCTGTAAGGGTGTTTATAGCCGTTTCCAGTGGTAAAACTTTGTTGAGCGCCCCAAAGGCACTTTCCAAGCCAATACTTCCGTACATGGCATGATCAAACTCCATTTTTTTGTGCTCGATATCGATAGGGTTGTGGTCACTGGTCACAAAATCAATGATACCGTCTTTCAGGCCTTTCAACAGGGCTTTTGTATCTTTTTTAGTGCGTAGGGGAGGAAGTAGCTTATAATTAGTATCGAATTCTGAAAGCAGCTCGTCTGTCAGTACAAGGTTGTGAACAGCTACACTACAACTTACGTCCAGTCCTTTTTTCTTCGCTTCTTTAATGATAGCAACCGATTTTTCCGTGGTAATGGTCGGGATGTGCAATTTACCTCCCGTGTACTCCAAAATATAGAGGTCGCGGGTGATATTGAGTTCTTCCGCAAGTGCGGGAATTCCTTTTAATCCGAGTTTGGTAGCTGTAATTTCTTCATTGACGATTCCTTTTCCCGAAATCTTGTCCTCCTGCGGAAAAGAAAGCACAAGTCCGTTAAAATTCTGGGCGTACTGCATTGCAATTTTAACTAGATTCGGATTGTCAATTTGTTTTTGATAGTCACCAAAAGCCACCGCTCCGGCATTTTTCATATCATAAAGCTCTGCTAGGTCAACACTTTTACTTTTTAAGGTGAGCGCTCCAATCGGGTAAAGTGAAGTGGCATGCCCCGAGGCTTTTGACTTTAAAAATGAAATATCGGCATTGGTGTCGGCGATGGGATTGGTGTTGGGGTTGACGGCTACGGCTGTAAATCCGCTTAGCGCCGCGGTTTTAAGTCCGTTTTCTATAGTCTCTCTCTCCTCATAACCCGGTTCTCCAAAACTCACACTGCTGTCAAACCAACCTTCAGACACGTACAGGTTATCAAGTGTTATGGTCTTTACCTTTTTCGAAGGCTCAATATTCGCTGCAATTTTACTGATAACGCCATTTTCAATAAGAATGTCTTTGGTTTTTTGGTGAAACTCACTATTGGGAGCAATTATTTTAGCTGACTTTAGAAGGATATTCATTTAAAATATTTTAAGATGAGCAGTTCGATGCATAAAAACACCAATGCAAAAATAGCAAACCATTTCCAAAGCTCGTTGACATTGTTTTCACTTTTTATGTTTTTAAGTGCCTCAAAGGTGCTATTGAATGTTTTTTCGGACGAGACAGCGCTCAAATCGAGGTAATTCAACAGGCTTTCATTTCGGTTGTAGTTATAGCTCAGGTCTTTTAATGCTTGTCCACCGTTGTCTATTGTATAAATACCGGCTTTATCGGGAGCTTCGCTTGTAGTGACTCTTACATGTTTTCCATAATTTTGCTGAAGGGGGATAAAAGAGGCTTCTGCATTTCTAATGTTTATGATCTCGTCGTTGCCCAAAGTCGTTTTTACATCAAAAATGTTTTCCTTTCCGATAGTAAAATACGGACTTGGAAGCGCTAGACTCTGCTTGGCCATATTGTAAAACACAGGAACGATCAAAGGGGAATTCTGGAAATTGGACACTGATTTGTTTAAAGGGGAGGAAAAGATGTACACATTGTTCTTTTCTACTAAAAACGGACTGTTATCCGCATAGGAAATGACATGATTTGTCTGACCGGAAAACGAATATGAAAACTGTGTTTTTGGATATTGAAAATTGGATACTTCGCTTTCAAAAACTTTGTTGAATAGAGGGTGGTTAAAAGCGATTCCAGTGACTTGTTTTTCTGTTTCGTTGGCGGAAGTAAATGTGAGATTTGATAAATTTGTAAGTAATTGATTATAAGTATTTAAATTGTTTTCTTTTGAAGTGACAATACAAATACTAATTCCTTCTGAAACAGCACTCTTTAAAGTGGTGATCAATGCATTTGGAATACTTTTCAGTTCGTTGAGGACAATTAAATTTTGATCTGAAATACTGTTGTAATCAATGGCGTTGGAAGGGGAGGAGGAATAGTTGAATTCGTCTTCCGTATAGATCTTTTTTAGGAAATTGTCATCAGCATCGTTGATGGAAAGCACGTTGACTTTTTCCTGTTTATTGATGGAGAAAAAGAACTCGTTGTCATATTGGAGTCCGTTATCCTCAATAACAACACGTCCTTTGACGGCTTCAGTCGCCGGAACGGAAAAAGTAGCACTTCCTTGGTTTTCGTTAAAAGTAACCGAGGTTTTAGCTATTAATTGATCCCCGTTGTACAAAGCCATAGGGACATTCTCCGTAGCGTCATTTTTGGAGGTGAGCACCTCAATTTCGTAGGTATCCGCACTCTTTTCAGCAATAAAAACACTGTCAACCGAAATATTTGACGTTGAAGTCGGACGTAATTGCACAAAAACGGGAGCTGTTTCCCTTTGGGGGATGTCTTCTGCATTTCTTTGCTGAAAATCGGAGATAAAGATAAAGTTCTCAAGCGCATCAGCATCAGAAAAAAGTTGTTCTCCTTTTAAAAAGACCTCTTTCAACGACAATTGCTTTGTTGAATATTCCAGCCCCAGGAGTTCGTTCTTGATATCGTTGATACGAATGTTTTTATAGGTCTTTTCGTTGGTAAAAAAGCTAAAAACGTCAGTTTCAGGGATGTTTTCAATCATTTGGTTGATCGCCCTACGCAACAGTTCCCCTTGATTTCCCTTCAATTGCATACTGAAAGAGTTATCGAGGTAGATCACGGTTTCTTTTTCCGTTTGCCGAATATCCCTGTTGGCAGAATAAGGTTGCGCAAAAGCGATGATAATGGACGCATAAGCAAGCATCCTCATCAGTAACACCAACCACTTTTTCAATTGGGAACTCTTACGGGTTTTGATGCTCAGTTCCTTTAAGAAACGGACATTGGTAAAGGCTTCCTTCTGGTATTTCCTAAGCTGAAATAGGTGAACGATAAGTGGAATGGCAAGTAGAAAAAGCGCCCATAGGATTTCCGGATGTTTAAATTGCATTCCTGTAGTTTATAAATCTATTCAAATATACGATTATTGAAGATTTAAAGTTTAATGTTCAAAGTTTAAAATTTAGCGTACTTTGCGTATTTCTTTGCGCGCCTTGCGGTTAAACTTAACCGCAAGGGCCGCAAGGTTTTCCTGCCTTTGGCAGACGCAAAGGGGCAAAGAATCATTTTTGTGTTGTTGTACAGTGTTAAAGCTCGTTTATAACTTCCCTAAATCACTTTTATATTGCCCTAATTCAGAATCATCGTTTTTTTCAGCATATTCAATGGCCAGTTTGTAATGTATTCTTGCCTTTTTCTCATTTCCTTTGTTTGTATAGAATGTTCCTATTGCATTATGAATTGCAGGTGATTCGGGAAATTTATTTAAACCAGATTCATAAATATCCAACGCTTCTTTATCCTTGTTATTTTCAGCAAAATAATTTCCAAACCTAACCGCCCAGATTTCTCGGGTTGGGTTTGATAGGTATTTTCCAAATTCATTGGCATACTCTTCAAAGCGTTCAAACTTATTTTCCGTCATGGCATTGAGCAACAAAAAATGTTTTGTAGTTCTGTGAACGTCTGTAGAAATTCCGTAGCGATTTCCCCTATGGCGATAGTATTTCTTTATACTGTCCAGGTTCCCAAATTCGTCAAATTCTTTCAGACTATAAAAACGCAAGGTGTTGTAATCTTTAAAATAGTCCCTTAATCCATTGCTTATTGTTTTAAGCGGAGTGGTATAGTGGTCTTCACCCAATAAATTATCGACTTTCCAAAAAGTATGCTTTGGATTACGGGTTTTGAAAACGCTATCAACTTCATTTAATGATTTTTCGATATAAGTTTCTTCCGGTGCTTTTGAAAAATAGAGATAAGGCGTATTTTCTGTTGTGGTTTTATCTAAAGCTGCAATCCTGTCTTCTGTGAAATGTGTCGGACTTGCCAAAAAGAAGGCACTGAACATGTTTGGATGATTTGCAAAAATCTCCAATCCTAAACCTCCAGCCATTTCCCAACCAAAGTATATACGTTCTTTTTCTTCCAAAGTCCTGTAATTCTCATCTATTAGCGGAATTAGTTCTTTTTTTATAAAGTTGATGAATCTACTAGCATCCTGATGATACAAGATTCTTCTTTTCTTTCTATCGGAATTTATGCCTACAACTATAAACTCTGGCGATTTGTCTTTAAATCGCAACATCTTTTGATAGGCAACAGGATGCAAAAAATATTCTTGCCCGTCCATTACGTACATCACGGGATATTTTTTTATTTCTAATCCCTGATAACTAGGAGGGAAGTATATTTCCACCTCTCTTTTTTCTCCTAAATACTTTGACTCTATTTCAAGGTGTTTAGTTAAGCCTGTTTTTTCAAGATGCTGTTGTCCATAAGACAAAAATGATATAAGTATTAAGACAGATAATGTGATTAACGTTTTATGCATAATGTTTTTTTGATGAGTGCTAACTATTGTATAACAACCAAACCTTAAACCTTGAATTTTAAACTTTAAATTTTTCAATCTTCAATCTTCAATCTTCAATCCAATCAATACTTCGCAGACTTCCCTTGATTCGAGGTTGAACGGATAAACTCCCTAACATGCTCATTAGCACTTTTTAAGTCTTCTTTTCGTAGGTACATCATATGTCCGCTTCTGTAGCCTTCAAAACGTAGGCGATCCTTCATTTTTCCGCTTGGATCCATTTGCCACATGCTGTATTTGGTATTGAAATAAGTCGTCGCTCCATCGTAATACCCGGCCTGATAAAGTACATGTAAATACGGATTTTGAGCCATAGCTTGTCTTAGATCGTCCCGGGTGTTGTCATCTTCGTTATTCCAGGGGTGTACCGGTCCGAACATATAATAAGGGACATCGGTTTTAAAATTGAGTTCTTCCTGCAGATAATAATTAATGGCAGGGGTGAAGGAGTGTAACCAAGAAGTAAGTTCAGCATTGTAATCTGGTCTTGTACCTGCGGCCATTTTGTCAATTCCAAGGTAGCGAGAATCCAAACGTCCTACGGTAAAGCCTTTGTCCCTAAGTAATTCCTTCCAGAAAAATGAAGTAGGCACATCCAAGTTATGTTGCAAGATCGATTCTTTTGAAAGTCCAGAATACTGCGCCATTTTGGTAGCTACGGACTCTCTTTCAGCATCAGAAATAAATCCGCCTTTGGCAATAGCCGGGATAAGGGTGTTTACGGTATAGTTTTCTACTTCAGGAAGCACTTCCAATAAGTCTTTTTGCTGTAAATCCGTCCTCAAAGCTTTTTGATGCCAGGCCGCAGCTGCGTAATACGGCAAATTCAAAGCAGAAGATACAGGCCCACCTACTCGAATAACTTTATAATCTGCCGGAGAGACCATGATTACTCCGTTTAGGTACATCCATTGTCTTTCTTGTAAAGCGAGCGATAGTCCTGCTACACGCGTACCACCATAACTCTCCCCGATGATGTATTTTGGAGATCTCCAGCGGTTGTTTCGGGTAATGAAGGTGGTAATCCAATCGGCCAGATATTCAATATCAGCGTTGATACCAAAGAATTTTTCCCTGTCGGGATATTCCCCTTCTTTATCGGCTACCATACGCGAATATCCAGTGTTTACCGGGTTGACATAAACGATATCGGCCACGTCAAGAATGGAATTCGGGTTGTCTTTTACGCCATAAGGCTGAACAGGATAACCTTCATCATCAATCTTTAATATTTTAGGTCCGGTATAGGCCAAATGCATCCAAACAGAGGCCGATCCCGGTCCGCCGTTAAAAGAAATCAAAAGAGGTCTGGAACTGTTATCACCAACATCGGTACGATAATAATAGGTGTGAAATAGTGTAGCGATTACTTTTCCTTTATCGTCCCAGACCGGTAAAGTTCCGGTATTGGACTTATATGAAACCCTCACCCCATTGATGTTTACCTGATGGGAAGTAGTGATAATGGTGTCCACAGGAATTTTTCGATCCTGGGCATTGATGATAATGGAAAATAAGAAACAAAAATAAAGTAGACGTTTTATCATTAGAAAAAGCTTTAACTCACTAAGTGAGATTTAATCCCGATAACTGCCGGGAGTTTCGACACCTGCCTATCGATAGACAGGCTTGCGTTGAAATGTTTTTTAGTTTTTTCAACCCAATTTAGGGGTTGATGTCAAAGCCTAAAAGTAATAAAATAACTGTAATAATACCACTATTGAAATTACACAAGCAGGGCAAAATTTAAACAAAACCAGTATTAATACATATAGAGACTCCTTATTAGTTTTTGTTTAATAGCATATCAAGCTCTAAATATTTCCCTTTTATTACGCTGATAGCAAATGCGGCGGCAGAAGCTGGGAGTACTGAATAGTCCAATGGGGCTTTTATTCCTAAAGATATAGTCATTGCCAATGCAAACAAAATCAGTAAAACACCACTTAATTTTGCGACAAGTTGGGTTTTAAGACCGATTAACAAGAGTATTCCAAAAACAATTTCAGCTAATGTGGCAGTCCAGGCAAAGAAAGGGATTACTGTTTCGGGTAAAAATGGCAAAAGCGAATGGGTGTAACCTTCAAAGTTCTCCCAATTTCCCCAAGCGGAGATATTTTCGCTCCAAAGGCCAAAGCGATCGGCTACCGCTGATAAAAATCCGGCAGCCACAGCTACCCTTAAAAATAATTTTGTATATAAATGATTCATTGTGATTGTTTTTTAAGATTTAAAGTTAGCTGAGAAATACGAAGAAAAAATTAAGATATCTTAAGAAATGACATGAGTTTTCTTTATAAATTTTAATAGTCTCTGGATATCGGTTTGTCATTTAAAATGATTTCTTCCTTCAGTATTTTTTGTTCTACGACTGCTTCTTGAATAAACCAGTTAATCAGATTAACTTCGGCATATGATTTATTTGACCACTCGTGATCTCCTTCTTCATCATAAGCAAGCACATTGGAGGTTTTCAATTTATCGAGTTTAACAGCTACGGTTTTTGATCCGTCTAAAATAATATAACCTACATCCTTAGGCTTACAATAAATATGTGGAGCAGTAGCAAAAGGCACTATTTTGTCTTTCTTTCCGTGAAAAAAAAGGCTTGGAATTGCATTTTCCTTAATTATATAATCTGCATCCAACACCACCCCCGACATTGATACGACTCCTGAGGGTTTGATTTTCGGAATGTGTTTAAACGCATAATGGTCTTGCATAAAAGCACTGTTGAGTACAACCTCGGCTCCGGCGCTACTGCCAATTAAAACAAATTTATCTGCATCAAATTTCAATGTTTTGTTTTTATGCTGAAGGAATTTCACCGCATCGGCAATATCTTCCGATGCCGCCACAAAAGTTTCTATCTTTTCTGAAGCAGGACATCCACACCCAAATCCGGAAGGTTTCCCTTTTCTGGTTAGACGGTAACTCATAGATGCCACTGCGTATCCTTTTAAAGCCATTGCTTTGCAAAATTCAGTTTCCAATGGATTGTCTCTTTTACCTGCATAAAAACCACCTCCGTGTACCAATAGGACTAAAAGTCGATTAGCATCAATATTGTTTTCTTCGGAATAGAAATCCAGTTGAAGCGTATCAGAGTAGGTGAAGGTTTGTTTTTCAACTTGTCCATAAACTGTAACGGAAACGAGCAAAACAAACGATAATGACATTGTTCTAAATAATCTCATGATTTATAGTTGGATAAAGCAAAATTACCGGACAGAAAGGGAGAAAGGGTTAAGATATCTTAAGAAATGACAAAACCTCACAGGCTCCGATAATCATCGGGGTGAATCTGTGAGGTTTATAAATCGGATATTTAAAAGGAGTTATGACAATTCCTCTTGCTTCTGAACTTCATATTTACCTGGGATAAAGCTAAAAGTTCGCATCAAACGATTCCAGGTGTTGATTTGTGATACTGCCAGCGTTAAATAGCAGATTTTCTCTTTACTGAAATACTGGTTGAGCTTGTCCAACAGTTTGTCAGAGACCGATTCGTTATTCAGAATAGTAAGTTCCTCTGCAAATTGAAGTACTGTACGTTCTTCTTCTGAAAAATAGGGCGTTTCTTGCCACACACAAACGGAAATCATCCGCAATTCAGTTTCCCCTGCGTGTTTTAGTTCTTTGTGGTGCATATCCACACAATACGCACATTTGTTGATTTGCGAAACCCTAAGTCGCATCAATTCCAATAATTGAAAATCAAGGCTTGAGTTTTTTAGATAACCCTCGATTGGCATTAGTTTTTCATAGAACCCCGCAGGGATGTCATTTTCTTTAATTTGTACCATGATTTTTGTTTTTAAATGATTACATGATCCAAAATTAGCGGAGAAGGAAGAGGAAAAAATTAAGATATCTTAAAAAGACTTTCATGACAATTATGTGTTACCCCGCCTAGGGCGGGTTTGAACTTGTCATTGTCTACTTTTTTTTGCTATAAATATTCCAGTCCTACGGACTTTAACCCACCTTAGGCGGATGATATTTATAGTAAAGGATATAATGGTAAGGTCTATAAGCCCTGTAGGGGCGACATATTTTGTCGATAGACACCTTAATACCCTTTTCTAAGCGAGCTCAGATATTCAGGAGTGATCTCCAAATAGGAGGCAATCATATACTGAGGCACGCGTTGTGTGAATTTCGGTTGTGCTTTTACCATATGTTCATAGCGCTCTTTGCTGTTCATTTTCTGATAAAAATCGTGGTTACGCTGTATGGCAATCAGCATATTTTCTGTCATTATCCTAAAAGCCCTTTCCAGCTTTGGCACTTTGGCAAATACTTGTTCTAAATTTTCTTTGTCGATCTTCAATACCGCTGTGTCTTCAATAGCCTGTAGGTATTGTTTTGAGGGGAGTTGAAGGGTAAAACTTTCCATATTGGTCACCCACCAATTCTCAATGGCAAATTGGGTTATTTTTTCATCACCCTTTTCATCGATATAAAAGGTGCGGATTAATCCTTTGGTGATAAAATACTTGTATTTACAGGTTTCTCCCGGCTTTAAGAGGTATTCTTTTTTACTGAAAAAATCTTCAGTTAAATGGTTGAAAAACAAATTCAGTTCGGTGTCTGTAAGCGATATATAGCGGTTTAGATATGTTCTCAGTTGTTCCTTCATGAATTAAAACTTTTCAAAAACCCCGAGTCCGAATAAAGCAAAGTCGTACTTAACGGGATCTGATGCGTCTAATTTACGAAGACTTTTATCAAGTTCTGCTAACGCTTTTGCATCGTTTTGTTTGCGTTTTAACAAGCCTAATTTTCTGGCTACGTTTCCTGAATGCACATCAAGCGGACAAGAGAGTTGAGCAGGGGAAAGGCTATTCCAGATGCCAAAATCAACTCCTGTCTCGTTAGGTCTTACCATCCACCGCAGGTACATGTTAATTCTTTTGGCAGCTGAGCCTTTTAGCGGATCTGATACATGTTTTTTGGTACGGGCAAGATGTTCTTTTTCAAAAAATATTGTTTTGAACTTTGAAATAGCCGACTGCATCGAATCTTTTTCAGCATGTTTGGCAAAAACAGCTTCAAATCCACCGTGATTTTTATAAATATGCTGAAGGCTTTTTATAAACTGAATAAAATCATGTCCGTTAAAAGTACGGTGAACAAACGGGAGCAGCCCCTCCAAGTGTTCTTCTTTATGACTCATGACAAAATCGAATGGAGTGTTGCCCATCAACTCCATCATTCCCGATGCGTTTTTGATGATACTCTTTCTGTTTCCCCAAGCGATGGTTGAAGCGAGAAACCCCGCAATTTCAATATCTTCTTTCTGCTGAAAACGGTGCGGTACCTGAATGGGATCGGTTTCCACAAAACGCGGATGGTTGTAATAGGCTACTTTTTCGTCCAGGAATTCTTTTAATTCGGTTTGTTTCAAGGTTGTTGTCTATTTAATATTGCGCTCCTAGCGGAGCTTTTATTGTTTTGTTGACGTTCTTTCTATTAGTATTTCGAGACTGTCTAAAAAGCCCTTAATGAATTTGATTTGTCAGTCTGAGTTCCTGTGCTGAACTAGTTTCAGTATGTCGAAGACCTATTGTACTTCGATTATGCTTCGACAGCCCTTCGACAAGCTCAGGGTGACATTACTCAACATGACATCTGAATATATAGCTTTTTAGACAGTCTCTTTTTATTATTCAGGTTTGTATCACTCCCAGATTAAAATCCTTTTCGATAGGAGCGTGGTTGGCAGCTTCAATCCCCATACTGATCCATTTTCGGGTGTCCAGCGGATCGATAATAGCATCTGTCCACAGCCTTGCCGCAGCGTAATACGGTGATGTTTGTTCGTCGTATCTCGATTTGATCTTATTGAAAAGTTCAGTTTCCTTTTCTTCTGTGATTTTTTCACCTTTCTTTTTTAAGGAAGCTGTTTCTATCTGCAACAAGACCTTGGCGGCTTGTGCACCTCCCATTACAGCCAGTTCGGCACTGGGCCAGGCGACAATAAGACGCGGATCATAAGCCTTGCCACACATGGCGTAATTTCCGGCACCGTATGAATTTCCGATAATGACGGTGAATTTTGGCACAATGGAATTACTTACCGCATTGACCATCTTCGCGCCGTCTTTTATGATGCCCCCGTGTTCACTTTTACTACCCACCATAAAACCGGTCACGTCTTGTAAAAAGACCAGCGGAATCTTTTTCTGATTACAATTTGCTATAAACCGTGTGGCTTTATCGGCGGAATCCGAATAGATCACCCCGCCGAATTGCATTTCGCTCGATTTGGTTTTCGACTTGGTGGTTTTCACGATATGACGTTGGTTGGCGACAATACCCACAGCCCAACCGTCAATACGGGCATATCCGGTGATGATAGTCTTTCCGTAGCCCTCCTTGTATTCTTCAAATTCTGACTGATCAACAAGGCTGGCGATGATCTTTTTCATGTCATAAGGCTCGGTACGGCTTTTTGGGAGGATTCCGTATAAATCTTCTTCCTTTTCAGCAGGCTTTTCAGCTTTAACCCGGTTAAAGCCCGCTTTGTCATAATCACCTATTTTATCCACTATATTTTTGATGGTATCCAAGGCATCTTTGTCGTCTTTTGCCTTGTAATCGGTCACCCCGCTGACTTCAGAGTGCGTCGTAGCGCCACCCAAGGTTTCGTTATCGATGTCCTCTCCGATAGCTGCCTTTACCAAATAGCTGCCTGCGAGGAAAATACTCCCGGTTTTATCAACGATCAAAGCCTCATCGCTCATAATCGGCAGATAAGCCCCTCCGGCAACACAACTTCCCATAACAGCAGCAATCTGGGTGATTCCCATACTGCTCATAATAGCATTGTTCCTGAAAATACGTCCGAAGTGCTCTTTATCTGGGAAGATCTCATCCTGCATAGGAAGGTAAACTCCCGCACTGTCCACCAGATAAATGATGGGGAGTTTGTTTTCCATGGCTATTTCTTGTGCCCGAAGGTTCTTTTTCCCTGTAATCGGAAACCAAGCGCCGGCTTTTACCGTGGCATCATTGGCTACAACAAGACATTGTCGTCCTTTTACATAGCCAATTTTGACCACCACACCCCCTGACGGACAACCACCGTGTTCCTCATACATGTTATCCCCGGCAAAAGCACCAATTTCGATGCTTTTTGCCCCTTTGTCCAAAAGGTAATCAATACGCTCCCGGGCGGTCATTTTTCCTTGTGAATGGAGTTTTTCAATTCGTTTTTTTCCACCGCCCAGATGTACCTTGGCAAGTCTTTTTTTAAGGTCGGCAGTGAGGAGTTTATTGTAGTCTTCGTTTTTATTGAATTTTATATCCATGGATCGTTATTTCGTCTCGGACGCTAAAATACAAAATAGTGGGGTAAAGACTGAAGTCAGAAGTCAGAAGTCGGGAGCACGAAGTTTGGAATTTAAATCTTAAAGGTTAAATATCGATTATTTCGGATTTAAATACTTGATTGTTAGGGTGTTTTAGTTTTCTTCATTATTTTTAACACTGGCATAAATCGCTCAACCTGAATTACAAGGTTGACTAAACTCCCCTTAAATAGATTTCTACCGATTTTTCAGAAAAAAGTTAGCTAAAGAAGCACCATAGTAACCTATCTGACCCATCTTTTCACCTAAAAAGGGCAGCTTTTTGGCCAGAAGCTTCTTGAACATTCCTAAAGAAAAAAGTTATATTTGAAGATAATAAATATCAACTGAAAACGAATTTACCGTAAAAAAAACTTGATGAAATCTAATTAAAATATTAGTCTACAGATTGACATTATACAGACAAAGATGAACTCAGAAATCCAAGCATATAACGACAGACAGGCACCGGTTGACAAAGAAATTTGTGACTTGCTTGCAAGGACAATTGATAGTGGACTAACCGGAGAGGAAAGCAAAATATGGCATGCCCATCCTGTATGGTTTATAGACGGTAATCCAATTGTTGGTTACAGCAAACAAAAAGCAGGTTGGCGTTTGATGTTTTGGAGTGGAGCGAGTTTTGATGAAGAAAAATTGAATGTGAAAGGCAAAAAATTTAAGGATGCTTCTATTTTTTATACTACGGTTGAACAAATCAATATAAAAGATATTAAACGTTGGCTCAAAAAATCAAAAGAAATCCAGTGGGATTATAAAAATATAGTGAAAAGAAAAGGTAAATTGGAGCGATTGATCTAAATAGGAGAGAAGAACATTAAAGCACAAAGTATGAAGATAACAGACAAGCACAATCAACGAATTGCAAAAATGACATTCGCCTCGGTATATCCACATTATATCACAAAAGTGGAAAAGAAAGGCAGGACAAAAGAAGAATTACATCAGGTCATTGAGTGGTTAACCAGCTTCGACGAAGATACAATGCAAGAACTCATTAAGGAAAAGGTGACTTTTGAAACATTTTTTGAGAAGGCTACATTAAATCCCAATGCACACCTTATTACCGGAGTTATCTGTGGCTATCGTGTAGAAGAAATCGACAATCCCCTGACACAGCAAGTTCGGTATTTGGATAAGTTGGTGGACGAATTGGCGAGGGGGAAGGCTATGGAGAAGGTTTTGAGGGGGTAGAGAGGTGAAAGAAATGTAAATGTCGTTAATTACAACTGTAAGACAAATAATGAAAGAAATATATAAATTAAGTTTTCTGATATGTGTTTTCCTATTAACATTTTCAGTAAACGGACAGTCAAAAAATTCATATGAGCTTAAAATTGAATCATTTTTAAATAACTTAACTAAGGATGAATTTTCAGGGACAATCTTAGTAGCACATAATGATAAGATATTAGACAAAAGAGCCTACGGTTTTGCAAATATTGAATATCAAGTAAAAAATAATGTTGACACGAAATTCAATATTGCTTCTATCACAAAAATGTTTACGGCGGTTGCAACCTTACAACTCTACGAACAAGGAAAATTAGAATTGAATGTGCCAATCGGAAAATATCTTCCAAACTACCCGAATAAAACCATTAAAGAAAGTGTTACGATACACCAACTTCTAACGCATACCTCGGGAACTAATAATAATTTCCCGGAAGGCAATAGCTTAAAGTATAAGAAAGTTTCTGATTTTGCTGACTTTTTTGTCAATGACACCCTGTTGTTTAAACCCGGAATAGAGTACAGTTACAGTGGTTCCGGTTTTGTGGTTTTGGGATTGATTATTGAAAAAGTAAGCGGAAAGAGTTATTATGAATATGTTGATGAGCATATTTTTAAACCGGCTAACATGACAAATACCGTTGCATTAGAAGTAGATTCGATAGTAAAAAATAAAGCGAGTGGTTATACATCCACGTTCGGAGAAAGCAAGACGCTAAGAAAAAATGAATATTACCTCATGAAAACTATGCCCGCAGGCTTTCATTACTCAACCTTAGAGGATTTATTTAATTTTTCAAAGGCACTAAGGCATTACCAGCTCTTAAATAAAAAAACTACGGAGTTGATGTTTAAACCTAAAGTAAAAGGTTACAATACACATTTAGGTTACGGAATAGATGTAGATAACAGATATAACCAAACCATACTAGGACACAGTGGAGGCTGGTATGGAATTCACACCGAATTGATGGATTTTATGGATGACGATTATACTATTGTAATATTATCCAATATTGATGATGGTGGAAAAAAAGGAGCTTCAATAGTGGCTGACTTCTTTAAAGAACTCATAGCGGATAAAAAATAGAAAAGTAATATTTGTAATTAAACAACATCATAACAATCTAATAATCTAACGTTCTAGCATTCCAACCAATCATATCTTCTAAAATTCGCTATTATTTCCTTAAATTGTACGATATTTGGCGACCTTTAAAACAAACCCTCAACCTTTTAAAAGTTACTATATATGGGAATGAATAAAAACACAATTTTAGCTTGGGCTACTTGGATCATGATCATTGTCGGAATCGCTTTAATAGCATTAGGCGCATTTCGCTACGATGATGTTGCAGGATGGGGATTTGCCTCCGTGGGCGTTGGCTTTTTTGCCATTGCCTGGGTCTTCAATGCATTAAAAGGAAGAGTGTAAGGAAGTACGAAGTTAGAGGTTAGAAGTATCAAACTTGGACCAAAATAAACCAAACAGCAAACAAAACTCCCCTCCTTCGGAGGGGTCGGGGGAGGAACAATAAACAACAAAACATGTCAGACGATAAGAAGGTCATTTTTTCAATGAACAAGGTCAGCAAGACCTACCAAAGTACCAATAAACAAGTTTTAAAAGATATTTACCTGAGCTTTTTCTACGGAGCCAAGATCGGGATCCTCGGTCTTAACGGATCGGGTAAATCCACTTTGCTGCGCATTATTGCCGGCGAGGAAAAGAACTATCAGGGTGATGTAGTTTTCTCCCAAGGATATTCCGTGGGCTATTTGGAGCAGGAGCCGCAATTGGACGAGTCAAAAACCGTTATTGAGATTGTAAAAGAAGGTGTTGCGGAAACGGTGGCCGTATTGGACGAATACAACAAGATCAACGATATGTTCAGTTTACCGGAAGTCTATGAAGATGCTGATAAAATGCAGAAGCTAATGGACAAACAAGCCGAGCTACAGGACAAAATTGATGCGGTGAACGCTTGGGAACTCGACACTAAACTGGAAATTGCGATGGACGCATTGCGAACGCCGGAACCGGATACACCCATCAATGTGCTTTCCGGAGGGGAACGCAGGCGGGTGGCACTATGCCGATTGCTGTTGAAACAGCCCGATATCCTGTTGTTGGATGAGCCTACCAACCACTTGGATGCCGAATCGGTACTTTGGTTAGAACAACATTTACAGCAGTATAAAGGAACGGTAATCGCCGTTACGCACGATCGTTATTTCCTAGACAATGTAGCCGGATGGATATTGGAATTGGATCGTGGAGAGGGTATTCCGTGGAAAGGAAATTACTCTTCCTGGCTGGATCAGAAGTCAAAGCGTTTGGCACAGGAACAAAAACAGGCTTCCAAACGACAAAAAACACTCGAACGTGAGTTGGAATGGGTGCGAATGGCACCCAAAGGAAGACAGGCAAAGCAAAAAGCCCGTTTGAACAATTATGACAAATTGCTGAACGAAGATCAGAAGAAACTGGACGAAAAATTGGAAATCTACATCCCCAACGGTCCCCGTTTGGGAACCAATGTGATTGAAGCCGAAGGGGTTTCCAAAGCTTTTGGTGATAAATTGCTGTATGACAATCTGAACTTTAATCTGCCGCAAGCCGGAATTGTAGGGATTATCGGTCCGAATGGTGCCGGAAAAACGACCATCTTCCGTATGATTATGGGAGAAGAGCAACCTGACAAGGGAACTTTTAAGGTGGGTGAAACCGTGAAGATTGCTTATGTAGATCAATCGCATAAAGATATTGATTCCGAAAAATCAATTTATGAAAACTTTTCCGATGGTCAGGAACTGATTATGATGGGAGGAAGGCAGGTGAACACCAGAGCCTACCTAAGCCGATTTAATTTCTCGGGCAGCGAACAAAACAAAAAAGTGTCAGCACTTTCCGGAGGGGAGCGCAACCGCCTGCATTTGGCGATGACACTCAAAGAAGAAGGAAACGTACTCTTGCTGGATGAGCCTACAAACGATTTGGATGTAAATACGCTAAGGGCCATGGAAGAAGGTTTGGAGAATTTCGCAGGCTGTGCCGTGGTGATCTCCCACGACCGTTGGTTCTTGGATAGGGTTTGTACGCATATCCTCGCTTTTGAAGGGAATTCCGAAGTCTATTTCTTCGAAGGAAGCTTTTCAGATTATGAAGAGAACAAACGCAAACGCCTCGGAGCCGATGTGACTCCAAAACGTATTAAGTACAAGAAATTGATCAGGGATTAGAAGATAATATCAGAATCATGTAAAGAGGGGGCTAAAAAGTAATTAATTATTTGTCAAACTGAGCTTGTTGAAGTTTTTAAGTTATTGCATTTCAATTGTCTTCGACAGGCTCAGACTGACATATCAAATTAATCAAGGACTTTTTACCCCCCCCTTCTTTTTTTTAAATCTTTTAGACATCAACAAGCTTAAAAAATCAATTCATTTTTTTCGTATCTTTAAAAGAGTGAAGTTGTATTAACTTAATTCTTTAGTTATGAAAAGAGTGCTCATAGCGATTGATTATAACCCTACTTCAGAAAAAGTGGTAGAGGAGGGCTATAAATTGGCCAAAACCCTGGGGGCAGAGGTATGTTTACTGCATGTGATAGGTAATCTACAGTTTTACGGCATTCAATACCCTAGGTTTATGGGACACGATTCGATGAATTACGCCCTGAATCCTGATTTTCAAGAAGAAATGAAGGATGTCGCCAAGGTTTTCTTGGATAATGCGGTAAAGCATTTAAATGACGATACAGTGACTTCTCATATTTCTGAAGGCGATACTGCCAAAGAAATTCTTCAATACGCCAAAGATTGGCAGGCTTCTTTGATTGTTATGGGAACACACAGCCATAGCAAACTCGAAAAAATACTGATGGGGACAGTGGCGTCATCAGTATTGGAGCGAACTGAAACCCCAGTCTACATGGTACCTGTAAAACCTTAACACAAAATTCTTTATAAAATATTTGCTCATTAATCACATTCATTGTAATATTGCAATGAAGAAATAGACATGGGAGTAACTAAAGCTGAAATATTTACAAAAGAACAAAACGAGATCGCTCGCTTTGCAAAAGTGCTTGGTCATCCGGCCAGGGTTGCCATAATTCAGCATTTATTCAAAACAAATGCTTGTGTTTGTGGGGATTTAGTAAATGAAATCGGATTGGCACAGCCTACGATTTCCCAACACTTAAAAGAACTTAAAAATCTAGGCATTATCAAAGGAACCATAGAAGGTACCAGTGTTTGCTATTGCATAGACCAAGAGAATTGGGATCATTTAAGTGCGATGTTGTCGGCTTTTACCAATGCTAAACCTATAGAAAACGACACTTGTTGCTAAAAAAATTTGAATCAATTAATCGTAATATAACAATAAAGTATTTTTAAAATAGCCACGAATGCACTAATAATATATGTTTTAATAGCGAGGTGCTTAAAAATGACACAAATTATGATGATAAAATTAATCTATCTGTGAAATTTAGCATCTGAGTGAGTGTTAAAAAACAATTCGTGTATCCGTGGCAATAGAAACAATTAAAACCAGAACAAATGAAATTATCAGCATTCAAAAACCATTTAAAAGGATTGGAAACCATAGCGTTTCAATTACCCGACGGCAGCTTAGTGCCTAATCATTTTCACGTAACCGAAGTAGGGGCAGTGGACAAGAAATTTATTGACTGCGGAGGAACTATCCGAGACGAAAAAATGGTGAACTTCCAATTGTGGGATGCAAACGATTATGACCATCGCCTGCACCCTGAAAAATTGACACACATCATCGAACTTTCAGAAAAAGTATTAGGACTCGGGGATCACGAAATAGAGGTGGAATATCAAGGAGAAAGCATCAGTAAGTTTGGAGTTGATTTTCAAGACGGAACCTTCTTACTTACTACCAAGCAAACTACTTGTCTGGCACAAGATGCCTGTGGTGTTCCGGAACAAAAACAAAAAGTGAAATTATCAGAATTGAATAAAGAAGCAGCCGCCGGTTGTGCTCCCGGTTCAGGTTGCTGCTAACAACATGTTTAAATAATGTCACGTGGAGATAAGATCTCTTATCAAAAACGATTTTGCAGCCGTCAGTTCCATTTATCTTGAAGGCATAAAAACAGGAATGGCTACTTTTGAAACTGAAGTACCGACCTGGGAAAAGTGGAATGCCTCTCATTTGCCTTTTGGAAGAATGGTAATGGTTAACGGAGGCGAAATAGTAGGCTGGGCTGCAATGTCACCAACCTCCAACCGATCTGTATATAAAGGTGTAGCTGAAGTAAGTGTCTATGTAAAAGCTTCGGCAAGAGGGAAAGGTGTCGGAAAAGCGCTATTATTGAAACTGATCAAGATCAGTGAAGAAAATGGGATTTGGACATTACAATCCAGTATCATGCCTGAAAACACAACTAGCAAGAACCTGCATATCAATTGCGGATTCAGGGAGATCGGGTATCGAGAGAAGATAGGTAAACTGTATGGGGAATGGAAAGACAATATTATTTTAGAACGAAGAAGTAAGTTGTTTGTTTAGACCCTTGTATCGTGCTTTACGTGAAATTATTTCTCGAAGAGATCACAAAGATTTACGCAAAGAACACAGAGAGACAATATTAATTTTAAACATATAATTTTCAATCAATTAACAAATGTTATTTAAAGAAATAGGAGAAACTATAAAATCTTTTGATGATAATCAGATTCCTGAAGAACGTAAAGCAATTTTACAATCTTTGATCGATTATATCCAATCAAAAAATGATAAAAACGAAGATGTAAACCTCAATTTTATTTGCACTCACAATTCCAGGAGAAGTCATTTGTCCCAGGTATGGGCGCAGGCAATGGCGCATCATTTTCAGCTGAAAAACGTGTTTTGTTATTCCGGGGGTACAGGAGCAACAGCTGTATTCCCAATGGTAGTAGAAACACTTAAGGGAAACGGATTTAATATAGAAAGCCTTTCCGAAGGGAAAAATCCGGTGTACAGTATGAAATATGCCGAAAATGCACATCCGGTAGTTTGTTTTTCAAAAACCTTTGATGGTATTTTCAATACAAAATCCAACTTTGCAGCCATTATGACCTGTTCTCAGGCTGATGAAGGTTGTCCATTTATTTCCGGAGCTGAAAAGCGAGTTCCGCTAACTTATGACGACCCGAAGGCTTTTGACAACACACCGCAACAAGCCGAAAAATATCAAGAACGAAGTGTACAGATCGCTACAGAACTGCACTATGTATTTTCACAAATAAAAAAATAATGACTAAAAACAAAAAGAAACTCAGTTTCCTCGATAAGAATTTAACCTTGTGGATCTTTATCGCTATGGGAATAGGGGTGGGACTCGGATATTTTTTCCCATTCTTTCCGGATGTGATCAATTCGTTTAACAAGGGTACAACCAACATCCCTATTGCCATTGGGTTAATTTTAATGATGTATCCGCCGCTGGCCAAGGTCAACTACGGATTACTCCCAAAAGTGTTTAAAAACGTAAAAATACTGTCCATCTCACTGGTATTGAATTGGATTATCGGTCCGTTACTCATGTTCTTTCTAGCCATTACCTTTTTACGGGATTATCCGGAATATATGGTCGGTTTGATCCTGATAGGCCTTGCGCGCTGTATTGCCATGGTTTTGGTGTGGAACGACCTCGCCGAAGGTAGCAGTGAATACGGAGCAGGCTTGGTGGCTTTAAACAGCATTTTTCAAGTCTTTGGTTATAGTTTCTACGCTTGGCTGTTTATTACCAAACTCCCTCCGCTTTTTGGTTTTGAAGGCGCCATAGTTGATATTTCCATTGCTACTATAGCAGAGAGCGTTGCCATTTATCTGGGAATACCGTTTTTGTTGGGCTTGTTGAGTCGGGTTGTTTTGGTGAAATGGAAAGGAGAGGAGTGGTACACCAAAACTTTTATTCCTAAAATATCACCAATGACGCTCATTGCCTTACTTTTCACCATTGTGATCATGTTTTCACTGAAAGGCGAGCTCATTGTTGAAATCCCAATGGATGTATTAATTATTGCTGTTCCGTTGCTTATATACTTCGCATTGATGTTCCTTATCGGATTCTTTGTCAGCAAAGCCAGGGGAGCAGAATACGATAAAAACGTGGCTATTTCGTTTACGGCAGCCGGAAACAACTTTGAATTGGCGATTGCTGTGGCGATTGCAGTATTCGGACTCAATTCCGGGCAAGCTTTTGCCGGGGTTATTGGTCCGCTTGTAGAAGTCCCTGCCCTGATTTTGTTAGTAAGGGTAGCGTTTTGGTTACGTAAAAAATACTATTTAAAACCCGAGTTGGGGAGGTAAAAAGAGGTTCTCGAAAAAGTAATAAGAATTAAACCCTGTCAGTTCGAGCGCAGTCGAGAACTAAAGACTTTATAGAATCGATAGGTTTCGACTGCGCTCAACCTGACAACAAACAGTTTTTCGATAAACCTCTTATCTGGAATCAAAAAAAACCGCTAAAAAATTAATTTTAGCAGTTTTTTGGTGTTAATAATAAGTCGGAGCTAACCCAAATTATTCGTTTGAAGCCATCAAGGCAAAGAATTTGTTGATATTAGGTAAAATCACAATTCTTGTTCTTCTGTTTTTGGCTTTTCCTTCAGAAGTTTCGTTAGAAGCAATAGGGTCAAAGCTGCTTCTTCCTGAAGCAATCATTTTTTCAGGAGCTACACTGTATTCGTTTTGAAGTTTACGAACCACAGAAGTCGCTCTCAATACGCTAAGATCCCAGTTATCCGCAACTTTAGCATTGTGGATGGTTCTCGGATCTGTATGTCCTTCCACCATTACTTCAATACTAGGCTCAGAGTTGATTACATCGGCTATTTTTGAAAGAATATCGTCAGCTTTGTTACTCACTCTATAACTTGCTGTATTGAAAAGCATTTTGTCTGAAATAGAGATCATCACAACGGTTTCGTCAATATCAATCGCGATATCTTCGTCTTCATTCAAGCTGCTGTTGCTCATTGTTCTTTGTAAATTGTGAGAAACCGCAAGGTTCATAGAGTCTTTCAATGTTGTCGCTTGGCTCAACTCAGCAGGATCTACATTTTCCAAAGTTTTACGCATTTCCCTTTTGGTTGCTTCAGAGATAACGGCTACATCGTCAACATTAACCATTTTGGTGTCGTTTTCTTCGGTAAGGCTGTTTATTTTACTATTATATTCGTCTACCCGTTGTTGAATAGCTGCAAATTTACTTTCCAGCTCTTCTTTTTCAACTCTGGTTTTTTGTAACTCACTTGTAATCTCTCCATTTTCTTGTTGAAGTGCTACATATTTCTTTTTAGAAACGCAAGATACCAACAAGGCAATTACAATTAATGATAATGATACTTTTTTCATAATGATGTGTTATATTATTTTTTATATCTACGGATGTTTCCCCCGAATAGATTACATAGAAATGTTAAAATTGTGTAATTCATCAAGAAAAATAGGCTATTCACCGACATTGTTAATAAGTTATTTTAAAATACGGAATAGTATTTTTTTGGTGTTTTTTTATACCGATTTGTTTTTTATGACCTCATTATCAATCGGAAACAATTCGGTTTAGATAATTTTAAGGGGTAGGGTATATCACATTCAATTCCATATCCTTAACTTTGGCCTTCTAATGCCTGATTTTTAATATCAGGGAGAGTATTATAAACGATTTGTATCTCCAAACATTTGATTTGTGAAGAAAAACGATCCCTACGCAGCCTTACGGTTTAAGGAATTCAATATATTTTTAATAGTGCGCTTTGCCATGGTTTTTGCCTGGTCCATGCAATTTGTTGTGATCGAATGGCAGGTGTACAGTCTGACAAAAGATCCGCTATCACTGGGGATCATCGGACTTATGGAAGTAATCCCGGCAGTGACACTGGCACTTTTTGCCGGACATATAGTCGATCAGAAAGAAAAAAGGGGGCTGCTGGTGAAGTGTATCATCGGATTTTCGGTTATAAGCCTAGGACTGTTTTTGCTTACCTGGCCACGTGTAGTAGGTGAGTGGCCTACCAAAACCGTTTTGTATTCTATTTATTTTTTGGTTTTTCTCGGAGGGATTGTACGTGCATTTCTGGGACCCACAATCTTTTCTCTTTTCTCACTGATCGTTCCTAAAAAAGTATATCCCAATGCAGCTACATGGAGCTCTTCCGTTTGGCAAATGGGGGGAGTGATTGGACCTGCCACGGCTGGGTTCTGTATCAATTGGATAGGTGTCCACTGGTCGATGTGCCTTATTTTCGGTTTTTCACTGATCGCCTTGCTGAACTTATTCCAGATTCCGAAAAAACCAATCCTTAATCCAAAAATTGGAGAACCTGTATTCAAAAGTTTAAGGGAAGGAGTGAAGTTTGTTTTTAATACCAAGATTATCCTGGGAGCTATTACGCTGGATATGATTGCCGTGCTTTTTGGTGGCGCTATTGCGTTACTTCCCGTTTTTGCACAGGACATTTTACATGTCGGCTCAGAAGGTTTCGGAATCCTTCGGGCGGCACCAGCAGTAGGGGCGTTGATCACTATGTTTACCTCTGCCTATTTTCCACTTAATAAAAATGCGGGAATGAAACTTTTGGCTGCTATTTTTGGCTTCGGATTGTGTATTATCGCCTTCGGACTTTCCACATGGTTTTGGATTTCGGTATTGGCTTTGTTTTTCAGCGGAGTTACCGATGGGATCTCGATGATTATCCGTCAGACGATCCTGCAATTACGCACACCTGACCATATGCGTGGACGTGTAGCCTCGGTAAATTCCATGTTTGTAGGCTCGTCCAACGAATTGGGGGCTTTTGAAAGCGGATTGACAGCAAAACTCATGGGAACAGTAACCGCAGTCGTTTTTGGAGGTTCGATGACCTTGATCACCGTTGTCGCTACCGGAATTATCTCCCCGGCCTTCAGAAAACTCGATCTTCGTAAAGATATTGAAGAGCACGAGAAAGAAGAGGAATGAAATCAGTTAGCAGTTGGCAATACACAGTTTTAGACATAATTAATAATGGAGAATGGATGGTGAAGAAAGTTAATGATAAATAATAATGAACATCAAACAAAAGGTTTTCTTGGTTTTATTGATCGGAATAGTATCGGTAGGCTGTAATAGAAAAAATGATTCAATAAACCTCGAATCAGAAGTAACTTCAGAAGAACTGAAAATCAAACAACAACGGCAGGATTCAATTATTGAAAAATATTTGACCAATGGGGCTAAGGAGTATTCCTATTATTCAAAAGAATGGCATGAGAATATAGATAAAGGGCTTGCGGTAGATTCAACAATTGCATACTTGTGGCAGCAAAAAGCTATGCCATACTTCAAGCAAAGTAAATATGAGGTTGGAATGGAGTATATCGATAAAGCTGTAAAGTATGATAGGCGACGTTGGCAGGACTATAGGGCATTCATCAAATGTATTTTTGCGAAAACATATAGAGATGCAATAAAGGGCTTTAAAGATTATAAAAAGCGATATGGATATAGTTATGTAATGGATCACAGCTATGATTTTTACATAGCCCTCTCGTATTTACAACTAAATGAATTTGAAAAAGCTGAGGAGATTTTCAAAAAAGATCACGAAAAGCAATTAGCTGAAAATGGTAAAGATTGGCTCCATCATATAGACCTTTTCTATTATGCGATCAGTAAATATGAGCAGGGAAAATACACTGAGGCCATTGAACTATTTGATATGGCACTCGAAATTCACACCCAGTTCTCTGATGCTCAAGCTTACAAAGCACTTTGCTTAAGAAAACTAGGGAAAATTGAAGAAGCTCAAGAGTTACATAGTATAGCTTATGCCAATGGAAAACAAGGACTTACAATCAACGAAGATAATGCTGTATATGAGCGGTATCCCTATCAAATAAGATGGCATTAAATTTAAAACTCCAAATCAAAAGCAACAATCCCGGTAGCTGTCGGGGCCAATAGCTTTTCCAAAGTTCAAAACTTTGGAAAAGCTCACAGTCACTCAATACCCTAATTAACTAATCCCAAAACTTTTGCAATTCCATTGCACTTTTTTAATCCTTACTTTTGTCCGACAAAGAGATTGTAAATGAGTGCATTTAGAGAGAAAAAGAAAACAGAATCCGTAAACAGTGAGGCTTCGTGTTGTTGTTCTGCCGAACCGGTAAAAAAGGAAGAGAGCAAGCTAAAACCATATTATCCTGCGATTTTCAGCTTTGTTTTACTGGCTATCGGACTTGCTTTGGATCAGTATGAGCTGATTTTCTTCAATAAATGGGTACGATTGGCGTGGTATCTTGTGGCTTATATTCCGGTGGGTTGGCCTGTGATCAAGCAGGGGTTAAAACACATTCAAAAAGGTGAATTTTTTACAGAGTTTTTCCTGATGGCCCTGGCAACACTGGGTGCTTTTGCCATTGGTGAATATCCTGAGGGGGTAGCTGTAATGCTTTTTTATACTATAGGAGAGTTGTTTCAGCATGCGGCTGTTTATAAAGCAAAAAACAACATCAAGGCTTTGTTGGATATGCGTCCAAAATCGGCAACGGTTTTCAGGAACGGCGAATATGTAGCGGTGGACCCTGAAACCATATCCGTAGGGGAGAAGATACGGGTGAATGTCGGTGCACAAATTCCGCTTGACGGAAAATTAATTTCCAAAAAGGCATCACTGAACACCGCTGCCATTACGGGAGAGAGCAAACCTGATAACATACAGCAAGGAAATAAGGTATATGCCGGAAGTATCAATATGGAAGGAGTAGTTGAAATTGAAGTTACTAAAATATTTAAAAACAGCTCAATAGCCCGAATCATGGAGATGGTTCAAAATGCCACATCCAGAAAGTCGAAGACCGAACTTTTTATCAGGAAATTTGCTAAAATATATACACCTATTGTCTTCTATCTGGCGCTTGCGTTAACGTTTCTGCCTTACTTTTTTGTTGAAAACTATATCTTTCAGGATTGGTTATACCGGGCCCTGATCTTCTTGGTGGTTTCCTGTCCGTGTGCTTTGGTGATTTCCATTCCTTTGGGTTATTTCGGCGGATTGGGTGCCGGGTCTAAAAACGGAATCCTTTTTAAAGGCGCTTCTTTTCTCGATGCCATTACCAAAATAGACACTGTAGTGATGGACAAAACAGGAACCCTTACCAAAGGAGTTTTTAAGGTGAAGGATATCGAGTCCGATTCACTTCCCGAAAAAGAGTTAATGCAATACGTTACAGCCCTTGAAGTGCAATCTACGCACCCTATAGCCAAGGCTATTGCCGCATATTGGTTAGCAGGCACTTCTTATAAAGCTGAAGATGTAACGGAAATTCCGGGAAAAGGATTGCAGGGAACCGTAAACGGAAAAAAGGTTTTGGCTGGGAATCAAATGTTGATGACCGTCAACAATATCAGTATCCCTAATAAAATTGAAAACATTCCGGAAGCTATGGTTATTGTGGCGATTGACAATAAATATGCGGGTTATATCACCATAGCAGATGAATTAAAAGAAGATGCCCTTCAATCGATAAGCCAGATGAAAAAACACGGAATAAAACAAGTCGTGATACTTTCGGGGGATAAACAATCTATTACAACCGCCATAGGGCAGGAGTTGGGTGTGGATATAGCTAAAGGCGGTCTGTTGCCCGAAGACAAGTTAAATGAAGTCGAAAAACTTAAAAAGAACACTAAGCTTGCCTTTATGGGTGATGGTATTAATGATGCTCCTGTACTGGCAATTGCTGATGTTGGTGTTGCCATGGGCGGATTGGGAAGCGATGTGGCCATAGAAACAGCCGATGTGGTGATACAAACCGATCAGCCTTCAAAGTTGCCCAAAGCCATTCAGATAGGGAAATCAACCCGAAAGATCATCTGGCAGAATATTGCCCTTGCTTTTGGGGTAAAACTGATCGTCCTCGTTATGGGAGCCGGCGGACTCGCAACAATGTGGGAAGCCGTCTTTGCCGATGTTGGTGTTGCCTTGCTTGCTATTTTAAATGCCATTCGACTTCAAAGGATGAAGTGGGAGTAAAGAATAAATCCCAAAACTTTAAAAAAACAAATTCCAAAACGGTCCCCCTGAGCAGACTAGAAGTTTATAAGAACAGAACCATTAAGGCATTAAGGGGCATTAAGTATCAATGATTTGTGTTATTTTAATTTCTCGTTGTGAAACGCCGATATCGACTGATATTCGGGATGTCTGTCGATATATGCCTTGATAAACGGACAGTACGGTTTTACAATTAGATTGTTTTCCACCGCATAATCCAGTACGCCTTTTGCTAAGAAAGATCCGACGCCACGGCCTTGAAGTGCTTCGGGGACTTCAGTATGAATATAAGCGATTGCACCTCTGATAAATTTGTAGTCAACAAAGGCTACATGTCCTTCCATATGGGTTTCAAATCGCTTCTTTTCTTCGTTATTGATGAGTTTGTATTCCATTGTGGTTGATATTTTGGTGAAATTAGGAAAAAAGAAGGGAAGGTATAGAAATCTCAACAGGAATTCCGGGGGCTATACCGTCTAAATGTATTTCCCCCACGCGAACCCGTACCAAGCGCAAGGTAGGAAACCCAACAGCTGAAGTCATTTTACGTACCTGATGGAATTTCCCTTCGGTTATGGTTATACTGATCCAGGAGGTAGGGCCATGTCGGGCATCGCGGATTTTTTTCTTTCGATCCGGAAGCTTTGGTGTGTCAATACGCTTCACCAGAGCTGCCTTCGTTTTATATTTTTCCCCGTTTACTCCAATCAGCACCCCATTTCTCAATTCCGCTATGGCTTCATCAGTAATAATACCATCAACAAGGACATAATATTCCTTTTCGATTCCGCTTCGGTTGATGGTGTTACTTAATTTCCCGTCTGTAGTCAGCAATAACAATCCTTCGGATTTTTCATCCAGTCTGCCGATAGGCATAACCCCTTCGGAAAAATCATATAAATCCTTTAGAAATCGCTTTTTTCTCGCTTGTCGTTCGTCATTGCTATACATCTGACTGATATAGCCATAAGGTTTGTAGAGTTTGAAGTGCATAGGAGTGTTTATGGAGCGAAAATATCAAAAAAGGAGGACTTCTACGAAACAATCAATCTTTATGATTTTTCAAGAAATTGATTGTCAGTTAAATACATTTGAGTTATCTTATAGGAATTTGATTTATAACTAACCATAAAACCTGATTGAAATGAAACTTTCTTGGATCTTTTGTGTGTTTTTGCTTATAGTTTCTTGTAAAAATCAAAACACTGATGCAAATATTGCTAAAGGCAATCCAGCTCCCGATTTTGAGTTGACAGCCACCGACGGTGCTACCGTTAAATTAAGCGACTATAGAGGTAAATATGTGGTACTTCATATTGCCACTACCTGGTGCCCTTTCTGTAATTCTGAAGCACCGACCCTTGAACAAATAAACAAGGATTATGCTGATAAAAATGTAGCCGTGTTGGTTATTGACGTCAAAGAACCTAAAGAATTGGTACAGGAAAAATTAATCGATAGATTCGATTGGAGTTTTCCTGTATTGTTGGATAGTGATGGGGCAGTGGCCGCCAGTTTCGCTCCAGAAGGCGTATTGCCCGAATTATCACGGGACGAAGTCATGTTGGCCTCCAATATGCTGATTGACCCTGAGGGAAATATCCAATTTATGTCGTTATTGGATTCAAAAAACTTTGATGCTAAACTACTGCAGTTAAAAGAACGGTTGAATGAACTATTGTAAGGGTTTAATAGCATTTTTTAGAGGTCAGTATTTAAATACGTATCTTCAATCATAGTAAATATATTAAAAAATGGACATATTTAAAGGGCAAAACCTTCTGGAGTTCTCCGATC
>NZ_JAPFGA010000021.1 GCF_026241135.1 Galbibacter kalidii
TCTTTCTTCATACTGTGTAAAATTTAAAATTAATAAAAAAATATCGGGGGTCATGACCCCCGATATTTTCTATTTACACAGTTTATGAGATGCTACCGTATAAAAATGTATTTTTAGTGTTCATATAACTAATTGTAGTGCATTTGAAGACCAATGAAAAAATACCTCCCCATAATTATAGCTCTTTCCGTTGTCAAATTAACAATTCAGTTGTTGGGAAACAGGAATTATGGTTTCCATCGGGACGAATTACTTCATCTGTCGGTCAGTGAACACCTCGATTGGGGATTTATGGAATTTCCACCTTTCATCGCATTGCTTGGTAAAATTTCCTATTGGCTTTTTGATTATTCATTAATGGGAATGAGACTTTTTCCAACATTGGCAGGCGTAGCGATACTCATTTTATGTTGTCTTATTGCAAAAGAACTTGGGGGAAAATCAAAAGCGGTTTTACTTTCAGGGATATGCATACTTGCTTTCCTTCCTTTTTATCGAAACCACACCTTGTTCCAACCCGTGGCATTCGACCAGCTTTTCTGGACATTAGGGTTTTACTTTGCCATAAAGTTTATAAACTCACAAAACAAAAAACACCTAATTCTTTTGGGAATAACTTTAGGTCTGGGGTTGATGAATAAATACACCATATTAGTTTGGGCTTTTGGAATCTTTATCGGTTTACTTTTCTATCAAAAAGGAAACGTTTTTAAAAATAAATGGGCCTATATCTCGGCATTGATTTCATTACTGATTTTTTTGCCTAATATTATTTGGCAAGGACAAAACGGTTTCCCGCTTTTAAAGCATTTACAGGCTCTTAATGATAATCAATTAGATGGAATCAACCCGTTGGATTTTGGATTGGAGCAATTGAATTTTCCCTTTACGTTGATTATTAGTCTTTTTGGCTTAATCGCATTTATGACTGGAAAAAATTTAAAGAAATACAGGGCAGTTGGAATAGCTTCTTTGGTTATTTTTTGTACGATGTGGCTGCTCAATTCCAAAGCCTATTATGTATTTGGAATTTATCCCGTTTTGTTTGCAGGTGGAGCGGTAAAAATGGAATCCCTTCTTCACAAAAAACCAAATTGGGTTTACGCAGTGGCTGCAATTGTTTTAATCCCATCCATACCCTTTATCCCCGAGGCCACGCCTATTCTGTCAATCGAAAAATTTGTAGACTACACGGGGAAAAAAGAAAAAAATGGCAGAATAGAATTGACGGGGGATTATGCTGATATGTTCGGGTGGGAAGAACAGGTAAAATCAGTTGATAGTGTTTATCATGCATTATCGGAAAAAGAACGGGAAAACGTTGTAATATGGGCCGAAAATTATGGAGAAGCCGGAGCCATTCAGGTTTTGGGGAATGAATACAGCCTTCCCAATCCAATTAGCAGGCACGGAAGTTTTTGGCTATGGGGTTATGGCAATAAAAATGCAGATGTTTGGATAAGCATTGGAAATGAAAAAGCGTCTGTTGAGCACGTTTTTAAAGATGTGAATCTGGTAAAAATAATCACTCATAAATATGCAATTGGGGAAGAAAATGGGATTCCTCTTTACATTTGTCGTAACCCAAAAGTAGATATAGAGAAATGGTGGAAAGATTATAAAGAACATATATTTGACTGAAAGAAAAACACACTACAACAATTTGAACAAATGAACTTTCCTAGAATAATAACCGAACGACTATTGTTGCGAAGACTGAAACCATCGGACTGGGAAATGATTTCCTATTTACGTTCTGATAAAAAAGTTAATGAATTTGTGAAAAGACCAAGTGCCAAATCAAAAGAAAAAGCATTAGAATTTATTTCAAAAATCAATTGTGGAGTTGACAATCGGAATCTTTATTATTGGACAATAACTGAAAAGAATAATAGCGAAATGATTGGAAGCATCTGTCTATGGAATTTTTCAGGTGACCAAAGATCAGCAGAAGTCGGATACGATTTAAATCCTAAATTCCAAAGAAAAGGAATAATGAATGAGTCTTTGAAAAGAGTAGTAGAATTTGGATTTAAAGAACTAAACCTGGACTTGATTGAGGCATACACTCATAAAAAAAATGAGCGTTCGAAAAAATTACTGGAAAGAAATGGATTTGCACTTGTCAAAAACAAAAAAGATGAACATAATCGGGACAATGTAATTTATGGAATTAAAAAAGAAAGCAGTTGAAAACATCTGATTTTTAAACTAATGACAGGAACATGACATCTATATGTCGGGGGAAAAGCAGGCAGTATTGGATACATTTGCTTCATTAATTAAAATCTAAATTCATGGACAATCAATCACTTTCCGAAAGACTAAAGTATCAACGAAAAATTAAAGGGTTTTCTCAAGAAGAATTATCCCAAAGAACAAATGTTACCGTACGCACAATTCAACGTATAGAAAAAGCAGAAGTCAACCCCCACTTAAACACCATAAAATTACTAGCAGCTGCATTGGACATTGAAGTAAACGAGTTACTCCCTTTAGACAATCCCAAAGAAGAAACCATAAAGAAAAAATGGCTGTTATTGTTGCACGCAACTCCTTTGTTAGGGATTTTTATACCATTGTGCAATGTTCTTCTCCCACTTTTTCTTTGGATCCATAAAAGAGAAGACAATCCAATTTACGACAGGCATGGTGTAAAGGTTATCAACTTTCAGATTACAGCACTGCTACTTGCTGTTTTAGCATTTATAAGTTTGCTAACCATTGAAAAATGGGGGTTCTTAATATTTATCGCTACGGTACCTATTTGTATAGGTATTATAATCTTCAATATCATTTTTGTGCTTCGAAAAGAAAAGTGCTATTACCCCCTATCAATTCCATTTTTAAAATTCAAGCAAGAACACTCTTTAAAAACAATCGCTTTACTTATAGTAATGTTTGCTTTTAGCAATTGTACCATTAGAACTGATCAAAAAATAGAACGCATAGATGGTAGTCTTATTTCAAAAGATTCAATAACACAAAAAATCACCCAATTAACAAATGATGCCAATGTGCAAGGTATGGCAGTTGCTATTTTCAATGATAAGCAAGCTATGTATCAACATATCGTTGGATATAAAGACTTTCCCAAAAAGTTAACCTTAACCGATTCCACAAATATTTACGGAGCTTCCTTAAGTAAAGCCGTTTTTAGTATATTGGTTATGAAACTAGTGGAAGATAATGTAATTGATTTGGATACACCTCTAGAGTCCTACCTGCCAAAGAAAATATATGAATATAAACCATTAACGCGCTGGCATGATGATTACTCTGATCTAAAAGCAGACAGTCTATACCATAAAATAACAGCTAGAATGTGTTTGGCCCATACTACTGGGTTTGTAAACTGGAGATTTATAGAACCGGACAAAAAATTGAGAGTTCATAATATTCCGGGCACAAAATATAACTACAGTGGTGAAGGTTTTGTTTATCTACAAGTTGTATTGGAAAAAATAACAGGCAAAGGACTGGAACAACTTGCACAAGAAATTATCTTCAATCCACTACAAATGGAAAACTCTTCTTATGAATGGAAATCGAAATTTGAAAAAGATTTTGCTTACGGACATAAAAAAAATGGAGATACTTATATTAAAGACATCGATAATGAACCCAGAGGAGGAAGTACCTTAGAAACTACAGTAAGTGATTATATCAAGTTTTTAACTGCTGTACTTAATCAGGAAATTATTAGTAAAAGTTCATATAATGAAATTTTCAGTCCACAGATTAAAATCCATTCATTAACACAGTTTAATGAAGGTGCAAAATTAACTACCGATAAATATAATGATATCAAATTGAGTTATGGGCTTGGCTGGGGCTGCCTGGAAACACCCTATGGCAAAGGTGTCTTTAAGGGAGGTCATGGTAATGGATTTCAGCACTATTCCATCCTTTTCCCGGAATCAGGTATAGGAATTTTAATTATGAGTAATTCTGATAATGCTGAAGGCATTTATAAAGAATTGCTGGAATACACTATCGCAGACAAATATATGCCTTGGGAGTGGCTAAATTATATACCATATAAATAATGGAAACTACGCCCACCTCCGTATAAAAATAATTACTACATTTTGGTTCAGTCAAAGTTGGTTGCGGTTTTACTACATCTGATCTTCCTATGGAATATCCTCGGGCATCAAACCGCAACTATTCTTATATAAACTCGTAGGCTTCCCAAAAATTAGGACATATTCTCCAAAATATACTCCCTTCTTATCTTTTGATTAATGCTTTTCAGAACCTGTTCAATGATTTTTTCTGATTCCTTGTTTTTATTGCTCTTTAATATCTCGGCTTTGACCAAGGATAAATATATATGCTCGTTAGGCAGTTCTTTTTCTACAGTATCCAACAATTCCTTGGCCTCCCCTACTCTTTGTACTTTACTCAGACAATAGCAAAGGTTTAATTTTGTAATGGGCGAATGAGAAAGTGAAAGCAATAACCGGTACAGCTTAATGATCTCATTCCAATGCTCCATATTCCTATTGGCAACCGTCATGTGTCTGCTAGTAATCAGAGCTTCAACATAGTACTTATTCAATTTTGAAGGTTTGCCCAAATAGTGGAACCCGAGCTTTATAAATTCCTTATTCCAATTCGATTTATCCTGATCAAAGAAAGAAATGATTTTATCGTCTTTGACCTTAGACGGGATTCTTGCAAGGTGAAAACAAAATAAGGCCAGAAGGCTTTTTGTGGTTTGTTTCTCAAATTTATCTGACAACATTTTAGCAAGTGCCAATGATTCCAGGCACAAGTCTTCATTGATGATAGATTTGAGTTTGTCATTGAACGAATCAAATCCAATATTAAAAACTGCATATAAGATTTCTTCTACAATTGCTATTTCATCTTCGGATATTTGATCGAAAACCAATTCGAAATCCGTGTCTTTAGCATGCCGAAAATCCTTTTTTGCCCTACCTATACTCTTGTAAATGGCTTCTTGGGATAATAAGGTACAATCACTGATCTCTTTGATATGGAGACCAAATATGTTTTTTAATATAAACAGTACTTTTACTTTGGGAGATACCCTTTTGGTCCTACATAAAAACAGGATCGTTTTCAGTCTTAAATCCTCCTTCGGATTTTCTGCTCTTTCCTTTGCTTTATATTGAAAATCAGAATTCAGGATTTCTTTTTTCTTAATCTGGTTTAGAATATCATTACGGGCTACAATAAAAAACCAGTTTAACTTATTGTCAGGTATTTGATCCGGTTTCCAGCTCTTTAGTGATTTATAAAATGAATTTTGAATAGCATCCTCTATTTCACTTACATAAGCTGTACCGAACTGACTTAACAAGGCAGAGAATAATTTTCCATAAAAAGTCCTGAAACTCAATTCAACCAGTAAAGATACCTTATCCTTCATACTCCATAATGGGTCTTATTTCTGTGGTTCCGCCCCATAAATGACAAGGACAAGCTTTAGCTATATCAATAATTGAATCAAGATCTTTGGCCTGAAGCAGGTAGTACCCCCCTATCATCTCTTTTGATTCTATAAATGTTCCATCTTTAACAACACAGTCCTTTCCGGAAATCTGAACGCTATTTTCCTCCAGCCCGTCCCCAGAAATCATATGTCCGGATTCAGCCAGTTGGTTTGCCCAAGCCATATGAGCACCTATTAATTCCTCCATTTCCTTTGGAGAAAGTTTTTGCATTTTACTAATGTCTTCGTGAAGCAGTAATAAATATTTTTTCATTGTTAAAAGTTTTAATTCATTATAAAGACATCATCAGCTACCAGATTTGGACATTTTTCAGTGAAAATTTATTATTTCGTCTAAAGTTAGGACAATATTTTATGGAAAATAAAACTACAACAACAATTTAAAAATTGTCATCATAAAAACGCTAAGCTTATGATGGTACCCCTACCCTCTTTACTTTGTATTTGTATTTTGCCTTTATGAAGTAACATAATTTGCTTACATAAACTAAGGCCTATTCCGCTTCCACTCTTTTTAGTGCTAAAAAAGGGAACAAATACATTATCTATTATTTCCTCGGGGATTCCTTTTCCGTTATCGGAGACTTTAATGATAGTGCTTCCATTAACCTGTTGGAATGCAAAAACCTCAATTTTAGAATCGCTTATATTTTCGCAGGCATCAACAGCATTTAGAATAAGGTTGATTAACACTTGTTCTATTAAATAGGAGTCGATTTCTAACTCCAGTTCCTGAGGCTCTATTGTATATTCCATAAGTACTCCTTTGGCTTGTATGGATGGATGCATCAGCCTGTTTATATTCTGGAATAATTCATGGGCTTTGATCTGTTGAAGGTTTAATTGGGTGATTTTATTTAAGGATCGGTAAGTTTTGGCAAACTTCATTAGCCCCTCACTCCTTTTTTGAATACTTTCAATACCTTCATACAGGTCTTCTGTAACCATGAGGGACTGTTTAGGATTATCAATGGTTTCTTGAATGTTCCCTTTTAAGGTTTCAGCCAGAGAGGTTATGGGCGCAATGGAATTCATGATCTCGTGGGTCATCACGCTTAAAAGCTTCTTCCATGCTTCCGATTCATTTTTATTCAGGGTATCCTCTATGTTTTGGAGTACCACCAGCTTATAGGAATCAGCATCAATATTAAAAATGGAGCTCGAGACCAACATTTTGTTTTTTTCATTTTCTATGTCAATGGTTATGGACTCTTCTTTGGCATGATTTGTTTTGAAAAGAACGTTGAACAGTTCTTTTTTCCTGCTCTGAATAAAACTGATGTTTTTAATGGAAGGAATGTTTAGCGATTCCTTTAAGGATTCATTCATCCATAAGATCTTACCTGTTTTGGTATTGTACGCTATGATACCTACCTGAACGACCTCCAGTATCTTTTGCAGGTATAAATACTGAGTCTCCTTTTCGGTATTGATCTCCTTTATGGTCCGGTTGACCTCATTAAATCCAACGTGTAGCTTTTGGATATCTTTTGAGCCATGCTTTTCAGAATACCAGCGAGAGAAATCCCTGTATTTAACAGCTTCAAAAAAGTCGTCAATTTCTATAAATCTTTTAATGGTGAACCTATAGAGCTGGTATGCAGATATTATACTAAGCAATAAAGCACCTACTATGGCATAGGTGTTAGGAATAGTTATGGCATAGGTCAGTAGGACTAAAAATATAAATAGTATGACAATTCTTAAGGCAAATGCAATTTTGTACTTTCTATAAATCATACTTATTGAGTCTTCTGTACAGTGCAGTTCTGGTAATTCCTAATTCCTTGGCTGATTTGGAAATATTCCCATTGTTCTTCTCTATGACCTTTAAAATGGTCTTCTTCTCTACGGTTTCTAAACTAAAGTCCGTACTAGTTGATGTACTTTGATGTTTTTCAATGGGAGAAAATGTGAGATCCTCTGCAGTCAGGGTTTGGTTCTCAGCCATAATCACAGCCCTTTCCAGAGCATATTGAAGCTCTCTCACATTTCCGGGAAAGGTGTAGTTTTTTAATTTATCCAAAAAATCTTCCCCTAGTATAAGTTCATCTTTAAAGTATTTCTCCTGATAAAGACTCAAAAAATACCGGCTTAAGAGTTTAATATCATTACCGCGGTCTCTCAATGGAGGAATGGTTAGTTCTACCGTGTTTATTCGGTAGATCAAATCCTTACGAAACTTATCCTCATCTGCCAGGGAAGAGAGTTCCAAATTGGTAGCACATATCAGCCGAATATCAATAGGAACTGATTCGTTAGATCCCAATGGGGTAATATGCCTGTTTTGAAGTACGGTAAGTAGTCTTGCTTGTTGCTGCAAAGAAATATTGCCTATCTCATCCAGAAACAGTGTTCCTCCTGAGGCGATTTCAAATCTCCCCTTTCGGTCCTCCCGGGCGTCAGTAAAGGCTCCTTTTTTATAGCCGAAGAGTTCACTTTCAAAAAGTGAGGAAGTTAAGGCGCCTACATCTACTTTGACAAAAGGTTTGTCTTTTCGTGGGGAGTTGTCATGGATGGCTCTGGCTATAAGGTCTTTTCCGGTTCCGTTTTCACCGAGAATCAAGATATTGGCATCTGTAGGAGCGACTTTTTGGAGCTTGTAGAACACCTCTTTCATCACCGCGCTCTCCCCAATTATTTTACCGGCATCGGTTTTAAAAGACTTAGGTCTGGATTTTTCGCTTCTTTTTTTTTCGACCAGCTCCTGCAGGGTTTTGATGATTCGGTCATTTTCCCAGGGTTTTACGATAAAGTCAGAAGCGCCTTCTTTTAATGATCGTATCGCCAAATCGATATCTCCATAGGCTGTGATCAGCACTACATCGGTTTTAGAATTCAGTTGCTTGATCTTCTTCAGCCAATAAATCCCTTCATTTCCGGTATTGACAAGCCCGTTGAAATTCATATCCAAAATGACAATATCAAAACTGTTTTTTTCTATTAAGGAAACAATATTATTGGGATTTTTCTCTACGGTGACTTCCTTTGCCTTTGATTTCAATAATAGACGTAAAGCGGTCAATACATCCGTATCATCATCGATTACTAATATTTTGGCGTCCTTCAAATACATAGTTATACAATATTACGTTTTTTTCAGCCTTGCTAAAAAAAGATGTGATCCTAATTTTCTTTAGAGGAATAGTGTTGCGGATTCGTACACAAAGTGTATCAAAAGCGAACACCCAAGCTTACTTTAATCAATGTAAATGGTTGATAATAAAGGATGTAGTTTTTTGGCACGGTAATGCTATTCCCCCTGTCGTAAAATGTTATTGTTTTTATGGATATACCCTTAAAAAAGAAAAGATTCAACACTCAACGTATCCTGCTCATTGCGGGAAGTGTTCTTCTACTAGCTCTTATTGTATTTGTTATTATCTCCTCTACGGGAGCCTCTAAGTTAAACGTAGACCGTGAGCGCATCACCATTAGTGAGGCTACCCAAGGGGTATTCCAGGAAAATATTCCAGTAAATGGTCTTGTACTTCCCATTACCACTATTTATTTAGATGCCATAGAAGGGGGACGGGTGGAAGAGAAATTTGTTGAAGACGGGGCTATGATGAAACAAGGGGAACCTATTCTTCGTCTTTCTAATACGGATTTGGAGTTAAGTCTGGTCAATCAAGAAACGGCAGTGTATAATTTACTGACGCAAATGCAGATTCAGCAAAACTCGGCACGACAAAACACCATCAATAGATTAAACCAATTAACCGATGTAAAGAATAATTTTATAGAAGCCGAACGGGTTTATAAATTGAACCAAAGGCTTTATGACAAGGATGCCATAGGGCGTCAGGATTTGATAGAATCCGAAAACAACTATAACCATCAAAAGCAACGCATGGATTTAGCCCAGCAGGTCGTAAAGCAGGATTCCCTGTCCACCGAACAGGAATTGTCCCAGGCACAGAGCTCATATCAGCGTACACGAAAAGCATTAGAGCTTATGCGGAAAAAAGTGGAAGATCTGGTAGTCAAAGCTCCGGTGGACGGACAGCTTACTTCTTTGGACGCCGAAATCGGACAGTCTAAAACCAAAGGGGAAAGACTTGGGCAAATCGATGTGCTTAGTGGATTTAAAGTAAGAGTGGAAGTGGACGAGCATTATATTTCTAGGATCTATGCCGGACAATCGGGAACCTTTTCCTTTGATGGAAATGAGTATACCTTAGTTATTAAAAAGGTGTATACCCAGGTGTCCAATGGGCGTTTTCAGGTAGACATGCATTTTCAGGATGAAATTCCGGATGGCATAAGACGTGGACAAACCTTGCAAATCAGAGTGGCTTTAAGTCAGGAAAAACAGGCCCTGATGATCCCAAAGGGAGGATTTTTTCAAAAAACAGGCGGGAACTGGATTTTTAAACTGAACGAAAATGGCAACAGTGCTTATAAACAACCCATACAACTGGGCAACCAGAACACAGAATACTATGAAGTTTTGGATGGACTACAACCGGGAGATAAAGTAATCACCTCCGGATATGATAATTATGGGGACATACAGGAACTTATATTAAATTAAGGAATAAAAACAAGAGTAATCAATAATACTATAATGATAAAGATCACAGATTTAGAAAAATTTTACCGCACAGAAGAAGTTCAGACCATTGCTTTGAATAAACTTTCATTTGAAGTGAAGGAAGGAGAATTTGTAGCCGTTATGGGACCATCCGGTTGTGGCAAATCGACCTTGCTGAATATTCTAGGACTCCTAGATGATTCTGATGGAGGAAGTTTTGTTTTCAACGACATCGAAGTCTCGGGCTTTAACGAACGTAAAAGATCCAATCTTAGAAAACACAACATTGGTTTTGTATTTCAAAGCTTTAACCTCATCGATGAGCTTACGGTGTTTGAAAATGTCGAACTCCCGCTTATTTATACCGGTGTTAAACCGGCAGAACGTAAAAAACGCGTACACGAAGTACTCGAGAAAATGCAAATCATGCATAGGAGGAAGCATTTTCCACAACAACTCTCCGGGGGACAGCAACAGCGTGTGGCAGTAGCCAGGGCGGTGGTCAATAATCCAAAGCTTATCCTTGCCGATGAACCTACCGGAAATCTGGACAGTAGTAACGGAAACGAGGTCATGGACCTTCTCACCGACCTCAACCAACAGGGCACCACCATTATTATGGTGACTCACAGTGAGCACGATGCCAAATTCAGTCACCGGATTATCAGGATGTTGGATGGACAGAAGGTAACAGAGAATGTCCTAGTATAAATAGTGTAAACAAGCTACCATCATGATTAAGCACCATCTCATCCTCTTCCTTCGGAATATCAAAAAAGACAAAAGCACTTTTCTGATCAATTTGATCGGACTCTCAACCGGCCTGGCCTGCGTATTACTCATTTACCTGTGGGTGAATGATGAACTGAATGTTGATACATTTCATGAAAATGACGAGCGATTGTACCAGGTGGTCCAGAATAATGATAATGGGCAGGAAATCCAAACTTCCCCCTATACACCCAATCCATTGGCCACGGCCCTGACAGAGGAAATGCCGGAAGTAGAACTTGCCGCAGCTGTGATACCGTCCCGGTTATGTGCGGACTTTCTTGGGGACTTTGTCCTTTCTGTCAACGGGAAAGAAAAAGTAAAAGCCGCCGGTCAGTTTGCCGAAAAGGATTTTTTCAACGTTTTTTCATATGAATTAACAGAGGGAGATCAGGATCAGGTACTTTCCAACGAAAATTCCATAGTAATTTCTGAAAAATTAGCCCAAAAGTTGTTTGATCATCCCGAAAATGCAATAGGGCAAACCATAGAATGGCAACTGGCAAACTTCAAAAGGCAAGCTACGATTTCAGGGGTTTTTAAAAGAATTCCGGCCAACTCCACTTCTCAGTTTGAATTTGTATTGGACTTCGAACCCTGGTTGGACCTAAGCAGGGAAGTACTTGACGCGGAACCGAATTGGGACAACCAGGCTCCCTCTACCTATTTGGTTCTAAAAGCTGGAACGGATGTACCAAAATTTAATGAAAAGATCAATCATTTCATACAATCAAAAATCGAGGATTCCAATACCGCTTTACTGGCTGTACAGTATTCGAGCCAATATTTGTATGGACATTATGAAAACGGTATACAAACTGGGAGCAGGATAAGATATGTCAGGCTATTTTCTATCATTGCTATTTTTATTCTATTGATCGCTTGTATCAATTTCATGAATTTGACCACAGCCAAGGCTTCGGGCAGGATGAGAGAAATCGGGATAAAAAAGGTGATAGGCGCCGGTCGCAAATCGATTATTTTACAATGTATCGGTGAATCCGTTTTAATGGCGTTGATTTCTATCATTTTGGCACTTCTATTCACCATTCTGTTCTTACCGAAATTTAATGAAATAACGGCCAAGCAACTCACATTGGGTTTTGAAGCTCCTTTCGTCTTATTGGTCATAAGTATTGTCCTGATCACGGGAATATTAGCAGGCGGATATCCCGCA
The DNA here is from genome assembly GCF_026241135.1 of Galbibacter kalidii. GTDB lineage: Bacteria > Bacteroidota > Bacteroidia > Flavobacteriales > Flavobacteriaceae > Galbibacter. The sequence continues at coordinate 11,971 of NZ_JAPFGA010000021.1, forward strand.
TTATATCTTTCTGGATTCAATCCCGTTACCATGTTAAAAGGCAAATTAACCACACCGCTCGGACAACTACTTACCCAAAAAGGGTTGGTCGTTTTTCAATTTGTCATCTCAATAGTTTTGATTGTCGCCGTCACCATAATATATAAACAAATAGGATTCATCCAGTCCAAAAACCTAGGATACAATAAAGACAACATCATTTATTTTGCAAGGGAAGGTGCGATAGCGGAAAGGTCGGAAGCCTTTCTTTCTGAGGTGAGGAACTTATCCGGTGTCACCTACGCATCGGCTATGTCGGGAAATCTCACCGGTGCTTTCGCTAGTACATACGGTGTCAATTGGGATGAAAAAGAACCGGATACCCAGATTACATTCGGTAATTTATCGGCTGATTACGATCTAATCGAAGCATTGGAGATGGAAATGGTAAGCGGTCGGGATTTTTCACATGAATTCGGCGATGAGAATAATAAATTAATATTCAATGAAACTGCAATTAAAATGATGGGCTTCCAGAATCCGGTTGGTAAAATAGTGAACTTATGGGGAGAGGATCGTGAAATTATAGGTGTAGTTAAAGATTTTCATTTCGAATCTTTACATGAAAATGTAAAGCCAATGTTCATTAAATTGGATCCGGATCAAACATTCAAAATAGTGGTTAGAATTCAAGCCGGAAGGGAAAAAGAGACGATTGCAGCAGTGGAGGATATCTACCAGCAATTCAATCCGGGATATCCATTCGATTTTCTATTTATGGATAAAAATTATCAAACATTATATGCTTCTGAGCAACGAGTTTCCATACTCTCCCAATACTTTGCAGGTCTGGCCATTTTGATTTCTTGTCTGGGTTTGTTTGGTTTGGCAGCGCTTTCTACTGAGAGAAGGATAAAAGAGATTGGCATCCGCAAGGTCCTCGGCGCTTCTGTCACCAGTGTGGTAGCCCTGCTTTCTAGGGATTTTATCAAGTTGATTCTTATCGCCATCATCGTCGCAACACCCATTGCCTGGTACGCAATGAACCGGTGGTTACAGGGATTTGCCTACCGGATTGAGTTGCAGTGGTGGATGTTTGTCGGGGCGGGATTGATGGCCGTGGTGATTGCTATGGTGACGGTAAGCGGACAATCCATAAAAGCAGCGACCGCAAACCCTATAAAAAGCTTACGAACCGAGTAAAACCAAAAATAATGATCAGAAATTATTTTAAAATAGCATGGAGGAGTCTTAAAGGTCAACCCTTTTTCACCTTTCTGAACACTTTTGGTCTGGCCATTGGCATGGCTGGGGGGCTCCTGGTTTCATTATATATTTATGATGAGTTCAGCTATGACCGAATGTTCGTCGACGCTGACCGCATATACCGAATTAATGCGGATCTGAAATTCGGAGGGGATACTCGCAACTTTGCAGTTGTTACGGCTCCTATGGCCGATGCTGTTAAAAGTGATATTCCAGAAATTGAAACTACAACGAGGTTTCGAACTGTTGGAACCATGCTTCTTAAAAAAACAGGATCGGTGGTTAATGTAAAGGAAACACATGCAACCTATGTTGACTCTACCTTTTTTAGCATGTTCGGGATTGATCTACTGGTGGGAGACCCAAATACGGCCTTAAAAGATCCACATACATTGATATTGACCAAAACTGCCGCCAAAAAGCATTTTGATATCGATAATGCCTTAGGGCAGACCCTTGTTTTAAATAATGGTGACACCTATACAGTTACCGGGGTAATCGATGATTTTCCAAAAAATTCGTTTCTCAGGGATTATGGAGTGTTTATGTCTATGGCAGGTTATGGCGATGCCTGGGTTCCGAATTGGGGTGGTAATAATTTTCAGACCTATATCAAATTGATTCCCGGAACAAGTGCCAATGACATACAAGAACGTTTACAGGCTATTGTAGGTAGGTATGTGATACCGGGAATTCAAGAAGTTTTTCCGGGTATTACTGAAAAGCAATTGATAGCATCCGGCAGTTATCTGAATTTTAGTACCATAGCTCTTAAAGATATTCGACTTCACTCTGATAGGTCAGCAGAGATCAGCCCTAACAATAGCATCCAAAACATCTACATTTTATCTTTTATAGCTTTATTTCTTATCGTTTTGGCGAGTGTCAATTTTATGAACTTGTCTACGGCAGGCTCCTTAAAAAGGGCAAAAGAAGTCGGTATTCGAAAGACCCTTGGGTCTAATAAAGCGGCACTAAGAGTTCAATTTCTAATGGAATCGGGATTGATTGCTTTGGGGTCAATGGTACTGGCCATCGTTATTGCATCGGTTGCAATGCCCTTTTTCAATCAGTTGTCGGGTAAATCACTATCCATACCTTTTACCGACCCTTTGTTTTGGTCGGTCGTGGTTTTAGCAACAGCCTTATTGGGTCTGATTTCCGGCAGTTACCCTGCCTTTTTTATGTCGAGATTCGTGCCGGTCAAAGTTTTAAAAGGCAGTGGAAGTAGTAATGCAGGAGGTGCAGGAGTGCGAAACGCTTTAGTAGTTTTTCAATTTGCTATCTCCGTTTTTTTAATAATAAGCACCTTGGTCGTATACCAACAATTAAGATTTATTCAGAGCAAAGACCTGGGGTTTTCAAAGGATCAAGTATTGCTCATTAATGACGCTTATGCGGCGGGCGATCAGGCACAGTCATTTAAACGGCAAGTAAAACAATTGAGAGCTGTACAAAATGCCAGTTTGAGTAGTTTTTACCCAACACCTTCCAATAGAAGTGATGAATCTTTTAACAGAGAAGGGGCTTTAGGTGCTGAACACTCGATAAGCATGCAAGATTGGGAGGTAGATTACGATTATGTTTCGGTCATGGGGCTCAAAATTATTGCTGGGCGGGATTTTGACCGTGCTTTTGGCACTGATTCTACGGCCATAATTATCAATGAAGCTGCACTTAAATTATTTGGTGTGGGACCTGAGGAAGCCATAGGACTGAGGGTTACTAAAGTTTTGGAGGAAGGAAACACTTCATTTTCCACGGTTATCGGCGTCGTTAAAAATTTTCATTTCCGGTCGCTCCGCGATAATATAGGGGCACTAAGTATGTCTTTAGGAGATTTTGCCAATGGAATGGCCGTAAAGTTAAGCGCTGGTGATTTTACAAACACCATTTCACAAATTGAAGCTATCTGGAAAGAGGTAGCCCCCGGACAACCTTTCAGCTATAATTTTATGGACGAGGCATTTAATAACACCTATCAATCGGAACGGCGTCTGGGTAAAATTTTTATTGTTTTTACCATTTTATCGCTTCTTATCGCCTGTTTGGGCCTTTTCGGCCTGGCTATATTTAATGCTGAAAAACGAATCAAGGAAATCGGGGTTCGTAAAGTGTTGGGCGCAAGTGTAGGTCAGATTTCTTATAGACTTACGACAGACTTTTTAAAATTGGTAGGTGTAGCTATTGTTGTATCGTTGCCAATCGGGTGGTATGTGATGAACAAATGGTTGGAAGATTTTACATATCGAACAGAAATTGGCTGGTGGGTGCTGGTCATGGCAGCCATTATGGCAATAATAATAGCAATACTTACAGTGGGTTATCAAAGTATTAAAGCCGCAATACAGAACCCGGTAAAAAGTTTACGAACTGAATGAAGTGAGCTGTCAGCAATCAGAGAGTTGAAAGCTGATAGCAGAAAGCTGACAGCTCATAGCTTAAAGCCGATAACCTAAAACAAGTCAACGACAGAATAAATGGAAAAGCCGACTATAAAAAATAAAAAATCATGATTAAAAATTATTTTAAAATAGCATTAAGAAACCTTTGGAAACGCCGTGGATTTTCTTTGTTGAATATATCAGGCTTGGCCATTGGCTTGACTGCGGGGTTTCTGATCTTGATGTATATCGGCTTTGAACTTAGCTATGATAATTTCCACAGTAAAGGAGATCGAATATATAGAGTGGCATCAGATATTGAGATCAACTCCAACGAAGATGAAGCCAACAAACCAGATTGGGCTACCCCTCCTGTATTGGCATCTCAATTCCCTGAAATTCAGTCAATGGCACGTGTTTTATACATGCCATTAACTGTACGCAATAATAATCTAAAGTTCAAGGAAAATAACACCATAGTTGTTGATTCCAGTTTTTTTGAAATTTTTGATTTTGAACTATTGTCCGGAAATAAAAAAGAAGTTTTAAAGGATCCCTTTAGCATCGTATTATCCGAAACTGCATCCAAGAAATATTTTGGAAATGAAAATCCGGTGGGAAAATCATTGAGGATACTCGACAAGGGTTTTCAGACTAAAGTGACAGGGGTTATGAAGGACATTCCCGGTAACTCCCATATAAAGGCAGATATAATCTTGTCCATGACCACGTTTACCCAAGTTTTAGATAAAGATTTGGACAATGACTGGGGCAATTACGAACCTTACGCGTATGTGCTGCTCAAACCCAATGTGGATGTGGCTCAATTAGAGTCAAAGTTTCCTGCCTTTATGAAGCGAAATTTCGAAAAACAAATGGAAGCTTCTAAAATGTATGTCAGCTTGTTATTAGTCCCCCTTAAAGAAATCTACATGCATTCAACCAGAGGGGGACCTATCGTTGGGAATATCAACAATATATATGTTTTTTCGATAATAGCCATTTTTATTCTTTTAATAGCCTGCATCAATTTTATCAACCTAACCACAGCGCGCTCAGTAGAACGTGCCAGAGAAGTTGGCATTCGTAAAGCTGTCGGTGCGGGCAAAAAGCAGTTAGGCTTTCAGTTTCTTGGGGAATCTGTTATTATCAGCATTTTAGCATTTTTGATCTCGGTTATTTTACTTACACTTCTATTACCATACTTCAATGTAATGGCTGGTAAAACCATTAGTGAAGGTGTTTTTTCTAATCCCTATCAAATCATCATTTTATTTATTTTCTCCATCGGGATTGGACTCATGGCAGGGATCTATCCGGCTTTAGTTTTGACCTCATACGATCCTGTAAATGTGCTAAAAGGATCCTTTTCAAAGGGTAATCGTGGCGTAGTCTTGAGAAAAGGGTTGGTTGTTCTGCAGTTTGCCATTTCGATTACTTTAATTATTGGGACTATCGTTATTTATATGCAGACCAACTATATGCGCAGTCAAGAACTTGGATTTGATAAGGAACAGATGCTAGTCATGGAAACACAAGTATCCCCGGCTCAAAAGGCCTTTCAGGATGCTATAAATAAACTCCCTGGTATTGTTAGTACCAGTCGTGCTTCAAGTGTCCCCGGCGGCAATAATTCGGAGGCTCTTTCTGAATTGGAAAATAAAGATGGGGATTTACTACAAACCGTTGTGAATTTATATTTTGTCGATTTTGATTACCTATCACAACTCGGTGTAGAGTTTATAAGCGGGAGAGGATTTTCCAGAGACTTTGCTTCCGATTCGACACAGGCGATGATAATTAACGAAGCTACGGTTGATCTACTGGGGTATGCCAATCCTGAGAATGCCCTTGGAGCCAGATTTAACCAATGGGGACGCGAGGGTCAAATAATTGGGGTTGTAAAAGATTTTAATTTTAATTCCTTACAACAACAGATTGAGCCTTTAAGCATTCGGATTGAACAAACACGGCTAAATCTGGTCACTGCTAAAATAAGAGCAAATACAATTGAAAAAACAATGGCTCAAATTAAAAAACAATGGGAAATAGCATTTCCGGAAGAGCCTTTTAATTTTTACTTTCTTGACCAGCTTTTGGATAAGCAATATCGCAGCGAACAACGCTTTGGGACTCTCTTTTTATGGTTTGCCATTTTAGCCATCTCTATTTCTTGTTTAGGGCTTTTAGGTTTGACCGCCTATAGTACAATACAACGAAAACGTGAAATAAGTATTAGAAAAGTACTCGGAGCTTCAATATCAAAAGTAGTCAACCTTGTATCCCTAGAGTTTTTAAAATTAGTAGGAATTGCTTTTTTAATAGCCATGCCCATATCCTGGTTGATTATGAACCATTGGCTCAAAGATTTTGCTTTCCGCATCAATATACAATGGTGGATGTTTGCTATAGCTGGCACTACTGCCCTATTGCTCGCTTTGGTTACTATTGGTTTCCATTCGATGAAAGCAGCCATACAAAATCCCATTAAAAACTTACGAACCGAATAAACCAAAAGTCATGATCAAAAACTATATTAAAATAGCGTGGAGGAACCTCCAAAAAAGCAAGTTACAAACGATTATCAACTTGTTGGGGCTAACTGTGGGCACCGTTTGCTGCCTCAGTATATTGGTTTATGTTATGGCACAGCTTGGCTACGATTCACATCATAAGGATGCGGAGTCTCTATATCGGGTCAGAACGGAAAATAAAAGTATAGGTAACAATAGTATAAACTCTAATTTTGCCACTGCCGGGCCTCCTTTTGCTTTTGCTCTCAAAGAAGATTTTCCAGAAGTAATCGAGGCCTGCCGTATTGTTTACTTCGGTTCTGACACAGGTAAAGTTATTCGTAAATCAAATAGCGATCAGAGCTATTATGAGCCCCGTGGATATCTCGCAGATTCTACAGTTTTTAATGTTTTCACCTATCGCTTTATTGAAGGAAATGCTAAAAATGCCTTAAACGCTCCTAATACCGTAGTGCTTTCTTCAACCTTGTCAAAAAAACTCTTTGGCAATCAAAGTGCATTGAATAAAACCCTAGTACAAGGAAGCGGAGAAGATGAATTCACCTTGACCATTACCGGTGTTTTTGATGACACCTATGGGAGATCACATTTAAATCCTAATTATTTTGTGAGTATGAATACCCCCGGACAGGGAGAGTTTGTAAGGAGTGTTCAGAATTTTGCAACACAGAATTTTACACATACCTATATAAAACTTGCACCGGGATCGGATGCCGGTGGGTTACAGAAAAAGTTGCCGGCCTTTTTACAAAATCACGGGGCCAAGGATCTAGCTGCTGCAGGTTTTGACAAAAAACTTTTCCTTCAAAAAGTCACTGATATTCATCTTTATTCCGATGGAATCACCATGCAAATTGATAGGGTATCCAGCATAAAACAACTTTATATCCTGGTGATTTTGGCGCTATTCATCCAGCTTGTAGCATGTATCAATTTTATTAATTTAAGTACTGCACGGGCAAGCAAACGTGCCATGGAAATTGGAGTGCGTAAAGCAATAGGAGCAGATAAAAGTGTATTAATCCGTCAATTCATTGGAGAATCTATTATGTTATCCCTGCTGGCCTCACTAATCAGTCTTCCGGTAACGGCATTGTTACAGCCTTTTATAAATACACTTATACAAGGAAATGTCAGTTTCCTTGCACTATTGGATTGGAAGGTCTTACTTCTTCTTTTAAGCTTAGGGATTTTTACTGGTTTACTTGCCGGTATCTACCCAGCCTGGGTATTATCTTCTGTTAAGCCAGCCAGAGTACTAAAAGGCTCCGTTAATCAACAAACGGGTAATGGTAATTTTCGTAAGGGACTCGTTGTTTTTCAGTTTGTGGTTTCTATTGTTTTGATCATTTCCGTTATTATTATCACTCAACAACTTAAATATACTCAGGATAAAGATATGGGGTTTGACAAAGAGAATCTCATTGCCATTCGCCTAGGGACTGAAAATGCCGCTAACAAATTCGAGACCTTAAAAAAACAAGTGTCCACAGTTTCGGGTGTTTCACAGGTAGCTGGGTCTAATCGTTACCCTTCCGAGTTTAATAAATCAGATTTGAGTATGCATCTTCCTGGAAAAGATCCGACCAACCTAACTTCTGTAATATACAACGGTATCAGTAAGAATTATTTTAAGACTGTAGGCACCTCCTTGCTTGCCGGGCGGGAACTACGCTCGAATGACAGCTCACAGGTAGTGGTTAATAAAGCCACTCTTGATGCATTCTCCATTGCTCTGGATAATGCCATAGGGACAAAACTCATCAATACATACGAAGGTGAATCTACCGAATTAGAGATTGTGGGTGTCTCCCAGGATTATCATTTTGCCTCGCTTAAGGAGGCTATAAAACCCATTTTACTTTATAATGATGCCACTCCATCTTGGCTTTTGGTTAAAGCGAAGACCACAGATTACAACCGTTTATTGAAAGATTTAAAGCAAAGCTGGGGATCAACAATTACCAATACCCCTTTTGAATATACATTTGTGGATAAGGAAGTCGAAAAATTATATACAGAAGAAAAACGTCTGGCTAATATTTCGATTGTGCTTAGCTTTCTGGCTATACTTATCAGTTGTCTGGGACTATTCGGACTTGTTTCTTTTATAGCGGAAAATAAGAAAAAAGAAATTGGAATACGGAAAGTACTGGGGGCTAAAATTGGCACCTTGGTAAAATTACTCGTCAAAGACTTTGTGATTCTAGTCATTATTGCCCTGATCGTTGCCACTCCTTTAGCTTACTATTTTATGCAAAACTGGCTTGAAGACTTTACGTATAGAATATCCATAAGTTGGTGGATATTTCTCCTTGCCGGAGGAATCTCCTTAGTTATTGCTCTGCTAACTGTAGGGATTCAGACTATAAAAGCAGCGACTACCAATCCAATTAAAAACTTAAGAACCGAATAAACTAAGAAACCATGATCAAAAACTATATAAAAATAGCGTGGAGGAACCTTTGGAAGAACAAGGTTTATTCGTTTATCAATGTTTTCGGACTCACCATTGGTATTACGGCCTGTTGGATTGTATTTAAGATTGTAAGTTACGAGTTGGCCTTCGATAAAAAGCTCCCGGATGTGGATCGTATCTACCAAATTGTTTCCCTAGATACATTTGACGGGGAAACCAGCGGATTTGGTGGCATACCGCTGGGGATGGCTCCTGCCATAGCTGTTGAAATGCCAGACCCAGGAGTAATGGTTCCCATATACACTCAGTATATTGAACGTATTATTATCCCACAAGAGGGAGAAGCTCCAAAACAGTTGGAAGAAGAAAGAGATATTGTTGGAACCAGTAATAATTATTTTAAACTGCTTCCCTATCAATGGATTGCCGGTAACCCCAAAACAGCCCTTAATGCTCCCAATACGATGATCCTTACAGAAGATAGGGCAAAACAATATTTTCCCAAATCGCCACTTACTGAGCTTATCGGGAAAACCATTAAGGCAGATACCACCCTCTTTACTATTTCTGGAATTGTAAAAGAACTCCCCTACCCGAGCAGTTTTACCGCCAAAACATTTATCCCAATTCCGGACAAACAGTGGAGCAGCAATAATTGGGTGAGCAAAAATTCAGACCACACCCTCTTTGTCAAAACCCAAGAGGAAGAATCATTAGATCGATTACTCGCTTTTGTCAATAAAAAACATGAAGAACTGGCGGCGGAAACATATGCCGACATGGGAGGTGAAGGCCATTTTGAGGCACTTCCTCTTTTAGAAAAACATTTTAGCAGTGAGTATGCCACCGGCGGACCTGTAGCTGATAAAAAGGTGATTTACGGACTTATAGCCATCGGTGGGTTTATACTGCTTTTGGCCTGTATCAATTATATCAACCTCAGTACTGCACAAGTACCTCAACGTGCCAAGGAAATTGGTATTAGAAAAACCCTTGGAGGGCGGCCTTTGGCCATTACCGTAAACTTCCTTGTTGAAATCCTGATCATCACCTTATTGGCATCATTGCTTTCCTGGCCGCTGACCGGCCTTTTTCAAATGGCTTATCCCGAATTCTTCCCCGGGGGTATTGAAAATTTTGGTAACGCTACGGCTGTTTTTGGTTTCTTGATGTTATTGACCCTTATAATCACCTTGATTTTGAGTGTATATCCCGCCTTTCTTATCAACAAGGTTCAAACGGCAGAAGCCCTAAAGGGAAAAAGCAACGGATTACTTACCGGAGGAAAGCTATCTTTAAGGAAATCCCTTATTGTTTTCCAATTTGTTATCGCTCAGTTTTTTGTGGTCTCTACCCTTATCATTGGCAAGCAGCTCAGCTATACCCTAAACAAAGATCTGGGCTTTGAGCATAATGCTGTGGTTAATGTTTATATGCCATACAAGTCCTATCAAGGAGCGGATATTGACCCTTTCCTTTATAAGCAGGCTCTAAAAAAACACCCGGAAATTGAAGGTGTCGCTATGGGACATATGCCGCTTAGTAACAACCATTGGGGTGATCTCTACCACATCGCTTCCGATACGGGAAAAGTAGAGCTAAGCGCTCCCAGAAAGTATATTGACAAAGATTATTTAAATCTATACAAAATAGAATTATTGGCCGGGACCAATTTAGTTCGAAGGGATACCATGCGGGAAGTGCTTATCAATGATGCAGCCCGCAAAGCACTTGGGTTCCAAAGCCCTGAAGCGGCCATTGGTCAGTGGCTGACAAATTATGGCAATATCTCCTATCCTATTGTGGGTGTGGTCAAGGATTTTCATCAAAAAAATCTTCGTGTAAAGATCGAGCCACTTATACTGGGAACTACCTCCAAGCGAAGTAGTTTACGGATTTTCAATGTGAAATTACCCTCTGATCGTTCGCAGTGGAATCAGGCTTTGGTGGTAATGGAGCAAGAGTGGAAAACCATTTATCCTAACGCTCCTTTTGAGTATAAATTCAACGACGAGCGGATTAAGAGCCTTTATCAGTCGGAGCGCAGAACATCGAAGCTGATCGGCTTATCATCTTTCATTACCATATTTATCAGCTGTCTTGGTCTCTTTGGACTGGTCACCCTCACCACCTTCTTGCGTACCAAGGAAATTGGGGTACGCAAAGTGTTGGGATCGACAGTGACCGACATTGTAGCTTTATTGTCCAAGGATTTTATAAAGCTGGTGATGATTGCCATAATCATTGCCTCCCCCATGGCCTGGTGGGCTATGAATCGCTGGTTGGAAAACTTTGCTTATCGCATTGATATCCCTTGGTGGATATTCGCCTTAGCTGGCTTGTTGGCTGTAGCCATTGCACTGGTTACCATAAGTTCACAAGCTATTCGATCCGCCATGGCCAATCCAATAAAAAGTTTACGAACTGAATAAAACATATTATCATGCTAAAAAACCATTTAAAAATCGCTTGGCGAAACATCGTAAAGAATAAGGTTTTTTCAATTCTGAATATTGTTGGGTTGGCAACCGGTCTTTTATGTAGTCTACTTATCTACCTGTGGGGGACCGATGAACTTGCTGTTGATAAATACCATGAAAACATTGATCGGTTGTATTCGGTATATCAAAAGCAGATATTCGAGGGAAGAATAGATGCAGGTTATTTTACTCCTGCGGTACTTTATAGGGAATTGAAACTTAAGATTCCTGAAATCGAGAAAGCATCCCCCATGAGTTGGAAAGGGTCTAAAACGTTTTCCTATAATGATAAGATTTTTAAGCAGGAAGGGGTTTACGTAGGTGCGGATTATTTTGACATGTTTTCTTACGACTTCTTGGAAGGCACGGTAGCATCGGTCATGGACTCCCCTGATGATATCGCCATTTCAGAGGAAATGGCAAAGGTGTTTTTTGGAAGTGCCAAAAATGCCATTGGTAAATCACTTTCCTATGAAAACAACCGGCCATTGAATGTATCGGCCGTATTCAAGGATGCCAGCCCTGCCAATTCGAACAAAAGCGATTTTTTCCTGCATTGGGATATTTTCCTGAAAGAAAACGGATGGGCACCCAATATTACAAATAGCGGTCCGCCGACTTTTGTACTGCTTAAAGAAGATTCGGATGTCACAGCTGTAAATGCCAAGATCAAGGATTTTCTAACATCATACAGAACGGAGGAAAACGATAATTTCACGGTAGAATTGGGGTTACAGCCTTTCGGCGAAAGCTATCTACATAACAATTTTGAGAACGGCATTATTTCCGGAGGTCGTATCGAGAATGTCCGCATCTTTGGTTTTATCGCCTTTTTTGTTTTACTGATCGCCTGTATCAACTTTATGAACCTAGTTTCCGCAGGTTCACTTAAAAGAGCAAAGGAAGTCGGGGTAAGGAAATCACTGGGAGCAAAAAAAGGAAGTTTGATATCCCAATTTTTAGGGGAAGCATTATTGCTATCATTCATTAGCACAATTTTATCATTGGTATTGATTGCACTTTTACTCCCCGTATTTAATGAGCTTGCCGGAAAAGATTTAAGCCTTTTTAGCCTCTCGCCGTTATCTTGGCTGGGGATTTTGATGATTGCCCTGTTGACAGGTTTCGTTTCCGGTAGTTATCCTGCATTTGTATTGTCCTCTTTTAAGGCGATTGATATTTTCAAAAATAATAGGAACGCCAATGCCAGTTCCCGATGGATCCGAAAGGGGTTGGTGGTCTTTCAGTTTGCCTTGACCATCATCCTGATCTCGGGAATGCTGATTACATCCCGTCAGATTAATTATATTCAGAATGAAAACCTCGGTTTTGACCGTCATAATGTTTTTATTTTTGCTTTTCAAGGCGATTCCACATTTACCTTTTCAAGCCTAAAAGAAAGGGCATTGCAAATTCCCGGAGTTGAATCTATGTCGATTTCCAACCGAGGCCCAATGGGTTTTACCAATGGTTTCGACGATGTACACTGGGCAGGTAAACCCGACAATGACCCGACAATATTTATGAGTATGGACGTTGGATCAGATTTTGCCGAGGCCTGGGGTACAGAAATGCTTATGGGCGCCGATTTTTCCGATGAAAGTATTGCTGACAATTCAGGCTATATCATTAATGAGACCGCTCTAAGGATAATGGGGCTTGAAGACCCGATAGGCAAACCATTGACCATGTGGGACAAGGAAGGTACTATCATCGGGGTAATGAAGGATTTTCCAATAAATACGGTGAAAACGGCCATTCCTCCTTTAATTATTCGCAATGGGGAATATATGAACAGGGGAGCCGTTTTGACACGGATCAGTCCTGTAAATGTGATACAAACGGTAGAAGCATTGGAAAAGTTGTATACAGAAATACTTCCTGAAGTTCCATTCGAGTATGTGTTTTCCGATGCATGGTACAATGACATGTATAAAAGTGAGACCGTATTTTTTAAGCTCTCTCAATATTTCTCTCTTATAGCGGTTTTTATTTCATGTTTAGGACTGTTCGGACTGGTCATATTTTCGGCCCAACAAAGAGTAAAGGAAATCGGAATACGGAAAGTATTGGGCGCTTCGGCCACTATGATTACAAGTCTTTTGGTAAAAGATTTTCTTAAGTTGGTTGTCTTGGGTATTGTAATTGGCTGCCCGGTCGCTTGGTTTTTTATGGATAAATGGCTGACCAACTATGAGTATCGCATCGACATGCCCTGGTGGGCTTTTGGCGTGGCGGGAATATTGGTCATCGCGATAGCTCTTTTAACGGTCAGTTTTAAATCGATAAGTGCGGCTATGACCAATCCGGTAGAAAGTTTACGAACCGAATGAAGTGAGCAATCAGCAATCAGAGAACTGAAAGATGATAGCTCATGGCTGAAAGCTGATAACCTAAACAACAACTAAAAACACATCAATGGCAGAATAAATGGAAGAGCCGACCATAAAAAATGAAAAACCATGATCAAAAACTATTTTAAAATAGCATTAAGAAACCTCTGGAAGGACAAAACCTTTACCGGACTCAATATATTAGGGCTTACTGTAGCCTTTACAGTAGCCATTTTATTAAGTATATATGCGCTTTTTGAGCTTTCTTATGATCGCTTTCACAAAAATGTCGATAGCATATATCACATCTATGCCTCCGAACAAACACCTGATGGTCCCGGAGTGAGTACGGCCAAACCGATTCCTTTTGCCGATGCGCTTCAAAGGGAAGTACCAGGGGTCGAAAAGATTACTAAATATATGGGAGGAAATGTCCTTATAACACATGGAAACAAAGAATTACGAATGGAAGCTGCTTATGTAGATCCTGATTTCTTTTCCATTTTTAGCTTTCCGGTAATCAAAGGAAATAAGCAGCACTTAATTGAAGATCAGTCTAGCATTGTTATTACCGAAAAAACGGCTAAAATCTTATTCGGAGAAGAAAATGCTCTGGGAAGGACAGTTAATATCCTACAACAAGGACAACAACGGCCTTACACCATTTCATCAATATTGGAAGATATCCCTGCTCAAAGTACCATGAGATTTAATCTTGCACTAAACTTTAAAAATCAATCTGATTTTGTATATGCTGATAACATAGGCAACTGGGAAAAGTCCAATCACAGTGTGTATCTAAAACTGTCCGAAGGGGTAGTACCGACACAGTTTGAGAAAGCAACCAGGGATTTTACAGCACTTCACTACAAAGATGATATAAAGGACTTTAAAAGAGACGGAATTCAGCCCGATAAGAATGGCCAGTATATCCAGCAACGACTCCTAGGGTATAAAGATATTCATTTTGCGACCGAAAAAAACGGGAATGCCGATACCAGCCGTTTATATCCATTTCTCATATTAGGGATTGCCTTTTTGGTGCTTTTTATCGCAAGTGCCAACTTTATCAATATGAGCATTGCTAAAAGTGCCGGTCGACTTCGGGAGATCGGAATGAGAAAAACCTTGGGGGCTAGTAAGGCACAGCTCTTCTTTCAATTTTGGGGAGAAAGTGTACTGATTTATTTCATGTCTGCTTTAATAGGAATAGTACTTGCCAATTTATTGTTGGGACAGTTCCAGACTATTTTTAGGACGTCTGCCGCTTTTGGTAACGTAATAAGTCCTTCTATTGTTATTGCCTTTTTTATTGGGGTAATGGTGATCACCCTTATTTCCGGAGGTTATCCCTCCTTGCTTATGACCAAATTGAGCACCATACAAAGCCTGAAAGGGAAACTGGAAGTCACCGGTAAAAATCGTTTACGGGACGGTCTATTGATATTGCAATTTGGGATTACCATCCTCCTTATCAGTGGCACACTGGTCTTATGGGATCAACTTGAATATATGCGCAATAAAGACGTCGGTTTTAACAAAGAACAGGTCATTGCTTTTCCTTTAAACGGAAAAAGAGAAGATGCCCAGGCGATACAATTAATGCGAAATGAACTTGCCGATACCCCGGGGATTGTCAACATCACGGCATCCAATAATATTTTAGGATTAGGGAAAGACGGCACATCATCTACCAGCGCAATGGGGTTTGATTACAAAGGACGCGGAGTAAAAACCAATATCCTGATTGTAGACCATGACTATACGGAAACCCTGGATCTTGAAATTATAAAAGGGCGTTCCTTCAGTAGGGACTTTAAAAGTGATAGTTTAGGGCTGATTATTAATCAGGCCATGGCAGATCAACTTCAGGAAAAAGATCCCCTGCAAACGCAAATCATTCTGTTTGATTCAATTAACTATTCCGTATTAGGCGTGGTTAAAGATTTTAATTTTCAGGGCTTTGATAAATCGATCGAGCCATTAACGCTCTTTCTTAACCCTAAATGGAATATGCGTAATGTTTATGTCAAAGTATCTGGTAACAATCCTTTACAATCCATGAGCCGGATAGAACAAGCCTGGGCTAAAATTGAACCCAATGCTGAGTTTCTGGGTTCGTTTCTGGATGAAAATATAGATCGTACCCTTACCAGGGAACGCCTGATGACCACAATGATCGGCAGTGGCTCCATTCTGGCTGTCATTTTAAGCTGTGTTGGTCTGTTTGCCATGTCCTTACTGGTGGTCACTCAGCGCAGGAAGGAAATTGGAATTCGTAAAGTTGTGGGCGCTAGTGTTTCTACCATTACCCTTCTACTGACCAAGGAGTTTTTAAAGCTAGTACTTATCGCCTTCCTAATTGCAACCCCCATAGCATGGTGGTTTACCAGTCAGTGGCTACAGGGCTATGTTTACCGGATAGATTTAAGTGTTTTAACCTTCCTTTTAGCCGGTGGCATTGTTTTGGTTATTGCCATTGCAACCATAAGTACAAAAACCATTGGAGCAGCAACACAAAACCCTGTAAAAAGTTTACGAACGGAATGAAGTCATTAAAAAGATAAAAAGTATGTTAAAACAAAACATCAAAATTTTCCTTAGGAATATCAAAAGACAGAAGAGTTCCTTTCTGATTAACGTTATTGGTCTTTCAACTGGACTTGCCTGTGTTCTCTTGATCGCTTTGTGGGTGTCGGACGAACTTAGCATCGATAAATTCCATGATAACGATACCCGTCTGTATCAGGTAGTCGAACTGGCGAAAACAGATGGAACCATACGCATGAACCCTGTCACTTCCGGGCTTTTGGCAGAAGCACTCGCTCAGAAGTTTCCTGAAATTGAGCAGGAAACAAGTGTAAGGGCAATATCTGAGTCACCTTTAAAAGTAGATGATAAGGATATTAAAACCAATGGGCTGTATGCTAGCAAAGACTTTTTTAAAGTGTTTTCTTACTCTCTCATTAGTGGTAATATAAATGATGTACTTGTGGCAAATAACTCGATTGCCATATCAAAATCCCTTGCCCGAATATTATTTGGATCGGCCGATAATACAATCGGTAAAACCATTTATTTTGAACGAGACAAGCCCTTTTTTGTTTCGGGTGTATTCGAGGATGTTCCCCATAATTCCTCCATGCAATTCGATTATGTGATTTCTTTTGAATATGCAAAGGAAACCATGCCTCCAATTTCCAATTGGGATTATAATAAGGTGAACGCATACATAGTTTTAAGGAAAGGGGTAAATATTTCCAGTTTTAATGCCAAGATAAAGGATTTCATTGCTACAAACAGTGACAACGATAACCGTTCGGTGTTCACTAGATTGTATTCCGATGCCTACCTCTATGGCACATACGAAAATGGAGTTCAGGTCGGGGGAAGGATTGAATATGTAAGGTTGTTTTCCATAATAGCATTTTTAATACTACTTATGGCCTGTATCAATTATATGAACCTATCCACGGCCAATGCTTCAAAAAGGATAAAGGAAATCGGTATAAAAAAGGCCTTGGGTTCCAAAAGGAAGGTGCTGATCGTCCAATATTTGAGCGAATCCTTACTCACTACCTTTTTATCGCTATTGATTGCCGTATTGATTGTTGTCCTATTGATTCCCCAATTCAATATAATTACCGGAAAAGAATTGAGTCTTACCGTCAATGGGCGATACTTAACCTCCATTATTGGCATTATGATCCTTACAGGCTTGATTGCCGGCAGTTATCCCGCTTTCTATCTTTCGGGCTTGAACACGATTAAAACATTAAAGGGAACACTAAAAAGTACTTGGGGAGAAGTTTTCACCCGTAAAGGCCTTGTTGTCTTTCAATTTACCTTGTCCATAATTTTAGTGGTTTCGGTCATGGTTATATATAAACAAATAGAATTTGTACAAAACAAAAACCTTGGCTATGACAAAAACAACATTGTTTACTTTGATATCGAACAGAATATTGCTGAAAACCTCGATTCATTTTTAGCTGAAACAAAAAACCTTGAGGGCATTGAAAACGCAAGTAGTATTGGCACCAATATAGTTGGAGGAGTAAACACATGGGATAACCTTCAATGGCCAGAAAAGATGTCTGATGAAAAGATAGTGTTTGAAATGCGCCCTGTAAACTATGGCATGCTTGAAACTTTGGGTATCGGTTTAAAAAAAGGGCGAAACTTTTCCAAGGATTTTGGGGCCGAGACCACAAAAATTATTTTCAACCAAGCAGCCATTGATATAATGGGATTGGAAGATCCTATCGGGAAGGAAGTTTCAATTCAGGGTACACGATTACAGATTGTAGGGGTTACGGATAATTTTCACTTCACATCCCTCCATGAACAAATAAACCCATTGTTTTTTGTACTACAACCAACTTGGACACACATGATCATGGCCAAAGTTTCTCCGGGCAAGGAAAAAGAGGCTTTGGCCAATATTCGGAGACTATATCAAAAATACAATCCAGGTTTACAGCTGGACTATAGATTTTTGGATGATACATATCAATCCCTATATACTGCTGAACAAAGGGTTTCCACCTTGTCAAAATATTTTGCGGGCCTAGCCATATTGATTTCTTGTCTGGGCTTGTTCGGTCTGGTAAAATTCAACGCCGAAAGAAGGAAAAAAGAAATCAGTATTAGAAAGGTTTTGGGCCAGACGGCGACCCAAGTGACGGTAATGCTTTCGAGTGAGTTTGCAAAACTGGTCCTATTTTCCATTTTCCTTGCCCTTCCATTCTCATACCTGTTGGTCAAAGATTGGCTTTCTGATTTTGCATATAGAATCCCTTTAAGTTTTTGGTATTTCATAGGTGCAGGAGCGATAGCATTGGTGGTCGCCATTCTTACAGTAAGCTTTCAGTCTATCAAAGCAGCAATTTCAAACCCCGTAAAAAATTTACGAACCGAATGAAGTGAGCAGTCAGAGAACTGAAAGATGATAGCTCATGGCTGAAAGCTGATAACCTAAACAACAACTAAAAATACATCAATGACAGAATAAATGGAAGAACCAACCATAAAAAAATGAAAAATCATGATCAAGAATTATTTTAAAATAGCGTGGAGGAATATTGTGAAGAACAAAACGATGTTCGGGATCAATATTGCCGGTTTGGCTTTGGGTCTTGGAAGTTGTTTAATTATCGGCTTATTTGTTATAGATGAACTCAGTTACGATCGGTTTCATAAAAATTCCGACCGCATTGCCCGGGTGTATCTGAATGCCAAAATAGGTGATGAATTGATTAAAGAAGCTGGAGTGATGGCTCCGGTAGCCAAAGCCCTTCTTAACGACCTCCCCGAAGTCGTGGACGCTACCCGTATTTTAAGGGTCTCGAACCGTACCGTAGTCACCTACGAGGATAATACCATACGCAAAGGTAAAATGGCTTTTGTAGACCCCAACTTCCTGGAAATATTCAGTTTGCCCCTGATAAAAGGAGATATCAAAACCGCTTTGAGTAAACCAAATTCCTTGATTTTGACGCAGGAACAGGCTGAAGCCTACTTCGGGACCGAAGACCCATTGAACAAAACTGTCGAGCTCAAAGATATTGGCGTGCATGGTTCTGACGGATATATCGACAATAGTGGATCATATACCGTGACGGGGATTATTTCGGAAATACCTGCCAACTCCCATTTTCATTTTGATCTTTTGGCCTCGATGCAGAGCAATAAAGATGCCAAAAATCAAAGTTGGTTAAGCGGTAGTTATCATACCTATCTTTTATTGGACGAAGGAGTCGATATGGCACTTTTGGAAGCAAAATTACCGGCGATTACGGAAAAATATATGGGCTCTCAAATGGAAGCAGGATTAGGAATGACTTTCCGGGAATTTCTGGATAAGGGAAATCACGTGGGGCTGTATCTCCAACCTTTGACCAAAATACACCTCTATTCGGAATCGACAGGAGAGTTTGAAGAAGGAGGAGATATAAACACGGTATATATGTTCGCTGCCATAGCAACATTTATGTTGATAATCGCCTGTATCAATTTTATGAATCTTTCCACGGCAGGTGCTTCGAAAAGAGCAAAGGAAATAGGAATACGCAAGGTCTTGGGATCGGAAAAAAGGCAATTGGTCTTTCAGTTCCTGATCGAATCATTTATCGTTACTACAATCGCGATGGGGATAGGTGTCCTGATTTTTCTCCTTGCACTCCCATACTTTAACCAATTATCGGGCAAGTCTTTCGTATTTGATCAGATAATTACTCCTCAATTTTATTTGGTATCCGTGGTTTTGATCATAGTCATTAGTTTCCTCGCAGGAGGATACCCGGCCTTTTATCTATCGAGTTTTAAACCAATCAAGACCTTAAAAAACAAAATTTCATCCCACAAAGGCAAAGGAATCCGGAGTGGCCTGGTCGTCTTTCAATTCGCCTTATCGACTTGTTTGATAATTGGCACACTGGTGGTAAGCCAGCAAATGCACTACATCCAAAACAAAGATATTGGGTACGACAGGGAGGAATTGATCGTAATCAGAGATGCCGGCCTTTTAGGCGACAAACTCAACGCCTTTAAAACAGAATTACAAAAAGATTCTCGAATCCTCAGTATAACCACATCAGCCTTTGTTCCAGCCGGACCTACCGATAATAATGGAGCAATCCTTTTTTCCCATCTGGATAAGTCGCAAAAATTAAGGACAAAAGTGTACAATATAGATGAGGCCTATATTCCAACCCTGGGAATGGAACTCCTTGCAGGCAGGAACTTTTCCAAAGACTTTGGTTCTGAAGAAAACAATATCATCATCAACGAGACCGCGGTTCAATCTTTTGGTCTAAATAAAAACCCGGTCGGGCAAACACTGGAAGAATCGACGAACCTGAAAGGAGGAAGGCGAACCCTGACCATCATCGGAGTGGTAAAGGACTTCCATTCAAGATCACTACACGAGCCCATACTGCCCCTTATGATGAAATACAATCCTTACTACGGACTCATTGCAAGGGTCAAAACCGCCAATATGCCCGGTGTGATAGCGAGTATGGAAAACCGATGGAAGACTTTGGGTACCGGTGAAGCCTTCGATTATGCCTTTCTGGATGCCCTATACAATGAAACGTATATCAAAGAACAAAATATGAACTCTGTCCTGAAAATTTTTGCCATCCTGACCATTTTCGTGGCTTGCCTGGGCTTGTTTGGCCTAGTGACATTTACCACAGAACAACGGTTAAAGGAAATAGGAATACGAAAAGTCCTGGGATCGACCGTACCGCAGATTGTCACTTTGCTTTCAAAAGATTTTTTAAAACTCATACTTATTTCTTTTGCCATTGGCTTTCCCCTGAGTTTATATCTCATGAACCAATGGCTCCGGGACTTCGCATACCGGACAGATATTAAATGGTGGGTATTTGTTTTGGCGGCGCTCATTACTGTGCTAATTGCACTGGCCACCATCAGTTTTAAAAGTATAAAAGCAGCACTGGAAAACCCAGTCAAATCATTAAAAACAGAATAAAACAAAGACAAATGTTATTAGAACTTAAAAACATTTTTAAATGGGTCAATTCAGGGGGAAACAGGGTTTTCTTGCTGAAAGACATCAACCTCCAAGTTGAAGAAGGAGCATTTATTTCAATCATGGGACTTTCCGGGTCGGGGAAGTCCACTATGCTGAATGTTTTAGGGATGCTCGATACTTTTGATGAAGGCGAATACCTTTTCAACGAACAGCCGGTACACCAGTTAAAAGAAAAACACAGGTCCCGTTTGTTTAAAGAAAACATGGGCTTTGTTTTTCAGGCCTATCATTTAATCGACGAACTTACCGTTTACGAAAACATCGAAACCCCATTATTGTACAAAAAAATAAAATCCTCAGAACGTAAAGCCCTTGTTTCCGATATGCTCGACCGCTTCAATATCGTGGGGAAGAAAGATTTGTTTCCCGCTCAGCTAAGCGGTGGCCAACAACAATTGGTAGGCGTTGCAAGGGCACTGGTCTCCAAACCTAAATTATTGTTGGCCGACGAGCCCACCGGAAACCTTAACTCAAAGCAGGGAGAAGAAATCATGGAACTCTTTAAACAACTCAACCAAGAAGGGGTCACCATTGTTCAGGTAACCCATTCAGAAAAAAATGCGGCCTATGGCTCTCAAATCATTGAATTATTAGATGGGAGAGTAATCAGTAGATAAAGAGCAGGCTTAGGTTATTTAGTTCATATTAAGTTTTAAAAGAATCATCTGTTCTATATAAAATCAATAGAAAAACGAACACTTATGCAATTATTCGAACACCGACATATTAAAATTATGATCAACAAAAGTATTGTATCCCTCTGTGTTTTTTTTGGTGTATATGCTTTTGGGCAAGATAAAATGCAGGCACCTTTAACCTTGGGATATTGTATTGAGACTGCCCTTAAGAATAATCTTGACCTGAAAAAATCAGGTTTAGGTATGGAATCATCACATATTAATTATAAACAGTCGAAAGCTGATTTGCTCCCTACTTTAAATGCTAATTACAATTTAGGTGTAAGTAACGGGCGAAGTATAGATCCATATACAAATGATTATATTGATCAAAAACTTACCTTCTCTAATGTGGGTTTAAACCTTAATTTGACTGTTTTTAACGGTTTTAAGTTACTGAATAGGATTCGTCAAAGGCGGTACAGTTTTAACGCCTCAGAAATGGAAGTTGAAGAGCGCAGACAGAACTTAATCCTCGAGGTAACATTGACTTATCTTCAAATCTTAAATAACAAGGATCTTTTAAGACTGGCAAAATCCCGTTTGGAAACCACCAAAGAACAGTTGGAGAGACTTAAGTCTCTATATGAAGAAGAAGTTGGTAATCCGGCGGATTACACTGATATGCAAGGACAATATGCCTTGGATATGACAAGTGTAGTCAATGCTGAAAATAATCTAGAAGAGGCTAAGTTGAATTTATTTCAATTGTTGAATATGGACAGTGATTCAAATGCCGGTTTTACAGCTATGGATGTAACTGATCAAGTCAAAGAGTATCCGTATTCTTCTGAAGAGGTCTTTTCCATGGCCTTGGAAAATCTTGCCACGTTTAAAGCAAAAGAATTCCGGTTGGATGCGGCCAAGAGTGCAATAAAAGTAGCCAGATCCGGTTATGTACCCGAAATATCATTATTCGGTCAATTGAATACGAATTATTCCAGTGCTGCACAGCTTTTTACAGAAACCGGGACTTCTGTAGTGGAAACAGGAGGTTTTGTAACTGTAAATGATACCGATTATCCGGTGTTTGAGAATGAAACTCAATTTGCCGGCAGCGATATCAATTATATGGATCAAATTAAGAATAATGTGTATTCTTCCTTTGGGGTTGCTGTCAATATCCCGTTGTTAAACGGTTTTCAATCAAAGAATAATGTGGCCCTGGAAAAAATAAAACTCGAAGAATCCAAAATAGATTTACAAAATACCAAACTTGAATTTAAAAATGCAATTCAGCAGGCTTATTTAAAAATGGAATCTGCATTTGGTCGATACCATATCTATAGTGAACAGGTGCATGCTTTTGAGGAATCTTTCAGGATAAATGAGATAAGATTTAATAATGGAGTTTCTAATATTGTGGAATACATCACAAGCAAAAACAATATGGATAATGCCAGAATAAACCTCTCTAATGCTGAATATGAATATTTATTGAGGGTAAGGGTTTTAGAATATTATAGAGGGAGTCAAATCCTTTATGAAAAGGAATATAATTAACAATAAATAAAATCACCTTTTCTTATCCGTTATTCCAGAATTAGATGTTTAAGAGTACGCTTACTACCAAAACAGAAGACCGGATTATATTGTTGTTACTAATAGAACTCATTTAAACTTTCTCCAATTGGCTACAAAATGATCTTTTTACCCCATGTTTTGTCTTTTCTTTGCTTCATAGCTATGGCTATGCAACGCAAAAAAGCCTTCATCTGGGGCAAAAATCTCTATTTTTCGCTTCAATCAAGAAAGTTTAAACGAGTTCATAATCTGTTTTCAAAGAATAAAATAAATATGGGTTTTCCGTCTTTATCTTTTTATGCCCCTTAGGTTTTCAACATCAGAATCTTGAAGAACCGGATTGGCCCCTTCTTTAGAAGCTACCAAAGCCCCAATGGCACAGGCATAGTCTATAGCCTCTTCCGGATGGGTGTTTTGGTACAATTTGGTGATTAGCGATCCTAAAAACGAATCGCCAGCTCCTACCGTATCAACAACATTAACAGAGTAGCCTTCACTCGAATAAAATTCATTGTCCCAGTAAAGAATAGCGCCTTCGGCACCTTTGGTGATACAAATAGCTTTTGTTTTGGTCTTATTGGCAATAAATAAGATGTTTTCTCTTATTGTTTTTTTATTAGACCCCATTTTTTCAGCAATTTCAAAAAGCTCCTCATCATTAAACTTTATAAAATCAGAATGCATCATCAACTCCTCTAAAACCTCATAACTGTAATGCGGGGGTCTTAGGTTAACATCAAACACTTTAAAATTGGCTACACTAAGTAGTTCCAACAGTGTTGATTTTGAAATGGTATCCCGGCATATTAAACTTCCGAAAACAAGTATATCTGCTTTTTTAACGAGCTCTTTGTTAAGCTGGCTTGGTTCAATTTTATCCCAGGAAACCGGGTAATTAATAATATAAGAGGCGCAACCTTTGTTGTCTAGTTGTACGGTTACATTTCCTGTTGGAAAGTCTTTTTTTACTTGTACCCCTTCGATACTTATATTGTGCTGATTCAGAAATGTAACAAGCTGTTGTCCGTCTTCATCATTTCCAACGGCACTTACCATTGCCATATCACAGCCTAAAGCCTGCATTCTTAACGCTACATTTAAAGGAGCGCCACCAATTTTCTTTTTATCGGGAAAAACATCCCATAAAATTTCACCGTAGCTTACTCCTTTTATCTTTTTCTCCATTGATGTTATATCTATAGTTCCTCAATTATTCAATTTAGCATTTATAATCCTAAATTACTTAAGTTCAAGAGCTTTGTTTACATCTAGTGACGCCACCGAATCTATAATCATATCGGGTTTAAAAGCATAATCATCCAGCATGTTCTTTTTAGAAACTCCCGAAAGCGTAAGTATGGTGGTATAACCCAATTGAACCCCTCCCAGGATATCGGTATCCATAGTGTCCCCGATAATAATAGTTTCCCTGGCTTCCAAACCTAAATATTTGCGCGCAGAACGCATCATTACCGGACTGGGTTTGCCTACCGAAAAGGCTTTTTTACCGGTGGCTTCTTCAATCATAGCTATTACGGCTTTTATTCCTAAATTGGACCAACCTTTCTTTTTTGGTGATGGATCTAAATTGGTAGCTATAAATTTAGCTCCCGATAAAATCATTTCTACGGCCTGATTCACCATTTCCAGGGTGAAATTTCTACCTTCACCTACTACTACAAAATCAGGATTTGAATTAGCCATGGTATAGCCTTGTTGCAACAAACTTGTTATGAGTCCGCCCTCACCTAAAACATAGGCTGTTCCCTTAGGCTTCATAAACGACAAGAACGAAGCGGTTGCCATGGCACTGGTGTATACGTTTTCCTCTTTAATTTTAATACCCATACGCGCCACTTTATTAACAGTGTCTAATGGAGTTCGCTGACTGTTATTGGTCATAAAAAGGAATGGTATTTTTTCTTTTTGAAGGCTAGCAATAAATTTATCGGCTCCGGGAATCATGTCATCCCCACTATAGATTACACCGTCCATATCAATTAAAAATCCTTTTTTCATAAAATTCAATTTTTTTGAATAACTGTTTATACGGATAAAGTTAATTATGTTATTCTAAAAAAGAGGTGTTGTTTGGTCTTTTGTGTGTATTAATAACGTTTAAGAAATATTTGCCTCTTTTATTGTATTTTTTATTGTTTTAAGGCCTTCAATTTTAAAAATGATGAATCAAAAAACTGGTTGATATGTTATCATTCATATCAACCAGAGTTTGTTTTGTTTGAATTAATATCCCGGGTTCTGAATATATAATCCTCCGGTAAAATCAATTTCTCTTTGTGGTATTGGATAGTATTCATCCCTGTCAGCTGTAAAGCGTGCGTTAGATAGAAAATCCCTTTTGGTTTTTTCTTCATCTAAATAGGCATTTAAAACTTCTTCGGCCTCACCCCATCTAACCAGATCAAAAAACCTTTGGCCTTCCATGGCAAATTCCAATCTTCTTTCAAATTTAAGGGCTTTCCATGCATATTCTTTTGAAGGGAATGATTGATACAAATCGATATCATATACATCGCTGGCACCGGCATCTAACGGACGTTGTGTACTGTTTGCAGCCCTGCTTCTTACCTGATTGATAATTGGTAATGCCTCATCATACCTGTTTAACTGAATCAATGCTTCAGCTTTCCATAGCAATACATCTGCATACCTGATAAAGTCAACATTTTTAGAGGTTCCTACAAACGGTCCTTCTTTAACGTAGCATGAACAATCAGGAGCCTGTTGTTCTTTCATGTTTCCTAAGAATCCATATACACCGGGGTCTCTTGCCCAGCTAAAGTTATAAACCATATCGCCGGATTCATTTAATGTATTTCTGTATTTAAAAGGACGTCCAGGAATTCCGATAGTATGGTCGACCCTTGGGTCTAAGGTTACATCTGAGGTCAAAGGAGCTTCTCCATTCTCATCAACTGTATTGTATATGTCTGAATTGTTAAACGTATCTAATAAAGGTAGTCCGTTGGTGTCGGTTTTAAACGCATTCACCATATTCTGACTAGCTAAGTGGAAACCACAACAACCGTAAAGAGGTGTTCCGTGTGGAGAGTTCAATCCGGTAACAAAGCTTACCCTTCCAACTTCTGTTCCATCGTTAATGGAGAATTGTGCTGCCCATATAGATTCCGGGCCATTATCATGACCATTAAGAAAGTTATTGGCAAAATCGGGTTCCAGACTACCGGTAACTTCGTTAGCGTAATCAATAACTTCTTGCAGTAAAGTGGTGTTTATGTTCACTACCTGATGCTGATCGTCTTGTTCGTATGCTTGATACAATCTAAGCTTAGCCAGATAAGCCGCAGCAGCATTTCTGTCTGCACGTCCTACTTCATCTTGAGATTGTGGCAGATTATTATAAGCAAACAAAAAATCTTCAGCTATCTTGTTCCATAATTCATCGTTTGAAAGATCGTTTGAAGTTTCCAGAATTTGTTCCTGTGTAAGATCTTCAGTAATGTAAGGGATTTTTTTAAATAACAATTTCAGCATAAAATGAGAATGTGCCCTTAAAAAGCGTAACTCGGCTT
This sequence comes from Galbibacter kalidii, assembly GCF_026241135.1. Lineage (GTDB taxonomy): Bacteria > Bacteroidota > Bacteroidia > Flavobacteriales > Flavobacteriaceae > Galbibacter. Next base: position 38,685 of record NZ_JAPFGA010000021.1, read on the forward strand.
GTCTTATTACTTTCTCCTGATAGTCAGCATCCGGGATGTCATTAATAACCGACAAGGCAAAATTAGCTCTTGAAATTGCTTTGTAAAAGTTGGTCCAGGTTCTTGGAGCCATCCAATCTCCCATATCGGGAATGGTGAGGTTGTATTGTTCATATCGGTCTACCACATCTACATCGCTACGGCCACCACCACCTTTGTAAGCATCATCTGAACGTACACTGCCATATACCCACTGGTGTGTTAAAGGACCTATCATTTCATCATTGGCAATGCCTGCATAAGCAGCTACCACCAACGACTCAGCATTTTCCGAAGTGGCTACATTTTCATTGGATAATACACCTTCAGGAGTATATTCCAGAAAATCATCTGAACAGGATACTGCTATAAATAAAGCTAGTAATCCTATAATTAATTTATTGTTTTTCATCTGTATAAATTTTAATTGTTTTTCAACAGTCAGACCTGCCTATGCCGGCAGGCAGGTGGAATCCCCTTATTCATTATCAGTTGGCATACCAAATTTGGTTTATAGAGGATTTCATCATCTTGAATTTTAAAAGTTAAGGTTAAGTCCTAAAGAAAGAATAGTTGGAACAGGAATCCTGTTTACATCGGTACGTTCAGGATCAGATCCGATATAATCTTTAGGAGTGATCCAGAATAAGTTTTCTCCCTGAACGTATAATCTTAATTTGCTTATACTACCCCACTTATTGATAATTTCACTTGGAAGTGAATATCCCAATTGAATATTTCTAAGCTTGAAATAAGAATTTTTTCTGTATAAGTAATCGGAAGTTCTTAAGTCATTAAAAGCTAATGATAATGAAGGGATATCGGTATCAGTATTGGTTGGGGACCATGCATCTAATACTCCTAAACCTGCATTTTCCCTTCCTTGTACAAAATTGTTCCAGAAAATGTATGGGTCTTGCCCGATTCTTCCGGTTACACCAGATCCAAATACTGAAAAGTCAAAGTTTTTATAGGCTAAATCAATTCTGATACCATATTCCAAGTCGGGTAAAGAAGTACCAATAAAATCCCTGTCGTTTGAATCTATAACCCCATCACCATTAATATCTACAAACTTTAAACCTCCTGGTCTTGCCCCTACTTGTTCAGGAGAGCTATCAATGTCTTCCTGGCTTTGAAACAATCCGTCTGTTTTATATCCAAAGATTGAAAACTGTGAATGACCAATGATTGAGTTTTCGGCAGTTCCCGGAAAAGCTGTACGTACTTCTTCCGGCAGATCTGTGATTTTGTCCCTAAAGGCTCCAAAGTTGGTAGAAACTCCTAACGAAAAGCCATTTTCAAATGTTTTTGAATATCCTAATGATAACTCCCAACCGTTGGTTTCTGTTGTGGCTCCATTTAAAACACGTTGCTGACCTTCACCAATGACAGATGCAATTGGCGGTGTTGTTAAAATATCGCTGGTTTCACGGGTAAAGTAATCAAATGAACCGCTAATGGTATTGTTGAATAAGCCAAAGTCGACACCTGCATTCCATTCTTTTGTGGTTTCCCATTTTAAAGCCGGATTGGCAGCTTGTATGGATACAAATCCTGACGGAAGGGTACCAGTGTCGTTTCCGTTAAGGTCATAAGCAGTACCAACGTTATAGTAAATTTCGAAAAAACCACCTATAAATCTGGCTTGGTTTGGACCGTAGCGCGATTCGTATAATCCAAACCTGGCCAAATCACCAATGTTTTGATTACCAACTTCTCCATAACCTGCTCTAAGCTTTAAGTTAGATATTATCTCGCTGTCTTCTAAAAACTTCTCCTGACTAATTCTCCAACCAACAGTTGCTGCCGGAAAAATACCGTACCTGTTGTCTTCACCAAATCTTGAAGATCCGTCTCTACGAAGTGTGAAAGATGCCAAATATTTGTCTTTATATGAATAATTTAATTTTCCGAATTGAGATAGTAACCTGCTTCCGCTTGAAGTTCCGTTTGATGTTCTTGCGCCTGTAGCAGCACCAAGAACAAAATAAGAATCTTCTTCTACCGCAAATCCATCAGCTGAAGCAAAGACACTGTCAAAATCGTTTTTAATCGATTCGGTTCCTAGAAGAACACCAATACGATGATCTTCTAGCTCCAACTTATAGTTTAAGGTGTTTGTAAAAACCACACTGGTAAATTTGTTGGTGTCGAGAATTAATCTGTTGGTCCCCCTGGTGATAAACCCGTTGTTTACAGTGGGTTCTATATCCCTTCTTTTAAAATCGTTAAAATCTAAACCAAGGCTTGTTCTGAAGGTAAGGTTGTCCAGAATTTTCCATTCTCCATAAAGGTTACCAAAAATGGAAGTACGCTCTGTATTGTCCCACCTGTTAAGGTATTGCATTAATACAGGGTTGTTCCTGTCGGAATACCCGGCACCTAAAGGGCCCGCAAATTCACCATTGCTGTCGTATACAGGTAATGTTGGTGCTAAAGTAATGGCTAATCCGGGTGTTGGAGCACTACCGACATCCGGAGATGCCAGTGTTTCATCTGAAGTTGAAAACTGGGTGTTGACACCAATTTTTACTTTATCATCAAAAAACTTGAAGTTTGAATTTAACTTGGCGGTGTATCTATCGTAGTTTGTGTATTTTAGAATTCCTGTATTTTTCAGGTATCCAACATTTACCAAGTGAAAAGATTTATCTGTGCCGCCGGAAACAGTTAATTCATTATTGTAAACATAGCCGGTTTGGTAGGTTTCGTCCTGCCAGTCGGTATCGCCGGCCGGTACATTGGGGTCGCCACCCACAAATGGTTGAACGGTAACACTGTTTAGTACTGGGTTGTTAAAATCTCCGTTCCAGTCAAAATTATAAATTTCCCCATAACCACCATTTGGATCTGCTCCATCGTTAACAGATGCCCGCCATAAAGCTTCACCTCTTTGTTGTGCATTAAGCATATCATAACGTTGCTTTTTTTCTGATAGAACAGATACATTTGAGTTTATGCTGATGTTAAGCTTTTCACCTCCGTCAGTCCGTGCACTGTTTTTTGTAGTTACGATAATGACTCCGTTACCAGCTCTTGCACCGTATAAAGACGAAGCTGATGCGTCTTTTAATACCTGAACGGATTCAATTTCACTGGGGTTAAGGCTGGCAAAGACCTCTTGCCTTACCGTAGGAACACCATCGATCACATACAATGGATCGTTGTTTCCAAGAGTACTCACTCCCCTGATGAGGACTCGGTTACTAGACCCGGTTGGATCTCCCGATTTTTCCACAAACAATCCCGGCACCCTACCCTGTAAAGCTTGCATACTATTTCCTGAACTCAGGCTTTGTCCTTCAAGGGGTTGAATGTCTACTACGGTAATAGCTCCGGTGACATCTACTTTACGCTCACTGGTATAGCCTACAACAACAATTTCATCAAGTTGTTGTGAATCTGCTTCAAGTGAAACATTGATGTTTGTTTGATTATTTACAGCTACTTCTTGGGGAGCAAACCCTACAAAGCTAAACACCAGTATGGCATCTGAAGGAACATTTTGCAAAGTGTAGTTTCCATCAAAATCGGTAGTGGTACCTGTGGAGGTTCCTTTTACCAATACCGAGGCTCCCGGCATTGGGAAACCGTCTTCTGCAGATGTAACAGTACCACTTACCTGTATGTCTTGAGCATACAAGAAATTAAGCGATGCTGAAAACATCAAAAAGAATAAAAATTTTAGTCTCATAATAATTAAAAATTAGAAGTTTAGTTAAACTTTAGTTGATCAATGGTTAAGTTTTTTATCACAGCATTGGGGTCTTCAGTTGAAACAGAAAAGGTTTCAAATGGAGCATGAGGAAAGAAAATTTCCGTCATTACTGAAGCTCCCTTATCGTAGAAAATTTCAATGGAAGTTTCATCTAAAATAATCTGGACAGTTAGCTTATCGCTTTCTGTTACTCGCGGTGCCACAGAAGGTTTTTGGCTAAACTTTTCGGAAAAGTCTATAAGTCCGGATTTACTTCTGTCTATGAAGAATTCATTTTTCTTATTATCCAGACCAAACGATATTGTATCACCTTTAGGATTGTGCAAATAGAAAGTGTATATATCCTCTTTTAGATCTGATATGTTAAAGGAGAGTTCAGTACTCGACAGGTCTATTTGTTCAGTACCAACAATCTTGGTATTTTTCTGAATACTTAGGGAATCAACCTTAAACGATTTTGCCCTGTAATTATAAAGTTCCTTGGCCGGAACTGAAAACAACCTGTATGAACCGCCATCTTTTTTTAACGTTAGTTCCCTTGCTATGGTCATGGCACTGCGCCATGTTTCCGTAGGTACTTCCTGGGCGTATTCCCAGTTGGACATCCACCCCAAAAATAATTTTCTGCCATCGGTGTCTGGAATATTAGACCAGGTTACCCCTGCATAATTGTCTTTTCCAAAATCGATCCAATAGGTATGTTCTTGCTCTAAATCGTTTTTAAAGTCAGGGTCTAAAGTGAATTCTTTTCCATCAAAATCACCCACAAAATATTGGGTTCCCGATCCGCTGTTGTATCCACCGGGATTTAAACTTTGTATCAAAACCCATTTTACTTCGTCCGTACCTTCAACCTGCATCGGGAAGATGTCGGGACATTCCCAAACACCACCATGGGCACCGATGTTTTGTCCGAATTCCGATAGTTTTTCCCAATCCTTCAGGTTTTTTGACCCGTAAAAAAGAGCTTTGTCATCAGCGGCTAAAACCATGAGCCATTGCTGATGGATTTCATCCCATACAACTTTCGGATCCCTGAAATCTTTTATACCCGGGTTGTTTATCACCGGATTGTTCTCGTACTTCGTCCATGTTGCTCCTTCATCAAGGCTATAGGCAATGCCCTGGGTTTGGTAATCGTCTCTTCCTTCTTTTTCACCTTTCGGATCGTGATAGGTGTAGATGGCAACGATAGGCGGGGTGGTACCATCTCCAAAACCTGTGGTGTTGTTATGGTCTACCACGGCACTCCCGGAGAAGATATATCCCAATTCATCGGGATAAAGGGCAATGGGCAGCTCTCTCCATTCTACCATATCGGTGCTAATGGCATGTCCCCAGTGCATAGGTCCCCAAACATTTCCGTCAGGATAATATTGAAAGAACAAATGGTAATACCCGTTGTAGTAAAACATTCCGTTGGGGTCATTCATCCAATGTTCTTTAGGGGTAAAATGAAAGTTCGGACGGTATTTTTCATCTTCGTTAATACTCAGGGCATTCTCATCCTGTGTTTCTTTTTTAGTTTTTTCGTTACATGAAACAGTAAGAGAAATAAAAATGAATAGGATAAACCCTTTTAAAATAGACTTACGGTTAGTTTTCATATTCTTTTGTTTTTTAGGTTTAGTTAATTGTTCGCTTAGTTCTTCTAAAGGAATTCCTTTGGTCTCAGGCATCAGGAACATTACAAATATTAATTGTAAAACCATCATGAAGGCAAAGATGCTAAACACAGCTGCCGGACCTATGGTAGAAAACAATATAGGTATCAATGATGGGATGATAGCTGCAAGTACCCAATGGGTTGAAGAACCCAATGCCTGCCCCGAAGCCCTTAAGTGGTTTGGAAAGATCTCTGAAATAAATACCCAAATAACGGCTCCCTGACCAATAGCATGAGAAGCAATAAATAAGAACAAAAATATGGGTACCGATAACCCCTGCCATTCAAAATGAAAAGCTATAGCTACCAATGATAATGATACGATATACCCGGCAGATCCGTAATACATAAGGGTTTTTCTACCCACCCTGTCAATTAGGAATACCCCGAGTAAAGTAAAGAGTAAGTTAACTACACCAATACAGATGCTGCTTAATAAAGCCGTACTTTCACCTAGACCGGCTTCACCAAAAATCCTCGGGGCATAGTATAAAAATGCATTGATGCCCGAAAACTGGTTAAAAAAAGCAATTAAAAAAGCAAGCATTATCGGAAACCGGTATTTTTTCATAAAGACATGATCGTGTCTTGTATGTTCTTCCTCTTCTTTGTTGATATTTAGCATTAACTCTTCAACATCCTTATCCGGATTGATGATTTTCAGGACTTTTTTGGCTTCGTTATTCCTGAATTTAGAGATAAGCCACCTTGGGCTTTCAGGAACCGACAATACAAGTAGGGTATATAGAAAAGCCGGAATGGCTTCAACCCCTACCATCCACCGCCAGGCATTTTCACCAATATTACTGAGCAAATAATTGGAAAGAAACGCAACTAAAATTCCAAGAACAATATTAAATTGATATAGAGAAACCAATCTGCCACGATCTTTTGCCGGTGCAATTTCTGAAACATAGGCCGGTGCAGCTATGGTAGATGCCCCTACACCCAATCCGCCCAAAAACCTAAAGAAAGCGAAGGTGTATGGATCATTGGACAAAGAAGAGCCTAAGGCAGAGATAAAATAGAAAATTCCAATCCAAAGCAAGGTTTTCTTTCTTCCAATTTTATTGGTGGGGATACCTCCAAATAGGGCCCCTATTACTGTACCCCATAATGCCATGGCCATAACTACAGAACCATGAAAGGCATCTGATGAGTTCCAAAGTTCTTGTAATTTTTTATCTGCCCCGGAAATTACTACTGTATCAAATCCGAAGAGAAATCCAGCCAAGGCAGCTGTAATTGACCAAATTAAAATTTTGCGCATATCGTAATTTTCTTAATCTGATGCTAATGTATGTGTAATTTAAAGGGTGGTATTTTGAGAATGTTTCAAATTGTTAAGAATATGTTATTGAAATGAAAAAAAACAGTGAAAGTCCTTTGCTCATGGGACTTAACCACTTTTTTAGAAGTATGAGCTATAACGATGTAGTTATAAAAATGTTACATGAGTTATAATAATGTAACATTAAAGAAGGTGTGTGGGATGAAACGAAAACGCTTTCGTGTTACGATTGTTTGTATTCTTTAGGGGAAAGACCGTATTTGTTCTTGAAGGCTGTTGAAAAATAGTTAGGAGAAGAAAAACCTATTGCATATGCTATCTCTGATATATTTAATCCTGAAGTTTTAAGCATTTCTTTGGCTTTTTCTAATTTGATGTTGTTAATATAATCACTTACGCTTATTCCCAGGAGTGCTTTTACCTTTCTGTATAGTTGTACCCTTGACAGGTTGAGTTGGCTGGCCAGGTCTTCAACGGTAAATGAAGGATCGCCAAGATACTCGTTGATCAGCTTGTTTAATTTGAACAGGAACTCTTGTTCTGACGAACCAAAGTTTTTATCTCCTATTTTATGGATATTATTGGTGTAGTAGTAACGTAGCTTCTCCCTGTTGTATAACAATGATTTAATAGACTGTGACAGTATTTTATAACTAAATGGCTTGGTGAGGTATAAATCAACCCCCGATTCCAATCCTTTTACATAAGAATCCTGATCGCTCAATGCGGTTAAGATTATGGTTGGTATATGTGAGGTCCTTAAATCTTTCTTTAAGGTGTTGCAAATTTCAAAACCACTTTTATCAGGCAGGTTTATATCACAAAGTATTAAATCAGGAATAAGGTCCAAGGCTTTTTTTATACCATCCGTACCGTCTGAAGTATAAATGTCGTATTGAGAAGAAAATTTATTTTGCAGGAATGTGGTGAGTTCTACATTATCCTCAATAAGGAGAAGGGTGTATCTTTCGGTATCTGTAGGTTTTTCAATAATATTGGCGGACTTATTGGCGGACTCATCATAATCTAAATGATCAATACTAACATATGTTTCAGGTTCATGAACAATGTCTTTTTCACTTAAATGGTCTGCTCCTTTTGGGAGTATAATTGAAAATTCAGAACCTTTTTTAGACGTTACTTCTATTTTTCCTTTATGAAGTTCTATAAACTGCTTTGAAAGGTGTAAGCCAATACCGGAACTGCTTTTACTGTTGTTAGATCCTTTAAAAAAGGGTTTAAACACTTTTGAAATATCTTTCTCAGGAATACCGATCCCTGAATCTTTTACTTTAATAGTTACAAAATTACCGTTGACCTTATCTGTAATACTTACTTTAATATTACCATTGTTTGGAGTAAATTTAAAGGCATTGGATAACAGGTTAAAATATACCTTATCCATCAGGTTTCTGTCCATATAGAGATCGAGATCTTCACAATTTGAGTCTAAGGTGAAAGTGATGTTTCTTTTTCTGGCTTCGTTCTTAAAATCATTAAAAACATGTTTGGTGAAATTGTAAAGATTGGTTTTAGAAGCCCTAAGCAAAAACTTTTTTTCTTCGGCTTTCCTGAAATCGAGCAATTGATTAATAAGCCTTAACAACCTACGTGAATTATTGTATATGATGTTTACCTCGTTTCTAGCTTTAAAATTTTTAGATTTGAATTCGTCGTTAATAGATTCAACAGAACTTAAAATTAAGGTTAACGGGGTTTTAAACTCATGCGAGATCCCGGTGAAGAAATTTACCTTGGCTTCGTTGTTCAGCCTTAATTCACTAGCTATTTTCTCAATTTTATTTCGCTTAGAAGTGATTTCTTTGTTTTTGACCTCCAGCTGTTTTTTCTTCCTGCTGATTATAGAAGCCGAATAGATACTAAATAGGGCTAATCCCAATACAATAATCAGTAAAAATATAAGCAACCTGAACAGGTTGTTAAGTGTGTAATACTCTTGTTCTTGTGACTTGATTTTTTTAAGCTGTGTTTGGATGCTTTCCTGCTGCTCATCTATTTTGTCCAGCTGGTTTTTCATGATCTCGGCATTCAGCTTATCAATCACAATGGTGTTGAGGATATTGTTTTTTGGAATAGATTGATTCTTATACAACCTTAATGCCAGTTTTATGGCTTCATTCCCTCCTGTTGGGTAAAAAATAGTAGCATTTAAAATACCTTCATCAACCAGTTGTATTCCTCCGTTAGGGGAGTTTAAACCGTCTACACCAATAAATTTTATTTGTTTTTCCAAACCGGCATTACGGGCTACTTCCCACGCGCTTAATGCCATGCGGTCGTTATGTGCAAAAACATAATCTACCCGGGAACCTTGTTCGAGGATTCTTTTAAAAGGTTCTTTAACCGATGTTCTCTCCCAGTCAGCATCGATACTTCCAACAATATTTACAGAATCATATACAGCCAGTATTTGTTTAAAGCCTAAACTTCGTTCATAAGCCGGAGAAGACCCTTTTAAACCTTTTACTTCTACCACGTTTATTCTTTTAGAAGTATTTGAATTAGAGATGATATATTTCCCGGCGTTCCGTCCTACTTCAATATTATCAGCTCCCAGATAAGCAGTATAGTTTTCATTTTCAACTTTTCTGTCTATTACAATTGTAGGTATCCCTTCCTGAAGTGCACGTGATATAATACTGGTTAGCGGTTTGGATTGAATGGGAGAAACAATGATAACATCCACCTTTTGCTCTATAAGACTTTCTAAATCTTCTATTTGTTGGTTTACATTATCATTTGCATCCAGGATTTTGAGCTCAGCCTCAGGGTGCATCGAAGCTTCAACCATCATAGATTTATTCATTTGTTTTCTCCAATCATCGGTGGTCATGGCTTGGGAAAATCCAATCTGTACAATGCCTTCCTTTTTTGCCTGGGAACAAGAACAAAAAAGAGAGATCATTAATAAAAAGAGAGATAAGTGTTTAAAACGCACGGCGGGTTTCTTTTCTGATAAAAATACATATTTATCTTTTATATCAAAGAAACAGCTATATATTACAATAACTGGTAAACTTTTACTTCTGTTAGAAGTAACAAGCTGTAACAAATATTAACCATAATCGTTGTAAAATAGAGTGGTAACATCTCCTCTAGTTGCTTGGACAACAGAATAAATGTAACCATAATTCACAATATCACTTTTAAAATAAACATTTTTCATGCAAAGTAATTGTAGCCTTACCCATTCTGTCGCCTTCCCTAAAAATTAGGACAGTTTTAAAGCCTTTATGATATAAGAAGAAGAGCAACATGGTTAGGAAAGGGCTGAATAAAGTATCATATATTCACTTTATTTCTGCTTTAGTGGTTAACTATCATCGTTTTTTTGCAGACAAAACATTCTCTTGTTGCAATTATAGTGCATCAAAATTATCTTCAAATCCTATTTGATTTTTATCATTTAACAACTGGACATAATCAATACTTCCGGTTCCTTCAAATATATAGGCAATTCCCATGATATCTCCCATATCCTCCTGATAGTGTTCGCTATAGGTTTCTTTCCCATTTAAAAAGATGGTCGCATTCTTATTTTTTACTTTTATTTCTATATCATTCCATTGATATAGATCTGTTCCTAACTTTGATAAATTATTGTTTTTACCCTCCTTATAAATTTCACCTAATTTATAATTGGCACCGGTTTCACAACCTTTACCAACGAGTCCTACTTTAAAAATATTTTCTGTAGTTATTAATAGAACAGCAAGCCATGGACAATTCGATTCTATTTCATGGTCAAGCTTTATTTTGGTCTTAAATGTAAATGTGTCGGATGTAACATGATAATTATCACTATGTGTAATGCGAGACATAAAGTGTTTGGAGATATCTACCTTTTTTTTCAATAAAAGTCTCTTCGGAAGGTGTAAAATCCCATTTTCTATAAAGGATTCACTATTAAAGTTAATATAGCGATCGTCGGCTTCACTATAATAAATATGCGGTTCCCATCCATCACTAATAATATGTACCGCTTGGGTAGCGATAATCTGGTTGTTTGCAATGAGTTTAGCTCGATGATAACCACTTTCATAATAAGTAGATGCATAAACAGCTTTGTTTGGATCTATTTTTTCTTTTCGCCAGCCATTCCATGATTGCTGAATAAAAAAACTATCAGCTTTTACATGATGAAGGTCATAATTAAAAATGAATGTATTGGGAACACCTTTGGCTAAGGTTTTGTTTGTCGAAAATTTGATGGGCCCATTTATTTTAACTTTGTTATTCTGATCATTTCCAAAAGAAAATAAAGTTATGCTTCCAAGTATCAATACGGTTACGCCTACTATGAAAATATATTTTTTTTTCATAGGTAAACGCAGCGTTTTTTTAGGAAAGTTATTTTTGTGTTGGATTTTGAAATCTTGCCAGTTTTTATAACCTAATACATTCACAAGTGCATTGAGGGTAGCTAATTGAGGTTGCGTTTTGTATTTATTTTTCCATATCCGCTTTAGTGTTGATAAGCTTATATAGCACCCCGTATGTTCCTCAATATATAAGGAAAGCTGTTCTAAATCTTTTTGGGTATACCCCTGACCATTACCAAAAGAAAATTTCTCTTCCAGTAAATTTTTACATAATGCAATATATTCATTTTCAGTATTCATCATCTTAAGGATGAAGATACTAATAATTGCTGATAATTAATTATTGTTTTCCGGGTGAACTGCTTTTGACCTTACTTTAAACCGTTTTTGATGAGGTGCTTAGAAGGGTGGTAACTAGTTTTGAGTAATAACTAAAATTCAAAACAAATGAAACAGTATCTTATTTTTATTCCGTTGACGTTATTCTCTTTTTTATCTGTAAAACTAACAGGACAACAAACACAAGCTTTAAACAATCCCAATGATTGGGAGGTTTATAATAGAAAAGTATCTTTTAATAAGGATATTATTCATCTAGATAGTGGCCGGGGTAATGGCATCCTTTGGCTTAAGGATTCTGAATTTTGTAACGGCACAATAGATCTTGAAATAAAAGGAAATAATACACAGGGAGCAAGTTTCGTTGGAGTGGTCATTAATGGAAAGAATAATGATATATACGATGCGATTTACTTTAGGCCTTTTAATTTTAAGAATCCACAAAAACAGCAGCATATGGTACAGTATATAGCCATGCCCCACTTAAACTGGAAAAGACTACGTGAAGTCTATCCTAATAAATATGAAAATAAATTGACTCCTACCCCCGATCCTGACAATTGGTTTCATGTAAGATTAGTGATCAATTATCCAACTGTAAAAGTTTTTGTGAACAATTCAACAAAAAGTTCTTTAACTGTAGAACAGATAAATCTGAGCGGGCATGGGAAAATCGGACTTTGGGTAGGGGAAAACAGTGAAGGATGGTTTAAAAATGTGTCTGTAAAAAAAGACACTATGAATAGGCCGTCACGTATATTAATGGATGTAGGACATGATCAAGTGTTTTGGAATGATCCAAAATCCATGGATATCAATAATGAAAAAATCAATCGGGTCTATATGATGTCAGGAGAATTAATGAAAACAATCAAACCAATAAATGTGCAGGTAGATTATTCCTATGGATTATTAGATGAGAATGTTTTAGAAGAAAAGGATATTTTATTTATACACGTGCCCAAAAAACAATATACCACCAATGAAATACAATCAATTCATAATTTTTTAAATAACGGTGGGAGTATGTTTATGGTAATGGATAGTGATTATTGGTCATCGCTAGACGATACCAACGTCAATGCAATAATAGCTCCATATGGAATACAATATGGTGATGCCATTCCTGATACATTATCTGGAGGACATACTGTGAAAGGAGAAATCAATGATGATGTGTTAAAAATTTCGTATCACGAAGCGAGGAAGGTAAATGGAGGTATTCCTTTTTGCTATGGAGATGAATTGGGTAAAGCGTATCCTTTTGGAGTATATGCTACTACTAAAGGCGGTGGTAAACTGGTGGTTATGGGAGAAGCTATGGTTTCTTTATATATGGATAGTTGGAAGGGAGTAAATGATTATCAGTGTCAAGCTTTTATGCAAGATGTAATTAATTGGTTGAAGTAATGATTAATAAACAAGGATTTATAGAAGAACCCCAAAGTTTCATTTAGCATTGAGGGTGAAAGCCTGAAAAGCAAACACATCGCCCGGTGGGGACAGGCGATTGGGCAGCCCGGCATAAAAGATTTAAGCCATGAAGAGTTTACGCGCCTACAGCATGGTCATTGAAAACGCAAGCTTTATTGACATGGGATACCGTAAAAAAGGAGGTTTTATTGGTGAAGGGAACAAGGATACTTTTCCCCATCCCAGACCATATCTCTGCTAAACAGCAAGATCTCCCAACCTTGTGGTTTGAGATATGAGCCAAGGCTTGCATCAGATGGTTGTGATTAATGTAGTCTTTAGAATAAGTTTCAGAGATTTTTTTGCTCATATTACGGAACCGAGCAACTATAATATAAATTTAAGGTTGCCCCAAAATAAACTCATGAATTACAGTTTTAAGATTTGAAGGTAAATCTGCATTTTTTATTTCAAACCTTTTTACATTCATTTCAGTTAGCCAGCTACTCCAATATTCCTTTATAATATATGCTTCATAAGGATTTCCTTCGTTCGGGTTTATACCCAAAACAAGTATATCTATCTTTTCTAAATTTTGGTTAACAGGAATAAAACCAAGATCTTCATTCTGCATTTTTTCTTTCCATTTTGAAGTGTTAAGCTTATAAGCTTTTAAAGTCTGGGGAGTGATATAAGTAGTCCTGTTACCTTCTTTCATTTTGGAGTTTTCGTGATAAATATATCCATCTGTTAATACTACCAGAATATTCCTATGATTTTTCTGGATACAATAATCTTTTATTTTGTCTTTAAAAAACCTCCAGGTATCTGAACCAACATAATTTTTATCGGCTATGGCATGTTTATATATAGCTTCTGGCTGTGAAGTGTACATATCATTGATTTTACTTAAGAGTTCTTTAGATAGATTATTCCTGGTTATGGCAAACTTTAGTTGATTTGAAATATTATTGATCTCTGGGTTTAAGGGTTCAGGATCAAAGAACAGTTGAATTTTATCGTTTACCAAACGTAATTGTTTACTTCTGATATGATCTGTAAATGCCTCTGAAACTGCTTGTATATAACCTGCGTCTCTCTGATAGTATTCCATAGTGGGATTTGGATATTTTTCCGGATCTATCCTGTCTGACAGGTCTAACAGAAAACTAATGTTCAGGTTAGATGGTAAATTATTGTTTTGCTTTGTCTTAACTACAACATTTTGTACTTGTTGTTCTGCCTGCTTCTCTTTATGGGAGTCACTTTTACAAGAACAGGAGATCATTATTAGTACAAAAGCGTATAATAAGATTTTTATATATAACGGATTAATTTTCATGATTGTCAGTTTTTAGAATATACCAAATGTTGATAGTCGTTTTCGTTTAGTTTCATTTCACATAGATGCTGCTCTGAAATAGCTTCACAGCCTTCCAAAAGTTCGTGCTTCTCTTTATGAGGCAGGGCAATTTCTGTGTTTATGGCCTGAAACCACCCCTCTTTATATTGAGAATGATAGAGGAGATACTCTTTTATTGGGAAAATAAAACCGTCTATCTTAGATTGTAATTCAGAGATAAGCCCTTTAACCAAAGTCGTCTTTTTTTCAAATTCGTGAACCTTCTCTAAAACCTCCTGACGCTTAGCATCCAGATTTTTAAGTTCTTCCTTCTTGTTTTTAATAAATACTTTTATCTTATCGATATTTTCATGTTCTTTCATAATAAAATCGAACACAAGTCCCCAAATAATATATACTACAAAACCTGCAAAAATGATCATCCAAAATTCGGGTTCTGTAAAGGCAATTTTAATATTAAAAGGCGGTGAATCTAGTGTTTTATTAAAGTCGTAAATCTTCTTTTCAATCAGATAGGCCAACAAAGCATCAAAAACAAATGTTAAGGCAAAGAGAGCTATTAGTTTGACAATCCCCTTAAATCCTTTTGTTTTTTGAACCATATGAATAACATAACCTAGCCCCATAAAGACAAAAGGAATAGTAATGACCAATAATCCTTCCAGCCAGCTATCGTTAAAGGCATTGGTAAAAGCATCTTTATCAAAAATTGCTGCAGATAACATATCATTTGTAAATTCTTTAAAGAAAGCTGAATACGATGCCGAAACATAAAACACCAAAAGATATAATGTAATTGGTAATAATAGAGCCAAACCAATATAGAATTGAGCTTTAGGCTGCTTGTCTACATCCAAACCGTACTTTTCAGGATTATTCTTTACCTCAACCATATCATTCTTGGTCGTTTCGATCTCCTCTAAAACATCTGCTTCTTTTTTTTCATAAATACCAATACCTGTTTCACATTTTTTAAGTTCTGTACGAAGTTTTTCCTGTTCTTCCATATAAGGCTGTTTTAGCTTTTTTTGTTCTAATTCCTGTTTTCTGCACTGATCTTCGAAGCTATTGAAGAGATTTTGAAGACAAGCTTTTAACACTATAGGTTTTCCTAAAGCCTTGGTAGAAGCAGCAAAACCACTTTGATAATAAGTAATTCGTATTTGCTCACGGTCTTCCTCATTATAAGTTGAGATGCTTTGCTTACTATCCTTCTTTACCGTAAAAAGTTGTCTGATGGCATTCATGATTCATTGTTTAGTTGGTTAATTAATTCTTCCTTACTCATCCCCTTTTGGGCACAATCCAGTAAATAATTGGAAAGTTCTACCACATTTTCTTCAAGGAATTCAAATCTGATACAATACTTTTTTAGCGTATTTCTTTCATCCTCTGTGATAACTCCATCGGCTATAATCATATATGCCAGATCATACAAATATTCTACTCGTATTTCAATATCTTCGGGAATGGTAGCATTATGATTAGTAGGATTGATCAGTAACTTATCTAGTTCATCTCTTGAAACTCCTCGTTTATCAGCAAAATCATATAGCATTTGGAGTTCAAGCACATCAAAATTATCGTCGGCCATAGCCATTTGATAAAGTCGCAAAAAATGACTTTTTAATTCTGCAGTAATAGTAGTGTTTTCCATGATTTTGATTTAATTAATAAATAAAACTTTAAATGTCACTCCAGTGAGTATAAATAGAAGTAGTGTCACCAAACATCCACTTTTTGTAGACTTAGAAAATGTTTTCCTATAAGTCAGCCCCGGAATGCCGGTTCTAACAGAAAATCCTTTAGTACTTATAGATCCTTTTTTTGATCGATGACTGGGCGTAATGCCAGATTTACTAACATGAACACCAAAGTTCTTACCAAGCTTGATTCTTTTGTTATACCTAAACCCCATTTGTTTATTGTTTTATATATTTATTATATACATATCCTGTTTTCCCGGTCGTCTTTTTAGATACTTATTCTAATACACCTCTCTCTTTGAACTGACGTATATTATATTTTTAATCCTCCCACCCACACAAGGTCTTTCCTCTTTTCTTAGCATCTTTAAGACTCAATTTTTTTATTTTGGCCTTACAAGCATTAAGTCCGCGGCAGGTTTTCTTGTAATGGTATTTTTTGCCATTTGCGCTGTTACAGATGTAGACATCGGTTACAACAGATACTTCAGGAATATTACCTGAGGTGAGGGATACTATCAACAAGGATGCTATAAGGAAATTTTTCATGTTTTATTAATAATACTTTCGGCTATCTCTTCTTCCTCAAGAATTTCCTGAGTTTTTAAAATGATTTGCCTTTTTCCAGTAATAGGATTTTTAAAAAGCATGTAACCAGGTCTGCACCTTTTAAACCTATACACTAATGCTTTTAGCCCAATTATAAATCCTTCCTCATTAATTGCATCAAAAACAAAATGAGAGCACGATTTTTTAAAAATGCATTTTTTCCTTTTAGACTCAGGAATTAATTTCCAATATATCTTAATGATATTCAACAAAAGTGTTTTCATTTATCTTTTAAATACTATCATTTGTCTTGAAGTAGTATACCCAGGTTTGGCCCCAAAACCAAAACATCCATTATCTGGTTGAACAAATGTTGTCACACTTTCAAGTCTTGCATATTCCCATCCTTCGGAAGAATAAGAGTTAATTAACTCTTCTAACTGTTGGGCAACATACTCAGGTTTACTATTTTTTGAGTCTACAGAAGCAACAAAAGGGATTACTTTATATTCCATGATTTTAAGCATATTGAATTAATTTCCATGTAACGGCTTTACCTTTATATGGAGGCATTGTATTTCCTTTTGAAATAGGTGCTGTTGTTGAAGGGTTTCCAACTACTTTCCATACTCCAGATTCAGGACATTTTTGACCTGTTCTTGCTGTTGTTCCAATTGGTTTTTTTGGCATAATCTTAAATTTTAATGTTATCGTCTCAAACTTAAGATCATTACAAATCAATTCCTTACGGAAATCCGTAATAGAAAAAATAAATTGTAAAAGTGAGTGTTTAGTGTCCGGAAGGATACTATATTGAATGATGAATTATTTATAAGTTCATCTTATTAAAGTGGCTATAATAATCCCATGTCTTTAACAATGGAAACTAAGTGAGCGGTATTTTTAGCCTTAAAGTAATTTTTCAATCTATTGATCCGCTTTTCAATACTGCTCTTACTTGCAGGCCTAATACCCTGTTTTTTAAACAAAAATGCTATTTCATCTTGTGCGTTACCGTTGGCCAATTCATTAATCAACAGTATGTCATATTCTTCAATTTCCATAACCGGGGCAGCCCGAAGCGTTTGCTGAAGCTCTGCACTAACATATTGATCTGTTTCTGTTAACATTTTTATAGCCCTAACCATTTCTTTGGTACTATTGCGCCCCTTGCAGATATAGCTGTTAATGTTAAGCCTTTTAAAAAAAGTTCTTATTTTTTCGGGTCTGTCTTCAATAGAATATATGATTACCTTCATTGGGATATTTTGCTCCCTGAGTTTAGCTACCAACTCATCTCCTGAATTTAATGTATTAGTGTGATGATCTTGTTTAAAAGACAGATCGGTGATCAATAGATCGTAAGGTCGTCCGTCTTGTTGGGCTTTCCGTATTTTTAAATAAGCATTATCACAATACTTGGCATGGTGAACATCAAAATTGAAGGTCTTTTTTAATATTGCTATCAGTCCTTCATTAATACTGTCGATATCTTCGGCTACTAAAACTTTTTTAAACATTGTTCTAATAATTACATTGGGATATTGATCATAGCTTTAAATCCACTGTTCAAACTTGTTTCAAAAGTAACCTTTCCTTTAACAGCTTCTATACGGTTTTCCATATTCTGTAATCCGCCTTTTAATTTTAGTCCTTCTTTATCGATGCCAATACCATTATCGCTATAGCCTAAGTGTAATTGTTTGTTTCCGTTCTGAAAATTAACAACCGCCAACGTGGCCTTGCTGTGTTTTTTCATGTTCACCATCAATTCTTGCAACGATCGGTATATTACTCTTTTCTTTACCTCCTCTAATGAATTCCAGTTTATGTTGTCTATCCCCTTGCTGATAACACTCACCTTTTGATTGTTGTAATTGGCTAAGAGCGTTTTTAAGTTTTCAGGAAAATTAATCCCTGTTTCTATGTCGTTATATTCACGGGATATATTGCGGGTTTTGCTGTAAATGGCATCGAGTGCGTTTTCGAGCTTGTCTTTTATTTTTGCAGATATAGACTGGTTTTGCACCAACGTAAGAACATTAAACACATCGTTGGCCACCTCATCGTGCACGCGTTTAGAGATCTTTAATTCGGCATCATAGGCTGTTTTTTCTTTTTCCCGGTGGTGTTTATTCTTTATCCATCGGTAACGCCAGTACCCGACACCAAATACAATCAACAAGAGTAGTATTAAAATAATGTTTCTAAATTTGGCTCTGCTCATCTCTAGACTTTGTATCTGTGCCTCTCCTTTTAACCGCTCGTTCTCTTGCCTGTTGTACTCCACATCATATT
The DNA here is from genome assembly GCF_026241135.1 of Galbibacter kalidii. GTDB lineage: Bacteria > Bacteroidota > Bacteroidia > Flavobacteriales > Flavobacteriaceae > Galbibacter. Next base: position 57,392 of record NZ_JAPFGA010000021.1, read on the forward strand.
TAACCTTGGCATAACTACTCTTGACACGTTCCCTCACTTTATTAATACTATCGCTTAAGTGTTGATATGCTAATGCATATTCTTTCGGATTGTTCGATATTTCTATAAGCATAGCCAGGGCATTCAATTCATCGTCTGCATTCTTATAAACTTTTGCAGTGCTAAGAGCCATTTGAGCCATCTTAAGGGCTTTTGGGTTATTCCTATCTGCATAATGTTCAGCCAAGTGAATATAACTGGCATTAAGCTCAAAAGGATCGTCTTTTTGTTTTCTAAGTTCCAGGGCTTCTCGTAAAAACTGCTCAGCGTCTTTATGACCAAGCTTGCTTTTGGTAAAAGCCCAGTTGTCTATCGACCGGGCTTTTGATGAAATATACTTTGGTTTGTTTAAGGTGGTATCGTTAATTACGCTAGAAAGCAAACTGAACGCCTCCTGATACTTTTCTTGTTTTAGATATACCACTGCTTTGTTATTAGTAATGGCATTTACCTCGTTTGGACCTTTTGCCGATTCAATTGCTTTATCATACCAATACAATGCTTCTTTATACAATTCTTGCTGTTTAGTAGCGATGGCAATCGCATTATAAGCTCCAGATATATATTTTTTATTAGATTTTTCTTCAAGAGCTATTAAAGCATTAACAGCCATTGTTTCAGCTTCATTATAGTTACCTGCTTCGTTTAATAAATTGGAAAGGTTAACGGATTTTTTTCCAACATTCATGCTATCGCCTAAACTTTTATAAATGTTGATAGAATTATAATAATTGACTAATGCATTTTCAATATCTTTATAGTCCCTATAGTAATAACCAAGCCTAAAATATGCATCTGCAATGCCGGAACTATCTTTTCTATTCTCTTGAATTTCAAATAATTTTTGGGCATATATTATAACACTATCCTTATTCTGAATTTTACGAAAAAGACTTATTCGCTGTTTAATAATATCTATCATGATTGAATCACTACCACTATGGATAAGCTTTAAGGCTCTTTTATTAACACGAAGTGCTTCTTCTATCGATCTGTCTTTTTTAAGACTGTCTGCCTCTAAATAAAGTGAATTAATATAATTGCTTGCCACACTTTTTTGCAGGGTTTTATCATTTTGATGCTTACATGAAATTACACCAATAAAAACAGTTATAAAAAAGAGGAATGAAATTAGGTTTATTTTCATTCCTCTAAAATAAAGAATTAAAAGGTATTAATTACCTTCTTCAGGATCAGGATTGTCTGGGTCTTCATTGATTTCCCCATCTTCTCCATTTGCTTGTTGGTGATAAAGTGCATCGGTTTCTGCAACACTGTCATCAGTACATGAAAATAAAGTTGTGTTGCTTACTATAAGTGCCAGTAATAAAAATATACGTTTCATTATTTTAAATTTTTCAGATTAAACAATAGGGTTGCTGTCTGCCATAGGCAGGTTTTTGTGCTTTACAGCAACCGATTAGAGTTAAAGGAGTACTCCTTTTGTTTGGGAAGTGGAAACCCTATGCAGCGGCTTTAGCTACTTCCCTTTGGCTTTAGCCAACCGCAATGTGGATTTCCGTAAAAATGATTCTAGCGCTTTGGTTATGTTAGCATGACATAACCCGAACCATTCTGCGAACAAAGTAAAAAGATGTGTGTGAAGGGATTGCAGACATGTTGTCGACATCTTTTTGACATTGTTTGGACATTGTTTATTTTTAAATGAAATAACCTGATAAACAATTAATTATACCAACCAAAAAACCTAACTAAATGGAAAAATGGATACAGAAACTTATAGAAGACTTATTTGAAAAAGCCAAAACAAACTCTAGAGAAACCAAACCTTATGGGTTGGCAAAATATCTGTCAGAGCATGTTCAAAGTGCCAGAATTGAAGAAAAAACATTTATTAGATACCATGGGGGTTACATAACCAAAACCAAGAGAAGAAGAAAGCCGGTAAAAAGCACACGAGATGCTTTTAGTGTTTATTTAGGTTATAAGGATTTCGATGATTTTATAAAGGAGAATGAATCGGAGAAAGAAGCTGTAAAAAGAAAACATGAGGCTCAAATAAAAAAGTTAAATAACCGATTTCTATATTCTTTAATATCTGGTATAGCATTAGCATGTGGGGTAATTTTCTTTATGGTAAAATATTATGAAAAAAATTGTATGATCTGGGTTGGCGATCACTACGAAAAGATTAAATGTTCCGGGACAAACAATGAAAAAAGGCTGGATGAGCTTGTTCTTGAAAACTTCTATAAGATTGATGCTTGCGACACTACTACCTTCTTTAAGGGAGGAAAAGAAGTGATTTGGTATGATAAATCGAATAATACGTTAGAGTATTTTACCTATCCCGGAATTCACCCACTAAATGGTAAAACCCTTAAACCTATTTCAGATCATATTATAGACAAATATGTTTCTTCATGCACATTTGAAAAAGACGAGATCCAGTCTACTCGAAATAATTTATAAAATAATAACACGGTGGTATGAAGCATTAGTAATTTCTCCGATACCACATAAACCTACCTATCGGCAAACAAATCCACCTAGCTTAGTTTCTTAACTTTAATTTCAAACAATATTTCTAAATCATAAAAATCAGCAACTTTAGGTCTGAGTCAAAAACTACAAACCTCTCTGTCGGATGAGAATGGCTCGTATTATAATAGAAAAGCAAAATAATCAGAATTAAGTTGTTGATTTTTGCTTCGGTATAATTCAACTCCTTAGGTTACAGAAACCTGTAATCTACTCCAAAAACTATTTGTTTTCTTTGAAGGAGAAACAAATAAATTTAATCATTATGTCAGTAAAGCATTTACCAACAGGAGAAGTACATAAAGGACAAAAAGGAGGGCAAACCGGTTGTGGGTTTGAGACTCAAGACAACCCAGATCATTGGATTAATTCTAATGACAGCATTACATGCGACAAAAATGGGTGCAAGTAGAACAGAAGTATATGCCAATCCGCTGTGATTGGCTTTTTTGTTTTATGGGATTGTGGGTTTCTGTAATTTGATTTGGTTGAAAAAACACCACTTTTTGCTGGTTGTGCCCTTGTTGTTATTGTTGTCGCGCGAAGTTGGGAGATATTCGCGAAATACCCATTCTTATTTTTTATTCATTCACTCTTCGGAAAGCGGGTTTTACATAAATTTAATTAAAGCTCTTCCTTAATTAATTTTTCACCAAAATACTTTATTAACGTTTTTTCTTATTTAAGTTTTCGGTATATTTCTTAAATTAGGGGTGCTCTTTTTAAAATAAAACTCAAGATGAAAAGTTTCGAAGCAGGAAAATGGATTAACCAAGGTACATATAAAAGCTTTCAACCTAATTATATAAACAGGAAATGGACAGTTGAAAGCATGGAATTATTAAATCTTTTAGGTCAGGCAAACAGGCATTTGGGAAGATTGGATATGTATTCTGAATACATTCCCAATATTGACTTGTTTATCAGCATGCACGTTTTAAAAGAAGCCACACAATCGAGTAAAATTGAGGGAACTAAAACCAATATAGAAGAAGCATTATTGGACAGGGAAGACGTCAATACAGAAAAAAGGGATGATTGGGAAGAAGTACAAAATTATATATCGGCATTGAATACTGCTATCGTTAAATTGGAAGAACTCCCATTGTCATCAAGACTAATTAGAGAAACCCACAAGATTTTATTAAATGAAGTTAGAGGGAAACACAAACTACCGGGAGAGTTTAGAACCAGCCAAAACTGGATTGGAGGAGCAAGCATAAATGATGCGACATTTATCCCTCCAACACATATAACAGTTAATGATTACATGAATGATCTGGAAAAATTTGCCCATGATATTGAAAATTTTTTTCCCGATTTATTAAAAATAGCATTAATCCATTATCAATTTGAAACGATACATCCATTCCTAGATGGTAATGGAAGGGTGGGGAGATTAATGATCACACTATATCTAGTAGAAAAAAGAATTCTAAAAAAACCTATTCTTTATCTATCTGATTTTTTCGAACGAAACAGAACTCTTTATTATGACAATTTAATGCGGGTAAGGGAAAATAATGATATTGAACAATGGTTTAAATTCTTCTTGGTTGGAGTTATTGAAACCGCAAAAAACAGTATTTCTACTTTCGATAGTATTTTAAAATTAAAAGAAGAAGTGGAAGTTAAACTTAAAGAGTTAGGAAGCCGGTCTAATAATGCACAAACAATAGTCAACAACCTATACCAAAGACCTATGATTGACGCACAAAGAGCTAAAGACTTAACCAATTTATCAATGCCCTCTGTTTACAAACTAATAGATGAACTGGAAAAACTGGGAATCATTCAAGAAATAACAGGAGGTAAAAGAGGAAAACTATATTTGTTCAGAGATTATATAAAACTTTTTAAATAGACTTTGTTATTGATGTTAAAAAAAGAAGCAATTATCAAAGCTCTAAATCGTATGATAAATTAAGGTAAGATGCAAAAATTGAACTTACTCAATATTACATCCTACTACCATGTTATTTCTCCTCTCTCAAGAAAAAACCACAACTTTTTTACGGTTGTGGCTTTGTTGTAATCATTGTAAAGGTATGAGCGTGACGCTTGCACCAGCAGGGGGAGTGAGATGCCATCATGAAAATAAAATTCATCACCACCATTTTACATTATTTTTGACAGAATAAAGCGAATAGGCAGTTAATATTAACATTAAAATCATATAAATAACAGAAAGTATTATATACAATGTCTTTTTATTTTTTTCTATTCTTTCATACTCACAAAGTATCTCTTTTCTACGTTGTACATTATTAAAATAATAGTAATTTATAGCCAGAAGAATACTTATTACAATAAAACCAATAGCTTTACTTCTATTTATAATTAGATCCCGTTTATTCAATATTTGAAATAGAATACAATCCAAAATAAACAATAGCGTGAAAAACTGATAGAATGTAACAACAACTATAGTTGAAAATGCTGGGTGTAATCTATTCTTAAAAACCCTAAATGTAATCCAATAATTCACGCTAAAAAAAATATTCAACATAATTACCAATTATAATCTTTGTAAAATGTATTAAAGTACCAACTACTCTCCACTATTGTTTTTCCTATGCCTGTTCCCAGACTCCACATACTTCCATAGATATTTCTTAATCCTGCTGCATCTGTAGCTCCTAAATAAACAGCTCCTGCAGTACTTAATTTACCACTTTGATATTCTTCATAGGTATTGTATGCGCCATATAAACTAGCAACACTTCCTAATTTCCCAAGCCTTGATGACCACTTTCCAGCAAATTTATTTTTACCTCCAGTTACGCCATTACCTCCCCAATTGACATCATAAAATTTGAAGTTTTTCCCTAACCAAAAACTTTCATTTTTTAGAAAGGCACTTGTTATGTCTAGAACAGCCCCAGAAAGAGCTATACTTGAAAGTCCTTCTCCGCCATTTGTATAATAATTCCGTTCTCTATGATATTTATAGGAATATGCCCAATGTCCATAACCCCCGCTTGATTTTTCATTCCATGGATTAGAGCCATATTTTTCGACCTGTTCACCAAGATTAAATACTTGTCTCGGGCTAAGGTCTCCATATTTTCCTGAATCATCAGCTACAATAACGTCTTCATCTAACAAAATATCTCCATTACTTAATCTCCCTCCCGAGCCTCTAAATTCTTCACCAATAAAGGTATCTATTTGGGCTCCAGATATATTACCTTCGTTCATACTCTCAAACCTAAGCATATTTAAAAAACGTGATATATCTTTCTCGTTATCCGTATACCAAGAACCATCAGATTTTATTTCCCATAATCCAATGGGATCATTAAATAAAACTGGATTATTAAATCCAAAACGATAAGTTGTCCAATTCCTTGCCATTTCTGCGGCAGGATCTATAGAATTAAATCTTCCTATATCACTACTATAACTTCTATAATCCATTTCATAAAGATCAAGCCCTAGACTTTCTTCCAATTCAACACCATTGTACTTCCACCGTTGAGCAGCGCTGTTTCCAAGTGGCGATGTGCCATAGTTGTACCCCCTGTGTTTCAGCCCAAAAGGGTAATAATTGCTCTCCTCGATGATCTCGTCGGCCGTTATGCCGCCATTGTTGTTGGCGTCCATATAACTTAATCGTATGTTACCCAAGTGGTCCTTGTACTGGTAGACATAATCATAGCCACCACCTTCAGCATCTACATAGCCCTCAGCATGGCTGAAGAACTGCAATATTGGCCCTTCCCCAGTATGAACATCTTCATAGATATAGTTCCCGGCATAGTCCGTCGTCTTTGTCACAGAACCTCCTTCGGTCACTGTCTTTCTCAGTTTGGTGCCCGAAGCGTTGTAAATATAGTTAAATTCTTAGTTGTTTTTCTCAAGATCAAAGCCACAACTTTTTACTGTTGTGACTTTGTTATTCCATAAGTATGAGCGTGACCCTTAAATCCGCAAGTCTATGCTCAGGTTGATAAATTTAAGTCAATTTGACCCTCAAAAAGTGATTGTTTTATGTTTTAATTTTGGTTTTCCCACTTTAATTTACGGTAAAAAAATGCACGCCTGAAACTATCTAAACTAACTTTGTCATTCAGTAAGGATGAAAGTTTTGGGTCTTCGTTACATCTTTCATAAATCGCTATTGTGTCATTCGAGGTCAGTCTTAATGTTAAAGAGTCACTACATATTTTAACAAATCTATTTTTTCCTGTCTCAATATTATTCGAATCAGAATTAAAAATTTTCTGATCCTTATATTTCAATTCCGTTATTATCTGTTCAAATGCCCCCCCAAAAACAGTAATATATGAGCTATCAACATATAACTCTCGATAACTAGACCCTTCTGAAGGAGAACTGGAGACTAAACACCAATCTCCTTCAATATTTAAAATTGAACAGTTTACTTCTTCAGATTGATTCAATTTAATTTTGGTTGATCCCATAAAAGAAATCAACAAAACAAAGAATATAAGTAAAACTATATACTGGATTTTTCTATTTATCATTTAATTAGTTTTTTAGCTGATTGTAATGAATAGACGAAAACATAAATCTAGCTCTGTAGGGGTCGTAAATATGTCTGCTAGGGTTAAACACATTTTCTTGTATGTATTTAGCTAATTCACCTCCATTATAATAATCACCTTTACTCTTGTTACTAAATTTTAGAGTCATAACATCCCATATAGTGCTCTCCCTATTTTTATTTTTCCCCCAAGTTCCAAAACCTATTGTTTCTTTCCCTCCAATTCCAGTCCATCTTACTTCTGAAACCATATAATTATGTATGTAATATTGTCCCAATATATTTAATTGTGCAGTACCTTCTATTCCAGGTGCTGTTAAATTTGAAAATGTAAGAACTGCTGTTGGATCATATCCTAAAATGGAATTTAACCAATCTAATTTAGTACTTCTACCGGAAATATCAACAAAATCTCTCATCAATACATTAATATCATTCTGTTCTAAATAAATCGCCCATAACAAACTATACATTAATAAGTCAGATTTAGTCATAGAATATGGATCTATTTTTCTATTTGGTTTATCTAATATATCACCGGTAATAATTAGATCTCCACTGCTAACACTCCCTACATTTCTTTCACTTTCAATTTCATTTTGAAAGTTCTGCCTGGCCTGGGCCCTCATGGCATCAAAACCGCCACCGCCAGGCCTGGACAGCTGCACCCATTGTTCGTTCGTCAAACCATCCGCACCTATGGACGAATCGGCCCCGGACGGGTCCATCCAAAACACAGGGTTGTTGTCAAAAGCATTATAGGTGGACATGGAGTAGTGCACCACCGGATCCATGGAAGTAAACCTCCCAACAGCGGGATCATACTGCCTAAAGCTCATTTCGTACAGATTAAGGTCCAGTGACTCTTCCAGTTCAACACTATTGTACTTCCAACGTTGAGCAGCGCTGTTTCCAAGTGGCGATGTGCCATAGTTGTACCCCCTGTGTTTCAGCCCAAAAGGGTAATAATTGCTCTCTTCTACGATCTCATCGGTAGTCACGCTGCCATTATTATTGGCATCCATATAGCTTAAGCGTACATTCCCCAAGTGGTCCTTGTACTGGTAAACATAATCATAGTCACTGCCATTCGGGGTCACGTAGCCCTCTGCATGGCTGAAGAACTGCAATATTGACCCATCCCCAGTATGAGCATCTTCATAGATATAGTTCCCGGCATAGTCCGTCGTTTTTGTCACAGAACCTCCTTCGGTCACCTCTTTTCTCAGTTTGGTACCCAAGGCATCGTAAATATAAGAAATGTCCCCTTCATTTTTAAAAACGCGTGTAGGTAAATTTAAATAGTTATATTGAATAGTAAGTAGTTTATTGAAATCTACTATTATATTACCATTATCATCATAAAGGTATTCTTTAGTAGTGTTGATTCCGTCCCTAAAACCATATACTTTGTCTGCACTATCCGTTACATTCAATAGCCTATTGCCCGCATCATAACCATAGGTAAGAGCATCCATTGACCCGAAGTCTGTTGAACTATTTGGGACATCAGCTAGAGCTCCCTTTCGCTCCAATGCCGTGATGTTCCCGTTCTTGTCATAGGCCACATTGTGCAAACTGTAGCGGTCGTACCAGCCCCCGCCCGCAAACTGGGCATCGGTGATCCTGTTCAGGGC
>NZ_JAPFGA010000022.1 GCF_026241135.1 Galbibacter kalidii
TCTTTCTTCATACTGTGTAAAATTTAAAATTAATAAAAAAATATCGGGGGTCATGACCCCCGATATTTTCTATTTACACAGTTTATGAGATGCTACCCTAAAAAGATTGTTTTTGTCAGTTCGAGCATTATCGAGATTCAAAATATATTTTGAATTGAAGATACCAAACGAAGTTTATCGAGAACTAAAGGACTTTTAAGAATCAAGTAGGTTTCGACTGCGCTCAACCTGACATATCAAATTCATCAAGGGCATTTTAGACAGCCTCTATTTTATTCTTCATCACCTCCTTTAACTTTTTTTAACAGCTTAAAACCATCCAATAGCACTTGTTTGAACGTATATATTACAAACAAGTGAAAATACCGCTTTAAGCGTCTATATATATTTCAATCAACCCTCATCAACTCGATGGGGGTTTTTGTTTGGAATAAAAAATTTCTTAAAACTGATTATCCTCTGGGTAGAGGCATAGAGGTATTTCGCCAGCTTCATTTTGACCATAAGCGGTCAAAAACCGAAATTCTTTATTCTACCTCACCCAGAACTGCCGAAAATGACGGTTCTGATCCGCCAAAGGCGGAAGGGGTAAATAAAAGCTCTAATATAAGCATGCGGGAAGTCGAGGATTAATTTTTCATCGGAAAATCAAAAAAATACACTTTTTAAAATATTGATTCTCATTATTTTAAAAATAAAATCAGATTTTTTTCAAAAAAAATTACTTTTTTAAAATCCAAAAGTAATTTCAATGCGTATATAAAGTAATCATTACATAGTAGTAGGTATTAGTTTAGGGAAAAAGCCCTTCGTTTTTATAACGAGGGGCTTTTTATTTGGTCGAATATTTTGCCCGTTTTTTCAAATTATAGTTACATTTATATAAATTTTATTAAAAATGAAACAACTAACCCTACTATGTTTGCTATTTTTTCTAATTGTTGGTTGTAAAAAGAAAGATCAACCAAAGGATTTGAATCCGTTGGAAAAAATCGCTTACGCACACGGCCTTGAACATTGGGATGATGTAGAGACCATCGAGTTTACTTTCAATGTCGATAGGGATACAGAGCATTTTGAAAGAAGTTGGTCATGGAAACCGAAAGAAAATGAGGTTTCGCATATCGATGGCGATAAGGTTTTCACCTACAACCGAAGCAATATTTTAAGCGACAAAGAACTTGCAGCCGATAAGAATTTCATCAACGACATGCATTGGTTGGTTGCTCCCTATAAATTGGTATGGGACAGAGGGATAGAATATGAGGGGCCATTTATGGAAGAAGCGCCCGTTAGTAAGGATTCTCTACAAAGAATTACCATCACTTATGATGATCAAGGCGGTTATACCCCGGGTGATGCCTACGATTTTTATGTAGATGAAAACAACGAGGTTAAAGAGTGGATCTACCGCGAAGACAATACCACTGCCCAATGTATGATCACCACTTGGGAAGACTACAAAGAGATTGAAGGCCTAAAAATAGCGACCATGCACCAAAATGAAAATGGGGTTTTTAAACTCTATTTTACGAATATCAATGTGGTTACTACTGAGAAGTAATTTTCAATTTTCCTCTGCCTGCCTATGCCACCCAGGCAAGCTTACGTACAATCAATGTATCTATTTTGCGCCCTGTCACCCAACTGTAAGAACTCCCCCATATTTCCGTCTAAAGGAGCATTAAATAAAGATTTTACAGATGAAGACAACAATACATAAAGCAAATACCCGTGGACATGCCAATCACGGTTGGTTAAACACCTACCACTCTTTCAGTTTTGCTAATTATTACGATCCACAACGAATGAATTTTGGGATTTTACGTGTTTTAAACGATGATACCATTGCTGCCGGAATGGGTTTTGGCAAACACCCTCATGACAATATGGAGATTGTATCCATTCCCCTTTCGGGAGATTTGGAGCATGAAGACAGCATGGGGAATAAAAAAGTGATCAAAGAAGGGGACGTACAGGCCATGACTGCCGGAACCGGAGTGGTACACAGTGAATACAACAAAAACAAAGATCAGGATGTAAAACTCCTACAGATATGGGTCTTGCCCAAAAAGAGAAATGTAACACCAAGTTATAGTCAGATCAGCATGAAATTGGAGGATCGGAAGAACAAATTGCAACAAATTGTTTCTCCAAATGACGATGAAGGGGTGACCATCAATCAAGATGCCTGGTTTAATATCACTGAAATGGACTCCGGAAAAGAGTTGACCTACAAACTCCACAACAATCAAAACGGGGTGTATGCCTTTGTTTTGGAAGGCAATGTCACCATCAATGATGAAAAACTGAACCAACGTGACGGCATCGGAATCTCTGAGGTAAACGCATTAAACATCAAAGCAGATTCAGCTACTAAAGTGCTTTTAATGGAAGTGCCTATGAGTTTGAATTAGGGAAATAGGTTATAGACAGGGAGTTGTTTAAAAAGATTGAATACTGTCAATTCGAGCGCAGTCGAGAACTAAAGAGTTTATAGGAATCAATAGGTTTCGACTGCGCTCAACCTGACAAAGCCTAACTCTCATTACTTTTTAAACATCATTTTTTATTTCACCCCCTCCTTCCCTAAACCACGAAGCATAAGTAATGTAATTGTTCGCAATACGTTCTATTTCATTTTTACTGAGGTCTTCACTGATGTTTTTGATCTTTTTTGCGGGCACTCCGGCATAGATGCTTCCGGATTCAACCCTTGTGTTCTGGGGAACCACTGCCCCAGCGGCAATAATGGAATTACTTTCCACTACACAATTGTCCATCACTATGCTTCCCATACCTATCAACACATTATCGTGGATCGTACATCCGTGTACAATGGCATTATGCCCTATAGAAACATTGTTTCCAATATTGGTGGGATGCTTTTTATAGGTGCAATGAATAACCGCTCCATCTTGTATATTAACCTTATCCCCCATCTTTATGTAGTGAACATCACCTCGCACCACTGTGTTGAACCAAATACTGCAATCATCCCCCATTTGCACATCGCCCACTACGGTAGCGTTTTCAGCAATAAAAACACGCTCGCCAAAAACCGGTTTCTTGCCATTTACCTCTTTTATGATCATTTGTTGTTTAACTTTTATTAGTAATGCAAATTAAGGGTTAAAAATAAGCCTTACGAATAGTAAGGTGAGGATGTCTAAAAAGACTGTTTCTACACAAATTGTCAGTCTGAGCCTGTCGAAGACAATTTTATTTCCATCACATTACACTTCGACAGGCTCAGTGTGACAAAGGTTTCTAAGTCTTTTTAGACATCCTCTACGCATTTGTTATTGTATTTTCTTTAGTAATTCACCGCCGGACATTTACAGTCATAACCTTGGTCTCGCTGTAAGAAATCGAAACCAATGGTAATTTGATGGAACCCGCCGTTGTCAAAACGAACATCTCCCCTTTGGTAGGAATAGTTATATGAAAACATAAATTTATTGAGGTTCACGCCTACAATCGGGGTAATCAGTTGTAATTTTTGTTCTCTTGTTCCGCTTGTTGTGTCATATTCAGCTCCATCAAAACTTCTTCTGTAGGATAAGCCTCCCCAGATAGTGCCAAAATCCATTTCCCTGTACACTTTTGCATTTACGTCGATAGACGACTCTTGGCTATATTCGGCATACTGAAACAGAAATGAAGGTTCGAGCTGCCACTCCGATTTTCCAAAAACATAACCGGCAGAGAACAAATAACGTCTTAAATTATCAATTTCTTCAACAGAATACAAATCCCGACCACTTCCTATCAAGTTCTTGATGGTGAAATGTGTATAAAACTCCAAAAAATTGTAGGACATCCCCAGATCCACATTAAAGTAGCTTGAGTTGGTTGCAGTGCCTGAAACTACCGGATCGGGTATGGTAGAAGCAAATTCTGATTCGTCCAGGCTGCTTTGAAGAAACCCTGCACTAAGTCCGAAGGACAATTGATTGGGTCCGTCACGAAATTCAGACAAGGTTAGATGATGGGCATAGGTGAGTTTCATTCCGGTTTGTGAGTGGTAACCGTTCTCATCATTAAAAACAATGGCTCCTATACCGCTCTTCCCTCCCACTCTTACATGGGCATTCAAAGTTTGCAAGGCCGGTGCTTTTTCAACATCAAACCATTGTTTACGGGCTGTAAGCCTGACTTTTCCTCCTTGACCTACACCTGCCATCGCAGGGTGGATGAGATAATAATTATCTGATAAATAATCAAAATAAACAGGTATTCCTTCCTGACCGGAACCTTTAAAAACAAGAAAAAACACAAACATGGTTAAGGCTTTCTTCAAAACAGCCGCAATTTCATTCATAGTAATGACAGGTTTCATGCCAAATATATTAAAGATCGCTTAGGTTTTTGTAATTTTGCACTAAATTCGATGAAATGTCGAGTATATAATTTATTTGCATTTCAATCAAATGCCTCGGGGAAAGCCTGTCTACCAACAAAGGCAGGTCCACAAGGCGTTAAAAACGAATAAATCTTAATTCATTTCTATGCCTGCCTACCGGATGGACAGGCAGAGTCCCGACGGTTCGGGAGGGAATAAAACCCACTTAGTGGGATAAAAAAAATATATGGAACCTTTCAAAATAAAAATACAGCCTACAAACAGGCCTTCAATCATAAAATTTGAAGCCAACAAGTTCTTGACCCGCAAGCAGAATTACGAATTCAAAAATGTGGATGAAGCCAAGGACTCTCCCCTAGCCAAACAATTGTTTTATCTACCGTTTACCAAAACGGTATATATCTCTGGCAATTTTGTAGCTGTAGAACGCTATGATATTGTGGAGTGGGCCGATGTACAGGACGAAGTAGCCGAACAAATAGAGAATTATTTGAATTCGGGCGAGCCTGTGATTCTTGATAGCGAAACAACGCCGTCTAAAATACCGGTAACTGTTTATGCTGAAAGTACGCCCAACCCGGCTGCCATGAAATTCGTTTCCAACAAGAAATTGGTCTTATCGGCATATGAATTTAAAAATATTGAAGATGCCAAAGATTCTCCAATAGCAACTGGTCTTTTCCATTTTCCGTTTGTAAAAGAAGTTTTTATTGACGAGAATTACATTTCCATTTTAAAATATGATGTGGCCGAATGGGACGATATCGTGCTTGAACTCAGGGAATACATTAGAAAACATATCGAGGAAGGGAAAGAAATTGTTTCCGACGCGGCAAAATCCATTCAGGAAACCGCTGCAAGCAATTCAGCAGACAACACAGTTGATATGGAGAACTTGGATGATATTTCCAAGGAAATCATCAATATCCTCGAAGAATATGTAAAACCGGCTGTGGCCAGTGATGGTGGGAATATCATGTTCCAGTCGTATGACGAAAGCAACAAAATCGTAAACGTTATCCTTCAAGGAGCTTGTAGTGGTTGTCCGTCATCGACCTTTACCTTGAAAAACGGTATTGAAAACATGCTGAAAAGTATGCTACACGATAAGGTAAATGAGGTTGTGGCTATTAATGGTTGATGGAAATAAAACAATTTATAGTTAAAAAAGTTGTTGTTAGTGTCAGTTCGAGCGCAATCGAGAACTAAATAGGTTTCGACTGCGCTCAACCTGACAGTATTCACGATATCAAGCTTACTTTTTAATCTTTTTAAAATCGTCGTGAAACTCTTTAAAGAGTGTCAGCAAGTTGATGGTTGCAGTGATCAGGTCTTTGGTTTCCAATAGCAAACTGAAGTATAGTTTTGTATTCTTCGGACTCGTCTCTGAACTTCTGATCCTGTCAATTTGCTTTTGGATAAGTCCGGAAACATAATCCAACAGTTCTTTTTTCTCTTCAATGATCCCCGCTATATGTTCGAAGGAGTCATTGTCAAAATCAACTTTGATCTTATCAAAAAGTGTTTGCAGTTTTTCGTCAATTCGCTTTAGATCACGGATCTGGTTAAATTTCAGGTTCTTATGGTTGTTGTTGACATGAGCGTAACTGTTCTTACTGATATAACCGATGGATTGTACCATATCCTGCAAATAATCCAAGATCAGAATATAAAACTTACTGGCCTCTACGGAATTTTCATCCAGCGATTTTATAAAATAGAAGATATCACTTTTCAGGGTGTCAACTTCATTTTCAAGCTTTTTGAGCTGTTTTTTGGATTTCTTAAGCTTATTGAGATCTTGCAGTCCGAGGTTGTCAATAACATCAGAATAAATACGGTTGATACGATTAATTACCTGTGATATATTGTCTGAACTCTCACTGATAATCTCATTGATCGTAATTAGGGAAGTCCGATCGATTTTTTTAATGGCACTTCGCTCTTTTTCAGCTTTTCTATAAGCTACAAAGCTTCTTGTCAAAAGTAAAACGGCAACGATAAGCAAGACCACCAAGGCTGCCCCTCTTCCAAAGTAAATAACCGTAGCAAATAATGAAGCGGCTATAAAGGCCACAATAGCTGTAACAAACCATCCACCAATAACATTAAAAACACCTGCTACCCTGTACACAGCACTTTCCCTGCCCCAGGCTTTATCAGACAATGATGTTCCCATAGCCACCATAAAGGAAACATAGGTGGTAGAAAGTGGTAACTTTAAAGAAGTCGCGATGGAAATCAGTATACTGGCAACCATCAGGTTTACTGAGGCCCTGACCATATCGAAGGCCGGCTCCTCATCAATGTTTTTTACCTTTTTTTCTATCGGTTGTGTGAACCGTTTGTCTATTTCGCTTTTTACTTTTTTCGGTAGGATGATATCCAATGCAGAATTCATATTCACTGAAGCCCTGACAATCAATCGCGATAAGAAATTCGGTTCAAATTTTTCAGACCCTTCCCCACTTCGTGCTAAATTGATCTCTGTGTACATCACCGAGCGTGCTTTTTTAGACAACCACAGGGTAATAACCATTACCAAACCTGCTGCGACAAGCATATAAGTTGGGGTTTGCACCTTACCGGAAAGACTCTCCATGGTAAATTCAGTAGGTAATACCCCACTGGCTTCGTATGCCCCTTGCCATAATTCGAATGATTGATAGGCTGCAATAGGTACTCCGATGAAGTTGACAAGGTCGTTTCCGGCAAAAGCAAGGGCTAAAGCGAATGTACCAATCAGAATAATAACTTTAAGAAGGTTGACCTTGGTAAAACTGATAATCGCTTGTGAAACTGCGGTAAAAAAGACCAAACACGCCACTACGATCAATATTCTGTTCTGATCTACAAATTGTAAAAAAGATTCCGGAATAAAACCGACTCCTTTTATTCCTTTGATCAATATAAAATAGATAATTGATGTGATGGCTATCCCTCCAAATATCCCTCCGACATATTGAATACGCTTTTGATAATGAAAAGAAAAAACAAAGCGGGAGATCCACTGCACGATAGCACCCACCGTAAAAGAAATCACTACGGACAGTAATATGCCCGAAATGATCATCATTGCTTTATCTCCGTTGATATAGGTTGAAAGTTCACCAAGAGGACTATCGGTATTGAAGATTTTTATCAAAGAGATGGCGACAGAAGCCCCCAACAATTCAAAAACAATGGAAACAGTGGTCGAGGTGGGCAAGGCCAAAGAGTTGAACAGATCCAGTAATAAAATATCAGTGATCATGACGGCCATAAAGATGATCATGATCTCGTCGAAATAGAATTGTCCCGGATTAAAAATCCCCTTTCTGGCAACCTCCATTAGCCCGGAGGAAAACACTGCCCCAACAGCCACTCCAATACTCGCAACAATAAGTATGGTTTTTAAAGAAGCTGCTTTAGAACCTACAGCAGAATTTAGGAAATTTACCGCATCATTACTTACACCAACCGTTAAATCTGTTATAGCCAACGCAAAAAGGGCTATCAACATAAAAATATAAAACTGCTCCATTTGTGAATTTAACTGACAGCAAAAATCCTTCAAGTAATTAAAACCTGAGTTAATTTAAGGTTACCAAAATATTACATTGAAATTAATAACCCTTTCTTAACCTTACTGTTATGCGTTCAAAATTTTCAATTATGAAAAAAATAAACTATCTTGTATGTATCAATATTATACTAATCATTTAAATTTAATTTTATGGCAGTTTTAAAAGTCGTTGAAATTCTTGCCGACTCAGATAAGAGTTGGGAAGATGCCACTAGAAAAGCGGTAAAAAAAGCTTCGGAGTCGGTGAAAAACATAAAATCAGCATTTGTAAATTCTCAAAGTGTAACCGTTAAAGACGGTGGTGTTTCCACTTTTAGGGTCAATGTTAAGATTACCTTTGAGGTTGATTAAACCCACTTAGTGGAATTAAAAAGAAACTCCTGTTTGATGATTCTCCACGGAATTATCAAACAGTTTTTTATATCATTTTTTTCTATTCCCTGTAAGATCATTCCATCAAAATAAACTCTCTTCAAACTTTTTAATTTCAATACTTAAATTCTAATTTTGGAAAAATTTAAAACTGAATAATTGATATGGAAACAGAGAAATGGATTGAAAAAGGATTCGAACTGATTTTGGACTATGCGCCCAAGGTTCTTCTCGCGATTTTAATATGGATTGTTGGTTCATGGATATTTGGCCGTCTGGTAAAATATGCCAAAAAAATAATGGTCAAGCGGGAATATGATGTCAGCTTGCAAGGTTTTCTTTCAGCTTTGCTTTATTGGGGACTGAAAGTACTTTTGATCGTTATCATTTTAGGCACCCTTGGAATCGAAACCACTTCTTTTGCTGCTATTATTGCTTCGGCAGGTTTGGCTATAGGCTTTGCCCTTCAAGGGTCATTGTCCAATTTTGCCGGTGGAGTTCTTATCCTCATCTTCAAACCATTCAAAGTTGGTGATTTTATTGAAGCACAAGGCGTTTCCGGTACGGTAAAAGAAATAGGTATTATCAATACCACCATGAATACTTTTGGAAATCAACTAGCGATTCTCCCCAACGGAAAACTTTCTAACGAAAACATTGTAAACTACAGCGCAGAAAGTATTCGAAGAGAAAACATCATATCGGGAATCAGTTATGATTCTGATATTAAAAAGGCTAAAAGCATCCTTCTTGATATCGTAACTTCAAACGAGAAAGTTCTTAAACACCCTGCACCGCAGGTTATGGTCGCTGAATTGGCCGACAGTTCCATCAACCTTTCTTTAAGGTATTGGGCTACAAACGAGAATTTCTGGGATTGCCGTTGGTATGTATTAGAAGAAATAAAGTATCGATTTGATGCTGAAGGCATTGAGATCCCTTTCCCACATCAAGTGGAAATCCAAAAACAAGGCTAATGCTTGCTTTTAGGTTTTGTAGTCACAAAATCTTTTAAATAATACGGTTCAAAATAAGCGACATCTTCAAAGTCGCTTATTTTGTATTTGGTCTCTGCCAAAGACACCATTTCCCTAGCCGAAGGAAAACTTGTCTCTTCCTGAAAAACAGTATTGGTATGCATTATAACATCCTTGCATTTATTGGCACCATTACCTATAAAATAGACTTTGCCTCGTTTTAAAAATTCTGAAAAGGATTCCGGTGTTATGATTTCAGCCTGCGTATCCCGAATTTGTATATGCTCATGGTCAAAGACTGCTGAATAAACCTCCATTCGTCTGGCGTCCAACAACGAAACAACAGTACCGTTTTCAATCTCCAGCTGTAAGGCCAAAGAAGAAAGTGTAGGGATAGAGATCAAAGGCTTTTCCAAAGAAAAACACAGTCCTTTTACTGTTGACACCCCTATCCGAAGCCCTGTATAAGAACCCGGTCCTTTACTAACGGCAATGGCATCAATATCGTTGAAAGACAAAGAAGCATCTTTCAATGCTTCTTTTATAAATACGTGAAGATTTTCCGCATGTGAGTACCCTCCATCGTTGATCTCCTTCAATGCGATTAATTTTCCGTCCTTGCCTATACTTACCGAACAATTGGTTGTTGCGGTCTCAATATTTAGAATAATTGCCATAGTGTGAACTCGTCTAAACTTTTTTCAATTGGCTAAATCCCGAAGCGTCAGGAGTTCTTTTTTTGTCCATGCGCCTTCTAGCTTTCTTGTTATAAGCCGATGGTTTCATTTGCCCGCACGCCTGCTGGCTCTATCGCTAAAAACATCCACCGGATGTTTTTTTAACGCTCGGTCCTACCATTGTTCCAAAGGAATTCCATAATAAAATTGAAGTACCTTCAAACGGAAAATATAATTGTATTTGGTTTGTATCAATGTGGCCTCGGCATCGTCTAATCTTGCTTGCGCCTGACTGAAATCAAAACCGTTCATCAAGCCTACGTTATAACGCTCTTTAGCATAATCGAAAGCCAAGCGCCTCGCCTCTATAGCTTTTCCTGCAGCTTCATAAGATTTGAAGGCTCCTTTAACATCGGCAAATGCCTGGTTCACGTCTGTTTCCAAGTTCAATTTATCTTGTTGAAGTTGCAGTTCTGCCCTGTTTACGCCAATCTTACTTCTTTTTATATTATTTTTTACACTGAAGTTATTCAGAATAGGAATATTTAATTGAACCCCGTATGAAAATCCGTCGAAAAACCATAACTGATCTGTAAATGATGCTGTATTCCCATCAGAATATCGGGTGTTATAATTGAAAAAAGCTCCCAATGAAGGATATCTGGCTCCTTTAGCGATATCCAAATCCTTTTCGGCCAATTCGACATTCATTTCTGAAGCTTTAATATCGTTTCTGAAGGACACCGCTTTTTCATAAATCTCTTTTGGAGCAACTTCCAATACACTATCATCCGGAATAACGTAACCTTCATCAACTACATCAAAATTTTCATAATCGGTAATCTGTAACAACTGTGCAAGTCCGATTCTGGAAATAATCACACTATTTTCAGCATTGACAATCTGTTGTTCCTGATTGGCGGCAGTCGCTTCTATCTCCAACAAATCCCCTCTTGGAAGCACCCCATTATCTACCAATTCCCGGGTTCGCTCCAAATCCTGTTGAGTCGCTTTGTATTGCGCTTTTAAAACATTGAGTGTTTCCCTATTGGACAGTATTTGAAGGTATGCATTGGCAACAGCCAGCCTTATATCGTCCTTTATATCTTCTACCTGATATTGTGTTGCCACAGCACTCAGGTTTGCCCTATTGAGTCTGTGAAAATTCCGCAAACCATCAAACAAAGTAACACTGGATGATATCGATGGAGACATAGAAAACACAGTTTGATTAATCAGACTGTTGGTCAACGGATCGATATTGGCTCCTGTACTCGAAGTCGCAGATACCTGCCCATTAATGGTCGGGATAAAATTCCCAATGGCATCCGATTTATCGATTTTTGCATTCTCTAAGTCCAGTTCGGCTTGTTGAATGGTCAAGTTGTTTTCTTCGGCATATCTTACACACTCTTCCAAGGTCCAATACTGCGTCTGTGCAGAAAGAAAAACTGAACAAAGCAATGTAACAACTAATAGTATTAACTTCATAAAACTCATTTTTTATTAGTTATTTCCTGATCCTTCTTCAACAACAGGTTCAATCTTGTTCCAAACCTTGATCTTATCTTCTTTCGTAATACCGGACAACACCTCTACATTGATTCCATCTGAAACACCCAATTCAAGGTCGTGACGTTCATATTCATTTTCGCCGGTGAGTACTTCAACATAAGGTTCTTCGGTTTTCTTATCAAATTGAAGCAATGCTTCCTTAACGGCTAGCACACTATCTTTTTTCTCCAAAATAATAGAAGCATTGGCACTGTAACCCGCTCTAATAAACACGTCTTCTTCTACCACCACATCGGCTTCAATGGTAAACTGAACAGCACCTTGATCTTCAACTCCTTTTGGAGCTACAAACTTTAGTTTTGCATCAAACTCCTTGTCTTGTACCGCCCCCAAATTGATCGTAAGCGGCATTCCTATTTTCAATTTATCTACTTCGGCTTCGTCCACTTTTCCTTCAAAAATCATTTTAGACATATCTGCAATGGTAGCAATAGAAGTTCCGTCATTGAAATTGTTGGCTTCAATCACCTGATCTCCTTCTTTTACGGGGATTTCCAAAACAGTTCCATTAACTGTAGCTCGGATATTGGTATTGGCCGTAGCCGAACCTCCCGCTGAACCCACTCGGATGATCTGATAATCATTTCGGGCGTTTTCAAGTTCCTGCTCGGCTTGGTTGTATTGTAGTTCTATGGAAAGAAAATCCTGATTCGAAACGACTCCTTTTTCAAAAAGTGTTTTGTTCCTTTCGTATTCTGTTTGTGCATTGCTGAGTGCCATCTGTGCATTTTTAACTCGTCCTCTTGCGCTTACCAGTGATTGCTCATTTGGAACTACTTTGATCTTTGCGATCAAGTCGCCGGATTTCAACTCGTCTCCTTCTTCGACAAAAATACCATCAATGATCCCTGAAATTTGTGGTTTTATGAGCACTTCGTCTTCCGGTATTACTTTTCCGGTTGCAACCACCTTGTTGATAATCGTTTCTTCGGTAGCTGTAGTAGTATCATAGGATACTGCCGGCTTACTGTTTGTTTTTAAAATCCTGGCAACCGCATACAGGAGCAACAACACTCCAACTGCAATTAAAACATACTTTAAAATTTTCTTCATAGTTATTTAGTTTATTCTTCTCTTAATGCTTCTATTGGTTTTATTTTTACTGCTCTGTTTGCAGGGATCAAGCCTATCAACACACTTAAGGTGACCATAAGGATGAAGGAGATCGTGATCTGCAATAAACTTACCGTCGGGTTTACAAAAGGAAAGTCTTCTGATGCTCCAAACTTATAATCCAAAAAGTGTAAAACAGCCACTGATATAACAAAGCCTATAAGTCCAGCAAAGGTGGTAAGCACAATAGATTCTAATATAATTTGGCGTTTAATGATCTTCGGCGTTGCTCCCAATGCACGTCTCACCCCTATTTCGTTAGTTCGTTCTTTTACTGTGATGAGTAGAATATTACTTACCGCAATCACCCCAGCTAACAAGGTGAAAATCCCGACAAAAAAGGAAAACCCTTGTAGCACCATCACAAAAGCACTTATTCCTGTAAAGACTTCCGACATGTCAAAAGAACCAAAGGCCCTCACATCGTTGGGGTGTACATTGTATTTTTCTTTCATCAAGGTCTTGATCTTGTTTTCTGCTACTTTAACCTGTTTACCGGGATGGATCAAAATAGCCATCCAGCCAATTTTATTTCCTGTATTGAATACTTTCTGAAAGGTGGTAAAAGGCACAAAAACTGCATTTTCTCCTTCAAAATTGATGTTGTCGTTTCTTTTGTACACACCAACCACCATAAAATAAATACCATTGACCTGAATAAACTTCCCGATGGCATTTTCTCCTTTGTCAAACAACAGTTTGTAGGCATCAAGACCTATAACACATACTTTTTTAGATTCGTCGATATCACTTTGATTGAGGAACCTCCCTTCAACAATTCGCTTTTTTGAAACGAGACTGATGCTTGGATAATCTCCATAAACACCAGATCCACTGGTCTTTCCTTCTCTAATAACCGTAGCAGAACCTGATTGAATACGCGGAGCAATAATGTCTACTTCACTTACCTGTCTTTTGATCAAGTCCACATCTTCCAACGTAAAATCGATACGCCTACCGCGTTCAAATCCGCCATAAGGCATAGAGGTGGTTTGCGTCCACATAAACATACTATTGCTTGCCGTTCCAGCAAAAATCTTATTAAATCCGTTGGACATTCCGGTGGTAGCTCCTAAAAGCAGGATAAGGATGATTATGGCAAAGATAACCCCCAAAGTCGTCAAGACCGTCCTTAACATATTTTTGCTAAGGGTGCTGAACACTTCATTCCATAGATCTCTGTCGAATATTCCCATAGTTAGTCGGCTCTTAATGCTACAATTGGTTTAACTCTTGCTGCTTTTATGGCTGGGATAAGTCCTGCCAACACTCCTGCTACGATCAACACTATTGTCGATGTGATTACGGTAACCCCATCTACCGACGGGTTGGCGAAAGCGGGTGTATCAAGAATCGGAGAAATCAACGCGACTATCGAGGTGGCAAAAATCATCCCTATAAATCCGGAAATGGATGTAATAAAAACAGATTCTAAAAGCACCAGTTTTATCACATCAAAAGGTTTGGCTCCCAAAGCCTTTCTTACCCCTATCTCTTTGGTTCTTTCTTTGATGATAAACACCAAAATATTTCCGATACCTACAATCCCTGCGATAAGAATTAGCATCCCCACACCAATACTAATCATAGAAAGTACCAGAGTGAAATTGTTCAGATCGGAAAAACCTTCAGCATAATTATTAATATAGATAGCCCCTTGATCATCCGGAGCGATGACCAATCGCCGTTTCAATGCCTTTTCTAAACTGTTTGAAAAGTTGATTGCTTCAGCAAAATTGAAATCTGGATTGTATGTTAGCGTAATTTGATCGATATGATCAGTATTTCCATACAAACGTTGAAAGGTGGAAATCGGTGCATACATATTGCGCTCTTCCCTTTCATTCCCATCATCAGAGAAAATCCCGATGACCTTGAACGACAATCCATTTAGAATAATGTCTTTCCCTATAGGGTCTTCATCTTTAAAAAGTTCTTCGGCAGCCACTTTACCCATCACAACCACTTTAAGGGTATTCTTTATATCATTTTGGTTGATATACCGCCCTTTGTCTATCTGAGTACGCTCGATAAACCAATGATCCGGGCTTATCGACCTAACCGAATAGGTTCCGGTTTCGTTTTTATAACTGATGGGAACACTTTTGCCATAACGCGGACTTATATACTCATAATACCCATCAAAACTCTTTTTAATAAAATCGAGATCGCTGTTGTCCAGTTGGATTCTCCTTCCTTTTTCAAAACCACCATAGGCTTTTGTGGTTTCCCAAGCACTAATAAAAATGGAATTACTCGCATCGTCACCAAACTGTTTGGTAAAGCCATTTTTCATCCCATCGACAGAAGCCAAAAGAAGGACAAGAATAAAGATACCCCATGCCACAGAAAATCCGGTCAAGAATGTTCTTAACTTATTGCTCTTTATACTGTGGAATATTTCAGACCAAAGATCCCTACTGAACATATTCTGAAGCTCTTACTTGATTCACATAGCTATCTTCTACAATAACACCGTCTTTTAAATGTACAATACGCTTGCACATATGTGCGATATCATCTTCGTGTGTTACTACCAAAATGGTTTTTCCTTGGTCATTGATTTTTTGAACAAGGTCCATGACCTCACGAGAAGTAGTACTGTCTAAAGCTCCTGTCGGCTCATCGGCCAACATTACTTTGGGTTCTGCCGCCAAAGCCCTGGCTATGGCCACCCTTTGTTTTTGCCCACCGGAAAGTTCGCTCGGCAAATGTTCAATCCACGGGCCTAAACCTACAGATTCCAAATGTTTTATAGCTCTTTCTTTTCGTTCTTTTCTGGGGACTCCTTGATAATACAAGGGTAAAGCAACATTTTCCCAGGCCGTTTTGTAGTTGATCAAGTTGAATGACTGAAAAATAAAACCGAGGAATTTATTCCTGTAGTTGGCTGCTTTGGTTTCGTTGAGGTTTTTGATCGGCACTTCATCCAAAATATATTCGCCTTCATCCAAATTGTCTAACATTCCCAAAATGTTCAAAAAAGTTGATTTTCCCGATCCGGATGACCCCATAATCGCCACCAACTCCCCTTCTTTAATAGATAAATTGATTCCTTTAAGAACGTGAAGGGAGTTACTCCCCATGTGATACGACTTATGAAGGTTTTTTATTTCAATCATGATGGCTAGTTTTATTAGGTATTGTTTTCAGTCAAAATGAAAACACAAAAAATACTATGCCAAAAGGCATGCATTCTATAAGACTTCTAAAGAATTAATTTGTTACCAAAAAAATGCAAATTAATTGTTAAAGTTTTGTTTTCTTCTGAAAATCAATCAGTAAAAGATCATCAAATAGACTTCACCCCACAAGAACTGATGTATAACTTATTTCATTTTTTTGAAGATATAATATCCTAAAACACCTATCAAAATGTAGGGTACGGCCATTAGGTAGATAATTCCGTTATTGATCCCTTGGGCCACTTCTTGTCCTTCACCACTTTCGAGCACAGCTCTACACATGGCACACTGTGCCTGTATCAGCCCGGGAAGGATGATTAAACAAAGGGATATGAATAATTTATTGTGCTGCATAAATCAACTGTAATATGGAGAAATCATAAAATATACGACCACCCCTGTTACTGCTACATATAACCACAACGGAAAAGTGATCTTCGCTATTTTTTTATGTTTGTCGAACCGTTCTGCCAAGGCTCTCACATAAGTGATCAACACCAAAGGGATAATCCCGATAGACAAGATGATGTGTGTGATCAAAATGAAATAATACACATATTTTATAACACCTTCACCGCCAAAAGGGGTAGAATTTGATGTCATGTGATAAGCCACATACATCACCAAGAAAGCAGCAGAAAGCAAAATACATGTTTTCATCAATTTTTCATGGAGCTCTCTTTTACCATTTTTAATCGCAATAACCGCAAAAACCAATAAGACAGCTGTTAGCCCATTAGTAGACGAATAAATAGCCGGAAGGAAAGTCAATGGTTTAGCATTTGGTATTTTCACTCCAAACAAAACAGCCACTGCCAAAGGGATCGCAATAGACAATACTATGATCCACTTATTATATTTTTTTTCTACTGAAGTTGTTTCCGCCATTATTTATCCTTTAAAAGTGTTTTTATATCCTGTGCTATCATTTGTACGCCCTTGTCTTCCGTTCCGTCGTAATACACGATTGGATTCCCAAAATCATCGTTTCTGGACCTTATATATCCGTCGCGGTCGATCAAAGCAAAGAATCCTGAATGTTCAAAACCTCCGTCTACATTTTCATTCACTCCGGCATAAAGGTTAAATCCGGTGTTTGACAAGGCGTATATATGCTGCATATCGCCTGTCATCATATGCCAATTTGGATTGGTCACTCCATATTTATCGGCATATTCTTTT
This sequence comes from Galbibacter kalidii, assembly GCF_026241135.1. Lineage (GTDB taxonomy): Bacteria > Bacteroidota > Bacteroidia > Flavobacteriales > Flavobacteriaceae > Galbibacter. The sequence goes on from NZ_JAPFGA010000022.1 coordinate 17,013, forward strand.
AGCACCTCCGGAGTATCGTGTTCAGGATTGATCGTAAAAGATGCCACAGCAAAATCTTCTTCATCCTTAAACTGATTTTGAAGTTTTACCATATTCGTGTTCATGATCGGGCAGATAGACGGACAGGTAGTAAAGAAAAATTCAACTACATAAACCTTTCCTTCATAATCGGCATTGCTGATGGTATCCCCATGCTGATTGACGAACTCAAAGTCCGGTACTTTTCCCATTTTCGCCAGATCTTCGATCGTCACTTTTTTTGTCCCTACAGCGTGCCTATCGGAATCTACCACCTCATTGTTCTTGAACCTTTCGACAATTTTGGGCACAAAAATGATCCCAAAGACCAATACCACAAAGCCGATCAATATGTATGACTTATTCTTCATTTCTTATTTTTTTGAGGTTCAGCATCCGTTTTATTATTGCTTTTCTTTGCCAAACGATATTCTGCCAAAAGTACTTTGATATCGTCTATCATTTTATTGTTGATCACCGCTACCGAGGTAGCATCATAACCGTATAATTCCTTTTTCGTGTCATCATCCTTCTTTCTACCCCTCAAGTTTACTTCTCTGTCGATAATAAAAGTATAAGGGGTATAAAGTTCGTCACTTAACGAGTGAGACGTCTTCAAACTCTCGAAAACAGACTTTATCTTTTCTTCAGAAGCAAATACAAAATGCCAATTACTTACATCAGTCAACGGATTCAATTCATTTTTTATCTCGGTCGCTTGTTCTTCTGTACCTTCCGGTAAGAGCGAGACAAACTGAAAATCTTCAAAACCGTTAAAACGCTTGTATATTTTTTGATTGAGGTTGAAGGCGTTCAGTTTTTTAGAGCTGAGCTCACTTCCCAGAAATACCAGAATCGTAATTTTTTCTTTTAGATCGACATCCTTATTATCCAATTCGTGCAATCCCTCTATATTTTCCACCCCTTTTGTAAGAATGGGAAGTTTCCCAAAATTATTGACTCCGGAGGCAAAAAAAAGGTACACAACGATAGGGAGGACAAAAAGTACTCCTAGAACAATATATTTCCTCATTTAGATCGTGATTAAAACCAGTACAAAAATAAAAAAGACGGTTTAAAACCGTCTTATGAGTACTGTTAAAGTATTAAAAATCCCAGCTTATATAGCCTTCGCTATAGATGTCGTGGATATAATTCCCTTCAACCAAGAGAATAAATGCCAGATACGGAATTAATATCAGCAAGGGTAAAACTATAGACCATCTAAAACTTCCCTTTTCACCTTCAAGGTGCATAAAAGCCCAAGCAATGTAATATGCTTTTACCAAGGTTAGGATAATAAATATCCAGTTGAGGAGTTTCATCCCTAAAACAGATACCATTAAAGATTCCGGTTTGATAATACCCAATATAACTTCAACGATGGTAATTACTGAAAGTATTCCAAAAACTACCCAAATTCTTTTTATGTTTGATTCGTGTGCGTGTGCCATTTTCTACGGTAAATAAAATTATACAAGATAAAAGAAGGTAAATACAAATACCCAAACAAGGTCTACAAAGTGCCAGTACAGCCCTACCTTTTCAACCATTTCATAACTTTTTCTCCTCTCGTAGGTTCCAAGAACTATATTTATAAAAATAATAATATTGATAACAACCCCGGAGAACACGTGGAAACCGTGGAAACCTGTAATAAAGAAGAAAAAATCTGCAAACAAACGGCTTCCATATTCGTTACGAACAAGATTGGCTCCTTCTACCACCGTGGTTGCTTGCCCCAGACGCTCAGCAGATTCTGCTCTTGAAAGTACAGTTTTTTCTCCGTGTTCGTTCAGCATTTCTGTTCTAACTACAATATTTTCATGGCTTTCAAAACCGGTTTTTATCTCTTCCAAAGAATAAGAAGGCAATGAAGTTTCCGACATGTACCAAACTCCTTGATTGGACTGTTGTGTAGTACGGTCTTCTTCAATCTCTTTAGCAAAATCGGCCAAAGCTACACGTTCACCTGTGGAAGCATCTACAAACTGAAGTATTCTACCGGATTTCAATTCAACAGCACCGTATTCACCACTGATGAAATTTTTCCATTCCCAAGCCTGAGAGCCTACGAATATCAAACCTCCGATAATGGTCAACAACATATACCAAATCACTTTATTCTTTTTTAACTGATGCCCCGCATCTACTGCCAACACCATAGTTACCGAAGAAAAGATCAGTATAAATGTCATCAAGGCCACATAATACATAGGTGCATCAACACCGTGTAGGAAAGGAAAGTGAGTAAACACTTCATCGGCTATAGGCCAAGTTTCGATAAATTTATATCGAGAAAAACCGTAGGCCACCAAAAAACCTGAAAAAGTCAAAGCATCAGATACGATAAAAAACCACATCATCATTTTACCATAACTGGCTCCTAAAGGCTTCACTCCGCCTCCACTCCAAACTTTTTCTTTAGAATCTGTAGTAACAGTAGCTTCCATAAATGTTAAAAGTATTCTTAGTTTTTAAAATTTTTCAAATTTACGTTTTTTATTTATCTAAAGAAATAGAAAAATAAAATCAAATACACCCATAAAAAGTCGAGAAAGTGCCAAAACATCGCACCCAGTTCTAAACCAAGGGTTTGCCCCACTTGGTACTTTTCTTTAAAATGATTATAAATTACCACCAAAAGCACCAATAAACCTGCGAAAACGTGTACTAAATGGGAAAAAACGATCGCATAGAGAAAAGAGGTGGTGATGGTACTTTCACTTCCTGTAAAATAATAGCCCGAAGCGATAATTTCTGAAAAGCCTTGAAACTGAAAATACACAAACAACAATCCCAACAGCAAGGTAACCAACAACAAGCTTGTTGCTGTACTTCTTTTTCCTTGTTGAACCCCTTTTTTGACAAGGAAAAAAGTAAGACTACTTAGCACAATAGCAATGGTGCTATATATGAATGCAGATGGAATTTCAATTTCAGAAACCCAATCCGGTCTCGATTTACTTACCACATAGGCACTGGTAAGTCCGGCGAACATCATCACAATACTAATCATTCCAAACCAAAGCATCATTTTTTTAGCTCTGGCTCTCTTTTCTTGATTACTCCCTTGGGTTAAATCCATCAACTTATAAATTTATCTATTACGTACACGATCTGCATTAACGATATATAGCTCACACTGGCCAACATCAATGCCCTGGCCGATTTATTATCTCTTTTTTGATATAGTCTAAACGCAAAAGCCAACATTCCAATTCCCATCAGAAATACAATCACAGCTGCCGGAACCGACAAGATAAGTTTACCTGTAAGTCCGGTAACCGGGAAAACCGAAGCTACGATCATCCATATGGTATACATGATAATTTGAAATACTGTAGCTTTATCTTTCTTTCCTGTGGGCAGCATTTTAAACCCTGCTTTTTTATAATCATCGTCCAACATCCAACCGATGGCCCAAAAATGTGGGAATTGCCAAAAGAATTGTATCATAAACAAGGTACCCGGTTCGATCCCAAAATCATTGGTCGCGGCCACCCACCCCAACATAAAAGGAATGGCCCCCGGAAACGCCCCTACAAAGACCGCCAATGGGGTTTTTGTTTTTAAAGGCGTATAAACGCAGGTATATAAAAAGATTGAAATAGCGCCAAACATGGCTGTTTTGGGATTCACAATATAAAGTGTAATAACCCCCAGAATTGTAAAGGTAATGGCTATGGAAAAGGCCATGGATACAGACATTCTTCCGGAAGGGATGGGTCTGTTTTGTGTGCGCTTCATCAAAGCGTCAAGGTCTTTTTCTATCAACTGATTGAACGCATTGGAAGCCCCCACCATAAAATAGCCACCGAAGACAAGAAGTAAAAGTACTTTCAGGTCGAAACTATCGGCTCCCAACAAATAGCCGGCAACAGAAGAGAAAACCACACTAAACGCAAGACCCGCTTTGGTAATTTGTTTAAAATCATCAAAAATAAGGGAAAGCGAATTTGTCTTTGTTGCAGTATTCAATGCGGTTTTCACACGTTTAAATTTTATTAATCACTTTATTATAAAATAATTAAAAAATTAAGAACGTGTGCAACCACTCCGCCGCACTCCGTTCCAAAATCGGCTGCAAAGATAACTCACAAAAGCTTTTTATGCAATCATTTAACGTTTAATCACCAAGGCCTGTTAACACTACACACTCAAAGTGGTTTTTTATCAGTGTTAACAGGCCTTAAGTGGGATCTTATCCCAAATTGTTTTACTGGACTTTAAAAATAATAGGCTTCAGGAATACTACTTCAACGTTTTGGTTTCCTTGCTTTCCGGGCTGCATTTGAGGGATCAAACGCGTTACCCTTTCTGCCTCTTTTTCCAAAATTTTATGAGGTGCCCTAACTTTAACATCAGAAACTTTGCCTTGTTTGTCTATTTTGAACTGCACATCAATTCGAAGCAAGCCCGTAAGACCATATTCAGAAGCAATAGAAGCATCAAAATTCTTCTTAACGATCCTGTTGATCTTATCACTCATACACTCCCGTCTCTCATCGTTAGAATCCAAAGTTTCACATCCGGGAAAAACAGGCACAAATTCAACTTCCGCCACATTTATAGGACCAACGTCCACAACAGGCTCGACATTAATAATATCATCTACACCTACAATTTCCGTATCTTCAGATTTATTGATAAACTCTTTTTTAGCATCCAATTTAGCATCGTCTTCAATCACTTTTAGTTCATCTTCATTTGTAGTTGTTTTTTGCTTTGGCTTTTCGATTTCCTTTTTTGGATCTTCTTCAATCTCAAAGTTTGGCATCACATAGGTTTTCTCTTCTTTTATTGTGGGAAATTCTATTTCACTAGAAGAATCTGATACCGCAAAGACAGATTCCATCAAAAAATAAGAAGCTACAAGTCCGACCAACAAGCCAATTTGAAATCTGAATATCCCGCCGCCTTTTATATTGGTGTCCCTTTTGGAGGGTTTTTCATTTTGAGGGGATTGTGTTTTTGTAATCTTGAAGTGTTTTAACATTTTCATAAGTATTATGTTTAAAAAGTTAATGAATAGTTTAAGAGTCAACTTCAAGAAACATACCAAAAACAAAAAAGCCGAAACAAATGTTTCGGCTTTCTATCTATTTTATGCGATGTGAATTTAATTCAATCTAAATACAATTGGGTAAGCAAAAGTTACAGGTGTTGGTCTTCCCCTCTGTTTTCCGGGGATCAACCTAGGTAACTTATTGATGATTCTTCTCGCTTCTTTATCCAAACTCTTGTCCGGAGCCCTTGTATTAAGAATAGTAATCGTACCATCTTTATTGATACGGAAGTTTACATATACTCTACCCTGAATTCCCATTTCCTGAGCCATTTCCGGATAGCTAAATGTTTTTTTTACGTGTTTATCCAAGTTTTCTTTAAAACAGGCAAATTGTTGTGCTTTTGGAACCCCTTTACATTTTTCAAACATTGGTTTGTCTTCAATAACGGCAAAAGGCACATCTACATCAACCGGTTCTTCTACTTCTACAATCTCTTCTACTTCTACAATTTCCTCTTCTTGGTCTGTTTCGGTAGATTCGATGACAGTTTCCTCCACTTCCTCTTCATCTTCAACCACTTCGATCACTTCCGGAGCTGCCGGTGGTGGCGGTGGTGGCGGAGTTTTTAGCTGTTCTGTCATCGGCACTTCTTCGTCCAGCTGATCATCTACATCCATTGTATAGTTAAAGGCTTCTGACTTATCATAGGTCTTCCAATCGATCGCTACCCAAGTTAGGCCTAAGATCAAAGCCAGGCCTATCACGAAATACAATCCTATATTTCGAGTTAAATCAGCTTTTGGATTCTTTTTAGGTTCCATAATCTATTAATTTATGTTTGCTAATTTAATTATTTATTTGCATTAATTCCAATTAAATTTCCCTTTTTAACGCTTCTTTACTGCTAACATTAGCTTTATCAAAAAGATAGCTGTTAAAATTCCGACTGTATTAGCCGCTATATCTGTAATTTCAAAGGCTCTGTTGTATGGCATTATATACTGTAATACCTCAATAATTATACCATACACTAAAGAAAATAGAGAAACTTTTAAAAGTGGATACTTAACCGTTGTGTTTTTGAAATGAAGGTAGAGCAATAAGGTGTTCACAAAATAAAAAATGGCGTGAACAAACTTGTCTGAAACTTCAAATCCTGTATCTACATCCTCTACAAACACTGTGGAAGCAAGGCTCGCAAAAGTGATAGCACACAGCCAACAAACGGCTAAAACTAAATATTTTTTTTCCTTAAACCCCAACAAGTTCTTTATATGCCGAATCACTCATCAGTTCTTCAACTTCAGACGGATTGGAAAATTTAATCTTAACCATCCAGCCTTCGCCATATGGATCTGTATTTACCTTTTCGGGATCGTCTTCTAAAGCTTCGTTGAATTCAATTATTTCTCCCGATAGCGGCAAGAAAAGGTCTGAAACTGTTTTTACGGCTTCAACCGTACCAAAAACCTCTTCCTTGTCCAGGGTTTCATCAACGGTTTCTACCTCCACATAAACAATATCTCCCAATTCTTTTTGGGCAAAATCTGTAATTCCCACTACAGCTACATCCCCTTCTATCTTAACCCACTCGTGGTCTTTTGTGTATTTTAATTCTGAAGGAATATTCATAAAAATATAAAGATTAGTTATTTGCTCGACAAATGTAATTCTTTATAGGTGTGATTTCAAACAGAACTCGTCGAAACTTTTTCCAATTGGCTAAAAAATCGGTTAATTTCCAAAATTATACCTCAAAGTAAAGCCTGTTCTGATCGTAGTTTGTGGAAAAGCGGTCGAAACTTTGAATTTTGAGAAGGTGTGATCATAGAAAAACAAGGTCGACAAATTTTTGGTTAGCGCATAATCGGCAGTGAATTTCAAAGCCCAAATATTTTGTCCGGCAGTCACCTGATTGGTATTAATATCCAGATTTCGGATAACGGTAATATTGTCCCTGAGCGACAAGTCCGCTTTCAGGTTCAGATCGCCTTTGAGTACGGTTCGGTTCCCACCGAGATAACTCACAAACCTTATATCCGGAATCCTGTATCCCAAACCTACTATATATTCGTTCCCGGACATCTCGGTGAGCAAATTATTGTCAAAACTCAAAGACAAAGCACGATCTTTGCGCAACTCTGCCAACATGCTGAACGAATTGTTCATTTCAAAATCGACACGGATCAACGGATTGAACTGCTCCACCAAGGTTGCATTGGTGAACAGTATTTGGTTTTTAAAATTCCCCGCCTGATCAAATTCAGTTCCGTTGCCATATTCCAAATTCGATCTAAAATTATTGATACTATAACTGGAACGATAGCCATGTGCCAGTGAAAAACGCCTGAAATGATCCTTAAACCATTGAAGTCGCATCAAACCGGTATATTTCATCGTCCAATTCGGAATAGGCACATCCCTAAAGGCATCTAAGGAGACTGAGCTGGCACTCTGACCGGTGTAGGCCGCCACAAAGGCCGGTAGCAACACTGCCTGATTGGTCGCACCATATCCTTCAGGGTATTCTGTGGCATTTGGGTTTTCCGGCTGACCGGCCAAACGCTGCGCAATAATAATCCTGTTTTTACTGAACTCATCAAAGGTTTCTGAAGTAGCTTCTTCCGAACGGTCGAAAGCCGTTTTCAACATCATGGAAGAGATAGAGAAATCGCCGTATTTGTTTTGGATCAACGGATTGTAATCCATAATACCATCGGCATTCAAATCTTCGATTCTGTAATTCTCTGCGTAGGATTCGGAATACTGTCTATCGGCTACCAAATCGATTGTAAGATCCCTGAAAGGTTCAATATTGGCGGAAATATTCAGTTGTGTCGCCTTTCTGGACATATACTGCTGGTTGAATTCCGGGAAGGTCGTTAACCATCCTTTTTGGGCTGCTTCAAAACGTACATCAGACTGACTCCCGAAAACAAATCCCCAAGTAGGACGAAGTGTCCCGATAAAACCAATCGACTCTGTATAACCAGGTAACACTTTTCCGCTGTTATCGCTATAGCTTACATTGATACGTTTTACCATCGTTGCCAAACCGATCAACGTATTGTAGGCACCATAGTTTTTCTCCGGCTGTTCTTCAACAGGAGCTTGCTGATCAGGATCGGCAATGGGCAGTGTTCCTCTGGAAGCTTGCCCACTTTCACCTGTTTTCCGTTTTAACCCTAAGTAACCGTACAACTTATCCATACTCAAGGCTCCATTCAAATTATGAGTACTCGCATTTTGTATGGTATTCAACTCCTCTCCGGCGATATCATTCAGCACATCACTTCCGCGTTGCCAGTCATAATCACCGGTAAAGGCGTAGGTAGCATCCAGAAAACTCAGGAAGGGAATTTTATTCAGCGGAATATCATAATTAAGCTGTAATTGTTGTGTATGCCTATTCGCATCGCCTACATCCCAAAATCCATCCCAAAGTACTAAATCACGATTTACAATCCGATCGCCATTTTCGTCTTCCGTAAAATAATTCTTTACAATATTGTTGTTTGATGCCGTAAAATTAATTTGAAGCGACTTGGTAAGATTATAATTGATTGCATATTGCCAATCGAACAAATAATTGCGTTGTTGCATTTCGGGCAGTCCGATAAGGTCGGTAGCACCACCACTTCCAATAACCTGCCTGAACTGTTGCCTGTTAAGCGTCCTCGTAATATTTGAGTTTAAGGAAATGCTTGTCGGAAGCAGGTTAAAATTAAACTCCTTTAGCCAATCCCAATATTTGCTGGTAAGCACAGAATCGGCATTTTTAAGAGGAATAACCTCTGCAGGTTGAAAATTGTGATTGTATAAAAATCCGGTTTTGACATTCTGATCCTTTAAATTTTCAATTTCAAAATCCCGGTGTTCCGTTTGATTGTATGCATAATTGAAAGTGAAATTTTCAATATCGTACACTCTCGGTTTTTGTTCTTCTGATCTGTTTTTTCGAACCCCTATAAAATTGATGCTCTTTCTTTTGGTGTAATCTTCGGCCTGTTTTCTTATTTGATCTTCTTCCGCTTGCGAACTTGCCGCATCCAACCGGTCATCCAATTTTATATCCTGGTACAAGGGATCGAATTCAGGAGTGATCAACTCTTCTGATATACTGTAATTCATCGGCACCTGAATACCCCAATTTTCAGGAAGTAATTGTCCTAAATTCACATTACTGTTCAAAGCATAGCGAATTACATCTTCCCTGCTTCTTTCATTAGGGGTTTGGTCGATAGCGCCAAATCCTGAAGTGCTCATATTACCGGTTGCTGAAATATTGGCAAAATCGGCTAGGTTCAAATCCATTGCAGCAATTGCAGCCCAACCGCCCTGATTATCCAATTCTGACAATCGGAGTTCGTTAAACCACACCTCCCCGCAAGCATTATCACCTATTTCAGAACTCGGGTTTTTCACCCCTACCATAACCGATCTGATATTCCCCAAACTCGGGTTTCCTTTTACGGCCACTCTCATTTCTCCCAATTCACGAGGGGCAAACTCATCGATCGGATTTCCTTCAGCGTTGTAAAACGTAGCTTCTTGTAAAGAGCCATCGGCAATTCCCCTAGCTTTTATTTTAGATAATAATGACAACGGAAGGTCTATATTATTTATCGAAGGCCATATTGTTGCCGGATCTGTTGTTCCGGGTGGTGTCACCTGAAGCGGCATTTCTACCTGATAATAGTTCTCGGTAAAATCGGTTCCTATCCTCAAAAAAGCTACCAGATCACCATCAGCTATTGGCACATTGTTGTACTGCTCGGCATGAATAAACATCTTTAAACGTTTGTACTGTCTCACATCAATATTTAAATTCTTAAACACCCCTCGTGAATCTTCCGGTTCCAAATCACAAACGGCAAACGACAGGGATTGCTCATTTTGTCGAACAATGGTGTTGTTGTTATTCAGTTGTTCCCTTACCACTCCCGGAGGTAATCGATATGGAATCGGCTCTCGCTGTTCGTTTTCCTGGATATTGACAGTGTTTACATCCACAAAAGTGTCATCATCATTTGGATCAGGATCGTCTTCAGGTTGCAGGCTTCGGCTATAGTTTCTCCAATCGCCCCGCACCAAGTCTAAAGTCCCGAAACGAAGAACTGTAGGTTCGCTAAAACCGGTCATGAACATTCGCATAAAACTTATGGAACGAATATCGGTTATCCCTCCTATGGCTTCATCAAATTCACTTACGGGCACCTTGAACTGTATCCATCGCACCCTGTAATTATCATTATTCGGTGTTCGAACATCAACTTCCTTTATATCAGAAACATAAGGATCTGTTCGCTGGATATTAGGACCTATCGGGATTCTATACTGGAAATAACTATCGATCGTGTTCATGGTCAAATCCCTGTTTACATCTTCCACATCGGGCAGGGTTGTAGAACCCCGATTGTTGTTTCCTACTTGCACAGGGGAGTTTCCTTCCGGATTGTTATAATTGAAATACCGCTCGAGTATGCTTCCGGTCGCGTCCAAATAAAATTGATAATTATCCAATGCAGGGTCAGGTCCCGGATTGTTATAAAAAGTAGCTTCTTCCTCGTCCAATAACCCATCATAACCCGCATCCTGAATATTTCTATTGGATGTGTCGGCATTAAAGGCATAAACCAATGACTGTGTGGAAGGTACTTTACCAAAATTGGTTGTGTTCACCAAAGCTTCATCATTTCCTGCCGGCAAACCGTTTTCATATTGTTTTCTCCCATCTTTTAGGATATCCTCACTAATATTCCCAAGGTTGAAAATCAATTCTCCCTCGTCACCTCCTGTCGGACCATCTTCATAATACGGATCCAGAAGCCAAAATTGAATATACTCCACATTTGCCTGTTCAAAGTTGGTGCTGCTCACAGATCTCATGATTCCAGCCCATCGGTCTTGTGTGGTCAAATCTTCAAAATTGGTGTTATCGTTGTACGGACCTTTTTCATTTGGATAATAAACCACATCCAGGGTAGGTTGTACCAAAGTTTGTCCTTGTGCCACATCCTGTTGCGGGAATATCTCATCGATAAAAATCCGCCGCGTCTGATTGCTGGACACATCATTATCTGATATTGCCGACGGACGCTGATTGGTGTAAAAAATTGGGTCAATAGTATACCACGCCATTTTTGCACGGCGATGTCTCGAAATTACATTATCGTTTTCAGTTTCTCCGCCATAGCCAATAGGCGCACTCGCCAATGACCATGCTAAAGAAGAACGAATGTCGATAAAAGCCTGTGCTCCTTCAAAATCGTCTAAATAGGAAGTGGTCTCTCCTTCAAAATCGGCATTTTTTGGTGATCCCGGCATGAGATAAGCAAAATCCCCGCGAACAGACAGATTAGACGGAGCGTCAGTATCGATGTTTGGAAGCTTGTTGACCATTCTGGTTAAAAAAGGAATTTCGGTGGAATAGCTTCCGTTAATTCCAAAAATACTGTTGTTTACCGGTTCGATTCCAAAGTTGGATTTTTGTGTCAGCGGACGCTCATTCATATTTAAAAATGTGGCCCCGAGCATAAAATTTTCATTGAATTGATGTTCCACATGCACTCCGGAAAATCTTCTGGTTTGTTGTCCGAATACTGAATTGTTCTCTACAGAAACTTCAATAGGCGTGTTGGACGCCCTTAAACCTTCATCTAATATCTGCACCGTTCCGGCTTGGTAATTCACTGTATAATCTACCCCCTCCTGAAGCATTCTGCCTCCGGCAGTAACGCGCACCGAACCTCTGGGCACATTAAATGCCCCCAACGGAATCCCTCCGGAACTTTCAGCTTTGTAACGCCCTTTCAGCACAAACTTGTTCTTCTCTGCATTTTCCAATGAAGCTGTTTTTGTGAGCTTATACATATTCCGATACACATATTGTTCTTGGTTATCATTACCGGGCGTATAATTAGGATCGTCATAATTCCCTCCACCGCCAAGGAGATCGTATAGATATCCCCCAAAAGGTTCTACCTTAGTAAATTTGATCAATCCGTTTTGGGCATCTACGGTAATTCCGGGTAAGAAATCAAAGAAACCATCCCCTCCGTTTTGCGGGTCGTTATACACATTCAGCCTGTCAAAATTGAACACATCCAACAAAATGCGCTCCTCCAAACCTTGTGGCCATGTTGCCTCGTCGATCGGACTTATATAATTTACCGGTGAAGGATCGGTATAGAGGATGTTCATCCTAAAATCTTCCTGGGACAACTGAAAAGCTCCCGTTGAATAAATGTTTTTCATCATCAAATCCCAAACAGGATCTTCTACATTGGTGATATTACTTTTCAGCATTTTTAAAACCAATGCCTGTGGGTTTACTTGTGTGATCCTGCCATTGGTTTCCTCAAACTCGGTAGCGTTCACCCCATCATTGGCAAACTCTCCTACTTGATAGACTTCTCCTTGATAAGTATATTGAAAGGCTACAGCCAAGACTTCATCATTACTCAAACGTTGATTTAACGAAATATATCCCAACTGAGGGTCTATTTGATATTCCCTGCCCTGCTCCAACTTCCTCGCATTCTCTAAAATGGAATAATCAAAACCTTGACCCGGTGTATAGGCTCCGGTATTAAAACCTTGGCGTACCGTTGCAATATCCCGAATTGCTTCTGTTAAAGCTGAATTGGCTCCGCCAATATTAAACGGATCATAGCCGTTGGCTGCATTTCGAGGTAAATTGTTGAGTGTTGTAAAAAAACCTGCAGGTGCATTTTGGTTAATCCTTGTGTTTTCAGGAACCGACTCCCCCAAATCCTGCAAAGCCACCACATTTCTTACATTTTCTGTTCGCTGTGCCCTGTTGGTCACCCATACTTCAATACGGGTTATTTGAACATTACTCCGGATAAATGGATAGGTCTCCAAAGCACTGTCATATTCATCCCTGAAAAATTGAGACAGGAAGAAGTGTCTGTCTTCATCATAATCTAATGCCAGAATTTCAAATTCGTTGACTGTACCTCCTCCTTGAGCAGTAACGCTTCTACTTTGTGACCGCTGTTCTGAAAATACTCCTGTTACTGTTGTTCGACCGAATTGCAATTCAGTTTTAACCCCAAAAAGACTTTGTGCTCCACTAATAAGTGAACTGTTGAGCGGCATACTCACATTTCCCACCTCTATTTTCTGAATGATATCGTCTTCATCAGGGGTGTATTCCAACTTGATAAGGTTCTGAAAATCGAAGGTAGCCTCTGTGTCATAGTTAGCATTGACAGAAAGCCGTGTTCCCACTTTTCCTAATAAACTCAAGGAGATACGCTGATCGAAGTCAAAAGAAATATTGCTTCGGTTTCTCGGGGACAAGGCCGGATTATCGTTCTTTTGATAACGGACACCCAGATCCATCGCTACCGATCCTTGTGGAATCACCTCTATGGTATTTCCGCCGAAAATACTTTCAAAAAAGTTGGAATTCACGTAAAATCCGGGTAAAAGGTTCTTTTGAGCTTCTTCTGATCCTTCTTTTCCTGAAAAAGCATCTATTTTTTCCTTGAAGTAACCCTTCATTTGTTCGTGAAGGATTAGTTTTTCATATTCTTCCGGCGTTAAAATAATGGGATAGGAAATATCGTAATCTCCTACTTTCTCTGTAAAAATATAACTGTCGGTAAGTGGATCGTAACTGTATTTTGAAGAAATACTTTCGGGATTCTTCAGCTCAATTTTACCCAAAGCAGCACCTCTCTGGGTAGAATCCTGAACTTGTTCAGGTTCTTCCTGAGAAAACACAATAGTGCTTAGCAATAAGCAGGTTAAAAACAAAGATGTTCTTAACAGCTTATCTATTAGTTTAGAGCCGTTTGTAGTTTTCAAGCTAGTTATAAATTTTTAAGCGCATCTTTAATTATCTCCTCAACACTTAAATCAGGGTTTGTTCGAACGATTTTGGTCACCACCTTCTCAGCTTGCTTTCGAGTAAAACCTAAAACCTCTAATGCTGATAACGCTTCATCCTTATTTGTATTGTCTGTCACCGCCAAAACTTCATCTACATTATAGATCTTGAGCACCTTGTCTTTCAGATCTATAATCACCCGTTGAGCGGTTTTTGCACCTATTCCTTTTATCGACTGAATGGCTGCCACATCATTGGAAGCGATGGCATCCCTTACTTGCACCGGATCCATCGAACTCAACATCGTCCTCGCAATACTTGCTCCAATACCGGAAACCGAAATCAACAACCGAAACATCTCACGTTCCATTTTATCGGCAAAACCGTAAAGGGCGTGAGCATCTTCCCTTACCTGCAAATGCGTGTAAAGTTTAAGATTTTCATCAGAAGTTATTTTTGAATATGTGTTTAAAGAAATATGGATCTCGTAGCCTACTCCATTACATTCAATAACCACATCGGTCGGATTTTTTTCAACGAGTTTTCCTTTTATATGTGTAATCATTCTTTATGAAACGTTAATACTCCAAATGTAATAAAATTTATCACAAAAGGAGTATTCATTCATTTTTCTGATTAAACAGCTTTTTCGTGCTTTTCCTTTTCTTGTGCATCCACAACTGCAACTGCTGTCATATTTACAATTTCTTCTACACCGGCACCCAATTGCAAAATGTGAACAGGTTTTTTCATCCCCAAAAGAATTGGTCCAATGGAATCGGCATTGTTCACTTCTTTCATCAATTTATAAGTGATATTTGCTGAATCCAAATTCGGGAAGACCAAGGTATTTACCTTTTTGCCCGCCAATTTTGAGAACGGGAATTTACTTTGAAGCATTTCCCTATTCAGCGCAAAGTCTGATTGCAATTCCCCATCAACCAAAATATCGGGATAATGACGATGAAGATAAGACACCGCTTGACCAACCTTGGTTGCTCTTTCATCTTTCGAAGAGCCAAAGTTTGCATAAGACAGCATCGCAATAACCGGCTCTACTCCAAACATTCTGGCCGTAATAGCTGTCATTTGTGCAATTTTAGCCAATTCTTTGGCCGTTGGATCTATATTGATGGACGTATCTGCCAAAAACATAGGTCCACGTTCGGTGATCATCAGGTTCATCGCTGCCACTTTGGTTACTCCACTGGCTTTACCGACAAGCTCTAACATAGGTCTAACTACTGTTGGGTAAGCCCTTGAATAGCCTGAGATCAAACAATCGGCATCACCCTCGTTAACCATCATGGCTGCAAAATAATTGCGTTCGCGCATTTTATTCTGTGCGTCATATAAGGTCACTCCGTGACGCCTTCGGGATTCCCAGTATTTTTTAGCGTAAAAATTCTTTTTATCGTTGTATTCGTCTGTTTTTGTATCGATAATCAAAACATCAGCTTCAAAATCGATCTCCTGCATCAACTCTTTGATAATTTCCTTTCTTCCCAACAAAATAGGCTCTGCAATACCTTCATCAAGCACAATCTGTGCTGCTTTCAAAATATCGAGATGATCTCCTTCAGCAAAAACCACTTTTTTAGGATCTGTCTTTGCCCTGTTATGCAACAGCTTCACAATTTTATTATCGCTTCCCAAACGCTGTAAAAGTCCTTCTTCATACTTCGCCCAATCTTCAATAGGCTCTTTGGCCACACCGGTTTCCATGGCTGCTTTGGCCACAGCCGGCGGTACAGTGGCAATCAATCTCGGGTCGAAAGGCTTCGGAATAATATAGTCTTTTCCAAAATTGAGTTTTGTTTCCCCATAAGCGATATTCACTTGTTCAGGAACAGCTTCTTTCGCCAATTCGGCTAAGGCTTTTACCGCTGCCATCTTCATTTCTTCATTGATTGCCGTCGCACGCACATCCAATGCCCCTCTAAAGATAAAAGGGAATCCAAGTACATTGTTCACCTGATTGGGATGATCGGAACGTCCTGTCGCCATAATAATATCTTCCCTTGTGTCCATAGCCAGGTCGTAATTTATTTCCGGATCCGGATTCGCCATGGCAAACACAATCGGATTTTCAGCCATTGATTTCAACATCCCGGGCGAAACAATATCAGCGATTGAAAGTCCGATAAAAACATCAGCATCTTTCATTGCTTCTTCCAGCGTTTCTATTTTTCTATCTGAAGCAAATTCAAGTTTTTCTTTGGATAGGCTCTCACGATCTTTTCTGATTACCCCTTTACTGTCGAGCATCACGATATTTTCAGCCTTCGCTCCAAAGGCTTTGTAAAGCCGCGTACACGAAACTGCAGCTGCACCGGCACCACTAACAACGATCTTTACCTCCTCTATTTTCTTTTCAGCAAGTTCCAAAGCGTTCAGTAAAGCGGCGGCAGAAATAATTGCCGTTCCATGTTGGTCGTCGTGCATCACAGGAATATCGAGTTCTTCCTTTAATCGGCGTTCGATTTCAAAAGCTTCCGGGGCTTTGATATCTTCCAAATTGATTCCCCCAAAAGTAGGAGCAATCGTTTTTACGGTTTCTATGAATTTATCGACATCTTTGGTATCCAACTCGATATCCATTCCGTCTATATCTGCAAAAATCTTAAACAGTAGGGCTTTTCCTTCCATCACCGGTTTTGAGGCTTCCGGACCTATGTCTCCCAAGCCCAAAACAGCAGTTCCGTTGGTAATAATGGCGACCAAATTTCCCTTGGTCGTATATTTATAAGCATTGTTTGGATCTTTCTCTATTTCCAGGCAAGGCTCGGCAACTCCCGGTGAATAGGCCAATGCCAGATCTCTTTGTGTTGCATATTTTTTAGTGGGAACGATTTTTATTTTCCCCGGTTGAGGTTTCGCATGGTATACTAAAGCTTCGCGTCTTCTGCTTTCTTTACTCATAGTTACTGTTTTGATAAAGTACAAAGGTATAAGAATAATGGTGTTATAATTGACATTAAAAATGAAAAAAATTATTCTTTTTTAACTGAAGAAAACTTGTCATTTTCCCTTCAAAAACTCAATATTCCGCTTTAAACCTTCATATTTTGTTCGTTTTACGGCCGATTTTCTAAAAAGTTCCCGAAAAATATCTTCCGTGATCTCTTCCCAATCTTTTCTACTCATAGACAACAGGTCGGGATGCGGATTAAAAAGTGGTTCGCTATGCGCTTTAGAAAAGCGGTTCCACGGACACACATCCTGACAAATATCACAGCCAAACATCCAATCGTCAAACTTTCCTGAAAATTCAGTAGGGATGCTGTCTTTTAATTCAATAGTGAAATAGGAAATGCACTTACTGCCATCGACCACATAAGGTTCAGTAATAGCTTCTGTAGGACAGGCATCGATACAGGCTGTGCAACTGCCACAATGATCGGTTACTGGAGTATCGTATTCCAAATCCAGATCCACGATCAATTCGGCTATAAAATAAAACGAACCAACCTGTTGGGTGAGTAAATTGCTGTTTTTGCCAATCCACCCCAGACCACTTCTTGCTGCCCAGGCTTTGTCCAATACCGGAGCCGAATCGACAAAGGCACGACCACTAACCTCCCCTATTTCTTCCTGAATAAAATGAAGCAAATGCTTGAGCTTGTCTTTTATGACAAAGTGATAATCCCTCCCGTAGGCATATTTACTGATTTTAGGTGCGTTTTTATCCTGTTGTGTTTCCGAGGGAAAATAATTCAGCAATAAGGAAATCACACTTTTGGAACCCTCGACCAATTTTGTAGGATCCAGGCGCTTGTCAAAGTGATTTTCCATATAACGCATCTCTCCGTTCATGTTTTTGTTGAGCCATTTTTCCAATCGGGGCGCTTCTTCTTCCAAAAATTCAGCCTTGCTGATGCCACAAGACATAAAACCAAGGCGTTCGGCTTCGGATTTAATGAGTTGTGTATATGTGCTCTTGAAATTCACTACGCGCGTTTTGAAAATTTTATCTCAACATCAACAGGTTTTAAGGTAATCAAAGGGTTGAGTTGTACACTATCTTTATTGGTTTCAATAGCAAAGGTATTCACAATCGCATTGATGGCCAATAACATTTCGTACATCGCAAAATTATTACCAATACACAATCGCGGTCCTGCTCCAAACGGCATATAGGCTTTGTATTTTTTCCCTTCTGAAAAACGTTCGGGTATGAAATCTTCCGGGTTTTCCCAATATTTTGGGTTACGGTGCATCTCGTATATGGAAATCCCAAACAGAGTGCCTTTTTTTATGTGAAAACCTGAAACAGTATCATCTTCCAAGGCCACGCGATCGGTTATCCACGCCGAAGGATACAATCGCATGCTTTCTTCAACACACATTTTTATATGTTGTAATTGAGGAAGTACTTCCAAAGCATTATTACTATCTCTTAAATCGACACTTTCCATACATACCTTTTCTAATTCTAATGGGTGGCTGGCCAACAAAAATAAGGTAAACGTCAACGCATTGGCAGTGGTTTCATGTCCGGCAACGAACAGGATCAATATTTCATCAATCAGTTGATCATTGGTCATTTTGCCACCATCTTCATATTCAGCCTTAAGTAACATATCCAACAGATCATCATGTCTTGCAGTTGACGCTCTCCGTTGCTCTATGATCTTATTGATAATCTCACGGCTTTCCACAACCAACCTCATATGTCTGGCAGTCTGACCTTTGAGCTGATACCAAATTCGGTTGTGCGGCTGCCGCATTTCCTTAACGGCAAATCGTTGGAGCCGTTCAATAATAAACTGAAGTCTTTTTAACACTTCCGGATCTGCTGAAAAATTAAACAGGGATTTTGCAACCACCTCAAATGCCAAAGTGTTCATCAACAGAAACAGATCTATAAACGAACCTGTCTTAAAATTATGAATCTGTTCATAAATGGTTTCATTAATAATGGCAACCAGGTTTTTGATCTTGTCCTTGTGAAATCCGGGCTGAATAAGCCTGCGCTGCTGTAGCCAATATCCTCCTGTAGCTGTTAACAATCCGCGACCAATATATTTTGACACGTATTTTGTTTGAAGTTTGGATTTTTCGTATTTCTTATGATGCTTTTGAAGGATATGCTTCGAAATATCTGCGTCTTTGGTAAGTATGACTTTTGGACCGAAAATCGACTTTATGCTAAAAGATTCACCTGTGTTTTTAAACATTTCACTGTGAAACGGGATAGGGTTTTTGGCAATGGCAGAAGAATGTCTTATAAACTTTAAAAAAGACACTTTATTTGGATAATTATATTGCTTCATATGCTTCTGTTCATGTAATTCTGAAGCTCCCGATCTCAAAAGGAACAGAATGAGGAAACTTTAAAACAACCCGCCCTGGGTACCGTCTTTTATCTTGCCTAAATGTTTATAGGCTAATTCCGTTACCTCCCTTCCACGGGGTGTTCTCATAATAAATCCCTGTTGGATCAAGAAAGGTTCGTAGACTTCTTCAATAGTTTCTGCACTTTCAGAAACCGCTGTTGCCAAGGTAGTGATCCCTACTGGACCTCCTTTAAATTTATCGATGATGGTGTTTAGGATCTTATTGTCCATTTCATCCAGACCAAAAGCATCCACATTCAAGGCTTTTAATCCAAATTTTGATATTTCCATATCTATATTACCATTTCCTTTTATCTGGGCGAAATCACGAATCCGACGTAAAAGTGCATTGGCGATCCTTGGTGTACCCCTGCTTCTTCCGGCGATTTCTATCGCGGCTTCCATCGAAATAGGCACTTTTAAAATCTGTGCACTACGCTGAACGATATCGGCCAACAACTCTGTAGAATAATATTGAAGTCTGCTACTGATCCCAAAACGTGCCCGCATGGGCGCTGTTAATAAACCGGAACGGGTCGTCGCACCAATAAGGGTAAACGGATTTAAATTGATCTGAACTGTACGGGCATTGGGGCCCGATTCTATCATGATGTCGATCTTGTAATCTTCCATGGCTGAATAAAGGTATTCTTCCACAATGGGACTCAGGCGATGGATCTCATCGATAAAAAGTACGTCGCGCTCTTCCAAATTGGTAAGTAATCCCGCCAAATCCCCCGGTTTGTCGAGTACCGGACCTGAAGTTACTTTTATACCCACCTCCAGTTCATGAGCCAAAATATGAGCCAAAGTAGTTTTTCCAAGTCCCGGAGGACCATGAAACAAGGTATGATCCAAAGCTTCGGTACGCAAATTGGCAGCCTGAACAAACACCTTCAAGTTTTCCAACACCTGTTCTTGTCCGGCAAAATCGTCGAAACTTAAAGGACGCAGTGCCTTTTCAATATCAACTTCTTCCTCTGAAAAATGTTCGCCTGTTGGATCTAAATACTCATTCATATCAACAAAGATAAAACAAAAGCTTCTACAAACTATAACCAATGATTGAAGCAATTATATATGACACCCCTAAAGGGGTTCAAGCACCTCAACGTATATCCTCTGTCTATTAATATTTCACCCTTGGCGGGGCTAAAATGGAGTATCCATAATAAAGAATTTTAAATGAATTCTTTTTATACTCCTCTATAAAAATTCGTAATTTGTTTGCATGAACCCTCATAGAGGGGATTTAATATGACCAAGGCGCTGCACTGAGCCAAGTCGAAGTGTAGTTGGCTCTACAATAAGAAGGTGAATAAATCAAAAGTTTTTAATATAAATTTAAACATGTGAATACACCAAGGCACAATGCAGCTGTTATAAAATACATTCCGTTTTTATATGTCATCTGGTCGGATGACCTGATTTCCCCTTCGGAAGTTTCCATTTTTAAAAAAGCACTGGAAAACGACACGCTTTCCAAAGAGGACAAGAAGTTATTGCAGGCTTGGGTCGATCCTAAAAACACTCCCGCCGATGAAACTATGATTGGTTGGAAAGAATTTATCGACGGAGGCGGAATCAAATTAACTGAAAGTGATCCCTATCCGCTTGCGCAATTCAGTCAGCGATTGGCGGCAAAACATACTGAATCAGATAAAGAGCAAGATCTTGATGAAAATCTGAAGTTCATCGAGATCAATTTGGGGATTCAACCCAATCATTACCATCATTTATTTGATGTCAATGTTAAAGCTTCGGCCACCACTACTTTTTATTCCGCAGAAAAAATTGATGCGCTATTAAAAGGAGAAAACGCCAGCCATATTGATGAATTCAGAAAAAAACTGAACGATCCCCTTTTTAACTGGGAGATTATCCGGGACAAAGATGAATTCAGAAAAAAGACATTAGAGCAAGTAAAACATTTGGCAAAAGACGGTTATGGCGCTATGGCATACGACAAAGCTTATGGCGGTATTGGCAATATGCCGGCCTATGCATCGATTTTTGAAAACCTTATGTATGTCGACGGCAGCCTGACGATAAAGTTTGGGGTTCAATTCGGACTTTTTGGGGGGAGTATCCAGAATTTAGGAACTAAAAAGCACCACGACAAATATTTGAAAAGTACGGGGGAAGCGAAGCTTCTGGGATGTTTTGCCATGACCGAAACCCGTCACGGCTCGAACGTAAGAGGCGTAAAAACAACGGCTACTTATGTAAAAAAGACGGATTCTATAGTTATCGAAACCCCGGGAGAGAATGACAATAAAGAATATATCGGCAACTCACTTCACTCAAGTATGGCTACTGTGTTTGCCCAGCTTATTGTAGATGGTATAAATCATGGAGTTCATGCCATTTTGGTGAAAGTTAGGGATGAAAACGGCGATTTAAGCCCTGGTGTTCGCATTGAAGATAATGGTTATAAATTGGGATTGAACGGCGTCGACAACGGAAAAATCTGGTTTGACAATGTTGCCGTCCCGAGGGAAAACTTACTGAACCGATTTGGGGATATCGATGAAAATGGGGTATACTCCTCTCCCATCGACAACCCCAACAAACGGTTCTTCACCATGCTGGGCACTTTGGTAGGCGGAAGGATTTGTGTAGCCAAAGGCGCATTGAGCGGTGCAAAAATGGCTTTGGCGATTGCGGTGAAATATGCTTTGAACAGGCGTCAATTCAACAGTAGTGAAAAAATCCAAGAGGATCTTATCATGGATTATCCCACGCATCAATTACGGTTGATAACACCCATTGCCAAATCGTATGTGTATCACGTGGTGCTCGATAAAATGATCGTTTTGTACAACGATTCTACTGAGAAAAGCCGAAGGGAAATAGAAACACAGGCCGCAGCCCTAAAAGCTTGTATCACACAATTCTCCAATCAAAGTATACAAGAAAGCAGGGAAGCTTGTGGCGGAAAAGGTTATTTGCTAGAAAACAGGATCGCAGACCTCAAAAACGATGTGGATATTTTTACCACTTTCGAAGGTGACAATACGGTGTTGATTCAGCTAGCAGCCAAGGGAATCCTGACCAATTTCAAAACGGAGTTCAACAGTGATAGTTTTATGGATATTTTGAAATATCTGGGGACGCAGTTATCAGACAGGCTTATCGCTTTTAATCCGATCTTTACCAACAAAACCGACAAGGAGCACCTTTTTGATCCGGAATTTCATCAACACGCATTTGAATACCGCAGACGAAGGCTCACCTTTTCGGCGGCGTCAAGAATTCAGAATTACATCAAGAAAGGTATGCCCTCTTATCAGGCATTTTTAAAAGTACAAACACATCTTGTAGCCCTTGGAGAGGCCTATGCCGACGAATTGTGCTATACCCATTTTAAAAACTTTATCGATACCATCAAAGATGAAAAGCTTCGATTCCTGTTTGAAAAAATAGGGACTTTGTATGCATTGAGTGAGATAAGCAACAATGCGGATTGGTATTTGGAGCACGGTTATATCAGTAGCAGCAAATCCAAAGCCATAAAGAGAAGGGTGGAACGCCTGTGTACAGAGCTTCGTCCGCATGTAAACAGTCTGGTTGATGGGTTTGGCATTCCCGATCATCTTATGACTGCACCGATTGTTAAATAAAAAACCTGACAGGTTCTAGAACTTGTCAGGTTTAAAAAATCAAAAGCTCTTCCTCTAAGTTAAAGGAAGTTATTTTAACTGCAACGAATCCAAAGCGTGATAAAAGAAGTCTTTTTCATCATTCATGGACACGAATAAACCGTTGGGAAACTTGCTTCCCAGAGATTCGGTTACCACTTCGCAGCCATCGGTTTCCAAGGTACCGAGGTTTAGTTTTTTTATAAACGTATTTGTTTTTCGGTCAAAGAAATTAAAGGTATGGTCTTGTTGATCGCTCACTATAACATAACCTTCACCGTCTTCGTAAGTGGCGATAGCTATCCCTTCAATATCATCTTTGAAATACTCCCCCCCAAACATGGAAATCTCTTCATTTCCTTTTTCGGGATCGGCATAGTATTTATGGATCCCCACACCTTCATCACAATAATAGACATAACCCAAAGCATCATCTACCGCTATGGCTTCAATTTCTTTTTGTCCGCTGAACTTACCAAATTTTCTAACCAAATTGGCATGGACTCCCGTAGCATCAGATAACAATTCATACTGATATAAATAGCCTTCCGTCGGACCATTTTTTCGACCTACAATAGCGTAGACCTTCCCACTTTCCGGATTTCTGTATACCGAAACGCCCATGGGTTGGGTAAATTCAGAATCAGCATCAGTTTCATCTTCAAATACTTTAAACCCACCATTGTCTAAGGGTTTCATATCGGGCACAGAAAACACGCGAATTTGCTTTCTACCGCGTTCAGTAAACACCAAGATATCGGCTTTGGTAGAATCGTTCAATTTAAAATCGTATTCCACATCGACATTATTGGGACGGATAAGTTTGGTAATGCTTTTTTCTTCGATTAGTTTTCCGTCCAAATCAAAAGCATACACTCCACTGTTCGCTATTTTTTTGTCCCCTTTATCGGTTCCAAAAACTATACTTTCTTCAGGGTTTGCCTTGTTTACCCAAATAGCAGGATCGTCGCTATCATTAGGCAATTTTTCGGTTTTTAAGGTCGGTGCTATTTCAGGCAGCTGTTCCCTGCAAGAAAACAGTGCCAAAATGCAGGATAGTATGAGTAGTTTCTTCATTATCTTTAATTTATTGGCATAAGGCATAAGACTGTAAGACTTAAGACGTAGGACAACAATCTTATGTCTATCTTTAGTTTTTTCATTTTCGTTATTTTTTTTAATGTCCTTACGAAATTATAACCGCAAAGGGCTCAATGTACGCAAAGGTTGTAAACCCTTGAAGGGTTGGGTTTTCAATTAAAACAAATCGTATTTCAGTCCGATGTTCAATCTTCTTCCGTAATATTCCACCTGCATAGTACGGCTTTTTACGCCTTGGTAATAACGCAACGGACGATTCGTAATATTTGTCAGGTTGGTGTACAAGCTCAAGTTTTTGCTTAAAGCTACATTGGCATTGAAATCTACAAAAAGTTGCTCGTCATAATAACGGTCTTCAAAGGCATTTCCACCAATCTCATCAATATAAGCATCGGAATAGTTAGCCGAAACACGCACACTAAACTTATTACTTGAATAACCCAAAGATGCGTTAAACATTTGAGGTGCCGTATTCGGCAAGTCCAAATCGGTACGCTCCTCTCCGTCTTCATTAAAAATACCGTCAGTATCTGATTTCAAATAGGTGTAATTCAGATAAACACTAAAGTTTTTAGCAAAACCGGGTAAGAAATCTAAACGACGTTGCAAAGATGCTTCAGCACCATAGACATTGGCTCCTTTTCCATTAAGTGGCTGGTAAACTTCATATCCATCCGCATTTTCTGTCTGTCGTATATAAATAAAGTCTTTAATATCCTTATAAAATGCTCCTGCAGAAATAATCCCAACAGATCTAAAGTAGTGTTCTGCCATCAAATCAAAGTTCATCGAAATCGTTGGATCCAAATCGGAATTCCCGATAAATATCTCCTCATCTTCATTGTTCACTTCCATATAAGGTACTAAATCTACATAATTTGGACGCGCCAAAGTATTGGTCCACGCCAAACGCAATACTGTATTTTCAGCCACATTGTATTTAAAGTGAACTCCGGGCATCACATTAGTATAGTTTGTCTCCCCTTTAATCTTACTTGTTCCGGCATAATCACCTTCTTCATCATAAATAAGTTCATTTCCTTCCCCTTCGGTTATGGTGTGTTCCAGTCTCAAACCGAGTAATACGCTAAACTTATTAGAAAAATCCTGATTTATCATTCCATAACCGGCATAAACACTTTCTTTCACATCAAAATTGGCTGTCAAATATTCATCAGGAACGTCTTCAGCTTCAAAGATACTGCTGTTTTGAAAATCCAATCCTCCAAGAAATTCATTGGTTGCAAAAGTTCCCACGGCATATTGACTTCCGGCGAGAAAATCTGAATCGGAGTAATCTTTGGTCGGTAGCATTCCCAATTCATCAAATTCATCACCCAACGGACTGTATTCTGTAAAATCGTTATCCCTTTTCTTACTTTTTATACGAGTCTTTGCCCCAAATTTCAAGAATCCTTCTTCTCCCTCTACAAAACTCATCGGCAGTTGGGCATTTACATAAAGATTCACATCTTCTTCGTCTGTATATTGATTTTCCTCGGAAAATTCGTCCAATTCAAAACTTGCAAAATCGGCATCAACTGTATTGGTCGGCGTGTACAATGGCTCTCTTTCATTTCCATTGAAATTGATTCTGTATTCGCTTTCATACTCCGCATAACGTTCGTTCAGGCGTTCTTCTGAAGCTTTTGCATAAGACGCCAACCAATCCAATTGCACTTTTCCAAACAAATGTTCACCTCCCAGACTGAAATTCAGCATACGTTGATCTTCCAATCGTCTGTTTTTGTTTCTATTGTTATCAATCCCCCCTTTGGTTTGGCGCTTTGCCTCCACAGGAAAACTGGTTAAATTTCCATCACTATTTATACTGAAATCATTTGGTCCAATATCTTCTCCGTCCAATATTTCGTGTTCCAGTCTAAATCTGTTCTCGCGATCGTCCCTCCAGTTGTAAATAGATTTAAAATAAAGCGTGTTGTCGTTATCTATCTTATAATCCAAATTAGCTGAAAAACTTCTTCGAACACGTTGTACTTTATATTCCCTGATCTCGAACACATTGGCATAAGGATTAACTTCAATTTCTTCCAAATTATCTTCATCGTCAAAGGCGTTGTATTCAAACTCATCGGTCCATTCGGCTTCATAATTATCACTTCCGAAGTCATTATCGTTGAAAGATGCTGAAACCATCCAGCCCAATTTATCGTTTTTAGTGCGATCTCCCAAAATAAACGAGCCGTTCAAAATGCGCTTTCCGTTAATCGTATTTATTCCCGAACCGGCAGTAGCCGACAAGCGGAACCTTTTGGGTGAAGTTCTGGTCACCAAGTTTACCGAACCTCCAAGGGCATCACCATCCATATCCGGGGTTACGGCTTTGTTAACCTCTATGGTCTGGATCATATCCGAAGGAATCAAATCCATCTGCACATTTCTATTATCCCCTTCTGCGGAAGGAATACGACTTCCGTTAAGGGTTACTGAGTTCAGCTGCGGAGCCATACCACGCACAATAATATTCCTCGCTTCCCCTTGATCGACCTGCATAGTAATCCCGGGAATACGCTTTACAGCATCTCCTATATTGGCATCAGGAAATTTGCCAACCTGCTCCGAAGAAACCACATTAGTTATATTTTGTTTGTTTTTCTGAACGTTTAAAGCTCTTGCCTGTGCGCCCAAGCCTGTTCCAAACACTTCAACTCCGTCCAATTCCACACTTTCTGAGGACAAAAGGATGGAAACCGTTGTTGTTCTCCCGGCTATTACATTAATTTCTTTTTGAATATCTGCATAACCCAGATATTTGATCAGTAGTTGATGTGTTCCTTCCGGTACCGATACCATAGTAAAGTTACCGTCATTGTCTGAAACAACTCCTTGACTCAAGTTTTCGATAAGTACGGTAGCTCCCGGCACATAAATTCCGTTTTCATCTGTAATTGCCCCCTGAATATTTCCGTTTTGGGCATGAACACTGCCCATAAATACAGCAACAAAAAGCGTTGCAAAAATTAGTTTTATTAGTTCCATTGATTTAGTTTATTTTCAAGGCAAAACTATGTTTTACAAGGCTTTCGAAAGTCAAATTGATGAAAACAAAATGTAATGAAACTGCTTATACAAGTATTACTTTAAGGCAACATTCACCTTGGGTTAACACTGAATTAATATTGACTTTAAAAACAAGTTTTTTGGCTAAAGCTTTTGTAAAAAACGGGTTAATTTTTCACCACGCTCTATGGATAATTTTTTTCTGAGCCTATATCTTGCTATTCTGATACTATCCGGAGTAATGTGTAGGATAGAGGCAATCTCTTTTGAAGAAAGGTTGATTTTTAAAAGCATGCATAAACGCAATTCGGATGCAGACAATTCATCATGGGTCGCTTTTCCAAGGTTTTTAAAAAAACTCGGATGAATCTGTTCAAAATAATTCATAAACTGCTCCCATTCCTGTTTTTCAGATAGGTTTTGGTTAATTTCCCCTACAACTTCATTCAGCTTACTTTTCATATCCATCAGATTTCTGTCCTTTAAGTTGGTCAGCACATGAGCCACATTGGACAATATCTTGTTTTTATGTGCCAGATGAAGGCTGTATTTTGACAAAGAAGATGTCTTCAACTGGATTTCCCTTTTCATATTTTCTTCTTTGAGGGTTTTCTTCTCCAGATCAGTCTGCAAAATCTGTTGTTTGTATTGCTGAAGTTTTATCTCGTGTGCTTTGCGCTTTTTGAAATATATCCAGCCAATTATCCCAAGGAGCAAGAGCATAACAATGATGATGATCATCAATCGTTCTTCGGCTTTATTGATTTCATTTTCTTTGGTCAGCAGATCGATTTTGGCCTCTTTGTCCTTGGCTTCATATAGTGCTTGAAGTGAATTCACCTGACGCATGTTCTCCAGCAAAAGCATCTCTTCGTTTATGGTATCAGAAGCCAAAAGATTCAAATATGCTTTTTCATAATCCCCCATAAGGTTGAAGGTTCTTGACAAGTCTTTGTAAGCACTCTCCAATTGATGTTTATTGTTACTCTCTTCTGCCAAACGCTTCGCTTCCTCGGTATAGAAGAACGCTTTTTCATAGTTTCCACTTTTTCGGTTGGCATCTCCCAGATTGTTCAGGATATTTATTTTTCTATCGGAATGAAGCTGTGTTTTTTCATACAGAAATGCTTTTTCAAAATATTGATATGCCAAATCAAATTGCATTTGATCCTCATAAACACTCCCTATATTTTCATTGGCTAAGGCCAGACCTAAACTATCGTTGATCTTTTGAAACAATTGCAAACCTGCTTTTTGATGTCGCAATGCATTTTTATAATCAAAAGTTTTTTCAAAACAGCTTCCTATATTGCTATTTGCCATAGCCTCCCCCTTCGTAAAGCCAATTTCTTTTGACACCCCCAAGGCTTTATAGAAATATTCTTTCGCCGTTTCCATGTGTTTAAGGGAAAAATGGATCTCTCCCATCCGCATTTGGATATACACCACAGTAGTATCCTTGCTATCAGGAAGTAATTCGATTGCTTTTCTGTAATTGGCAAGAGCCTCGTTTACCGCTCCATTTTTTTTGTAGAAATCGGCAAAAACTGTGTAATGCAGTGCTATTATATCATTATTTTCCTGCTTTAAAGCATCTTCAAGATTGTGCTTTAGCTTTAAAAACTCATTATCGATCTCTTGTGATAGAGAATCCTGCTGTTCAATCTGCTGAGAAAAGGACTGCCATGACAGGAAAATGACAGTGAGGAAAAGAAAGGTATGTTTTAAAGAGAAGACCTCTTGCATTATAAAGCACTTTTAAAATTTTTCAAAGTACCTATTAATCGGGTCTTAGGAATTAAGGAATAGTTAAGAAAAGCTTATTAAAGCGACGGGGGAAGTTTAAATTAAATGAGTTCAATAAAAAAACCCTTCCCGGTTTGAGGATCGGGAAGGGTTTGTATCATAAGAGAATAAGCTCATTAGGCCTCGAAAGGCTCTATTGAAACGTATGATTTATTACCTCTTTTCTTTTCAAATTTAACGATACCGTCAACCTTGGCATGTAATGTATGGTCTTTCCCCATATATACATTTTCACCCGGATTATGAGCAGTACCTCTTTGTCTTACGATGATATTTCCTGCAATAGCGGCTTGTCCACCATAAATCTTAACACCTAAGCGTTTCGATTCTGATTCCCTACCGTTCTTGGAACTACCAACACCTTTTTTGTGTGCCATTTTCTTTCGGTTTTAAATGCTCTTGACAAAGATCAAGATTATTATACTTTATTTTAAAAATCTGTGGTGATTATTTACCACCGTCTAGTTTATCTTGTAATTCTTTAAGCTCATCCCACTTGTCGTTGGCGGCAAGATCGGCTTGCTGAGCCCAAGTTCCGGGATCTAAGTGAGCTAAAGTAGAACTGGCTTCAGATAAAATTTCTTTTACCTCATCTGCAGATTTTTTGGCCAATTTTGCAAAAGTGTCAACTCCTGCATTGGTCAATGCTTCAGCGGTTTTAGGTCCAATTCCTTCGATTTTCTTTAGATCGTCTCCTTTTTTAGAAGTAGATTTTTTAGCAGCGGCTTTTTTAGGCTTAACTTCTTTTTTGGGAGCGGCCTCTTTTTTAGGAGCAGCCTTCTTAGCTACCGGTTCTGCTTTTTTCTCCTCTTTTTTCTTAGGAGCAGCTTTCTTAGCTACCGGCTCTGCTTTCTTCTCTTCTTTTTTCTTGGGAGCTGCTTTCTTCTTTGTAGCTCCTTTAGCTACGATGCTTTCAATTAAGATTTCAGTCAAAGATTGCCTATGTCCATTTTTAACACGGTAACCTTTACGTCTTTTCTTTTTGAAAACAATAACTTTATCACCTTTAAGGTGCTTAACGACTTTCGCCTCAACAGCGGCTCCGTCTATAGCCGGGGCGCCAACAGTTACTTTGCCATCATTGTCTAATAAAAGTACATTATCAAAAGATACTTTTTCTCCTTCTTCAGAAGCTAAACGATGCACAAAAACTTTTTGGTCTTTCGCAACTTTAAATTGCTGCCCTGCTATCTCTACAATTGCGTACATAGCGTAATAATTAATAAATTAACCAATATAATACTCGCTTAATCTCAATTTAAGCGGGCCTGCCTGCCGGTAGGCGGGTGCAAATATACTGCTAAATCATTAAAGAACAAATGTTTTTATGCGTTTTGAACGTTTTTTTTCAGGTTCCAGCTGGGTTTAAATTTTTGCATAAATGCCAAGGTAAGAATAACACTCGACGCAAACCCCTCGATAATAAGTATAAAGATTAAAATTCCAGGGCCTTGATTGTAATCTTTTATCCAGGATCCCATAATGGTTTCAGGGAAACTTGGATCAATATGATACATATAGATAGCCATAAAGCCGACAAATATAAGTGTTGCTAAAAACCCGGCAAACAGACCCGATTTAAATCCGTTGTAGTAACTGAATTTATCCCCTTCCAAGACTCTTCTTAGTCTAATTACGGCATATAATCCATAAGCAACTATAAGTCCGTTGAACAAACGCAGCCATATAAATTCATGCCAGCCTATTAATTTCAATATTAAAAAATATGCAATCAACGCGATTGCTATAAACAGGCCATATCGAAAGTGTATCTTATGTGGATCCATGTTCTATATGTTTGATATTTATGGAATTAAGATACGAAAAATATCAACATAAAACATCAAAAAAATGGTTAACCTCACCCTGATTAAGCGTAAGTTTTATCACATCGCGATAGTTTTAAAGGGCATTTTGAAACTTATTTTTTCCTTCTATCCCTATTCACGATATAAACCCCTAACAATATAATACCCGAGGCCAGAAGGTGGATAACCGTAAATTTTTCTCCATCCAATACCCCCCAAAAAATACCTACTACCGGAATTAAATAAGTAACCGAAGTAGAAAACACTGCATTGGATATTTGTATCAGTTTATTGAAAAGAATTTTTGCTAAACCTGTTCCAAATACAGCCAATATTGCTACATACATCAAAGATGTCTGCAAACTATCATTGTCTGTGATATTTTCATTAAAAATTCCTGAAAACAACATGACCAACAGTGCCGGAATTATCATGACAGCAAAATTCCCAACCGTTATCGCCATAGGCGAAACATTTTGTAACTTAGATTTGACAATGTTGGCATTCATAGCATAACACAAGGCAGCCACCACGACCAAAAGTGCAAAAAAGTAGTTTTGTCTTGGATTTACATGAGCACCTTGAAGAATAAGAACACAAGCACCTATCAACCCAACAACAACTCCAACGACTTGATTCTTGGTGAAATTCATATTGAACACCAAAAACCCGGTAAAAATCGTAAACAACGGAACCAAGGAGTTGAGAATGGAAGCAATACTGCTGTCGATCTCGGTTTCGGCATAGGCAAACAAAAAAACAGGGATAAATGTTCCACACAATGCAGAGGCAGCTACCCATTTCCATTCCGTTTTCTTTATTTTCTGAAGGGATTTAAAGCCAATCAGAAACAAAAAAATAGTGGAGAACACAATACGAACAGCACCTAACTGTATCGGCGTTAAGCCCACCAAGCCTTTCTTTATCAAGATATAAGAACTCCCCCAAACCAAAGAGAGCACAACGAGATAAATCCATTTCTTTTGATTATTGCCCATCTGTAGATTTTTAAAGCTGCAAAATTGAGTTTTTTATAACAGAAAAAGCGGCTTTTTTGCATATTTTTACTACTTGAACAAAAAAACAAAGATGAAACGGATACTGATCATTTTAATAGCAATTGCTGTCAGCACCATAGCATGCAAACAAAATAAAAAAGAAGCAAGCTCCTCAAAAATGGAAACCGTCATGGCTGTTCACGACAGTTTGATGCCAAAAATGAACACTTTGACCCAATTGGTTGGGGAATTAAACACCAAAATAGACACCACAGAAACAGGATTAAAGTATAAAAAGGCTCAAGAAGATCTACAAGCAGCCCACA
Organism: Galbibacter kalidii; assembly: GCF_026241135.1. Classification (GTDB taxonomy): domain Bacteria; phylum Bacteroidota; class Bacteroidia; order Flavobacteriales; family Flavobacteriaceae; genus Galbibacter. The sequence continues at coordinate 48,943 of NZ_JAPFGA010000022.1, forward strand.
AATCGATGATGGAGTGGATGAAAGGTTTTGGTGATAGATTTGACCATGAGGAAATCCTAAAAGGCAAAGCACTTTCAGAAGAAAAGAAAAAATGGCTGGATGAAGAAGAGGTCAAGGTCAACAAACTAAAAGAGCAAATAAACAGCAGTATTAAAAATGCGCAAGAGCTTTTAAGCAAGAAAGAATGATGTAATAGCACAACCCATACTATTTCCAACGTATGGTTTCCATCATCTTCCTGATATCTTCTTCCAGATATTTTACAGCAGGAAGTACCGAATCATAATTAGGTTTTGAGTTAAAATACAACGATCCGGTTAAAAAATGTCGGGTGCTGTCGGTTACATAAAACTGTGAAGCCGAAGCTGCATTTCCGGTGACCAAATAAAACATCCCGTAAACTTTATCATCTTCATTGACAAAGGGTTGTTCCTGGATATTATCAGCTTTGGCCACATGTTCATATGTCAGTTTTTGAGCATCGCGAAGCAACGCTCCCAAATCGTTATTAACTTTTTTGTAGGTAATAAACATGCTGGCATTCATCTGTGGATAATCCACATTCATAGAGCAATCACTTTTTATATGAACATCCGCATTATCGTTTTTATGAAAGTAAAACGGACACGAACCTTCAAACTTCTTATAAACTGCTTCAGGATATTCCAAACGAAGCATTCCTTTGGGTTTAGGAATGGGATCGTTACCACAAAAGGAGCACAATATTGCTGTTATTACTGAAAAAACAAGGGTTAATCGCTTCAAAGGAGTGTTATTTTTATTTGTTTAATTCGTTTTTTGTCCAAGGCTTCTACTACAAACGCAATATTATTAAAAATTATTTCCTCCCCTTTTTTTGGGAAAACCCTAGCCACTTCCAATACAAATCCAGCGATGGTTTCAGACTCGCCTTTTTTTTCTTCAAATGGGGTTTCGTCCTCAAGGTCGATAACCCGGTAAAAGTCTTTCAAAGCTGTTTTGCCTTCAAAAACATAATTTTTTTCATCCAGTTTGGAGTAGACAAGATCCTCATCGTCAAATTCGTCGCTAATATCCCCTACAATTTCCTCAATGATATCTTCAAGGGCAACAAGCCCCGATGTTCCTCCGTATTCATCGACCACAATAGCCAAATGGTTTTTCATTTCCTGAAACTCTTTCAGCAAATCGTCCAATTTTTTATTCTCAGGAACAAAGTAAGCCGATCGCTTCAAGGATACCCAATCCAAGGTTTTTCTGTCTAAGTACGGAAGTAGGTCTTTGACATAAAGTACCCCGGTCACGTTATCCATATTATCTTTATAAACAGGGATACGTGAATATCCGTTTTTGACGATTTCTTTGACCACTGCTTGATATTTCATCTCTTCGCTCAAGGCAAAAATATCTATACGCGGACGCATCACTTGACGGGTGTCTGTATTTCCAAAGGAAACGATGCCCTGCAAGATTTTTTGCTCTTCTACAGTAGTGTCTTCTTCTGAAGTAAGTTCTAAAGCATGTGATAATTGATCGACTGAAATATTAGCCTTCTGTTTCCCCAGTTTATTATGTAAAAACAAGGTAATGGATCGCATTGGCATACTCAACGGATAAAATATGGTATCCAATACACTTAGCGGATAGGCCATAAAGTGTGCAAATTTCATTCGGTTTCTACTGGCATAGATCTTTGGTAGAATCTCTCCGAACAGCAAGATCAGAAACGTAGCTACGATCACTTCAACAATAAACCGGATCTCAATGATCCCAAATATCTCACCTTTTAGTGAACCAAAAAAGAGCGTTCCCAAAGAACTAAAAAGCAAAACGATGGCAATATTGATAAAATTATTGGCTACCAAGATAGTTGCCAGTAATTTCTTCGGTTTATTCAAAAGATTCACAATGATATTTCCCACCGGTGTTTTAGCCTCTTCAATCTCATTGACATCGGTTTGTGAAAGCGAAAAAAAGGCCACTTCTGCCCCTGATATAAGTGCAGAACAGATAAATAAGGCACCCAAAACTCCCAGTTTTATAACTGAAGTGGTCTCTATGAACAATGGTATTAAAAATAAACTCGAGGGCTCAGGGTCCAAATGCTTGAATTTTGATTATACTTGGTTAAAAAGGCAAATCGTCGTCCTCTTCCTCCTTCGAAGGCGAATCCTGTTGGGGTTGACTCTGATTTGACTGTGATATATTCTGACTGCTATTCCCCTGAGAGGGAGCAGGAGAATTCCCTTGAGATTCCCCTTTGTTGGTCAAGAATGTAAAATCGGTTACATGTATCTCTGTGGTGTAGCGCATATTGCCGTCGTCTCCCTGCCATTGGCGGGTTTTTATACGACCTTCGACATATACTTTATCTCCTTTATTCAAATATTTTTCGCAAACTTCAGCGGCTTTGTTTCTCACCACGATATTGTGCCATTCTGTATTGGACACACGTTCTCCCGTCTGCCTGTTGGTATACGTTTCGTTGGTAGCGAGTGGGAAACGCCCAATACTATTTCCCCCTTCAAAATAATTCATTTTGACATTATCGCCCAAATGGCCTATCAGCATTACTTTATTTAACGTTCCACTCATTTTGTTTCTTTTCTATAATTAAATTGTATAGTATATAAATGTATTAAAAATAACCAAACATGGGGCAAAAAGGACATTTTTTTAGCCAATTGGAAAAAATTTAAACAAGTCCTTGTTAAAACCCAAAATCTTCAACAAAGTTAGCGATCAACACGGGCACAGGATAATCCGGCACATCTTTTCTCTCAATTCCGGTTTTCATTTTCTTATGCAAAGTTACAATCCAAAATCGAGTATGTATGTGTTGGTGTGATAATTTATGCACTTTTGCTTCTTCGTTATACAAGGTCAAGTCATAAGAAGCCCCTTCTGTAAGATCTAAAAACACGCGATGTTCCTTTAATTTTTCAATATTGATCTCTTCTGAAGATTCTACCAACGGGAATTCATACAGGTTTTGCCATATATCTTTCTTAGTTCGCTGTTGAAGAAGGGTTTTTTGATTATCGGTCACTATCAAATAATTAAAATAGCGCTGTTTTACCTTCCCTTTTTTGAGTTTTACGGGCAATTCGACAATTCTATTTTCCGAATAGGCCACACAACTGTGCTGAAGTGGGCACACATCACAATTGGGCGATTTGGGTTTGCATTGTCTCGCTCCAAACTCCATCACCGCTTGATTATATTCTCCCGGGTTTTCAACATCGATGAGTTGTTCCGCTAGTTTTTTAAAATATTGTATCCCTTTGGTACTATTAATTGGAATATCTATCCCAAAATAGCGCGAAAAGACCCGGTATACATTTCCATCGACCACAGGAGTAGGGCGATCAAAACAGATGGAAGCAATAGCGCTTGCCGTATAATCCCCGATCCCTTTTAATTCTTTCAGTTCTTTGTAATTATCTGGAAAAATTCCGTTAAGGTCAAAAGCAACTTTCTTTGCTGTAGTGTGAAGGTTCCTTGCCCTGGAATAATAGCCCAAGCCTTGCCAGAGTTTTAAAATTTCTTCTTCACTCGCATTGGCTAGATCGAAAACCGTAGGGAATCTTTCAGTAAATTTTAAATAATAAGGCAAACCTTGCTCTACCCTGGTTTGTTGAAGCATGATTTCCGATAACCAAATTTGATACGGATCTTTAGTAGAACGCCACGGCAAATCCCTCTTATTTATATCGTACCAGACCCTTACTACCCTGCTGAAATCCATATCTTTTTTTATCATATTCAGAAAAAAAGGCTTTATATAGTTAAATTTTAATTATTTACACTTTATTTATTGTGTAATTAATTTATATATTTGCAACCCCTAAATTTATAACACTGTAAACAAATATAAAAAAATGACTAAAGCAGACATTGTAGCTAAGATTTCAGAAAAACTTGGCATGGAAAAAGGAGATGTACAAGCAACTGTGGAATCCTTTATGGAAGAGGTAAAAAACTCATTAGAAGGTGGTGATAACGTTTACCTAAGAGGTTTTGGTAGTTTTATCATTAAAACCAGAGCAGAAAAAACAGGAAGAAATATTTCCAAAAACACTACAATCAAGATTCCTGCTCACAACATTCCAGCATTTAAACCCGCGAAAGTATTTGTAGAGGGTGTTAAAACAAGTGTAGAGGTAAAATAAGTATTAATATAAAAACATTCGTCAATGCCAAGTGGTAAAAAAAGAAAAAGACATAAGGTAGCTACGCATAAGCGTAAGAAAAGAAGGAGAGCTAACCGTCATAAGAAAAAGTAGTTCAAATCTACTTTTCCTTTTTTTAAAATATTGTATCTCTATACAAAACGTTCATTGAAAAAGAGATTTTCTCTGTAAAAAGAAAAAATTTCGTCGGGTTTATTCAAAAAAACCTGTAGTAAAAATTTATTTCGCCGTGATCAAAATCTGCTTATGGCGAAATAAATTTATTGTTTAATCCATCGGTTTCGTAACATTTTTGGATCATATCCAAAACGAAACAGATAAAAATTCATTCAGAGTGAATAAAGAATTAATCGTAAGATCTAGTTCCTCTGACGTTGATTTTGCCATATTAAAGGATGGAAAACTTTCTGAATTACACAAAGAAGAAGAGAGTAGCAATTTCTCTGTAGGCGACATTATGCTTGCCAAAGTGAGAAAACCTGTTACCGGACTCAATGCCGCATTCGTGAATGTGGGTTATGAAAAAGATGCGTTTTTGCATTATCATGATTTGGGGCCGCAACTCAGTTCTTTGCTGAAATTCATTAAACGTGTAAGCACAGGTAAATTAAAAGATTTCTCTTTAAAGAACTTCCCATTTGAAAAAGATATTGACAAGAATGGCACTATAAACAACGTTTTAAAAGCCAATCAGTCTATCTTGGTACAAATTGTAAAAGAGCCAATTTCAACCAAAGGACCCAGAATAAGTTCTGAGCTTTCCATAGCCGGAAGATATTTGGTCCTGGTTCCTTTTTCTGATCGTGTTTCTGTTTCTCAAAAAATAGAAAGTAGAGAAGAAAAAGACCGTTTAAAAAGGCTTGTACAGAGCATTCGCCCAAAAGGGTTTGGTGTAATTGTACGTACAGTGGCAGAAGGCAAAAAAGTCGCCGAACTAGACAAAGATCTAAACAACCTGTTGAAGAAATGGACAGCGTTGTGCAAAAAAATTTATAGAGCGCATTATCCTTCAAAAATTTTAAGTGAAATGAACAGGGCCGCCTCCATTTTAAGAGACGTGTTCAACGATGATTTCACAGGAATTTATGTAGATGATGAAACGCTTTATTTTCAAATTAAAGATTACTTGCATGAAATTGCACCTGAAAAGGAATCTATTGTGAAATTGTATGAGTCTAACGTTCCTATTTTTGAAAAATACGGGATAGAAAGACAAATCAAAACTTCTTTTGGACAAACCGTATCTTCCAGCAAGGGAGCCTATTTGGTCATAGAACACACCGAAGCTTTACATGTTATTGATGTAAACAGCGGTAACCGTTCAAACAAAGCCAAATCGCAAGAGGATACCGCACTAGAGGTCAACCTTATTGCAGCTTCAGAAGTAGCTAGACAGCTTAGGCTGAGGGATATGGGGGGCATTATTGTTGTCGATTTTATCGATATGTCCAACTCGGATAACCGAAGAAAATTATACAACCATCTGAGAGAAGAAATGAAAGATGATCGAGCCAAACACAAGATCCTCCCTCCTAGCAAGTTTGGCCTCATACAAATTACAAGACAGCGCGTAAGACCGGAAATGAATATTAAAACCCGTGAGGAAAATCCAAACGGCCATGGTGGCGAAATTGAAGCCCCCATTGTTTTAATAAATAAGATCACAGCCGATCTTGAACGCATTATTCAAAACAAAGGCGGTAAAAACGGGATTGTACTAAATACACATCCGTTTATTGCAGCATATTTAACAAAAGGATTTCCATCCGTACGTTCTAAATGGTTTTTAGAACACAAAAAATGGGTCAAGATTTTACCAAGAGATGCTTACACATATCTAGAATACCGTTTTAAAGACAAAAACGGTAAAGTCTTAAAATAAAAGAAAACCACGCTCAAAAAGCGTGGTTTTTTTGTTTGTATTCAAATTTTATCTTATTCTGATTATTTAAACTTTTTTATTGTTCACTCTGTTTTGTTGCATTCCGCCAGTAATATTTCGGCCCTGTCTTTTCCCCAACTGGGATAAAAGGGAGTGTCGTTTTTAAAGGTGTCAAATAGAGTTAAGGCTTTTTCAAAGTCTTTACAAAACGGACTTGTATCCTCTCCAAAATATTTAGCTGATCCCATTTCCCACTCGGCTTTACAATATACAACCCGGGGATTGTCAGGGGCTATCTCAGAGGCCTTTTTGTAGATTTGAGAAGTTGGAGCTGATAGCGTCATACCATAGGTGGCACCATCATAAGCGATCCAAGCGGTGTTGTGTAAAGCCTCTAGTACCATTATTTCAGGATTGTCAGGTGAAATCTGTTTTGCTTTTTCCAATTGCTGTTTTGCTTTTTCCAATTGAAGTGACAGTTTTTCTTTATCTCTTTCGCCAAAACTGTACACGATGTTAATATGGGCTACATAATAATGAGGCAACCAATTTTCGTTTTCGGCCTTAGCGATGCGCTCAAACATATTGGCGGCTTCAAAGGGTTTATCCTGACCCCACAATTCAAATGCCTTTTGCATTGCAGTTTCATAATTGTTCTGTTGGGCATGAGCGACATTCAGGCTCATTACAATTGTCATTAGGTAAATAAGTGTTGTTTTCATCTGTATAAAAGTTTTTATGTTTTTTTGATACTTCAAATATCAGGGTTAGGCTATCGGTTTTTAAAAATGAATGACCCAACTGTCGTTTTTTATGGATGGATTGAAATTTTCTTTGGTTCATCATAAATTATCCAACTGATTACTGCTCTTATCATCACTGATGGTCCAGAAAAACCCTATAAAGAAAAATTGGTCAGCGTTGGGTCTTATAGCCTGCCTGTTATACGTCCCGTTGCTGTTGAGTGTATTTGCATAATCGTAGCCAAAAATGTTTTTGGTGCCTAAAACATTATTTACAGAGAAGTAAAGTATTTTTTGAGGACTGATTAAATAGGCCCAATTCAAGCTAAGACTGTTATACGATTTGGTTTTATCGTTTAAAAAACCATCGGAATTTGGGTTGGTAAACGTTCTTCCCGAAGCAAAGGTGTAGCTTATACCGATCTGGCTTTTCCAATCATCCACCCAGTATTTGCCTACAACGGATAGATTGTGTTTTGCTGAAAAATTTGGAGTTGCTTTCTCCAAATAATTTTTATAATCCCTTTGTGTATCCAAGTAAGAGTAGCTTACCCAATAATCAGTGTTTTTTATGGATTCACTATCTCTCCAAAAAACATCCAATCCGCTTGCATAACCACTACCACTATTGCTGTAATCAGAATCAAACTGTGGCATTTCTGTATTGTATTTAAGGAGGTTGTCATAATTTTTATAGTATGCTTCAGCCCTGAATGTTTGACCGTCTTTATTGTATTGGTAATTGAGGATGTAATGCGATGCCTTTTCCGATTCAATGGCTGAATTGTACTTGAAAATATCCTTATTAGGATGCTGATAGAAATCACCATACGCCAATGAAACCTGACCTTTTTCACTGGTTTTATAGGCTATTGAGAGTCTTGGAGATAAGGTAAATTCATCTAACAGATTTGAAAATTCACCCCTTATTCCAACCTTGGCAGCAAAATTATTCGAGAAAAATATATCCGTTTCGGTATAAGCGGCAGCCAAATTATTTTTAAATCCGGAACGGGCTGTAAATCCATCTTCGGCATTAAAGTCTTCATCAAAATCTGTAAGGAAATATTCTGTTCCGAAGTTAAGCTTAAAACGATTGCTGAAGCTTTTCTTGGCTTTGACTTTTATGTGGGCGGAGTTTTCAACGTTATCAATAGCGTCTTCAACGATTTTCATATCATTGTTCGCCCGGGTATAACTCGCCCCTGTGTGTAATGACCATCCGTTATTGTAGAATCCTTTGTACGAACCGTTAAAATATAAGTTGTTGTTGTTTTGTTTAACACGTACAGGGTCTTCAAAATTGATATTGTTTTGTTCAATATCAAAAGAAGAAATATCAAAAGCTGAATAGAGTTTTATCATCCCGTTGTTCAGTTTATATCGATAAATGGCCTCTCCTGACGCCCCTTGGGGTGCTTTGTTCCAAGTATCTTTGGTTTTGAAGAGGGAAAAATAAGGGCCTAAATTGATATAGGAAGCGTTGATGCTCAACGAATTTTCTCCCCACATTTGCGTATTTCCAACTCCTCCGCCAAGGGTCATAATGCTGATATCGGTTTTTTCCTGATCGGGCTGGTCTACGGAATTCAGTAAGAGCACGCTTGACAAGGCTTGCCCATATTCGGCAGAATACCCTCCGGTGGAGAATGTAATTCCTTTGAATAAAAACGGAGAATACCGCCCTCTGGTGGGAACATTGTTTGGTGTAGGTGTAAAGGGCGTAAACACCCGGATACCATCGATAAAAATCTGGGTTTCCTCTGCTTCGCCTCCTCTTACAAAAAGACGCCCATCTTCGGCAACTGTACTGGTACCGGGTAGCGTTTGAAGGGCACCGACAAAATCGCCTAGTGCACTTGCAGTGGTAACAACATCGAGTGGTTTTAAGACCGATACTTTGCTGTTATCCCCGGCTTCAAAAGTTCCCGCACTCAACACAACACCTGTAAGCTCGTTGATTTCTTCTTTCAGCTTAATTTGGAGATCGGTCATTGTGAGTATATCTGAGGTCAGTGTGTAGGTTTCAAAAGAAATAAAGGAAACGATTAATGTTTGGCTCCCTTTTTCTTCGGTTTTAAAATTGAACTCCCCATTAGCATCTGTTGTGGCTCCGTCATAAGTGCCATCCAAATAGACATTGGCACCCGAAATAGCGATTCCTTTTTGGTCGGTTATAAGCCCCGAGATTGTGGTTTGGGCCGTAATGGAACTGGACAAGAGCCCTAAAAAGATTAATGTGATTATTGTTTTTTTCATTGTTGGTCGATTTAGTTTGTTGATGTAAAAGTCTAAATCAACCCTGAAGTTTTATAAAGTGTGTTACCGAATTGTAGAACAATACGGATGAATTGTGTAATTTTAGATTAAGAAGTGATTTAAACTTTTTTGAAGAATAAAAAAGGGTTGAAGATATTTGTGTTTCCAAACATAAAAATATCAAAAACCAACCCTTTATGTACTTAGTACTTGACAAAGATACCATAAAATCGGAAGTTGCCCCTTACCTCCCCACGGGTAAAAGAGGCTTTCCAAGCAAATTTTCGGTAGAGGAAATCATCAATGCTATCCTTTACAAGTTAAAGACCGGCGTACAGTGGGGGTTTTTACCGGTAAAATCCCTTTTTGAAGGGGATATACCAAGTTGGCAGACTGTTTACCACC
>NZ_JAPFGA010000023.1 GCF_026241135.1 Galbibacter kalidii
AGCAAGGAAACAATATTTAATAACCTTATTACCAAAATGGTCAATAGTGATGTTGTATATCAATCGAAATTGATAAGTAACTAACTACTGACCTCTAGCATTTTTTTTAATAATAGCCTGTAAAGCAGACAAGAACAAAACAAACGACATTCATTTTGTGAATTTCAACAAAAATGAAGTGACTGTTGTATCCTTAGCTTCCAGTGATTTACAGTTGACGCTTCCTTTTTTCATCGAAGAAGGCTATCATATCCAGACCGATGATCAGGATAAAACGTCATATTTGTTTACTACTTTCACCCTCGACAAAGAGATTGAACCTCTGTCACAGGAATTTCAGTTTACACCCCACCAATGGTCTTTTGAAGATGGGGAATCCTTTCAAGTTATATCAGAACATTTCAAGGTCAGTCTTCAACTCCCAAGACAGATAGTTAAAGACAAAACTATATTGAAAGGCTACTTGTTTTATCAGGCCTGTGATTCGGTGAAATGCTATTTCCCAAGGACATTACCCGTTCAGGTACGGTTGAAATAAGTCTTTATTTTACTCCTAAAAAGGGGACATGGTATAGCGTGACGGAATCGATTGCACAACCACTAAAAATTAATATCTTTATTCCTGAATACCACTAATTGTATCTTTCTAAAACCAACCACACTCATGAAAACCACAACGCTTTTTATCGGTCTATTGGCTGTTGTTAATTGCTATGGACAATTTAACCAGGCATATTGGGACAGCATCAATAAACTGAATAGGGAAGACCATCAACATATGATGAAACAGCTTGGAATCACTGAAATGCGTCCGGGCCCCTCTGGAGATCCTGAGGCTCCTAATGCTGCCAATACCGACGAGTCTAAAGCCAAGCAATATGACAGCTTGCCCAATCCGCTTGTGTTTAATGATGGTACATTCGTAAAAACCCCGGACGATTGGGAAAATAGGAGAGCAGAGTTGTTTGAACTGTTCGACCGCGAGGTTTATGGAAGACTTCCGGAGAATCTCCCTGAGGTCACATGGGAAGTGGTAAGCGAAAAAGATACAGTAGAGGGGGAGGCGTCCATGAAACTCCGTGAACTTGTGGGCAGGGTAGACAACAGTGCTTATCCTGATATTGAAGTAAACATACAGGTAGTTCTGGGGATCCCTCTAAATATCGAGACACCAATCCCGGCGGTGATGGAATTTGGCTGGGATTGGAGAAAGTTTAAAGGTTTTGGTCCGCAGCCCGATGGTCCCAGCTGGAGGGAACAACTCTTAAAAAAAGGCTGGGGATTTGCCATTATCATCCCCAACAGCTTTCAAGCGGATAACGGAGCCGGACTAACACAAGGAATAATTGGACTCACAAACAAAGGACAACGCCGTAAACCGGATAATTGGGGCACCTTGCGTGCCTGGGCATGGGGCGCAGGAAAGTTGATGGATTATTTTAAAACCAACCTGGAAATAGACGAAACCAAAGTGGCCATAGAAGGACTTTCCCGTTATGGAAAGGCTGCGATAGTGACCATGGCCTACGATTCGCGTTTTGCAGTAGGATTTATAGGATCGTCCGGTGCCGGAGGAACAAAGATTTTACGACACATCTTCGGCGAACAGGTAGAGAATTTAGCATCATCCGCAGAATATCATTGGTTTGCCGGGAATTTTATCAAATATGCCAGTGCGCTAACGGTAAACGATCTCCCTGTAGATGCCCATGAACTGGTAGCCTTATGTGCCCCAAGACCGGTCTTTATCAGTTCCGGTTCGGCAGCAGTAGAAGGACAGTGGGTCGATGCCAAAGGAATGTTTTTGGCGGTGCTTATGCAAGTCCGGTGTATGAATTACTGGGTAAAAAAGGACTTCAGACTTCAGAATTCCCGCCACAGGAAACCAACCTGTCAGACGGTGATATCGCCTTTAGACAACATGAGGGCGGACATACCACCGGGCCTAACTGGCCTTATTTTATAGCTTTTGCTTTCAGGTATTTTGAGTAAGACCCCAGTGGAAAATATGTGATGGAAGACCAGATCACTTCCGTTCCCGTGGTTTAATAATCATCCTAAAGGACTGGTCTTTATAGATATAATACCCGATCCAGTTGTACAGGGTTCTTAGTTTGTTCTTAAAGTTGATCAATCCCATGATATGCACTAAAATCCAGATCAGCCAAGCAAGGAAGCCTTTGACAAAGTATTTGTGCTTTGGAGCGTCCATAACCGCTTTGTTTCTCCCGATAATAGCCAAAGCGCCCAAATCTTTATACTTGAACGATTTCCAATTTTCGCTGTCTGAACCTAAATTATCCGCTAAATTCTTTGCTTGCTGTAAAGCTGCTTGTGCCAACTGCGGATGGCCGTGGGGATAGTTTTCATCACCGCTGACCAAGGCGCAATCACCGAGCGCATAGATGTTTTCATACCCGTCAACTAAATTGTAGGCATTGGTTTTCAATCTTTTTCCTTGTCCGAGACTTTCTTCCGAAAATCCATCAAAAGTCTTTGCAGAAACCCCGGCTGCCCATATTAAATTCTTGGTTTGGATTTCGGTGTCATCAGACAAATACACGGTTTCGTCCTTAAAATCATTTACTAAGGTGTTCAGTTTTATTTTTACTCCTAATTCACGTAGCTTTTTATGGGTATATTTTTGTGAGTTTTCAGACATGGCGTTCAGCACAGTGGACTGTCCGTCAATCAAAAAGATATCCCCTAAGTCCTCATCCCTTAATTCAGGGTAATCCTGTCTTAAGATATTAGCTCTCATTTCCGCAAAAATACCCGATAGCTCCACACCGGTAGGGCCTGCTCCGGCAATGACAAAGGTGAGTAGCCTTTTGCGTTGTTGTGTGTCATTAAAGCGGGTCGCGCGGTCCAGTCGGGTGAAAATAACATTTCTTAACGACAAGGCATCGCTTATGGTTTTCATGGGCAAGCTTTTCTCCTCGATATTTTTATTGCCGAAGAAATTGGTTTCGGTCCCTGTTGCCATGACCAGTATATCGTAGCTTAATTCACCATTGTTCAAAATGATCTTGTTTTGGGAAGGCACCACTTTTTCCAATGCACCGAGCCTGAAACCGACATTCTTTTTGGTTTTTAATATTTTACGAAACGGATAGCTTATCGCAGAAGGTTCCATAAATCCCGTAGCCACTTGATATATCAGTGGTGGGAAGAAATTGTAATTATTGATGTCCACCAAAATCAATTTGTATTGATCAGCTTTGTTTAATCTTTTAATGAATTCCAAACCGGCAAAACCACCGCCCACAACGACTATTGTTTTCTTTTCCATTTATCAAAATTATTTATAGCTATACAAAGATAAAGCCTTTATGGAAGTTATTTCTTAAACTGTATTAAGAAATATGGGCTATTTAATATTAATCAACTACCTCGGGAAAGCCTACGAGGTAATCAAATGAACGAACCTTAACCCATTTCGATGCAGAGCATCGGGGAAACTTGCCTGACGGCAGTCAGGTTAAACCCACTTAGTGGGATTAAAATGAAAAAACCGTTATCCCGAATAAACTTTCTGATAACGGCTTTATTCCCTAACCACAGTTTTGCTATCCTTTATATGCAATTTTCAAAAGAATATCTACAAGTTCTTGTGGTTTGCTAAAGAAAGGGGAGTGACTGGTCGCTATTTTATACACTTCTTTACACGGCATATCCCTATACATTTTTTGTTGCAAAACAGGAGTAATGGCACGATCTTCTGTACACTCAATATAATATCGGGGGACGCTTCCGTAATTTTTATCTGTTATGGAAATTTTAGTCGTTGCGGTTTGTCGAGGCTCATGGCTTAATATTATTTTTGCCATTTCAGTAATTTCGTCATCGCAGTCATGATACAGTCCTTTTTTATATATCTCCGGACTTAAAGTGGACGAGTTGCTTTTGGGATGATAAGTAATATAAGGTCCTAAAACTTCCTCTTTGTCCAATTTAAACAAGTCCAAAGCCGATTTTCCATTAGGAACCAATACCGCAGCCAGATAAACCAGTTTTTCTATTTTTTCAGGGCGGTATTCTGCTATTTGGGAAATTAACACTCCATTTTTACTGTGTCCCACCAAAATCACCTTTCCGGGAACAGTATCGATCAAATCGCATATTTTTTGGACTGTCTTTTCAAACCTTACTTCTTTAACCGGGGTCTTATCCCTTCCCATTCCAGGTAAATCGGGTGCTATCACACGATGACCTTGTTTTTCCAACAAGGGTGTTACCCTAAACCAGTTCCAAGCACTGTGCCATGATCCGTGTATGAGTACAAAGGTCTTTTTCTCGTTCATTATATCATTGTTTTCATAACCTAGTGCTGATGACATAGATGTAGTGAGCAAAAGGAAGACTATTATTAAATTTCTCATGATTTCTGTATTTAAAATATATCAGCAAAGATGGAAATGATAGCGGGCGAAGAAAACCCGAAACTTGCTTTTTATTTTTTTAATTGCTACACTTTATGTAGTTTTGCTATAAATATGATAGCAATGAAATTTCCAACACCGGGACAACCTGTCAGAGGTTCCAAATCAGGACAACCCATTATGGCGCTTTTCGACTTATTGGGAAGGAGCTGGGCTATGGGCGTTATTTGGCATCTTAGTGCAGGGCCAAGTACATTCAGAAAACTACAGGAATATTGTGAGACTATTTCTCCAACAACCCTCAACAAACGGCTTAAGGAACTCACCAAAGCGGGTTTTATCGAACGAACAATTGAAGGCTATGCACTTACTGCACAAGGGGAGGAGCTTTATAATATGCTAAATCCTTTGGGATTATGGGCCAGGGAATGGGCCAAAAATTTTAAGTGAAAACTGAAGGAAAACCAATAAACATTTATTATGCAAGAAAACCGGCTAACAATCCAATTCAGGAAAATTAATAGACCCCAAAAGGAAGAATACCCCGCTTATTCCCAGCATTATTTCGATTTGATAAAAACAGACACGGATATATTGCAAGAATTACACGACAATTTTTTTAAGCTGAAAGAATTGATATACTCCCTACCGGAAGATAAACTGACTTACAGGTATGCAGAAGGGAAGTGGACCATTAAGGAAATTCTAGTTCACAATATCGATGACGAAAGGATATTTGCATACCGTGCATTGCGCAATGCAAGAAACGACAGTACACCTGTGCATGGTTTTGAACAAGATGATTATGCGACCTATTCAAATGCCAATGAGCGAAGCCTGGACAATATTTTTGAAGAATACTGGAGTGTTCGCTTATCCACCCTGTTGTTATTCCAAAACCTCCCCGAAGAATCCCTTATGAGGAGTGGAAGCGGAGTTGATATAGACGGCACAGCCCTCAAAAGAACAGTTCGCGCTTTGGCTTACCATATCGCTGGACACGAATTAAACCATACCAAGGTGATAAAAGAAAAGTACTAAGCTAGTCCCATTGCTTTTTTATCTGTTCGGTATCTTCCAAATAGATGATTCTTGCAGTTTCTTGAATCTTTTCTTTTGGAATTTTCTGCCAGCGTGAAAAATCATCTACATAATCCTCATCAAATATTTTTTTGGACAAGATTTTGATCAGGTTGTAATTCGCATATGGATGTGCATTGGAAGGGTCGTTTTTAGCAGCTTGTATAAATTTTTCCAATCTTGGGAAAAGCATTTTGTCACCATAATGCAACTCCATTAGTTTTGATCTGAATTCCAATTTGTGCGCAGGAGGAGGCATTTTTTTAAATCTCACCCTGTCAGCATAATGTTGCGCTTCGTGTTTTAAAAAAATAACCCGGAATTTTTCTGAGCTTAAATCATAACCTTTAGTTACACAAAAGAGGCCTTCATCTTCGGTTGCCCAACCGCCCGGATAGTAATTGCCCATCCTCACATACTCCAGCCAGCCCAGGGAAACAAAGTCGTCCATATAGTGGACAGGCACAGTTACTGTGGTGTCAATCAATTGAACAGAAGTTTCTTCAAGTTCTTCCGTTTTCCAAACCAACAAATCATAAAATTTACCTGTTTTACCAAAATCGACAACATGCAAACCTTTGTTTTCAAAAAAGGTTTTATAAACACGGTCCAAATTTTTATCGGTTATTGAATCTTTGGATAAATGATGGTTTTTATTTAAAAAAGAAAAATACTTTATGATTCTCTTTTTAAAGATGCTGTCGTAGTTTTTTTCAGGGTTCAGCATTCCGTCCGTCCAATAATTTTGAAATATTTCATACAATAAAACAGTCTCGGCATCTATTCCTTCCGACAAGGATATCCCTTCTGTTTTATATTTAAAACGAGCTAAAAAATCGTTTTTAAACCTAATGTCTTTATCTGAAACAGGGTTTAGTGTATCAAGATAGGTTATTATTGGGTTTATATCTGCTTTTAACCCCATGGCATTGACCATTTTATAGTCTATGCTGTCAACCTGAGATGTTTGCGAGTAAGAAATACTCGCTGATCCTAACAAAATTGTAATCAAAAATAATATTGTCCGCTTTTTCATTATTTAAATAAATACCGTTTTTAAAATGTTATTAACCAGAGTTCGGTTATTACTTATATAAAAGGACATTTATTATTTAGCGATGTTACACATTTTAAAAATTTTACGCTATGATTTTTTATTTCTGAATACATAGAAGTGTTGCCTAATGTTTATACAGGTTTCCAGAACTACGGATTTTTTTTGCATAAAAAAACACTGTTTTAGTACATGTATAGGCTTATCTATGGCTTAACCTTGGGGTTGATAAGGGGAAACATACTCTTAAATACAAAAATAAACAGGATTTACTCTTAGTTTTTTATAAGAAAATTCTGTCAAAAATAAGACTTGGATTTTTTACGGTATTAGAAACACTTATTTGTATTTAGCGGTAAAAAGGGCAAATTCCTGCAATTTGTCCAAAAGGTTAATACGAGAATCCCGTATTTAAAATTTTTTCCGGTTCATTTCAAAATATATTTTGAATCTCGATAATGCTCGAGGTGACAGTAGTAGTGTTTAGTTTTATATTGATGTATCCGCTTGACAATATCTGAAGTCATTCCTGTGTATAAGGCTGTGTTGTTTTTATTTGTTGTTATGTATGAAAAAGTATTTACATACATAACAACCTGCTTAATGAATGCCCCTCAAAGGATTATATTTTAGACCAATAATGTCCAAAATATTTTTTTGACGTAGGACTGTAGGACTTAAGACTTAAGACTTATGATCTTCAACATCTAACACGTTGATATAATAATAAATATAAATCGTATGTCATACGTCTTGAAGTCATATGTCAGCGGTCTAAAAATTAAACCCATGCCATCTTGATATGCTGGAAGTATTTATAAAATATGGGGTTGAGTGGTTTTTTCCAAAAGCGTTTAGGACGCTATTAATTTTAGAGTTAAAAAATGTACTTTTGGCTATAGAACTGATTTAAACTTTTTCTAATTTATGTACATTTTATTTCCGGGACGCCATCACTTACTCACTGCGTTTCAATTTGAATACATTAAAAATCTAATCAACACAGGTTTTAAAAATATAAAGAATGTAGAAGGCAATATTATTTCTGATAAACAGCCTATAGACGGAATTATTTTTGCTGTGACTTCGGCTAATCATAGTGGCACTAAAAGAAACCCCATTCCATTTTACTTAAGGGCCATGATGGTACATGAATTTTGTAGTGAATTTGATGTGCCGTCATATGTATACGGTATAGATGATGTGGGAATTTTGAACGATTTTGCATCTTATACTTTAAAACAGATCAAGCATCAAAGCGAATACAATATTAACCTGACTCCGGACAATACCTTTGTAGTCTGCTCAACTCCTGTTCTCCATATGTACCAAAAACTGGGGTTTACAATTTTACCCGCAGAGTTAATTGATATTAAGACATGGGAATATCAAACTAATTTACCTTGGGAAGTTGTAGATCAAATCGTTAATAATGACAACGGTTTGGATGATAAAAACCTTTCAGGAACAATACACCATTCCAGTCGTAAAATATGGACGACCTACTCATTATACCAAAAGGTAAGGAATATACTTTCCGATCCGATAATAGGGGATGATGGCGACATTACAGCATCCAGGGATTACAACACGTATGTTAGGCAGATGGATGAAATTGCCGAAATTAAATACAAAGAAACCAGTCCCTACATTATTCCCGGAAGGGTAGGGGATATTGGTTGTGCGGTAGGGTCGTGGATCAAACAGGCCAGCGAGAACCCAAAACTCAGGGAAAGCGATTTTTATGGTATTGAAGTAGCCCGGCAATTATTCGATATATGTAACCAACGAAAACACAATGGTGAATTTAGTAACCCTAACGTTTTCTTCTCACAAAAAAATGCGGTAAGCGATTTGGTTTTTGAAAAAGAATCCATGCATACTATTCATACCTCTTCATTAACCCATGAAATAGAATCGTATGGGGATCGGGAGGATCTTTTAAGATTTATCAAAAACAGATGTGAAGAGCTTATATCTGGTGGTGTATGGATCAACAGGGATGTTATTGGACCGGAAAACGGGGAACGGGAAGTTCTTATGCTGTTAAATAAAGAAGATGGGGAAAATGAAGACCCCTACAAAAAGTGCACAACAAAAGAAGCTTTCAAAGATTATCTGGACAGGATGTCCACTTTTACACGCTTTCTGCGGTTTGCTTCCGATTTTCGTAAAGAAGAACATGACACGATATCTTATAGCATTAAAACATTCAATGATAAGGATTACATCAGTATAAAACTTAAGGATGCTACCGAGTTTATGCTTACAAAAGATTATACGGATAATTGGTTGAGCGAAATGCATGAACGGTTTTGCTTTTGGAGTCTTGAAGATTGGAAAAAAGAATTGGATAAAGCAGGGTTTCAAGTTGATGAAAATACCCGGGCATATACCAACCCATGGATTGAAGAGAATCGCTTTAAGAATAAGGTGCAATTATTTGATACTACATTAAGGCCCTTGGAATCCCCTTATACTAATGCTTTGATTATAGCCAGAAAAGTTTAATCTAAAGAATGACACTATGCAATGTCATGCTGAGCCTGCCTACCGTCAGGCAGGCCTGTCAAAGCACAGTCGAAGTGTAATGTAATGAAAATCAAATTGTCAGTCTGAGCCTGTCGAAGACAATTTGTGTAAAAACAGTCTTTTTAGACACCCTCTAGTCGGTTTCAAGAATTTTTTTGTGTATAAAATACATAAATCACTATTTTTACAAAATGGGAGCAATTCAAAATATAAAAGTATCTGTAGATGCCGTGGTTTTTGGTTATACTCCTGATGAAGGACTATCTGTATTACTCATAAAACGAAAAAGCACACCATTTAAAAACTCATGGGCCTTACCCGGTGGGTTGGTGAAAGATAATGAAAACCTGGAGGAAGCGGTGCAGCGTGAACTTAAGGAAGAAACCAATGTTTCTATTAATTATTTAGAGCAATTGTACACTTTTGGAGATGTGGCAAGGGATCCCCGAAACAGGGTTGTATCCGTAGCTTATTACGGGCTTGTAAAACCAGATGCTTTTGAGATCAATGCCAGTACAGATGCTTCTGACGTTGCTTGGTATAATGTAAAAGAAATACCAGATATCGCCTTTGACCATCACAAAATCTTAAACACTGCCATTAATCGATTAAAAGGTAAAATAACATATGAGCCCATTGGTTTTGAATTGCTTGATAAAAAATTTCCTTTTTCAGATTTAGAAAAACTATACACTACACTTTTAGGAAGGGAAATTGATAGACGAAACTTCAGAAAGAAAATTGTTAGATTAAATGTATTAGATGAGCTGGATGAAAAAGTATCAAAAGGCTCCGGCAGACCAGCAAATCTCTTTCAATTTAATCAAAAACGATACTTCCAGCTTAAGAAAGAGGGTATCGTTTTTGAAATATAATCCCATTAATTTTATTTTTTGCGTAAAAATAACACAAAAACCTTGTTCGGTATTAAATTGCTACATATATTTGCGTTATAATTACACAAATTAAAACTACCATTATTATGAACGGATTATTATTAACAGACGGATATAAAACCGGACACCAACAGCAGTATCCAAAGAACACAGAAGAAGTATATTCTAATTGGACTCCCAGAAGTAATAAATATGCACCTAAAGGATGTGATAAAGTTGTTTCTTTTGGTCAGCAATATGTGATTAAATGGCTGGATGACTATTTTAAAGAGCATTTCTTTTCAAAAAATAAAGAACAAGTCTGTAAAGAAATCAAAGAAGAGCTTTCCCTATATCTTGGAGGAGAATACAATGTTTCACATTATGAACAATTACATGATTTACAATACCTCCCGATAAAAGTTAAATCATTACCGGAAGGAGTAGAGGTGCCGATCAGAACGCCAATGGTCACCGTTGTAAATACCCATAAAGATTTTTATTGGGTTACAAATTTTTTGGAGACCATATTGTCTACCATGTTATGGCAACCTATGACATCTGCTACAATAGCAATGCTGTATAAGCGTATATTTAAAAAATGGGCACTGTTAACCGATAGCGAAAATGTAGGCTTTATTGATTTTCAAGGACACGATTTTTCAATGCGGGGGATGGGAGGCCTACAGAGCGCTTTATCTTCTGGAATGGGACACGCAAGCGTTTTTTTAGGTTCAGATACACTTCCCGTTATTAGTGGGTTGCGTAAATATTATAATGCTAAAGAATTTGTAGTGGGTTCTGTAAACGCAACAGAACACTCTGTAATGTGTGCAGGAACTAAAGATGATGAAATTGGTACGTTTAGGGAACTGATGAAAATGTATCCAACAGGAATATTATCAGTTGTAAGTGATACTTGGGATTTATGGAAAGTACTTACGGTTTACCTGCCAAAATTAAAAGAAGAAGTTTTATCCAGGGATGGGAAGCTGGTCATCCGCCCGGATAGTGGAGACCCTGTAGATATTATCTGTGGGGAAACCAGAACCCTTGGCGGTAAAACACCTAAAGATAAAGGAGTAGTGGAGCTACTTTGGGATATTTTCGGAGGAACTATAAATGAACAAGGATATAAAGTTTTAGACACTCATATTGGCGCCATTTATGGCGATAGTATAACTACTGAAAGAGCGGAAAATATTTGTCAACGTTTAAGCGATAAAGGCTTTGCAACTACCAATGTGGTTCTGGGTATAGGTTCGTATACATATCAATTCAACACAAGGGATACTTTTGGGTTTGCAATGAAAGCAACTTCAGTTGTAGTAAATGGAGAACGAAGGGAAATTTTTAAAGATCCGATTACAGATAATGGTGTAAAAAAATCTGCTAAGGGATTAATAAAAGTAGATTTAATTGGCGATGAATATGTTCTTATAGACCAAGTAAGTCCTGAACAAGAAAATGAAGGGGCTTTACAAGTGATTTATGAAAACGGTCAATTTGTTAACCAGGTTAGCTTACAAGAAATAAGAAATAGAATCAATGGATGTATTTAATTTTGATTTTTACAAAAGATTAAAAGAAGACTATCAAGAGCACAAAAGTCTTTTTGTGGCTTATGATTATGATAATACAGTTTTTGATTATCATAATCGAGGGATTAACTATGACAGGATAATTGATTTATTACGCGTTTGCAAATCTCTCAATTTCACTTTAATACTATTTACTGGTAATGAAGGAGAAAAATTAGAAATTATAAAAGAAGATTTAAAAAGGCGGGGGATTCCTTTTGATTTAATCAATGAGAACCCCTTAATGAAGACAAGAAAGCCATATTATAATATACTATTAGATGATAGGGCAGGCCTAAAAGAATCGTATCAAAATTTAAAAAAACTTACAGATGAAATATCAAATAAAGAAATTTAAAGACGGACAAGTTTCTGCAAAAATAACAGAACCGGGAGATTTACATATTAAGATTAGAGGGAATACTTATGAAGATTTATTTAGAATAGCAGCAGTAAAAGAAGCCTGGGATGCAGAAAACTCCACAAAAAAGAATACCGTTGCTATTTTAACCATCTATTGTTTAATCGGGCAACGTTCTGATAGACGTTTTAATGCTCAAGAATCATTTGACTTAAAAGTAATAGCGAATTTTATCAACTCCTTAAATTTTGATAAAGTAGAAATATTACATCCGCATAGTCCAATAACTTTAGCTTTAATCAATAATGCTGTTGAATTAAAGAATTTTGAATATGTAAAAAAAGCCTATAACGAAATTGGCACCCCGACTTTAATAAGTCCAGATGCAGGAGCTTATAAAACGACACACGAAATTGCAGAAAAATTAGATGCGGATTTAGTACCATCAAATAAAATAAGGGTAAACGGAGCTCCGCTTATCAAAATACAAGGTGATGTAAAAAATAAAAAGTGTTTAATTGTAGACGATTTAGCAGATGGTGGTAGAACTTTTAAATTTCTTGCTGAAGAATTAAAAAAGCAAGGAGCTGAAAAAGTGTTTTTATATGTGACGCATGCACAATTTAATTATGGTTTTGATGAATTAAAAGAAACCATCAACCATATATACTGTACAAACAGTTATAAAAATATTGATGACGATTACGTTACACAATATGAGGTGGTATAAAACAGGCATAAAAAGCTTGAACAGGAATCTGCTTCATCAATGACGTTATGCTGAGGAGCGCAGCGACGTGAGCATCCGTCACAAATTATCTAACTGCCAAAATCAACAGGTCCCTAATTAAAATTTGAACAATGTTTAAACGGATGCTTACGTCGTCCCGGCTATGCCGGTGACTCCTCAGCATGACGTTTACAAACCCGACAGATACGTTCCATAACGTATCGGGAGACGTTCCGAACCCCGACGGATACGTCTACTAACGTATCCGGATAGGTTCAGAACCCCGATAGATACGTCCAATAGCGTATCTGGACACGTTGATAACCCCGACGGATACGTCTACTAACGTATCTGGATAGGTTCAGAACCCCGATAGATACGTTCAATAGCGTATCTGGATACGTTAATAACCACGGCAGATACGTCCTATAACGTATCCGGATAGGTCCCCCAACGTATCTGGATACGTCTCATAACGTATCGGGACATAAAAAAAGCCTTGAAACCGAAGGAATCAAGGCTGATGAATGCGGAAATCCATTCTGACTTATGACGCTCGTTTGATTTCTTTGCTGGATTTGCCAAAGAATTGCTTTAATTCCGCAGCTTTTTTGGTAAAACCACTTTCCTTAGCATTCTTTTTATACTGCGTGTATCCATAATCCACCAAAGCATCTTGGTAATTGTCATAGTCGTGCAGGGTCTTTGTGCTCTCCAACTGATAAACGATGTTGCCGAGCGATTGTATTTGCTTCTCCAAAAACAGACGTGTTTCAAAATCCTTCTCAAAATCCTCCCAATCAATATCAGGAGCACTTAGATCCGGGTTTTCTGAATGGAAATCATGCACTTTGTTGACAAAGAGTTTATTGATTTCGTTGATAGACCCATATTTTTGTCGGTCTTCTTCGTTAAGCGCCGTGACTTTGCTTTTTATAATAGACTCTATATTCTTAATAGCGTCTACTAATTCCTTCTTGTCGGCTTCAGTGAATTTGCTTGTAATCAAGTTTTTCATACTATAAAGTTTTATTTAAAGCCATTAATTTATAGGTTATAATGGTTTTATCATAGTTTTAAAGCAATTTTTAACAAAACATTATAGAAATTAAAATTTTATAGTGGTTTTTTACTGTATGTTTTTTGTGTAAAACAATGTAGAAGATATGTGTGTATAAGGGGTGATGGTAGGAGGGGAGGGGGATGAAAATAAAACTAAATTATTGGTTTAAAAATTATTAATAAATTTATAACTTACGAACTAATGTTCTTATAAGCTATTATTACATTTGAAAACTGGTATTCACACTTCTTGAATGCTATTTAACATGTTTAGTAGAAAATAAATTATTTTGTAAAATTAGTTAATGAATACAATTATAAAACAAAAAATAGCCAAACAGAATTTTTTAGATTTAAAAACTGAAATCCCACATATTATAAAATATATGGGTTCAAAAAGAGAGTTAATTGAGTTTTTATCAAATTCAATTAATGAAATATATGAAGGAGAAGAAATATGTGATTTATTTGCTGGTACATCTGTTTTAAGTGGAGCTTTAGGGCATAATGTTAATATGTATTCAAATGATATCCAGGAATATTCAGCTGTTTTTGCTCATACCTACCTTGGAAATTATAACTGGAATGATTTTCCAAACCTCATAGATGATATCATAGAAATTGCTCAAAATCATGTGGACAATGTTAAAGAATTATATCCTAGATTAGTTTTTGAATATTATGAAGATATCACTTTAAATGAATTTAATGCTTTAGAGCTGCTTCAGCAAGAATTAATATCTCAAAATTTTGAGGACATTGAGCATCATTTATTTATAAAAAATTATTCAGGGACTTATTGGTCATTTGAGCAATGTCTTTGGATAGATGCATTGAGAATTGCTGCTGAAGAATATCTAAATACACCTGTTTATTATCCTATATTATCTAGTATAATGTTTGCAATGGCATATAGTGCTCAAAGTACAGGGCATTATGCTCAATATAGAGATGCAAATAATATTGCCTCTATGGATGATATTATTGTTTATCGTAATAAAAACATATTGCCTTATTTCCAAAAGAAACTAAATGAATTAATTGAATCTACAGGAAAAAATACATTTAGTCATCAAGTAACATCACTTGATTATATTGATTGTTTAGATAGTATTCCAAATGGTACCCTAGTATATGCAGATCCTCCATATACTTTTGTGCATTATTCAAGATTTTACCATGCATTGGAAACTCTTGTAAGATACGATTATCCTGAAGTTTTATTTAAAGGCAGATATCGTACAGATAGACATCAATCTCCCTTTTGTAAAAAAACAACTGTAGTCAATGCATTTGGAGAAATGTTTAAAAAGATAAGAGAAAAGAGATCAAAATTACTTTTGAGTTATAGTAATACTGGCATGATAAGTTTAGATGATATTTTATCTATTGCAAACAACGCTTTGGGAAATGATTATAATATATATACTAAAGAAGTAGATTACAAACATAGTACTATGGGAAGATCAGAAGATAAATCTCGGGAAGTTAAAGAATATTTAATAATTGCAACACCACCAATAAATGAGTAAAACTTTAAACTTAGAAAAGTTAAAAACTTCTTGGACTAAATATGATGCAGTAAAAGTTATCAATATTATTGGTAATGACGAATTAGAATCCTATTTAAAGGGAGAACAATCTATAAATGATTCTGTATTAAAGTCTTATCTTGGAATTAAAAATTTAAGTGATGACTTACCCAATTATTGGATAGAGGTATTGAGAAATTATCCTAATCACAGAAAGCTATTCACCTTATTAGCTGGTATATTCACACATCATAAAAACATTGCCGATTTTGCAAATAAGTACTCTGGTGAGAATATGGAAGGCATATTTTTAATAGAAGAAAATGATAAACATCAAACTAATCTTAGAAGTGCTTTAGTAGAAGGAGGAGCTTCTTCAAATAGCTTTAGACGTAAGCCAGAAGTACCATATAGATTTGACAGGATATTTGCAGTTGAAAATATCGGAGCTCATTTCAAATCTTTATTAGAAGAGAGACTTAAGCGAATAGGTCATAAGGAAAAAGAAATTCAAGATAACTTTTTTAAACTTGCATATTCATATGATTTTCACAAAGCGCTTAGCTTAAATAAATCTCAGTTTAAAAAATGGCTTGAAGGAAAATCTATTACTCAAATAAAAAAAATTAATTATAGCTTAAAAAATTTCATAGAAGAATATTCAAAAGTTGATTTAATAAAGATTAATCAATGGTTAGCAAATTGGGATTCGGTTAATTATGATGAACCAATGAGAAGTAAACCAGAGAAGTATTTTTATTTCTTCAAAATGGATATTAGGTTATTAAAAAGATTATCTGATGTACATAGACGAAAATCATCTAAGTCAAAATCTAAAAACACTAATATTCAAAGAGAATTAAAGGAAGATAGAACTCAAGAAATTCATCGTTATGTAGAAAGTGGTTTTCCTTTGTCAACCTTAAGCAAAAAAGATAGAGAGTTAGAAAGCAATGATGTTCTAAAGATGCCAGGATTTCTTCCAACAGCAATACTCATAAATATTCTAGGTCCAAACGAAAAAAGAGGAAATTCAGAAATACAGTCTGAAGACTTAATTTCAATAAAAGAAGAAGGTAAAAAAAACTTCCTGGATCTTCCTCAGACAGTTTTTGATGAAAATTGGGATCCTGAATTAAAACCTATAGAAGTAATAGATGGACAACATCGCTTATGGGCTTTTGATGAAACTGAGGAAATAGAAGGAGATTATGAAGTCCCAGTAATAGCATATTATAATTTAGATAGAGCATGGCAGGCTTATCTTTTTTATGTGATAAATATTAAGCCAAAAAAAATTAATACTAGTTTAGGTTATGATTTATATCCATTGCTTCGTACACAAGAATGGCTAGAGAATTCCAAAGATGGATTGTCCGTTTATCGAGAAACAAGAGCTCAAGAATTAGTTGAAGCACTTTGGTCTTATAATGAAAGCCCATGGCATAGAAGAATAAGCATGCTCGGTAATGACACAAGTAATATATCGCAAAATGCTTTTGTACGTGCGCTTTCAAGTACATATTTAAAGAAATCTATTAGAAAGAAGGTTAGTGGCTTATTTGCAGATGTCTTATATAATAAAAATCATGAGGAGATCAAATGGGTTCGCCCACAGCAAGCTGCGTTTTTAATTTTAATATGGGATGAAATATCAAGAGCAGTTGACAATGCAGATAATATAGAGTGGATTAAAAACCTTGAGAAAGAACCTTATCAATTAACATTATTTGAACGAGAATTAAAACTAAGTAAAGCTTTTGTTACAAAGAATTCTAATTTATCTCGAGATCAAGGAGTTACGGGTATTTCTATGTTTTCTAATGATTTTTTCTATGTCCTAGCTAATGAGTCGGATATTAATTTTAATGATTTAGAATGGAATGAAGAAATTGATGAAAGACAAATTGAAACAGAAAGTATTGATTTAGCAATATCTGAATTCAAAAACCATTCGTTATATACATACATACAATATTTTGCGCAAGAAATTGTTCGGTTTGATTGGAGAACTTCAAATGCTCCATTTGATGACGAAAATAAAAGAGAAATACAAAAAAAATATCGTGGCAGTGGTGGATATCGCGATGTATGGAGGGATCTTTTAAAGCAATTTGTATCCTCTAATAATGAGAAAATTAAAAAATATGCAATAATCCTTAATGAAATTTCAAAATAACCATCTGAATGAAGCTAAGTATATTTATACGAAACTCGTCTAGAGATATGGTTGTTGAAGGAGCAAAGCATATTAAGAGATATTATTTGCCACAAGAAAAATTAATTTCTAAAAACAATCCTCTAGAAAAAAACATTAAATCGGTTAAGAAACATGCCGATGCTACAAATTCGTATTCCATCAAACAAAATGATATAAATTCATTTATGGCTGCTTCATCAATGTCACATATGATGGATGGATGGAGTTATTTGTCTTGTTCATTAGACGCACTCTTAAGAGGAGATCAAGCCGCAAGTATTCATTTAGCTTATTATGCAGAATTAAGAAGTGCAATGTCAATCTTAGCATCAGAAGGAATAGGAGTATTCAATAATAAACATATTGGTGTTTTTCCACGAAATACAAATAAAGAATTTCCTACAAATTATTACAAGGGAAATCCACCGAACATTAAATATGTGCAACCTCCAAGTGCTACACACAAATTTGTATGGGAAGCAATGCAAAAGTGGACAGATTCTGCTTTTAGACCTCATACTAATATTCTTGAAATTTTTAAAGTAAGAGGCCACAACTTTAAGCAATTAACAGAATTTTTCCATCCTCAGGCTACAATAATTTTAAATAATAAGATAATTAAAACTTGGCTTAAAGATTGGTGTTTTGATATTAAAGCTTATAAGGATGATCGTGAAAACAGAAATACTTCAAGTTATAGACCACAGAGAATCAAGAATTTTAACGATCAATTAGATTATGAAGAAATTATTAGTAATATCAGTGACTTCTGGAATGTATTAAGCCCTTCACAGGGAAATAATTTTGATCTATTAGACATATATTTACTACGAAAATTATATGAAAAATTATACGAATATATAAATCCAAGTGAGCCCATTAGAGAATTAATTGAAAATGCATTTGATGGTTTAGGTCTTCACGATACTCCATTAATATCATTCCTAAGTGGAGAAGCACCTTATGAAGATGATCATTTAATTTTTAATAAAGCATCTGAATTTGAAATTTCGCCAATATCAATAATTGCTAGGTCAATTTTATTACTTAGAATATCTTCCGGTAATACTTCTCAAATATTTAAAAATGCAGATATAAGCCATTCAGAATTAAGCTTTGTTTGGGAAAATTATGGAGTTGATAACGGATTCTGGCAAGCAGGTTCAATGCCAATAAATTTTGAAGATTTGTGGAGCGATGTTGAAGCTCATATTAATGATATTAAAGATAGGATTGATTTAGTACCTAAACAAAACGATTTAGCATCTATATTAAAAGATAATGCATATGATATTTTGTTTTTTAAGCAAATAAATCGGGCTTGTTTATGGGGAGTTGCAATTTGATTTTATAAAAACAATCGAGCGCTTGGTAGCGGCTATTTTTATATATCGACAAATTATACTTACGAATATATAACAACCAAGTCGTAAAACGGCTGTTACATAAATACTGTCGATATAGACCTAAAGGCGCCATATCTATATATTATGGGACATTAAATTAAAGCTATTTCATAGCAACAAAAGTTTTGTTTCTGAAGATTGTATCAAAAGTATTTTAAAACCACTTCGCTTTGATGTCTTTGTATTTCGTTCTTCCAATAGGGATACGTTCTCCATTTTTTAGCTCGGCTATATATTTGCTTCCGGATTCTACTATAATTTCCTTTATCTCAGACACCTTCACTAAGTATGATTTATGGATGCGTTCAAAAGAAAACGATAATAATTGTTCCAGTTTTTCGAGTGACTTATCATGTAGTTCTTTTTTTCCATTTGATAAAAAGAGTTCAGTATAAGCACCAGCTCCTTTTATGTAAAGTAAATCTTCAATTGGTATTAGCTGTACTTTGTGTCTCTTTTTTACAGCTAAAATTTTAACTGTATTTGTTTCTATTTTTTCTTTTGTGATAGCTCGATGTAAGGCTTGCTCCAACCGGTCTCTGTTAAAAGGTTTAGGGACAAAATCTAAAACTCCATATTCAAAAGCGGTAATTGCCTGATCTTTATAGGCGGAAATAATTATCGTATGAAACGATTTAGAAACTGCGGTGGTAAGCAGGTCAAAGCCACTGTCACCGTTAAGGTTTAAATCCAGGAGGACAAGATCCAATGAGTTATTTTCAATAAACCTCAATGCTTCATGAAATGTATTAGCATACTTTAACGATTGTAAGCTATCGCCAAAAATATCACGGGTCATTCGTTCGATTCTTTTGGCGATTCTTGATTCATCTTCAACAATTAAAATGTTCATCTCCTTAAGAATATATTTTTATGGTATTTTTCCAACCGTGATTTACGGGTTCTGAAGTAAAATCCCATTGCTCATGATAACTCTCTGTTAGTCGAGCCTTTACGTATTTTAGTCCCGTACCATCTTCTCTATTAGTTGTTGCTTGTCTTCCACGAGTCGCAAACGTTAAAAATGTATAGCACTTGTAATTGCTATTCGATTCAAAAATAAGCTTAAATTTAATACTGTTATCCTCCAGAGGCAAGCTGTGCGTAATTCCGTTTTCCAATAACGTATGAAGAATTCCAGGCGGTATTTTTTGCTCAATATCTATACCTTCTTCTTGCCAAGAATAGTTGATCTCTTTCCGGTACTCCATAATCTCAAGATGTGTACGGCAAAGTGCTATTTCCTGAGCAATAGGGATCAATGTTTTATTTTCTATCTGATTAAAAAGATCGAATTCTCTAGCTAAAGCCTCTATAAACAAAACACCTTTTTTAGGAGTTTCTTCTATCCAATCTATTAATGAAGTCAGGGTATTCATTAGAAAATGGGGCTGAATATTTTTCTTCAATAATTCAAGGCGTAGGCGAGTGGATTGGACCAGGGAGTTTTCGTATGCCAAGCGCTGAGCTTTGATGTTAAGTGATAACAGATACAACATGCCTAACAGAATAAGCCCTAAACCAGTATACAAACTAATGACAAAACCAGAGGCGAGAAAAATCACCATTGACAAAAGTAACGTCACAAGAACGAGCCGCGCACCCCTTACATTTTTATAAGCCCCGTACGATACTACGCCAAAGGAAAAACACCACATACTCAATACCATACTGACCGCTTTGAAATCGAAAGCATGATGTTTTACAAGGAAAATAAAAATAAGTACTCCTGCGTATAGAATTAGTAACAATCCCCGCCTTGAATATGGAAACTGCATGGAGAAGTAGAAAGGAATCAAAAATGAAATGCCCAACAAAAGCGAGCTAATAATTTGTAATCTTATGACATGTAGACTGTAATGTATGGGTAAGTAATCTTTGCTAAATACTGTCAATACAAGAGCAAAAACGAGAAAACAGCAAACACTAAAAATGAGCGTGGGATATTCGTTCTTGTTATTTAGAAATAGAAAAAGAAAATAAAATGAGATGATAAGAAAAGCTCCGGCAAAAATGTGCATATAGGAAGTTTCGATGAGCCGGTCGGTTAATAGATCGTCATAATAATCTACGTCTAAGCTCCATATTCCTGTATGATCCGGGAAATAATAAAGACTCGATCGTATGGCCAATAGATGTTCCCCCTCTTCCGTCAGATGAGTAGGAATGCTAAAAGTAGCCCACAATTTACCTTCAGGAGGAAGCATTGCTTCTTGTCCCGGGTTTCCATTTTTTCCAATCAAAACCCCATCCCAATAAACCTCGTACTCTCCATAGACTTCTAACCGAAGACCATATAACTTTAAGGGGTCTGGGGTCTTTAGA
The DNA here is from genome assembly GCF_026241135.1 of Galbibacter kalidii. GTDB lineage: Bacteria > Bacteroidota > Bacteroidia > Flavobacteriales > Flavobacteriaceae > Galbibacter. Next base: position 21,120 of record NZ_JAPFGA010000023.1, read on the forward strand.
ATATCGACCTTCGTTCTAGACCAAAAAATCTGCCCATCAGGAACTAATTTTATCCTTTCTTTCCAATTCTTATCATTCCAGTTTTTTGTGGCCCATTCTTGTTGATCACCTATTTGGAATAGGGTCTTATATTCTTTGAAAACAGGCTTTTGTGAGCAGGAGGTTACTGAGAATATCAAGCATATTAAGAAGAAATTGTACAAAGATCTCAAGTTCATATTTTGATGAGGGATTACTGAAGCAAGATAATCATTATAATATGTCTTCTTAGAGTCGTTCATTAAAGTATAGAGCAGTTGGTAAAATTTAGATTGAATAAATGACAGAAAAATATATCTTTTGCAAGATACAAAGCCATAAATATGGTTGCAAAAGAATGGTTGGCAACCTGCGTGGTTAAAAATAATTAAATAAAAAGCAACTAAAAGTTGATCAATCAATCACGAGCAGCCACACTAACAAAAAAGTAAAAAAATGAAAACAACGAAATTATTAATATTGATAAGCTTGATATCGCTAAACACTGTCTTTGCCCAGAAAAATATTGACTCAGAGTTTCCATTGTTAGAGGGCCCTTACATGGGACAAAAGCCACCGGGCATGGTGGCGAAACCATTTGCGCCGGGTATTATCTCCAAAGAAGGTTGGGAGCTTGGCGGCGTGTTTGCGCCCGGCATGAAAGAATTTTACTTCACCCGGGATCGCGGCGAATACACAAGCTACAACGCTAACAACTTCCGCCCAACCGTTATCGGATTTCGGCGGAAAAACAATATCTGGACTAAGTATCTGGAATTCCCGCGTCAAGGTGAAATCGTGTTCTCGCCTGACGGCAAACGCATGCATATGGCGAAAGGCTACAAAGATCGTATTGGTGATGGCTGGTCAGAACGCAAAAGCCTTGGCCCCATGTTTGACCGGGAAGACTGGGGTATTATGCGCCTGTCGGCTTCCGCCAAAGGCACTTATGTTTTTGACGATTTTAAAAGCAAGAACGCAATCCGCATCTCAACAATCAAGGACGGCAAGCGCCGGGAACCCACTAAAATGGGTCCGATAGTCAACTCCGGAAAATTGACAGCGCACCCATTCATCGCGCCGGACGAAAGCTATCTTATTTGGGACAGCGAGCGTGAAGGCGGCTACGGGGCCTCTGATCTTTATATTAGTTTCAGGCAAAAGGATGGCTCATGGGGTCCTGCCATCAATATGGGTGACAAGGTCAATTCCGGAAAGGGGGATACCGGTGCGAGCGTTACCCCTGATGGCAAGTATATACTCTTCAACAGAAAAATAGATGACAATGGTGATAATCTGGACATCTACTGGGTGGATGCACAAATTATTGAGACCCTTAAACCTCAGTAAAGTATAAATAAACCACTTAAGATAAATAAATCTTTTATGAAAAGAGTAAAATGAGAGAACATGAAATCGACATTAAAAATTCAGGCCCGAATTTTACACCAACCGAGGATGAATTTTTAATCAAAGATTCCGTGTGACCACTGAAAATATAACACTATACACATGAAAACAACGAAATTATTAATATTGACATTTGCTGTATCGCTCAATACTGTCCTTGCCCAGGAAAAAACTGGAAATGATACTGGATTTCCACCTTTAGAAGATCGCTATCTTGGCCAAAAACCGCCAGGATTAACCCCTGAATTGTTTGCTCCCGGAATTATTGCAACAGAAGAGTATGTAGAAGGCCACTGTGTGTTTACACCAGAGATGAGAGAATTCTATTTCAGCAGGCAGGGCGGAAAGTATAAAGAACGCACCCTTTTTGTATCCCTATACAAAAACAATAGTTGGAGCGAGGCGACTGTTCTATCAACAGATATAAAGAAATATAGGGAACGATTCACTCTTGGTTTATCGGGGATAGAAAACCTTGAACCCTTCAAAGACCTACCCATCATGGGGTTCTCGGTCTCATCCAGTGGGACTTACTATGTTTATTTCTTAGAAAGTGACGGCAATGGCTATCTCAGTTATTCACGCCTTATCGATGGAAAATATGAACCCCTTCAAAAAATGAACAAGGAGATTAACGCAGGAATGTATAAAGCTCACCCCTTCATTGCTCCTGACGAATCCTATTTAATGTGGGATGTTGAGAAAGAAGGCGTATCTACTCCCGACATCTATATTAGTTTTCGACAGAAAGATGGTTCATGGGGAGCAGCAATTAACATGGGAGCTCAAATAAACACAGCAGCCTATGAACAGCGCCCAAGGGTAACACCTGATGGAAAGTATTTATTTTTTTGGAGGGGAGATAAAAAGGTTAGAGAAGATGGAAGTAGTTATTGGGTAGGAAGTCCTTATTGGGTGGATGCTCAGGTTATCGAGTCACTTAGGCCCAAATACAGTGTAAACGATCCTGATTTTCCGCCCATAGAAGATCGCTATTTTGGAGAAAAGTCACCGGGCTTAATTCCTGTAGAGTTTGCTCCTGACATTGTTTCTCCAGAAGGGCTTTTTGAAGGTGGTAATTTTTCACCAGATATGAAGACCTTCTATTTCTCCAGGAAAAATGGAAAATATGAAAAACGCACATTTTTTGTTATTCGATATGAAAATAATAAATGGGGGAATGAATCTGAGACCGATATACAATGGCCAAAGTACTCTAAGGATGGTAATATTATGTACAAGGGAAATAAATATAGGGAACGAACCGAGTCTGGATGGTCGGAACTCAAAAGTATGGGACCACCTTTTACAGACATGCATATCATGGGGATATCGGTTTCAGACAAAGGAACTTTTTTCTTTGATCAATTTGAAAGACCTGATACAATTGGAGCTATAAGTTTTTCACGCCTTATAAACGGCAAATATGAACCCCGTCAAAAAATGGGCAAGGAGATTAACACCGGAACATGGATTGCCCACCCCAAGATTGCTCCGGATGAATCCTATTTGATATGGGATGTTGTAAGAGACGATGGACATGGCGGTTCTGACATCTATATTAGTTTTCGACAGAAAGATGGTTCTTGGCTACCAGCAATTAACATGGGAGATAAGATAAACACAGCATACCATGAAAGTGGTGCGGGGCTGACACCTGATGGAAAATATCTATTTTTTTCGAGGGGAGAGTGGGAGGTTAGAGAAGATGGAAGTACTAATTGGGTAGGAAAACCTTATTGGGTGGATGCTCAGGTTATTGAGAACCTCAGACCCAAACAATAGCCGTCATAGGCGTGTCAAAGGTTTCAAAATAAACGAGATGGAGTGAATATACAAAACAATATAGCAATCTGATTCATCAATGATCGTCTAATAAAATGGAGAAGGCTATAACTTTTATGTTATGAATACAGATTTAAAATCTATTTATTCATTTAATTTTTTAATTAATCAACTATTTCAATTATATTCACGGACAACAAATTATAAATATCTTTCAACCAATCAAACATGAATAAAATTTACTACCTGCTATTTTTTTTAATGGTTTTTATTTCTTGTAGTAAGGACAAGGACAGTGAGGAAATTAACACCCCTGAAATAACTCCAAAAGTAGAGGGGAGGCAAGCATTTCAAATTGATTTTGCAGCTAACAACTCAAAAAGTCAATCCAACAAAACATCCGACAATCCCAAATCTGGGTTTGCATTAATTAGTATTATTGATACTAATGGTGACGCAGTTCTTACCAGGGAAAAAGTTGAAGTTTTTAAGCAAGATGATAAATATATAACGGATGAAATAATACTTACAGCAGGAACTTATAGCTTAACGGAGTTTATTTTAACTGATGCTAATAATGTAGTGGTTGCTATGGTTCCCAAGGCTAATGCTCCTTTATCTAAGTTAACCCAAAATACATTACCATTTAGTTTTAATGTAAAAGAGGAAGAACTAGCTATTACATCTACAGAAAACATCAGTGCAGATGGTTATACTGCGGTAGATTTTGGGTATAAAAGTTTAGATTTAAGTTTCCCTGACACTACAGATTTCTTTAGCTTAATTGTTGATGAATCGACCTTAATTACCACAAAAACTATTGTTATTGAATCGATTACAAACTCAAGCTATGAAATTGATTGGGGAGATGGAACTACGGATGAATATTTTTCTGATTTAAGTAATACTTTAGAAGAAAGTGAACAAAATCATACCTATGAAACAAAAGGTGTCTACACTATAAATATAAGCGGTCCACTGGAAACCATTCAAGAATTAAATTTTTATAGTAATGATCAGGAAAATGATTATCAGAGTAATTTAATTTCCGCAGACATAAGTAAGTTAAGTTTACTCAATTCCTGTCTATTTTATGCTGGTAAACTCACAACATTAAACACCTCGAAGAATACTGCTTTAGAGCAATTAACATTAGGGTACAATCAAATAACAAATTTAAATTTTGAAAATAATCTTGAATTAAAAAATGTAATCCTAAGATATAATCAGTTATCTAATGTTGATATTTCAAAAAATTCAAAGTTAGAACTTTTATGGTTGACTGGAAATCAAATTTCGGGTATAAATCTTTTTAATAATACCAATTTGGAAGTATTGTCGATTCGAGAAAATCAACTCAACAATTTAGATCTGTCAAAAAATTTAAGTCTAAAAAGGGTTGACTTATCTGATAACAAATTAAAACAGATAGATGTTTCAAACAATACAAATTTAAAAGAAATAAACGTTGGAAGAAATTTACTTACAAACATTGATCTTTCAAAGAACACTAATCTCATACGTGTTGATTTATATGGAAATCAAATAGCAAACATTGATTTCTCTTTAAATACTAAATTAAAGAATATCTATATAGATGATAACCTATTGGAGGATATAGATTTGTCTAAAAACCCAGAAATTGATCGTTTAATTATTGAGAATAATAATCTTACTGCATTAGATATTACAAATAATCCTAAAATATTTGATCTTGAGATTGGTGGAAACCAATTTAATAGCACCCAAATAGATGAGTTAATATCTCTTGTTTATGATCGAGCAGTTTTGAATTCAATTTTTGATGGTTATATCAACTTTAAAAACAATCCAGGTTCTGATGACATAGATGTCACTACTACTGAAAAAATAAATGATTTAATGACTACATATAATTGGTCTTTCAATAATAACTAATTGTTTAATTCATTATTTTAAAATGTTAGCAACAGAATGATGTTGACATTGATAAACAGGCAATAGTCGTAAAACGGCTGTTACATAAATACTGTCGATATGGATCTAAAGGCGCCATATTGTACTTGCGTTATGTAACTTTGCTTTGGGAAAAAAAGCGTCTTTTTATCTTTAACTTCTGAAAAGTTTTCCCTCCCTAACTTTCTTTAAAATGTAATGGAACACTCTTTGCATGGAGTGGCAGTAGGAGTGGAAGGCAATGTTTGTGGAATGGGGTGTTTCGCTTAACTTTTGATATTATTTGCCATAATTATGACTGTTGGAATCCTTCCTTTCAATATATACTTCAAGTAGATGAAAAATAAAAAGTTCAAAATATTGTTTCTAAGTCTTGCAATTGTGCTTGGTTGTGAACAAAGAATTATGCCTGAAAAATCTGGATTTAGAATAGCAAAAGATTATACCGATTTTGCTCATGAAATGGAAAACAATGACACTTTGAATATTGGAGTAAATTTATCAATGTGTATGTGGGAAGAATTTGATCGAATTGAAATTACAAAGATGAATGATAGTGTATATCTACAAATTAAGGAAAAACTTGTGATGAATGATGCGCCTACTCGTTTTCCAAAAGTTCTCTATGAATTGAAAAACGATACATTGAATTTGGAAAGAATGATGTCTGATTTTGACATTAATTATACAGAAAAAATAAGTAGCCCATTTTTTATCATTACTAATCCGAAAGAGAAAGACACAATTTTATTAAGATCAATCGGACTTGGTACTCTTGGGGTGAAGATAGACCGCTATTTAAGATTAATGTCTGAATTGTATCCCAAAGAAATGGAGAAACGCAGAATAAAATATTTTGGCCCTCCAGAATTGATTGAAGAAATTATGGAAACAGAATAGAATTTATAATTTCCTAATATCCCATTTAGTCAGCCCTGTAAGTTCCTTTATAGCATCAGTATCATACCCCTTATCCTTCATTTTTTTTGCAATTTCGATACTATTGTTTTTAACAGCCTGTTCCTTTTCAAATTCGGTCTTCCATTTTCTTGCTTCGGCTTTTTCCTTGTCAAGGATTTCATATTTCCCTGTCTTTTTCAGTTGGCTCATAATGCCTGCATTAGCAAAACTGTAATATTTATCCTCGGAAATGACCAGGTGATCGACAACTTCAATTTTAATCAGTTCCCCGGTTTTCATCATCCGGTCGGTTAAGTCCAGATCTGCTTGGGAAGGCTCGGTTTTGCCTCTTGGATGATTGTGTACCAGGATCATTTTTATAGCCATTTTATAGATAGCCATTCTGAATATCTCCGGCGGGTTGACCATAACACGGTTGACCGCCCCCAAGACTGACCAATTCTATAAAAAGGATTTTATTCTTGTTATCTAACCCGGCTACCCAAAAATGCTCCTTTTCGCCTGATCTTGTTCCCACGCTTACTTGTTTGGGGTTATAGTGGTTTCTCGATTAAATAAGCCTGCCATTCCTAACTATTGACAATAAATATTCAGATTCTTTTAAAGTAGGAGCATTAATTGATCATATACAATTCAAAAAGGCCAAAGAGGAGCCATTGCTCAAGCATTTATTGATAGTTTTCCAATTGCGATGTTCTTTTTATTGCCAATTTTTGCCTTGTTGCTCAAATTGTTTTTCTACAAAGGGCGACCATACGTTTGGCATTTGGTGTTTAGCTTCTACTTTTTCTGCTTCGGATTTGCACTATTATCTATTGATTACCTGCTAAGCTTTGTAATCAATATCCCGTCGTGGATTGATTTCCTTCTGTTTTTAGCCTTCTTTGTGTATTTGATTTTGCAGTAAAGCGATTCTACAAACAAAGCTACTTGGTGAGTGGGATGAAAAGTGGTGCGGTCAGTATCCTGTTTTTATTAGTAGTGCTACCCGTTACTTTGGCTATAATGGGGATTACCGCCTTTTTCTTTTATTAAACTCATTTAGCCTTTGGAGTTTGGTTGCTTGGAATTTGTGATTTGAAGATTGAAACTTTACCTCAGCAAACTAAAATGCCCCTTGACCACCCGTAAACTACCGTTGAGCCTTACCAAATCCGCTTTAAACCAATAATCGGTGGCGGGGAGGGGCGTACCGTTAAGTGTGCCGTCCCAACCGGGGTCTTCGGGACTAAAGCTTTTAAGGAGTTTCCCATAGCGGTCAAAAACATGGACAACAGATTGCCGGGTGTAAACACTGCCAAAGCCTTCCAGGTTCCAGAGATCGTTATAAGAATCGTTATTCGGACTAAAAAACTTCGGATAGCCGAGTACGGAAACTGGAAGTGATGATATCCCACAGCCGTTTTTATCCCTTACAAACAAAATGTGTTCGCCAACAGCAACATTGCTAAAAACAGGATCATCTTTATAAGGACCGAATTGAGAATCCAGAGCAAATTCATAATCACCACTGCCCAGATTACTGGGGTCTATGGAAATGCTGTTGTTGTTTGAAGCATCTACAACCGTAATATCATCTATGGTTAGTTCAGCTACTGATGATGCTGTAACCGTTATACTTTGTGATCGCGAACAACCCTCATCAGAAGTAGCTTCAACCGTATAAACTCCGGCAGCTTCTACTAAAACAGTGCTTTGTGTGCCGATAACCACACCGTTGGGATTTGTCCATTCATAAGTGTAATTTCCATCGGGATTCAATACTGCTATGGTCACGGGCGGTCCATTCAGGCAATAGATTACCGGTTCGGTTACATCAAACTCCGGCAATGGGTGAACCGTTAAGGTCAAATGCTCTCCAATCCCATAACAATCCCCGTTGTCTTCACTTTCCACGCGAACAACCAAGGTTTCAGTAAAAGGAGTTTCGTTGGTATAACTTTGGGTATTACTGATTTCGTCCTGTTCCAAATGGGCATCATTCAGAGTGTGGTAATAATGCACACTGAGGTTTTGTCCGCCGGGAAATTGATCTAAAATCTCCTGCGAAGCTTCAGTCAGGTCAAAAACATTCCTTCCATCGGCATCGTCATCACAAGTTGGTAATGGCACCATAAAACCAGCCAGAAATGAAGTGGTAGACACTTCCAATTGAATTTCGCCTACTTCATAACAACCCATATCAGTTTCCACCCTAGCGTAAACTGTACCGGCCGTAGCATTGTTAAAAATGGGATCAAGGGCATTTTCAGCCTGATTGGCGTCCGCTTGTGAAAGGTAATAGGTAAAGGCAAAGTCTTCAGGGGTATCTGTGATATAGGCATTGGCTTCCGCGAGGTTAAAATCAGTAAAACCATCTGCCGTCCCGTCTTCATCACAATTCCTAAAGACAATGGAAGTATCGATAACAGGCAGGGGATAAATGGTTGCCGTTACCTGTACTTTTTCACCATCCGCACAGCCGTTGTATGACGCCATGGCATAATAAGTAGTTGTTTCGGTAATAACAGGAGTAGTAAAAGTTATTCCGCTAGCTATGGGTGTGCCATTTTCATCATCAAACCACCACACCTCACCCATCGAAGCTTCGGCTTCCAGGGTTACGCTACCATTTCCGCAGTAAAATGCTTCTGTAGTATTTTCAATTTGTGGCGTGAGTATGGTCGTATTCGCTGAAAGGTCTACTTGAGGATCCCCGGGCATTCCGCCGTATTCCACGATATAGCCTTTAGGATGGTAAGGCCCCGGTGGATCGCCTGCAACCCTCAAATCGTTCCATGCACCTCTTATCCCAATTGAAGGGTCTGTAATATGCGCATAATCTTCACCACCATTAGCATCATTAGGTTCGTTATGGTTCCATTTGGCATAATTAGGCGAAGTACCATTGGATGTACCATTCCAAAAAACAGTACCAGCTTCTGGGCCGGTAACCCATTCCCAAACCCCTTCGGTTGCGGCATCACTACCGCCAATCCATCCAGCACCTGCTGCTTGTTCGCCCGAAAGCTGGGCTTCTTCCTCAGACATAATAGTGGCCAAATAGCCCTGCAAACCGAAATAGTCAAGATTTTCGGCAGCAGCTCTGGCTTCCGTCCAGCTAATGCCCAGATCGGGGATGTATTGATAATAATGCCCGGTAGAAGGCAAATAGTTGGCATCACCAATGGTAAAAGACAGTGATTTTTCAGGAGTAACACTTAAAGTACTACTTTCAAAAACCACATCATGTACAGCGTCAATTAAATCACTATAACTTATATTGGCTCCTCCAACACCTCTTAGTGTAAGTTTACCTTGAACGGCATCCCAATCTGGGTTAACATTAGGGTGGTTTCCGGTTAGTGAGAGTGTATCAAAACCATTTTGGTAACCGGTTGAGATTTGTATATGAAGAGCGTCGATACTGTTTTCGTCGGGATGATTGATGCTGAAAGAGTCCACTATAGACATTTGGGTCAACGGACAATAAATTGAATTGTTTTCAGCCTCTATCACAGGTGGTGTGTCTTGTGTAAAGCCTTTTAGTATGAATAAAAAAACGGTGGTGTAGGTAAAGCAAGTTTTCAGCATAAAATTTTAAAAAGATTAAATATAAGTCATAAAATTGAGAATTTTGATGTTTTTAATAGTTAACCTATTATCAGGAAGCATACACTGAATCAACCCCAAAAACCTTAAACTTTAAATTTCAACTTTTGATTTTTCTCTGCCAACTGCTTACTGAGGCTCCCAACGGAATCACCTAAACGACTTCTTAATCCTGTCGAGGTTGCGTTTGTTGTCACGATCTTTGATGGTTTCACGTTTGTCGTATAGTTTTTTACCCTTGGCAAGGGCGATCTGCATTTTTGCCAATCCTTTGTCGTTAACAAACAACCGTAGCGGAACAATGGTAAAACCGGTGGATTTTACCTTTTTGTGAAGTTTTCTCAGTTCCTGTTTGTTAAGGAGGAGTTTACGTTCGCTTTTTGGTTTGTGGTTAAAATGTGTGGCATGCGTATATTCTTCAACGGTCATATTGATCACAAAGAGTTCTCCTTTTTCGTTGAATTCACAAAAACTTTCAGCAATGGAAGCCCTGCCTTGCCTAATGGACTTTATTTCCGTCCCCGCCAAAACGATTCCCGCAACATAGGTATCTATGATCTCATATTCAAAGCGAGCCTTCTTATTCTTTATGTTGATGTTTTTTTGCATAGAGGACAAAATTAACAACATTTATCGAATTGGCATCTTCAAGCCCACTATTTTATATTGGCCTAAAACAATATCTTTGTAATAAATAGTTAAGCTGTCTTTAAAATGAAACGAACTCTGATCTTCTGCAAGCATATTTGTGTACTTACGATGTTAGCCTGTTTGTTTGTAACTTCCTGTCAAAAAACTGAAAATTCGACTACTATAATAAATAAGACCATTGAAGTTTCAGGTGGGAATAATTTCAACAAAAAAGAGATATCTTTTGATTTTAGGGATAGGAGCTACCGTTCGGTAAGAGAAGATGGACGGTTTGAACTGGCTCGAATCACTAAAGATTCTGTTACTACGGCTGATATTGTTACAAACGATAGCTTTTTAAGGACGGTAAATGGTAAAAAAATAAAAGTGGCCGATTCTATGACGGTTAAATATAGAAACAGTGTGAATGCTGTGCATTATTTTGCTTATTTACCATATGGTTTGGATGGAAATGCTGTTAACAAAGAGTTATTGGATATTATCACTATTAATAATAAGGAGTATTTCAAGATTAAGGTCTGGTTTGATCAACAGGGTGGAGGTGAAGACTATGAGGATATTTATGTGTATTGGGTGAATACAGATTCTTATCAAGTAGATTATCTTGCTTATAAATATTATAGTGATGGCGGTGGACTCCGTTTCAGGGAGGCATATAATCATAGGACGATCAATGGGATCGATTTTGTAGATTATAACAATTTTAAACCGAAAGATAGATCTACACCATTATTTCAATTGGATAACCTGTTTGAAATTGGAGAACTTCAACAGGTTTCTGTCATCGAACTTAAAAACATAGAAGTAAAAGACTGCTCTGGTTGCGATTTTTGGGCTGACTAATTCTTATGGTAGGTATGATTTTTTAAATTTCAACCCTTGAGGGTTCTAAACCCTCAAGGGTTGATCTAATCTTCCAGTTTTTTCCTTAATCCCCTCATTTTCTTGATTTTTTCTCATTTTACATGCTTTTTTACAGTTAATAGTCACTAAATCAATTATTTAAGCTCATTTTTTATTCATTTTAAAATAAAAAACAAAGAATCTTCTTTAAAAAAATTGTGCATTTCATCGAAAAAATAGGGTTTTTAACGATTATTATTTTTTGTTTGATATATTTGTTATAAGCGAAATTCAAAAAAAAGACATGATATGAATTTTGAAGTTCGTTTAAAATAGGTTTAAAACAAGTACCCAAATTTTAAAACCGACTACCTATGAAAAAAATAGCTACTACTCTCGGAATTATTTTTTCACTGTTTGCTTTAAACAGTTATGGTCAGAACATCAATGCTCCTCAACTTAAGTTTGAGTATGCTTGTCTAAACGAATCTTTCAATTCGTATGAAGCCAATTTTTCATTTACGGATGCTCTTTTTAACTCCGACAATACTTTTTATATAGAATTGTCTGATAAAAATGGAAACTTTGACAATCCAACGGTACTTAAATCTGTTACTACAGAAAACTATTCCTATGAATTTACAGAAGAATTTTCCTTCCCTGAATCTGTTGCCGGGGAAAATTATAAGATAAGATTGCGATCCACTTCTCCTGCGATGGTAGGTGAGTCAACCGCTGCTTTTGATGCCTTCTTTGTTCCTAATGTGGCCCTGGTGCTTAATAATTATGATGATGTGAGCTTGTGTGGTAATTCTAGTGCAATATTGAAGTTGAACGATGATGTCGCAGCAGAATATGTGTGGTATAAAGACGGAGCCCTGCATACTGTTACCACTGAAAATCAGCTTGAAGTGACTGAGCCGGGCGATTATTATGCAGAGCCTTATTATGGAAACTGTACCGGACAAATTTATTCCAACTTGGTGATCGTGACAGAAGGGGAGAGTTTTGATATTTCAATCCTTGGAAACAAAAGTATAGAAGCGTGTTCTGATACCTCAGTGGTTTTAGAAGCTTCAATCGACAATGAAAACTATGTATACACTTGGTATAAAGATGATGTGAAAATAGAAGGTTTGTCCGGCTATGCTCCACAATTGACATTGGATGCTGAAACCAATAACTACGGAAGCTATATGTTGGAAGTGACCAACGAAAACGGATGTACTTCAGCTTCAAGTCCGGTAAGTATAGAACAAAACAAATCTACTGTAGTTGAAGCAGCTTCGCCATTAAATGCTGTTATTATTGGTGATAACACAGCAACGTTAGCTATAGAAACCAATGACACGACAGCTGATATCAATTGGTATAAAGACGGAATCTTGATTGAAGAAGCATATAATGAGTTGAGCATAGTTGTAAACGACGAAGGAACATATTATGCTGAAGTAGCTTCAGCTTCGACTTGTGATGGTGTTGTAGAATCATCGACTTTCAATGTTTATGAACCTGTATCTTTTACTGCGGAAATCAATACTCAAAATCAATACAAATCTTGTGATTCCCAATCCGTTGTTATCGAGTTGTCTGCTTTAAAAGGAACACTTTCCAATGATGATGTGATCACTATAGACGAAGGGTTTTTCCATAATTTTGATATGAAATGGATAAAAGACGGTAAGTTTACAGCCATGACTGATGCATCGTTATCACTTGATTATACCGATAACGGAACATACCAGTTGGAACTTACTTATGAAGATCAAACCTTTACTTCAAATGAATATGAGGTGGTATTGGGACTTCCACAAATGAGTGTAAACATCAGCGAACCAATGTCTTGTGTTGACGCTCAGGCACAATTGTCTGCCACCAAGATCGAAGGTGCTGTATATACATGGTACCACAACGGGGAAATGGTAGCTTCAGGTAGCGGAAATACTTTTACAGCGAGTGAAACAGGTTCGTATGAGGTAGAAGTAAGCTATGGCGGATGCTCTACAATTTCTGAAGCGGTTACTATTGAACAAGACACAGAAGGACTTATCTCAGTATATCCGGGAGAAGAAATAACCATAACACAGGACAGGACAGTAGAAGCCAACGCCACAGGTGGTGACCGTTATGAGTGGATCGACGCCAGCGGAACTGTGGTAAGCACTACTTCACTAATGTCATTTACTGATGAAGGTACTTATTCCTTGATTGCTTATATTGGTGAATGTACTGTTGAAAAAACCATTGAAGTGGTTTCCAATAATGTGGTAGCCGTTCCAAACATTATCAGTCCGAATAACGATTCCATCAACGATAAATGGACCTTGCCTGCAAAATATGTCAACGATCCGGATACCGAAGTTGTTATTCGTGATTCTTATGGGTCAACTATTTTAAAAACAAACAAATACGACAACAATTGGCCTAATGCTTCAACGAAAACGAGTGCAGAAACAGCCGTTTACTATTACTTTATCAACAAAAAAGGTGAGGATATTAAAAAAGGTTCTATTACCTTAGTTAACTAAAATCTATTATCTTAGTGCGCTAAAACTTAAACTAACCCCAAATCCAGTTTAGTTAACTATGCCTAAAAAACACCTACTTACTGTTGGCTTACTACTCGTGTTTTACATGTCGTTTTCTCAAGTAGAAAACTCCAATCCTGTTGTGATAGACTGGAGACAGCACAACCTGACCAAATACAATAAATTCTTGGTCAATCCCACCTATAGTTATGTCAAAAACGATTCCAAAGCCGTTAGTTTTTGGAGTCGTGTGCAATGGACAGGCGTTGAGAATTCCCCACAGACCTATTTGTTGAGTTATTCGGGAAAAGTAGGGGAGAACAGCGGAGCTGGTTTGGGACTTTATCAGCAAAACCTAGGATTGCTGGTCGATTCCGGTTTGTTGCTGAACTACGCTTACGGGGTAAATTTTACAGAAGATGTAGTGTTAACGGTAGGAATAAACACCACACTTTTCAGACGTGGGTTGAACAAAAATGCAGTTAATTCAGCTGAATCAGATCCTGCGATCCTGGAAAACCAAGACGATTTTCTGTTCCTCGCCATGCCCGGGATCAATCTTTCCATTGGAAGTGTAGATATGGGGATTTATGCTGAAAACATCTTCGATTATAACTTTAACGATGCCAATACAGTGACCGATTTTTCAGATAAGATCTTTTCGGGGCAATTGGGATATACCAAAGCCTTTGATCGTTCCATAGGTTTTATGGAGGATGCCCGATGGCGAACCCTCGTATATGGAAAGACCCTGCCCAACGAAGATTTTCAATACGGATTCAATTCCTTGATCGATCTTCCGTACACCGGGTGGTTTCAGGCAGGATACAACAATATTTTTGGAATTTCAGGTGGATTGGGAGTGAGAATAGGAGAGGGAATCAGTATTGGGATCAATTATGAAATGGGTACCAGTAAGACGAACAGAGCCTTTGGTAGCACCTACGAAGCGATTGCTTCCATTGAGTTAGGTCCGAGAAAAATGCGTAAAAACAAAAATCTGTTAGATCAAGGAGGGAATGTAAAACCGAGCAGGAATGTTGATGACGAAGATTTTGTTTCTTCCGAAGATATAAAACGTAAAAGGGAAGAGGCTGCCAATAGAATGCTGAATGAAAAACCCGGCAAAAATGATGAAGACGACGCGACTTCCAAATATGCTGTTTATGGTGGAGACAAGGAAACAGAAAGTAAATCACCTAATGAAATAAATAAAAATACTACGGTTGAAGAAGGTCAAGAAGAAGTGACAGGAGATGAAGAAGCAGTAGCTGAAAATACTGAAAAAGCTAATGCATCAGAAGAAAACGATGATGTACAGGAAAACATTCTCACAAAGATGGATAGTACCGCAATCACAGAAGCTGAAGCGTCAAAAATTGAAGACCAATACCAACAATACCTCAAGAAAGCCGATTCTGTTGCCAAGGTGATGACAGAAAAAGGGATAGACACTACGGCAGTAACAACGAATGTTTTTGGAGCAAATACCAGCTATAGGACCATGAATAGCATGCCGGGAGTTGAAAAAGGCTTCTATTTGGTGGTCAATGTGTTTGCTGAAAAAGGATATTTCAACGCTTTTGTAGACGATCTAAGGTCACGCGGATTCGAACCTAAGTTCTTCCTAAATCCGGAAAATAACTATTACTACGTCTACTTACACAAAACAGATCGGTACGCACCTATAAAAAATTTACAGCGAAATAATGTAAACAACACCTATTTTGCTGATAAGTGGGTGTTGTGGGTGAAATAAAAAAAGGGGCTCCTCGTGAGCCTGCCTTTGTCGGCAGACAAGCTTGCCCAGAAGTAGTTGATTCAAAATCCCGGATTTTTTTATTTGGATTTGTTAGTAGGCTTCATATTGGAACCCTCTAAAACTTTAATCATTTTAAACGATTTTAAAAGATGGAACAATCCTGGTAAAATAATAACTCCTCCAATTATCAATGAAATTCCCAACACATCAATTACCTTATCCGGTGCTACATTTTCTAAAAGGCTTATTTCGTTTGTTTTGGTAATAAGAACATAGGGAAAATGAGCCACCATTGCCGCAGCGATAATTAAAATAACTTGCAATCCTGCAAAAAACCTGCTTAGTATTTTACGACCATTTTTGATATTGATTCGAAGCGGGATGAGTAAAAGTCCAGAAATTATTATTAAAGTTATGCTGTATGGATTTTGAATAAAGTCTATTATAAAAATATGCTCGTTAAAATAGCCATAAAGGATAAGGAAGAAGCCTGATAGAACAACTACAGAAGTTGCAATACGTGATTTTCTTATGTAAATTTTTTCGTGTTCTTCATCAGCTTCACCTATTAACAAGGTTGCGGAGAGGAAAGCGCATAAGGCAGTAAAGAAAATCCCGGTAAGCAACGAGAAGATAGTAAGCCATGAGTCGATGTATACTTCAGCAAAAGAGAATTGTTCTATATTTTCAGGAGCGATGATGTTACCACTGATTACCGCTCCGAAGGTCATTCCCAAAAGTAAAGGGGTAAACACACTCGAAAACCGGAATAAACCATTGTAAAGCTTCTGTGATTGGTCTATAACGGCGTCATAGTGCCTGAATATAAAAGAAACACCTCTTAAGGTAATACCAACAAGAATTAATGTAAGAGGTATATGTAGACTTATCACAATAATATTAAAATATACCGGAAAGGCTACCCACAATACTACCAAGACAATAATGATCCAGATATGATTGGCTTCCCAAATGGGACCCATAACCCTGTAAATTGTTTTTTTGGTGATGTTTTGATTTTCTTTAGATGAAAACAATTCTACGATACCTGCACCATAATCTGCACCACCAAGCAAAACATAGAGAAAAAGTGAAAATGCTAAAAAGAACAGTACTACATATATCATGACGATGTGTTTGTTTTGTTAAGAACTCTTATTTGTCGTTGCATTAACCAGGTTACTACCAAAGCCAATACAGAATAAAGGATGAGGTACATATAAAAGCTATAGATCATACCCGGCATGGGGGTAACGGCATCCTTTGTTCTCATGATATTGTATATAATCCAGGGTTGCCTCCCGACTTCGGTAACTACCCATCCGGCTTCGAGTGCCATAAACCCAACGGGAGCCATAAGCACAAAAAGCAACCAGAATTTTTGTTTACTGAGCCAGTTCTTCTTCTTGTAACTTAAAAAGAATAGTAATCCAGCCAATACCAATAACATGCCAAGGCCTACCATAATTTGAAACGCATAATGGGTAATGGCTACCGGGGGGTGGTTTTCCTTTGGAAAATCGTTTAAACCTTTAACTTCAGCATTAAAATCGCCAAAGGATAAAAAGGACAGGGCTTTTGGTATTGAAATTTTGTATTTTACCTCTTGGGTGTCTTCGTTTACAATACCACCTATGTAAAGCGGCGCCCCTTTTTCGGTATGGTAATGGGCTTCCATGGCAGCTAGTTTAACTGGTTGTCTTTTGGCGATATCTTTGGCAGAAATATCACCGCTTACAGGTTGTAACAAAGCTGCAATAGCACCAAAAGTTACGGCAATCTTAAAGGCTTTTTTATGGAGCTCTACATTCCTTTTTTTATAGATCTGATAGGCATGTATGCCACCAACAGCAAAACCGGTAGCCGTAAAAGCTGCTAAAGTCATATGCAATGCCTGCGAAAACCAGGCAGGATTGAACAAAGCTGCTATGGGATCAATATTTAAAAATTCACCATTAACATAATCGAACCCTGATGGAGCATTCATCCAACCGTTGGCTGAGAGTACCAAAATACCTGATGCCACTCCTGATAAACCTATGATAATCCCCGTAATCCAGTGAAAACGCTCATTAAGTTTGTTCCATCCATAAAGATAGAATCCCAGTGCGATTGCTTCAACAAAAAAAGCTGTTCCTTCTAACGAAAAGGGCATTCCGATAATAGGACCGGCATGTTTCATGAATTCGGGCCACAACAACCCCAATTCAAAAGAGAGCGCAGTACCTGAAACAGCCCCGGTTACAAAAAAGATAGCGACCCCTTTTTGCCAGGACTTTGTTAAGGTTAAATAAATTTTATTACGGGTTTTAAGCCATTTATAGTGAGAGACCACCATAAAAAAAGGCATCACCATCCCAATACAAGCAAAAATAATGTGAAAGGCTAGGGTAAAGGCCATTTGGAGTCTCGCAGCGTCAAGATTTTCCATAGTAAATATTGAAGTAGTTGTGCCTAACAAAGATACTGAAAGCCTAAGTTTTTAATTGTAATTTTCATTACAAAAAAGCTCATTTTAACATCTTGTTTCGGATTAATAGCAATCCATTTTTAACTGTTGCTTCTTTTGAAAATAATCTAGTGGTTTTTGAATTTGTGTTTCACAGATATCTTCTAATGTTTTAAGTACGTCATCTTGCATGCTAAGTGAACCGCAGATCATAATAACCCCTCCATTTTGCATGACTTGGGCAATATGATTGGCATCTTTTTTCAAAAGATGTTGTACATATAGCTGTTCCTTTTCTTTTGATAGTGCCAGATGAAATTTATTTAACTTTTGATTGTTCAGAAAACTATCGATTTGATCCCGGTACAGGTCGAACGACTTTTCGGTACGTAAGCCGAGATAAAGATAGGTTTCTATGTCCTTTTTGTTTTCTTCGATCATGCCTAGAAAAGGTGCAATTCCGGTTCCGTTTGCAATTAGGATTACCTGTGGTGCTTTTTTAGGAAAATGGAAAGCGGTGTTGTTTACCACACGGGCTTTAAGGGAATCGTTTGGATTTAATCCGTTTAAAAATCCGGAGCCCAAACCGTTGTTGTGGTGTTTTACACTCAATTGAATCGTCCTTCCTTTTTTACCGATGGAATACAGCCGCTCAATATGGTCGTTTTTAGGGTAAACAGCCAACAGGTCTCCCGAGTTGATCTTCTGGAACCTTTTGGGTTTTAATTTGATTATAAAGGTGTCGTCGGGATTTTTCCGGACATTTGTTTTTTGTAATACCTTAAACAGCTTGATGTTTTTGGGTTTTATCTTGATGTCTTTCGGAAGTACAACAGCGCTACCTGTATTGTTATTCCACGAAGCAACCCATTCTATAAATGAAGCATACGATTTATCGTTTATTTTGCAAACAGGCATCAGACGGTTACCCAATACTTCAAGTTTTTGGTCAACATCAATAGCAAACTGACAGAAATTGGGGTATGCTAACGACCCAAAACCTATAACGGAATACGAAAATGGTTGTTTCAGTTTTTGATCAGCGACATTCAAAAATTTAGAGGCATTGGTAGGGGCTTCACCTTCACCATAGGTTGCTGTGAATACGATAAGATGTTCTAGGTTTTTAAAAGTATCAACATTGTTAAGCTGGGTTATGAATGCTTTTTTTCCGGCTTTCAGTAATGCTTTGTGAAATAGAATAGCAAAAATCAGGGTATTTCCATTTTCTGAACCAACCAGAATCACATAATCACATTCGTCTTTTTTGTATTTGTTTTTGATTTTTGATGCCGTACGCTTAAACGTCATCTTAAATCCGGAGTAGATAAAAAACAGGATGTTGACCGTAGCAATGGCCAGAATGACAGACCAAAGGATGCTTCCCTGCCCCGTATGCCATTCCATACTCAAGTCAGAAAAAATAGTGACCATAGGCGATTTTAATTCGCTTAAAACCTCTCCGGTAAATTGATTCACGACGAGCTCCCTGCTATTTAGTTTTAAAGTAAAATAATCTTCAACATCGGGAGAAAAAGGAAATTCAATTGATTTGACTTCGGAAAGCATGGTGTTTTTAAAGACGGGAAATTCTGCCGGATCAATCTTAGGTGATTCATTTATTGCGTCGAAATCTATTTGATGCGTTGTTTCAACTTTAGGAAGTAGGTCAAACTTCTCCAGCGATAAATATGTTCCTGTAAGGGTAATGATAATGATGGGGATCAAGGACAACCTTCCCAAGACTATGTGATAATACTGTGAAAAATCTTCCTTTACGATCTTGGTAAAGAATTTTTTTACGCCTCGTTGCCGTTTAATCACTAAGATAGCTCCGCTAATGGCAATCAAGAAGAGGAGGAAGGAGCAAAGCCCGACAAAAAACCGTCCGACACCTTTTAAAAAAAGGGAACGGTGAAAGTTGGTTATGGTTTGGAAGAATCTGGAAGGCTCTGCCTTTTCACCGAGAAACTCACCGGTTTCAGGATTGAAATAACCATTCAAATTATCGCCCTCTTCAGTAAAAACAGAAGCAATAAAAAAATCATTGGCATCTATTTCCATTTCCAAAACCTCGGGATATTTCTCCTGAAAGGCCTGTGTGGTTTCGGCAAGGCTAATTTTGTCGAGTCCGTCAACCTTATACGGTTTTATCCGGTTGGAAATAGGTTCGAATGCTAAAATAACCCCTGTAACAGCGGCTAAAACAATAAAAACAAAAGAAGATACAGCCAAGGCCAAGTGACTGTATCTCCAAATTGAAATGGTCATCCGATATTTTTGTTATTTGTTAACTGTTCCCTTCCCGTCTCAGGCGGGAGGGCTACCTGTCTGCCGGTGAGGCAGGGGGAGGGGCTTTTAATTAGGCAACATACGGATGTAGCGTATATAGCCTTTTCCTTCATGCTTTCCTTTTATATTTTCTCTTGTTAACGGGAACTGTATGTCTTTAACATAGTATTCCTTGTCTTCTACAGCAGTTTCAAAACGGATGCTGTAACCAGCGTCTATCTTATCATTTTCAATCTCTATTACATTGATAGCACGTGCACCGCCGGCAATGGTTGCTCCGGTAATGGCATCGATGTCATTGCGTTTCTTTCCATAGAAATTCCACCATTGGGTAATATCGTGGTACCATTCGGTATCGTCCCCCTGAACGTACAATGTTTTTTCGTATTCACCTTCAGGATTAATGAGGGAAATAACCACATAGGCAGCTTCACCTGTATAATTCGTCATTTGTATCATACACTTATACTTTGAAGCCGGGGCAGTGGTAAAAGAATAAATACCCAAAACGGCAATACTGAAAATGATTAGGTACTTTAATTTTTTCATTGATCTAATTATATTGAGTTCTACTTCAAAAATTCTATTCCAGTCTTGTTATTGATTAGAATTTCGTTTTCCGATGCAAGGTCAAATGCAGTTTCCTCAAAATCGGTAATAGCTTTTTTATCGGCGCCTAATTTAATAAGATATTTTAAAACTTCATCGTTTTTGGCAATCATAGCAGCTAAATGCAACGGAGTGTAACCTTCTGAATTTTTGGTATTTATATCGCCGTAGTAATTGTTTGCCCACTCTAAAAGCGTAAGGCTGTTCTTTTCTGCTGCAAGGTGATATAAGTTGTTGCCATTCCCTTGTGTTTTGGTGAGGTCAATACCTTTGTGGGCCAACAACTTAGCTTTGTTTTGAAAAGCCTTTGGACTTTGCTGGTTATATGACTGAACCAAATAATAAGCAATATTGTTTCCTTTACTGTCTTTAGCGTTAAGGCGGTCAGCTCCGTTATTATGGATCAAGAATTCCACCACGTCTTCAGAGTTTGAAGCAACTGCTAAAAGAAGGGCAGTTTCACCATTTTTGTTAGCAAGACTGATGTCTTTATTGTACTTGCTCAATAAAGTAAGCACTTCAATGTTGTTAGATCTGGCTGCGTTTATAAAAGGGGTATTTCCCTCGTTATCCTTGGCATTTACATCTAAGCCTTTATCTATAAAATATTGTAGCGTAGTAAGGTCTTTGTTCCTTGCAGCTAAAATATGCAACGGAGTTACCTTATTGTTATCGGCAGTTTTAGGAGAAAGTCCGATTGACTCCAAATATTGATAATATTTTAAAGATGTTGTGCCACCTCTCATTCCCCTGGCAGCAAAGAGAAAAGCATTGTCATCGCCTTTAATGCCCTTTGTCAAGGCTTTTTTAGACAGTTCAATATTCCCAGCTTTTGCAATATAGTTGAAAAGACTATTTCCTTCAGCATCAGTACTGTTGATGTCCAATCCCTTGCTTACAAAATAGTCAACAACCTTAAAATCCTTATTGTGAGGAGCGGTCAGTAAAAGGGCGTTAGCTCCATCGTGATTCAGGTCTTTTTTAAGATTTGCGCCATTGGCCAAGCAAATATCAAAAACTTTGGTGTTTTGTTGTCCTGTGGTGGCTGCAAAATTCAGGATTGTGCTTCCATGATCATCTACAATATCGGTTTTGGCTCCTTGTGTTATCAATTGGATCATTAATTCATTGTTACCTTTGTAAGCTGCCCAAAAAATATATGTCCTGCCGTCGTGGGTAAGTTTGTTAACACCGTTACCATCCAAAGAAATTAAATATTGTATGGTTTCATTAGGGGTGTCTTCTAAAATTGCGTACACTACCGGATCAAAATTATAAGCATTTAATTGATCCGGATCGTTTCCTTCGGTTATTTTAGCCTTTACGGTGGCTACATCTGGTTTGGTTTTCCAAAAATCACGCTCCAATAAAATATTATCTTGAGCATAGGTTGTCATCCCAACAAAAAGGACAGCTAAAAGAAGGATGTTTTTAATCTTCATCATGATTTATTCTTTTACAAATTTGTCAATTATTACATTTATTTCAGCTTGATCTTGATAAGCTTCCTCGTCGAAAAGGTATTTATAAAGTTCCTTATTGTCAACTTTGTGTTCCAATTTTAGGTCTTTGTTTTTGGAGAAAACCTCGTCCCATTTGGTACGTACCAATGCCCATTTATCTTTGTTCTTCTCCCAGTACTCCTGAGCAGATTTACATTTGCTATCATCTACTTTAACATAAGTGTTGTATCCTTTTTCCTGCGCAAGGATGATATCTTCTTTGTTGTCTTCGCGTATTACTTTGTCGTTATCCTGAATATGTAGCCAGCCCTTATCGGTAATTTCGTGCCTGTTTCTTCTGGTGGTCACATTGTAATCGCTGCGTTGTGTATATTCCCTGCGTGGAAGGGGAGCAGAAGTGGTGTTTTCCCAATAGCTTTTTCCGTCAACATGCACCCAAGAGGCACTTCCCGCATAGCGCGGACTGTCGTCTACCTGAAATACTATTTGGCTCCACTGTCCTTTTACTTCACTTTTTGGAAGACTGGTGTAAGTCCATTTATTATCATGATCATATACATACAGATCGGTGTTTTCATATTCCCAATCTTGTCTCCAGTGTTTTACGATATGTGGATGTTCTTTAGGCCCTACAATGAGAAGGTGTTGCATCGATATTTTATCTTTCGAATCGTTAACCAGCTGCACCCATTCCAAAGCTTTGGCATGTTTTACTTTTGAAGGTACATAGGTAGAATCTTCTGAATACTCAAAGGTCTCGGCAAAGTTAAACCCCACCTCATAGCAGCCACACATATCCTTAATGGCTTGTTGGTCTTGTTTTTTCTTGTTTTGTGCCTTAACACCTATGGCAAGTATAATTGATAAGCTGGTTAGTAAAATTGATTTTTTCATATGAGTTAAATTTTATTCTTATTTAGACTTAGTTTAAATAAATATTTTATATTTGTTCAACAAAAATAATTAGAATGAGTCTAAATAAAAATAAATATGGCGTATTTTTTTTCATTGTGTTATGTACTTCAGTTTGTGCTCAAAGAAAAGAACAGCGATTAGACTCGGTTGAATCGGAGCAATTAGAAGAGGTAATAATCACCGCTACACGTACCAAAAGACAACTTTCTTCATTACCCTTACCGGTCAAGTTAGTCACAAAAAAGGAAATAGAACGTATCAATTCAATGCGTTTGGGTGAGGTATTGAATCAACAAACCGGTTTGATCACTATCCCTGATTTCGGAGGAGGGGAAGGGATACAAATGCAGGGGATGGATTCAGAATATACCTTGATCCTTATAGATGGAATGCCATTAATAGGACGTTCAGCAGGGACCCTGGATGTAAATAGGATTACGGTTGATAATATTCAGCAGATAGAAATAGTGAAAGGGGCATCGTCCGGTTTATACGGAAGCGAAGCTTTGGGCGGGGTGATTAATATTATTACAGAAAACCCGAAAAACGGATTCAACGGAAAGCTGAGCTCGCAATACGGTACTTTCAATACCAATGATACAGGGGTTTCCCTGGGGTATAACAATGCAAAAGTATCCGCGAGTATTTTTGTGAACCGATATAGTAGCGACGGATATGATCTAAATGAAGATGATGAGCTGAACACAGTAGATCCTTTTGTAAATTATACCTTCAGTTCAAAGATGAAGTATAACTTTAACGACAATACTTCCTTAATGGTATCGGGCAGGTATTATACCCAAACCCAAGATTATATCGCTTCGGAAGATTTAAATGGGGAGAGTGCTATCGATGAATACAATTCCCACCTGAAGCTCGACCACGGTTTTAACGCTAAATGGAAAGGCTATTTTGAATTTTACACCACCAATTACAACGCAAAGGAATCCCTAAACAACCCCGATGGAACAAACTACAGCGATGGGTATTTTGACCAAAGGTTTTTAAGACCTGAGGCCAGACTGTCGTTCACGCCAAACCAAAAGAATAATTTTATTTTTGGTGCGGGGATGAATAATGAAACCCTGGACCGTACCGATTTCTCTGCGGAACCCAAATTCACTTCGCCATACATTTATACACAATACGACGCCAATCCGACTGAAAAACTAAACCTGATTCTTGGGGCACGTTTTGACAGCCATAGTGAATACAGTTCACAGTTTAGTCCAAAAGCTGCTTTTCGATACAAATTCAACAACAAAATAGCGGTAAAAGCATCGGTTGGGTATGGTTTTAAGGCTCCTGATTTCAGGCAGCTGTATTTTGATTTCACCAATTCGTCGGTGGGGTATACGGTATTGGGCCATAATGCTGTAACGACAGCCATTCCTAGAATGGAGGAAGATGGGCAAATAGAAAATATAGTGGTACCGATTTCTGAATTTGAAAACGATCTGCGACCTGAAAATTCTGTCGCATACAATCTAGGTTTTGATTTTAAGCCAATATCAGGTATCAAATTGAATGTAAATCTCTTCAGAAATAATATTGAAGACCTGATCGATACCCGAGTGATAGCCAATAAGACCAACGGACAAAATGTGTTTAGTTATTACAATGTGCACAAGGTATATACCCAAGGGCTCGAATTCAATACTACATGGATGCCCAACAACAAGCTGACACTTTCAGGTGGATACCAATTGTTGTATGCCAAGGACAAGGAAGCTGAAGATGTTTTCGAAAATGGAGAAGTGTATGCGCGAAATGAAAACGGTTCTTTTAGGCTGGATAAAGAAGATTACTTCGGATTATACAACCGTTCACGCCACATGGCAAATTTAAAACTGTTCTACATGCTCCCGGAATGGAAAGCAAATATGAACATCCGCGGGACTTACCGAAGCAAATACGGACTCTACGACAGCAACGGAAATAGCTATCTCGATGCCTACGATGATTTTGTAGACGGATATTCGGTTTGGGATATAGCTGTCAACAAAACCTTTGGTAAAAACTATACGGTAGGGGTAGGAGCGAACAATATTTTCGGATTTACTGATGGACAGATCACTAATATTTCCGGAAGAATTATTTATGGAAAACTCAATATTAAATTTTAAATACAATAATCAAATGAAATCAATTAAATTATTATCACTGGCCATAGCCTTTTTAGGAATCGTATCATGCAGTAGCGATGATGACAATTCCCCAGAACTTATACAAGTTGAATCAAGCTCGTATGAAAACCTAAAAGCAACCCAAAGTGCTGATTATTCAACAAATCCGCCTACAATAACAGGGGATTATATCAAATTCTCGTTTGAAGCCGGAGCTACTGTAAGCGGGGACAACTGGGATATTGCTTTTAGGGGAACCACCATTTTGGTAAACGGAGGCGAAGCTGCTTTTGAAGACGAGCCAGATAGAACAGCAACAGCAGGAGCCTATATTGCCACAGGAACCTTGGCAGATGTAAAAACGGTAGATACATCAAAATTAGCTCAGGATAGTGCCGAAGGATTGGCCATTCCAACAGGATCGGGCAATGGTTGGTACAATTACGATTCCACAACACATGTTGTATCACCTATTGCCGGGAAGGTAATTGTTGTAAGAACCCATGATGGGAGATATGCAAAAGTTGAAATTTTAAGCTATTACGAAAACGGAGAGCCTAATGAAGACCTAAGCAACTCACAGTATTACAGCTTCAATTATGTTTACCAACCCAATGTTGGTGAGACAAGCTTTTAAGAGAAGACTTCATAGCAATACAAAAAACCATTCGTTTTATACGGATGGTTTTTTATATTTAATGAAAAAGGTTCCTATTTGGAGGTTAATGTTTTAAGTTTTTCTATAAAAAATGGATGTTAATCGACTTGTTTTTAGTATGTTAAATAAATATGATTATATTTAGGCAACTATGATTGGTCTGTAAAAATGGACACCAACACAACCACACCAACCTTATCTCCGCATTTAACCCTAAATACGCGTATGCAATCTTATAATGACTATCGCTTGCATTACACCCAAATGGATTTTGGTTTTGAAGATGAATTTGTCAATGTTTTTCCAAGGACAGGCTATCTGGTAGCTACTTTGTTTGTTGGAGCGTCGGTGCATTGCAAATTCATGAATTATTCCAAACAAGAATTTCTACAAAACCGACTGTATCTTACAGGCTTGTTTTCCCAAAGTTCGTTATTTATGTCTATGAATGGTTACTGGAAATGTTACTTTTTTATGGTACATCCTGTAATAGGTTATCACATCCTGAAAACTCCTATGACTGAGTTGGTAGATAGACGGGTAGCCGTAAGTGATGTATTGAATGTCAACAACAATATATTGAGAAAGCTGGAAGAGAATGAATTGATAGATTCCTTAGATAGTGAATATTTCGATCAGTTTTTTCAAAATACCTTACCGGATAAAGATGTTTTCTTAAAAGATCCTATCTATTATGCCATAAACCAAATTATAAAAAACGACGGAAAGGTGTGTGTAGAAGAATTGGCCAAGCAATATTGTATGAGTCAGCGTACCCTACAACGTCAGTTTCTTTTAAAAGTCGGACTTTGTCCGCAAGCCTATGCCAGGATATGGAAGATCAAGCATGCAATGGAACTAATACAAGGTAACCCCAAAATGAGTCTCTCCGAAGTAGCTTTTAAGGCTGGGTATTACGATGTAGCACACTTGTCCCATGACTTTAAGAACCGAGTAGCGTTACCACCTTCACAACTGAATAATGCTATGAATCCACTTACGAAACGATACCTGAATATTAAACCTTTGGCATAAGTTTGTCGCATATTTACAGTAATTATTTTTTGGTTTATGCATAGATTATGTCATCTAACCAAACCTAATTAACAATGAAAGCATTAGCGTTTTTATACGGTATTGTATCTTATCTATTATTTTTTGTGACCTTTCTGTATGCCATCGCCTTTGTAGGCGACTTCGGGGTTTCTAAAACCATCGACACGGGTGAAGAAACATTCTTCGGCACAGCCATTATCATCAATATTGTTGTCCTTAGTGTTTTTGCACTTCAACACAGCATCATGGCCCGACAGGAATTTAAGAGGTGGTGGACTAAAATCATTCCGCCAGCCATTGAGCGAAGCACCTATGTGCTGCTATCTACCTTAGCACTTATCCTTATTTTTTGGCAGTGGCGACCTATGCCCGAAGTGGTATGGGAAGTAACCAATCCTTTTTGGGTAGGTGTGCTGTGGGGATTGTTTGCCTTGGGTTGGCTTACTGTGCTTTTATCCACTTTTATGATCAATCATTTTGACCTCTTCGGACTAAAACAGGTTTATGAAAACCTAAAAAAAATTCCTCCTAAACCCGTGCAGTTTACTACAAGATGGTTTTATAACATTGTTCGTCATCCCATCATGCTTGGATTCGTAATAGCCTTTTGGACGACTCCGGTAATGACACAAGGCCATTTGCTTTTTGCCGTGGTAACCACAGTTTACATTTTAGTTGCTGTAAAACTTCTGGAAGAACGGGATTTACGCAAACAGTTTGGAGATATTTATAAAGAGTATCAAAAAAAGACCCCCATGCTTATTCCATTTACAAAGTGGAAGAAATAAAACTGTTGAATCTACCATGAACGTACATATCTGCTATATATCCCTCTAATAATAAGTGTTTTTTAATTAATATTGTCGCTTTTTTACAGTAAATACAATTCAAATGTAGTTTAATTTTACAAATAGGCTATTAATTAATTTTGATATTCCCTTTACCTGCTTAACATCACCTTGTGCTTCCTCCAAGCTTATATTAAATATAATTGTTTATTACAACGTAATTGTTGGTAGTTAAAGGAAAGCAAGGGGTTGATTAGGTTGAACATAAGCATAGATATTCAAAACAACTAATTGTATAAGTCATGGCATTCTCATACATTGGAAATTACCCGAAAAACCGTGAAACAAATTGGAGCGATAGCTTACAGGGTGTTACACACGATGAAGAGCACTGGTATTTCACTCAAAAAACAAAAATAATAAAGTTCCACGTCTCCACACGTCTTTCTCACAATACCGATGCATCAGTGGAAGTGGCACACATGCCAAAATCACTTGAGAGGTATGGCGGGGATCATTTCGGTGATCCAGATTTTATTCGATTTAATCGAAAGGGATACTTGTTTATACCTGTTGAGAATGAAGAAGGCGTGAATAGAATCGGGAATGCACCACGGATTGCCGTATTCTCGACTGATGGTGGCCTTAAATTCATTGGGTTCTATCCTCTTCCCCAGCAAAACAAAAGACAAAAAACTGCCAGAGCGGGTTGGTGTGCAATACATCCTCAAACACGTATTCTCTACTCCTCACATAACCGAATAGATAGCAGGTATCCAGTGTACATGTACAAAGTTGATTATAGGAGAATCGGTCAAGAGCGAAACAGAGATATTTTGACTACTGCTGGTCGGTTTGAGTTAAAGGATTCTCGTGGTAATCCCTATATAGTTTCACGGTATTTACAAGGCGGGACATTTTCCCCTGACGGAAGACTCATACTATTGAATGGACGGGCTAGCAACGATACTCCTGCTCGAGAAGGGGGAATCCACATTTTTGACAAGAATGGGAGGATAGTTGAACGATCAATACTTGGACGCTCAAGGAGAATCAAATTTCGATATCAATACGAACCCGGATTTCCAAACTATCAAGAGCCTGAGGGAATAACGTATTGGAATCTTGCAAGACGTCAAAGCTTGCCTTCAAAAAAACTTAAGGGTCAATTGCATGCCATTTTGCTTAATAAACAAGCAGGAAAAGACAACTACTGGTTTAAGCATTATAGTGAACATTGATAATTAAGAATAAAACAATAGCAATCAGAAAAACGGTATTATTTACTTTAATTACAATTAATTATTATGGCTGATTCATTACAAATAGCTTCTCGGAAAATCACAAAAAAAAGAAATCAGTTAAAGACTAAAGGTTTTCATATTGGGAATAGAGTTTCTCAGGTAGAAAAGGTGAAATTTGGCGGTTATGTTCAAAGATTTAAAAATGGAAACATTTATTCACATCACACAGTAGGAACTTTTGAGGTCCACGGGGGAATTTTAAAGAAATATATATCAAGAGGTGAGTTTGATTCCAGTAGTCACACTTTGAGGAGGGAGCTTGGCTTCCCAAAATCGGATGAACAAAGAACCGATGAAGGTTACCCTTTTAGCTTATTTGAATGGGGTGAAATCATTTATATGCCCGGTACAAGAGGAGGTGTAGCTATAAGCGGTCCAATTTATCAGGAATGGAAAGCATCAAATAAAGATGAGTTTGGATATCCCATATCAAGCAATATTTGGCAAGGTAAAATGGAAATAGTTTGCTTTGAGAGAGGATTGTGTGTGTTTAACAAATCCATATATAATCATCCCATCTGGTTAAAATTACGATTTCCCTTGTTAGGAAGCCCAAAAATAACCGATTTATCCCTCAAAGACCTTTCCGTTCATTTTTATTTGGACAGTAAACATGCCAGAAAAATTACAAATAAAGACGAATTTAATAAAATCCTGAATGAAAGGTTTTCCCTTAGAAAAGTTGGAAAGAAATCCAAAAAAATTCAATTGGTCTATGATAAATCCAAGGACATAGGAATTCCATTATTACCTGACCAAACAAGAGTTGATCTTGAACCCAAAAAAGTTCCCCTTAGGGTTGATGACAAATCTCCGGAATTATATGATTTGGTGTTTAAAAATGAAAATAATGCCTATTATAATATCGCTCCACATTGTATCTACTCCCGTAAGGACTGGACAGATTTTGGGCTGTTACATGCTACTGATATCCATGTGGCGAAGAGAATAGATGCTTTTAAAAAGACACTTGAAAAGGCAAGAACAAAATATCCTGATTTTTCAAATGAAATTTCAAATGGAATAGATAACCTCAACAATTGGAATAATGGTTTCAGGGACCTGATAAGGTATGCTAACAGCATGTATAAGAAAGGGGTTGTTGATGGAATTATGGCCACAGGGGATCTGGTAGATTATCTGTACGAGAAGGGAGACAATTATGAATCAGGAGGGAATTTTAAATTCTTCAAAGATTTAATATTAGGGAAGTCCCCTTATCCGGAAAAAGATCACCCACAGGAAGAGTTGTTGGTTCCCATCTTTACAACCTTAGGCAATCATGATTATCGTGTCTTACCCTATGAAATTTATGGCCGTTTGGATATTCCCGTGCATTCAGATAAAGACCTTCCTCAATATTCAGGCTATAATTTATCAAAATTTGAAGCACGGGTATTACAAGGGGGAAATCCAAATAGGTTTAATAACGATGATAAGGGTAGGATAAAAATAAGCACAGACACAGCGACAAAGCAAGTGATTCCAGCTACCAAATTGAGCTTTTGGAAGAAAGATTATTTAACGTATTACAAATTAAACTTTAACAGTTTGGCAAATAATAAAATTCAATTAGGTAAACATACTATCTTAATGTTAGATACCGGTCCCGATAAAGATGCTCCGGATGGCAAATGGGATACTTGGGACGCAATAACTACTTCTTTTGGCTTCGGATCCGAAGATGAAGAAGCATTTCAGGTTCACCATGCTCCTAATTGTATTGGCCCTAATAAACGGGTATATACCTTGCTAGCGAATACATTAAAAAAAGAAGAGGGATTAGTATTTGTTGGAATGCACGCCCCTCCGGTTAATATTTGGAAAAACGAATATCCCCATTATTTCAGGGAAACAGAGCATGCAAAAACGGATGAACTGGAAATAGTTAATTTCTTACGTAGAAGTAAATTTGCAGCATTTGGTGTAATGAATAATAATGAAATGTCTAAAAGGGTAGTGATTCAGCATTTTAAAGACTGGCCGCTTTCGACAGATGCATTTAAAACCCATTCAGCCAAGAACCTTGTCGATTTTGGTGTTTCTCGTGGAGATATTGATGAATTTTTAAGGCTGCTTACAGGTGATGATGGTGCAGTAACACCAATTGATTTATTGCTTACAGGACATGACCATACACTCTCCGAGATACGCTTAAAATGGAATTCTAACCATATCAAATATTATACAGATTTTTATACAGAAAACCCGAAACGGTATTATAATTCTAAAAAATACAAAGGGGAATTTGGCATATATGATAAGGTGAAAATTTCAGTAGTTGAAGGTGCTACCATTAACAAACAGCCAACTTTAATTTCTGAAGGCAATTCAAGGGTTAAGCATCTTGAAATTCCGCCATATGCCACGCCGTTAAACGAAGCTCCTGATAAAGGAGGATGGTGGAGAGAGCACAAGCCATTACTTATTCAAGGAGCCCCTTTAGGGCCAAAAGATGTTACCAATCGTACCAGAAATTCCTCCACTCCCCACCAGCCTTCATTTGAAGGGTGTAAATTAATTATAGTCAGAAAAAATCTAATTGATAAAATTATGCAAATTTCAAGAGGAGAACTTTCAAAACCGAAATACGATATTCCATTTGGTGTAAAAGGAGTTTCATATGGCAGGCGTTCAATAATAAATCAACCAAATGGATTTACACGCGCAAGATTAAGAAATAGTTAAGGATGAGTTATATCAGATATAAAAATGCTAAGAAGAATAAATGGACGACCCTTGAATGGTTCTTCAATGCTAAAGGAGTTGCTTTTTTTAGAGAGCCTGTAGGCGCTACTATAAAAGTCCGTTATGGAATAGGTTGGTTAGGCAAGGACAGGCAGAAACAAAAACTGGACGGTAATTATAAAAATTACAGGTAGGCAAGTGGTCTTTAGTTAGAGCCAGAATACAGATTAAGGTGAAAGAGTCTACCCTTGTAACCTATTATTACGATGGCCAAGGTGTGGGGGAAAATTTTCCAAAAGTCGAATTTTAAAAAGGATACAAAATGAAAAAATCAGTGTTAATGCAAATATTACTTGTAACAAGCTTGATAGTATTGATTTCTTGTTCTAATAATAAGAAAGAAGAAAAACAGGAAAGTGCTATAGAGGAAGTAGATGAGAATAGTACTGATCAGGGAACCAACAAGCCACCAGTTGTTGAGGCCAGGGATTTAAAAATCACAAATGTAAAAATCATTAAATTAAACGATCCCATAGATTCATGGATAACACATCAGATAAAAGTTACCATTAGGAATACAGGTAACGCACAGGCTAAAGGATTTTCTTGTGGTGTGAACTACAAATGCCCAGGGGGAACAACAATCTCCGGGGGGAATACAATTGTTCAGGGAGGGGTTTTAGGTTCTAATCGACAATTTGAATATTTACGGAAAGTCCATATCCACTGTGAACCTATTCCTGCATTTCTCGATATGGAATTTAATGTGGATATTAATAATGATGTTGAAGAAACAAATGAGAATAATAATATCTACTCACGTAGAATGTCAATTCCTTTTTAAATATCTACGGTTTTAACATCACAAACTCATTTTAGTTTCTATAAACTTCATTAGCGATAATCCTTTAGGTGCTAAAGGAATCAGATCTATTCGTGTTAAATATGGGTTTTCATAATCCATTGTGAATTACATGACGAACAATTTGTATTATAGATAGTTAACCTCGACCACTTGGAAACGAGACCTCAAATCGAATCGAATGTTTAAAGAGTTAAATGTAATCAGAAAAAGAGCCGAGATAAAGAAAGTTATTAAAGGGCATAATCGTAGGATTAATTATTTGATGTATAATCAAGAATCGCTTAAAGACAGACTACTAAAAAAAACAGATAAAAATGACAAATAAAAAATTAGACAGAATAATGTTTTATATAATGATAGTCATTATTTTAGGTGGCTTATTTTTCCTTATTTTGGGAAATTAAAAGCACGCAAAAATGACAGTAAAAGATTTAAAATAAAATTGGCAGAGGATTGAAAAATTTAAACATTCGATGTTCTTCAGTTTTTAGAAGGTAAACGATTGGATGTTGGCTTTCACCAAATGTAATCTGAAAAAGGGATGGGAATTAGATACACAAATATTAAATATAAAGGATATGTTTTTTTCAGCGGAACAAGTTAAATATGGAGATTCCGATAAAAACAAGATGTGTGGGGAAGGTTGTATAGAGGAATAGGGTCATGCCCCTAAACCACCTTATATGCGAGCCGTCACTGTGCCTCACAGGACCTTTATTTTTATGGGTATAAGCTACATGCGGTCTGCTCTGTGGGTGGGGTGTTCCAAAGCTTTGACCTGAGTCCGGCATCTGTCATGATATTAATTATCTCGATGATATCAAGGCCCAGTTGTCTGATTGTGTCCTGCTCGGGGACAAGGGGTATCTTTCGTCAGAAGTCCAGTTGAACC
>NZ_JAPFGA010000024.1 GCF_026241135.1 Galbibacter kalidii
AGATGCCGGGCTCAGGTCAAAGCTTTGGAACACCCCACCCACAGAGCAGACCGCATGTAGCTTATACCCATAAAAATAAAGGCCCTGTGAGGCACAGCACCCTTTGTCCGGGAAAGCATAACCCTCTTCCTTGCAGACCCTGCTACGGGATGAACGGGAGAGCTTGCACACTTCCAACGGCATACTGTCCACAACAAAATAATCTTCAAACTCGTTGAAATGCCTGGCCAAGCCCCCCGTATCTTGTCCAAGTAGGGCATTAAGCGCCTCCAGCGACGGTTGTACACGCTGCGTTCAATCTTATTGGCAAGATGGCCAGAGAGCATCCGGAAAAGGTGGTTTTCACTGTCAATCCCCTTATATTCAGCGGTTAAACACAATCCTACTACTTCCAAATCACTCATCCGAGGGCTTCGCCTTTGGTATGGGAGCAGTTTTTCTTTTGATATTTTTCTTAGCACTTCCAATATTCTTTCGTAATTTGCATTTAAGTTGTTCATTGTAAATGTTTTATCGCAAAAACAATTTGCTGACTATCAGTCAAATGAACAACTTTTTCTTTTTTCAATCATAATGCACAACGGGTTTATGTCCCTATTATTTCAAATGGGATTGTGTTTTAGCATCCTTGTTTTCAGCATAGATGGCGAAAGTAAAAATAAAGCTGCTGACAATGAATAAAATTATAAAGATATCAATAGTGAACTCTTCCAAAAAATCATAAAAGAATAGAACCATCGTTAATAGGCATAAGCTAATCACTGACAAACTCATGGCTTTACCAATGAGTACTAATGGAAAAATAAAAATTTTCTTTATTAAAAAATGTATTTTTTTCATGATAAAATTTTTACAAAAACCTCTAAAAAAGAAGCCACATATATTGTATGACAAGACATTTTTATAAAGGTGGTTTAAGGCTTTTTTATCAGAAGCTATTGGTAAAGTATGTATTTTCTTGTTTTTTTTATGTCTTTTATTGTTGTTGAAGATTATTGGGTCACAATAGCTTTGTTCATTGTGATTATCATTATGGCAAAATATATAAACCCATTGTGTTTTTTGATGTAAAATACTTGTAAACAACAGGATTGAAATCATCATGGGGTTATAATATGTTTTTTATATGTTAAATACGTTATATATACGCTATAAATACACTATAAATATGTTATTGACCTGTCCTACGTATTGAGATTTTTAATCTGTAATGATCTTAATAACAGAATTCATTTAAACTTTTTCCAAGCTGCCCGCGGGTTATACCCTTGGTATGGGAGTAAACTTTCAGTTGATATTTTCCTCAGTACTATTTTTTGTAATTTGCATTAAAGTCAATCATGACAGGCTTGTCCCTGTGAAATATTCCCAAAGGAATTTCAGGGGACTTGCCCCGAGGCAGTAGATTCATAATGCACAACGGGCTATGTTTCATAATTATGTTTTAAAAATTGATGCCTTCTATTTCCATTGATACGGATATTTAACTATTTTTTTATCACTTTTCTTATAACTGTCGTGTTGATAGCTGAAATTTTTAAAAGATAAATCCCAGGCTTAAGGCTTGACAAGTCGATAGATGCAAATCTATCATCAATTAAAATTGTTGCTACCTGTTTACCCAAAACATCATGGACAATAACCTTTTCGATATCAAAAGTAGATGACCTTAAGTTCAATATATCACGCATAGGGTTTGGGTAGATAGAAAGATCTTGACCAAACAAGTTGCTATCTATGTTTAAGGTGGTTTCGCATTTTTTTCGAAAGAACACCCCTTGGGAACCAATTATATACCCCGTGCCGTTACTTGTATAAAGTACTTCATAAAGCGCAGAATAATAATCAGACACATCAGTATTGTCTATGGGCCATGTCTGGCCGCCATCCTCAGATTCATAAATTTGTTCCGGAGTTCCAACCAAGGTCAACTTATTGGCATCATCCTCCCAAGCAATATCACGCCATAGCTCAGAACCTTCCCCAACCGTTTGTGATTCCCACGTAGTACCACCATCAGCAGTTTTGTAAATAACCCCATCATCGCCGGTAGCAACACCCACCATGTCATCATAAAATTCAATCCCTATAAGAGACTCTGGCGTTCCTGTAAACACCGTTGTCCAAGAGGCGCCATTATCAATAGATTTTTGAATTTGGCCACCATTTGTAACTATAAAATAAGTATCTCCAGAAACATAAGTGATTTGATAGGGCACAGAAGCCAAGCCGGTACCTTCAGCCCAAGTTTGACCCCCATCGTTTGTCCAATACACAGCAGAACCTGTAGTGGTTTGTGCAGTAATTACACCATTGTTCTCATCTTTAAAAACCATATTCCTGTAAAAAAAGACATCAGATATTGGGGTTTGTTGCTGCCATGTAGCACCACCATCGGTAGTTTTTGCAAAATAGTCTCCCCATCCTGCAACATAGCCTGTATTGAGGGTCGGAAAACTTATTCCCTTCAGACCCTGATCTTCACCAAACCAAATTTGTGACCAAGTATCTCCTCCATCGATAGTTTTTATGACAATTCCGTCCCCATTGTAAGTTAAAGATTCGCCTGCAGCATAGGCGATATCGTTTTGATCTTCCGGAAATTCAATTCCCCTAAAAATGTAATCAAAGCCCACATTAAGTTTTTCCCACTCACCACAAGTCACCTCTTGCTGGGCATTAAGGTTAAAACAGCCCAGTCCAGCCAAACCTATTAATAAAATAAAATATTTTTTTTTCATGATACATTTTTTAAATATTAAACATAAATTCATACTTATCTTAATACTTTTTGATAGTTCAAAAGACCTTTACATTAAACCCTTTTGCACAGTTTTGAACAACCCTGATTTTTATCCTAAATACAACCAGGGTTTTCTTCTTCCTCCTTTTTTATGATACACAAAAACATTTTTTATAATAGGCCACAGCATCGTACACCGTGTTAAACGGCTTTTCAAAAAAATCGCTGATCAAACTGGAAATCCTGATGTTATATTTTAATATGCTACTATGTGACTTACCCAACATTTTGGCTATATCTCTAGAACTATAATTCTCCATAATAAGATTAAAAACCGTTATTTGTTTTCGGGTAAGTATATTATTGATATATGGTGTTCCAGCACATTTATCCCTGACAAGTTTTGTGATTTCTGAATTTCTTTTCATATCAACCAACACAGAGAACAAAACAGATTCGCTCTCGTACTTTTTAAGCGGTATCGCCACATAATAAAAATCTTCGTATAACAAACCATTATTTATAGGGCAGATATATAATGCCACATAATAATGGGCTTGCCCATAATCTAGAGCCAAAGGCATAAAAAATTGAAGGCATTGCCCAGCCCTATTATTTACCCCTAAAGTATTTGTGCTTTGCATAAAGGCCAACAATACATCTGTAAAATATTCAACAAAGCACTTTTTAACAGATTCAAGGAATCTCTTGAAAGACATTAAATTTGGCGTGCCGTAACCGTAATTAGAACTTAATAGCGTAAAGTTGCTATTACTGCCTTCGAATTTCCACTCCAAAATATTTAATCCAATCTCTCCAATTATATTGACAAACCTACTACTACACAAAAGCTTTTTATAGTCTTTGCAGGGGGCTTTATCTTTTGCCAATCCTTTTATGTACTGGACATCTTCAATATATGACTGTATTTTCTTACACGATCCGCTTGTCACTTCCTTTAATAACATTCCAATAAATATTCTTGTAAAAGTTCTATAAAAAAACAAAACAAGCTAAGTTCAGTATCGTACTATTATCTTCAGAGATTAAGATTGGGGTTATGCTGAAGGTTCTTCAGACCTTGACTTTTTGCAAAGAAAGGTGGTTTGTGATTAATTAAAGTTGATACCCCATC
Source organism: Galbibacter kalidii (assembly GCF_026241135.1). Classification (GTDB taxonomy): domain Bacteria; phylum Bacteroidota; class Bacteroidia; order Flavobacteriales; family Flavobacteriaceae; genus Galbibacter. Next base: position 3,879 of record NZ_JAPFGA010000024.1, read on the forward strand.
ATACTAAGCGAAATTATTCGTTAAATGCTCTGCTTTATCGTTCATTGAACCTTTTTCGCCATTATTGCACCCTACAGCAATAAGTGATAAACCACAATCCTTCCCAAAGGAGCGTAGAACTCAGCTTACTTGCAGATTCAGTAAAACAAGACTCAAAGGTTATTACAGGGGGTGACCATTTAAAATTACTTCACCTGTTGTGCATTATTCTATTTTCAATTTTCCCACCATTTGCCTCTAACCCGCCAAAGGCGGGAGTGCCGGAAAAATTCTCATTCACTTTATTTTAAGGATGGGCAGTCCCGAAACATCGGGAGAGAGCTTTTGCATTGAATTCATTCGGGTTGGGTACGGACTGAATGGGGTTACCGTTGGTATTCAAGTGACACGTTCATCAATTGATTTGCTGCCAAGTAGGCATTGCCATAGTCATCAGTAATCCCTACTTCTTTGATATCCTTGATTGGGTTTTCGGCCGTTCCGGGCGCTTGGTTTGCCCTTGTACCATTGTCCCATAATTTTTTTGGAAGACACATCACCTTCAATGGGCGTACCGTCTTCGCTGTACAACCCAATACCCAAGTTTTCGGGAACAAAAAACAGGTTATTACTCCAACCGTACACGATGGCAAATGTCAAGGTTTGATTTTTTGCCACATAATACGGATTGACCGGGGAAAATCATGGGTGGTGCCCAGGCTCCATAAAAGTGCCGGATTAGGCCAGTGGCTTACTATTGAATACGCTTTCTACGGCAATAGTGCTATCTTGCAACATATAATTGTCATCGTTATTGCAAGAGGTAATTACTGATGCGATAAGTAAATATTTTTTATATTGTTAAAATGCTTGTTTTTATCACTTTTTTAAGAAATCTCCAGAAAGACATTATTTTTGGCGTATCATATTTTCTCATATGCATTGCTTGTCTCTTCCTTAATAATAAATGTCGTTTAAAAATTCCGAAAAAAATAAAATACAAATAAGTGGCATCAATTATTAAACAATCGGTGTATTAAATCATATGAACGGGTATTTTTGGACTTGCAACAAAAAGTCGGACATTTTTTTAAGGACTATGCCACATATTTAATTTGATAAAATTCTTGCTCGACTTCAAAAGGGGTTTTGTAGCCCAATGAAGAATGTAATCTTTTACGGTTATACCATATTTCAATCCATTTCATTTTTAAGACGGGCTTGCACAGTTTTTTAAAGCGTTTCATAAACTGAGATAAATAATATTGCTCGTAATCAATCATGAACCGATGATTGAGCTGCTTTAGGGAAACGTCCTCGGTTTTGTATTAACTTTTTGAATTTGGAGAAAAACGACTAAATATAGATATGGCTTCTCTATAGATTCGTTCGTGATTATTGGCTAAGTCAGTTAGGGCATATCGTACTTTCTGCCTTGGCCTTTCTTTACCGATAGCTTGGAGTTTAAACCGAACCTTTTTATCCTTTCCATCCGCAAAAGCGATAAACTCTCCCTGTTTTAACCGAAAAAACAAATCCGCCCTTCGTTTCGAAACCTCCCTCTCCCCTCTTGTAACACGGCTTTCAAAACTCATACCGCTACTTTTACTGATGCTTTTGGTCGGCGTTTTGATGATTTCAAAAAAGCGTTCGTAGTATTTGGCGGTGTCTGGGTCGTTCATCTTTCCGAAGAATTGGTAGGACAAGTTACTTAAAATGGCCTTACTGGCCTTGTCCCCGTACAGCAAATCGTTCTGTACCTTATCCTGCATTACATACACGGTACAAATACCATAACTTCTCAATGTAGCAGGAATTCGGTGCATATTGGGCAGTCTCAGGGTCGGTGCCTCTTCCATCAACAAAAATGAGGATTTTCTGCCGCGTACACTCATCTGTTTGATAATGGTATGCATCACCATAGCAATGACAGGGGAGTATGCCAAATCATATTTCGGATTATTGACCAGGGAAACCACGGCCGGGTGCTTGGGATTATTGATATCCAAGGGCACTTCATCCTTGGACAGCACATAGAACAGTTTTTGGGAACCGATTTTTTTAAAAGCATTGGCCAGGGTACTTTTGACCCCTGCCGTTTGCTTTTCCGATTCAATGCCATTGATAAAGGCACTGGCCATACTCCGGGAAATCAAATCCGATTTCAGGAACGCCACCAGTTTTTTTGTGCTTATTGACTGAAACAGGGCAATAATATGAGGCAAGGTACAGTAATCGGGGTAAGCGGTCTTCATTTTCCAGATCATTCCGCTCAACAGCCCTTCCACGGCATCGGAAAAGAATTTGTTGCTTCCTGTGTTTTGGGAGAGGTCCTGTTCCAACAAGTTTTCCATCAGTACCCGTGACACTTCGTTGACGCTTTCCTCATTGGGCAGGTATTTCGGGGCAATGGGGTTTACCCGGTAATGGGTGTCGTCAAAGGCAATGGTATAAAATGGAATGTTCCTTTCCCTGAAAAACGGACAGGCGATTTCGGTCAGTTCAAAATCCTTGTAGTCATGGATCACCCCACAGAAACCGTACTTGCTAAAATGTTGCAAAAAATTATAGACCACGCTTTCCGTCTTGCCACTCCCTGCAGAACCGATGACCGAAGCTCCCCTGCGGATATTGTCTGCCTTGAACCTACCGTTCCTTAGTTTGAAACGTACCTTATATTTTTTATCCGTTTGCTCTTTCTTTTCCCCAAATAGTAATCCATACAGCATTGTTCCCATAAACAAAATAGGAACGACAACATAAAGGATGATATGTTCCGGCTGCCAATTCATATTCCAATCGAGCCTGAATCAATGGCATTTCCAATGCCTTTTTTCAGTTTGTTGATAGCCTTGATGGTCAGCTGGATCTTGTTGGTCGGTATGCTCAACAAAGCGGTGTTGACCCCGGATTGTTGCAATAATTTAAAGGCAACTGCTTTTTCATTGGTCGGAAGTTTTGTTATCGTGGAAAAATACAGCTCGGGGTCTTTTAAAAAGTTTTTTTTGCCCGATAGGTCTCTACATAGTTCCGTTTATAGTCAAATATTTTGTCAAAGGTCTTTTCCGCATTTTTGACAAAGGTGTCCCGGTCAAAGCCACGTTTTACGGTTTTGCCGTTCATCTTCACTTCTGAAGCTTTATACTTGCTCCCCAGGGATAGGTTGTAGCGGTTGGAAGCATCCTTTCGGCTGACAATGATATGGATATGGCTCTGCGGTCCCGATTTGGACATGCCCCGGATAATTCGTTTGCCGTTCAACTGATGCGGTGCTTCTTTTTCTAAACGTTGTATTTCTTTTTCAAGCTTTTTGGTGCTCCCTGTATGTTCACCGCTTTCAATGTTTCGGATTTCCTGTTTCAGTTCCAAAATCTTGGTGGCATAGGGTTGATTTTCCCGTATCTGTTTGTCGGTTCCCTTAAAGATACGTTGTCGTTCTACCTTGGCGTAATACTTAATATCATCCACTCTTACGGGTTTTCCATCAATTTCACGGTTAAAAGCCTTGGCATACTCCTTCATCGCTTCACGGGTATAGCGTTTCAGGGCTTCCGGGGAATCCCCGATGGCCTTCAGCTCCCTTTGGCTGGGGTTCAGGGTAATCGAGTAGAACTTAGGATCTGATGCCGCAAGGTGTGGGGGTTCGAGTCCCTTCACCCGCACGAAAAGCCGAAGAGAAATCTTCGGCTTTTTTTGTTAAAATTTAGCCTGAATTTTGACGCAGGTACAACATAGGTACAACATTTTTCCTTTTTTGATCATGAAATATGGTTTGATGGTAATTGATGTTTTTTGAGGTTTGAGAATATTATAGGGGTTTATCATAAATAATATTTACCTTAATTTCATATTCACACTGTCCCAAAAATAGAATGAATTCGGGACAGGAAAGCTTCCGTTAGTACAATACATTTTTCAAGGCTCCAACTAATTCATTGTATTTTGACGGGTTACTATTTTTAAGTTTAATAAGATTTTGTAGCTTCCATTGAACAGCAGGGAATTTTTCAAAATCGTAGATGTCCCAATCTGGTGTAAGGCTCTTGAAGCCCAATAGAAAATCTTTGTCTTTTTTTGTTAGACACTCTTTGACGGCTGTTATAAGTTGAGTTCTGGCCTCTTCAAAATCTTCATAAGAAAATGGGACATAACTCATTCCATCAAAATGATTTTCCATAGCGTGTCTTTGGTCAGTGAGGTTGGGATTGAGCATTTCGTGCAAAGGACGGTTGCCGCCCAATAAACAAAGTAAAAAGCCTTTTTTTATTTCATTTGTAAACCCTTCATTCTCCATTAAATATTTGATGTCGAACAAATCCCTGGGATGTTGCCTGTCCAAAGCAGCACATATTTTACCTCCATAAAGTTGGCTTAATGAGACTACATCAATAGCACTGAATGCTGCAAATTCATCTTGTGCTTTTTCACAAAGCGTCATTTCCTTAGTACCATTAATTACGCCTCTATTGGCTTGGTTGACTTCTAGTTTTATTTGTGCTTTGGGGGTTGAAATAAGCAGTTTTGAAAAGTAAATAGGGTAAATCACTGATTATCAATACCAATAATAAGGAGTGAAAAAGGAGCTTTGGATAACGATTTACTTTGGATAAGACAATCTTGGCATTTCCCTGACGAATAAATTTATAGCCGTACCGCCATGTAGGGCGAAGCATTTTTCTTTGGCTACCTCCGGTAACACCTTTAACAAAAGTGATACTTGGGTTTTATACACATTTCTGATCTCCATTAAGTTTCCAATTCTTTGGGTACGGTTATATTGTATTTCGGTATATAGATTCCATCATTCAGAAGAGCCCGTTTTCCGCTGCCCAAATCTATTTTTTCAGTTTTTATGTAATTGAACCAATTGTGATTTGCCTTTTCGGCCATATATAAAAACAATCGTTTTACTTTGACGGAAGTACACTGTTCAAGCAAGGTTTGTACATGGTTTGGCCTTAGGTTGTTCAGCCCCTCTATAAGTTCGTAGCATTCTAAAAACGAATGGATTTTTGGGGTTAGGAAAAGACATTCCAAAATAGCCCTTTCCGGGTTTGCTATTTTTATGGAAAATGTTTTCTGCTCTATAGAGGACAGATCTATATCAGAGGGAAGGAAAGAGGTGTTTATTTGCTCTATTTTATATCCCCAATCATAATTTAAAAACCATGTTGGAAGTTTGCTGCCACTTTTGCAGAACAGGAATATTTTTTTGACATTAAAATCCAAATAATGTGCTCTTCCAAGTAAAGACAAAGCTGTTTTCCCTCCAAGATGCACGCTTAGCCCTGATTGTTCTTGTAATGTGTATAGAGCACCTTCATATCCTACTTCTTCACCGGTTCTTATCATAGCCCCTGAGCCTATAGAGGTCAACCAGTTACTTTCCCTGTACTTTCTTAAAAGGTCGTGACTATAACCATGTTCAACAAGCCATGAGGACAGAAACACCGTACCCGATGGTTGGGATTGCAGTAATTGGTTTATTTTAAGTCCTTTTTTAGTACTCATGATACAAATTTATAGGTTTTTTTAAACCAAAACAAAATAGTGGTTTGAAAACACCTCAATTTTTGTACTTATGGTACCTATTTATACATTTTTTTAAACCCCTGCCGTCAAAAATTTAGTAATACAGATAGTCAATACCAAACAGACACTTATGATACCCAAATTAATAAATGCACGTATTATCCAAATTCGTTCTGAAAATTGTGTTTAAGGGATTTGGTTATCAAGACTGCCAGCCCCATAAATAAAAACCAAATTGAAAAGAACAATGATACTTTTCCACGAAAGGCTGTTGTAACAGAATCGTGAATCAGTCCACAGAAAATAAAGGTCAACAACAAAGCAATGGCAACCGGAAAAATGTTCTTTAAAGGCTTGAATATAAACTTCCCCAGGTAATATCCGAAAATAGGGTTCCAATACTTCCAAAATGTGGAAAAGTTTTTGGAACCAAGTGAACGATAAAGATTGTTTCTTAATGATCGTGGACTTCCAATCGATACACCGTTTCTTTTTTTGATATAGTCAGTCAAAAACATATTTATTTATGGACTGTATTTAATTTATTGACTACAACGTGTTGTACTCGTTACAAATATAACTTTATCCCTACAGAATATTGGGATGTATTCAAGCAAAAAGCCATTAGTGTTTCAAAGTAACTTTCCGGCTCCCATTCAACTCCTGCAATTCTAACTGCAATTTTTCCTTATCTCCGAGTACAAATTTTGGCAGGACATATACAAACCGAAAGGACTGACTGTTCCATACTTTTGAAGGCATTTTATAGGTATAAATAGATTTCATTAAAAGCTTTTGATAAGAAGCTTTCCGTTTTTTGTTTCCACTGACCCCGTACACATTCAGAAAATCGACTTCAAAAGCGATGCCTGAATTATTGGCAATTTCCATAACGAGGTAGGTTTCCGAACTGTTGTAGGCTATTTTTTGCAACTGAAGCTTGATGCCCTTTTTTCGTTTGGTCTTTATGCGTTTCGGTTTTGACTTTATCAAATAATCCCCAAAGCGTTTAAAGTATTCCAAACGCCTGGCCACACTATCTAATTTTTTTTGAGAAGTTTTAGGAATGGCTTTTACTGGCATTTCCTTTCCGATGCTTGCCGATTTAGGGACAAAGTGATTCAATTTGGGAAGGGTCTTGGCGTATTTCAGGATATAGGAATAAACGCTCCCATCGTCTGTTACCACCAAAAGGTTACTTTCCACTCCGGGCTGTGCCTGTAACAGCCCAAAATATTGTTCTTTTTCACGGTTATAGGTAAACACGAAATTAGTCGTTCCCGTAATCCCCTGCCGTATGGGATTGGCAAAAAACAAGGCCACGTTCTTTTTCTCGTTGGCATATAGGGTGTCCAATGCCTGTTGGGCGCATAGCGAGCTCGAAGAAAGTATTGTTAAAAGTATGATTGTAGTTCTCATTGTTTTGGTTTTAAGATTAATTGATAACCGTCCATCACCGTCACTTTGACATTGCGGTTGTTCCTCCTGAAAAGCTGTTTGATGCTACTGACCTGCGGTACGCCGGCCACATTAATGTCGTCTACCACATCCCCGACGAGCTGTTGCCGGGCATCTGCATGAAAACTGTTCTCGATATAGATGCCCTCACTACCATCGGCCAAGTCATAAGCCTCAAAAGTCATAGCTTGAGAAGCAATGTGCTCAATATTCAGCATCGTGCGGTTGGGCTTAAAACTGACAAAGCCATAGACAAGCGTGTTTTTCGGAACCTGCCGTCCATTGATCAGGGCAGGTTTCAAAAGCCGCATCCGAAGCCGATAATGTTGTTTGATGGTCTGGGTGCCATCCACACGGACATAAATCCGGGAATCGGTATTGTGGCTGTTTGTTATGGGATTCTCCTTGGGGTCGGAAGCAAAGAACAGTTGGTGTTCCAAGCCAAGTTCCTTGGCGGCGACCTCTTTTTCTTTTTCAGTTATTGCAGTAGTGTCCTTTTTTACCCTGTTTGGTGTTTGAACGGGATCAACCCTTGGTATTCGATCAGGCTCCTGAAAATCATTAGCCTCTAGATGTTTTAAAGCCGTTAGCCTTTGATAGCGTTGTTCCCCAAGGGCATATACGCTATCGATCATCCGTCTTTTATGGATGCTATCGAGCTCTGGGCGATAGTACCCCATAGAATCCAACAGGTGTTCGTCATAAATACTTGGGGCATTCACCTGTCGTTCTTCTTTCAAATCTTCCAGGGCTTCCATTTTGGAGTCGTATTCTTTTTGACTACCTTCTTCCAGTTTGGGTACGGGCACTTGGTTACCTTCAACGGTCCGTTCTTCATCCCCGCCCAAGAACACGACCGCATACGCCCCGATAAACAGGACTATACAAACGATGACCAAGGCAAATACGATTTTATTTTTTTCCATTTTCATAGTCAATCTTTTTTAAGGTGTTTTCAAAAAAATCCGTTACCAATAGCCCGTGGGTGTTGTGCGGAAAGTTCCTGTCCACATGCATTAAGCTCCCCGAAGTTGTTAATTCATAAGTGTCGATTATCGACCCCCGGTTGATTTTAAAAAAAGTGGTAACCCTGAACCGATAAGGTTCTTGCCTTACGTCCACCTGTGGTTCTATCTTTATCACTTCCTGTACCAAGGAATACTGCAACAGGCGGTTGTACACCCCTTCAGCCTGTTTCTGCTTGTACAGGTCGGCCACGGAATTGTCCCCGAGCCATAGGGCCTTTCCCAAACTTCTCTTGTAATTGTTGGCGTTGATGTTATAGAAGTAGCGGTGGAACAGTTCCAAGTGCGCCTTGGCCTCCACTTCGAGGTTTTCCCGTTGGGATACCATCTTTAGGGGGATGACACTTCCGTTCCCGTTGACCACAAAGGCACTGTTCACTGTTTCCCTGTGTAGTTTGATGACCATCAGCACCGAAACCATACAGGTCAGTGCTGAACCAATGACCGTAGAGAGGACAATAAAACGGTTTGTCCTGAGCATATCGTAAATGTTTTTATAGGGTATTTTCATGTTTCTTTTCTTTTTAATTAATGCGTTAACCGCCCACAAATAGTCTAAATACAAAAGAGGTGGCCTTGCGGTAGAGCTTGAACTTTAGGAACACGATAAACCCAATGGAGGCACATTCTATCAGTGGGGCAAAGAACTCATTGCCCCAGTCCGTGCCGAACAGGTTTTCCCAAAAGTTGGTGTTGATCTCCGTATAGAGGTTGTTGATGAACACGTTCACCAGAAAAAAGGCCGGCACCAGCATATATACCCCGGCATAGAGCTTAAAAAAATTGTAGGCCAACGAACGGAACTTTTCAAACACGGCCAAGCTGATGACCAAGGGGAAGAATGCCTGCATAATACCGAGCAGGAAAAACCGTTCCGCCAAAAACAATGGATAAATGAACAAGTCCATCATCCATAAAATGACACCTACAATAAATGCCAGCATCTTCAGTCCGTACAACGGGGTGACCAAGGCCTCGTACAACATGGCCATCGCCTTTTTGGCGGCCTCCATGGCGCCCACATCTTGTTCCAGTTCCACATCCTGCAACTGTAACGGGAGGAGCGCCGGGGCCGTGTCCCTGTATTGGTTTTCGATGGCCACCAAAATGCCGTCAAAGACACCCAACACCTGTGTAGAGAAAATGACCAAAATGACAATGGCAAAGTTCTTGACCAGTTCCGTTGGGGTCAAGCCCCAAGTATGCCCATCCGTGGAAGCAATGCCCTCGTTGTATTTCTTTAGGATATTGACCAGAAAGAAGAGCACGGCCAGCGCCTTCATCCCGATAATGGTGTACTGGGAGAAATCACTGTTTTTGATGGTCTGAAAGACCGTATCTACATATTCCAATCCTATCCCGAGAAACATAGGCTCTTAGTATTGTGTTTCGCGGTTGTTGATCCTGTCCTGCATTTTCCTAAAGGAAATGATTTCCTTGTACCGTCTGGTTTTGGAGCTTACCTCGGCCACCATCTCATCGGACTGGGTTTCATAGTCCTTCAATACCGAAGCCCGCTCGGCATCGGTCATCTTCAGGTAATCACTGGTCAGTATCTTATTGACATACTCCACACTTTCCATGGAGCGCTCAATGATGTCCTCAAAGGATTCAATGACCCTGTTGATTTCGTCGGGCTTGATATAGGGAGAGTTCAGGATGTCCTGTAAATCGCCCTGCACCATATTGAAGAGTTGTTGGTTGTTCTGTATGAGCTCCTGTACCGCATTCAGTTGTTGGATAACGTCACTTACCTGCTCGATACGCTTTTTCTGCTTTTTTAAAAACTCTACGGTTTTCAACAGGTTCGAAGTCTGCTTGCCAGATTCTATCAATTGCTTGGCCAAACTGATAAAGTTGGTGTTGTCATACACCGGCATCCCCTGGGCCGTAGCACGGCCGGGCAGGAATAAGACAAGGGTCACTACTAATACTAAGGTGGTTGTTTTAACAAGTTGTTTACTCACTAACCATTTAATTGTTCTATGGTGTTCGTGATTTTTCTTTGAAAAATTCATAATAATTCGATTTTAATGGTTATTCAGCCTAAGGCTGCTGCTTGATAAATTCTTTAATGGCTTTCTCCATATCGTTGGTCTTTTCATAAATCCACATTATGCGGTCGCTTTCGGAGCCGTCGGTCAGGTAGGCGGCAAAGACTTCTCGGGGCACTTCGAGACGGAAGATGTTGCTTTCTTTCCCGATCTTGATGAACATCTCGGTGTATTTCCTATCACCTGTCAGGTTGTTCCTTATGGAGCGCAACTGATTTAAGTCATGACTGGACAGGTTCAACCGTTTTTGGAGTTCGTCGTAGCCCTTTTCGTTCCGCAGGCTGTAGATAACCTGAGTGTTTTCCAAAATACTGGCCGAGGTACTGTTCTGCGGCAGTTGGTTTATGGATTGAAGGATGATGCCAATGGCCCCGTTCTGTTTCCGGATAGCCTGATAGTAAAACTCCACGCTTTCGAGGACGTTGCCAAATTTGAGTTGCTTGGCAAACTCGTCAAAGAGGATAATGCCCTTTTCGGAACGGTTCCGCCAAATGGTACGTTGGATGGCCGACTTGATAAGCTTGAGCATCACCGAAAGGATTTCCTTGTTGTCCTTGACTTCATCAAGTTCAAAGACGATCATGCGTTTATCCTCGATCTTATAGGTTTGGTCTTCACCGACATTGAATAGAAAACTGTACAGGCCATCACCCACATATTCCGAAAGGATATGTAGGAAACCATAGGTGCTGAAATGTTCCTCCCGAACGCCCAAATCCTGAATCAAGGTGTCTTTGTTTTCGTCCACAAATTCATACAGGGATGCCAACGAATGGGAGTCCCGTATTTGGGCATAATAGTGTAACAGCACTTTTTTCATGGCCACTTCCTTGCCCTTGGAAACCTGATTGCCTTCCGCTAACAGTTCCAACAAGAATATCGTCAGGTCTTCCAATCGTTCCGGAGTCAGATCAGCCTGACTGGAAATATAAAAAGGATTTATACCGAGGTTTTTTCCTTGTTCGTACCGTAAAATGATATGGTCATCGGGATAGAGTTTGGCAAACTTGGAGTAAGAACCACCCAGATCGATAATGACCAATCGGACACCGGTTTCAAAATACTGCCGGAGCATATTATTGGCCAAAAAGGACTTGCCCTCACCCGTAGGGGCGAAAATGGCAAAGTTCCGCGCCTTGATTCTCTTTTTCTTTTCGTCCCATACATCTTTCAGTACGGGGATGTTGTGCTGCCTGTCGTTAAAGATGACCCCGGTGGCATCGGAGCGGTAATTGGTATTGTTGATGTACAGGCAGAGAGCGTGTTTTAAATCTGTTACATATAAATCTTCATTGGAAAAGTTGGAAGCAAAGCAGGGATAGGAATTCAGGAAATAAGCTTTTCGCTCCTCCCCCTTAGGGTAATAGGGTACGATGTCCAGTTCCTTAAACTCGGTCTTGATTTTGGAAGCAATCCTGCCAAGCTGTTCGGCTTCATCATCCCAAAAGATAACGTTCAAATGACCACGTATGATACGGGAACTGTCATCCTCGTTGATTTTGTCCACGATGTCTTTGATTTTCTTCAGCACCACCTTGTTCTGAGTACCGAAGTTGGAGCTTTTGCTCAGTTCCTCGATTTTCTTGTCAAGGAGTTTTCGCCATTTGTATTTGTCGTCCAGATAGATGATATGGTTAACAATATGGTTTTCATTGAGGTTCAATCCCAATCCGTCGATAAAGCCTTGATGGAAAGTAAAGTCGTCCGAGGTGAACTTGTCATTGACCTTACTACTTTGTATCACCTCCCCAAAACAAAGTTCACTGTTCACCGCTAATACGTCAAAATGGTGGTCACCTATGGAAATCCCTTTTTTGGCGAGCTGGATGTCCGTATCAAAACCTTCGTTAAACCCATTGAAATATGAATGGGTCAGTTTCATAATCGTGTCCTGGCCCATTGGTGTCATTGACACTTTCCTGCTGTTATTGATAAAGGACACCGCATCGTTTACCGCACCGATAAATTCATTGACCTGATGGTCGAATTTCTTATGGATACCTTTTTCGTTTTTTCTAAAGGGGTTTACATATTTAGAGGCTTTTAAAGCCTTGTCCATTGGCAGGACAAAAAACAGATAGCTGTCGTGTCCCATATATTCCCGTCCCTTAAAATAATCGTGGGTGGCTCTTTGCAGGAAAGTGGTATTGGGAAGTTCTTCCGCCGTATAACGTTTTTTCCGGTATATGTCCTGTTTGTGGATAACCGTTCCGGTGGGCAATGATTTAAAGGCTTGGAACCACGCTCCGTGCAGTTCTTCGAAATCACCTTCCGACAGGGAATAGATTTCCGGGAGGGAAACACCGTAACACAACACGACATTGCCATTGGAAGCAAACACCGTATGGCCTTGTATGTCCAAAATTGGGTGATATGCAGAAAAATTAATCTTCTTCATAAGATAAGTTGGTTTGCTTTTTATTGCTCAATGTTTTTGGGAACACTTTTTTAAAGTGCAACAACCCCGGGTGCTTGGTGATATGGGTCAGGGCAATAAACAGCTTTGCATTGAGTGCCAATACCGACACGATGACCCCGAGGCTAAAGGAAAAGATGATGATAAGTAGCGAGCCTATCACCGAAATCATCTGTAAGGCGAACAGCGACAAGGGCAGTCCCATGATCATGGCGCGCTTGCGGATGTTTTTATAGGGTTCGAACTTTTTCATCAGACTACGATTCCGATTAGGTAAGTGAAGATACCCACCACGGCACCCGCAATCAGTACAAAGATGAGCACGCGTGTAATCCCTTTTTTCAGGTCGGCGTTCTCGCCAAAGAAATGTCCTGCATTAAAGAGGAAACCCACCAAAAAGATAACCCCGAGGATAATTGGGAAAATGGTACGGATGGTATCGGAAATATCGCCCACCGAATCCTCGATGCCGCCGATCTGGGCAGAAACGGAATTTGCAATCAGTAGTGAAAACAGTGTGAAGTACAGTGCTTTTTTCATATCAAAAAGGATTTAAAAATTGGCTTGGTTTTGATATGTGAAAATTACTGTATATTGCAATTCAAAATACTGATAATCAAATATTTGTGAATAAAATATTGTTTGGATTAGATTGTGTCTTTTTAATGCCAAATGGATTCAAATTGTATGTAAAAACAGGAACGGTATGTTGATAACTCGAAATACTCGGAAATCCAAAACGTTCAAAAACGTCATTTTTCTGTTTTTGCTACTGAAAATATGTGTTTTTTCAGGTAAGATATATTTGACAAAAATAGCTACCGTATCGGCCTTTTAATAGGTATACTTTTCTAAGGATCTATTTCATCACCATTAAGAACACGCAATGTTGTTTACCAGGTATCTTAACCCTAAAAACAAAAGGGAATTACCCCCTACCAAAAAGGTGGAATACCCTTGGAATCGTACGCTACCAATAGACTACCTTTATTATCTAACCTTCTAAACCAAAACATCATGGAATCTTTTGTTGATTTTATCTCAAGGCTAATATATGCTACAGGGTCAGAATCTGTTGTTAATCCAAATCACAGAGACTGGCTAACTGCTAATCCGAGCCCTTCGGGAATTGAATGGATAGAACATTACTTGGATCGTTTATTGCCCGCTTATGAAAACTGGTTATCAACCAACAATTTACCACCTATTACTATATGGAATGGTGCTGACACAGAGCCGTGGACTGTAGGAGAGGAATATCCATTGACTGGAGATCCTTTGGATAATCCCATGTCCATACCATCGTTAAATGCTTTGGGAGAAGCTTTTCGTGACAGGTATGATATGATTACTCCGAGTTCGGGTTCTGGTCGTATCGAATTACGTGTTTTACCTAAAGATCCTTTTAGTTATCGTTTTTGGAGTTACCTGAAATTTGCCGACAATATAAGGAGACAATATCGAGGTGAAGTTGTTATTCCTTCTACCATTATGTACGATCGTGATGGCACTATTTTATCTTCAACTCCATTTTGCAAAACCTTTAATTCACTACATGCCAACTGGCATGGTAGTAATGCGCCCACTGGACAAAACACCCAGCCAACGCCTGGGTTAGAATCATCGGCAGGGCAAACCACCTCAGGTGGAGGAATAGGCATGAGTGGCGGGGAAGAATTTATAAAGTTTCACCATGACCATACCGAACTATTCTCTAGGTGGTTATCCAGGACGGGGCAACTACCGGTAAAGCCGATAAACCTGTATAATGGCGGTAATGGATGGCCTGCTCCCGGAGCAGGGAATCCAAGTACTTGGTCAGAAAACCTAGAGAATCCTTGGATAAACACCAGTAATGGGGATACAGATGATGAGTTACTGGCTTTAACAGATGTAGATAGTATTGGTAATACTATGTTTGGAATTCATGGTCCAGGACATACTACAAATTCCGATATAACAGATTTAAACCACAATAATTTTGTTCCCAGGTTTCATGCCTGGCATGGATGGATTGACAGCCAGTGGTATTGGCGGAAACCACGATTTGGGTACTATGACAATACCGAAAAGCTACGCGTTAAAGTATTCGATCCCGTAGATTTTTCATCAGGGACAGACTGGCCCGGAATGAAAGCTATCACAATAATAAGGGACCCATTGTTGTCCAGTGATGGCATTTCCCCTGCAAATGCAATAAATGGTTTGGACCTTACATCAGGGGCAGGCAGTCTTCGTATAAAATATAGTATTGAAGACCCTTATGATAGACCATTGACTATGCGGCTTAAAGCTGAAGTGTTTGATGATAGTACCAACACTATTATTGAAACCATCCCTGAAGCAACACATACCTATACTGTTGGAGATACAGGCACCGGAGACGATTTTGATCTTAACACCGATTTTACCATTGATTTTGACTTTACATCGGCATTTCAATCTGATGACCCTGCAAGAGCTAATCCTGCGGTAGGTTTTGTAGCGAACCGGATCCGCATAAGTGGGTCTTTAACGGTGACAGATGGCTCAGACCCCAATTTTGTTGAAACTGATTTTATTGATATTGATTTGATCAAGGAAAAAGAAGGACCTGAAATTGATTTATATCTGGATCTGAGTAGTTTTGGGGAAGATCAAGTTACTTCATCACAATCGTTATCCCCAAGTTCAGAAGCCCGTTTCGAAAATGCCTTTTATGTTATCCTACAAGATAAAACAACCAATGCCAATCCAATTGATTGGGCTTCATATCCTGAAGTTGCTCCTGAAGTCAGGGGGCTTTTAGAAGGGTTTGTCCCTGCCTCTGGAATTTTTGGTGATAGTGCACATAGACCTGAAGTCGTTCTTTGGGATACCGTTACCAATGCCCCTGTGACCGGAGTAAGAATAGAATTAAACAATGGTCCCTTACTTGAAGATGCTACCCAAGCTGATAACTTGCCTCAGCGATATACGTATTCATATGACATTATTTTTGAATCGCCCAATGGGGCGTTCACTGGCTTGTCCGAAGGAGCAGAACGATATGTAGAACTACGCGTAAGTGCATACGATCGTTCGGGCAATGCATCAAATGAAACAGCACAAATTAAACTCTTCAAAGCGGCCAATCCGTATATGAGAGATGGGGCAACCTCTTGGTTGAGTATCGACACACGTGTATTTCACGTACTGGATGGTGATACCATATTCGGAGAAACAGTTACCGACACTACAAACCCTAATACACTTGTACAAACATTTATTACAAAACTCAATTCCGGTACAGGTCTAGGAGGTGATACATTTGACGGATTACCCACTAACCAATCGCAATCGACCTTACTGCCCTTCGATACAATAACAGACCAAACAAGTGGAACCACTAAAAAAGTATACAATTTTGCATTGGCCAAAGTACGCCTGCAAGGTAACGCCGGTGCAGCAAATGTGCGTGCATTTTTTAGATTGTTCCGATACTCGGCATCCAACTTAATATTTGATGATGCCCAACATCATGGCTACAGTACTCACGATGCCGGGGGTGGTGTGAAAATCCCTCTTTTGGGTTATAGTGGAATCAATGCGGGTGACGATTTGATTTCTATTCCGTTTTTTGCATCTCCCAGAATACCTACCGGAACTTCAATGACCACCCAAACTGATGATCCGAATGTACAATCATTCCCCTCTGGAACCCCTAACGAACAGATTTTATATTTTGGGGTATTCCTGGATATTAACGATTCGAACGTAAGGTTTCCGGCTACTTTTATTCCCGCTCATCCTGATGGCGGCTTCACAGGGTCTGATCCCTTACAACCTATATCCACATTAATGTTAGACCATCATCAATGTATGGTCGTTGAAGTCAACTATGATAGTGATCCTACCGATATCGGGGATACACCGGCCGTTTCCGATAATTTGGCACAGCGAAATTTAATGATCCTTACCACAGATAACCCAGGCGCACCTATTACACATTCTGTAGAACATAGTTTTGAAATGGGTTTAGGGAAAAGGATTAAGGAAGTCATTGTAAATCCCGATAAAAAACCAGAAATATCATTGACCCATATCCGCAACGAAAAGCCAACGTTGAATAATGACACTTTGAGCGGGTTAAGGTTCCTTACAAAAGGGGATTTCGAAAACCGTGTTAAAGGTGAAGCTGTTGAACTTGCTATGAACACACCGAATGTGTCCATGAAGGAATGGGAAAAATTCATTCCTGAAGCCCAAGCAAGGGAGCGTACCGGAAACACATTGGTTTTTGATAATGCCCGATGGACAGGGACAACACAATGGGCAGATGAACTTATGATTTTATGGGGTGATATTCCAAATGGTTCAACGGCAAGGGTTTATTTGCCTAATATTAATTGTGAAAGCATCCTTAATATCAGGAATATAAGACATGCCCCAAAAGATGTCAAAATTATTGATAGCCATACATTGGAACTTATTACAGATGATGTTACTTATTTACCAATACCACCAATCAAAAGAAGTAAAATAGCAGGAGTGATAACTATTGAACTTCCCGAAGGGATAAAAAAAGGACAGAACTGGAAAGTTGATGTGGTACACATCCGCGGGGGAAACCAACAAATAGTTGGTGGGTTCCAAATAGATATTCAAGTAAAAGTAGCCAAAGAAATTTATCAACACGAAACACGATTATTAAAACATGTCTTTGACCAATGGAGCTTATTGCCTCCTAGCAACCATTGGCATCCGGTTTTACAGCATCGGGTAAACACATTGCGTTTACGGGCCAAGGCGCTTGCAGAATCTGCCGGTGAGCAATGGAAAGATCCGACTTCATTTCCTAATCCCGATTATCCAGGAGGGATGGAACCCTATCAAGGCCAGAAATTACGTGTAGTCCTTGAAAAAATACAAATTCTTGATGACTTGGACACCTTTATTAAAGGCCGGGGGGAATTAGTTTTCCAATCACATGTTCATTCCTCAAATAACGGTGGGCAAGAAGAAAAACATCGCTTCCCTGAAAAAGGAGTCATAAAAATATCGGATAAGCAAAATAAGAACATGGTTCACTTAAATCAGATAATCTTTCAAGGATATGTTACCGATGATTTAAAAGTAGAAATCATTGGGTCAGAAAAAGATCTTTTTGATCCCAATGACACCCTAGGAAAGTATTCCCGTATATTCTGTAAAAAAGTTACTGACATTTATGGAGAATACGGTCCAAAGTCAAATGAAGTCATCAATCCTGAAGATATGGTGTCTTGGAAATTATGGTACAGAATTGAAAGAGGTTAATGTTGTTTTATTGATTATGAATGACTCCTAATTGTATGGAAAAACGGAAATCCCATGTCGATAACCTCAAAACCTTGGAAAGCCAAAACGTTCAAAAATATCATTTTCCTGTTTTTACTGCTGAAAATGTATATCGCTTATGGGCAAAATTCAACTGATAAAAAGGTCATAGTCATCGATCCCGGACACGGTGGGATGGATTCCGGTGCCATGGGCATAGATGATGTAAAAGAAAGTGAAGTCACTTTAAATGTTGCCAAAGAAATTCTTCGCTTGAATAAAACGCTCTTTGATGGACAACTGGATATTTATATGACCCGCTACAAGGATACCTTGGTTTCCTTATCGGACAGAACCAAACTGGTCAAAGCTTTAAATGCAGATGTATTTATATCCTTGCATTGCAACCATTCTGATAACACTAAGGCAAAAGGCATTGAAATGTATGCCTATGAAAAAAAAACACTTTTTCAGAAAAGTCGGTTTGGTTGGGGTATCAGTTACAGAAGGGGCTGAAGGAGGAACTTGGCTATAAAAGCCGGGGGGTGAAGTTTGCCGATTTTCAGGTGCTTCGGGAAACTGCTGGGGTTTGTCCAGCTGTCCTTCTGGAAATGGGGTTTCTGTCCAACGGTGATGAGTCCGGGTATTTACTGGATTACGGGAATGCCAGAACTTTGGCCCTAGCTATTATATCAGGAATTGTTGAATTTTAAACTGCAGTATTATGAAAGCGTTTTTTGTGGAGATTATAAAGAACCTCAGGGATATTTTGGTTGAAATTTTTAAACGGATTTTGAGGATAAAATTATCGTAGAACAAGAAGAGGTGGTTATTTCCGAACTGATCAAAAAGTGAATATTATAATTCTATTTGTTTCAATCTTTTTGATTATTGTCAACCCAAGTATGTGTAGCGCATTACGCCTTGTACAAAGTTTGTTTTGGAGTAAAAAGCTTAATTTTAACCACTCAGCCCACATTATGACTATACCATGTAGTGTGTTTAAGCTAAACCATTCAATTTCATCCAAATCTTTTTGTAGTCTTCACCTGATAATTGAGAATTAGCTGGGCGAACCCGATTCCAGGTATCCACGTTTTGTTGACCAATCCAATTAGAAACAGATGATGTAGGTTGACTAAATATTTCCCCATCAACAGAAGCATTATATAATTCCCCGAGACGATTAGCTACGCTTCTTGGCACATTATTCTTTCGCATCAATACTCCTTCGTCTGTATTTACTCCATAATGCAAATAGGCAGGAAGGTTGGCCATGCGCTTTTTCTCAATATCTGAAAGGTTTTCCCAATCTGAACCACTGGTGGGCATTTGTTGCAATGCTGAAAGTCCCCAGGTGGCTGCATTCGCTACAACTTTATAGAGAGCTTTCGTAGTTTTTTGAATGGCTTTCTGTGATTCTTCACTTGGATAAATTCTTGAAGCTATACTCGCAATATCCCGACCATTGACCCAGTCAATAACCAAACGTGCAATACTGGTACGATCTAGTACCAAATTACCAGGACTAAGTTCTTCAATGGACTTCCGAATCTCATAAGTATTCATCATAATACCTATGAGTTTTTGCATACTCTGATTCTGTTCAGAAAATAATTGATTCTTATTCCAGTCTTGTGGAGTAATTCCCGAATTTGCCAGTCTTCCAATCATTTGTCGCACAGAAATGGTAGAAAACCCGGTCTGATCAGATATTTTAGCTTCAGCCTTCGTTAAACTGCTTGCATAACCTCTGATTTTGCTTCTTAAAAATACTTTCTTTTCTTGCGGTAGTTGTCTGTATCCAAAAGTTCCCTGTAGCTTTTGTTCCAGTTGAGCGAGGAATTCATCTTGCCGCTGTACTTGCATTCTTAAATGGGATATGTATTGCAAAATGGCAGACCATCTTTCATCCACAAAAAGCCATCTCTCAAAATTTTCATCTGCATGACGAAGTGCATTGTCAATCGCTCCAACCAATTGGGATAAGAGATCATCAGAAGCTTTTTTTACATATTCTGTAACAGGATGTAAATCCTGATCATTTTTAAGAGCAATACCAACCCAACCCATTTGTTCTTGCCCCGCACGGCCAACGCGTCCAGCCAAATTCCAAAAATCGCGAACAGGCATGTTTCCTATGAAAGGATAATTATAAGAACCCATAATGACGGCAGAAACAGGAAAATTAATACCCTGGGCAATAGTAGTTGTAGCGACCAAAGCCTGGAGTTTATTTTCCTGTGTCATCAGGTCTTCAATCAAAAACCTAATCTCATCGGGTAATGCAGAACTATGGACGGCAATTCTACGATCTAATAATTTAACCAATGGGAAATCATTACCAAGTTCCGATGATACGAGGCGCTTCAATAAATCGACATCCGTATCTGTTTCAAAATCTGTCTTTGCATTTTTATAAAGCGTTTCCGCAATTTCATAAGTCTCATTGGGATGTCGGGCTAAAACAATAATTGGGGATCGGATGTCCAGCATCTGTGAAGCCATTTTTTCAGCCACTTTCTTTTTGGAGCCGTTCCCTCCATAAAACTTAGACTTTGGTTCATCAGCGTCCGTAAAGCGATGCAATGGAATAGATTCACCTATTTCATAACTACCCTTATTGGTGTGAAGCGTTTTTAAATTCAGATCATAGTTTCTTCCTTTGCCTTCAACTTCAATAGCACCTACCACCCGTTCATTCGGCTGCCACCAATCCAGTTCTAAATTGATTACATTCCCCCGGTCTCCTGCTAACCAGTCCACAACATCGGGAGAATTTGAAATATCAGGTGTCATCAACAGGAAGTTGGCTTCCCGGCAATCATTTTTTATAGTGGTTAGCAGAAACTCAAGATTTAGCCCTCTTGTTTGATCTTCTATATTGTGTGCTTCATCAACTATAGTCAGTACCATTGGTCGGTCATCACTTGTTCCCAAACCCTGTCTGACAAGTAGATTCAACTTTTCATAGGTTGTAACCAATACATCAAACTCAGTTTGATTGCCATTGTCTTCTGTCAAATGCTGTTCAAACCCATCTAATTCAATTGCGCCACTTGCTTTTTCAACAACCAACCCCAATTCACTAAAGTCCCTCTTTAGTTGAATGAATACCTGATTTACCAATGATTTGGTAGGAGCAACATAAGCTACCCAGCCACCTCTTTCTTTGAATTCGTTAAGCGCTTGCAAAATGCGGTATTCGGCAATCATAGTTTTACCGCTGGAAGTAGGCAAGTTTACTACAATTGCTTTATGTGCAGGGTTTAATAATTGTCCCGTTCTTATGGATTCACGTTGTGGATAGAGTAGTTCAAATACACCTTTCGCTTCCTTGCGAGTAATGAACTTATTGAATTCCGTAACCCAATGATTAACGCCACTGGTGGTATACCAAATGGTATTACGTACCATTTTTACCGCTAGAGCTTCAAAAAACTGAAATATCAATCCAAGACTGATATTCCCGGATTTTTGTGCAAACTCCCGAGAAAGGTTTAGGTGATAGTGAAGTTGCGTTTCCGGTTCAACAGGGCGGCCTTCAATTAAGTAGTTCCCAAGAACATCTATGCTTTTGGCAAAGTGATACAAGGCTACCAGTTCAGCAGCACCGTATGGACGACTTTCTTCGTTAACCTGGTCGAGAAAGTTACTTTCAAAGTCATTTTGTTCCTCTCGTAACTGATTAATCAATCGAACAGATTGACTAATACCCTTCCAGTTTTCCTTGATTACAAGACCAACCAACGCTTTAAAACACAGGGTAAGTAAGCGTTTATTCCAGTCGTTAGCTGCCTCCAGATTTTCTATTTGTTCAGCATTCGATTTCAGATATTGCCGGACAAAATGCCAATGCTCCCCTAAATACCCGAAGACAATTAGCTTGATCTGCTTGTAAATATAATATTCGCTTGCTGCGTCTTCCGGTAACTGACTAGCAATATCAAAATAGGTAGCACAAAGCGCTTTGAATTGCTGCGAATCTCTATTATCCCACAACTCAATAACCTTCAACTCACAAAGCTCCTTGGCTTTTTCTAGTTGTTGGATATCCTCTTCTGTAAGTTCAACCGATTCAAATCGACTTGACAATTTCCCTTTTTGAATGAGCGTGCCTATCCCTTCAAGCATATCAGGGTATGATTGTTCAAGATGGTTATATTTCAGCTCAATGCTCATTCTTCGGTCCCATTCATTATTTTAAGCCATTCTAATTTTTTAACCGGGACATACAGTGCTAATAGTTTTAGTCCTGTTGGCACCAGAATTTGGTCCTTAATTCGATGATAGCTTTCTGAAACGTCTTCTTCGACCGGATCTGTATCTCTGACCAGCACACCCACCAATTGGAACCTGCCATTTTCTGCATAGTAGGACTTAATACTTGCACTAAAGTCGTCTTTGAACTGATGTCCATCTTCAAATAGTCTTGCTTTGTTCTGAAGGTAACTTATCAGAATTCTGCGCTTTTCAGGATGATCACACAAATCACAAAGTTGGTTTTCCATTCCATCCTGGTAGGTCATTACCTGTGGGGGATGCGCATTTTCAGATGAAGTTTTTACCTCGCCAAACAAAAAGAGTATCTGGCCATCAATTTCAATAAAACCCACCAGATCCGCTCCGGTTTTATTTCCTTTTGGATTTCGGGCATCTCTTAACTCATTCCAATGGAACCTACATTGAAAATTTTCTTCCAGTACAATTTCAGCATAAGCCTCACCAACACGAAAATTCTGAGTATTTACTTCATTGTTCTCTAATGCTTGAATGTCCGCCAATAGCTGATCGTTTGTGCCAAAACCTGTATCCGATTTTAACGTCTTTAAACTATCAAGCAGTTCATCTCGTTGTTCCCGATCAATAAGATTGTCTTTTACCGGTCCTTTCAATTGATCAAGGTATTCTTGTTCATCGCAAACAATGCCTTGATAATTTCTATCAATAGTATCTTTATAATGATATGCTGTTTTCAATATTTAATTTTTTTTAGCATAGCACACAACTTTTTATTTTTTATTCAATCACGAATATAAATCTTTATACTGTAAATTGGTGGGGTAACGGCAACTTTTTGCCTTGTTTTTCCAAATGTTGTCAATGAAGTTTCCATAATATCCGCTAGGACTTTAACCTGTTATGTTTTTTGCCTTTCCAACTCCTTCATAACAATCTGATTCGGCAAAAAATCCCAACAAAAGTAGCTACTGCTATAAGGAACTCTATTTCTGTGGTCGTAGTTAATCCGTTTATCAAACATCAACAACTGTAAATCCCTATCCTCAAATAGCTGTTTTGGGCTGCATCATTTCTCACTTTTGAATATAGTATCTTCCCAAAATTAGTCACACCCGTTTATCCTTCACATTTTTATCAAAAGCCACTAAATTAAACAACTCCCTCATCCGGGAACGAACCCGGTTGCCATAGCGTTCCTCTAATTCTCGGGCATTGAGGTTGGTCGTGGCATGAGTCTTTACCCTGTGTTTGAGAAACAGGTCGTAACGTGAAAGCAATATTTCACCCATCACGTTGCAGTCCTTGCCAAAGTGCCTTCCGGTGGGTTCCACGCCAAGGTCATCAAAACAATAAAACCGGTGGTCCCCGTATTGCTCGATAACCGTATATCCAATGTTGTTAAACCCAAAAACAATGTTCCGGGCGGGGATGACCTCGTATGGTTTTCGGTGGGGCACCATGTGTTTCAGCAGCCGCATCAGCGATGTTTTTCCACAGCCCACAGGGCCGGTCAGTAAAATGCCTTTTTCAATATCTATCCCGAATTGATCACAAGTCGCTTTATCCCTGATAAAATACGAGCAAAGCTTATAGAGGATCTCCCGGTCTTCCTTGTGGATTTTGAATTTCTTACCGAACATCAATTTCCCCTTGGCATCCAGGTAAATGAGCATCTTCTCAAAATCATACCGGATGCAATTGCCTTTGAGCTTTCCCAACTGGTATTGCACACCGCCCTCAATGATGATATGTGGATGCTCTCGCTTCATAACGGTTCGTTATAGTCTTTGTCCGAACTTGTTTTGAGGTTGTCCCGGTTTTGAACAAGTGGGGTAGGTTTGTTCTTATTTTTCAAAAATTGCGGATTTGATTTTTGAAAATTTTGCCGTTTGTTATGGTTTTCTATAGTTTGTTTATGTTTGTTTATACGTACCAGTGCTTGTTCAGCACTTGTTTGATTTTTGGTACGGCTGTCGTTCATTGCTTGTTCAGTACTTGTTCCGAAATTGAACATCTTCACCCGGCTTCCCTTGAACGGGTTGTGGGAGGGCATGTAGTGGATGTATTTCCAATGGCTGAGCTCTTTGATGCATTTATGGTAGGTGGCCGTAGAGCCTATCTTGGCATAATGCATCACTTCTTCCCGGTTGATATAAAATCCCTCCCGGAAAAAATTGTTGTTCCAAAGTTGGAACAAAGCAATGTACAGGCTGATATGGGTCGGGTTTAACCGACTGTCCTTGGAAAACTGTTCCAAGGCCCCATTAAGGTGCTTGATATAATTGATAGCTTCCAAAGCCTAAAATCGGTTACGCACCCGGTTTTTCTCCAATACATCCATGATCTCGCTGTAATCGTAATACAGTATCCCACCCACCTTGGTATAGGGGATGGTGCCGTTGATCCGCAGGTTCTGTAAAGTTCCTGGGGAAATCCCCAAGAGTTCCCTGACCTGATTGGATTTCAGCCATTTTTTGGTAGGATGACCGCTTTGCTGTTGCAATACCTGTTTGATCTCGTCCAGGAGTTCCAGCTTGAACTCCATAAGGTCTTCGGTGGTAATAATAGTTGCTCCCATTTGTAAATAATTTTAAAAACAAAGCCGCCATAGAGTTACGCTTTTTTAAAATGACGGCTTTGCGCACTGATTTGACTTTCGTTAGGCAAATATGAAAAGGCTTAATGGGTTTTATCCACAAGCTGCACCCAAGTTGGGTGTTTTTTTCCGTACATTTTTTTTTGGTCTGTTTTGGGCTATTTTATGACTATGCCCCTACAGGACACCCTTTTAAACCGCTCCAAATCCTATGACATGCCATCCTTTTAAAAAATCACACCTTGGGTTTTTATATCACATTTTTTTAAAATCACAACAAGCCCCTCCATAACCCCTAGCCACTGTGGGATACGCGAATCTTACCGCGGTGTACCCCCGGTAAAAAATACCCAAGGTATACCCAAGTTCCATTAGAAAAAATAATAGGAAAGCCCATCATGGGCAATGAATCAATAAAAGCCATGGCCATTTGGCATAAATCATGAAAAATCAATGGCCTGTAAATTTTTCTATGGATGAAAAGTAAAAGGAAGCAGTCGTTTTTACCCTTTAGAGGTCGGCATCCTCCATCCGTTGGATCAAACCGGCCTTTATCCGGTCCAGGAACCGGGTACGGTGGATCTTTCGTGAGCGCAGCTCAAGGTAGGTCCGGTAGTAATCCCCCAGGTCGGTATCAAAAAGGGCCTCAAAGGTCAGGGCCAGCTCCTTGATCTCCATGGTCCCACTGTTGATAGCCCCTGAGGCCTGTAGGGCATAGATCAGTTCGATCAGGTCCACCTTGTTGGCTGTCCAGAACAGTTTGGGAATGGAACGTCTTAGGTGGGTCATACCCCCGCTGTTCCGGTTCTGGTCAAGGGCTTCGATCTCCTTCCTCAGGTATACAATCAGCATATCATAGGCAATGATCATGGCCACCGAACTGTCGTGGCTGGTGGAAAATTCCCGGTCGGTAAAAAAATGATAGGTATCGGGATGCAGGCGGATATCGGCCTTGCCCCGCAGAAAAAACTGATCGTCGAACACCGTAGCCCCCCGGCGGTAATAATGGTAGAATTCCAGATGGTCGTTAAAGTACCCCTGTAGTTTATCGATATGCCCTTCAAAATATTTTTTCTGTGCTTTCTTACTGCTACGGGGGCGTTTGCTTTCAATGGCAAAAAGCCGGGAATAGTAGATCAGCCGGCTGGCCACCTGGGGTTTGATAGTTTTGAAAAAATGCCGCTCGTCCCCTTGGCTTACAAAACCTTTATCGATCACCCTTTGTTTGAGCTGCATCATCGTACGACCAGCCAGGCGGATCCCTTTTTCTGCTCGGCTAAGGATATCCCCCTCGTCCGCTTCCAGCTCCTGCAAAAACCGGTTCAATTCCTGTACGATGTTTTCATACGCCTCCATGGTCCTATTTTTTAATCCCACCAGATGGGTTTAACCTGACTGCCCTGCCTTTGTCGGCAGGCAGGCCTGCCTTTGCCGGTCCCCGGCGGCCATAGCTTTTAGCGATAGTCCGTGGACAGGCTTGCCCGGAGATAATTGATAAAACAATCCCAAACACAAGCCAAGAAAAACAGATCCCTTAAGTCCGTGGCCTTATAAGATATCCATCAAGGACCAATCCCGGGTTGACCCTGTAAATACTTTTTTTAGTGCAGAGCGTATACTTTTTTTATCCATGATGAATATTTTTTTTATTCCGGGTGTCAACCTGTCTTTGCCCAAGGCTTGTTACCTTTCACCCTTTCTTCGTTGTACGCACCATCTTGACACATTATCTGATCATAGAAAAAGAAAAAAGCACCGTGGGATCCATTAAAAATGTGTTGGGCCCTACCGGCCGGTTTGAGTGCTTGGGATGCACCCACGATCCGGATACGGCCATAGCACTGCTGCTGACCAAACAACCGGACCTTATTTTTATGAACGTGGACAGCATCTTTAAAAACCCTTTTAACTGGATCACAGAACTGCGCCTATATAACATTCCCCTGCCGAGGGTTATTGCCCTCTCCCGGACGAGGGAAAAGGCCTATCCGGCCATCAAGCACCAATGCTTTGATTACCTGTTATGCCCACCCTCCGCACCTGACATCCTCAAAGCCGCTTTAAAATTCCGGAAAGGAGCCCATAATCATATGCGACACCCACTGCTCTGTATTCATTCCTATAGGGACTACCGTTACCTGGATACCGGTGAGATCCTCTTTCTTAAAGGGGATAACACCAATACGGATTTCCATATGGCAGGTGGCTCCGTGATTGGTGGTTTTGATACCCTTAAAACCTTTGGGGATTTACTCCCGGCTCATTTTCTAAGGATCCACAAAAGCTATATCATCAATTCGCATTATGTGGAACGGATCCACTATGGGAAAACCCGCTGCTACCTCAAAGACCATCCCCTCCCCATCCCTTTTACCCGCACCTTTATTAAAAACATCGATACGATCCAGGCCAGGCTCCTGAAATTTGCACTTTAGCATTTCCCTGCCAAAAACAGGGGTTTCACTGCCACGGCCCTATCGTTGCCTGAAAGCATCGTTTTCCAGGCCATTATAAAAACAAAGCCTTTTACTTTAGTCCCTGTAACAGCTGCTATTGCATTAACACCCAATAGCCGTTAATGCTTCCACAGTGCACCATTGGACAGGATAAGCGGGCCTCTTTATAAGGCCTTACTGAATTTGTTTCACTTAAAAAAATATGTATTATGAAAATTCTATGGAAATGGCTCCCCTTATGGGGCCTTGTCCTAGCCCTTGGTGCCTGTACACCGCCAGGATCGGAGGCAGAAACCCTGCAAGAAAACCCGGAAGTACTGGCCACGGGCGACGATTCCAGTATACGGCCCGACAACGACAGGGATTAAAACCTCTTTTTGATCGGTTTTGTAGACTTTAACATCTTTTAACACAAGGCTTTAACAATATTGTTAAAGCCTTTTTCCTATATTTAGGCATCCCTTTACTATAAACATCCCTCAAACCTACTTTTTCATATTTTATTTTGAAGAAAGATACGGTCAAATATCGCATTGCTGTACTTCTTTTCGGTATAGCGCTGATGGTCTTGCCCACCCGATGTCAAAAGGCTTCCCAAAAATCCGGACAGGCCTATACCGATACAGAAGCCCGTGTTGCTGGATGGATTTCAAAAGCAAAGACCGGACAATCCGATTCCGCTTCCATATATTTAAAGCAGGCCTACAAACTCCTCTCCAGCTCAAAACAGGATTCCACAACCGGGAAATACCTTTGGAGGATTGCCTATCAGGCCCTGCGCCAAAAGGACTCCATCCTCTTTAAAAAGGTCAACAAAAAAAGTATGGCACTTGCCCTTAAAAAAAAGGATTCCTTTGCCCTGGGACATTCGCATTGGAATTACGGCGCCTGGTACCTGGCCCGTGTCCGCTATGACAGTGCTTATTATCATTACGGGAAGGCCTTACACCTTTTTGAAAACCCGTCCCGGCCCTCTTCCTATTCCGGGCAGATCCTCTACAATATGGCCATTATCCTAAGCCGCCTCAAGGACTATACGGGGGCGGAAGTACTGGCTTTTAAGGCCATAACCCTGTTGGAGCCCCAGGAAAAATACAAGCAGCTCTATCTTTGTTACAACCTTTTAGGGGTGATCTATGAAGAACTTTCCGAATACGACAAGGCCATCACCTATCATACCAGGGCCCTGGGATATTTAGAGCAGTTGGAAGACCCTGGGCTTTACCTGCTCGACAGCCAGAACAATATCGGGCTGATCTACCAAAAAATAGGGGACCAACAAAAGGCCATCACTTTCTTTAACAAAGCCCTGGACGCCCCGCTTTTAAAAAAGAGGGATATCGCCCTTTACGCCCGGCTGTTGGACAACAGGGCCTACAGCCGGCTTATGGCGGGGGACACCGTAGGGCTCCAACCGGAATTAAAACGTGCCCTGTACCTTAGGGACAGTACTGGCAACAGTGCAGGGGTGGTGGTCAGCAAACTTCACCTGGCTTCTTATCATGCCTACATGGGGGACACCATAGCCGGCATCCACATGGCCAGTGAAGCCTACCGATCGGCCCAAAACATCCAAAACAACCGCGATGTACTTAAGGCCCTGTTACTGCTGGCCGACCTGGACCTTCCTGAAAAGCCCCGGTACCTTCGGGAATATATCTCCTTAAACGATGGGCTGATCCGGCGCGAACGGCAGACCCGTAACAAGTTTACCCGTATCCAATACGAAACGGACAAGTATATGGAGCGTAATCAGGAGCTTTCCCTACAAAAGGCATGGATCCTGTTTATAGCGACCATGCTGGTTTTTACCCTGGTCCTTTTTTATATTTACTACCGCCAACGGGCCAAGAACAAACTCTTACAATTGGAGACCCTCCAGCAAAAAGCAAATGAAAAAATATACCTGTTGGCCATCAAACAACAAGCAAGGTTCCAACAGGGCAAGATCGAAGAGCGTATCCGTATCTCCGAGCTGCTCCACGATAGTTCGGTGGCCGACCTGTACGGTATCCGTGTCCATTGGGGCTATTTAAAGCTGCATGGCGATGCCGCTACCCTAAAAAAACACCGGGAATACCTTACCGAGCTCAAACGTATCGAAAACCAGGTCCGGGATGCCTCACATTCTTTAAAGGACAACCTGGCCTCCCTTCCGGTAAATTTTATGGAAATCATTTCCCACCTTGCCAAAAAAAGGGCCAGGACCGGAAACTTTAAAGTGGCCATGGATATCGATCCCGGGATCGATTGGGCACTCTTGGACAACCCTGCCAAGGTAAACCTGTATTATAGCATTGATGAAGCCCTGCAAAATTGCATCAAACATGCAAGGGCCAGGGTGGTCACCTTAAAATTCAGCATACAGGGACAATCCTTAATGGTCAGCATACAGGATGACGGTGTAGGGATGTCCCGTAAACGCACCAAGGGCATTGGGCTTAAAAACATCCGTTCCCGAACCCGTAAAATGAAGGGATCGTTCACCATCGATTCCTCCCCCGGAAAAGGCACTGCCTTGACCGTGGCCATACCCTATAAAACCTAAATACACACCATGATGAAAAAACCGTACCGCACCCTGATCATAGAAGACCATACGCTTATTGCCATGGGCCTTGAAGTGGCATTAAACGAGGTTACAGGCGCTACGGGCGCCACCTTTGATCTGCAAAGGGCCACTACTTGTGCCCAGGCACTTTCCATCCTCGACAAGGGCCCTGCGTTCGACCTAGTATTCCTGGACATACAATTACCACCACAGCCCGATATCGGGATGCTCTCCGGCGAGGATCTCGGCATGGAGATACGGAACCGGTTCCCGGCCACTGCCATTGTGGTCTCCACGGCCTATAATGAACATATCCGTATCCAAAGTATTTTGAAAAGCATCGATCCCGACGGTTTTTTTATCAAAGGGGATATGGACGACCGCAACCTCGGTCCGGCCATCAAAGCATTGCTTTTTGATCCGCCTTATTACAGCCCGACCGTACTGAAGTCCCTGCGGAATTATATCAGTAACGATTTTATCCTTGACAAACGCGACCGTCAATTGCTATATGAGCTCGACAAAGGCCTTACCATGGACAAGATCGCAAAGGTGCTTTCCCTCTCCAGGGCTGCCGTGGCCAAAAGAAAGCGAAACCTGAAGCTCATCTTCGGGGTCGAAGACGGCAACGATAGGGACCTAGCCATCAAAGCACGGGAAAAGGGCTTTATCTAAGGCTTGTTGGGGCATTTTTTGGGTTTCAATCGATTTATTTGTAAGAAATACCACAGAAAAACACTGCCTTAGGTAGACACTTTGTCTACTTTTTTTATACACCCCTGACCATTTTTTTATCCATGGCGTCAACCAGTGCCTGGTCCTGGTTTTTTAACTTTATACCATTCAATATCAAATAAATGCAATTGATATGAAATGGCTACAAAAACATAAAAACACTATTGTTGAAATCATCAGTATACTGTTTATTCTATTATTTATATATACTTCCATAAACAAACTTTTGAATATTAAGACTTTCTACATGCGATTAGCAAATTTCCCGTTTATTTCATCATATGCCTTTTGGGTTGCTTGGGGTGTTCCTGTTCTGGAAATTATAATTACCGTTCTCTTTTTTCTTCCAAAATATAGATTGTCAGCGTTATATGCGAGCTTTACATTGATGTCGATTTTCACTGCATACATAATATTAGTTCTTAGGGTAAGTAATTCGATTCCTTGTTCTTGTGGTGGCGTAATTTCCTCTTTGGGGTGGAAAGAACATATTGTTTTCAATTGTGCATTTATTGGATTAGCCCTTTGGGGAATTATATTAATAAATAGAAATAAGAATTATAGAACAATTAAAAATACTACGTAGAATCAGGGAAATGCCGAAAACCTGTAAACAGAGTAGGCAATAATCTTTAAAAAATAAATATCATGAAAACAAAAGTTTTAAAATCAATTTTACCAGTATTCGCTATTTTATTAGTTGTTGGTTTTGCCTTTGCAACTGAGGCTGATGCATTCCTTAACACTGGTTACATTCAAGGTCCCTCAGGTCCAATAGAGGTTCAAGTAGACTGTGAATCAGAAATTCCAGATGCTTGTCTCTATCTTGATCAACAAGTTTTTGAAGATCCAGAATATACTACACCTATGACTAAATCACAGCCATAGTAGGTAATTATATTATTTTAAAAGGTGCCTTTAAAAGGGCACCTTTTCTTAACTAATTCAGGAAAAAAATTAATTTTCTAAACCTAAATGTAGCCTAATTAAAGGCTCTAAGCGAATTCCTCTCGCATTTTTATCAACAATGATACCTTCTTTATTAAGCAACCATACAGTTGGATATGAATTAATATTAAATAACGAATGGTAACTAACAATCACATCTTTTCCTTTATCCAAACGCTGTGGCCAGGTTGCTCCCTGCTTTTTTATAATTTCAAGAACACGATCTTTTGACTCGTCACCATTACCTGCTAAACCAATCACTTCGAAACCCTGATCGCGGTATTTTTCATACATAGCTTGAATATGGGGCATTTCCTTTATACAAGGTGGACACCTAATTGTCCAAAAATCAATTAGCACAACCTTACCACGCAAATCAGCTAAATTAATCTTAGTTCCATCAACTGCTGTAAATGAGATATCCAAAGGTTTGTTATAATCCACATGTTCCAATGCTTCTAAGTTTTTCTTTGCCATTTCATGAATAGCCTTAAAACCAGCATTCTTTGATAAAGGATGTCCTTCAGTTAAAGACAGAAACCCTTCCCAGTACTCTTCTTTCAAGTGTGGTGTTAACTGAGAGGTAACAGACATAAATTGTTCTATATTATTAGCTATTACTTCTAATTCTGAATATTTTTCTGCTATACTAATTATTCTTAATCGTAGGAACTCCCAATAAAACTTATCAAACTCCTTCCAGTATCGAGCTTCCAAACCCTTTTTCTGTATGTTAAGACCTTTATATATTCTTAATGCTTGACGAAAATCTCGTCCCAATATAGCCATTTCTATTATTAGTTTTTTTTCTAAGGGAGCATTTGTTTGCAAAAATTTTTCAGCTAATTCATAACCTTGATTTAACCATTCATCCTGTGCTTTCACATCTATAGGTAATGACCTAAGTCTTTTAAAATACTCTGGAGTACCATATTTAATTTCTTTGGAAAAAAACATTGATAAACTATCCGGTATTTCTTCAACTAGAAAACGAGGCTCAAAGTTTTGGTTAAAAAAGAATCTTAATACTTCAAAATAGCGAGCATCATTTGGGAAAGAATCCAAAAAATTCTGGGCTAATCGTACCCTATTTTTAGTAACCCTTTCCTCAAATTTTCGTTTTTTTATGAATGTCAGTTTCTTATAACGTTCACACTCTTCAGGGTAATCACAAAAATATGCTTTTAACGTATCTATATTTTTAAAAGCCTTTTCAGCTTGTATATTCCGAACAGGAACTTCCGCTTGCTCAGTACTATTCGATTTTAATTCTTCAGTACATGAAACAATTAACAAGAATATTGGAGCTAACAGAGCTCCTAAATTTAATTTTAAATTCATTTTCATAATATTTATATTTATTAAACGAACAGTCTAATACCCTAAATTTTGAGGTAATAAATTGGGATTGATTTCTAATTCTGATTCTGGGATTGGGAACAATACATCGGTTTCCTGCCAATTTGGTTTCACTAAACTTAAAATCGATCCTGCATTTCCAGTTCGCTTTAAATCAAACCAGCGTTGTCCATGCTCTGCAAACAGTTCCACCCGGCGCTCCTGAATAATGGCCTCCAACAAATCATTCATTGAATTGGCCATAGTATTGGATAGACCTGCTCGATTTCGAATCCTATTTAAATCATTCTGTGCTCCAGAGATATTTTCAAGATGTGCTCTTGCTTCAGCTCTTATCAAATACTGTTCAGCTAAACGAAAAACAATAGAGTATTCCAAAGATTGAGATTCCGTTATATAGGCTTTGTACTTATAGGGAAAATATAAAGTTACTGTACCGTCTATATTTGATGCTGTACCAATCCAATTATTTAGCCGCAAATCACCTGGTTCAAAAGCATCCAATAAGGAGTCTGTTAAAGCAAATTGCTGCCCGGGAATGGCCTGTATAATAAATTGATTGGCTTCATGCGTATTTTTAGGGCTATCGCCAGGCTTTAATTGCCAAAGCGTTTCTGATGATTCCTTTAAAAACACCTTACTAATATTGGGTTCCAGACTATGTTTGCCGATTAGCTGGGTTGCCGTTGATTCTGCCATTTCCCAATTTTGAACGTATAGATATATTCTCGAAAGCAGAGCTAAAGCAGTATCTTGACTGGGTAGCACTCTTTCACCAGTTACATTTATATTTTCAAGTAAATCAACGGCACTTGTAAGATCTGAAATAACATGCTCATACACTTCGGCTACAGGTAAACGAGCTACTGAATTATTTTCTGAATAATTGGTTGAAGTTATATAAGGGATATCGCCGTAAAGATTAGTCAACAGGCTATGTATGTAAGCCCTAACAAATAGGGCTTGACCTTTATATCGTGCTTTGTTTTCAGCATTTAACGCATTTGAATTTTCCACGCCCCCAATAATATCATTGGTAGCATATATCAAATTATAAGCATTGTTCCACCAACTCAAAAGAACAGCGTTTGAAGCTGTCACATTATGATGAAACAATTCATTACTATTGGTATCAAAACCATAGTAATCCAGTTCATCACTATAAATACCCATCAATGTTGTCATACCAGACCTACCCGACACCATACTACCTTGTTCACGTATTTTATAAAAAATATTGGCTAGTGCAGACTCTACTGTTGCTGGGTCGCTAAATACTGTTTCTGATATCAACAAATTCTTTGGGGGCTCCACTTCCACAAAATCGCTACATGAAGTCAACCCAATGATTAAAGAGAATAAGGTTAATAATTTCAGTATTTGACATCTACATATTAAATCATTGATTCTATATTTTTTTAAAAATATTTTTTTTTGTATCTGTTTCATGATATAAGTTTTTATTAATTAAAATACCACTTGAAGCCCAAGCGTAATATTCTTTAAAGGCGGTAAAACTATACTTGAAGGTTGTTCTGGATCGGGACCTTCGTAATCAGTAAAAGTCAAAAGGTTTTGTCCTTGGAGGTATACGTTTACTTCTAAATTATTATTTATGGATGGAACCTGATAATTTAATGAAATGTTACGTAGACGAATAAAGGAAGCATCGGACACAGCTGCATTACTTTCACTCTGATTAAAATCACTGGGGCCCACACTGGGAGAAAGTCCGCCAGATGCTCGTTGATATGGGTTTGTGTCACCTTGTTGTTGCCATCGATCAAGCAAACTCACAGGCCTATTTCCTCTTAACCCTGGAGTTGTTCTCCATCTTAAATTATTGAATGCTTTCTGCTTTTTAAACTGAAAGAAAAAATCAAGGGTG
This sequence comes from Galbibacter kalidii, assembly GCF_026241135.1. Lineage (GTDB taxonomy): Bacteria > Bacteroidota > Bacteroidia > Flavobacteriales > Flavobacteriaceae > Galbibacter. The sequence continues at coordinate 38,395 of NZ_JAPFGA010000024.1, forward strand.
AGATTTTTATAGCTAAGTGTATTTCTTAGACCTCCATAAAATTTAGGGGTAAAATCCTCTACCCATTGTTTATCTTCTGGACTACGTATATTACCATCAGCATTATAATCTTCAAACTGATAGATTCCAGTATCTGGATCGATGCCTAATGCATTATATAACTTTACGATAGTTATAGGTTCTCCTATAATCAATCTGTTTGCATAAGTGGACGTTTCTAAATCATCAAACTTTATTAGTTTATTCCTTGGAACCGTGATATTAAATGTTGTTGTCCAATTAAAATTCTTAGTCTGTAAATTTATCACTTGTAAATCGACCTCAAACCCAGTATTCTCTACAGTCGCATCAAAATTTCCAGTTAGTTCTGAAAACCCTGTTGTAGCCGTTAAAGGAATTCCTATTAACTGGTTTGAAGACCGATTCCTATACCAAGATGTATTTAAAAATAATCTATCATTGAAAAACCCTAGCTCTAATGCGACTTCAAATTTTTGATTTTCTTCCCAACCAAATAAGGGGTTAAAAATCCCTGTAGGCTCCAATATGGTTATCCCATCATAATCAAAACCGGTAATATTATAGGTGTCTAAGAATTTATAATCACCAATATTGTCACTGCCTGTTGTTCCATAGCTAGCACGTAGCTTACCAAAACTTAAAATGGAACTACCGCTGAAGATGGCTTCTTTTGAAAAAAGCCATGCAAGTCCAACTGCACCAAAGTTCCCAAACTGTTTTCCCGGGCCAAAGCGGGAAGACCCATCTCTACGTCCTGTTAGATTAAGAATATATTTGCTGTCCCAACTGAAGTTAAAACGCCCAAAAAAAGCCTGGTAACTATACTCGCTGTCTGCATCTTGTAGAACTTCTAAAATTTCTGCTGCCGATAAATTAAATATTAGGTTGTTGTTGGGAAAGCCTGTTCCTTTTTGAACAAATTGTTGGGTTGTTTCTCTTTGAAATGTCGCTCCCATCAGGATATTAATTTTGGTTTTGTTCCACTCTTTATTCCAATTTAATTGAGGTTCTGCTATCCAAGATTGACGTTTGGAATTATTGGTTGTAATAGAAGAATTATTTTTCGGAGTAAACCCAAGCTGGGGATTTCTAGCAGAACTAGGTAATGTTTTATAAGATTCCAGACTATAAGTATTATAACCTAAACTGGTCTTAAATTCCAGATTGGGGAATAACATATAGGATATTCCTGCGTTAACAATTAGGGAGTTTATTTCTACTTGATAATCCTCCTCTAAAGATGCTATAGGATTATCCCATGTATTGTTTTCCCAATTAATATTACCCTCATCATCATATAACTTCGGCGCATTGGGTTCTAAGGTATAGGCTGAAAATGTAAAATCTGTTCTAGGTAATTGATTTTTTTCATCAGTATAAATTGTAGACAGATTTATTTTAAAGCGATTATCAGCGGATTGGTGATTTAACTTATTATGGACTGTTGCCTTTTTATAATTTGCATCCCCAGGGAATACCGTCGTTTCTTTTTGGTATGCACCACTAATTAAAAACTGCGTCTGTGAGCTACCTCCGGATACAGCTAGCTGAGCATTGTTACGATATGCCGTACCTCCAATTAATTCTTTTTGCCAGTCGGTGTAACGGTTGTTGTCCCAACTCTTTATGTCAGGCCAGAAAAAATCGTATGCGGAGTCATCTAAAAAAGGGCCAAAACCATCATTAATTACTCCTTCTCTTCTTACCTCTAAATATTGTTCAGTATTCATAAGTTCCAAAAAGTTGGAGACCCGCCCAATTGTATTACTTATATTGACATTGATACGCGTTCTTCCAATTTTTCCTTTTTTAGTAGTAATTAGTACTACGCCATTTGCTCCCCTTGAGCCATAAATTGCCGTGGCGTCAGCATCCTTTAACACTTCAATACTTTTAATATCACCAGGATTAATGGCATTCAAAGGGCTTATATTTCCGGCAAGTATTTGACCTGATACATCATAGGAACCCAACGATTGAGAACTAAAAGGAACCCCATCAATAATATATAATGGCTCTGTGCTCCCATTTATAAAATTCTTTCCCCTAATTTGTATATTGTACCCTCCACCCGGTAAACCTGTTGACTGAACAATATTCACACCGGGCATATAGCCTTGTATAGCACCTAAAGGATTATTAACAGGCTGTAACTCGATATCTTTTGCAGTTATACGACTAATGTTCCCGGTCCGTTCCTTTTCGGAAACCGTATAATACCCGGCATTAACGGTGACAGCTCCCAAATCTGTAACTGCTTCTTTTAGTTGGACATCAATGGAGCTTAAATCTCCTACCCTTCTTTCCTCAACCTGAAAGCCTATATAGGAGAAAGTTAAAACATCGGTAGGGTGTGCACTGATCATGTAGGTCCCATCTCGGTTTGTGAATGTACCCGATCGGGAATTTTTAATGAGAACATGTACGCCCTCAATGGGAACGCCTTGACTGTCAGTGACCACACCCTCTATCCGATGCTGGTCTTCATCATTGGGTATTTTTGTATTTGCTTTAGTTTGTGCTATAGCTGTAAAGCCATAGAGCAACAGGAGCAAAAATATCAGGCTCCTATACCTTATTGTTTGTGTGTTTTTCATACTTTTGAATTAGTTAGTTTGATTAAACATTCGTTTTAATTAAATCTGCCCTCCAAGAACTGGCCAAGGTAATTGGAGGGTTTTTTTGTTATTCCTGCGTACCTGTGCCGACATTTATCGTCGGTAGGCAGGAATCTCATAAATGGTTTTTTATTTGGTCATAGGCATTTGGTTTTGATTTATCTTTATTGTCCTCACCCCAGCCCTCTCCAAAGGAGAGGGGGTTAATCGTGCTTCTTTTGTCTTTTTACAATGGGCTTGCAAACTCTGCGTTCCGTTTGCTAACGCAGCTAGCTAAATATGCCCCTTGCGCCACCTGGCCCCTTCACTAAAAATGTCCACCGGACATTTTTTTTACGCTCGGTCCGGTTTTTAAATATTATTTTCGTTAATTAGCTTAGGCTTTATTCCCTCATCCTCATACTTTCATAAAGTCTGTCTTTTAAGCCAAGGGTTTAATACAAATCTTTGGCTAGGCAGGCATCAAAAAATGAGGTCTCCAAAATGATTTAAAAGCCTGTTTTTCGTCACATGGCCGGATACCATGAAAAATGTGTAGTCGCTAGTTATAGGAGAAAAAATCTATCGTGTACCGGAATACCGAATTTTAAAATTCGGTATTTGGGTTCCTGCTAGTCATCGCGCCATCTGGCTCCGACGCTAAAACAGTCCACCGGACTGTTTCTAAACGCTTGGTCCTGCAGGAATGCAGTCTATCGTTACTCCTTAACAAATAAATCCTAAACAGGTTTTTTTGGCTTCTTAGCAAATAGTCTATCATATTTACTGAAAAAACATAGGTAAGCAAAGCTATTTATAGAATCATCTAATTGGTTTTGTATATTAGCTTTGGCATTCACTTTTTATAATCTTAATAAAAACAAAGGAAAAGAATAAATGAGAATAAAATAAAAATTTAGGGTTGATTTTTATGTTTTCCAGGTTGACTTTTATATCTTTGAGTAAATCATTTTTACTATGACAAAAACTTATCTAAAACCCGAAAGACCTCATATAGGTCGAAATATTAGAACACTTCGGAATCTTAAAGGGATAAAACAGGAAGCATTAGCTGCAGAAACAGGTATTTCTCAATCTGAAATCTCCGAAATAGAGAATTCAGAAAACATTGAGGATGAGCTATTATATAAAATAGCTGAGGTTTTGAATTTAACCCCCGAAGTAATTAAGACTTTTGATGAAACGTATGCGTTTTATAGTATTGATAACAAATTAGAAAATGTTAAAATATATAAAGATGGGTACGGTATTCATCAGGTTTTTAGTCCAATTGAAAAAGTTGTAGAATTGTATGAACGCTTATTAGCCAGCGAAAAAGAGAAAGTCGAAATTCTAAAAAATTCTAAGCAGTAAATAACCTTTAAAACTATAACCTATGCCTGAGACTACAACAAATACTCTAAGTTTGCATAGAGGAAGAAAAGTAGAGAGAGTAAGAAAATTGCGCGGTTGGACGCAGTCCAACCTAGGGGATAGACTTGGTACCACAAAACAAGCCGTTTCTAAATTAGAACAATCTGAAAATATCAGCGATGACAAGCTTAAGGAAGTTGCTAAAGCTTTGGGAGTAACGTTTGAAGGATTAAGGGACTTTAGTGAAGAAAAGGTTCTTTATAATACAAATAATTTCTACGAAAACAGTGGGGTTTCAGCTACTAACATTGCAGCAAATATTGAAACTGTAAATAACCCCTTGAAAGAAACTATCGAGATGTTTGAGCGACAATTGGAAATTGTTCGTAAAGAACTTATAGATGTTTTAAAAAGTAAATAAGGACATACTTTTGCTAAAATTTCGAGAGAAAATGAAAAGCAATTAGCCGTATTACAAGCTTCTTTAAAAGGGAAAGAATAATCAAACATGTCTGGATCACCACTGGCCAAAATTGAGGGTTAATGATATAAATAAAACTTGAGGTCACAAATAGTGACCGCAAATAAAGAGGGATGGTAAAGAAAACTGAGATATTATCTGCAATGCCTATTGAAAATAAAATTCATATTTTCAGAGGACAAAGGGTAATGATTGACAGTGACTTGGCAGAATTGTATGATGTTGAAACAAAGGTTTTAAACCAAGCTGTTAAACGCAATAGTTCTCGTTTCCCTGAGGATTTTATGTTTCAACTCTCAGACGAAGAGTTTAAAATCTTGAGGTCACAGATTGTGACCTCAAATTGGGGAGGCAGAAGAACCCCACCATACGCTTTTACCGAACACGGAACAGTAATGCTGGCCAGTATTCTCAGGAGCCAAACAGCGGTTGAAGTGAGTATTCAAATTGTCAAAGCATTTGTGAAATTCAGGGAAATACTGACTTCGCAAGCTGGACTGGCTAAAAAGATTGATGAACTCGAAAACAAATATGACGACCAGTTTAAACAAGTTTTTGAGGCCATCAGGCAATTGATGACCAACAGTACTCAAGTGTCATCCATTAAAAAAGGCAGAAAAGATTAGAAATGGAAGAATGGACGTTATATAAATTACAACAGCTCATAGAGGATCAAATAGAAGAAAGTAATTCGCTTGATTATAAAGGAGCCGGGGCATTAGCCAAAAGTGATGGGAAGAAAAAAGAGATATCAAAAGATGTATCAGCCTTTGCCAATTCCAATGGCGGGATGATTATTTATGGAATAAGAGAATTCGATAACCCGGACAAAAACCATCTTCCTGAAAAAATTGATCCTGTCCAAAGAAACCAAATCTCTAAAGAGTGGTTGGAACAGGTGATTGCCACCAGAATTCAACCCAAGATAGAGGGACTTGAAATCATACCTGTTACAATTGATGAAATAGCCAACACAGTAGTGTATGTTGTTCAAATCCCTAAAAGTACTACGGCTCATCAAGCTTCCGATAATAAATATTACAAACGTTATAATTTTCAATCGGAAGCTATGCAGGATTACGAAATCCGTGATGTCATGAACCGGATGTCGTACCCTAAAATTGAATTGGAGTTTAAAATAGAATCAAGATATCCAGCAGACGAATTTCCACCCGACCAACCAGATTCTCGAACCAGAACATCAAATACTCTAAAAATATATGCCCGGAACACAGGGAGTGTATATGCCAACTATGTAAACTACTACGTGTACTTTAACAAACACTTTTTAGAAAGTACAGAAACTCAAAACCTTAGGAACTTTAAGGAAGAAGGGGTGGATATGGTAGAATATTATGGAGAAAACACTATTAGGGATGTAGTAGGAACTAAATTGTTTGGAATGGGAGCCACACCTGAATACGGTCCTTCACGATTCGACCCCATTCTACCGGGAATGCATTCGCGACCGGAAATTTTAAAACTTAGAGAAAATATAAATGGTTTTCACAGCAGTCATATCTCCTGGAAAGTTTATGCAGATAACGCAAGGCCAGTAGAAGGTAAAATACAGATTAAAGATATTCCTGTAATCTACATAAAAGAAGACATACAAAGCAATAATATCTAACTGGCGATGCATTTAAAGGGGTAAGAACGATTTCTACCTCCTTCTTTCAACAGGATGGTTATCGGCAATAGAATTTTAATCATATTTTATTTGTTTTAAAAATCGGCTACTTATACACTACCCAGATTATGCATACCGAAAGATCCCTTCATTTTTGCCATCTTTATGCTACGGACAAATAGTCCATCCTCTCGAACTTTATAAGCCTAAAAACAAGTGGTTCTATAAAAAACGAAACCCGCTAGTTTGAATTGCTTCAGGGACTGGAATAAGATAGGACAAAGATAATAAAGAAAGCATAAAAACCCTAAAAAAATCGATTCGCCATAAACAGCTAAATATTATAAAAGTAAAAAGTGTTTGTAATGCACCTTAAAAAAAGCATTGCAAATTCAACGCTTAGCGGAAATTTGACTAAGTTTTTGTTTTGGTTCGATTTTGGTGTATTTTTGTTTTAAATATACACAATTTAGCATCATGGCAAGGCAAACAATAACAATTAACGAACCCAACGACCTTTGGATGAAACACCAGCTTGAAATAAATGAATACTCAAGCAAAAGCGAGTTGATCAATGATTTGATCCGTAAACAAAGGGAACGGGAAGAGGAACGCATATGGCTAAGGAATGAACTGATCAAGGGCGAAGAAAGTGGCATTTCAAACAAAACTATGGCCGAAATATTGCAAACCGCCAAAGAGCATGCTAAAAAAGGTTAAATGAAGTATCTCTTAACGTGCCAGGCAGAAGAAGACTTGATCCAAATATATCTTTATGCTTTAAGCCGTTTCGGGGCCTCACAGGCTGAAAAATACCATAACTCTTTTGAAGAAGAGTTTAGGAGGATAGCCAAAGAACCGGAAATGTTTCCACAGGCTTTCCATATCCGGAAGGGATATCAATATTGCGTGCATGTTTCACACACCATTTTTTTTACCGTAGACGACCATGTCGGGATCGTTAGGATTATTGGGAAACAAAAATTTCCCTAACCTTTTTTATATAAGGTAAAATAAGGGAATGTAATTCTGCTAATTAAAATTCTTCTTGTCGAAATCAAATTGGTTACGGGGTTCTGCCAAATGAAGGAGAAACTGCTGAAAAGCAGATGAAGCCTCTTGGACGGCGACCTACTATAAGGTGTACAAAATACGTTGCCTCTGCTGCGAATATTGAGAATACGAGATTGAGCAGGTTATTAAGCAGTGAATTTATACATCTGTACCCCAATGAAGTCTACGGCCTTGCCAAATCCATCAGCCTTGAACCAAGTCAGCTGTTTCATTACTTCTACGGTGACGGAAAGCGACCAGTGGTGGTGGGGGGTAATTAGTGAAGGGAAAAAAGTAATATTGCATATACTTGTATAGTGCTATAGTTTTACTTTCAATACAATAGATCGGTCTTTCGACCGGCTTTTTTGTTTTATGGGTTTGGTTTTCCGTAATTTGGTTTGGTGGTTTTTTGTATCGGTTTGTGCCACAGTTTCCTTTATTTTTAAAATTTCACGCCAAGACTAATTCCAAATGACTTTACAGTTAGTGAACGAGGTTTTTCTTCTCTCATACCTAATAAAGGTTCTGCATTATCCAATTTGAAATAATTTTGTTCAAAAAATAGATTGCCTGTAATATTAAAATAATCCTTTTTTATAAAAGGAAACCCTAAGCCAAATCTTAGGTTATTTCCACTCTTAAACTTACTTTTATTCAAAGTAAAGTTATTGGCATCTTGTAAATAGATATAAACGTTATCCCTGTCAACAAAATGGTAACGTAAAACCCCTCCAAGCTTCAACATCGAAAAATCAGGCCTGGATTGTACCTGGAAGCCTCCTAAAACCCCTATACTTAATTTTTTAAACAAGTAATAATTGTAACTTCCTTGGATTCCTAATGAAGACAGTAAAAAGCCCTCATCCTGTAATTCCGTATCGATGATTTTATTTTTACCATCGATATAGAAGTAATCTTTCTTATTAGGAAAAACAAAGTCCAATTCTATGGACGTGTCCCATCTACTTTGTGAATATCCCAGCCCGCAGACCAAAACAAGAGCCATTACTATAAATTGTTTCATATAAAAATTATTTTTTAAGTTATCTTATCATCCTATTGCCTTTCCAAGTGCTTCCACGTCTTGCCATTCCATAAAAATCCAGCTCATAATGGGTGTAATTTCTATATGCAGACTCAGCAGGTTTAACACTAAAAGACCATCCACTGCTTTCACCCCAAGCAGCACCAATTATAAAACTGACATCACTGTAAAACTTTTTCTTAATTTTGTTGTCATTTGTACCCTTGCGTTTTTCACCAAAATACAGGACCTCTATTTCGTTCTTGTTTTTTTGATAGGTAACAGCAAATTCTTTTTTTGCTCCACTATTAAATTTGTCATTCAAAAAATCAATCCCCATTTTATACAACGCTTTAACATTGGATTGGCTGGTTATATCCTGTGTGGTCAAGTTCAAGTTGTAATCTCCAGCAATGGGCAAGTTTGGAATATAGATATTTAAGATTTGCTCATTTCCAAAATCAAAGAAAGGTAACTTATTTCGAGTAACATTCAACTGTGTATCTACATAATAATCCCCATTATTTTGACGTACTTTAAATGAGCCATTGTAAAGATATAATGGTGCCTTATATGCATTGTTAAACAGTCGAGGATGCGTTATCGAAGAAATATCTGGTTGTTTGTAATTGTATTTTAGGAGAATACGGTTAATTCCTAAATAAATTTCATCAGACTTGGAAGCCCACCAAACCCAAAACCGCTTTCTTTGCGTTTTGGCTAAAATACCTACAGATTTGTATATCAGCCATGATTGATCCCAAAATTCAGTCTTTATTCTATGTTTACCATCAAAGTAATTAATGCAGTAATAACTCTTCCCGAAAATATTTTGAAACCAATTATCTCTACCTTCACAGATTGGTAAACTGTTAATTATTTGTTGCAATCTTTCCTCTTCTGTCGTCTGAGGTGCAGATGGAGGATTTCCCCCACCAACAGAACCTCCGCCCCCACCATAGCATTCACCTTCAATAGGACGTATGTACCTTGATATCTTGTCATCAACTTTTGTAACACCGCCATATTGTGCCCTCATTTCACAAGGTTCAATTTTATATGCTAAGGTTTTTGATTTTCTACTGGTATTTTTTGCTTGATCGTTCTTTTCTTTAAAAAAGTTAAATAAATAAGTCGAGTCCTTAACATGAGTGAAGAAAAGTCCTTCTTCCTTTGTGAATTTATAAAGTGTGTCATTTACAACTATTTCGTTATCATCATTCACTAGTGATGCAAGCAAAGGGTCAGCTATGAACTCATCTTCTTCAGCTGTAGTTTTGTCATTTACTAAAGATTTACTCAATTGTCTTTTTTGCAAAATCTCTTCTGAAAACTTGGCTTGTAAGTGTTCGTTTTCAGGATTTACTATTGGTTTATGGGAACGAAAACCTTTTTCATAAAGTCTTTCAAATTCTTTTTCTGTTTTTTCTACATTATCATTCTGAAAATCTTCAATTGTTACTTTTAAAGATTCCTTTGATGAAAAGATAAATCGTCCGTTTTCAACAGTTTTCTCTACTATTACTGGAGGTTCGTTGTTTTCTATATTATTAAACTCCATTTCATCTTGGCAGGAAGCCAAAATTAATAATATCAATATGACTGGATATTTATATGTTTTCACTTAATCGCTTATAAAATTATAAAAATTGGTTTGGATTTTCACAGCTTCAGAACCTTTCCTTTTGCTTGCTGGCCTTCCTGGAACCATAGGAGGTCTCTTGAATTTTTTCCAACACCGGATGTTTTTGCCGTAAAGGCGCCATGGCCGTTACGGGAAAACCCCCGTAAACAATAGCCCGCTTTTCTTTTTTGACATATCGGGACTGCACCCTGAGGGGCTTTAGTTCCTTGCAAAACCAATACAGGTGCTGGTTATAACATTTATAAAAGCAGCCTTCCTTAAAAAAGAAGACCTGATCGGGGTGGCTTTCGATAAGCTGTAGTTTTTAGGCTATGGTCATATGTATAGGGTTGGTTGGTTTAAATGTGGTTCTTTAATTTTGAGGCCGCTGCGCGGCCAGGATCAAAAAAGGTTAAAAACCCTGCTGCCCAAGGCAGCAGAGTAAAAGGGATCAAGGGATCCTAGTCTTGGAGACACCGTACGGAGGTGCCGTACGCACGGTAGAGGCTGTATTTCGAATTCGTGCTCGTGCTACTGAAGTACCGGCGACCGGCGACCGTACCGTTTGGTGTACTGATCCAGTAGTCACCGCTGCTACCCTGATAGTTGAGGGACGCATCGCTGTTGCTACGGTAACCGGCAAGGTGGTACCATCTGTACTACTCGTTAGTACAACCCTAGGGATTAACACCCCTCTGTTTGACGCAACAACTTCAAGTTGCGCCGAAGGATCAGGGGAAGAAGCCCCTATTCCTACCTGTGAATATGCAGCATAACTGCAAAATGCAAAAACTACTAAAAAGAGTAATTTATTTTTCATAAAAACCTATTTATCCTAAATCCCATTAGGGAAAAGCTATTTATATATACGTGTACAAAAGTAGAACCTATTATCCATACAAAAGGTATTAGTATGATACTACACAGGGTGTTTATACATCGTTAAACTTCTATCCAATGCATTTCTATCCACACTTTTATGTTTACCCCAGCATCTTACTTAACGCTCCGTTAAAACAACAATCTCCTACCCTAATCGGCAATCTGTACATTAAGAATCTATAGAAATGAAAGCTTCAGGAGGGGCTTCTTTATAAGGTAAGTGTGAAACCCATCGTTAGTTTGTACTTTAAAGAAAGTGCAAGGAAATAATTGGCATTTTTGTTTTATGGGGTTGTGGGTTGGTGTAATTTGGCTTTTAACATTTCATGGACTATCCATGGCTTATCCCTGTAGTATCTATGGGGTAAAATAATGAAGGAAGCTTACATGGTAATGATTGATAAGCTATAGGTTGTATAAAAATGAAAAAAAAGTATATTTGCACGAGCCTAGCATTTTTTTAAAATTATTGGCGGGGATATAAAGAATAAAAACCTGTGCATAGCCCCCCGAATTTTCGGGATAAGCACTAAAAATATGGGGGTATAAACGAGTTGGCAACAGTACGCCTAAGAATGTGCAGATGTGAAGAAGAAACTTAAAATTATATTTACAGGCATGTTTAAGTCAGCCTTTACTGATCCGTTTTTTATTTAATAAAGAATTAGATAAGCGAATCCAGATTACTATACCTATCCAGTTTATCACCCGTTTTAAAACTTACCTTGCAATACTATCCATCTAACTTCGGCATAAGTTCTTTATATAGAAATTGGTCGGTTAAGGCGTAAAAGTTATATTTGGGCAACTTAATACTCAAAAGCATAATAAAATATATCCGAATCACTTATCGAAAAAATATGGACAATCGGTTTACAGACATCATTCAACTTATTAAACAATCCCGGACAAATGCAATTAGAGCCGTAAATGCTGAATTAATTGATCTTTATTGGAAAATTGGGGAGCATGTTAGCAAGAAACTTGAAGAATCGGAGTGGGGAGATGCTGTGGTGGTTGAATTAGCTAAATATATTCAACAGAACGAACCTGAGATAAAAGGATTCTCGGATAAGAACATCTGGAGAATGAAGCAGTTTTACGAGATTTATAAGGATTTTCCAAAACTCTCAACACTGTTGAGAGAAATTAGCTGGTCGCACAATATGGCAATATTTTCAAGGTGCAAAACCACAGAAGAAAGAGAATTCTGTTTGAAGCTCGTTCGGCAAGAGAAATATAGCTTCAGAGAACTCGACCGACAAATTTCCACAAGCCTTTTTGAGCGGACAATGATTGGAAACACAAAACTCTCAACAGCGTTGAGAGAAACTAATCAAGACCTCGCCAATACATTTAAAGATAGTTATGTGTTTGAGTTTTTGAATTTACCAGATTCACACAGTGAAAGTGAATTACAACGTGGACTTGTAAGACAAATGAAAAACTTCATACTTGAGCTCGGCAAAGATTTTTTGTTCATAGGAGAAGAATACAAACTTCAAGTAGGCAACAGCGATTTTTATATCGATTTGTTATTCTATCATCGTGGACTGCAATGTTTGGAAGCTTTTGAACTCAAGACAGATAAATTTAAACCAGGCCATTTAGGGCAATTGAATTTTTATTTAGAATCGTTAGACCGTGATGTAAAGAGACCAAATGAAAACCCAAGTATTGGGGTATTGTTATGTAAAGACAAAGACAGTGAGGTTGTTGAATACGCATTAAGCAGGAGCCTTTCCCCGACAATGGTTTCAGAGTATAAAACACAACTTCCGGACAAGAAGCTATTACAACAAAAATTACACGAGCTTTTTGACAATGAATCCAATAAAGGATAGCCAATCCAATGTGATTGCTTTTTTGTTTTATGGGGTTGTGGGTTTTTGTGATTTGGTTTTTAACATTTCATGGACTATCCATGGCTTATCCTAGGCTTATCCCTAGAGTATCTATGGGGTTAAAAAATGAATGACCCGTCCTAAAATAACAATAAAAGTTTATCGTCCCGAAAACTTTAAGGGATAAAATGTATTAGAGGTCAGTAGTTAACTCGAGTTTCCTATTATTTAAATACAGTTATCAACCTGAAATGCCATAACAAACAATATCAATTTAATGATAAACCCTTGAGGGGTTACCGCATTAATATGTCTTGGCATCAATGCACTGATTTGGCTGATACTGGTCTCTATCCTTTTCCTCATATGCTCTTTGATAAAGGCTACCGAGGGATGGTCTTTTCGTTTAGCGTTTGACTTCCTGCTAACCTGTAGCCCTACCTGTTCGGTTTGCTTGAACAGGTCCTCAATCTCATAGTCGGTATACCCGCTATCCCCAAAGAGGGAACTCTCGGGGGGCAGGTCATGGTACATTTTTTGTAAAACCTGGGAATCATGTTCCCTCCCTGCCACAAGGTACATCTCTACGGGAACGCCTTGGGCGGTGGTCACCAGTTGGACCTTCAGCCCATAGAAATACTCCCGCTTGGAGGCATTGTAACCCCTATATTCTTCTCCCCTGAAAAGTTTGCACCGGCTGATCCTTATATTGTGGCAGACCTTCACCGGAAAGGAATCGATGATATATTCCATCTCACAGCAGATGTATTTGAATGCCCTCCCTATCTGCAAGAGGATAAACATCAAGGTCTCCCCAAGGCGGTGCAACCGTTTGGTGAAACCACTTTTTTGGAGGACATCTTCAAAGACATGGCTGCGCATATAGTCCAAGGCCAGGCTCTGGTTACCCCTAAAGTAAAGGGCTGATACCAAGGCGGTGGTAAGCACTTGGCTGTCGGTAAACCTACGGTTGTTATGTTCTTTATGGTCCATTTCTTTTAAAAGGTCATCCATTAAACAATAAATTGCTATAACTTTGTCCTGGAGCATTTTGAGTCGTTTTTGAAGTTGAACATCTCAAAAATACTAAACTCATTTTGCTCCTCTTTTTAGGAAACTCGGGTTAGTTAGTTACTTATCAATTTCGATTGATATACAACATCACTATTGACCATTTTGGTAATAAGGTTATTAAATATTGTTTCCTTGCTTTGTGACCTA
>NZ_JAPFGA010000025.1 GCF_026241135.1 Galbibacter kalidii
ATCCGTTATTCCCCTGTTAAACACCTCTATTTTGTAATAATCCTCTTCGTAATGCTTAATGGGGATATTAACAATCTGTAGACCATATAATTGATTGCACTAGTGTTGCGTTATAAGTTCGAATCCATTGAAAGTGCCAAATCTAAAATATTTGAATGGATAGAAATATGGTATAACAAGAAACGGTTGCATTCTTCGTTGGGGTATAAAACCCCTTACGAAATGGAACAAGAATTTTATCAGAAAATTAATCATGCGGCATAGTCCTTAAAAAATTGTCCGACTTTTTGTTGCAAGTCCATTCCCGGGCCACGGCCCGGGAGGAAGCACAAAGCGAGAGGCCTTTGTCGAACAGGAAAGGACGGAAGTGTCGTTTGATGTAAGCAGGCATTATCATCAAATCAAAAATATCGAAAAAGGAAATCCCAGGCACACTACAGTTTGGGGCCTTTCCTATTGGACACTACCTCATTGGAGAAAGAATCCCCCCCCCGGATAGGAGACCGGGACCGCTCTCTTTGATTCGAGGCTGTCATAAGCCCCGAAAGTCTTGTGTCTTCTCCCTTATATTTGACTGACAAAGCCTTGATCTTGTTCTCCAACTCCCCAACCGACTTCAAAAACTGACCCTTGAGGTCCCCCTCTGGAATCTCTATCAACAATCGCCTGAAAGCTCCTTTCTGCTTCTCAATATCCAACAAGTCTTCCACTTCGGGTTTATCATATAAAGACATAAGATTTTCATGCTCTTTTTTCTTTAGAAATTTCTCCAGCTGCTCCCCATATGCTGCCACATGCTTTTCCCTTTCCGTCATAACTCCGTTTTCGGTAAGAAAGGCCTCCCGCATCGACCTTAGCTTCACAGGATCCACAACATAGTTGCCCCTTTCGGAACGAATGAATTCATTACCTTCCTCCTTGCAGCACAACCGGGGAAATTCCTTGGCCAATGCATCCGATACCTGACTAAAAGCATATCTTATATGGGACGTTTTGGAAGGAATACGAGGCCGATCTCCCTCGATCTTTATCTTGTTTTCCGGATAAGTTTCTGCCTCCGCACAGAACAAACTATTGGAAAGCCCTTGAAGCTGTTCTATTTTCTCGTTCTCCATCAAAAATTCCTTCAATTCCTTCACAGCCCTCTTCTCTACAGCTTCTCGATCCAAAAGTGCGAGCATTTTATCTGAAAGCTTTCCTTGACCGTTTTTCAATGCCTCCCCTATCGCTACCTGGACCAAAAAATCGTTTACAGGGGTAGCACAATTTCCTAGAGAGGTCGCTATCTTCTGCATGGTCACCTGTCTGTCTTCCACGGAGATACTCTCGTCAAGGACATGGTCCAAGAGGCTCCTAGTAGCCGGAAAATACACCTCCAAGAACAACGGGGAACGAATAGGTACTTTTCCCAAAAACTCAAAAAGGGTGCCCCATGTAGTCTCTTTCCGGTTCGCTTCTACTATATCAAAACGGCCTAAATCAAGCTCTTCCAGACGGGCTCTTATTTCCGGTGCTGCTTCTTCTCCATAAAGCTTACCCATAACATCTTCTACATCCCTAAGGATCTCGTAGGCAGCCATATCGGTTGAAACAACCCCAGGAGCAAAGGAGTGCGATACCCAGTGCCGGGCTAACTCAGTCAACGGATTGCCCTCCAGGGTCAGTACTCTAAGCTCTTCCAAATCCACCAGCCCATCCGGAAGGTCCGAGAGGTCATTATACATCAAGTAGAGCCTTTTAAGGTTAGGTAAATCCAGCGTGTTTTCAGGGATGGTTGACAAGTTGTTTCTTGACAGATCAAGTTCCTCCAGACCGGACATATTCCTTATATCTTGTGGAAGATCTGACAAATCATTCCCCGACAGATCAAGCTTTATAAGATTTGAAAGGGGGAATACTTGCTCAGGGAAGTCAGTTAGAAGATTATCTGACAAATTGAGAACATCAAGACTTAACATGGCACTCAACCCGTCAGGGAGTTCCTCCAGGTCGTTGTCTCTCAAATCGAGCTCCACAAGATTAGTCAGCTTCTGTATTCCTTCTGGGAGATTCGATAATTTATTCTCTGATAAATCAAGCTCATTAAGGTTTGACAAGTTCAGTATTTCCTCAGGGAAGTCAGATAGAGAATTATCCGACAAATCGAGCACTATAAGATTAGTTAGCTCCCGTATTTCTTCGGGGAGCCCTGACAACTCATTGTTCGACAGGTCGAGCCCGTTAAGGTTAGAACATCTTGTTAAATCAGACAACAATGCTCTTAGGTCATCAGTCGTCAGTTCCAATTGGCTAAGAGAGACTTTTTCTTGCCCCTCCAATTGAGCTTTGTTAATTATTTCCCTCGCTCTTTTTACATTTCCCATGTCTATTGTTTTTTAGATAGTGTTAACACTAATGGTATCAAAAATCAACGGAATATAGATAAGGGCAACAGACATCACGTTGAGTTTATCGAACCTCGAAAAAATCCTCCTAAATCCCTTTAACTTTTTGAAAAGCCTTCTCGTTATTTTTCTTAAACAATTCCAACCTGTTCTCCTAAACGGCAGCACCAGAACGAAACCACGGTCAAGTGTCTGGTCTCCTCCTCATGAGCCCTGCTCATTATTTTGTGCTCGGCCCTCCTCATCAATACCATACCCTCTGAGGCATTGGCACTCTCCCACGGGGAGAGAAAATGAATATAAAGGACCTCAGAATCTGAAAAATACAGGAGATCACTTCTCTTAGCCCTTTAAAAGCCCATAATAATACAAAGTTCCCGTATCTGGCGAAAATTAAGTATGCGAAAAAAGCAATGGTCCGTTAAATACCAATATCTTAGTTCTTCATACATGGTTGTTGTTGAACGGATAGGAATATTGTACTGTAATATATTGAACCTAAATTCTCTTTTCATAAACTCAAAGAAATCATTTTCGTAGTATCTGTTTTGTTGTACAAGCCACCACCCTTAAGAAGGTTTGTTCTGTTCTTTTTCTTCAAGTGTAGCCAATTCATTTTCAATAATTATGTTTACCTCTTCTATAATTCGCTTAAAATTTAAATTAATATAAGATTCCAAATCTTCAGGGAGTTCACTGTTTTTTATAAGCTCCTCTCCCTTAATGTTTTTTCTCCCTTTATCCGGAATAATAAATCCCCTGAATATTTTTCTTTTTAATCCTTGATCAAAGTTGTCCGATAATACACCAACAAACTCCCCTTGAGATAGTTGAGAAATTCTCGATTGAGGTAATATGTATTCCAGTTGTTCATTTATTGATACTGATGTTACGTCTGTTTGAACAGATACATTCTTAATTTTTTGTTTTGTTTTACCAAAAATCTCTTGTAGTTCTTTTGCTGTATTACTTTTTACCGATCCGCTAAAAATATTTCCGGCAATATTAAAAATGGTTTGAGCAGCTTTCTCTCCATAGTCTCTTTTTAATTGTTCCAAATCTTGAAACCCCAAAAGCGTACATACTTTATTAGATCTAGCAGTCGCCATCAAATTATCGAGTCCCATAAAATACAACGTTGGTAGTTCATCCAAAACAAGTGACGATGGTGATCGCTTTTGAACATTAATTAACTTCATCAATTGTGTGACAATAAGGCCCAGTGCAGGAGCATTTGTCTTTTGTGTCTTAGGATTATTTGCCAAGACCAGAATAGATTCTTGATCTACAAGGTTAATATTTAAATCAACATTCATTTCGGGATATACATTATTTCCCATTACCCAAAAGAGCTCTTTGGTCGCTATTTGAGATAGAGGAATACGGGCAGAGGCTGTTTGTCCTGCCAATTGTTCGTAGGCCTGTTTTTCTAAGGCATCTTTAAAAGGAGTTAAAAAGAACTCAAGCTCAGGTTCAGTTTCTAGTAGTTTAAATACCTTTTTGTCATCTTGAGAGGCCAAAGAGATAGCATGGGGGAGCGTACAGAATTTTCCATTTTGATATAGCTTTAAAAAGTAAATACACGCAGAAAAATAGGAAATAGCAGACTGTGCAAAGAAATCCTTCTTCTCAATCCATTCTTTGTTCAGGTTAAATAGAACTGTTTGAGACGCTTCAATAGCATCACTGGTTCTTTGAATCAAGTCCGGAGCTATTGGGTTAATGAATTGAGAATATTCAATATCCTCAAGATTAACTATTTTAAAAGAAGCTTTATTATTACTAGCTTTATAGAAATTATATGCTTCCTGTGTTAACGACGGGAACTTGAAATCATATATCATAAAAGAGAATTTTTTTAACATTTGTTGTCTTATAAACTCCTCAATGATAGAGTACGTCTTTCCCGACCCGGGATTTCCCATAACAATGCACCCCCTAAAAGGATTGATGACGTTGATCCATCCGTTTTTCATTCTTAAGTTAACAGAATGCTCATTGGTCATTTTTTTCTTTTCCTGTTTAAAAATCTCATTGTTTTCATTAAACTGATCATCCTTGTCGAAATAAGAAAAATATCTTCTGAAAATTAAAATGGCAGCAATAAATAGAACAGAGGAAAGAACACTCACCAATAGATAGAATAAAGGGAACTGTATAAAAAGAGGGCTAATGAGATTGATAAATAACATTAAAAATATACTGCCCAAGGCATAATATTTATATTTTGATGTTTTGGGTATTTTTTTTACATGAAGCCCAATAGAACATAGAGCAAACACCAAGAGACTTAAAATTTTAATGTTGATCTTATTTCTACATAAAAGTTCAAAAGAATTACAAATGGAACTTTGGATTGAATTTAATATAGGAATGTTAACCCCAAACGAAAAAACAATATCAAAGGCAATAAGAAACAGACCTATTAAAAAGCCAAAGATTATTATAAAATCCATAGAATATTTATCTCCACTACTACTTCCCATCGTTACTTTTTTTATTAATTCGAATTAATGATTCAATCGTACTGTTTACTCTTACATTGTCTTCTTTAGTTACTATCTCGTTCATGTATGCTATTAACCCGCCACTTGCCTTAAATTTTTTTGTCAATTTTAAGTTTGCAAACAAAACACCAAATAAAAGGAATGATACTAAAACAGATTTAGCCAACATTATTATAGTAAATAAAGCTAACCCTATGGATATAATTGCAGTTTGAATACTAAAGCCAAAAATTTGTGGTGTGTCTTCCAGATATTTCGGAATTTCAAAAATTTTATCATTATTCCTCATAGTTTACTTTTTAGATAACATAGATCTTATTGAAGATAGCCCACTCGAAATTCTTCTAAATCCACTTGCACCTCCCCCCCCCCAAGGGGCTCCTAATGGACTTCCTCCATTAATCAACAATTCACAAAATCGGGGGACCTTAAGAAACAAAAATATAGCTGATACCTGAACAGCAACGACAACAAAAAAAGAACTAAAATTCTCCGTATCTATTCTTGTTAGTATAATCAAATACTTTAAAACCATAATAAATGGTTCCCATAACAGAATAGCTAAAAATGACAAAGCCCAATTGAGAAAAGACCTTTCATTTCCGGGAATCAGTGAAAAAGTAAGTGAAAAATAGCCCATGAAGTAATAAATCGCAATAGATAAAGCTTGTTTGATCAACATGTATGAAGCGATTAAGCTTCCTACAAAGTAAACAAATAGATGTATAAGCTCCATGAAAGGATTGATTTGTAAAACGTCATACAATCTATCGTCCACACGCGTCATTGAAGAATTGAACCTGCCATCAAAACCGGTAATATCTATGCCTGACAAATTGAGTATAGATTGTTTAACAATATCTGTTAAAAGTCCCATTGGCTTGATCATAAATAAATCAATAAGGGGTTGGTATAGTACAATTCCTGCCATAATTAGACAAGGGCGAATAATTACAAAAGGATCCAGACCTTTTTCAGGGTTTACCATATATAGAATCACCTTGTAAACAATAAAAATAAGTACTAAAACACCTGTAATTGTAGATAGATATGAATGAAAATTATTAATCAAAATTTCAAATTGATTAAGAAAATCTGACCTCATTCGAAGAATAAAATCATTCGTGCTAGATTGTAATGCAATCATAATAATTCTGTTTTTAAGTAGCTATAAGTGGTAACAAGTTTATAAAGACCACTAATTTACCAAGGTTAAAGTCTATTTTACTCAATCTGGCATACACTTCTAGATATTCAACAGCCAATCTCTGGGAAGCATTTCTATAATACCCTTCGCCATCGATAAAAAAAGTGCCAATTCCTACCAAGGTAGCTACCCTTTGTTCCAACCTCTCAGTCCTTGATCTCAGTCGATCGAATTCTCTTAATTCCTTTCGATAGCCCGGGACATAATGTATGGGTGAAATTAATGCTTTCTTTGCGTCTATACTATTTATAAGAGTCCTTGAGGATATTGATAAGGCGTTTAAAACATTTATATTACTTAAAACAGAGCCCCTCCACTTATTCATAAGTGACCTTTCCTCATTAACTATAGCTGGTATGATTGTGCTTGCCTGTTCATTTTTAAGAGAAGCTGCAGTTCCAAGCATTCCAGGTATAGCCACTCCACGAATTGCATAAGCAGAAGGATCCAGAACAATATTTATGACTTGTTGTCCTTCTGAATAATTAAATAGCATTATAAATATCAACAAAAATATATTACTCTTCATTCGGGTTTTGTTTTTTATTTAACTTTGTCGTAGCAATAGTGGCTATCTTTGATATTGCTTTTTATCCGCAAAAATTGGAATATAGCAACAATAATCTTTTAGAAAAATTCATTGTATGGAGATTTTGATAGCTCTATCAATGATATCCAAAAGGATTACTTTTCTTTCACCTTCCGTCATATAATTGTCCCTTTTAAATAAAGTATTTAATTCAGTTTTTAAGGACCGTATTTTTCGAACATCGGCAGCCGTTATTATACTCATTTTCCTTGCTAAACTCGATAATCCAGGGATATTTCCAGAAATAGAATTTTTTGCAACAATGTATTCTATACATCTATCAAGAAAGCGATCAGTTTCAAATTTTTGAAAACTTAAACTATTGCTTATTTCACTCAAACTGTTTTCATAATCGACAATAAACTTTTTTACAGTTTGGGTTTCCATTGCCATTGCTGTTAGCTTAGGAATCATCTGTCTGTCTATAGACAGGGCTCTTCTTTCCTGGGAATGCGCTAAGGGATCCGGAAAATTAGAGTTGAAAGGGCCTAGGTGAATAACAACTTGAGAAGAAACGCTCGTAGTAAAAAGTAGAAATGAAAAGATATATAAAGAACTCATATGTTAAAATTTAACGGGATTGGAAAACAAGAAAAAAACGCTCTGCTACTGTTAAATCTTCTAAAATATTATCAAGATCCTCCTCAACTTTTTCCAATTCGGAAACAATTTCCATACATGTTTTAATTAGATTTCCATGGTTTGAAAAATCAACCCCTATATCACTTTCTATACTGTTTAAGTATGCTGTATATATCAAAAGCTTATCTTGCCTTTTATTTTTCTTTCGCTTAAAAAGCAGGGGAATGGAGTTATTATTTCTTATGGCTTCCGAAAGTTTTTGGCGAACTCTGACTATGGCATTATCAATTCGGAAAATTGGGCTGAAAATACTTGTAAATCCATAATAGGGAAGCTCTTTCCTTATTTGGGCATTGAGATTTTTCATTCCCATATGCACCCTATTTTCAGCTGTCTTGATAAGAGTAAGGGCTGCAACATTGGCAGCGGCAGAAGTTTCTGCTTCTACCAAACGGATAATGATTTGGGACTGTAATGTATTAGCTCTCAACAGTACAATTAGGAGTAACAAAACTGAAGCATATTTAGATATGAAATTCATAAGCCCAAACTTAATATAGTACTTAAATCATCTGCCGGCATTGTCGCAACATTGGCCAATAGTGAGGCCAAAATGATAAATGAGGCATCTTTATATGCGTGTCGGTTTGTTTTCTTTAGTTTTGCCAGCAACTTTTGGTTTAGGGAGTACAACTCTTGTGTATTAGCATTTCTTATATTGGTGTTTCTTACAGAACTTATCAAACCGGCAATCGAATTGTTGATTGCTAACTCTCTGGTAAGGTATTCACTTTTTTCAGCAGTAATATAAAAAGGAAACGAAGAAGGTGCTACTATTGGAGTTCCCATTAACAGGTTGTTTATTGTTAAGTTAAGACCCAATGGAACTGCCAACGACTTATCATGTCTATTTATTTCAAATTCCTTTTTTCGGATTTCTTGTTTGCTCCTTCGGATATCCTTTAGGCCTTGATGGATTAATGTCTGCTGTACCAGCATGGCCGAATTTACTGCTGATTTTTGTCCCAATATTTGCAACAGTGTTCGGTCCGTATTAATCCATGTAATCTCAAAAACAACAAATTGTGAAAATCCCTGAAGAGATACGATCAAAAAGACGATACTTAAACTCCACTTTTTAATTTTGATAGATGTAGTCATAATTGCTTTTTTAGATATTTATATTTTTCTGGATGCTGCTCTTTGCCCCAACTTCGTATCGAACTTTGGAATTGGCTTCCTTTCTTTCTCTTTTTTTCTTCTTTTAAGAGCATTATGGCTCAGAGTTATGTTAGGCGCTGTCATTTTTTTAAATTTGGAATTATTTCTCATTGTATTGCGGGTTGATTTTGACTGGTCATCAGGAATAATACCAATTTTGGAAACGTTTTCTAATCTCGTTGACATTTGGTTCAAGGTAGCCTTATTTACTTCCAGCACGCTTGCACGTTCTTTTTCTTTGGAAACAGTCTGTTTAGTATTTTCCTTTTGATCCCTCTTTGATATTTTTTCACTCAAGGTTCTTTTGGAAAGGTCTGATACTTTCTTAATTCCATTGGCAATTTCCTTCTTGAAAGCAAAGGCCGTGAGAGAGGTTCCAGCTATGATACCTATGGGGCCTCCTATAGAAAACATAAGAACGGCCAAGATAACAGGCATTAGCTTACTCTGCATATTCTGCAAAAAAGATACCGCTCTATTTGGTTTTTGGTTTTGGGAAGCTTTTTTGCCATTTAACTGGTCTTTACTTTTTTCTTGTGTTTCTAATTCTTTATTTTCTTCCATTTTTAGAATTGTTTATGTGTGTTTATGTGTTGTACTTTTTGTACAGGACGTTTAAGCCCCTCTTTATTAAACCCCGTCGGTGGCAGGGAATATTCCTTTTGGGGTTTTAGCATTCCCACTAATCTTCTTTTGGATGTACCTTCATCGGTAGGTGGCATGTTTGTTATTGCAAATAATTTTTCAAACCAATCAATTTCCGTAAATGGGGATTCTGCTTTTTCCAAGGGTTTAACTTTTGATATGATTTTCTTTAGTTCTGTATATTTTGTTTCACCAAATAAAGAAAGTACCATTGAGAGAAGTTCTGCTTCTTCCCTCTGAAGTCCAATGTTTTTATTATTGGTCAAAGTTGTATTTATGAGCTTTGTAACAACGTCTTCCCTATCTTCAAAAATGAATAGGGTCACAATAAATATAAGTATTCCACCATGTGGTGTAGGTAATGTTTTTAATTTGGATATTAATATTATTAAAAGAATATCCTTTTCTTTTTTTTGGGTGGGACATTTTTTACTCATGTATTATTTCATTTCTTCTATAAAGTCTTCAAGAGCCATTTTTATGTTTTCAGTTTTTTCATAGGTCTTATAAATCGTTTCATTTTCATCTCCATTAGAAGTATAACAAGCATACCGCTGGGTAGAAACTTTTAAATTGTATACATTAGATAAACTTCCCATCTTTATAAAAACTTGCCTTTTAGCTGTAGAATACAATTTGGAAATATCAGAGTCTGTAAAAGACAAATACTTAGAAAATTTATCTTTAAGTGATAGTTTCTTTTTGTGAGAAAGGAGGAAAAATGTATCTGTATTATTAATCATTGCTGGACCAGCATCAGTACTGATAATATCATCAACATCTTGAGTGGCAATAGCAATTTCCCCGTAGAATTTACGAATAGTTTTGTATAAATATTTTATGAACCCAACCATTTCGCCTTGCGAAAGAGGTTTCCAACATTCATCAATAAATATGGATTTTCGAACACCTGGAAGGTTCCGTATTTTATCCATTGTTGTTTCTATAAGTAGCATGACTATCAACGGAAATAGTATGGGGTGATCTTTGATATTGTCCAATTCAAAAACAATAAATCTTTTGTGCAAAAAATTCATTTTTGAGTTGGCGTTCAAGACAAAATCATAATCTCCCCCCTTATAAAAATCTGCAGTGGAAAATAAAAAACTTTTTTTGTTAAAAAATGATTCGGCTTCTTCAATATCATTTTCAGAAACAAATTCGTAAAAAGCATTAAAGCAAAGAAAAGTTGTAGTATCGTTTTCTGCTTTTTCAAAAAAGGCACCCAAGTACTTGGATAAAGCATTTTTTTCTTCCCTACTAGCTTTATTATCATTTCCCTTCCATAAAAAAAGTAACAAAGAAACTAGAAATTCCTTTTTTTCAATATTATAGTTCTCAATATTAAATGGATTAAACTGTAAAGGATTTTCTTTTTCATATTCCAAATAATCTCCTCCTACAAGGTAACATAGTTTTTTATAGGAATTTCCAATATCCATGATAATAACATGGTGGCCTTGCTCATAATATTGGCTTACGATATGGTTTATAAGAAAGGATTTTCCAGTTCCTGAAGGGCCAAATATTAACCGGTTCCTATTTACAATTAGCCCCTTTTTAAGTGGAATATCCCATAAGTCAACCCTTATGGGTTCTCCATGTACACGATCACAAAGAAGTATGCCACTTGTAGCTTTTGAATTTGTTGTTTCAAAATTCAAGAAGGCACTGACGGCCTCTATTGGGAGTATAAACTGATGAACTTTGTCCATATTTGCGGAATTCCCCGGGCAGTTTGATTGGTAAAAATTTTTCAACGAAGAAGTCAGATATATCGTTTTTATTCCCGAGTTCTGGAATTCTTTCCTAACCTGATTAACATTATTTTCAAGAATATCATATTGAGGATTCCAAAGAAACATGTTAAAGTTCACCTTTACATAACCCACATCGTTTTTCTCTCCTTGATCCAAAAAACTATTTAAGGTTTCATTTGCTAACATGTTGAACCGGGAGAGTTTTCTTAATCCTTTAAAGTTATTGGATTTTTTCTCTATTTCACTTTTAACGCTATCTGAGTCTTCAAGAAAAATGGTTTGGTTATATAAATGGCTACATGAAATGGAAAAAACATAATTATGAGTAAAAGGGACAAAGAAGTCTGTCCTATCTGTCGAATATTCATGATCCCTTTTAAATAGAGAGAATGACTTAGGCAAACTATGACAACTTCCCATTGAAAAAGCACTCACAAAGTTGTCTTTTACTCGAAACCCTTTGTCAAAGGATATCTCATATTCTTCGTCCCGTCCCAATCCTTGATTGGATAAGGAAAAGTAAGATTGCATCAAGGCGATAATTTCACCTTCATTAAGTTGTCGTATGTTAAAATATTCTGATAAGGTCAATTTATTAATAAATGCTTTCGAAAGTTTAATAAATTGCTCTATCTTATTTTTCTTTCTTGTCTCACTGACCTTATTTTTAGAGTTTATTTTAGGATGGGTTAGAATAAAATAGCATTTGTGTTCTAAAACCGGAGTTTCATAAAAAAAAGTATTATCGGATTTTGAAAGATATTTTGTGGAAGTTGATACAGGCTCTGTATTGTTTTTCATAAAAAAGTAATCCTGTTTTTGAAAAATTGTTCCGACTGGTAAATTTCTAAGGCCATTAGCTATGGTATCAGAGATTAAAATAAGGCTTTCTTTATCCAAGGAAAATACTTCGGGTAATTTTACCTCGAAAGCCAAACTTATATCTCCTTTTTTCGAAACAATTAAATCTTCGTCATCAATCGTTAGAATAGGGAAAAAATCTTTAAAATCTACCATAGGTTTAATTTTTAACTTTAAGAGTCGTTTAATAAGAGATGTATCTCTTTTAGTATGGAATTTACTTTTACCATTACTCTACTTTGTACAGCACTTTTTGGAGTAAATTTGGTTGCAGTGACGGGAATTACACTAACCAATTCTTTAGCTCGCCTTAACAACTCCACTTTTTTTATACACCTATTTCTCTTTATAGGTCCCCACTTCCCGATACATGGGTTTGTTGGAAAAGAATAATAGGTAAGGGATGGAGCCCTGACACTTCTGGATTTGGTTGTTTCGTAAAAAATAGTATTTGTAGCAAGATACTCCGAAAACAAAGGAAGGTTTTTACGTAATTCCCGATCGTATTGCTTTGCCAAAAGAATCTGTATTTCTCTTAGAGCATAACTAACTGCAACGTCGGGAGTTTGGGACATTATTTTTGTAATTCCCAGTATGCAAAACATAAAAATCATACTATACTTTCTCATGTATTTCTGTGCTTTAAGCGGTTTCATTGATCCTTTTTTCCTTCCTCAACACCTGTGTATTCCTTGCCTGTGATAAAAAATCCGATACCCTTCGGGAAAATGACCGTGGAGCGCTAAAACTCTTTAAGCAAAAAATCCTTTACCTTTAAAACAATTTTACCCCTTCGCCCTCCGGAACTATTCTCGGGGATTAGTACCTCCAGCACTTCGTTTTCAGTGGGTAAAAACCTATCAAAGCCGAATACAATCGTACATGCTGAATTTCCCGGTACATCCTTGGTATTATTGCACACAAAACTCGCTTCTTTTTCGATGAACTGTACGGCTCTTTGCTTCTTTAAAGGTCTTAGAATATCAAATTTATTTCTAGTCGTTAACCAGAATCTGATAGAATCCGTCGTGAAATTTATTCTGGATTTATTTTCAATTTTTACTCTAAAAATCACCTTATCGTTTTCGTAATAAATTCCATTTACAATAAATTCCATTTTTTGATTGATTTCTCTTTTGAGAAAATTGGAATTTTTGGCATATATATAATCACAAAATTTCTTTTTGGTGTGGCCATTAAATAGTGGCAACTTAATGTGTGAGTCTTTAAATCGGTAGGTTTTTTTTTCAGGACTCTTTTTATATTTAATCCATAAAGAATAGTATGCACCCCCTTTCGTGATTATTGTTAAATTTGTTTTTTTGCCCGTACTCTTCCAGTTCTCAGGACGAATGCATTTGACTTTAACAATGTTTTTTAACTTGTCAACTGCAAATTCCGAAGTACCTATGTCTACATAATCAACTCCTTCCTCAAAAATTAAATGTGTGGTTAATATATCGGAAACCTCTATGGTTTTAACCTCAACAGTATCCTGTGCATCCATGGCAGTTAAACCCAGAAAGAAATTAAGTGCTATAAAATAAAATGTTGTTCGTCTATAATTTTTCATCGTATCGTCTATTTTATATCATCGACAGAGAGCCATATTTTATATCCTCCGTACATATTAACCCTCATACGATCCAGATATTTTAAGATTTTCTCCGACCCTATTATGATAGACGCTTCTTTTAATGGGACGGCTCCTGTATTTCCGGTAAGAGGATTGGCCTGTTTATAACTGTCTTTCACTAACTCCGTAATATCACCGGCCGTTTCGGCCGGAATTTTAGCCAGTAAATTTTCCTTTACATAAACCCCTTCCAAACCATCAAAATCATAAACATATATCGGGCTTGAAAACCTTACCTGGCCTTTTTGAATATTGACATTGGGACTTACCTTTATAAATATTCGCGAAGGAGCCGCATTAGCTATACCAAATAATACGGTGTTTTTGGGAACCGTATTTTCTTCGTCTATATAAATTTCTTCCAACAATTGAATCTTTACCAGCCCGCCATTGGTTATTAACTGATTCGAAAGAAACTCGGCTTTAAAAAGCTTATCTTTTTGACCGGCATTTTGATCTGAAATAGCTGTGACGAAAGCATTTCCGCTTTTTGTTGCTCCGAAAAAAGCCTTTTCTGATATGGATGTCACCGTTAAATTTTCCATTTCTTTCGATTCCACTGGCAAGACACCAGAACCATATTTCATTTTTTGTTTCGCAACGCTTCCAACAATTTCATGAATTTCGGAAACCTTAGAATCCTGAGAGCTAGAATCATGAAGCATTTCTGGGATATTTCCTTCTGGAATGTTATTATTACTTAATTCAGCATTTGACTCCATGATATTTAATAATCGATCAAGATATTCATTATCGGAAGAGCCCTCGCCCTCATTAATCACATCATCATATTGAAATTGGTTAATGGCTTCGATATCATCAAGACTTTTTTCATCACCATCTAAACCAATATCAACGTTATTATTCCTACTTACTTCTACACCTGTATCATTTGGGTTTATTGAGCCTTTCTCATTAAAAGACTCATTAGGCAGATTATATTGCTCGGCTGTTTTGTATGTAGGGCTTAAGTTACTATTATAAACCTGATCCTTAGTTAATTTAGTTCTTTTTTTTTGAATTTTATTTGGATCTGCATACTTATCATAATATTCAATCTTTGAAGAATCCTGATCTCCTTTCTTGTCTGAAATTTCAGGAACTTCAAAGCTAATCAAACTGTCTGTACTATTATCTTTCGATCTTTTAAATAAAGAAAAGTATCCAAATACTATTAAAAATGAAAGTCCTATTAAAAATACTACTGGAATCAATATCTTCTTATTTCTATTCATGATATAAAATGTGGTATTTACTAATCATTAATCCATGGGGATTGTCTACAGTTCTTGATACATCATATAGCTTACAGTTAATTCCTATTCTTTTTCTATCTCCTCCTTTTTCGTCTCCATACTTGTATACAATGGTCTTACCATAAATTGAGGCCGAATATGGATATTCCTTTACGTCAACTTTAATAGAATCTAGTTCAAACTTTTGAATTAAATTATTCATTTTAAGGTTTTGATACCATCCATCACTCTTTAGTGTTAGATAGTAATTTTTACCGCTATCATCTATTAGATTCAACGCTTTTTCAAGGTGCTTTTTATAGTTAAACTGATCAAGGTTAAAAAAGTATTTTTGAAACAATTTCATGTGATTAATTATTTCTGGTTCACGATAGGTTAACTCATCTTTAACTACCTTAGCTGTATAAGCCATTGTATTTCTATCCAGAATATAAACTTGAGATTTTGATAATTTCTTTTGTAAATAAACCCCATAGCTTAGACTTGCAAGAACGGACACCAAGGAAAGGATTATAGAAAACATAGCCATTTTTTTTAAAAAAATTAACAACCTATCTATCTGCAATAGCTTTTTCATAGTTCTAACTATTAGTAGTTTAAATCACTATTTTAGTATACATTTCATTCCATATAGAAACAAAGCAAATGTCAAAATATACGGTAACAGACAGCCCCCCCCCCCCATAGAAAGAAGCATGTCTGTATTATATAGTGAGACTTATAATGCAAGTAATTTACGTATGGTAAACATTGAAAATGGCTTCTAAGCCATACAAAACAATCATAAGTACACCCAACACATGAATTTATTCATCTGCTTTTTTCTTTTAATTCCCTTTTTGAATCATATATTCCCAAAGAGGTTCAAAGTAATCACTAAAATAATATAGGTAAAACCTAATGAAAAGCATTGCCATATTGAGGAGCATATTCCCTGTAAACAGAGAAGGTTTCAAAAAATGCCATTTACTTCCATTCAAGTCATACCATAGATAGGAAATTCCCTAAATCCGTATACGAATTTCCATATGGAAATTATAGTTTATAAATTGATTTAATTTTAGAAGGTTTCAGCATTAGGAAGAAAAAATTTAACTATTAAATTTACCAACCCTACTATTCCTAAACCAATTACAAATTTTATAAAATTCTTTTGTGCCTGGTCATTTCCTTGCATATATTGGAAGAAAACTATGAACCCACCAACCACAGCAAAAATTGCAGTTATGATGTTTAAAACCGTTCTGATAGTACCACCCCAATCTAGTAATTGGCTTTCAAGGGTTCCTTGCTGGATAATTAATGAAAATGCTGTCATAAATTCTTATATTATAAATTATTGATTATTTATTGATGAAGATGATTAACCTTCAGTTTTCCCCTAAATTTAATTGCACCAAACCAACGTTTTAACGTAATTTTAACTTGTTCTTAAATTGAATAGGAACTCATACTCTCCAAATTTGTCCAGCGTATGTTGACTTAATTAGGTAATATGGGGGAGAATATATTGCCTTCACCTAATTTTTCTTTAGGGGATTTTGTTGGCATACTTATCTTAATAGTTGTCAGACAAAAGGAATTCAATTAATTTTAAAGATTATCGATTATGAAGAAAAATTCTAAGTTATCTACCCTGTCAATTTTTCTCTTCTTACTCGTTTCATGTTCTTCAGATGATGATTCGTACAATGAGGAGTCTCAGAAATCTAACGAAAATTCTCCTGTAGAGGAGTTAACACCTGTAGAAGAAGCCTTGACCGAGAACTTATTTAAAGATATACTGAACGGATTTAGTATAACCAATATCATTAAATCTAGTGATAAAAATAAGCCTCCGTCAACTACTACTCCATCATCAATATCCAAACAATTATTAAGGCCAAGCGATACGGATTGTCGCCATGAAATAACAAATACGATCGAAAACAAAGATTTTATATTTTCTAATCCAATTACGGCAGAAGATATTGACAATTATTTAAATGCCGAAATAGTTTCCACGACAGAGTATTCCGTCAAATATTTTTCAAAAGATAAAGCACCAGCCACGGACTGTGAAACAGAAGAGCTTGAAGGCCCTGTTCCCAATCATGATGATGTGGATGCCCTCTTACGTCCGACTTTCTATCATTATGATCATATTTTTGATTATTTGGGAGAACATCATTTTGTTAATGAATTCTATATTGAAAGTTCTGAGCAGACGGTTCCTTCCGGAACATCTACCCCTTCTTCTTGGCTTGTAAAGAAAGGACCTATAGAAAAGAGAATTGATAGATATCATCAGGTTCATGTTTCGACCAAAGCTGAGCATTCCCGTGTAGAAGACTTGGAACTCGGTGGCTATGTTCGTTCGGAATTGGGGTATAAATTTGAGTTTTTGGAAGGGAGCAAGAAATACCATAAGGTTACATATACCATAATGAATGAATTGAGCAACCCTACACCTGGTGATACGCAGATCGATATGATAGATCGCTATGTTGTACGGTTTTTCGTACGATTTAGCGATAATACTGGAAGAGTAGATGGGGTATTTAGGATCCCTTTTGAATTTGACATAACAATAGACCTGGATGAAGTTGTAGAAAAATTAAAGGATGAAGAAGGCCAAAATTCATATACAAAAACAGTTCCCCTGTATTTAAAAGGTACAGATGAAAAGAGAGCTATAGGAACTGTTAAATACGTTATGGATGTTGAGGAGATATGGGAGGTTAATATTACAGCAAACCCTCTTTTAATTTCGGATTCAGAACTGGATTATATCCTAGCCCATTACAATTAACCTCCTATCCAAATGCCCTTCAAGGTTATATCAATGTTCCCATTATAGTATAGAATATATTTCCTCGGCACATGTGTATAGGGTATTCAGCAAAGGAAAAATTTATCCCTAGCTTGGTTTTTAAACTTTACTGTAATACCGATGCAATAATGTCAGATCTTTTTAATAATGTAACCATAAAATATACAGAAAATGGCTGTAACTAATTTATTTATAGATTTTGATCACACCCAAGTGAACGGGCACATACACAATGCTATCACACGTGCTCTAAATACTGGGGATTTACCCCAAGGATTCGACAGAGAAGAGGTCATAGAGGCTTTAAATAGCAATCTGGAACTTACAGAAGGGGTAGGTCGTTGGGTGGATAAGCAAATCGCTAAAAACAACATAGAGTTTTTTGACTCCAAATTACTTGCTGAAAAGGTAAAAGAGTACAGTGATATGGGGGTTAATACATTTACATTAACGGCATCCGGTGTTTCCAGTGCAATTCGTCGTATGTACCGAAACGCAGGCCTGGGAGCTCTTAGTGAATCTATTGTCCCGGTTTCCCATGATAATGTCCCCTTAAACAAGGCGAACCTAATTAGAGAATCTGAAATCGCAAATAAAATGGCAGGAAACCAAGACGTGGTTTCCATTTTCGTGGACGATTCAAAAAAAAATACAAACGCTGTTTATGAATTGCCTCAAGACAACGGGGTTGATAGAATGATATTTCATGTTGACCGCAATGGATTATGCAAAGACACTTTTGAGAGAATAGATTATTTTATGAAGTCTATAGAAATAACCCAGAATACGGAACAAGAACCTCGGGAAGCCGTTACATTAAGGGAAACAGAGCGATTGGCCAGGCCTGCACAAGCAGTAGCGACAGCATATGCAAATGATGAAATAGAGCAGACCCGTCACGCTGCAGAACAGAAAAGATTAATGGATAAGCCTAAACCGAAGGTAAGACCTAAGCCTGATAAAGCTAAATCAGCAATGGAAAATACTCTGGGAATAGTTACGCCCCTGTCTATGGATAAGCCGGAGGTAAAACCTAAGCCTAGTAAAGCTAAATTGACAGTAGAAAATACTCTGGGAGAAATAGCCGCTACGTCCCCTTCTTCTGAAACTCAAAAGGAACAACAGGTTGTATTCAGAGGAGAAAAACGACCGGATAGGTCTGCAAAAGCCATGGGCACTGTATACGTAAATAATTCGGTAGCTATTGAAGAAGCAAGAGCGGAAGTGCTTAGTAAAGCTCTTGACAAGCTTTTCGGAAACAATAGGTACTTGCATGATAAATTTATAGAAAACTTTCTTCAAGAAGGAATTGAACTTGAAGAAATAGCATTAGAGAACCCTACAGAATCATGTAGAGTCAGTATGCATTTGGGCATAGCAGAACAGAATCTGGAAAGAATACAAGGTAAAGTTAAAATAGACCGGGATGCTCAAAAACGTCAAACTTCGACACTTCGGCAGGCTCAGCACACCGCTTCGCTCAGCTCAAGTTTTTGTGATTTTACTGCTGAAAATGTGTATCGTTTTTGGGCAAGATTCTCCCGATAACTATCGGGATGATAAAAAAGTCATAGTCATCGACCCCGGACATGGTGGAGTGGATTCCGGTGCGGTTGGGATAAATGGTATCAAAGAAAAAGATGTTGTATTGGAAATGTCCGAAAAAATAATTCGGTTGAACAAAGTTTTTTTCGACGGCCAGTTGGATATTTACCCGACCCGGTACAAGGATACTTTGGTTTCCTTGTCAGACAGGGTTAAGTTTAAAGGTAGATATTTTCGTCTCCCTGCATTGTAACCATTCCGGGAATGCCAATGCAAAGGGAATTGAAATCTATGTTTATCATAAAAAAAATGCTTTTCGAAGTCGTCTGTTTGGTTGGGTTACGGGTTGCAGAAAAGATTGAACGAATTAGCGTTATCAATTTTAACCGTTATGCTCTCTTATCCTTACTCCCTTTACCAAACGCCACCAAATTAAACAACTCCCTCATCCGGGAACGAACCCGGTTGCCATAGCGTTCCTCTAATTCTCGGGCATTGAGGTTGGTCGTGGCATGAGTCTTTACCCTGTGTTTGAGAAACAGGTCGTAACGCGAGAGCAGGATTTCGCCCATGACATTGCAGTCTGTGCCAAAGTGCCTTCCGGTGGGTTCCACGCCAAGGTCATCAAAACAATAAAACCGATGGTCCCCATATTGCTCGATAACCGTATATCCAATATTGTTAAACCCAAAAACAATGTTCCGGGCGGGGATGACCTCGTATGGTTTCCGGTGGGGCACCATGTGTTTCAGCAGCCGCATCAGGGAAGTTTTTCCACAGCCCACAGGGCCGGTCAGTAATATGCCTTTTTCGATATCTATCCCGAATTGATCACAAGTCGCTTTATCCCTGATAAAATACGAGCAAAGCTTATAGAGGATCTCCCGGTCTTCCTTGTGGATTTTGAATTTCTTACCGAACATCAATTTCCCCTTGGCATCCAAGTAAATGAGCATCTTGTCAAAATCATACCGGATGCAATTGCCTTTGAGTTTTCCCAGTTGGTATTGCACACCGCCTTCGGTGATCATATGTGGGTTTTGAGATTTCATTTCAGGTTATTTTGTTTTAAATGCCCATTATGGGCTCATAAAGGTTCGTTATAGTCTTTGTCCGAACTTGTTTTGAGGTTGTCCCGGTTTTGAACAAGTGGGTCAGGTTTGTTCCCGTTTTTCAAAAGTTGCGGATTTGAATTTTTAAAGTTTCCGCGTTTGTTTATGTTTTTATTGTTTTCCCTAGTTTGTATATGTTTTATTATAGGTATCAGTGCTTGTTCAGCACTTGTTTGATTTTTGGTACGGCTGTCGTTCACTGCTTGTTCAATACTTGTTTCAAAATTGAACATCCTGACCTTGCTCCCTTTAAAAGGGTTATGTGATGGGGTGTACAGTATGTACTTCCAATGGCTAAGCTCTTTAATGCATTTATGGTAAGTGGCCGTAGAGCCTATCTTGGCATAATGCATCACTTCTTCCCGGTTGATATAAAACTCTTCCTTGAAAAAGCTGAAGTTCCAAAACTGGAACAGGGCAATGTATAGGCTGATATGGGTCGGATTGAGACGGCTATCCTTGGAAAATTGTTCAAATACCCCGTTCAGGTGCTTGATGTAGTTGATGTCTTCCATAAATGAGATTCCTGCCTACGCAGGAATTTAAAACTTGTTGTGCACACGGTTGTTTTCCAAGACATCCATGATCTCGCTGTAATCGTAATACAGTATACCGCCTACCTTGGTATAGGGAATGGTACCATTGATACGCAGGTTCTGGAGTGTTCCCGGGGATATGCCCAAGAGTTCCATGACCTCGTTTGATTTGAGCCATTTTTTTGTGGTATGGCCGTTGTGGTTTTGAAGTAATTGCTTGAATTCGTCCAAGAGTTCCAGCTTGAACTCATAAAGGTCTTCGGTAGTAATAATCGTTGCTCCCATTTGTAAACGTTTTTAAAGAACAAAGCCACCAGATACGGTTACGCTTTTTTATGAAATGGCGGCTTTGCATCGATTTGACTTTCGTTTGACAAATTTGAAGGGTTTTACCGGGAATCATTCGTAAGGCGTTCGTAATTACGAATGAATTTTAACATATTAATTTTACTGGAATTTGGTGTGATCTATACTATTGGAACCACAAAACAAATATCAAAACGGTCCAAATTTTATAATACCTATCAAGAAAACTCAAACTCGTAACCTATTCGTAATTACGAATACTTTTCTTACAAGTCCAAAAACTCATCATCCCTGTCCATTTTCTCATTAAAGCGCTGAACCAGCTCTTCCAAAAACCGTGTCCTACTTCCTTTTCTGGCCTTAATTTCAAAATAAGTTTTATAAAGATTTTCCAGTTTCACTCCAAATACTACCTCAAAACAAGAAGCAATGGTTTTGATATCTTCCTTACCATCATTAATGGCACGCGTCACATAAAGAGCGTAGATCAGCTCTGTCAGCGCAGCTTTAGAGGAAGTCCATTGCAGGGGTTTTGTATATCTATGCTCCTGATGGCTACACTTGTTCTGCGGTTGAATTTCCTGAATCAGGTTCTTTACATAGGCGATATAGTGGTTCATCCCTTTTATCCGCGCCCAGAGCATGTCTTTGGAAGTAAAAAACTTAGGGTCCAGATAGCAAGCCTCGGGGAGTGCATACAGAGGAAAGACTTGATTCTCACGGGTAAAATATTGATTATCGAGATAGGTGAGCCCTTGTTCCATATAATGGACAAAATCCCAGTTCCGGTTAAAGAATTTATTGATCCGGCGGATTTTCTTTTTAAGGAAAGACAATTGATTGTTGATCCCCACTTTAGGCATTAACAGTTCACAGGAACGCACTTCGCTAAAATATACCAGGAAACCAAGCGGTTCAGCCTTAACCTTTTTAAAGAAATGTATTTCAGCTGTTATATCTTCAAACCCGTGTTTCTCTACAATACCTTTGAGGAGATATAAGGTATTGTTGCACAAATGGATCCCTTCATTGGTTCTTTTTAGGGATATTCTTTTATCGGCTTTTATTTTGGTCAGTTTTTCATTGAACCTATCAATTACATCTTTGTATTTTCTATCCATCCGACTGCGTTTTTAAATACCATGGGAGAATAGCAATAGAGGCGATTTAATTTAGGGAAGAATTTCTAAAGGTATTTTCCATATCATATATTATTGTTATTTATTTTCCATCATTCCCATAAGTTCCATGGAATAATTGTCCTTGGCCTGGATATAGGCTGTTTTTGAGGTAACCGTGGCCCCAATCTTTTTCTTTTCAAAGCCGGCCGTCATCCCAAAGTCAATATTTTGGAACCCGGTCTCACCGGCCCTTTTTACCGTTTGGTAAAGCAGTTGCCTGTATACCTGGTGCTCATGGGCATAGTTGTAATCCATCCCTACGAAAGCGGGAACATAGGTCTGCCTGCCATTCTTATAGCAGAACATCACCCCAACAGTGCGGTCCTTTTTGTCCCGGGTATATGCGCCTTTAAGGGTGAGTACAATGAACTCCCAACCCGGATGTTTGGACATACTGTCCATTAATTTTTCCGGAAAGGCAAAAGTGTTCAACCCCAGGTTATTCTTTCTGACATTTTCAAAAAGGGCATAAAATGTTTCTCTTTGTTCCGGGTTTATCTTATCCAGTATCTCAATGTTAAAACGTGCTTCAAAAGGGGCGATGTCCTTCCTGAAATGCCTTCTCGACCTTGAGGACAATGTCCTTAAATAAGCATCCACCGCCTTCCAATCAAGATTGTCGATCTTACAGGAATCCGGCATGGAGACCTTTATAAAGCCATGGTTGTGGAAAAATTCATTGAGTGTTTCGTCCTTTTCAAAATCCCTGAGCACCACCATGGAAGGGTTTAAGCTGCGGTCCAATTTATCCATTTCATCAAAGAGCAGGTGCAAGGCATCGTGCCACAGGGGATGGGACTTATCGAGGAACAAATGCTGCCCTTCCGTAAACAGCGACCCCACGGACAGGACATGGGAGGTCATATAATAGGGATCCTTTTGGCGTTGTTCTTCTATTTTTTTTGATACCGTTTCTGGGGCCAGCATATCTTCTTTCCAAAGGGCATAGGTA
The DNA here is from genome assembly GCF_026241135.1 of Galbibacter kalidii. Classification (GTDB taxonomy): domain Bacteria; phylum Bacteroidota; class Bacteroidia; order Flavobacteriales; family Flavobacteriaceae; genus Galbibacter. The sequence goes on from NZ_JAPFGA010000025.1 coordinate 23,093, forward strand.
AAGAAGGTGGCCAGTACGGGCTTGTCCAGTGAATCCCTTATGATAAAGTAATGGAAACGCCAATTTTCTTCCCGTTTTCCGTTGTCCTTGAAAACGGTTTCCAGAAAATGCAGGCCATCCCAGTCGAAAACCCCGTGGCCGGCCATAAGTTTGTTCCACTGCTTTTTATCAATACGGGATATGCTTTCTTCATGCTGGACACTTAACCCATGCTGTAAAACCTCTTTTTCATTTCCATAGGAAGTCAGAGGTAGGCTAAAAGCCCTGCAAACTTTTTCATGGGAGGTGTGGGTGGCTTCCAAAGCTTTGGGATAGTGGTGTTCCATGGCCTGTACCAATGCCCTGATTTCTTCGGGCTGGTTATGCCTTGAAATGGTGATCCGCACCCCGGTGTTCTTTACCGGAACGGCCGGGAATATCCCCAGGTTGACAAAAAAGCCTTCCTTCATCAGGCGGTTGACAAAATTGTACCCGGTGATGGGCATCCCTGTCCCGATATAAAAGACCGGGGAATTGTTTTTGTCAATCAGTGGGAGCTGTGTTTTCTCCAACAGTGAATTAAAAAGGGCGACCCGTTCTAACAGTTCATCTTGTAGCATGTAGATTTCCTTGGAAAGGTGGATATCGGCTGAGGCTATGGCCGCAGCCACCGAGGCCGGTTCCAACTGGGCGGAGAAGGTCAGCGGGCCGCCAAAGGTCTTTATCCTGCTGTACATTTTCCTGTCGGAACATACCAGTACCGAACCACTGGCACCAAAGGTCTTGCTGAGCGTACCGAAGAGCAGCACATGTTCCGGCAATTCCCTGAGCTTGCTCATCACAAACCCGGTACCGTTTTTACCGACCCAACTCATCCCGTGCACATCATCAAAATAGAGATGAAGCTGTGGATATTTGTTACTGAGTTCCATGAGTTCCAAAACCGGTGCTTCGTCCCCGTACATGGAATACAGCCCATCGGCCATATACCATATCTTTTTATGTTTAGAGGAAAGTTTTTTGATCTTGTCCTCCAGCATGTCAAGGTTGTTGTGGCGTATCATCTCAATGGGCACACTACGGGTCTTTAGGGTTTTGGCCGCACTCTGTACGCTCCAATGTACCTGATGGTCCAATACAATGGCATCACGGTCGGCCACTGCACTGGGAATGACCCCGATATGCCCCAAGCTACTGTTTTTGGTAATAATGACTGGGCTGTTGTACATCTGCGTTACTTTTTCTTCCAGTTCCCGGTACAAAGGATGTGAGATATAGGTCTTGGAAAGGGGGAATTGTGTGCCGTAGTTGAAAATGGCCTCCGAAGCCGCATTTTTCAGCCGCATATCCTGTTCCAATCCCAGATAGCCCGTAGTCCCGAAATGGAACAAATTTTTCCCTTGTACACTTATTTTCCTTCCGGTAAACAGATCCCCGTCTGCGTACAGGTGTAGCACCCCCTGCCGGGTGGCATCGGTGAATACATCATTGACGGTATCTAAAAAGTTATTGTTTTTGATTTTAGCCATTTGGATATAATTTAAATGAGATTCCTATGTCACCTGTAAAAACAGGCATCAATTCCCTTGAAATCAAGCTAATTAAAATCAATCACTTGACCTCACCTCAATTCCCAAAGCGGTTCAAATAATCCGTTTCAGATAGCAAATAATCCGTTTCAGATACTTTTTTAACGATTTAGGGGGTTTTTCCCCTGTATATCAGGTTAAAAAATCAGTAATTTGAATCCCCTTTTTTGAAAAGTACCATGAAGAAATGTATAGAAAATAGCTGCGCGTACATATCCCTCGAAGGTGGCATACTATTCTTCAAATACAAGGATCAGGTAACCATTGGCCTGAAACAGGCCATAGAAGTTGTTGCCGCTAGAATGAAATTACAAAGGGGGATCGCATATCCTATTCTTTGTGATATCAACGGGATCATGGAAGTAGATCGGGATGCCCGAAAATATTTGGCTATTGAAGGGGCCCTCTTGAGTAAAGCTATTGCACTGATTACAGATAACCCCGTTTCAGAAAGAATTTCAAATATGTATGTGAAAAACTATATTCCAAATGTCCCTGTTAAAATATGCAAGGATCAGGAGGAAGGTTTAAAGTTTTTAAGCTTTTACAAGTGACCACATTTTAATAATACCTTTCCCCAAAGGTTTGGTCTTGGCTTAAATGAATTAAAGTGACAATAATTATGGATACTGAAACCCAAAGAAGGCTCGATCAGGTGTACGAACTGTTATATCATATATCCAACGGAAATTTCAATTACCGGATTTCCCGTAGCGATCACGATGATGAACTCGAAGCACTGATCACGACATTGAACATGATGACTGAAAATATACAGAATTCTTTTTTTCATCAGGGATATATAGCCATGCACGATTCATATATGATCAACAATCAAGTGCTTTTTTTTGTTAATGATAAAAGTCAGGTTGTATATATTAACCCTAAAGGGTATAAATTGTTACAGTACAAAAAGAATGATATTGTCAATCAGTCGATCCACAAAATTCTGACAACAGAATCTGCTCAAGAATGGGATAAAAACTTTAAAACTATATTCAAAAGAAAAGACCAGGAAACCAATCTTAAGCTTACCTTTAGAGCCAAGAATGAGTTACATATGCCAGCCAATTGTACGATTTTAACCTTTTCATATAATGCTGATCGCCCAAACCTTATTTTACTTACCTTCCCAAACATAGCAAGCAAGTGGTCCCTTGTCGAAAACCGGTTAAGAAAAAGAATTGACAAACAACGAAGACATGCCATCAGTAACCCAAAGAAAAGAACACATAAACAGCCACTAAGCCATGATGATATTAAAAAAATCAGACAGGTCGGGGAGTTTATCAACCATAATTTAAGTAAACCCATTCCTACTTTAGGGGCTTTGGCAATCCAATATGGGACCAATGAGTTTAAGCTTAAGCAGGGGTTTAAAGAACTCTATGGCATGACTGTTTTGCAATACATAAAAAACGAACGTCTTAGAAATGCTCATGTAATAGCCCAAAATACAAATATACCCGTTAAGCAAATTGCCCAGACCATGGGCTTTAAGAAAGCTAATCATTTCTCCAGGGAATTTAAAAAACGTTATGGTTATAGTGTAAGTGATTTAAGGATGACAACCCAAATGTCACCTTCAAAACGCTAAGATTATTAAATTAATCCGTTTTGGATACTAAATAATCCGTTTCAGATACTTCAAACCCATTAATTTTATACCATTCAAAACCAATTACATACAATTGAAATGAAATGGTATCAAAAACATACAGGCTTAATTACTGAGATTATTAGCATGCTGTTCATCTTATTATTTGTGTATGCAGCTGTGAATAAGTTATGGGATCTTGAAAATTTCCGAATACAGTTAGGACAATCCCCCATGCTCACTTCTATGGGTGATTGGGTAGCCTGGATAGTCCCTGCCATAGAGCTGGTAATTGCGGGTATGCTCATAGTACCACGCCTTCGCCATACAGCACTCTATGCTGCTTTTAGTCTGATGACCATGTTTACAGCCTACATTTATATTATTTTGACCTATAGTCCTTATGTTCCCTGCTCTTGTGGAGGTATTTTAGAAAAAATGGGCTGGAAAGAACACCTGATATTTAATAGCGTGTTTGTACTACTTGCGATGACCGGTATATTAATCCTGTCCCAGAAACGAACAAATCCAATATCTCAAACATCTGAACGATTAATACTAGATAATAAATAACACAACATGAAAAACACTATTGTCAAAATATCACTTTGCTTTGCTGTTAGCATATTACTTGTTGTCGGATTGTTTGGTTGGTCACAAAAAGACATCATTAAAGATCATGGTTTTGAAAGAAAACTTATTACGGATAGAATTTCCCTTGTAGATGCCATTTCATTGAATAAAAAAGCATATTACTTTGCCGGTCACGATGAAGATACAATCTACCTAGGAAACTATAAGACTCCTACAGAATTAATTAAAATAACACTTCCTACTTTACACACCACATACATTAACATTCGATTAGGGAAGGAAGGTTCTATCCAGCCCTATAAAAGTTATACTGTTGATGTGCAACCCCCATATTTTTATTTTATGGAAGGGACTATCCCTATTCTAAAAAGAGGGATGCTAAACAATTGGCAACCGAAACGCTTCATGTACGACAGTACGTATTTTATTTCTGCCGTGCCGACGGGTAAAAAGAGAATGGCCCTTAAATCCATAAGTAGAAAAACCAAGGAGTATGCTTTGGGACTGGAACAGGATATCTACCCTAATATTGAATTAAGGTATGATATCCTAGAAAAACAGATTGACGGAGTTTTCTGTACCGATGGTCAAATGTTATTTAGTGAAGAATTATCCAAACTTATCTATATCTATTATTACAGAAACCAGTTTATGGTAATGGATACCGAAGTTAAATTACTGTATCGAAGCAACACTATAGATACCATATCCCAGGTACAAGTTAAACCCGTAACAACGCAGAATGGTGCTGTAAGAAAATTAGCATCCCCACAATTTCTGGTAAATAGAAATGCTGCCACAAACAATCAATATTTATATATATATGCTACCGGAATGGCAAAGAATGACAGCTATGACGACTTTAAAAAAGCCTCCACCATCGACCTGTATGATTTACGTAAACAGGGAACCTATTCCTATAGCTTTCGGGTACCGGACTATAAGACCTTTAAGGTGTCTGATTTTTTGGTAACCAATAATTATTTAGTGGCCTATCAAGGAAATCATATAGTGGTTTACAGCTTACATCCGGACATTGTAACTGCTATTTAAAATATTAAAAAATCTTTTCGCGCGAGAAGAACAGGGAAGAAGCCCATGGCCCTGCACAAAGAGGGGCATAATTTAATTAAACTTAATTTTTATAATCATGAAAAAGTTTAAATTCATTTTACCTGCTTTGGTGTTTGTACTTACATTCGCCATCTCTTTTGCATCTGCTTCAGATTTGTTTGTTGTTAAATATGCATATCAAGATACTAATGCAAATGTATGTAGGGAATTAGCAAGCAATCCTTGTGACAACGAGAACGATTTTGCTTGTACAGTGATCTCTGCTGCCCATGGCGGGCCTTTTCAAGCCTATTCATCTAATGTGGCTCAGGGCTCACCGGCAGAATGTGCTACGGTATTAAGAAATTCTGATCCGAATCCTATACCAGTACCGTAATATTTAATTAGGGATGGGGACAGGATACTATCTATCCTGTCCCCATTTACATTTATGGATACTATGAAGCATTAAAAGTTGTTGCTTTCCACTTGGGAGCTTTTTTCACTGACAATGAACTGATAATAATTTTCCTCATTCAAGTATTTTTTGGCCAACTCCTTCACATCCGCGACCGTTATGTTCTGGATATAATCTTTTAATCTATACAAGGGTTCCCTTTCTTTATTATATTTATACCTATCTATAAGCTGCATAGCCATATGTTCTGCATTATCTTCATAAGCAGGCATGTAATAAAGGGAAATATTAGCCAGTACATTTTCAAGTACCTCAGGGACTGGTCCCTGTTCTTTCAGGGTATCGATCTCATCTTTTAACGCATTTATCATTTTTTTTGTCTTGGAATTTACACAGTTAAAGGTAATAGTAAGCTTGTACCGATTGTTTTGATCAAATAAGTCATATGTCGAAAACACCGTGTAAACCGTAGAGTTTTTCTCTTCATTTCGTAATCGGTTATGAAGCCGGTCATTAAATATTTTATTGAGCACAAAAAGACCGGCATCTTCTTTAGGGGAATAGTCCAACCTGCCGGAATAACAAACCCGTACATCCGCCTTTCTGGGATCATCCCCATCCAGATTAAAGGATAAAGGCCCTTGAGGGATACTATGTGGATATAGACTATCTTTTTCTTTTGTAATTAGCTTATTCTTTAGTGTATATTCCGGTATCCCTCCTAGGTATTTATTACATGATTCCATAGTCGTATTTAAATCAAAATTTCCAGTAATCACTACGACATATCCTTTGGGACCACTAAATAGTATTCTATACAAATCCATAACCTTTGCTTTCTCTATAGCTTCAATTGTTTCTTCGTAAACAAAGGGCTGTCCTTCAAAGAAATTCCTTGTAAAATCCCGTAGTTTGAGATCGTTATTCCGTTGCTCCATTAGCAACTTGACCTTTTGTGACTTTTTCCAATCGGCAAGGGCACTGTTATCTACATTTGGTTGGGTCAAATACAAGTATAAATATTCCAACAAGCCTTCTAGCCGTCCCGGTAGATACCAACCCCGAAATCCAATCTCCGTATGATTTGCATAAGGCAATAATTGAAGGCCTCCCTGTCCGGGTTGCCGGAAATAAGCTTCCAGTTGTTGCTCACTATAAGACCCCAATCCACTTGCGGAGACAATGTCAGGGGAGTACAAGGCAGCAGCATAATCTTCTCCTGTAAATTGAGATACCCCACCAGCCTTGATCAGTTGTACCTGTATCCTATCTTTAAACCCATTCTTAGGTTGAAAGGGCTTTAAGACCACCTTCATCCCGTTGGGGAAATCCATATCCGTGATACCGTATTCCGGCACTTCATTGACTTGATAATCTCTTGTATCGGATAACTGCGAAAATTCTTGCTGTGATAATAATTCCTTGATTGGTTTTATTTTAATCTGTTCCGGACTTTTAAGGGATGCTTCCCAGTCAGCTACTGGTACCTTCCAGGCTTCGGCCATCCATCCATATACCTCCTTTTTGTTTAAACCATGAGAACTGCTGTCCGCTGCCCTGACCACCACATCCACCTTGTTCCCCGGGTTGAACAGGGCGTACATTCGTCTGTTAAGATCTTGCTTGGTCAGTCCTCTTAACAAAGTTTTGATATATTGCGCCTTTTCCCTGGGTAAAAAACCATCTTCTCTCCAAAAGTTTTCATACAGTTCATCCATGATGGACTGTGCAGTAAGCCCCTCCCTGTTGACATATTTATCTTCTATTGCCTTGGCAGCATTGTGGAACTCTGCATCGGTATATCCATTATCCATTATTTTTCTAAATTCGATAATAAGCAACTGAACACCTTTTTTGACACTTGTAGGGCTTTTTAGTTTGGGAGTGACCAAAAAACTTGGAGGGAGATCTTGCGGATAAAAAACAATGGATTCAATATCCTGGTTATTCAAGGATTGGCTCCGCCTCTGGATACGTGATGTCACTAGACTCCCAACCATCTCGTCCAACAGCGATAGCTTTAATGCAGGCTCGGTGCAAATACCTTTTTTGGGAGATTTTCGGAAATACAGCTGTATCTCGGGAATTTCAATAAGCCCCCGGGTATCAATATTGATATACTGGTTTTCCTGTGAGAGGTAAAATTCGTTGTAGTCGATAGCTTCTGGCACTTTGACAGGTTGTTGTAAATCCCCAAATTGGGTTTCGATTTTTCCTATGACCTGTTCTGTGGGTATCGTGGTTGGACCGACCACGAATATCCCCATGTTTTCCGGGATGTACCAACGCTGGTAAAAAGCCTGCAGGTCTTCGGCTTTATACTCCTCCATATCATTGACTATATTACAAAAATCCCTTGTCCCTCTACCATATAAACGGTAACTTATATATGGTTTCCCAGCAGCACAATCCAATATTGTGCGCATCCTAAAAATCATTTCTCCCTGCACTTGACTCCGGATCCTGTCCATTATCCCCTCATCAAAACGCAGTCCTGAAGCAATTTCCCTGAACCAGGACAGCCCTGCTTCAAAAGCTTCAGGATGGGAGTTGGGATAATGGAACCAGTATTTAACAAAAGGTTTAGTAGTTTTTGCAGTAACATCGGCATAAGGAACCATATCGTACTTTAAGAAACGGTCAATGCCTTCAGGATAAACCGAATCCCGTACAAACGGGATATGCTCTATCATATGGGCAAAGTCCAGTTCATCCGCTGTTTCTTTATCACGTCCGGCCTTGACCATAAATCCCATAAGGATTTTTTCACTGTCAAGTGTCGAGTCCCTATAAATATGGTAGGTTAGCCCGTTTTCAAACTGCCCTACCTGAAGTGGGGAATTACCCCTGTTTATAGTTGTTTTGGGATTTTGGGCAGTTAAAGTTGCCACAGAACATCCTGTTATGTATACGCTAAGTATTATTTTAAGAATTGTATTTTTCATTGGATAAATTTTATCAATTATTTATCATGTAAGAGCTGCTCTGATCATACTCTTTTTATAAGGAACAGTTCACACAAGCATCATTTGGTGTTTTGGTCATTGATCGTACCCTATATTTTGATCCAGGTTGGGATTTATAAGCAACTCCTGTTCGGGTATTGGATACAGGTAATTCTTAATTGACCAATTTTTGTCAACTAACACATCGGTTGCTTCTCCAGTACGTACCAGATCAAACCAGCGATGTCCCCATTCGGTAAAAAGTTCTTTTCTACGCTCTTCACGAATGGACGCTATCAATCCTTCTTTGCTGGTCGATGGACTTGTAGCAGACAATAAGGGAACATCGGCCCTTTCACGGATAACGTCCAGATCTGTTATGGCTCCATCAAGGTTGTTTTGTTGTGCCCTTGCCTCTGCACGGATTAAATAGGCCTCTGCGAACCGCAGCACTGTAGAATATTCGGTTACACCGGTAAACTCACTTGCTGAGTTTATTTTATACTTATAGGGATAGTAATAACTGTTGGGTCCAGAACTATATACACCTATCCATTGTTCCCTTCGCTTATCCCCTTCTTCAAAGGTGCTAACCAATTCAGGGTTCAATGCGAACAGGGTAGGGAGCCCCGTTAAAATAAAGGTTTCCCCTTCCAAAGTATAGATCCTCCCAACGGGTTCTATCTGCCATACCGTTTCCCTGCTGTTTGCCTTAAAGACCTCGTCAAGGTTAGGGATTATCTCATACATAGTCTGCTCAGAGATAACCTCAGTAGCAAGATTACCTGCCTTTTCCCAGTCACCGAGGTATAGATACACCCTGGACAACAACAATCTGGCAGCAGCCCTGTTAGGTCGCGTTCTTTCTCCACCATAACCAGTGGCCAATAATGTTATGGCATCTTCTAAATCTGAAATGATCTGCTCGTAGACCACTTCAGTGGATGATCGTTTCGCCGTAGTATTCTTATGGTAATCTGTTGTTGTAACCAATGGGACATTACCAAAAAGGTTCACCAGATAAAAATGGGCAAAGGCACGTACAAACTTGGCCTCCCCTATACATTGATTTTTCAGTTCTTCGGGAATGCCGTCTGCGTAAGGTTCCCCTAAACCTTCCATCATATCATTGGCCATATAGATCGTAGAATACATTGTAGACCACAAACGACCGACTATTTCATTATGTGTTGTAACATTTCCCTGAAAAAACTCGGGATGCTCTGAAATGGTACTGTAATTGATCAATTCATCTGATGCAAGGCCACTGACCATTGTTACCGATCCATCACTTCCGCTTGAAAAATAGCTTGCATCTGATAGTTCATAAAACATGACCTGCATTAATCCTTTTACAGATTCTTCCTGGGAAAAAACATCTTCACGAATCACCTGATTGGAAGGCAAATCTACTTCCACAAAATCTTCACAACCCCAGAAAATGCACAACAGGGGCAATATTATATATGTATATTTCATAATTAACTAATTAAAATTTGACACGAAAACCACAGGTAATATTCTTTAAAGCAGGCAATAAACTTCCGCCTGGATATTGTGGGTCCAAACCTTTATACTTGGTCCAGGTCCATAGGTTCTGTCCATGTACAAAGACCACAATAGAGGATAATCCCGATTCCTTAATAAATTTGGAAGGGACGCTGTAGGATAAAGAAATTGTTTTTAAACGAATAAAGGAGGGGTCGTCATTATATGCAAAACTGCTGTTCCTAGCATTTGCGTAACCCGTATAATTAAGGAAAGACTGGGTATAACGTTGAAAATTTGTATCATCCCCAGCATTTTGCCATCGGTCTAAAACATTTGAACTTACATTTCCTCCGGTAAAAGGCAATCCAAAACCGGGAGGGAATAGATTATTTAAAAAAGCATTGCTTATCCCCGGTTGTTTTACAAATTCGAGCAAGAAGTTCAATTGAAGGCCTTTATAACGTAAACGGTTCATTATACCGCCATAATAATCCCGGTTACGGTCTTGAATGACTACCTGATCATCTATATTATAAAGCCCATCTCCATTAACATCTGCTACTTGGTACAAACCGGTTTCAGGATCAATCCCGGTATATCGGTATAGCTTTAATATATTTAAAGAATTCCCGACACTATATCTATTGGCATAGGAAGATTGTTCTATATTGGGAAATTCCACCAATTTATTTTCCGGAAATGAAATATTAAAACTGGTTTCCCAGTTAAAATTAGGTTGTCGTATGTTTTGCGTAGTTAATACAATCTCCCATCCCGTATTTTGTATCACCGCAGGTAGATTTGCAGTAATAGAAGGAAATCCCGTAACTGTCGATAGCGGATAATTTACCAATTGGTTGGAAGAACGGTTTCGGTACCAACTGGTTTCCATGTGGATGCGATCTTCAAAAAAGCCCAATTCCAGGGCAGCTTCCAGTTTTTTGTTTACTTCCCATGCATAATTCGGGTTTGTCAACCCCGTAGATATTAAGCCTCCAAGGTACGTTTGGTAGGAATTGTAAAAGCCGTAATCGGGAATTTGATCATTACCGGTAGTACCGTAACTTCCACGTAATTTTCCGAAGTTTAAAAATGGGATGGCCTTCTTTATACCCCCTTCTTCACTAAAAATCCAGGCCAGCCCGACAGCACCAAAATTTTCGAACTGTTTGCCCGGACCAAAACGAGAAGATCCGTCTCTTCTAGCGGTAAGATTAAGATAATATTTCTGATTCCAGTTAAATCCGATCCTGCCAAAAGCAGCACTGTAGGCATACTCCCGTTGATCTACATTCAAAACCAGAACCTGGTCCGCAGCTGATAGATTTCCAATAAACCGTTCTTGTGCATATCCTCTTGACCTTATTTGCAAATATTTGCTATTACTTTTCTGAAGGGTGCCCCCAAATACGATATCAAAATTTGCTTTCGATAGGGTTTTGACATAAGCTAATTGAGGTTCCACGATCCATGAATCCCGAACCGTCTCGCTATGGTCGGCTTCATTCGACCTACTATCTTGTATAGCAGGATCGTAAATACTGACAGGTATTATGCTTAAACTCTTCGAATCCGTTTTGGTATACCCCGAGTTCAGTTTTAAGCTTAAGCCATTAAAAATGGTATAGGAAACCGATGCACTGGCATTTAATGTATTGGTGTTTATTTCCTGTACCCTGTTGAGCACTGCAAAGGGATTGTTCCATGTAGAGTTTTCCCAATTCAATTCACCATTTTCGTCATATAACGCTGGGGCGTTGGGAGACAATCGCAAGGCATCACTAACAAAAGTGGAGCTTTGGAATAACTTGTTTTTGTCTATTCCATAATTGACCAAAACACTGGCCTTTAGTTTTCTATTCTTTGAAGTGTGATTCACATTCAAAGATCCATTAAACCGATCATAGCCAAAGTCCCCCGGGAATACTGTTTCCTCCATATGGTAAAATCCTCCTAACCGAAAGGCGGTAAACTCATTTCCGCCAGACAAGGATAATTGGGCATCCGTGACGGAGGCTGTCCTGCCAAAAAATTCATCTTGCCAATCGGTATATCTGCTTTGATCCCAAGTGCCATTTATATCGTAGGCATTGGCCGGGTAGGTTACAATGCCATCATTGGCGAAGGCTTCTTTTCGCATCTCCAGAAACTGTTCGGTATTTAAAAGTTCCATTTTATTGGAAACGGTCGCCAAACCTGAATACAATGAAACATCCAATGACGTTTTTTCAGTTGCGGCCCTTGATGCCCTTTTTGTAGTGACTAAAATAACACCATTGGCCCCACGTGAACCATAAATAGCCGTAGCATCTGCATCCTTTAATATCTCAATGCTTTCTATATTGGAAACACTGATATTGTTTAAAGGATCTATTCCGGTTACAATAGACAAATCGGCATATCCCCCTGTAATGATCGGATTAGGGTCGATAGGCACCCCATCCACGATATAAAGAGGTAAGTTCCCATTATTTCCAAAGCCATTTCGAAAACTATTTTGCCCCCTTATCATTAGAGTAGGGGCCATTCCGGGAACCCCTGTCCTTTGAACAACTTCGAGGCCTGCTACTCTTCCCTGTAGTGCTTGCAAAGGACTGACCACCGGTTGTAATTCCAATTCTTGAGCTGTCACCTTAGCTATATTTCCGGTACGTTCCCGTTCTTTTACCGTATAGTATCCGGCGTTAACGGTAACGGCTCCAAGATCGGTGATATCTTCCTTCAACACCACGGAAAGTTTTGTATTAGACCCTACAGTTATTTCAGCTGTTTGAAATCCGACATAACTTATTATAAGCACATCAGAAGGGGAGGCCGTAATGGTAAAAACACCGTTATCGTCCGTAAAAGTACCGTTTTGGGTGTCCTTGATGAGAACATGTACGCCTGGAATTGGCATCCCGTTAGTGTTTACGACCATGCCCCTGACCTGATGTTGAATATCCTCACCCAAAGGAGGGGAGTCTAATATATAGTTAAGTTTATTTGACATACCCCAGGCATTATATGCAAATAGGGTTAATGAAATGAGCAGGATACAAATAAGGAGTATCCTGACCTTATTTATAAAGGTATTTTTCATAATTTTGAGTTAGTTTGATTAAACTTCGGTTTTGTTAGATTTAGGCCTTCTAATTTTCCCTTTTACTTCTTAGAGGGCCTTACTTTTAAATTTTACATCAAGCTAACCCTAACCCTTATGTGCCTGTCCGTTTACCGCGAGCATTAGCTCCCGGTAAGGGCAGGTCCTATTAAAGAAGGACAGCCTTAGATGTTTAAGATCTTGTGATTCGTCACACGACCGGATATCGTGAAAAAGTGTAGCGTGAGTTATGGGAGAAAAATATATCGTGTACCGGAAATAAAAAAGGTCTATCGCCACTCTCATAACAATTAGTATCCTAAATAGGACACTTTGGTTTTTTAGGAAAAAGGATAAAATACACCGTAAACGCAACATTATATTGCGCCTTGGTAATCAAACTGTTTGGTTGGTGTTTCATCCTGTTCTTTTCGTTTAGTCTTGGTTGTTAGTGTTTTAAAAAAATCTTCAAAAACCGACCCCACATGACGTAAGAAAGCAAAGGTGAATTTGCATGAGAGGGAAAAAGGAGCTACTTTTATATTTGCGATAATATAATAGATGTAACCGTCTTATGTCCTGTGGCAAACACACGTGTTTCTTTAGGTATGAGGTCGGTGCTACCGAACAGCAGCTATTAGAGTTTATACCCTTAACTAAAATGGTATGACTCCCAGTTTTGCTGTCGGTTTTGAGTTCTTTATTTAGGTGCGTATTGATGTTTTTTGACATGGATTGAAGGGATGGTACCTGTTCGATACCACAATCTGAGATAACCCCTGTAACTGGGCTGCGGGTTTTGGGTGATGGTGGTTTGGTAAACTTCGTTTCCATAATCTTTTAGTTATGTAAACGATGAAACCCTATAAAAAGGAGAGAATAAAGGAATCCAACGAAACGGCCCTTACTCCTCCGATTTGGTGAGGGAATCCGACTAAGAAAACCTTAGATGAGAAAATCTCATCTCGCCCATCGAAGTACAAACGTAAAGGACCGCCCGCTGGATATATCTGCAAATATAAGATATTCCAGCATAATAGGCGACCCCGTTGTACTCTCTAGGGCATAATTTTAGTCGGATTATTTCCCCAATAGAGAGACATCGTAGTTGACAAGGAGATACACTCCTTTTTTAACGTGTCGCTTTCATTAATAACACAAATATATAAATAAAATATGACTTTTAAAAGAAATTCAAATAAAAGTCATATAAAAATTATTGTATGGCTACATTATTAGGTGAGTATTTAAATAAACTTGGAATCGTAAAGGAAAAAGTCAGAAGCATGGCAAATGTTAAGAAGCCAAGAATGAATGACTTATGCAATAAGGGTACAGCTAAGCCTTCTCCTGAAGAATTTTATAGAATAGTTCTCATTGGGGTCAAATTAGCAGATAGAGAAGAATTTGAGTTTAACAAGGCAGTAGACGAAATTTTTCCGGATAGGGCAAAGAATAATTTTTTAGAAGAATATAGTCGCCTACCATCAGACATACAATTTCTAAAGAGACACACTCTTAAGCAAAGTGATGTCGAAAATAAGATTGGAATGGCTGAAAATAAAATAAGTAGACTCGCTAATGAAAAAACGAAGGACTTGTTAGCTGTCGAGTTAATCTGCTTCATGGAAGGGTTGAACTACAATCTGTTAGACACGTTCAAGGAAATTTATGGAGAAATTAAAATAGACGCTGACGAAAAGGTTAAGAATTCGAAAAACCGGTAAAAGCCTACGTAACTGATCCTTGTTTTTAGCACTGTGAAAGCGAGTGGCTATAAGTTAAAGAGTGTTTGTAACGCACCATAAAAAGGACACTACTTAGATATAAGCACTGGAAACCGGATTCCGCTGATATACAGATTGTCCACAATATGATTGATAGGGCTACCAGAGATAATGCATTTGATTTTTTGAAAAGGCCTGTTAAGAAGAATATTAAAGAGTATTATTTACAATATATTCCTTATGTGGACGATAATGGTGAGCGGATAATTGAAGTAAAGGCGTTTTGCCGAATTCCGGAAGAACCTCCCATAGTAGATTTTTGGGAAGAAATAGACTGGCATAAGGTATATGTACCCCGCTTTACCGATAGCAACTGTTATTGGAGGATTAAAACAAACCTGGACCGGAAGGAATATTTTGATTTGCATACAAAAGCCGGAGGTTAACATCATTGAAGAGGTGTATATCCATTCATAAATAGTACTTCAAAAATCCAATTAAAGCGTATTGACCGTTGTTTTTCTGTTAGAATGTGACCTTTTACCTTCCTGCCCCCTAAAGAATTAAGCCCCAATCAAAGCAATGCTTTTATTATTACTTTTCCAGCTTACCCTTCTAGCTATCCTATTAGTCTTGCTTTGTATCAATTGGTTTGATAGGAAGAAAGGAAATTACGCTATAAAAAGGCCAAGAAGGAAGGAAAATAAAAATCTGAGAAATTTTAAAAAAGGTATCAATGTACTACCCATAAAACTTATGGAAAGTGATACGTTTGATTATTCCTTTAATAAGAAGCAATCACTTATTACATAAAACGAAACAGATATTACGTGATGCTAGGGTGAAAGCGATCAGTTGTGTTACATTTGAAAATGAATCTCGTTTATAAGATTCTTAAATGAGAGGCATACTAAAAAGTTAAATATCTCTTATCTTATTATGTTTCATGATATTTTAAAGGTATTCAATTATGGAGTATCCGAAAATCCATTAAATAGAGTAGGAATAATATATAAAATTTTAAATGATGAAAAGAAAACTTAGTATTGATGATTTCAAAACAAAACTAACAAGAAATGAAATGAGAAGTGTCGAAGGTGGCTTTTTGGGGATTTTTTGTATTACCGGAATGTTGGATGGAATCAAAGAAAACACCAAATTTAATTGGGGTCGTTGTCGATAAGACTGATTTTTTGAAAATTAAAGACTGTCTGTTATTATATACAGACAGTCTTTTGATTTATTAACTATAGATGCTTATGTTACGGATATTTATTCTAATTGTATTTTCGTTTTATATAAATAATGCTCTCTCGCAAAAAATGGTTGTAGATTCTTTGTATAAAAAACCTATTCAGCAGGTAGAGATTTATACCGAAAATGGAAAATTAATTGGAACCACAGACAAAGAAGGAAAAATCACAGAAGATTCTGTCGAAGAAATAAAGAGAAGAAATACTCAGTCATTATTTTTTTACAAAATAGGATTTAAAGAAATAAAACTCTCGGTTACAGATATCATGTTAAAAGATACTATTCATCTGTCGGAAATAACTACTCCAATAGAATTAGAAGAGGTAATCCTATCAGCAGAAAAGACAGTACCTAAATATCTTAAGATTACAACATATTTTAGAAGTATCCAATTTAGTGATTCCCAGCCCCAATATTATATGGATGGTATAGCCGAATACTATATCAAGACAAAAAACAGTAGAATAAAAGCTAAGATAATTCAAAACCGATCATACAAAGATAAATCTATAAAAAGAATAGATGAAAAGGGGTTAGTACGTTTGAATTTTAATATTGTAGGTATTCCATATATTGATGATTATATCAATAAAGAACAATTAATGGAAGAATATAACATTAAAAAAGATGAAGAGCAGGAACTTATATTAAGTCAAAAAAATACGATATTGGGTAAATATTTAGAAGAGGGAACTGAAAATATTCTTGAAATTCAGATATATTCTAAAGAAAACCCAAAGGTTATGAGGGCATTCGGTTCAGAATCTATTTTAGATAATTATTACATTAATGCCACTTATAACCACAATGATAGCTTTTCTTCTTTAAAGAGTTTTAAGGAAAGTAGAAGTTATAAAATAAAGCAAAAGAAAGAAAGCACATATACCCAAATAAATGCTGTTAATGAGCTTTATGTTCTTTCTAAAGAATTTGTAAATGATATGAAAGGAGCCAAATCTAATTCTTATTATGAATTTATTTCAAAAAGCAATTATAAAACTGATTATTGGGAAATGATTGATGATCGTGACATTCCTCTATTACCAGGGGTAGTACAAAAATTCATAAATGACAATTTGTATAAACTATAACTTTTATTGGATAAATGATTGATGAAAATAGTATAAATGCAGTCATTTCATATTTAAAAGAGATTGGTTTTATAATTGATAAGAAGTCCTTTTATTTAAAACTAAAAAAGCATCCCAACGTTGGATCTATACTAGCTATCTCAGATGTTTTAAAAGAGAAAGGTACTGATAATGAAGTTATACGGGTAGATTTTGAAAATATTGAATACTTGCCTGAAAATTTCTTGTACTATGTTAAAAATACTGGAGGGTTAGCTTATGTTAAAAAAATAGAAAGCAACAAATATTTACTCGAAAATAGTCACTATATAAGTGATCAAGACTTAAGGTTAAATTGGAGCGGGATAGTTCTTCTCATCAAAAACAATGATCAAAAGAAAGGTTCTAACTTTCTCAATAGAAAATCAATTCGCTGGATAATCGCTTTATTATGGCTTCTTCCATTTTTATTTAACCTAAAATATAATAATTTAGGGGTTAGCTTTGAATTTTTTGCCCTATCCTTTTTGGGTTTAATATTTTCACTATATGCGATAAGGCTATTTTATAGAGATAAGAGTAAAGGAAATAGCTACTGTGATTTGTCTTCTTCTATTAACTGTAGCTCTGTTATATCTTCATCAAAAAACAAAATATATAAGAATATAGGTTTTACAGACCTAAGTATCTTATTTTTTTCGTCTCAATTCCTGGGTCTTTTAATTTTCCAAGACAAAGATATAATGTGTAATTTTCTATTTTTGCAAAAAATACTTCTGCTATTATCTATCCCTATTACATTCTTATCATTATTTTTTCAAATATCTGTCATTAAAAAATGGTGCCTTTTATGTATTGGTATAATAACAACAATATATGTTCAATATTTATATTTATTTATTCATAGCGACATAAGTTTTGAGTATAACGATATTTTCGTGTTAAATATGTTAATCCTCTATTCTGGGGTTGTAACATTATGGTTTTATATAAAAGGTTTTTTAAAAAAATGGGGAAGGTTATTAGATTATGAGGATAGAGGAAACCGATTTATAAAAAATTATGATATTTTCAAATTCAATTTATTAAGGTCTGATTATCTTAAAAATATTAAAGAGGTTGGTTCTAACAAGATTATTTTAGGAACTCCTACCAGAGATTTACACATAACAATTATAACGGACCCTTATTGTTCCTATTGTAGGGATATTCACTTAATGATACAAAAAATTTATAATAAGTATAAATCTCAATTGTCAATTGAGATTCGTTTTAATATTAATCCCAAAGAAAGTAATGATGATGAGTTAGCAATCTATAGAATGTTAATTGAGGCTTATATAGATGGTGGGGAGAATAATTTCTTACAAAAATATAAATGTTGGTATGAAAATGGTCTAATTGAATATAGTGAAAATGTTGATTTAGATAAGTCTTTTTCGGATCAGATATTAAAAAAACAGTTTAAAAAAAATTCACAATACGGAATCACAAAAGTTCCACAAATAATTATAAATGGGTTTCAATATCCCGATGATTATTACAGGAGAGATGAATTAGTGTATTTCATAGACGACTTAATAGAAGACATGGATTTTATAACACCTAATTGCCCTCAAGTATAATGTCATCTTTTCCTGTATACAAGCAACCAGATATAAAAGACTGTGGGCCTACTTGCTTAAAAATTATTGCTAAGCATTATCAAAGGACTATTTCCATTCAGGAACTCAGAAAATTATCTGAAACCCATAGAGAGGGTAGCAGTTTATTGAACATAAGCAATGCATCGGAATTGCTAGGATTTCGCTCACTGGGCGTCACAATTTCACTTAATGATATACTTGATGCCCCACTTCCTTGTATTTTACATTGGAATAAAAACCATTATGTGGTTTTATATAAGATAAAAAAAGCGACTTTTTATATTTCTGACCCTGCGCACGGATTATTAAAATATACCCAAGAAGAATTTTTAAAACATTGGATTGGCAATAATGCTACGGAAACGACGGAGGAAGGGGTTGCTTTATTAATGGAACCCACACCAAAATTTTATGAAAATGAATTTGAAAAAGAAAGTAGACTAAGCTTAACATTCCTTTCAAAATATTTAATCAAATATAAATCATTTCTTCGGCAATTAGTAATAGGCTTAATAGCAGGTAGTATATTACAACTTATTTTTCCTTTCTTAACACAAAGCATTGTAGATGTTGGTATTAGAAATCAGGATATCAACTTTGTCTATTTAATTCTTATCGCTCAGTTACTTTTGTTTTTTGGAAAAACCTCCGTGGAGGTTATTAGAAGCTGGATTCTTCTCCATTTAAGTACACGTATCAATATTTCATTGGTTTCTGATTTCTTTATAAAACTCATGAAACTTCCCATAGCTTTTTTTGATACCCGTATGACAGGGGATATCCTTCAAAGAATCAACGATCATAAACGGATTGAACTACTTTTAACAACGTCATCTTTGAATGTTCTTTTTTCTATGGTCAACCTTTTGATTTTCGGACTGGTTTTGGCCTATTATAATTTATATGTGTTTCTAATATTCCTAGTGGGGAGTGTCTTTTATTTTATTTGGATTGCTTTGTTTTTAAAAAAACGCAGGGATATTGATTATAAGCAATTTTCCCAAATTAGTCAGGAACAAAGTAAAGTAATAGAACTAATTAATGGAATGCAAACTATCAAACTCCATAATGCTGAAAAGAAAAAGCGGTGGAGTTGGGAATTCTTACAGGCCAAGCTCTTCAAAATATCAGTTGATGGCTTGGTTTTAGAACAATATCAGAGTGTCGGTTCAGGTTTTATTAATGAATTGAAAAACATCTTAATAACAGTTTTGTCAGCTAAACTGGTTATTGATGGGAGTATTACTTTGGGAATGATGATGTCTATATCTTACATTGTAGGTCAGCTCAATACCCCTGTTACTCAGCTTATAAATTTTATGCGGGAGTTTCAGGATGCCAAAATTTCGATTGAAAGGCTAGCTGAGATTCATGAAAAGGAGGATGAAGAAGTCAGTGAATCAGATACAATAAGTGAACTAGAGGATAAACTGGATTTCAGTATTAAAAATATTTCATTTCGATATATTGGCTCAGAAAGCTTTGTTTTAAATAATCTCCACCTTCATATCCCTTCCAATAAAATAACGGCTATAGTAGGTACCAGCGGTAGTGGGAAAACAACTTTAATGAAATTACTGTTAAAGTTTTACGACCCCAATCATGGAGAAATCCTTTTGGGGCATTATAATTTAAAGAACATTTCCCAAAAGTCATGGCGGGATAAATGTGGAGTGGTCATGCAGGAAGATTATATTTTTAATGATACCATTGCCAATAATATAGCCGTTGGGGTAGATTATGTTGATAAGAAAAAGCTGAAATATGCAGTTCAGGTTGCTAACATTAAAGATTTCATAGAAGAACTCCCGCTTTCATATAATAGTAAGATAGGTATGGAAGGGATTGGGCTTAGTACAGGTCAAAAGCAAAGGCTCTTAATAGCCCGTGCCGTATATAAAAACCCAGATTATTTGTTTTTTGATGAAGCAACTTCCGCATTGGATGCCAACAATGAAAAAGTGATTATGGAAAACCTGAATACATTTTTTAAAAATAAAACGGTGGTGGTTGTAGCTCATAGATTAAGCACAGTTAAAAATGCACATCAGATTGTAGTCTTGGAAAAAGGTAGGATAGCAGAAGTCGGAACTCACGGTGAACTGGTCCAAAATAGAGGAAATTATTATCATCTAGTAAGAAATCAGTTAGAATTAGGGAAATAATGCCAAATACATTAGATGATATTGAATTACGAAGTGAGGAGGTTCAGGAAATCCTCACCAAAGTCCCCAACTGGATGATTCGTTGGGGAAGTTTGCTGTTTCTAACATTAATCATTTTATTACTTTTTTTATCATGGTTGATTAAATATCCAGATGTAATTGCTTCACAGGCTGTTATTACAACAACGGTTCCTCCGCAAAAGGAATATGCTAACGCAACGGGGAAAATGGATTCTATCTATGTGTCGGACAATCAAGAGGTTTTTAAAGGACAGGTGTTAGCTATTATAGAAAACTCAGCGATTGCAGAAGATGTTTTGTATTTAAAATCCATCTTGGATACAGTTTCTGTTAATAAAGAGGCATTTTATTTTCCGACAGAAAAGCTTCCTATTCTTTTTTTGGGAGATATTGACCCCTATTTTGCAGATTTTGAAAACAGTTATAATGCATATGTTCTTAACAGGGAATTAAAACCTTTTTCCAATCAAGCCCAAGCTAATAACATCTCTTTAGACGAACTTGAAACACGGTTGGCTAATATAAAAGAGCAACAACGTTTAACGAAATCCGAGCTGGAATTAAAAAGGAAAGATCTGGGACGGAATAAATTGCTTTATGAGAAGGGGGTCATTTCTTCACAGGAATACGAAAACAAACAACTTGATTTCATTAATAGTGAACGAAATTATAAGAATATGGGGGTCTCAATATCTCAGTTAAAATCAGATATAGCCCTAGCCCGAAAAACTTCCAAAGAGACACAAATATCCAAAAGCAAAAAAGAATTACAATTGCTTAAAAATACCATTCAATCATATAGCAGCTTAAAAAAGGCTGTTAAAGACTGGGGAAACACCTATGTATTAATATCAGAAATTAATGGTAAAGTTTCATTTCTTAATTTTTGGAGCAATAACCAGACCGTATTTACGGGAGATCAGGTTTTTACAATCATTCCGACTAAAGATTCACAATATATGGCAAAATTAACTACACCATCTCAAAATTCAGGAAAAATAGAAATAGGACAAAAAGTAAATATTATGCTTGCCAATTACCCCGAAACCGAATTTGGGGTTTTAAAAGGAGCGGTAAAGCATGTCTCGCATACACTTGATAAGGATGGAAACTATATTATAGATGTAACACTACCAAAAAAATTGATTACTAGTTACGGAAAAGAGCTTCAATTTAAACAAGAAATGTTGGGGCAAGCAGAAATTATTACCGAAGATCTAAGGCTTATAGAGCGTTTCTTTTACCAGTTTAGAGTAATTTTATAGGAGAAAATGAAAACCCGAATTTTAATAATATTCTTTTTCATGAGCCTTTATGCAAACGCTCAAGATCACACATATATAAGTGGGAAGGTTATGGTTGATGGTAAACCTATAGAGGGAGTTCATGTTTTTAATAAAACCGGTTTTAATGGGGGCATTACCAGCAAAGAAGGTTTTTTTGAAATAAAAGCAAAGGCTCAAGACACATTACTGTTTTCAAGTATTTCATACAAAATGAAAGAAGTGATCATAACGAATAGGCTTATACATCAAAGAAATATTACAGTCCAAATGACCCCTATTGTCTACGAACTGGATGAAGTCGTTATCAGGCCTTACCACCTATCAGGGTTTTTAGAACATGATATGAAGGAAATGGATCAGAATACCCCTACAGCATCCAGTTTAGGGTTGCCTAATGCAAATGTCCCTGCTATGTCATATTCAGAAAAAAAAATTTATTCATTAAGGAATCACAATGGTGTCCTTTTTGCTTTAATTAATGGAATTTCTGGGAGGACTAAAAAAAATAATAAAATAATTGCAATTATACGCAAGCAGGACAGTTTAAAAAAAGTAAAATCATATTATCAAGACTCATTGTTTGTAAATGCTTTAAAAATACCACATAGCCACATAGACGGTTTTATGTATTATTGTGAAGCGGATAGTTCCTTTCAAAAAATAATTGAGTCGGAGAATAAATTGATCATATGGGAGTTTTTAACGCGCAAAAGCACAGCGTATCGTCAGCTTTTAAGGGGTGAGGACCACAAAAGATCAGAGCAAAAATAATAATTTTAATTTTTCTATTAGAGAACTATACTTTTTATTGATTTAAATCCCTTTTTGATGAGTAATATTTTAAAATATGCTACCTGTTTGTTAGTTGTTTCATGCTTTAGTTGTAGTAAAAGTGAGGTGTAAGGAATGATTCAGGACTTTATGTTGGTGCGTATAGGTCAATGGATCAAATGGTACCATACCCTTATGTCATCAAGCAAAATAAAGACTCAATGTATTTATTTAACAACAAAGGAAGCTTAATTGAAAAGACCGCAAATAATAAAATTAAAAAGTATGGAACAATTAAGTTTAAGGAGAAACATTTAAAAGTTCTAAATAAAAACGATGAAGGTTTTTATACTATTGATTTGTTGGATAGTCTGAATTTTAAACCATTAAAAAATGGAAAAGCCAACCCTAAAAACAGTGCTAAATTTATTGAAATTCAATCCAAGATATCTATAAATATTGAACAATTAAAAAAAGAATTGAACAGTTCTATTTGGGAATATGATGTTATAGAAGATGAAAACAGCAATCCTAATAAGGATTTAGAAATAAAGCAAACAATCCAATTCAAAAAAGACAGCATACATATTTTGACCGATTATTATTACCAAGGATTAAAAACAGTATCAGAATATGAAACAAAGGGTTACAGTTTGTTCAAGGTAGATAATGTTTGCTTTTTGTCTCTTCAAAAAGGGAATACAAATCCACAGCCTATATTTCAAATTTTAAATTATGATTCTAAAAAAATAAATTTAAAGGATTTTTCTTCAAGAGAGATTAAAAGTATTAGTTTTTATAAAACGAACTCATTTAAACTTTTTCTTTTTGAATTTTTTCAATGCTATCACCATAAATGCCAATAAGTTAAACCCTATCCAGCTAGCTATGGTGGTGTCGAACCTGTTGAGCAATGACCGGAAACTGTCCATCCAAGCATTGGTTCGTTCTATGGCATAGCGCTGATCATAAAGTTCCTTGTCAAAATACTCGTCCCTGTCCTTGCCCCCGTTGCGCTTATTGAAACAGATATTGGCATTGTATTTCCTTAAGCTGGCACGCCTGCCCAAAGCCTTCGGAATCAAACCCTGCATCAGCGTTGAGGAACAAGCCTCCTACAGCTATATTGGCATCTCCCAGTGTGCCCGTAACCACTTCAAACTCTACTTCTATATTGTGGAGGTCGTTATGGTTGCCCGCCACGGGATTGGACATGGCCAAAGGGATTCCCTG
>NZ_JAPFGA010000026.1 GCF_026241135.1 Galbibacter kalidii
TTCTTCATAAGTGTATAAAATTTAAAATTAATCAAAAAAAATCGAGGGTTGCAACCCTCGATTTTTTTAAACTTTACACACTTGGTGAGATACTACCTACAGGTTATTTTTAACAGATAGAGTTAAAATTTACAGACCCTCTGAAAAGTAACAACCTTTTAGGTTAAACTTTTCCATCTACGTTTTCTTTACGCAATTGGTTGATAAAATATGATGGTGTCAAACCTGTTTCTTTTTTAAAGATAGCCGTGAACTTACTATGTGATGAAAAACCACATTCTGAAGATAAATAACTTATTTTATAATTAAGATAGTTGAAATCATTCCGCATTTTTTTTATGATATAAAAAATACGCAACTGGTTGATATAATTATTAAAATCCTTCTTTTTATGTTCATTAATTACCCAGGAAAGATATTTAGGGTTAATATTAAATTTTGCCGAAAGTTTAGTTAATGTAAATTCTGAATCAAGAAACTCATTTTGGTTTTCAAATTCTTGTAACTTTTCAAGAATCATCATTTCCGTCTCTTCTTGCATTGGCCTATTATAAGAGCTATTACTCCCATGTATTCTTTCACTAATATCATTGATTTCAGAAATCGAAAGCTTGCTGATTTCTTCTTGTCTTTCTAATTCTAATTTAGATATTATCTCTAGATATCGTTCACGATCCTTTCTTTGTTTTCTTTTTGTTATAAAAATAAAAACTAAGCTAACAAGCAATAGAACAACTATTCCTATAATAAGCTTATATAATTGAGAGAAACTTCTTTGTTGTTTTTTTAAAATTCTATTAACCTCTGCATTTGAGGCAACTTTTTCTGCCTTTATATTTCCTTTAATTTCATTTAGGTACTTCCTATTATATTCAATATAACCCTCTTGATTCCCTGTCTCTTTATAATATCTGAATACATCTTTATAAACCAAAGACTTCAATGTCATATGGTCCATCGATTCTGCTATTAGAAGTGCTTTATCCAAAAACTGTTTTGCTTCTACATATTTTTTTTCTTCCAACAAGATCAATCCCTTCCCGCGATAAATCAGCCCAGTCCATTGAGAATTTTCTGCTCCTGCCTTATTTAGAAATTCGAGAGCTCTATTATAATGATATTTTGAAGAGTCATATACTTTCATCCCTAAAAAACTCCTCCCCAACATTTCCTCATTATTTCCTAAGAAGAAATTCATGGACTTTTCATTTTGCATATTCCTAAACAGCTTGTTCACTTTCCTTAATAAACTAACTGACTCTAAATAATTTTCATCATTCATTGCATAATGTGCCATTTCTTGATATACCATTCCTAAATATTGGTCAGAAACACTTTTAATCCTTATATCTTTACTATTCTCTAACCCCTTTTGGAGATACTCCCTTCCTAAGTCTGTTAATCCTACAATTCTATATTGGGTAGATAAAAACCCATAAATTCTCGCTTTCCATTCAGCATTTGCCGAAGTATTGGCGATTTGTTCAGCTATTAATGCATAGTCTATAGCTTTTTCACGCTTACTTTGCCTTTGGAGCAAATCTGCTAAAAGCATAAGTGATTTAATTTTATGGATTTCCGTTTTTGAAGTTCTGTATAATGAGTCCGCAATTGTTTCGGCTTTACCCATATCAATCGAAGAAACTCTTACTGCGACATCATAAAACACACTGTCAAACTGTTTCTTGACCCGACTGCCATTTTTTTGTGCATTTGATATTAATCCAATAAAGAAAATAAATGTAAATAATATGGAATATTTCATGATAACTATCCCCAGAGGTATTTTGGTTGGTTTATTCATTTGTTTAGACACAGAAAATTTCAAAAGGTCACATCTATTGTTATTTTGAAATTAAAAAAGAATCTAGGGATAAGCTTAAAAATATTTTTTGATTCCCACATAAATTTTGTTATCCACATATTTGCAGCTTAGAAACAATTTGCAAGTTTTTAACAGAACTTGTACCTTGTTATACATATAAAAGAAACATACGATTTTCTATGAAAGTTCATATAATTGATGATTGTTTAGATGACTTGAATAATCTAGAGTTGCTATTCAATAAGAATTTCCCTCAGGTTGATCAATTAGAAAAATACTCCGATCCGTTTTCCTGTGTTGAAATCTTGAAGAAGGACCCTCCTCAACTATTAATCCTAGACATGGAAATGCCGGGAATGAGTGGCATTGAATTTATTAGAAAACTTAATTTTATCAACTTCGAGGTTATTTTTTGTACATCACATGAAAAATATGCTATAGATGCATTTAAAAATCATGCCATAGGTTATCTTTTTAAACCATTTACAGAACAGGATTGTAAATAACAACGTTATCGGGGGAATCATCAACTCCATGGACATCATTAGAATTAATAATTCTAAGCCATTTGTCAGTATTCCAATAATAGTATCTCGGGAGTAGATCCGTTGATGATGTAGTATTGTATATAAGCAGACTTTCTACATTACCGTTCATAATGGTAGTAGTGTCAGATACACTTGTAAGTGCTACCCGTGGAATAAGAATTCCCTTATCAGATGCAACCACATCCAACTGAGATGAAGCGTCAGGCATTGGAGTTCCTATTCCGACTTGAGAATAGGAAAAAGCTGAAAAAAAACAAAAAAAACAAAAGTAAAAGTTTATTCATAGATACAAGAGTTGATTGTTAACTGAGAGTGCTTCTTAAAATTAACACATTATATTTCTTAGTATAACACTTCATTCATTTAAGGATTCAGTTCATTAGTTAAATGGCTTATTTATGAAGTGGTTCGGGATAGGGAGAGGTGTATTGGAAAAGGTATCCGAGTCCCGGTGCAAATACTTATATAGGTTTGAAGTTCCTTGATACTATGGTTTTTGCGTTCTTTTCCCATTGAACTCGTTTAAACTTTCTTGATTGAAGCGAAAAATAGATATTTTTGCCCCAGATGAAGGCTTTTTTGCGCTGCATAGCCAAACCATAATTCAATATATTGGTGTAGCATAAAAGAGGTGTAAGGAGATAATAGTATGCAACAAAGCGTTGCATTCCTTTCGGTTCCCAAATACACCGTAATACAGTTTGAATATACAAGCCCTACAATAAGTATGAATGTTGTTAAGGACAGTTAATGGTATCCGTCCATGGGAAAAGTCATCAAACTAAAGTCAATTTATTCAAAGCTAAAAGAAAGAGTTTAATAAATTTCTTTCCCGAATCTGTATTTTGGGATGTTGACCTTAGTTCATTGGATGTAAAACTTGACAAAAATTCTCCTGCTACCGCACTATTACATCATTTGGTTATAGCACTTTACGTTTTCCCAAGACAACTACAGCTTTTTTCTATTTGTGGCTTTGTGTTGCTCTTATTGTATAGGCTCGAGCGAACACTTGGCTCACGTAAAGACCTCAATCAAGAAAGAAAACAAGTCCGCTATATTCACTACAAAAAGAGCCAGGGAAGAAAAAAACAACATAGGAAAGAAAATGAAGCCCATAATGTTACCTTCCATTCCACGAAAATACTCCCTAATGGTGAATGCTGTAATACCCCAAGCCACAAAACTGAGCCAATAATATTTGGGCTGGTACACCATCCATATATTAAAATCATCCACCGTAAAAAAACCAATAGCATAAGTAATACCCAATACCACAGCAGTATAAATGATGATATAAATAAAATAAGGCAGCTTTTTAAGCTTTGTTGTGTTCATTCCTGTTGGGACAAAGAACCTGTTACCGTGAAAACAAACAAAAAATAACAGTAAGCCGTAAGGGCATAATGCCACATTGAGAATGGCAACAACCACCTGTTGATAATCTTCTGAAAACATAAGTCTTTTTCTTTAAACTTTTAAACTAATTTTTATTTTTGACTATATAAGCCCTCATCTTTTCAATGTATTCCTCATCGTTCCAAACATCGAGATCGCTGGCGTAAACCAAAAAATGGTCTGTCTTGTGGAATGACATTGAAAAATCCATGTGATAAAGTCGTTTACAAACCCTTAAATAGAGAGCTTCAACTTTGTCCATCCACCTATCAAACTCATCTTCACTTAGCTTCATCATATCCCGATTTTGCCGTACAAATACTTCCGCTTCTTCTATTTCCGGAGTGTAAAGATCTATTGGTAGGGTATCGTCTTCTGAATAATAATGCATGTCTGCCGCACCTATCATGTATTCCTCATCATACTCCGACTCCAGTCCTATGGCAACAGCAGGCGGAAATGGTCCTTGCGAACCGTATTGTAACAGAATACAATATACTTTTTCGTTTATGCGGACTTTCTCCTGAATCTGTTGGGTAATTTCTTCTACCATATTTTCCTCTAACTGAGCCAACACATTCGCTATGTTCTGTCCTTTTTTAGGCCTTTGGTAGATAATAATCTGTTTATTACTACTTTTATTGGTCAGCACGATACTGTTTAAGGCAGCGCTATCTGGTGTGTATTCAAAATCAACAACAACGTTACCATCATTCGAATCAGAATAAGCAAAATAACCTTGAAGCAGCCCATCTTCGGATCGGTATTCTTTATTGAGCAAACCATGCTTTCTTACTTTTGTATAATGCTGTGGTATGTTTCCCTTTAATTGTAAATAGTCTAAACGGATGGGTTCAATTTTTTTGGGACTAAAAAATACCGTAGCACTTTTGATGTAATCGTCGTGATATTCAAAAACTGTATCGTAATATATGGTTTCTCCTAGATGCTCGCGTCTAAAATGGGTTTTTCGCTGTTCCATATCCACATTCACCCAATGGGTAAAAAGTGTGTCTTCTTCAGGATTGAGGTCTTCTTCGGAAGAAACCAGTAATGACGATTCGTCATCGATACATTCGTCCCAGTGTTCAAAATAGAAAGGCTCTATTTCATAAAGCGGATGTTTGGCAAGTATTTCAACCAAACCTTCCCTATTCAATGCAGAAGTTTTCATTGCTTCGAAATTCTGCACCAATTGATCAAATTCCTGTTCTATTTCTTCGTTGGTCGGCATTTTTTATTTCTTAATCATTCATTAATAGGTTTTATAAAACTAAGAACCAAAATATTCAATCCCTACTTTCGTTCTCAACCCAGTGGATGTTCATTACCCCTTTTCAGCTGTATAAGCCCTCATTTCTGCAATGTATTCTTCTGCATTCCACGCATCAATATCGTTTGCATAAACGATAAAATGGTCTGTTTTGGTAAACGATTTTGAGAAATTCATGTGGAAAATCCGCTTGCAGACCCGTAGATAAAAAGCTTTCAGCTCTTCTTCCCAAGCTTCATATTCTTCTTCGCTCAGTTTCATCATATCCCTCTTTTGCCGTACAAATACTTCTGCCTCTTCTATTTCCGGGGTGTAAAGATCTAGGGGCAGGGTACCATCTTCTGAAAAATACCTCAGGTCTGCCGCACCCAACAAACACTCCTCATCATACTCCGACTCCAACCCTATGGCAACGGCAGGTGGGAATGGTCCTTGCACACAGTGTTGTAACAAAACACAATACACCTTTTCTTCTTCTATACGGACTTTCTCCTGAATCTGTTGGGTGATTTCTTCTACCAGATTTTCTTCTAATTGTGCCAACACATCTTCCATATTTTGCCCTTTCTTCGGTCTTTGGGAAATAAGGCGTTCGGTATCATTTTTTGGATCAATCAGGACAATCCTGTTTAGACCGCTTCCATTTGGGTCATATTCAAATTTTACATCCTCTTTATAATCAACATCTTTCGACCCTGAATACATAAAATAACCTGCCAACTCTTGGTCTTCAACACGGTATTCTTTATGAACCGTTCCGCCTTCTACTGCTTCTATATAGTGATATGGCATCCCGTTTTTGTACTCCATATATGCCAATTTTATAGGTTTAATTTCTTCGGAACTAAAAAAAACAGTAGCACTTTTAACGTAATCGTCGTGATATTCAAAAACCGTATCGTAATATGTGGTTTTTCCTATATGCCAACGCCTAAAATGAATTTTACGATCACCTACGTCTACCCAATGGGTGTAAAGATCGTCGGTTTTAGGGTTAAAATCATCTTCAGAAAAAACAACCAATACCTCCCCTTCTTCCATGTATTCGTTCCAATGTTCAAAATAGAAAGGCTCTATTTCATAAAGGGCATGTTTTGCCATCATTTTCACCAATCCCTCTTTGCTCAGCACAGCATCTTTCATCTTTTCAAAATTTTCGGGTAGTCGCTTGAATTCTTGTTCTAATGGTTCTATTGTCTTCATTTCTTTTTTATGGTTTCAATAAGTTTTGGTATTTCATTTTGAACATCCTTAAAATCGGGGTCGCCTATAATCCCCATGAAATCATGTACATGATATTCGTTTGAAAAAATTTCGCCACAGTCCTGCAACACATCCAGACAAGCCTGTGTGCCATCAAGCAACAAGATTGTTTTGGCAAGGCCATAATAGGGTTGTGTATAAAATTGCCGACCGAGTGTTATGCTCTTTTCAAAGTGTTGCCGGGCCTGCAACAAGGTTTCCCTATTCGAGAAAGTTTCAAATAGCTTTGCAAATTCATATAAAAAGTCACCATGTGTTAAGCTCAACTGAAAATCTTCAATATGAGCCTGTGCATTTTCGAGTAGGGTGAACCCCTGATCGAAACAAGCTTTTGCACCCTTTCTTTTGCCTTTTTCCAATAGCCAAATGGCTTTTTCTTTCAAACATTTTGCAATGTAATGGGGATAGGCCCAAGATTGATTATTTATTTGATGTGCTTGTAAATAATACCTTATAGCTTGGTCCAAAAATTCGGTGTTTTCATTCTTTTGGGCCGCATTATTAAAAAGATGTCCCAAAAACACAGAGAAATGTTCATCGGAAAAAGTTAAGTCTTTCAGATTTTCCAACAGTTTATTTATTTCGGTCCAAACTTCAACATCAAAATCATCGTCAAAAACAACAGGATCAAGCTCCCTTTCTGCGCGCCAAGCGGCAATTCTCATAAGGGTGTCGACCCAATGGTAAGCTACAATAGGATTGCCTTCGAGGTATGGCGTAAGTATGGACTTAAAACTTTGCAAAAATGGCGAGTGGTACAAGCGGCTTTCCCGATGCAGTAGCAGCTCGTAGCAAGTATTAAGGAAAACGGAAATCGCAATTCCTTTAAAACCAAAAAAAGTGGGTTGATCATCTGACGCTCTTTCCATCTTTATAGCTGAAACAAACAACGCTTGCACTTCGTTCATCGTCGAGGCAGGGTATTTTTCTTCAAAATGGCATTGTTTTAAAATACTCTCAGCTAAATGGACCAACAAATCACTATCTTTTGGAGTGACGTCCAATTGTGCCCGAAAGCATGTTCTGCTCTGCTCCATCAAATCCAACTTTTCCTTTTTGTCGGTATTCACCTCCGACAGCA
Organism: Galbibacter kalidii; assembly: GCF_026241135.1. Classification (GTDB taxonomy): domain Bacteria; phylum Bacteroidota; class Bacteroidia; order Flavobacteriales; family Flavobacteriaceae; genus Galbibacter. The sequence goes on from NZ_JAPFGA010000026.1 coordinate 7,389, forward strand.
TATCATAGACATGTCCCCGACAGTAATGATAGTTATCCATTTCAGGGTAGAGTTTTTTAGCTTTTTCCACCCAGTCTAGTAGTTCCCAAATACCTGCCTCCTCGTTATATTTCCCACACATATAATCGTATTGGCACTGTCCAAACATAGACAGATAGGCATCGGCCAGGGCTTCTTTTTCTTCAGCACTGCCCATAGACAGCAGCTCCTTGTTGAGCTTGTCTAAACCGGTTATATTTTCTTGTTTCAGGGCTTCGTCGATACGATTCTTTATATCGCTCATATTAGTTTTGTTTATTACAGGTTTTGATATCGAAATGATTTAAACTTTTGGGTTTCCGATTATTATAAATTAGTTATCAAGAATTGAAATAGTCTATCATTTCCATTGCCAATAGTACTCCGAATCCTCTCGGATGCCCCAATTTATTTTCTTCTATCAAGTGCTTCAGCAAATCCAGAATCTTTCTCTCTTCCTCCGATTTTGATGCCACTTTATGCCCATTAAAAAAAATATCCCTTGGACGCGTCAGGTCGGTAGGATAGTCATTATCATCTTCCATATCCGGCAGAAAATCAACTGTTATCTCTTCTCCTTGATGATTCACAAGCGTCAACACCAAACTACTGGGGTATGGGGGAACCCAATAGTGAAATTTTTTAATGTCTTTAAAGGCAGGTACTTCTATTTCGCTGAAATAAGCTATCATCTCTCTAGCCACTTTTACAGAATGTCCTTCCGGATGTCCTAATCGCTTTTTATCTATCAAGTGCTTCAGCAAATTCAGAATCTTTCTCTCTTCCTCCGATTTTAATTTCACTTTATGTTTATTAAAAAAAATGTCCCGCGGACGCATTAGGTCAATAGAATAGTCAGTATCATCATCCATATCCGGCACAAAATCAATATTGATGTCTTCCTCTTGACGATTCACCAGCATTAACATCAAACTGCTGGGGTGTGGCGGCACCCAATGATTGATTTTCTTGAGGTCTTTGTATGCCGGGACTTCGATTTCGCTGAAATACATCATCATTTCTTTTGCCACTTCTATCAGTCCCGGAAATCGACCTTCCTTTTTTATCACGTGCTTCAATAAATCCAAAATCTTCCCCCCCTCTTCCGATTTTGGTGCCACTTTATGCCCATTAAAAAAAATATCTCTTGGGCTATAATAGTCAAGATCATCTTCCATTTCCGGCAGAAAATCAATCTTTATCTCTTCTCCTTGACGATTCACCAGCGTCAACATCAAACTGGCGGGTTGTGGTGGCACCCAATAATTGATTTCCTTGAGGTCTTTGTATGCCGGGACTTCGATTTCGCTGAAATACATCATCATTTCTTTTGCCGCTTTTGCAGCACCTCCTTCTGGATGCCCTAATCTTTTTTCATCTATCAGGCGCTTCAGTAAATCCAGGATCTTTTTCTTTTCCTCCGGCCTTAATTCTACTTTTTGTTCATTCAACAAGATATTCTTTGGGCGCATCAGGTCGGTAGGATAGCCGTTATCATCTTCTGTGTCCGGCAGAAAATCAATCGCTATCTTCTCTCCCTGGTGATTTACAAGTATCAATACCAAACTACTGGGTTGTGGTGGATCCCAAAAGTTAAGTTCCTTAATATCTTCATAAGTTGGTATTTCTATTTTCATATGTTTAAAATTTTTTGAAATATCCAAAATGTGCAAAAAATTTGTTGCACACATGGAACTGCTTCGCTCCAGCCTGCGGCAGGCAGGCTCACATGAATTTTTTTTAATCATACGTTTTTGCGTATTTTATGATTAATAAAATTCATGTTCGTTTCATTTTATTTAAACTTTACAATTCTACCTCCCACGGCACATTTTTCCAGGGGGACTCATTATTGGTCATCAAAAACCGGTAATGCTTGATATACCTCCTAACAGTATCCGGTGTATAGCTACTACTTCTCCAATACTGCGCCCCTACCATATAGGAAAGTCCGAATTCTGCCCAGGACGAAAAAGCAGCTTTGATTTTCTTCCCATTTTCCTCCAACAATATCCAAGCTTCTTCTTCACTGATGTATTTCAAAAAGGCTGACTCACGAATCAACCATGAACAGCGACCATAATGCCAGGCCATATCACTATTTTTCAAGCTGAATCGGTAGTTCTGCACCATATCCATCACGTGGTGGTAATCACCAATAGTTTTTGATTGGACTGCTTGTTGTAGCTCGATGCCACTCAATACCTCCCATCCGTTTAAATCTTGTCCGAAGGTGACCCTTTCATGCAATAATTTGATGGCATCACTCAAATCTGCCAGATTCTTGATCTCCCAGTCACGGGAAAGCACCTGCTCTACGTTTTTCACCAGTTTTGGGCTTGTGAACTTCCCTTTTGGGAGTAAGGTATCATGGCGATCGGTGTTGAGTTGGGACAGCATGGCAGAAGTTGCCAATAGCCATAGCTGTTTTTCATTTAATTGATCGGGGTTTTCGTATTTATGTGGATACATCATTTTTTTAATTTTTAAGAATTGTGGCGAAGTTTTAAACCGGCCATAGCGACCAAATTGGGTGACTGACCGGGAAATTGTTCTCCTAAAGCCACACAACGCTCGAAATAAGGCTTTGCCTTGTCCCATTGATTGGTTTCCTTATAGGCATTTGCCGTCCAATATGCCATAAAAATATCGTCGGCATGCGGAAAGTCGTAAAGTGAAAAATATTGCAACCCGGCCGTAATCATTACTTGATGTTCTTTGGTCATCATGGCTTTTTGCACCAACTGTACATACACATGCCGCCAATGATCGGGATCTTCAGCCGATTTTTGTATCAGAAAGCGGAGTTTCCCACTTAGCTCACTGTCTTTTGCCAATTGTTCCTTGACGCGACCCAAGAGTTCGATATTTTCGTCTATCTGCTCTTGCCCGGCATCAGATTGTTCTAAATATTCAATGTTGGACTGGAGAAATGATTGGGCTTCATCAAACCGCAACGTAACCATCAGCAGTCGGCCTTTTAACAGGTCTGCACCTCTCAGATTGTAGAAACCTGCCGCATACCATATCGCCATCAGTTCATTTACGTACAAAAGGCCTTTTTCATACAAAAGTGCATATTCACATAGTTTTGCAGCATGGAAAACCGCCCATTGGCCATCCTTGGACTCTTCAAAACCATTAGGTCTTTTGAAGGAATCAAACAATTCCAAGGCTTTCTCTATTTCTCCTTTAAAAGAAGTGGTTTGCATCCCTTCCTGCTCTTTTTGTCCCATAAACTTACTCAGGGAAGCCATAAACACGTATTGATCATGGGCGCTGGGCTGCGGGCGAACAATCTGAACCATCCACTTAAAATTTTCATAAGCGTGAAGGTATTCCTCCATATTGAAATAGCTCTTGCCCATACAGTAGAAACCTGTCCTATCATATCTTCTTGCCTGCTGAAAAACACGACTGGCGGCTATGGATTTATCATATTGCTCTAGATGAAGGGCAGCCCTGGCTATTCCTTGATAAACATAAATATTACCATTCAGATCTTTTGCTTTTTCGTAAAAAGACAGTGCCTTTTCATAATCTTCTTCCCCCATGTATGCCCCGGCCAAAGCATGTGAGGTATCATATATCTCTGGAAATTCCTCATAAAAATGAAGAAGTCTGTCTTTGTCATTTGCCAAATCGTCGTAAGTTGGATAAAGTTTCAACAGCCTATTTATCAGGAAATTCCGGACTTTTGGAGTTCTTGCTTCATCCAATATCGACTGCACTTTATTGACTTTATCAATAAAATTCGAATCTTTATCTGTTATTGCTTCGGAAGTGGATTCAGCATAGTTTTTCAATGCCCTGATATCTGGGTCGCTGTTGAGTTCATCCGGTACAGCTATCAAATCGTAGATTTCCATTTCCAACTGAAGAAGCATGCGTTCCACATAAACCTCTTGCTTTCCTGCTACTATCGGCTGACTCAAAATACCGTCCAGGGACCGGGCGATAAAACTGGCATACTCCAGGTTCAATGGGTAAAGTTCTGATATATGTTTAAAAATGGTATATGCCGTTTTGTATTTCTCCAGTTTGAAATAGCATTTGCCGAGTAGAAAAAGTAATTTGTCCTGCTGCGGATGCTTTTTGAGCAACATAACCAAATCCTCCTTGGCTTCGTTGACAGGACGGGTTTCCAATCGAAAGGCAGCCTGCAAATACAACAAGTGTTCGTCGTCCGAAAAAAACCGTAAGGCTTCAGCCATTGCCTTGGGAAAGATTTCTTTGGGCTCCTCTACCCCTTGTAATATCGCGGCTTTATAAAGAATTTGCATCATTCGTTGCCACGCTATCAGAGGCCTTTTTTCAAATGGTATATTGTTCAACACTTGCAAAGCTACCTGATCTTTCCCATCGCGTTGGAGTATGCTCGAATGCAAAATGGCGCCCATCAAATCGTCCAATTGCCTTGATGCATCTGAAATGGGTTGTAAAAAGTCATCTTTATCCTTCCCGGCATCAAGAAAACTTGCCAGTTGCTCTGAAGCATAGGTGTGAATGGGCAAGGTATCGATCAATAAATCTTGTTCAAAATTACCTCCGTTCATTATGCGTTCGATGAACACATATTTTTTTTCATTATTCCTCATTAATACCTTCCAGGCCGGTGACTGAAAGAGATGATCAAAAGGATAAGCCTTTTTCAAAAGAAAAAAAACATCGGATTTAAGGTAAGAGTGTTCCATCAGAAATCCTGCAATAGGCATGCAATATTCCTCAGTCTTAATTGCTGAATTTTTCCTGTCGCTTTCAATCACAGACTGCCAATACCGGATATCAAAACGGGTATCCAATTTTTCATATATCTCCAAAAAACGTGCAATGAGTTGCTCCGGATCTAGAATTTTCTTTTCTTCAGGCAATTCAACAGTTTTCTTCAAGAGCGCGTGTAGCCCTTCCGACGGGTAATTTATCTCCTTATACACCTGTCTGTACCGGGAGAGGAGCTCTAAAAAACGATTGCTTTCATAATCAAAGTCCAGGTCTTTGATTTGTTCATGTAACTGTTGAAGTACTTCCGTTTGATTTATAATATTATTAAAATCGTATGTTTTCAATCCCTTCTATAATTTATTTATAATCTCTATATAAAACTTTCCAAATTACTTGAATCGACATCACAATTGCTCAAAACGGAATAGCCATTTGGTATCATCGGTGAGTTGTTCATAATAAAGATATTGCTTCTTAATTTCTACACCATTGGTGTCTTTATAACTGATTTCATTTCCATAAGCGTCGTAATCAATCCATTTTTCATACCCATCATTGTCTTTATGATAGACCATGAGGTTTTGGTTATTATATTCTTTCCATGTTTCAATCGCATCGCCTGCAGGTATTAATTTTTCTTCCCAGGCATCTTTAAATTCGGGAATTACATGGGACTTGAAATAAATTTGGTTTCCCTGATCGTCGTATTCGTAGATTTGTTCATAACCCGAAGAGTTTTTGACCTGTATCAATCTATCGGCCTGATCATAATACCTTGTTTCTATAAAATCTTTATTTGTCTTCGTAGTAACTAATCGTCCTTTTTCGTCATATTCGAACCACTCTTCCAGTCCGTTACTATCTTTGTGGTATGTGTTTTTCCCATCATCATTGTATTCCCACCATTCTTCGAGGTTGATTAACTTATCTTTTAAATAAATCTGATTTCCCTGATCGTCATAACGAAATATTGTGGCGTTTTTACCATCTTTTAAGTATGAAAAATACAAGAGTTGCTCCTCACGGTTATATTCAAAATACTCTTCTTTTCCATTTGAATTTTTAAACATCTTTTTATGTCCATTTTCGTCATATTCCCACCATTCTTCAAAACCGCTGTTGTCTTTTATGGATAGGATCCTTCCCTCCGGAGTATACTCAAAAAGCCTTGTAAGACCATCACTCGTGACATGCCTGATAAGCATGTCATTTTCATAGACAAGCCATTGTTCCCTGCCGTTTGTGTTAACATAAATCTCTCTCCCGTTTTTATTATATGCGATTAGGCGTTTGAAGTCGGATTCTTCATGTGTTTTTTGAAAAATTTTCATCTGTTGCTTTTTTATTGTTCCCTCATATCCGTTTAGATGTTCACCCTATAAACAAACCATTATTAATACACACAGCGAAAATAAGGAAAGACCGTAACACGTATGTACCATTCGCTTGAATGGTACCTCTTTTACGAGAAAAAATAATCTAACACCCCCTGCTTTCCGGTAGGCAGCCCCTCCAAGGGATGGAAACAGATTATCTCCCTTATAAAAGGACCATAGGGGATAACTCTTGGATCTTAGAATACTTTTCTGGTGCTTAAGGGCTATAGGTCATCAACAGGTCGTTTTAAAAAGTTAAAAATAATAATAACCTGTAGTGCTTTTAGTTTCTATATAATTTGATTCTGAATAATATTCTTGTGGAAACTTTTCCAATATACAGGGAAAATGACACCAATTTAAGCCCTAGCGGTAAAAAAGACAAACACTAGACCCCCGCTTTCCATCACAAGAAATAACATTATCGAGATCCCGGTCACTTTATAAGTTCACTTTCATTATCCAAACATCTTTAAAGGCATTCTTTTCCCTTAACGACACCAGGAATTCTTGTGTCTGGTACATAGTGTCCTTTCTGTTCAGATAAACATAGGTCCATCCATTATGCGGATTTATAAAAGACCCCGGCTGGTAGCCTTCTTTAACCAAATAACTTAACCATACCTCTGCATAGTACTTATCACTATACACATTCGTTATCAAGTAATATCCAGGTTCTATGCCCGGAATATCCGCAGACTGCCGTATTTTGACCTTTTGCATTGCAATGGAATGAACTTCGACCTTCTTCAATAGACTATCTACATCTGAAGGGAAAGAATCCATTTCTTTGACCAAATGCTTAGCATGCTCCACCGTGTCTATGGTTTCCGGATCTGTTTCGGGTATTTCGGTCCGGATTGCGGTAAAAAACAAAAATAATTTATCCCTTCTACTTTTTAATACTAATGATATATCCTCTTTCTCTCCCAAAGATTCATCCTCATTAAAGATATATGTTGTAGCAAGATCAAAACCCATGGTGTTATGACTCTTGGGTGTTCTTTCTTTATAATGCCTCCCGTTAAATGTAATCGTGCTGTTAAAATAATTATCCTTGGGTCTGTTCTCTGATCCCAATACGTTCAGTGTTTTTGTTTTTCCGTAGCCAACACCAACCTTATCCGTCTTGATATTTTTATCTCCCTCTAATGCTGCCAATACCAGTTTTGCTTTTTTTTCACTTTGATTAGGGGTATAGAGGTTTCCCAAAGGTATCTTCTTCTGAGTAGCGTTTACAACTTCAAAACAACTATATGCATTTATTTCCTTAAGGGATTCCTCCGGGTGTTCATAAACCACAAAGAGCAACCACCCCGCTGAACTTCCTCCCAGCACATAGCCCTGGGTAGCAGTTACGTTGGCTATGGTATAATTTCCTTTATACGTTTTAGATGAATTTATAATTTCAGTGACATCTGCATAACACAAATACGGTTTTCCCGGTTTGTCCGTCTGATTCATTAAAATCGTTCCGTTGATATTGATATAATTACTCCCCGGCATTTTGAATTTTACCTTATCAAAGCCTTCTCCTCTCCCTTCTTTTTCTTTGTACACATACCTATTATTGTGTCTCCTCTTAACACCTATGCTATATTCGTATATTCCTGTCCAAAACAATCCTGCATAAACAATTCTTCCACTGCCATTGGGTATGTTCAAAACAGCCGAGCTAGAGCTAAAAGTTGTGGGATCATGATCTATATCAACATATTTTACCGGTACCACATCGTTTTTTTCATTACCGCTATACGGTTTTGTAGCGTATTTGCTTACAACATTATTTCCTATAACCACAAAATCTCCGCGAACGATCATTTTTTTGTGCACTAGAAAATCCGGTACTTCCTGCGGAAGTACTTCAGCCATCATTAGCATAAAAAATATGGTAAAATATCCTGATCTCATATAAAAAAGCAAATGCTTTATAACAGTTAACAACCCGAAAAAAAAATGCCCTGTGAGCCCTTTTTATATCTTCTAATTATTATTTAACGTTTAAAAAACGAAACAACAGGTCTTGTCTTCTTTTAGCAATGGGAATTGATTTTCCGTTTACCATATAACAATAACAACCCGATTCTTTAGTGATTCTTACTATATGATTTAGATTTATTATATAACTATTGTGTACTCTATAAAAAAAGTTACTATCCAACATGGTTTCATACTCCCCCAGATTTTTTGAAGACACCAGTTCCTGACCGTCAATTAGATAAAAAGTAGTATATCTTCCATCAGATTTACAATACACTATGTCTTCCATCTTTACAAAATCAATTTTGTTATTGGATGGGATGACTATTTTTTGAAATGCTATATTTATATTATCAATAACATTGGACAACATATCCAATTGCCTTTTCTCTGTATACACATTCGCTCTGATTTCACTAGTGGCTTTATTAACGGAAAGTATAAGATCCTCCAGCTGAATAGGTTTCAATATGTAATCTATGGCATTATACTGAAAAGATTTTATTGCAAAATTATCAAAGGCCGTTACAAAGATTATTTTATAATTATACTCATCAATCTCGTCCAGAATATCAAAACCGGTTCCTTCGTTCATCATGATATCCATAAATAACAATTCCGGTCTAAGTTTATTAATAAGCACTATACCTTCCTCTATCTCAGTGGATCTACCAACAACATTTACGGAATGTGGACAATATTTTTCTAAAAAGTGTTCAAGTATATCCAAACTTGCTTTTTCATCATCAATCACTATTGCTTTTACTTTTTCCATTTTTCGGGATTATTTGTGACTAAATTATTTTCTGTCTATAAAGTTTCTCTTTAACTTTAAGGGGATAGAAAGCACCACATTAGTACATGAGGGATCTTTTCCTTCTTTTAAATCATGTATTATTACCGATATTTTGCGTTAATTATGCTGTACATGCTGATCCCTTAATTCATTATCAAAGTAGCCTGTGATCTATGGTTACGATTTCTTGATTTTCATCCGCCCTGAAGCGACTCTTCCAATCCCATTATCAACAACGATCGCTATTAACCTCTGATCCTTCTTCATAAAGCAGTTACATCAATTTTAAACAAAAATTTGAATAGTACTTAATTTTTTATAAAAAACAATTCTTACCAAATATTACATGGAAATGCATTTTTATACAACAAAAAGGTTAATTTATTTATTTCCAATTGTGATTCCATAACGAAAAGCCTAAATTACAAAGATTAAAATAATAAATAAGGGCTTTGGCATTTTTATGGCTCTCCTATGCTGTATAAAACACAGATTCTCAGCATATCGCTACTCGACAAAATCCCTGTAATAGAGATACTTACGAAATACGATTGCAAAGATGTTAATAAACTAAAAAATAAACAATTGAAAATCAATGGGTTTTAAGTGCCCACTAATGAGACAAAGTATGAATTCAGACTTATATAAGTTGTCATTAAAGGACTATAAGAAATTATTCGTGGAGCTTTATAAACCCCTGTGTCTCTTTGCCGATAAGTACGTTGAAAACCTCGAAGAATCAAAAGATATTGTCCAGGAAGTATTTCTTAAAATATGGAAAGACGAGATTGAATTTAAAAGTCGAGACAGTATCAAATCTTTCCTCTATACCTCTGTGAAAAATAAATGCCTAAACCATTTGAAAAGCAAACGCTATGTCACTACCAACCACATGGCAAACCACGAGATTGAAAAGCTTGTAAAAGAGTCCTTTTTCTTACGTGAGATAGTTATCGTGGAAACATCTACCATTATTGAAAAAGCAATTAATACGCTGCCTAATAAATGCAAGAAAATAATTAGATTGAGTATTAAAAATCTTACAAATTCCCAAATCGCTGAAGAGCTGGGGATTTCGGTAAATACGGTTAAAACTCAAAAAAGAATAGCCTATAAACGGTTAAAACCACTATTAGGTAAATACTTCTCGTTATTATTAATCATAGATCTTCAGGGCTAAAATATGGTTTGTCTGCGCATTAGAATGTTGAACTTTTATACAAAAATATGGTTTCCGTAGTTCAGTTATTGTAATACAAGGGGCTCCATGGTCTTCTTTTGTCAAAGATCCTTTGCTTTTTTATAAATTTCTAAATAATTCTATGAATAGCTTACTTCATCCACAGCGTATAACCAATCCAGTTGGTTTTAAAATGGGATTAAGGTTCATAATTATTTTTTTTAATTTTTTTTAACCCACCCCACCCTTTTTGTTGTCTTAGTAGTATAAGCTTCACATAATGATATCAAGTTTTAAGAAAGCCATAACGTTGTCAAAACAGATTGCAGCTTCGCTGCTAAGAGATAAAAAACCTACACATTTAGAGGAGACGGATCTGTTCAGTGATGAGGATAAGCAATATATTCTGAAATATTTGACTAAAGAGGATCTGATAAAGCAACGACTCGCCCTGGGAGGACAAATAGATGAAAAAGCGGACAGGGAAAAGATTTTAAAGAAAATCAGTGCCCCTGTAAGGAAACTCGCAGTATGGCATTATGCAGCAGCTGCGGTTCTATTCATAGGACTTGCAACTACTTATTTTTTCAAAGGTGAATTATTTCAAACACAACAAACACCTCCTGCAGTTGTGGATATTATAGAAGCTGGCATTAATAAGGCTACCCTTACCCGCGAAGATGGAGAGGTGGTGACTTTGCAAGAAGGGACCGCCTATCAATCTAAAAATGTAATTAGCAATGGAAACCAGATTGTATATAACACTTCAAAAAACAAAGAATTGGAGGTAGCATATGACTATCTTACTATTCCAAGGGGAGGACAGTTTTTTATACAATTGTCCGACAGCACTAAAGTATGGCTGAATTCCGAATCCCGGTTAAAATACCCGGTTGCTTTTCCCGAAGGGAAAACCCGGGAGGTGGAACTCGTTTACGGAGAGGCCTATTTTGAAGTATCACACAGCACCGAGCATGGGGGGGCTGATTTCAAAGTGTATTATAAAGGACAGGAAATACAGGTGTTAGGTACCGAGTTTAATGTAAAGGCCTATAAGGACGATACCAATGCATATACCACCCTTGTTAAGGGTAGGGTAGCAGTAAGTTACCAGGGCAAAAAAGAAGTCCTCGCACCTGAACAACAATCCAGTTTAAACCTGTCTACCGGTGAACTGACCGTAACGGAAGGCGATATAAACACTGCCGTGGCATGGAAACGCGGACTGTTCATGTTTAAGAGCAAATCTTTAAAAGAGATCATGAAGGTCCTGGAACGTTGGTATGATGTGGAAATCCTTATCCAAAACAGGGAATTGGAGGTTATTGAGTTTAAAGGAACCCTTAGCCGTAACCAAAACCTGGAGGAAATATTAAACCTCTTTAAAAATGCCATGTATATAAACAGTTATCAGGTAAACAATAAAACCATTACTATAAACTAACATAAACCTAATAATTACAAATATGAGCGAATAAAAAACAGAAGGGCTATCATCTGTAAAGCATAACAAGGTGGAGTCAACATAAAAAAGAGGGTAGAAATATCAACATCTCACCGCCGAAATTTCACCCCCTTGAATGATTAATTAATGTTAAACTAATCAATACAATACAAATTTATGGAAATTAAATTTATGGATGTCGGTTTCCTGTACGGAAAACGATTACTTATGATGCTTATGAAAACACTGGTGTTTTTAAGCTGTTTTATGGTGTTTAGTTTTACGCCTAAAAATGCGTTATCACAAAAAATCGAGATTGAGGATGATAGATGGGTAACAGTTGATGAAGTGTTCGATCTTGTTATGGATCAAACAGAGTATACTTTTGTATATCAGGTAGATTTATTTAAAAATTTTCCCAAAGTACACCTTAAAAAAGGGGCAATGAAAGTAGAAAAATTGCTGGGGGAAAGTTTACCTTCTAATAATTTCAACTATAGAGTTACGGAAAACAAAACTATTGTCGTCTGGAGAAAAGATGGTAATAATGCAGACCAACAACTTCAGGTCTCCGGAAGTATCACCGATGAACAAGGTATACCTGTTACCGGTGCACATGTTTTCATACAAGGCACCATGAAGGGTACTGAAGCAGATTTTGATGGGAACTACTCTTTACTTGTGCCGAGTACAGAGAGCATATTAGTAGTAGGGTCACTTGGTTATAAAACACAAGAAATTGTGGTAGGCGATCGAAATAAGATTGACGTTGTTTTAATACGTGATGTTTCCGAATTAGATGAAGTAGTAATAAGTACCGGTTACCAAAAGATAGAACCGGAGCAAAGTACAGGGAGTGTTTCTACCCTTACCCCCAGGGAATATGACAGTAGGATAAATACAACCAACTTTTTACAAGGTATACAAAATAAAATACCCGGGCTGCTCATTAATAACGATGTTCAATTTGAAGGCAATAATCTTTTTCAGATCCGGGGTATTTCTACTATCAATGGAAATAGCAGCCCCTTGATTGTGGTGGATGGTTTTCCCACAGACCTTTCCTTAGACATGATAAACCCCAACGACATAGAGTCTGTTACTGTTTTAAAAGATGCTGCGGCCGCTGCTATTTACGGAGTTCGCTCTTCTAACGGGGTAATTATAATAGAACGTAAGAAAGCCAAGGCGGGTAAACTGAGGGTGGATTTTCGTCAGGCAACCAGTATAACACCTAAGGAAAATTATGGTAGGTACCGCTGGGATAAGGATGGGGCTAACACCAATATTGATTATTACAGGGGCCTTTATGAAGGTGCAACCTCTGCCGATGAATGGGGGTGGTTAACCGATATAAATAACGGCAGTTGGTATAATTACCAAGCCCCCAGAATTATTGTGGCCCAACAAGCAGCCGGGGTTATCACACCTGAACAGGCAGAACAACAATTCAGTGAATTGGGTTCCTATAACAATGCCAAAGAATATGGTGAATTGTTCCAACGTACAGCGATAACCAATTTATATAACCTTGATATATCCGGAGGGAATGAGAATGTGTTGTATTATTTGAATGCCAATTTTATCGACACGAAGTCTAATTTTATTGAAAATGGCAACAAAAGTTTTCAGCTGTCAGGAAGGGGGACGTTTAATTTCTCAGACCGTTTTTCACTGGATTTGACCAACTTTTTCCAGCAAAGTATCAGTGAATCTTCTCCTTTTCCCGACATCAATAACATTTACCCTTACGAACGCTTCCATGACCAAGCGGGAAATCCATTGCCATTACATAACGGTTCCAATGCCAACCCTTACTATAACCAGGCTTTGATGGACAGGGGGTTATTGGACAATATGTATTATCCTTTGGCAGATGTATATGCGATAAATGATGACTCCAAGACATTAAACAACCGCATTACCGCCAATTTTAACTATCGATTGAGCAACGAATTAAATTTAAGGTTCGGCGGGGTGTATGAAACTTCCAGAACAGACGTGGACTACTATGCCAAAGAAAACTCAACAGTAGCCCGTCAAATGATTAACCGCTATACAACCAATGGACCTAATGAATCATTAGTGTACAATGTGCCGATGGGAGGTTTTTTAAGACAACAAGCGCTCAAAACACAGGGTTATACACTTCGTGCCCAGTTAGACTGGAATAAAAAAATAAAAGAAGACCACGCCCTTACCGCTATTTTGGGTTCTGAGATCAGGACTATTGTTAATGAATCAAACACCGCTTCCTACTTTGGCTATAACGACCAGACTTTGACCCACCAAGGAGTAGATGTACGATCTTTGTTTGCTAACTTTAGTATTTCGCCCAATTACGCTTTTAGTAATCCTACTATCTTCTATAATGAGCTTTTCAATCAGCAATATGCAGAGGACAGGTATGTTTCGGCCTATGCCAATGCAGCCTACACCTATAAAGGCAGGTATTCTGTAACAGGGAGTATACGAATAGACCAGTCAAACTTGTTTGGTACGGACCCTAAATATCGTTACAAACCTTTATGGTCTGTGGGTTTAGCGTGGAACATCAATAAAGAAAGGTTTATGGAAGGTGCCGATTGGGTAAACGTTTTAAAGCTTCGTTCTGCCTATGGGTTTAACGGAAACGTTGCCAAAAACTCACTCCCACAAATCATTGCGGGAAATAGTAATTTTAATTTTGGTATGACCAACTTTATCCCGAGTCTATACCTTGTTTCACCGGCAAATAGGGGGCTCCGTTGGGAACAAACCCATAACATTAACGTAGGGTTGGACTATGATCTCTTTAAGAATGTAAGGGGAAGCATTGATTATTACGTCAAAAAGAGCACCGACCTGCTGGCCACCACACGGGTTGACCCTACGCGGGGAGTAGCTACCGCTTTAATCAATCAAGCTTCGGTTAGGAACAATGGTATCGAGTTTAAACTGAATGCCGATTGGATAACCAACCAACGATTTAACTGGAATACCGGTCTTGTTTTTTCTCATAATGACAGTAAGGTGTTGAGTGTATATAATATAGACAATGGAACTTCCAGGCAATATATAGATGCCAATGGCTATTCTAATTATTTAGAAGGATATGAAGTAGGTGCTGTATTCAATTACCAATACGCCGGGGTTGACGAAAACGGGGCTCCGTTGATTTATGATAGTGAAGGCAATATCAAGCCTATTTTAGAAGATCAGGAAAAGGGAGATGTTAAGTACGTAGGTTCTTCCATTCCTAAGATAAGTTTAGGATTGAGCAATAGGGTAGATATAGGCGATTTTTATGCCTATGCTATGGTAAACTATTTTGGAGGGTTTAAGTCCCGTGTACCGGTACCCACCCCCCTTGCCACCCGACCTATAGAAGGGGCTTCAGATTACTGGAAGCAACCCGGTGACGAGGCCGACCCCACTATATTGCCTGCCGTAGGTTATCGTTCGGGCTATGATGTATACCTTGGGGCTACAGATATGTACACGGTAAACGGAGCTTATCTCACTTTGGCCGACCTAACCTGTGCTTACAGTTTAAGGAATCAGGGCATCGACAAAATGGGGCTTTCGGACCTGGAGCTTAGATTTCAGGCTTCTAATATCTATACGGTAGGGTTTAATGATTATAATTTCAGCCCGGCCACGGGTAGTTTTGAAAAATCTTACTTAACACCTACCTACACCCTTGCAGTTACTGTTAGTTTCTAAGAACATTAAATTTTAAAAGATGAAAAAATATATAGATAGACCATTTATATTCCTTTTGTTCCTGACTGTAACCTTGCAGTCTTGTGACGATTATCTGGATGTTGACCCTAAGGGCGTGAGGCTTTTAGAAACCGTTGAGGATTACGATTTATGGATGAATAATTATTACGGCTTCTATCCCGATGAAATGAATTTGTTGTCAGATTTTGCCGATAAGTTAGATGTGTCCGATCCACCTGTAGATATTAATAGCAGGGTTTACACCTGGCAATCCCAGTTTAATGAGGACGTTACCAGTGCCTCTACACCTATTTGGGAAGACCACTACGGGTTTATTTACCATGTTAATGCGGTAATTAAAGACGTGGAAAACGCAAGTGGAGGCACCGAAGAAGTAAAAAACAAACTCAAGGCCGAAGCCTTATTGGGCAGGGCCTTTGAATATTTGCACTTGGTTAATTTGTATGGCAAGGTATATAACCCTTCTACTGCAAACCAAGACTTGGCCGTTCCGTTTATGACCGGAGTAGATGTTACAGATGAAGTGCCCAATCGTAGCACTGTACAGGAAATATACAACCATATCATAGAAGACCTTACCGAAGCGCTTCCCAACTTGCCCGAAGACAATAGCGACAATCGTTTTCGAGCCTCTAAGGCGGCAGGATACAGCGTGCTGGCCAGGGCTTACTTGTATATGGGAGAATACAGCATAGCTGCCGATAATGCGCAAATGGCCATAGATTACAGTCTTGATCCCATTATCAATTATGAAGAACTGATGGCTACCTCCACAGAGTTTCCTTCATTAGTACAAAGGTCCGGAACTATCTATGCCAAATATGGGGGGACAAATATCCAGTTTCCTACGCTCGAATTTTATAATTCGTTTGAGGAAAACGACCTGAGAAGGCAGATTTACTATACTCAACCCTGGGACCCTAACACCCCACCTGCCAGGGGGGAAATTATATTCGTCCCGTTTGGGGTATCCATTTGGAACGCCTACCCTAACTGGGGTACTTCGGTCAGTGAAATGCATTTGATAATCGCTGAAGCTGCTGCCCGCGATAATGATTTGGTGACCGCCAATGAACAACTGCATCAATTGCGCAAAAATCGCTTTACTACCGAAAATTACGTAAAGTTTGAATCATCAGACCAAGAAGAAGTATTGCAAAAAATATTGACCGAGAGAACGTTTGAATTTGCATTTAATGGCTTGAGGTGGTATGATATGAAAAGGTTGGCAGCAGAAGGCAGGATGCCTGAAGTTACCCGACTGGGAGCGGAGGGGAGTACTATAGCCACTTTACCCCCGGATAGTGATAGGTATACCTTGCAAATACCTGTTCAGGTCATGAGCTTTAACCCTGATTGGGAACAAAATCCTTAAAAGAACTCAATTTGATTTTTTGAAAGGAGCCTCCCGAAAGTTTTTGGGAGACTCATTTTTTAACCAAGAGGGTAGCCTGTGTCTATTCCGAGGGGAGCAACCTTAGTCAGGCTTATTGGAATTTTTTTCAAATGAGTTCAATTAGGTGTATTTCCTCAATAATTATTTATCAATAGTAAAAAAACATGAAAAATCCTTTAGTGAGCGTTGAGAACCTGTCCCACCGCTATAGTGCGCAATGGGCTGTTAAAGATTTGAATATAGAAATACCTGATAAAGGCATATATGGTTTGCTTGGTTCAAATGGAGCCGGTAAGTCTACCACCATGAATATTATGAGCGGTGTGCTAAAACAAACCCAAGGGAATGTCTATATCAAGGGAATTGATTTGTCTAAAAGGCCTATAGAGGCTAAAAAACAGATAGGGTTTCTGCCCCAACATCCTCCGTTATATACCGACACTACGGTAGAAGAATATTTAACCAACTGTGCCTATTTACGAAGAATCGATACCAAAGAAGTCAAAGTAGCTGTTGAAAAGGTCATGGAAAAATGTTCCATTGCCCATTTTAAAAAGCGGTTAATCCGCAATTTGTCGGGGGGATATCAGCAACGGGTCGGGATTGCCCAGGCAATTATCCACAAACCGGCTTTTATCATACTGGATGAGCCTACCAATGGGCTGGATCCCAACCAAATTTTAGAAATACGTAAGTTGATAAAGGAAATTGCCCAGGAACGTGCGGTTTTGTTTTCCTCTCATGTCCTTACGGAAGTACAAGCCATTTGCGACCATATACTGATGATTAACAATGGGAAAATGGTTTTCTCTGGTAAAACCGAAGAATTTGATAATTACCTAATGCCCAATACCGTTTTTGTCCGTTTGCTCGGAATGCCTTCCGAAGAGGATATTAAGCAAAGTGTTGAAGGGGTTGAAAGGATAGAGAATTTGGATGGTTTCAATTATCGTTTGTCCTTTAAAAATCTGGACGGTGCCATTGAGCGTATTGTTACGGCAAGCGTTAAAAACAATTGGAGGTTAGATGAGATTCGATCTGAGAAGAATTCACTAAACGACGTGTTCTCTGAATTATCAAAAATTAAATAATCACTAAATTTTTAAAATAGATGAAAATAATATTTAAAATAGCGAGAATGGAACTTCAAAAGTTGTTCTTTTCTCCTATTGCATGGTTAATCCTCATTCTTTTTTCCATTCAATCGGGTATTGTTTTGATGCAAACCCTAAGCATCTTTGTAAAAAATGCAGAATTAGGATACACTACCCAAAATTTAACCTTTCAGATATTTTCAGGTCCCTATAATAGCTTTTTTAGTAAAGTCTTAAACCACTTGTATTTGTACATTCCCTTGCTTACCATGGGGCTGATAAGCCGGGAATTTGGTTCAGGTTCCATAAAACTATTGTATTCTTCCCCCATTTCTAACCTGCAAATTGTGTTGGGGAAATTTGTTTCCATGATGGCCTTTGGTCTGGTTATGGTCATCATTCTATTTGCTGAAACCCTTCTAGGTTTCCCAGCGATCAAAGAATTTGATTTTCCCTTGATTTTGACAGGCCTTTTTGGGGCATACTTAGTTATCTGTACCTATGCTGCCATTGGCTTGTTTATGTCTTCCCTTACTTCGTATCAAATAGTTGCAGCCATTGGTACATTTGCCGGCTTATCATTACTGTCGGCTGTTGGTGGTTTATGGCAAGACATCGCATTTGTACGGGACATTACCTATTGGTTATCCATTGAAGGAAGATCCGGAACCTTGATAAGGGGGTTAGTGGCCAGTGAGGATGTATTATATTTTATCTTAGTGTCGGCACTGTTCCTCTTGTTTACCCTCTTTAGGCTAAAAGCTATTAGGGAAAAAACCTCACGGCAAACTTCTTTTTTACGTTATGTCGGTGCTTTTATGATGGTGGCGCTAATAGGTTATGTAAGTGCCCTTCCGGGTATTAAGGGCTACTATGATGCTACCCGCACCAACCAGAATACGTTAACCCAAAACAGCCAAAAGGTGCTTTCTCAATTAAAAGGAAAAGTAAAGGTCACTACCTATGCCAATATCTTTGACAGGTATTTTTTCTATGGATCGCCGAGTAACCAAAAAAGGGATATAAACAGATACGAACAGTACAGTCGGTTTTATCCCAATATGAAATTTGACTATAATTTTTATTACGAACTCCCTACAGACGAGAGTATGTTAAAGGACCATAATAAAAGGTTTGAGGGACTAACCGAAGAACAGGCTTTGAATAAAACCAGTAGCATTTTTGACGTAAATCCTGATGTTTTTAAACGAGCTGAGGGTTTTGCAGAGGAGATTGACTTAAAAGCGGAATTATACAGTACGGTAACCACTATTACCAATGAAGAAGGGGAAACGGTTTATTTACGTTTTTATGACGATATGAAGGTGATTCCAGATGAAGCCCAAATAACGGCAGCTTTTAAAAGATTAGTAACTACCTTACCGGAAGTAGGTTTTGTAAAAGGCCATGGAGAAAGGGATGTAAATGATTTTGGCTCCAGGGGTTATTATAGCCTGGCTAAAAAGAAACCCTTTCGATATGCACTGGTAAACAACGGGTTCAATTTTACCGAATTTGAACTGTCTTCTCCTATCCCCAAAAACATCAATATTTTAGTCATTGCCGATGCCAAAAAGGCTTTTTCTGAAGAAGAGGTAAAAAACCTAAACGATTATATTGACCGGGGCGGTAATTTAATCGTAGCTGGAGACCTAAACCGGCAGGACAACATGAACCCGATTGTTGAAAAACTGGGGGTTCAATTTATGCCGGGTCAGGTAGTAGAACATAACAAAGGCTATACGATGGATCTTATTACTGCTGCTGTTACTCCTGAAGGCAAGGAAATCTCCTATCAATTTGCGGAAATAGAAAAGAATGAAGCGGTGGTAAGTATGGAAGGTGCAGTAGGGATTTCGTATGAAGAAAAAGATGGGTTTAGTTATACCCCTGTGCTGGTATCGGATAAGGTAGGGACGTTAAGACCCCTTGATTCCGTAGGGTCTTGGAATGAGTTAAACCCCACTAACTTTATAGATGAAACACCTATTTACACCCCTTCCAAGGGTGATACATCGGGTCCACTAACAACAGCATTGGCCCTTAGGCGTAAAGTAGATGAAAAGGAGCAAAAGATTATGATTTTGGGAGATGCCGACTGCCTTAGTAATGCGGAACTTTCTCAACAAAGAGCCTGGGTTAAAGGAATGAACTTTAATATGGCTACAGGAATATTCTTTTGGTTATCGGATAATGAAGTACCGATAGATGTACGCCGCCCGATTCCCTCGGATAATGAAATAAACCTTAAAAAAAGCAGCCTGACTTATTTAAATGTCCTGTATAAGGTGGTTCTTCCGGCCGTATTGGCATTGGTGTTTTTAATCGTATGGTTACGACGAAAGGGACGGTAAAAGTAGACTGTTCAGTAGCGATTTGTATTATTTAATCCTATTCAAAGATTATGACCTTTAAGATAGATTCACAAACCATTAATGATTTAAATATTATAGGAAGGCCCAAAAGCCAAGATGTGTATGGACTTTTCAATAATACCAGCACCAATGGAGGCGCAAAAATCCTCAAAGACATGTTTCTTCACCCTTGTTCCCGGGCAGAAGAGATTTCTTATCGGGTTAATGTGATCCGTTATTTTAAGGAACAGGATTTTACGTTCCCTTTCACTACTGTGATTTTTGACACTATAGAATTCTATTTAAGTAATACTGATGAACGCACCCGGATTACTGGTGATGAGGATAAGCTAAAACATAAGTTCGACCGCATCATTGGAGCCAATGTTCAGTATGAACAATTTCAAAATGGAGTACTCAGTTGCATAGCCTTGTTAAAAGAATTTAATTCTTTTATGTCAACTATAAAAGAGAGGAAAGCGGGGGACTGTTTTGTTCAGGACATGGAGGGCATATATGCTATCTTGGATAGGGTTGAGCTTTCTTTTATAAAAGACATGGATAAGATAGGCAAGTTGTCCCATGCTCAAACCGCTGAATACGACCAACTCTTTCGCTTTTCCCTTAAAAAAGAGCTGTTAAAACTACTGCATTACGCATACAGGATTGATGTGTTCATTGCGGTAGCACAGGTAGCCAAAGAGTTGGGATTTTCCTTTGCTAAAATAGAAGAAACCGGCACCTGTATCGTTGAAATGAATGAGGTTTACCATCCCTTGGTACCTGATGCCGTTTCCAATGATATTAGTATAACAGAAAAGGACAATATGGTCTTTTTGACCGGGGCCAATATGGCGGGTAAATCCACCTTTATGAAAACCTTTGGCATAGCCATGTATCTGGCACATATTGGTTTTCCTGTGCCGGCAAAAAGCATGCGCTTCATTATCCAGAACGGCATGTTTACCACCATTAACCTTGCCGATAACTTAAATATGGGCTTTAGTCATTTTTATACGGAAGTGACCCGTGTTAAGAAGGTGGCGGAGAGCGTTAATAAAAACGACCGATTGATAGTGATATTCGATGAACTGTTCAGGGGAACCAACGTTAAAGATGCCCATGAAGCAACGGTCGCCGTGATGGATGCCTTTGCCGGCAACGGTAAATGTACCTTTATTATTTCAACCCACATTATTGAAGCGGGGGAAGATTTAAAAAAACTGCGTGACAATATCAAATTCCTCTATCTGCCAACCATTATGGAAGGAAACAATCCCCGATATACCTACACCGTTGCCGAAGGGATTACCAGTGATAGACACGGGATGTTGATTATTCAAAATGAAAATATTTTAGACATTTTAAAACCTTAAAAGCATGGCGTTTGTAATCGACCAACAGACCCTGAACGATTTAAATATCCTAGGGCGATACAAGAGGGATTCTATATTCAGTTTTTTCAGCGGTACTATTACCGAAGGGGGAGATAGGCTTTTGGAAAAGATGTTTCAGCATCCATTTACCAAGGTAGAGCAAATCAACAAAAGGAGTTCGATAATTTCTTTTTTTGAAAAAATAAGGGTTTCCCTGCCATTTGACACCCAGGAATTTGAAGTCTTTGAAAACTACCTTAACACCCCGGCACCAAGAAATCGGGTAACAGCAGGTTTTGCTATCATCCGGGGCAAGCTGTTAAACGTGATAGCCAATGATGAAGCGTATGTTCTGATAAGGGAAGACTTGGAGAAGACCATAGCAGTGCTTGTTAGATTAAAAAGGTTTCTTCAAAGCATTGATCAGCAAGCCGCTAATATACCTTACCGGGACGAGGTAAAGAGACTGTTGGGAATACTGAACAACAAGAAGTTTAAACCAGTTTGGGAATGTAAGGAAGTTCGTCACTTAGGCTTCAAGCAACTTTTAAAACTGGATTATATCCTTAGAGGCTTGTTTTATGACCAAATGGAAGATTTGTTACAAGGCGTTTATGCTATAGATGTTTATATAACGGTTTCCAATGTCGCCCGTAAAAACAAATATGCCTATGCAAAAGCCGTGGATAAAAGCGAAAAGTATATTGACATCAAAGGGGTGTATCATCCCGCTATTGCTAATGCTGTGGCTAACGATATATACATTGGAAAAGATAAAAATGTTTTCTTTTTAACCGGGGCCAACATGGCCGGAAAATCCACCCTTATGAAATCTGTTGGCGTAGCTGTATACCTGGCACACATGGGATTTCCTATAGCGGGAAAGGAAATGACATTTTCCGTACATGATGGGATATACACCTCCATTAATGTCCCTGATAACATATCGAAAGGATACAGTCATTTTTATGCAGAAGTGTTAAGGGTAAAGCATATAGCCCAGGAAGTGGCTTCCAAGAAACAGTTGCTCGTTGTTTTTGACGAACTGTTTAAAGGGACCAATGTAAAAGATGCTTCAGAGGCTACCATATCCATAATAGATGCCTTTTCTAAAAATAAGGGAACTTTCATTGTCTCTACCCATATCATGGAAGCCGGGGAAGCACTTAGAAAGAACAACCACAGCTTGTTCTTCAAATACCTGCCAACAATAGTTGAAGGTAAAGTGCCTGCCTACACCTACCAACTGGAAAAAGGGATTACAAATGATAGACAAGGTATGATGATCATTAAAAATGAAAGGATATTAGAGATTATTAAAGGAAGTAGGTAGACCAAAAAACAAACTATAAACCAAATCTTGTTTCTTTTTGAATTAGTTAGGGTTTTTGACCGCCCTGCAACGGGGCGGTCTTTTTTAGACAGATGGATATAAATTACTAAAAACTATAGATCATATGAGGTTAATATTTAATAATTACAAAAGGTTGGCAACAGTCTGTGCCATATTGTTTATTTCCGGCATGAGCCTTGCCCAGAACAAGGAATACAAATGGAAGGAGGCTACTTCCAAAGGGTATACCTATAGGTACGTGACAAACGACCCGATGAATACCCGCTTTTATACGTTGGACAACGATCTGCAAGTTGCCCTTAGCGAAAACCACAGGGAGCCACGTATAGCGGTCAACATAGCTGTAAGGGCGGGAAGTAATACAGATCCGGAAGACCATACCGGGTTAGCGCACTATTTGGAGCATATCTTGTTTAAGGGTACTGATCAGTTTAGTTCATTGGATTGGAAAAAGGAAAAGTCCTTGCTGGATAAAATAGAAATACTTTACGAAAAATATAACTCCACTACCGATGAAGCCCAGCGCAAGGAAATCTACAAGGAAATAGATAAGGTTTCTCATGAGGCGTCCCAATATGCCATAGCGGGGGAGTACGATAAACTGATGACTGATATCGGTTCACAGGGGACCAATGCACATACCTGGGTAGAGGAAACGGTGTATAAGGAAAACATCCCCTCCAACACCCTGGACAAGTTTCTGACCATACAGGCCGAGCGTTTCAGGAATCCGGTGGTCAGGCTGTTCCATACCGAACTGGAAGCAGTATATGAAGAAAAGAACAGATCGCTGGATAATGACGGACAAAAAATGAATGAGGTGATGAACGATGCTTTGTTCCCAACACATAATTATGGGCAACAAACTACTATTGGAACTATAGAACACCTTAAAAACCCATCAATCACTGCCATTAAAGAATATTACAATAAATACTATGTCCCCAACAATATGGCAGTGATTATGGTAGGTGACTTTGATACCGATGAGCTAATTGCGAAAATTGACAAGCATTTTTCATATATGCAGTCAAAACCGGTCGAGACCTACAATCCGGTTCCCGAAAAGCCTATTACATCCCCAATGGTTAGGGAAGTATATGGCCCTAATGCGGAAAATGTACGGATAGCCTGGCGCACCCCTGCAGCTTATACCAAAGAAGCCATGATATTGAACTTTATTACCTCTGTGTTGAGCAACGGAAAAGCAGGGTTGTTGGACATTAATATCAATCAAAAACAGAAAATGCAGGGAGCATAC
Organism: Galbibacter kalidii; assembly: GCF_026241135.1. Lineage (GTDB taxonomy): Bacteria > Bacteroidota > Bacteroidia > Flavobacteriales > Flavobacteriaceae > Galbibacter. Next base: position 31,466 of record NZ_JAPFGA010000026.1, read on the forward strand.
AATCATCTGTTGCAGTACAAGGATTATGGGGTTTTTATGCTGGGGGGTTCCCCAAAAGCAGATCAGACCTTAGACGATGTAAAGAACATCCTGTTGGAAGAAATGGAAAAATTAAAGCAAGGGGAGTTTGATGAAGATTTATTAACGGCTATTATCGCCAATTATAAATTGGGCGAGCAAGAGGCCTTAAAATCCAACAACAGCAGGTTAGGGGCTTTATTGAATATATTCATCAAAAGCAATAACAGTGAATGGGACAAGGATGTGGCATGGTTGGATGATTTGTCCAAACTTACTAAAGACGATATAGTATCGGTAGCCAACAAGTATTTTACGGTCAACAACCTCACTATTTATAAAAGGCAGGGAGAGGATAAAAACATGGTAAAGGTGGACAAACCGGCCATTACCCCTGTAGAGACCAATGCAGGAAAGGAATCGGCTTTTGTCAGCAAAATCAAAAACACGGAAGTAAGAGCCATACAGCCGCAATGGGTGGATTTTGACAAAGATCTTACCAAAGACAGGTTCCAAAACACCGAACTGCTTTACATACAGAATAAAGAAAGCGATCTGTTTACCATGCAATATCGTTTTGACATGGGAAGTTATAACAACAAATACCTGCCCATAGCCCTTGCCTACCTTAATTATTTGTCAACCGGCACATACACTTCAGAAGCACTGAATAAAAAACTCTATTCACTAGCCAGCGGTTATACGGTAAATGCTTCAGGTGAAGTGACTAATGTAACCTTTACAGGCCTGCAGGAGAACTTTAACGAAATAACCAAGCTGTTTGAGCATGTCATATACAACTGTAAGCCCAATGAAGAAGCCCTGGAACAGTTAAAAGGCAGGATATTAAAGGGTAGGGCGGATAGTAAACTGAACAAACAGAATATCTTAAGGGGTTTGGTGAACTATGGTGTGTATGGTGCCAAAAATCCGTTTAACGATGTCATCCCAAATGAGGAGATAGAAGCCCTGACTTCCAATCAGCTTATATCGATTTTGCACAATCTGTTGAATTACAAACACTCAGTGGTATATTTCGGGCCAAAACCCCTAAAAGAGTTGAAGAAAGAACTGGCATCCATCCATAAAATGCCGAAAAAGTTTACAGCCTATCCTGAAAAGGTGAGGTACACCTATGAAGTACAGGACAAAAACCGTGTGCTGTTTGCAGATTACGATATGGTACAAAGCGAGATACAATGGGTAAGGAACATAGAGGATTACACCCCAGGCCAAGAAGCGGTAATTACTGTTTTTAATGAATATTTTGGTGGGGGGATGGGCTCTATAGTATTCCAAACCATTCGGGAGTCCAAAGCCTTGGCTTATGCGACTTATGCCAATTATTCAATCCCTTCCAAAAAAGAGCAAAAATTTAACATGTTTGCCTACGTAGGAAGTCAGGCAGATAAAATGTTGGAAGCGGTGGACGGTATGAACGAGCTCTTAAATATGCTTCCGTTAAACGAAAAAGCTTTTGAGAACTCCAAGGAATCCATAAAAAAATCCATACAAACCCAGCGCATCACAGAAAGTAATCCAATTTACCTTTATCTGGGAGCAAAAGACAAGGGAATAGATTACGACATACGCAAAGAGGTGTATGAGGCCATGGATAGGATTGCTTTTGAAGATATAAACACCTTCCACAACAGTAAAATATCCCAAAAACCCTTTACCTACTGTATCATAGGTTCAGAAGAGGTCATCAGCGATGACGACCTTAAGAAAATAGGTGAACTCAAAAAGTTCAGTCTGGAAGATATTTTTGGGTATTGAGGCTCGAAATAAATATATCCCAAAAAGAGTATATAAACTAAAATACCAAAGGGTCAGATTTTCACCTAAAGTCTGCCCCTTTTTTAATAGGTTGCAGAGAACTGATTTAAAATATCGCCGTAGTTCCTTATGGGCATACTACCTAAAAAATTATCCGGCTTTTTGTTCCAAATCCTTTCATTTTTCGGGATTATTTGTGACTAAATTATTTTCTGTCTATAAAGTTTCTCTTTAATTTTAAAGGGATAGAAAGTACCACTTTAGTACCTAAGGGATCTTTGCCTTCTTTTAAATCATGTGTTGTTACCGATATTTTTTTTCCGTTAATTATGTTGTACATGCTGATCCGTTCATTCATAATCAAAGTAGCCCGTGATTTATGGTTACGTCTTCTTGATTTTTTCATTCGCTCTGAAGCGGCTCTTCCAATCCCATTATCAATAACAGTCACTATTAGTTTCTGGTCTTTTTTCACAAAACTTACCCTTAATTCCCGATTTTCCTTTTTAGGAGCTAATCCATGTAAAATGGCATTTTCAACTATGGGCTGAAAAAGCATGCTGGGAATCCTTATCTTTCCTATATCTAGCTCTGAACTTACATCGAAAAAAACCGTAAGATCTCCTCTGAGTTTTAGTTTCTCAAAATCAATATAAGCTTTTAAATAGTTGATCTCTTCCTTCAGGGAAATAGTGTCCATATCTCCCATTTCCATGGTAAGCCGTACCAAATTTGAAAATGCACCAAAAAACTTGTTTGCTTCGAATTCTGATTTTAAAAACAAAACACTTTGTAAACTGTTAACCGCATTAAAAATAAAATGCGGGTTCATAAGGGCCCTGAACGTTTTGGCTTCCAAATAAGTAATGCGTGTCTTATGCTCTATTTGAACTTTTAAATGTTCCTTCTTCCTATGCAACCAAAACAACATTCCTGCCAATATTGCTATGGTAAAAGAAAATATAAACCATATCTTTTTATAAAAAACTTCCTCGACGTGTATCGTATACGCAAGTGTATTGGTAGTTTGCCCTGTACTTGAAAAACCCCTTACTTCGAGGGTATAATTGTCCGGAGACAGTCCCCTGAGTTGAACCGTATTATAATTCCCTAGGCTAATCCAATCGTTATCGGTTTCCTTAATCCTGTATTGATATACGTTTTTTTCCGTATTGAATATATCATTAATAGCAAAGCTCAAAGCCAGATGGTTGTTATTATATGGAATTTTAAAGGTTGAAATATCCCCAAGCCCATAGAGATTCAATATATCCTCCCCATCGCGTTTTGAAAACATTTTATAGCTGGTCAAGTACAGCTTGTTTTGCCTGTTATTTCCAAAAAAATCATTCGGATCAAATCGAACCAATCCGTTTAATCCCCCAAAATAAAAATGATGGTCACTTGACTCAAAAACCGATCTTGTATTAAACTCATTATGGGGAATCCCATTCTCAACATAAAAACCTTGAATTGTATCGCTCTTTTTGTTTAACCTGACCAAACCGTCAAAAGTCCCAAACCACAAATAATCCCCACTTTCCAATATTCCGGTAATATTCCCATTTTTTAACTGATCCTGTTCCCTATAGGCAACGGTTTGCAATGTTTTGGGGTTTATCCTTTGCAAGCCTTTTTCGGTCCCTATCCAGATATTTTTCTTATCATCTTCATAGAAACACCGTATCGTATTATCGATCAGCGATAAAGACTCGGTATCTGTATCGAAATGATCGACTTCATCAGTATGCAAATTCTTTCTATAAAGCCCCAAATGAGTCCCCATCCCTAACCAGAGGTACTTTTTATCCCTGTCAATGTGGATTTCAAAAATATGTTTTCCCGTAATATCAAAACGATCATTAAGCTTTGCTGCATTTCTAAATCGGGATGTGTTTATATCAAATTCAATTAACCCGAAATTCCCCCCTAAGAGCAGTTTATTGCTTTCTATAGTTTCTTCTATATCAAAAACTGTAGGATTGGGCACCAGCAGATTCTCAGGAATAGCAATCTCAACAAAGGTCTGGGTTTTTAAATTCAATTTATAAAGCGAAGAGAAAAAACCATAGGCCCACAAAACATCATCACTTTCTTTATAAAAATTGTAGAGTAAATCTACTGGGAGTGGTGTCCCGTTTAAGGCTTCATTCTCAAAATCAATTTTGACAAAATCATCTTCCCTGCCTTCCTGTTTATAAAATCCATCATTGGTAAAAATATAAAGCTCTCCTTGTCCAGTTTCCATCAATCCCCTACAACTGATGGGTATTTCCGGGTTTTCGTCACTCTCCCCTCCGGTTATAGATTCTTTATATAAAAACTTGGTAAACTTGGCATCCTTATAATGTACTTTATATATCCCATCTGTATGTACCCATAAATACCCTCCGGGACTTATAGTAAAATTTGTTATCTTGTTATTAAATGTAATTTCCTTTTCTTCCTTCAAATGAATCTTCCCCAAAACATTCCTAAACACATATGTTTTCACAAAATTCATTTCCGAAGTAACCAGGTCTACATCCCCATTGGACGGATGTCCGTCTTCATGTCTATACAACAAACTTTGTCCTTTAAGGGGCACCTCAATGATTTGTCGGTTTATCTCAGGTAAATACATATAACAATACGGCTCCCCTTCATAATAATAATACCCTGTACTGTCCCTATCAAAAAACGCTCCGTTATACGACAACAGGGTCTCTTTTCCATTTAATCCGGATTCCGCTTCTTTGTAATCAACTAAGGTACTTTCACCATTGGCAAACACCATCCATTTACTGCCCCTTTTTAGGATCAAAGAGCCGTCTTCCAGAATTTCTTCAATGATAATTTTCTCGCTCCGACCATTTATCTTCGAATCGTTTTTCTTGTCTATGCTATATCGTTTTTTTAACCCTTCGCTGTAGTGATATATTAAATTTGTATTGGTTCCAACCCACATATCCCCATGTTGTCCCTCTTTTAACGAGACAAATGCTATATCCTTTTCTGTATTTGAATCGGTTTTAATTAACCAAAAAGAATTTCCAGAAGTCAAATTTTGGAAATACACCCCTTCAGAAGTAGCTACCCATAAATTCCCGGCTGTTGACTTAACAATATCATGAACAAAAAAAACGTCCCTGTTATCCCCGAGTTTTAATGGGTAAAACAAACTCTCACTTCCCATATATTTAACAACCCCGTTAAAGGTGGAATACCACAAAAACCCATCGCCATCAATAAATAGTTTTTTCTTCAGGGTGCTGCTATACCCATTGTTGTTTACCGGAATAGGTTTTATTTCAATATTCTGCGAAATACTCTCTCGAATCGGAAAGAAAAAGCAAAATAAAGTTAGAAGCAGTGTCAGTCGCCCGCATTTATAGAAGTCAGATGCCTTCATATCTTCCCATTATTATTTATCGGTGAGTTTTCATCACATAATCCAAACCCAAAATTGGATGTTGGACTTTATCCCTATAGTCCTTTAAAAGGCATTATATGAAAATATCAATTTCATTACTATCCCGCAAACAATTTTAAACAAATCACTACTTGTTAATTATGATATACGATTTATTTACTACATCAAAATAATTCTTAAAATCCCAAAGAATTTCAAATTTATGTTTGGTCAAGTCAACCGGGATCACTCCATCTATATGCTTTGCTTTGTTATAAACTTCTCTTTCGAAAGAGCAAAGCAACAGCGGTAATTTCTTATCGTATACCTTAAAAAGGTCTATCAATTCAACACATGAATAAACGACATATATAATCATACTATATTCCTCAAAGACATAATCCCTATCAAAGTTTTTGTTTACTACAAAAACATATTCATCTGAGAATTCAGCGCTCAACAGCCTGGAAAAACAACCTTTTGAATCATATATCAATACTTTACTTAATTCCATAATATCCCATCCTATTTCAATACATACAAAAACATAAATTCCCTTCTTTATCTATCAGTTAGCCATCATATTGTCCCTCTGTTCAACTTCAATTCCACTATATTACATAAGAGTCAAAAGTGGCTGTATTCGGGATTTTACCCGAATCTATCATATTTCTTCTTTTGTCCCACCATCCGTCCCGCAATAAGACTTTTTTAATATTGAACTTTGCATTTAGCTCTTCTGCAGTCAAAACTATATGTTCCCTGACCGGGGGACATAATTGGTCACCTGATAGCTATGTGTCAGATCAGCATATGTTCATTGACTATTGATGCCTTTATTGATCCTAAAATGTGGACTAATTAGTAAAATTCGATTGATATGTTTTTCATTCTACATTCAAATTGCGGTCAATACTTGTCCTTCCACCCCCCTTTACATTTTCAAGCATTACATTTTAAGCCCATCAGTTTTTTCAATTGACATTATATTAAAATACCATTCAAGTTCTTTAAGCACTTCAAGCCTATGCCTTGTAAGATCAACAGTAATCAGCCCATGGATGTTTTTTGTTTCTTTATAAATCCTTTTCTCAAAGGAACAAAGAAAAATGGGGAAACTTCTTTCATAAATTTTTAAGAAATCCAGAAGATCCCCATTTGAATAAACAACAAACACAACCAGTGTGTAATCTTCAGACTCTTCTTTAAACTTTTCAAAAGTATTGTTAGTGTAAACCTCAAAAACATATTTTTCAGAAAATTCCTGTGTTAACAAGTTGGAAAAACGCCCCTGACTATCATAAATCAATGCTTTATTGAATTTTCTTGTCTCTTCTTCCTCATCAACTTTTATTTCAATTTCCTCATCTTTTAACTTTTTTATATCCGTCAGTACCTGCAACCATATTTTTTTTAAAATCTCTTTCAAATCCACATCTTTTTAAAAAGCTTTTACACCTATTGCCGAACATCATCCGGCTATCATTTGTTCAACAATCTGAAAACTTTTTTATTCCTCTGTACTTTTTCTTATAACTTCAGGGTTTTTAACAACAAACTCTGTCCGCCTGTTTAGCTGATGTTCTGCTTCAGAACACCGGACGCCGTTCCCGCAGCTGTTTACCAAATGGGTTTCTCCATATCCGCTGCCACTTATACGGGAAGAGCTAATTCCACGTTCGATCAACCAATTTTTTGTTGATGTTGCACGTCTTTCGGATAATTTCATATTGTAACCGTCATTCGCCCTACTATCAGTATGGGCAGCTACTTCTATTTCTATTTCCGGATACTTTTTCATAATCCGTATTACTTTTTCCAATTCAACAGCAGCATCCGGCCTGATATCGGATTTATCAAGGTTAAAATAGATCGGGTTCAGGTTGTCCACCATCAGGTAATCCCCATAACCCCTTACAAAATCTTCTGGTTTGAGCGACAATTCCAGATTCAGACTTGCAAGATTTACGCCTCCGGGCACACGGGTATTCAGATTTTTGAAGGTATCACTGTCATCATGGTAATTCTGTTTCGATGCCACTACCCTAAATGTTTCATCACCACAAGGCAGCCTTAAGGCATACTTTGCAAAATCATTCGCCCGGGTTGACTCTATCATATTCCCGCTCCCGTCATATACAGTCACCAGGGCTCCGGGTAACAAGGCTCCCGTTCCTTCTTCCCTAACGATCCCATCAAATACATTCACACATGCTGCTTCCATGTTAATATTATCTTTAAAGCCATCGTAAAACTCAAAATAATAGATGTCATCGACATTCCTTCTGTGTCTGTCTGAAGAAAAATACCCCCAGTCTTCTCCGGGTTTCATAACAATACAAAAGTCATCATCAGCACTATTTACGGGCTCCCCCACATTTGTTACCAATCCAACAGCCTGATCGCCTTCCAATTTAGACACATAGATATCCAGACCTCCTTTGCCATCAGAAAAGCCTTCAGAAGAGAAATACAAAAAGTTATCTTCGTCTACAAAAGGAAACATCTCTCTTTTAGGTGTATTGACTTCCGGCCCCAGGTTTTTAGGCTGTCCGTATGTCCCGTCTTCTTTGATGTTCACAACAAAAATGTCAGTTTCCCCATAAGTACCCGGCATATCGGATGTAAAATACAATTTGTCCTCTGCAATGTTCAATGCAGGATGTCCTGTTTGGTAATCATCACTATTAAAGGGCATAGGTTCTATGTCCACCCACTCCCCGTTTTGACCTACCCTTGCCTTGTACATTTGAATCAAATTATACCCCGTAGAGTCCTTGTGGTACTTATTGCGCAAGTAATTGTTTCTTGAGAAATACACTGTTGAAGAGTCTCTTGTAAAAACAGCGTTGGATTCATGATATTTTGTATTGATAAACCTTCCCCCGAATTTCTTCACATTCTGTATATCTTTGTCTGGGGCTATTTCCCCGATATAAAGATCCAGATACGGCTGTCCGTTCCCTCTCCATATTTTTGTCCTGTCTCCCTTCCATTTACGTGAAGAAGCAAACACTACTGCATTGTTGCCTTTAAATGACACTCCAAAATCCGACTGTCTTGAATTTACCGACAATTTTTTAATTGTGTGCTCCTCTTGCTCTTGCGCAATTAAAGGATGGCACATCAAAATAAATAAGAGGAAAACAATAATACCTTTTCTTTCCATTTTATCTTTATTTTAAGTTGATTTATAAATTAGAAGAATCGCGGACTCTTGATCCTCGATCTGTTAAACGTGTAGGAAAGCATGACCTCATGAGATCCCGCGTTATAATTTCCTATACCCGACAAGGTGTGATCATAGGCATATCCAATCCTGAAATCAGGGGTGACATTAAAGCCAACCACACTACTAAGGGAATCTTCAAACCTGAAGGATACCCCTACTTCAAATTTCTGGTTTATCCATAAATTTGCCGACAGGTCAACAGAGACTGGGGCACCAATAGCAGCCTTGACCATTGTTGAAGGCTTAAACTGTAAATGATCTGAAAGGTCGAACACAAATCCTGAAGTCAAAAAAAGGTGACTGATTTCAGCGGCTGTTGACACTGCTTCCCCGGATTTCTCCAAGTGCCTTGTCTCCAACATATTGGGAATTGCGAAGCCCAAATAAAACTTATTGGTAAAATAAAAAGCTCCCGCTCCAAAGTTCGGTGATAATGTATGAACCGGTTCATTCAACGGATCCGACTCCTCATTGGGATTCAATAGTTCCACATCCAAAAAGGTTATTCCCCCCTTTAGTCCCAATGCAAGCCTTGAGCTTTCCGACAGTTTCAATGTATAGGAAAAGTCCGCATATATATTATTTTCAAGTACAGGACCAATCTCATCATGGATCACAGAAAGCCCTAACCCCACATTCCTCCCCACAGGTGAACTAAGGGAAAACGTAGCTGTTTGCGGAGCCCCTTCAACACCCACCCATTGCGACCGGGCCAAAAGACTTACGTTCAATGCTTCTTTAGTAGCAATATAAGCAGGGTTGATAATTCCCATATTATAGGTATATTGAGTATAATGGGGATCCTGCTGTCCATACAAACTATTGTGCTTATATATAAGCATTAACAATAGCAGTAAAACTATTCTTTTGTAATTATCTCTTATCATCTTTACTTCGTGTTAGTTAAAAGACCTAGACCGTATTGATAGCCCTGATCGATTCAAATTATTTAACATTTATTTCCTCAGGTAGACCCATCCCGTCTTGGGGGCCTTGGTGCCGTCCCTGTCGTAGCGCACCACGTAATAGTAGGTCCCGGTGGGCAACAGCTCCCCGTCCCGGTAGTTCATCCGCC
>NZ_JAPFGA010000027.1 GCF_026241135.1 Galbibacter kalidii
GTACGTCTTCATTGACATAGACATCGGGGGTTGTACAACGTACATAACATTTTCCCGGCTCTGGGTTTTCCGGAAGGTCTTGGCCATAAACACCACATACTGATGCCAGGAAAAATAATACCATAATTCTTTTCATAATGTTTCTATTAAAATTTGTTAATAATTAAGATAAGGAGATATCAGTCTCGGCGAGGAGTGGGGTGATTTTAATATAGAGCTCATTTAAACTTTTAGCAAGATAAGGGCAAACGTCAAATAATGCCAATTTAACCAAGAAGAATCCAGGTTGTCGAACCGGATAAATAACATCCTGAAATTGTCCATCCAAACAAAAGCCCGTTCATTTACAAATCTCTGGTCATAGATGTTTTGGTTGAAATATCTTTTCCTTCTCATTTGGCCGTTTTACGGTTTCGGGTATTTTCTTCTACGATGTTTATGTTTAGCTTCATTCTTTTACGTTGTATAGCTCTTCTAAGCGACTTACTGTCTATGCCTTTGTCTGCGTTTTGAATGCTGTGTTGTCCAAACAGATGCTGCATTTTCTTAACTGTTTTGTCATAAGTGAGTATTGAGGGGCTACTTCAAACAGGTCGTTATGGTTTCCACTTATGACCCGGCCGTTGGTAATAGGAATTTCTTTTCAAACGGAGTTATTTGAGCAGACAAAGACACCCCCAGCAATAATGTACAAAACAATAAAATTCTTTTCATCTGTGTTATTTTTAATTAAGTTAAGTAAAGTGCAACCCTAACAACCATATTAGCTGGTGTTCGAATAAATCTGTATATTAAGTATTCACGATTAATTTATTTCTTCAATTCTAACTCGTTGTGCATTTGAAACAATGCTGATTTTAACACTACTCAGCGCTCCTCAAAGACGGATTTACAAAAAATATTTCCTAATTTTTAATCAATATTGCAGCATTCCATGAGACAGGACACCTTCATTCTACAAAATATTATGCATGCAAATTAACAAGAGAAATTATTATGAAAATAACCATATGTATTACATGGTATGATTTTTGTAATATCCGATACAAACTGAGGATTAAATGGGAAATTAAAAGAAATAATATGGTAAATGCATGTCAGTCGGTATGCTCATCATTCTTATGTTGGCCGACCAAAAGAGTTACGATCAGTTTCACCGAAAAAAGAATGATGCCTATCGGATAAACATCGATCCGGGTAACAAAAAAAGACCTTATGCCAGTAGGCCGGCTCCTTTAGCAGAGGCCTTGCGCACCGATTATCCCATCATCAAAGAGGCAACACACCTGATCAAAGGATTTGGGGGCGATGCGGTATACGGACAGCATTTTTCTGAGATAAGGGGCTATTTTACCGACAATTCCTTTTTCAGGATTTTCGATTTTGAGCTCGAAAGGGGCGACGAGGCAACTGCCCTGTCCAAACCCAATACCATGGTCATTTCGCATAAAGTGGCACAACGGCTTTTTGGTAATGAAGACCCTGTGGGAAAAACCATTGAATTTTACGATAGAGGGCTCGACATGTTTACCGACGAAGGTAACCCCCCTGTTGAATGGGGCTCTTATATCATTACGGGAGTGTTGGCCAAAACACCCCTTAAATCGCACATTACCTTCGATGTGCTGGTCTCCGAAACCTCGTTGAAGACATTGAGGCTATATGACTCCTCGGCAAACTGGGGCGATTTTTCAAGAAGCTATACCTATGTCCTGGTACACCCCAAGGCAGAGGAGAGGGAATTGGATATCGCTTTGATTGCACTCGCAGAAGGCAAGTACCGGGATGACGAAAATTTAAGGGGTACAACGTTTCTGGCACAGCCATTGACGAAAATATCGCCCGGCCCGGTCTTGGGCAATGACCCTACTGACAGCCTTCCCCTGTTTGCTTATTATATTTTGGGAGGACTGGCCATATTGGTAATGGCACTGGCTTGTCTCAATTATGCCCACCTATCAGTAGCCAGGGCAGTAACCCGTTTGAAGGAAATCGGGGTCCGAAAAGTCCTGGGAGCCAAGGACACTGCACTTGTCTTTTTGCTTTCAAAAGAATTTTTGGTATTGCTGGCCGTTGCCATGGCCATTGCCGCTCCTTTAAGTTATTATGCCAACACCTTATGGATGGAGCGCCTTGTCAACAAAACAGCATTTGAGTTTGTGAATATCGTTTTGGGAGCATTGTTTATTCTGATCCTAGGTTTTTTGGCCATTGTGCCGCAAACCTTTATAGTTTCGAACCGAAATCCCGTGGAAGCCCTAAGGACAGAATGAACCAAGAACAACATCAATTCTGCCGGACCCCGGTTTTGATATCAAAAAACGAAAGACCATGTTAAAACACAGCCTAACGCTTTTCTTTAGGAACATCAGAAAACAGAGATGGCAGTATGTTAAATGTTACGGTAGCATTGCTAACAAAACCCGAAAAAACCATAAAAAGTGTTGTTATCCCGAAATCTTGCCTGCCGATAGGTGGGTTTAAGGGATAAAAATGTATCTTAATGATCATATAACGGGTTGGGCTTCATACTGACAAAAATCGAAATCGAACCAAATCATATTTTTTGTACATTTGTTTTAAAGAAATTTAAAAATGGATATTCGAACAACAAAACTTGAATTACTCAAAACTATCCTGGAAAATGATAATATTGAATTTATCCAAAGAGTAGCTGATTTTGTTAAAAAGGAAAAAACCGATTTTTGGAATGAGTTAAGTCTAGCTGAACAAAAAGAAATTAAAAAGGGTGTTGAGGAATTAGACAACGGAAAAAGGGTTTCCTATGAATCATTTTTAAAGAAAATTTCTTAATGCAAGTATTCTTATCCGAACTTGCCGAATCAAAACTTCTTCGATTATCTGAATATTTGCTGGAAAAATGGAACTTAAAAACACGTGATAAGTTCATTGCAAAGTTAACCGATAAAATCAAACAAATCTCTTCTCAACCAGATAGTTGCCCAAAGTCAAATGAATACGAAGGACTATATAAATGTGTGGTGACTAAACAAACAACTTTTTATTATCGGATATTAAAACAATCGAATGAGATTGAAATTATTACGATATTTGACACAAGACAAAATCCTGATAAATTAAAAAAGGATATTGAATAAAAAAGCCCGAAAGCCCAGTCGAGCAGACGGGTCCGTCAGTAACTGACGGAGTGCACCTCTACACCACCCAAGATAAGGATTCATAGTATTAGGAGAGTTAATTTCTCCATAGGGGAAACCGTATGGTGTTTTTAGCCTTCCAGGACAACCTTGGTCTTGAACTTCGGGGTAAACTTTCTTCGTGTCATATTCAGTAAATTTAATGATTAAACTTACTGCCCTAATTTTTGGGATATCCACATAGTAGATTTATTATCAATACTTTAATTTACAAAATATTCTGCTTTTTTCTTGCCTTGAAACCAACTTTCTTACATCGAACTCACGTTAACTTAACTTACTGTCCTATTTTTGGGGGGAATTATAGAAGAATTAAAAAACCAATTATGGCAAGGGTTATAAATATTATGCTTAAACCCACACAAAGTTTATAGAGTTTTTTAAAACCATAATGAACTCATCTTGAATCTTATAACATTAAAATATAATTTGCTCTACATCTTTAAAACATCCTCCCCAGAAACCAATACCATCAACTATATTCGTATTTAATTGTGGTAAATCTATAAGGTTGTATTCGCTTTTTTGTAATTCGTAATTATATAAATAATTATAATACTGTTCGTCCATACGCTTTACCCAAAGAAAGTAGTCTTTATTTTGGGTGTCTAAATATGTATTTTCAATAGTAACTTTTATAGTATAGATGGGAGACTCTTCATGGATAGGTATAAACACCCTATTATAGGGAGGTGTAAACTCGTTAAATCTACGATTATCTGTTTCTGTATTATCTGTAAAAACAGGAACTCTTGTGTATGAATCTGTAGCTTCTCTTTCTTTTTCCCTTGAAAGAATTTCAATAGTGCAAAAAGAATTTTCTCCACCTATATTATTTATATTAATATCTATCGAGGTTTCTAATTCTTCTGTTGAAACATTTGTAATTGTCGCTTCTATAGGATTTAGCACTAATGTACTGGAGGTTATTAAGTGATTATCAAATTTTGCTTCAATCTTATATACAGCGCCTGAGTTTATGTCACTTTTACTATTAGACCTCCACTTTTGATGTATGCTACTATAGTACAATTGGTCTATTATCTCGTCATTATTATTTAACACTACAACTTCTGCTTCCTCAATTATGTTTATATCAGACCCTGTACTTAGATTTCCCACTTCCACTAAAATAACCTGAAGCGTATCTAATTGATTAAGCTCTCCTAGTAAGGCCATTTCATCTTGAACCTCAAATTTAAAATCCTCAATTGTATCTTGATTACAAGACAATAGGAAAACGATGGATAGTATTAAAAGATATTTTTTCATAATTTAAAAACTATAAGAGATATTGATATAAGGAATTCTTTCGTTTAAGCTTATTTGTGATATCTCTATTTTATTATTATCCTCATTAAAATCTGCACCAGATACTAATGGTGATGTATTTCCTATCGCATTATATAATCCAGCACTGATGTCTAAAACGGTGTTATTCTCAAATTTTTTCTCGTAATTACCTCCTAAATTAAGGATATAATTGTTTGGCAACTTATATAGATTAGGGGAGGACCCTTGGAATGTAAGTGAAGTGGATGGATTGACATTTATTGAATCATCAATATCTGGATACGTATGGACAGGGATATTTACTCTCGTCCCTGAGCTGTAGCTAAATGTAGTATTGAAAGATATATTTTTAGTAATATCTACATAGATAGCGGTATTAAAAATGTTCCTGTAGTCAAATATTGATGGGAACGTTTCTCCTTGATTAATCCCATCAAAACTATTGTCTGTTTTTGAGAGCGTGTAAGCAGCTTCAAGATTTAAATACTTTTTTAAGTATATGGTCGTCTCAAGCTCAATTCCTTTTCTGGTTCCACTTCCTCTAAGTATACGGTCTTCCATATCTAACGCTAAATTACTTGTAAGTATATCTTGACCTGGTCGGTAAGTTATAATACCATCAATATTTTTATAATATGCTCTTATGCCTAATTTATTCTTTTTTCTGAAATGATAATTATATCCTATTTCAAAAGCCTCTGACAACTTAGGAGGTGTACTTTTTGTACTGGGTATTCTAAACTCGTTGGGTAAAGAGATTATGGCTGGTGTAATTTCGTGATTAAATTGTGAGACCGAAGAGTAAGACCCAAAGAAATAATTGTTTTTATTTAAAGTATAATAAACAGATAAACGGGGTAAGAAAAAATTATAACTTTTTGAATCTAAAAAGTAGTTTGCAAAATTAACCCCTGCTTTAAACAACAGTTTTTTATTTAATTGTATTCTATTTTCCACATAAGCATTGAGGTGAAAGGATTTGTTTTCTTGCTCATTTTGGGTTAAACTTCCATTGGAATTATTTCTGGAATACGAATTGTTAAATCTAACCAGCTTAAGGCTTAGTCCAAAATCCATTCTTGATTTTTCTGAAATCGAATGCTCCATTTCTGTATTGAAACTTAAATCATTAATTCTAGAATTTAGTTCAGAATTTATAGCGTTGTCATTTCGAGAATTAACCTCAAACAAATTGCCTAAATAGTAATTATTAAAATTACTATAAGTTAAGCTAAAGTGCTGAAAGGTACGTGAGTTATGAATATGATTCCATTTTAAAGCCACAAGTTGATTGCTCCAGTTTAACACTAAATCATTAAGCGATAAAAGGTCTATTTCATCAAGTTTTAAATTATCCTTACCTACGTATGCACTTAGAAAAATTCTGTCAGAATTTTTTAGGATATAATTTGTTTTAAAATTATAATCATAAAAATAATAGTTCAAATCAGAGTTGCCAGATATTAATTTGCTTATTAAGTCTACCGAACTTCTTCTAAAACTAGAAATAAAAGATGCTTTTTCTTTTTTAATGGGACCTTCAAAAGATGCAGAAAAAGTTATAGGACTTAAGTTAAGGTTGCCGTGGTATTCTTCCATATCCCCATCTTTAGTGCGTACATCTATCACCGATGACAACCTCCCATTATACTTGGGATGAAAAGCACTTTTGTAAAAATCTACTTGTTTAATTGAATGGGTGTTAAATATAGAAACAATACTTCCTAGGTGGTTATAATTATAAACGGGTACGCCATCAATTAAAACTAAATTCTCGTCTGGATTCCCTCCTCTAACGTTTTTTAGAGTTGAACTCCCTACACTACCAGAAACTCCTGCTGCTTGTTTTAAAACCTTTAAAGGATCACTCTCTCCAAGCAATACTGGAAACCTGCGTATATCATCATTTGTAATACGTTTATCACTGGTATTGTATGGTTTTTTATTAATTAGCTCCGATACTACAACTACCGATTCCAATTGTATCCCTCCAATTAAAAAGAAATCCTGATTTATATTATTTGATTGTATTTCTATTTGCTTCTTTTGCTTTTTATAACCCGTGTAGCTAATCTCAATCTCATATTCTCCAGGGTCTAGGATTAAATTATAAAAGCCGTAAGAATTTGTTATCACTCCATAGTTAGTCCCTAAAACGCTTACGATCGCACCAATAAGGACTTCATTTGTTCCTTCTTCTCTTACAAATCCGCTAATAGTATTTTTACCTATTGGTTGCGATGTAAGTATAATTTTATCGTTTTTTAAAACTATCCTAACATCACTGTTACTAACTACCAAGTTAAGTATTTCTCTTACTGTATACTGGTTTTTATCAAGTGACAGCTCGTTACTCAAATCTATATCGTTTGAGCTATAAGTGAGTTTTATATTTGCTTCTTTTATTAATTTAAATAAGTCTGAAACTGTGATTTTGCGACCTGTTACATAGATGTCTTTTGAAAAAACATCTGGTGTAGTTTGTGCGTAGCACGAATAAAAGCTTATCGAAAAAAATAAAACTAGAAGTGTTGTAGATGCTTTTAGCCATTTTATCATTGACACGTAGATATATGGTTCAATGTAAAAGTATTATTTTTATTCTCTTTAATTTCAAAACCAAATAATAACTGTAGTTCTTTAAGAGCATCTTCTAAAGTTTGTTTGTCAAAAACAACAGATGCATAACATTTTGAAATATCGCCTTCTACAACAATTCTATTTTTATAATATTTTTCTAACTCTATGATAATTTGACTTAGCGGTTTGTCTTCAAAAATCAAAACCCCTGTTTTCCATTCCGAGATTTTGTTGTTTTCATTAGGTGCTTTTACTAATTGATTTTTATGATAAATAGCCTTTTCTCCAGGCAATAGTATAACTTCTTTACTGTCTATTTCAGAATACACAGAAACTTTACCTGTTTTTACGATTACCTCGGTATAATCATCTTCTTTTGATTTTATGTCAAAAGATGTCCCTAAAACTGTAACCAATATATTATCTACAGATACTTCAAAGGGTTGTTCAAGATTTGAAGCAACATTAAAATACGCTTCACCTTTTAAAGAAAGAGTTCTTTTTTGAGAGTCAAACTTTTTAGGATACGCCAACTCGGTGTTTTTGTTTAGAACAACCACCGAACCATCATCTAAGTGTATTGTTTTGGCAAAATCTGCTGTTTGTACATTGACAGTAGCATTTAAATTCATAAACACAATACTACCAAGCCCGATTAAAAATACAATAGATGCCGCTATACTCCATTGTCTAACTCTAAAAGCTTTAAGTTGTACTGTTTTGGTTTGTCTTGCTCCTTTAATTTTTTTATCAGTTTCAGCCCAACCTTCTGCAACGTCAAATAAATGTTCAAAATTAGCTGGTTTTGCTTCTTTATGAATAGACTCTAAAGCACTAAACTCCTCAGGATTATTTTTTTTCCATTCCTTAAATATCAAAGACTCTTCCGTATTTAAATCGCTAGAAAAATATTTTGCAAGTATGTTATCGATGTTGTCCATTTTAATTAAAACGTATTTTTTTCCAAAACCCCCATTGATTTATTTGTCAAACTTCATATTTAATATAATGATGTTGTAATTATTTTATTTTCTTTAATAAACTCACGCATTATCCGGATGGCTTTTCCCATCTGGTTTTCAACAGTTTTTACAGACAGCCCTAGCTTATCTGCAATTTGTGCATAGGTCATATTATCAAACCTACTCATCATAAATATGGTTTTACACTTTGGCGGTAACCTATCCAAGGCCCTTTGAACGAATTCCTGAGTGTTTACTTCGCTTTTATCTTCATCTATATCAGGGGCCAAATTATTAGATGTTTTTTCTGTAACAACTTTATCATCTAAAGAAAGAGTGTATTTATGTTTTCGCAGTAGATCAATACAATTATTTTTTACAGAGGTATAAAAATAGTAGTGTGCATTAGCTTCAGTAATTACCGTTTTCTTTTTTTCCCAAATTTTAATATAAACCTCTTGCACTACATCTTTACTTTGGTCTATGTCTTTTAAGTAATTGTATGCTAAAGAGCACAATTTTGTATAGTGTTCTTCAAAGAGTTTTTTAAACGTTATATATATGTCCTGTTCTCCCATTTTTTATAAAACGTAAAAATAATCGAATTTATATATAAAATAGGGGTATTTAATTTTTATACGTGTTAATCATATATAAAAATTTAAAACAAAATATTATGAACACAAAATTTAAAATGTCATTTATCTTATTACTTGCTCTAGTTGGAGTTGTTAATGTAAATGCCCAAGAGAAAAACGAAATTAGAGTATCTCTAAGTGATGCCATTCCATTAGAGCTTAGCTATGGCTTAGCCAAGTCTTTCGAGTCGATACTAGATGGAGAAGGCAGTGATTTTGAAATTGCTACTTTTGGAATGCTTAACCTTAATTATCAAAGGTCAATAACTGATAGAATTAAAGTAGGAGCTGGAGTTTCTTACTTGAAATTTCAGGATAAGAAAGGTAATTCAAAAGACAATGACCTTAATTATTTAGCCTTTATGCCACAGTTTGAATATACCTACTTAAAGAGTGGCATCTTAGAATTATATGGTAATACTTCTGCTGGAGTTGTAGGCTTATTCTATAAGATTGAAAATAAAAATGAGACCGACTTTGGTTTTGCCTACCAAGTAAATCCTATTGGTATCCGAGTGGGTAAAAAAATAGGAGGTTTTGCAGAAGTTGGGTGTGGGTTTAAAGGTTTTGTCAACGTAGGTATTGACTTCAAATTTTAGTAAAAAAAAAGTATTCCTCAAGGCAAAGCCTTGGGAGGCTATTAAACAAACATTAACAAAAAAATCATCAAAAAATGAATATAGCAAAAAGAATATATGTTAGTACATGAAGCTTGGAAGGAAGTATCTAAATTATATGCAAATGAAGCTGTTGGGGATGTCCGAGCTGTCATAGGAAAGGATTTAAGACCAGGCAGCGTTTGGGAAACCGTTGAACTACCTGCCCTGAAGGCAAACAAAAATGTGACTAGGATATTTACCATAGACCCAGTAACTTTGAAGGAAACACTAATTTTTAAAAGATGAAAATAACTGGTACCAGATCATATATTATAGTTGAAACGGAGGGTAAGTCCTTAAAAATTGAAGGTGAGCTAACCACGACCCCAGCATTTTATGCCGACAAAGATTCAATTAAGAATTGGGAAAGTCTTCATGATGATATCCGAATATCCGAAGACGAAAAAATGTCCCTAATTAAAAAAATAGTACAAGAGGGCAGAAAGGAAGGGAATGTTAAGATCATTTTTGACTAATGAAATGGTTTAGGTTCAATGCTATCTTTATCGTTGTTGAGGAGCCTGTTTGATGGGTTAAAGCCTGTTTAGGGCTCTTCTTTTTAGGATTTTTATAGCCTGTTTTTTGATTTTGTATGTTTAAAACTTGATCCAAACCTACAATTCAAAATCATGTTGCAAAAGTCTCAAAGAATGGGGAGATAGGGAGAAATCTAAATTGTACTTACGAAGTATGCTTCCTGAAGAAAGAGATAATATTATCAAGGATAAGGAGGCCAATTTAAACAAGGATTCTGAAGGGTTTTTAGAGATGGCGGGAACTAAGAGCTTGTTTTGGAATTAAATTGAAAAAAGTGTTATGGCGGCTTGGATCGCAAGGATAGGTTTCGGATCTTTTGTTTTTCACCACAAAAAGCAAAGAGATGAGAAAGTACCCGAGCGACCTTACCGACCGCCAATGGCAAGTTATAAAAAATATGCTCCCCCATTCCGATAGGAAGCGAAAACATGGTCTGCGGGCCATATGGAACGGGCTGCTCTACCTTGTCCGGACAGGTTGTCAATGGCGGATGCTCCCGAAATGTTTCCCGGCATGGCAGACGGTCTACTACCACTACAGCAGGTGGAGGGAATGGAAGTGATAGAGGAGGTGATGCACCGCCTCAGGGAACTTGCCAGAAAGAAGCGGGGCAAGAATGCCGGTGCGAGCGCTGGCATCATCGACAGCCAGAGCGTCAAGAGCGGGCTGCCCAATGCGATGAAGGGCTTCGACGGAAACAAAAAGGTCAACGGCCGAAAGAGGCACATAGTGACCGACACCAACGGATGGCTATTGGCCGTATTGGTGCACAGTGCCAACCTGCACGACGGTACCATGGCCGTGCTGCTGTTCAGGCGGCTGAGGGAATCGATCCACGGCATCCTTGCGGTCTTCGCCGACGGCGGATACAGGGGGAAGCTAGTGGAAAATGCAGCAAAAGCCCTTGGGTTCACCATTGGTATCGTCATGCGAACGGATAATGCGGAAAGGTTCAAGGTGGTGCCCAAAAGGTGGGTGGTCGAGCGCTCGTTCGCATGGATGAACGCCCATCGGAGGCTTTCAAAGGATTATGAATTCCTTTGCGAATCGGCCGAGACAATGGTGCAATTGTCCGCCATAAAGATTATGTTGAATAAAATTTAAACAGGCTCTAAACCCAGTTTAATCGACTGTTATTTGGAAAAATTGGTGTTCAAAGAAAGTTTTCTTACCTCGATATCTTTATGACTTTAACTCCCGGTATGCATGATGTAATAGGCCAGAGACTTTTAGAAGCCTTTAAAGAAGTAGTTATGAGGTTAAAATTTTTTGTATAGAGGAGAGCAAAATAAGTCATTGACATTGATTATATTGACCATTGTTTTTCTGTCACAATGTGACCTTTTACCTTCCTGCCCCCTAAAGAATTAAGCCCCAACCAAAGCAATGCTTTTATTATTACTTTTTCGGTTTATCACTTTGGCCGTCCTGTTGGATAGGAAGAAGAGCAAATACACTATCAAAAGGCTAAGAAGGAAGGAAAAGAAAACCCCTGACAAATATTAATAAAGGTATCAAGGTACTACCCATAAAACGTATGGAGAGCGATACGTTTGTTTCTTCTTTATAAGAAGTTTAGCCATTTATTACATCAGGTGCCTCGAATATTACACACCGGTTGATTAAAGGCATCGGTCAAGCCATCTTTGTTTTGGGTTTAATTAACGTTTTACAAAACCAACAAGATCGGCAGTTTAAGTTCAGGCTGGTTGATTAATAGTACGGGTCAGGTTTATCCTGATCCGTTTTTTAAGATTTAAGGTACCCTCAAACCCGACGCAATACATAAGCCATAAAAGGCTTTATGTGTTGTTTTCGTCAAATATATTTTGGAAAAGGATAAAACAAATGGCATTTCAACAAGCAAAAAAAATGTCATATCAATAAGCCCCAAAAATTAAAAATTTGGTTAAAGTATGGGGAAACCCTAAAAAGCAAATATAAGGAAATCGATGACCTGTTCCTTGCCTTGCCTAAATCTATAAAACAGAAATGGAAGCAATTTTATACAGATTTACAAGGAAATGAAGGGGATGTTTCAATGAAAACATATATATGGGATATTGCCAAACTATCTATACAATTTTAAAAAAGGGGGAAAATCCCCTTATCGACAATATGTTCATCCTCAGCGGTATGGAATTGAATATTTTTACTATTTTAGCAAAGAATCCCCTCCATGGCTGCATGTCAAAAAAGAAATAAACACCATTTGTTGTATGTATCTCTAAAAGGGCAATTTGCAAGGTTGAGCAGTAGCCCCTGTTTATCATTTTATAACAAACAGGAATTCTTCTATGTTATATATCATTTGTTAATGAGAAAAAATAGCCTATCATTTTTCTGTCAATTGCAAAATAAATTTCATAAAATATATAGATTTGAAGTCTTCAAAACTTTGATTTTTTATAGGAAAAAGTATATTTGTAGTGACTTTTGTAGAAAACTTGTGTCTAAAAACAACAGGGAGGGTTCTGTAAAGTCGTGCCCTATAACGATACCAAAACTATGCCTATGAAAAGACTACTACCCTGTATATGTTTTTTTAGTGCACTGCTATCATATCCCTCAACCCGGGGATATTTAACTTTGTTCCATAGCGATACCCTTTCACTCCATGCCAAAAAGCAGCCTGTGGTCCCTGAAAAAAAAGTGTCGCCTTCTTTTTTAGATAAGTTGGCATCCAAGTTCCCGGAACCTGTAGAAAATTCAATTAATAGAAAAATTTCATCCCCGGAATTCAACTGGCAGTATATAAAAGATACTTATAAAATACCGGATACAGTTGCAACCCAACAAGGGATAGCAGCTGAGTCTTTCAATGAAATAGAAGAAAGCGGATTGTGGGTAAAACGTTTCGGGAATGAAGATATCGTGACGCTACCTGTGGGGGTGAAAGATTCCGTTGGAAATGTGGAATATGCCATAGGGGTTGTAAAAGCTGAAATAAACCCGAAATATACCAAACTTACTGTTTTTGCGAGGGTCCGGATACCACAGAGCAATGAAAAAGGGGAACCTTTGGAACTATTTTTTGGGGCCGATGATGTAAAACTGTCCCATCAGGGAGGGATTATTGGTGATGCCAAACTGGTTTTGTTGGGGGATGTCCCCATCCCTTTTAATGGAGGGAACTGGTTGGTTACATTTAATGGCGGTATGGATATGGGAACAGGTGCCACTATGGACTTGACCTATGCTACCATAGATTGCGATGGGATAAAAAACCTTTCCTTGGATGGTTCTGTTGAATTTTCCAGGAAATATATTCTTCCGTTGACACTTAATGGTGAGGTTGATGAGGCTTCAGGGGAAAGGGTTAGGGCTGATTTTAATGTGACCGTTGAAGATTGGAACGATCTTTTGGTTGGGGTGTCCGTACAACCATTTACCCGCGCCCAAAAAAGAAATGGAAAGGATTATGATGGAAACTTCCAGTTTTATTTAAACGAGGCGGTATTGGATTTTAGCGACCTGCGTAATTCCCCTAATGTCCATTTTCCGGAATATTATGTCGAAAAAGGACTGTTAATGCCCAACCCAAATACATGGAGAGGGATTTATATAGAAACCATTGATGTTCGATTGCCGAAGGAATATAAAACCAAAGGGGCCATTGAGCGAAAAGAGCGTATCGGTTTTGGAGCCCACCATATGATTTTTGACTCTTATGGATTGTCGGGGACTTTTTATGCCGATAACCTGTTCCAGATGGATGAAGGAAGGACCAATGAGAAAGGGGCATGGGCATATTCCTTGGATCATATTGAAGTAAGCCTGGCGGCCAATCAATTTATTGGGGCAGGGTTTAATGGACGGATTTTGATGCCTGTATCCAAAGAAACCAATGAAAGCGGGAAAATAGGTTTGCGTTATGCCGGACTTATCACCGAAGAAGAATATATGCTGCATGTGGCCACGGATTCTGTAGTTGACTTTAACCTATGGCAAGCCAAAGGCCAGCTATTGCCAAATAGCAGTATTGAGTTACGGGTGGTTGAAAGTAAGTTTAGGCCCAGGGCAATTTTAAACGGTCGATTGGCTATCAATGCGAGTCAAAAGAAGAGTTTGGAAACCGAAGGGGAATATGAAGAAAATGATTCTACAGCAATCGTACAATTTAAAGGCATTGAATTCCAGCAAATGGTATTGCAGACCGAGAGCCCTGTATTTGCCGTTGGTTATTTGGGGTATAATGATGAAGTGAAATTCGGGAATTTTCCGGTATCAATAGCCAATATAGAATTAACTACACAAGCAAATTATGCATCCTTGTGGTTTGACCTGAATATCAATTTGATGGATGGGGCAGGATTTGGAGGCTCTACCCGATTGGGGATTCAAGCATTAAATGAGGAGCGGGATTACAGGCAGCGATGGAAATATGACGGACTGGACGTCCAAGAGATTTTTATTTCTGCAGATATGAGTGCCTTTTCATTTGAAGGAAGGTTGACGATTATGGATGATGACCCGGAATATGGCGATGGTTTTGCCGGGCAACTCACGGCGAAATTTCAATCCTTGGGAAATGTGGAGATTGGAGCATCGGGGATATTTGGCCGTGTAGACGGATATCGGTATTGGTACTTCGATGCCAGTGTAAACAATCTGGTGCCCCCGGGAACGCCGGGGTTGATCGTCCCATCCGGTTTTGCGGGGGGAGCCTATTATAAAATGAAGCGTAAAGGCTTTAGTTCTGCTTTTTCCACGGCCTATTATTCCGATCAGGAAGCTCAGGAGAGCGGGTTAAGCGGTAAAAACAGGCTGGCTTATGCCCCCGATAAAAATATGGGGCTTGGTGTAAAAGCCATGATCATGTTTTACGTCGGGGCCAATGGGGTTGTCAATGGCGGGGCCGGATTTGAAGTCTTGTTCAATAATCACGGGGGGATCTCCCGTATGGGCTTCTACGGACAGGCCAAGATTATGGCTGAACTGCCCATGGGGGACGATATCAATAACTTGATGGACAAAGTCAAAGAGAGTGCACCTGCATTGGATGATTTTATGAATGTAGATGATGACTCATCTTTGGCAAAAGTTGGGAAACCCTTCCTTAAAAAAGCTGATATGAGTTTTCCGGATATCAGCACGAAAATGGGGGTTGAAGCCTATGTGGGGATAGAGTACGATTTTGAAAACTCAACCCTTCACGGGGAGTTCGATCTCTATGTAAATGTTGCTGGTGGAGTGGTTGCCGGAAGGGCCAGTAAAGGCAGGGCAGGATGGGCCGTGTATCACTTTGCACCCGGGGAATGGTATATCCATATGGGAACACCAACAGATCGACTCGGACTAAAAATAGGAGTAGGACCTGTCTCCATACAAACAGGAGGGTATTTTATGATGGGGGATAAAATCCCGGGAAGCCCGCCACCGCCACCTATCGTTGCCGAAATTTTAAGGGAGGATGTACAGACCCTGGATTATATGCGGGATCTCAATGCCTTGGGTGAAGGTCGAGGCTTTGCATTCGGGGCAGATTTTTCAGTGGACACCGGGGATATTAATTTCTTGATGGTCTACGCTAGGTTCCAGGCCGGGGCCGGTTTTGACATTATGCTCAAGGATTATGGCGAGGCCGCCTGTAAAAACAGGGGGGGCGATCAGATAGGGATAGATGGCTGGTACGCCAATGGACAGTCCTATGCCTATTTGCAGGGAGAGCTGGGTATCAATATCAAGCTGTTCTTTGTACGGAAGAAGATCCCGATCATCAAGGGGGCTGCTGCTGTTCTACTGCAGGCCAAGGCACCAAACCCCGTATGGTTACGTGGCTATGTGGCCGGTGAATTTGAACTCTTGGGGGGACTTATAAAAGGGAACTTCCGGTTAAAACTCACCATAGGAGAAGAATGTGAACTCATGGACGCTTCACCACTTGGGGGAATGAAGATCATAGCAGATGTCACCCCAAAGGATGGCAGCAAAGATATTGATGTATTTGCTGCCCCTCAGGCTACCTTCTCCATGAAAGTCAATGAACCTATTGTTATCCCGGAAGACGATGGCGATAAAACCTATAAGATCATTGTAGAGAAATTCAGGATTGTCCATGAAGGAAAAGAGATCCCCGGGAGGATCAAATGGGGGACCAATGGAGACCGGGGGACTTATATATCATCGGATATCCTGCCACCACATGAGCCCATGAAAGTTGAGGTAGAAGTAAGCTTCAAGGAATATGTCAATGGTAAGTACCAGACCATTATGGTCGATGGACAAAAAGCAGTGGAGACCGAAGTTCGGAATTTCACAACAGGGGAAGCACCGGACCATATCCCATTGCATAACATTGTATACTCTTATCCAGTCATCGATCAAAAGCATTTCCTGAAAAACGAATATGACAAAGGATATATCCAGCTGGAACGCGGTCAGGATTACCTGTTTGATTTGGCCGATTGGAAAACCGATATCAGAGTGATTGATCAAACTGGAAAGCAAAGCACAACAGCTTTCAATTACGATACAGGGGACAATAAAGTGTTCTACAATACACCGGACCTGAGCAACAATACCCAATACAAAATGCTTATTGTGAGCACTACCAAAAAGGAAAGTACTTCCAATAACGAAACGACCTATAAAAATCAAGATGCCGGGGA
The DNA here is from genome assembly GCF_026241135.1 of Galbibacter kalidii. Lineage (GTDB taxonomy): Bacteria > Bacteroidota > Bacteroidia > Flavobacteriales > Flavobacteriaceae > Galbibacter. The sequence goes on from NZ_JAPFGA010000027.1 coordinate 16,460, forward strand.
TGGGAATACCACCCAGATCCGTCAGAACCAAGCCGAAAATGTCATTCAGGACGGTGAGATAGAACGCCTTGCTTATGATTTTAAGACCAGTAGGTACAACACCTTTAAACAAAAGATCAGGAACATAAATACGGTGAGCCGAAATTGGGGCAAGATCTATTCGGATGTGATTTTCCTGGCCAATCAAATTCAAAGTGATGAAACCTTTGACGTACCGGAATTAACCGGGAATGATTATACCGAAAACAAACCCTTGGTGAGTGTAACGGCAACACTTTCCGATGATTATTACCAAAAAGACATGAACCCGCCGTTGTACAGCCATTACCCCTTCGGCGGAAAATACACCGTGAAGAACAGGGAAGAAAACGAATATGGGATGCCACCTAAAAAAGCTGTACCAATTTTAGCACATTATCTAACGAGTGCAGAGTATGAAACCAATCTGGCGTGGATGCGGAATAACTTCCCCTATTTCTATAACCTCCCATTGATTTATAAAAAAGACTGGGTGGATTTACATTCCCAGATTATAAACGACTATGTGGATGGTAAGATTACCCGCTCCCACCCTGCCTATTCGTTTTTGGATAAGGACTATTACTTTATGCGTTATGGCAAGTACACTGTAAATATGCAGTATATGCTACCGGGGGGTATTAGGGGAACAAGTATACAGTATGACTTTAAAAACAATAATAGATTTAGATAAAGAACTTAAGGTAAAAGTGCAGCCTTAAGGGAGAAACATTGAACAAATGCACATAAACAAATATTAACAATTTTAAAATTTTTAAAAATGATGAAAAAACTAATGTACTTATGCTTAATGGTAGCCGTAATGCCTTTTCTCTCATGTAGTAGTGATGATGATGATAATGGAGATGATCCAATAACTGCTGAATGGAAGCTTACTGCTGAGAAAGAAGTTGTAAATGGGGAAGAAGTTGATTTGAATATTTCCAATTGTCGAAAAAACTCTAGCCTGCAGTTTTATGGAGATGGAATGGCTGTTGTGGCCAATTATTCTGATCCTGAACCGGATGATACAGTTACATGTAAATTTGATGGTAGTTATGAGGGGACATGGGAAAATAGAGGGAATAACACTTATGCTATTAAAGATGAAAATGGTGAGGAAAGAACAGGGGAATTTACCTTTGAAGATAATAAAATGACAGTTCGTTATTCAGGTGATGATGGGGTGATTATCTCTATTTATACAATGGTAGAAGATTATTAAAATATTTACCTTTTTTTAAATGCATATAATATACCCACATAAAAAAACTGTACTTACATTGTTAGGGTTGCTGTTTGTATTTCTGATGCAAGCACAATACAATCCTGCTGTAAGTGATACGGCTGCTGTTCAATTACATGCCCGTGCACAACAGGATCGGATATTGCTCCGTTGGGCGGTGGACAGGCCTTTGGAGTGGCAAAGGGCCAATACCTATGGTTTTTATTTGGATAAGTATGTATTTAAAAGAAACGGAATCCGGGTTGACCCCTTGGAAAAGGTCAATCCGGCTCCTATTTTTATCAAAGCCGATCCGTTGGAAGAGTGGCAACAGATCGTAGAAGAAAGCGATTATGCCGCCATTATTGCCCAGGCCTTATATGGTGAAGGGTTTAAGGTAGAAGGTACACAAAACCAAGGTCAGCTGGCAGAGATTGTCAATACGGCCCAGGAACAGGAGCAACGTTTTTCCTTTGGCCTGTATGCTGCCGATATGGATTTTAAAGCTGCCGTAAAAGCAGGATGGGGTTATGTGGATGATGAGGTAAAACCCGGGGAGGAATATGTGTATCAGATAAAAACAGCCATTCCACAAGAAATTGCCACCGTAAAAAGTGCTTCGGTATTGGTGGGGATCGATAGCTATGAAGAACTTCCGCAGCCGATGGGTTTACACGGGGTTTGGGGCGATAAAAATGTCATGCTTACTTGGGAATACGAACTTTTTAAAACGATCTACACCTCTTATAATATAGAACGCTCCAAAGATGGCACTAATTTTAAGGTATTAAGCCCGACCCCAATCATTAATTTGAACGATAAACCCAATGCACCTGCCAAACGCATGTATTATGTGGATACCTTGGCACAAAACCATAAAAAATATTATTACAGGGTCTACGGGATTTCCCCTTTTGGTGAGAAAGGCCCCTATTCCGAGGTGATTTCAGGGGAAGGAAGCCCGACATTGGTGTTTACGCCCCGGATATCCGATTTTCAGTGGACCGACAATCAAAATGAAGCCCTTATTGAGTGGGAGTACCCCGAAGAAGGGGAAGATCTCATTACAAAATTTACCATGACAAGGGCAGATAAGGATGCAGGCCCCTATCAGGTGATTTTTGACAGTATTCCCGTTCATAAAAGGGAGATTCTGTATTCAGAACTCAACCCTTCCAATTATGTAAAAATCCAAGCAGTCGGTGAAAACAATCAGGTCAAGGAATCCTTTTCCACCTTGATACAGCCTGTGGATTCCATACCGCCATTACCTCCGGTCGAACTGGAAGGGGCCATAGACAGCTTGGGCGTGGTAAATTTATCATGGGCAGCAAATACGGAAAGGGATATAGCCGGTTATCGGGTGTTCAGGAAAAATATTGAAAAAGAAGAACCGGTACAGTTAACGGTTTCCCCAACCGAGAACACCACCTATAAAGATACCGTTGTCCTCAAATCCCTCAACAGTAAAGTATATTATAGTGTGATAGCATTGGACAAGCGGCATAACCAGTCTGATTTTTCAGAAACCCTGGTATTGGAAAAACCGGATGTAGTACCCCCATCATCGCCTATATTCACAAATTACAAAGTAGAAGACGGCAAGGTACTGTTGCAATGGGAACGAAGCAGTGAAGAAAATGCTATCCATAACCTATACCGAAAAAACATAAGCGACAACCTGCCATGGGGGATCGTGTTTTCCACCAATGATACCATAAAAGAATATACAGATAAAAAAGTAAGCAAAAACAAGACCTACCGCTATGCCATTATGGCTACGGATAAAAGCGGTTTGGAATCAGAGCCCTCTACACCCATAACGGTAACCGTTACCAATTTGGAACCCCAAGAATATATAAAAACCCTTTCCGGCTATGCCGATAGGGAAAACAGAACGATAGCACTCCACTGGAAGCTGAAAAATCAAGATGAAGTTGCCGAGGTGACCATTTATAAAAACGCATCAAACCAGCCTCCTGTAACCTTTAGGGTATTACCGGCAAGTATTACCGAGATAAAGGATAAAAACATTAACCCTAACAACACATACAGTTACCATCTAAGGGCAACCCTAAAAACAGGGGAGCTCTCCAGACTGGAAACTGTGGATGTAAAATATTGATGGTATGAAGAGAGTTTTACTTTTGATCGTCTTATCGTTTTTTGGATATAATTTAACTTTTGCCCAAGAGTATAGAATTGAAATAAAAAACCTGTCTCTCGAAGTAAATGGGGATGAAGGTGTTTGTGAATCTTGGGTGAAAATGACAGCGGAGTTTTATGGAGGAGCTCCATCCCAGCAATTCTTATATTATAGTTTTGGAGGTGGGAAAGGGATGAAATATATGGACGACACTGTTGAAGAGATTTCTGGGGATTTAAAATCAATATATGTCCAAACCTACACAAATGAGAGGAAAGATGGGGTTTTTAGTAATCCATGTGGCGGAACAGAAATCTATCCTGATGGAAGAATAGAGTATCTTAACGATATATGTACAATAAGTCATTATGAACATTATGGTAGAAATGGAGGGGATTTTGAAGCTTCCAATAGAATAAATTTTGATTATGAAATTTATCCAATAATAGAATTAAATAAACTACCTGATAATAATATAGGCTATGATAAAGAGTTCAATCTTTCCGTCACGCCAGAATCCGATATGTATTCAAGTAGTGTATACAATTGGGAATATTCTATTGGGTATAATAATTGGAAAAATATGCCGTCATGGACAAATGGTAGAAAAAATTTTGATATAATTCCAAAAGATTTTTTAGAAGCTGATGGGTTTTTACCTAAAGATGTAATTAATGAACGGATATATTTTAGGATTAATACATGTGGTGATAATACTACTAATGTTATTTGGTATACCATTCGAAAATCGGCCCCTTCGATTGTAAGGACCAGAAGTTTTCAAGCCACTTGTTATGGAGAAAGTGATGCCTATACAAGAGTGTTTTTTGATAGACAAATTGATCTTGGGGAATATATTAGTTATGTATTGTATGATACAGAGATAGATGCATTTACTGATCCCGATACGGGTATAACATATTATGTTCCGGTTTCTAACAACAACAATATCACTGAATTTGAAGAATCGGGAGGTGAATACTATTTGGATGTACTGGGAATTCCACCAAGTGAAAATTATAAGTTTGAAATTATCGGTTATGATGGTTATCCATATGATGACACCAATTTTGATGAAGAGAACGGGGATATAAAAGACTCCGGCTATGAAGGTGCGATTTTATACACGGGAGATGGGACATATAGTACCGATATTGTAATTCCACAAACACCTCCGGTTGAATTTACTGCAACTAAATTACAGGACATTACTTGTTTTGAGACAGAGGACGGACAAATCGAACTTTCAACTACGGGAGGGCTTACCGGGGAGTACCAATATATCATGTATGATGAAAGTGGGGGTGTTGTGGATAACTGGACAAATTTCTCCAATGGTTCTAACCACATTATTACAGTAAAAGAAGAAGGAAGCTACAGGATATTTGTTAGGGACTCGAATGGTTGTGATGCATTAAAAAGGGATGGAAATGGAAATATAACCGAGGATGTTGATTTTAAAGAAATCTCTATCAATGAACCTCTACTCCTAGAGGCATTTCTTATTGACCTTGAAACCACTGAACCCACTGCCCATGGTTTTACCGATGGGGTGATTTCGATTGAAGTCAGTGGGGGTAACCATAACGATACCGGTTATACAGTGGTTTGGGAAAAAGATGGGTCAATCATAAACAATCCCAATACAGATCTAGGTTCAAATGGGGAAACCGGCGATAGTTTTGAGTATGGCGAAAGGTTGTTGGATGTTGGTGCAGGTACATACACAGCAAAAATTGAAGATAGTAAGGGATGTACAATTGAAGTTAAAGATATCGAGATAGGTCAACCGGAAGCTTTGAGTTTGATTATAGATGAAACTCAAGCGATTTCATGTAACAATGCCAGTACCGATGATGATTTTGATCTGATGGATGGGGAGTTGACTGCCCGTGCCCGGGGAGGGGTACGTTTGGAGGCAGGGGATAATGGAGGTAGGTTTTATTATTATACCTGGTATGAAAAGAACACTCAAGGGCAATGGATCGAGATGGAACAAGAAAAAGACAGTGTGTTATCCGATTTGCCCCAAGGAGAGTATGCTGTCAATATCAAAGACAAAAACGAAATTGTTATAGGAAGGTATGAAGACAATAAACTTGTTGAAGAAACTCCTGTTGAGAAAGAGTTAAATGAACCAACTCCGATAAAAATAACTATAGATTCCCTAAATGTATTATGTAACGGAGGAAACAATGCATGGATAGAAGCCAGTGTTACCGGTGGGACATTAAATGGAGAGGATACCTACAGATACGAATGGAATAATGGAGAAACAACAAGTAGGATAGAAAACCTCTATGCCGGAACATATACTTTGTACGTTTATGACTCTAACGACTGTTATGCCACAAGGGAAGTTGTCATTGACGAACCCGACAAGCCATTGATGATAGAAGAATTTGCCTATAAACAACCCAAAGCTGCTGGACTTACCGATGGGTACATCCAATACAAAATTACCGGGGGAACAGCAAAACCGGACAAAACATACAATTATCAATGGACAGATGCAGCTGGAAATAACCTAAATGCTCAAGTCACCGATTCCTTGGCAAGCGATGGCTATTACATCAAACTAAATAATATAGGTAAGGGAACCTATTCCTTAACGGTTACCGATGCCAATTATTCAAAAACAGATAGCGACTTAGGGTGTACGGCAAGTGATGCGTATAAATTGGACGAACCCGACCCTTTGGAACTCTCTGTCGAAAAAACAAAAGTTATTTCCTGTAACGCCCTTAATGAATATGGAAACCCCTGGGCCGATGGAGAGCTTACCGCCCATGCCAAAGGTGGGGTCTGGTTACAACCTGGAGATAATGGTGGACTTCGTTACTACTATACCTGGAAAAAGAAGGATGCAAATGGAACATGGCAGGTGCTTACCGACCAAACAGATAGTATTGCCATTAACCTCGATGCCGGGGAATACGCCGTCAATATAAAAGATGCCAACGGGGTGGTTTTAGGAAATTATGGTAGTGATAATGAATTGGAAAAAGCCATTGACACGCTCTATACATTGGAAGAGCCACCACTTTTAGAAATAAGTACGACCCAACAAGATGTATATTGTTTTTCAGGGAGTGACGCCTGGGCCGAAGTTTCCATCACCGGAGGAACAGCCCCGTATACCATTGAATGGTCCAATGGGGGTACTTTGGCAAGGGCTACAGAACTCAGTGCCGGAACCTATGAAGTTCATGTTACCGATTCCAGGGGTTGTGAAGCCATTGCAGAAGTTACTATTGAAGAACCGGAAGCTCCGGTTGAGATCAGTTACCCACAGTACAACAGGCCAAGCAGTATCGGGGCAACCGATGCCTGGATAGAAGCCGTTATTGTCGGGGGAACCCCTTTTGACGATGGCACTTACACCTATTTCTGGGAAAACGAAGAAGGAACATTGCTAAATGCCCTAACTTCAGCCGTGGTGGTTGACGGTACCTATGTAATTCGTTTGACCGATATCCCTGCCGGGAATTATTATTTGACTGCTCAGGATAAAAACTATGAAATTGCCATGACCAAACTGGGTTGTACCCATGCCAATAGCAAATTTACCATTCATGAACCTATTGAAGCCGTCATAGAAATACAAACCCCTATTTCCTGTAATACAGCCAATGAGTATCAGGACCCATTTAGCGATGGGGCCTTGGTAGCGCATATCAGTGGGGGCGTGCCTTTTGAAACCGGACTCCCGTACATCTACCATTGGAAAAAACAAAATGAAAATGGGAATTGGGAAGAATTGACCGATCAACTCGATAGTATCGCCATCAACCTAAACGATGGGAATTATGCTTTGAATGTTGAAGATGCAAATGGCAGTGTTATGGGAACTTATCAAAGTGATGATTTGATCGAGGCCATTGACAGTACGTTCTATTTTGAGGAACCGGAGCTGCTGGAAGTCAGTTTTACCACCACAGAAATAAGCTGTGATGCGGGAAATAATGGCTCTGCTGAAGTTTTTATAACCGGAGGGGTACCGCCTTATGATATCAAATGGTCAAATGGAGGAACCACCCCTGTAATTACTGATCTGATTGGAGGGACCTACTTCGTTTTTGTGACCGATAGCCGTGGTTGTGAGGTAAGTGGAAATGTTGAGGTAGCACAGCCCGGAGGACTTGAGTTTGATGTGGTGACCCAAAAGGACCCAACTTGTTTTGAAGGGAGTGATGGGGAGATTGACATTGACGTAACCGGAGGGCTTCCGCCTTATGAATATCAGTGGAATACAGGGGAAACAACGAATTCCCTGGAAAACCTTTCCGAAGGCACATATACCTTGAAGATCGTGGATGCTGAAGGGTGTATCGCTTATAAAGAAATTATACTTGAAGATCCGGAACCGGTACATATCGATTTGGGTGAAGACAGGACCTTGTGCAATAACCAGGAGTTTTCATTGGACATCACCATCGATGACCCCGGAGCTACTTATCAATGGGAATCCGATAACGGATTTACAAGTACTAGCCCGCAAGTAACTTTAAGTGAAGCCGGGATTTACACCGCCACGGTTACAACAGCTTTGGGTTGTATCGGTCAGGATCAAATAGAAGTGCAAGCCAGTAGTGCTGCCATAGATGCCGACTTTTTGATTACCTCACAGGCCTTTGTTGGTGAGGAAGTGGTATTGGTGAACGTGAGCAGTCCGCTAGGTGAAGGTACAGAATGGTATGTACCGGACGGGGTGACCATTGTTTCGGAAAGCAGTGAAGCCCTTATCTTGAAATTTAAAGAAACAGGGGCTTATGAAGTAAGGTTGAGAACCCTTGAAGGGGATTGTTATCAGGATTATACCAAGCAAATTGTGGTGAAGGAACCGACAGATCTGTATGATATTGGAGAAGCCGAAGAACCTTTCATAAAGAAATTTATGGTGTATCCAAACCCAACAAATGGAAACTTCTCCGTAGAAATAGAGCTTTCTGAAGTTGCTGACCTATCACTCAGGATGATAAGCCTGCTCACCGCTGAGGTTTCAGATAAACGTTCGTTGATCAACAGGGATAATTATTTGGAGGACTATCAAGTGGTCTTGCCGCCAGGGACTTATATCATACTGTTGGAAACACCAAAAGGAAATGAAGTAAGAAGAGTGATAATTAAGTAAAGTGAGAAGTCAGGAGTCAGCAATATTGTCACCCTGAGCCTGTCGAAGGGTTGACGAAGTATCGAAGGGTAATTTAAGGAAGTAATTTAAAATTAGAGCTAAAAAGAGCAAGTGATTAAAAATAAACACACATATAAATTAAAATACTTAGTAGGCATGTTAATGCTTATCGCTTTCTCCTGCACCAAAGAACAGGCAATCCCTGTTAATATCGATTATGAGCTTATCGTGATAGATGAAGATTATTCAACACCTGTTCAGGTAAAAATCAACAACATGACCACCGGGGCAGATGCCTATCAGTGGATATTGGAAGGGAGTACATCCAATACGATGAACACCAGTAGGAACCCTGGAACGATTGTATATGAGCAAGGTGGGGAGTACACCATTAGGTTAGAGGCCTCCAATCAAGATGGGGAATCAGCAGAAAAAGAAGAAACCATAACCGTTTATGACGGACTGTCCCTGGATTTTGACGTAGAGGTGATCGAAGACAATTATTCTCCCGTAGAAGTGAAAATTACCAATAATACAACCGGAGCCAGCACTTATGAATGGACATTTGAAGGTGGTGATCCGGAAACGTCAACCGAACAACACCCTCAAAATGTTGTTTTCACTGAACCGGGGGAACACAGGATCATTCTAAAAGCAGCAACAGATTTTGAAAGTTATACGCAGCAACAGACAATTACTGTAAAACCTTACCTAGAAGTCAATTTTGGCTGGGAAGTAGCCTTTCAGGATGACGACTATCAAGCACCGGTGACTTTGACGATGACGGGCAACAGTGTCAGTGCTACGGAATATCATTGGAGTTTTGACAATGGGTTGCCGCAAACTTCAACAGAAGAGGCGCCAACAGTGACTTTTGACACCCCGGGAATACATTCCATCACCCTGGAAGCAACCAACGGGAAGGAAACAGAGCAGGTGACAAAAACCTTTGAAGTATTTCCGAACACCAATTTAAGAACCTTTACCGATGTACAACTGGGAATCAATACAGCTCATAATTCCAACAGCATCGGAGCCTTCTTTTCTACCGTAAGCAGGGAAGTGTATTCAGAAAACGAAGTGGACCCGGAAGTAGGGGGAGCTATAGGTATTGTGTTCTTTGGTTTGGATGATGCATTCAGCTTTAACAAGTTCGTGTCGCCGGATGAAGTGACCAACGAAACCACCTTTTCATCCATCCCAAATGCAACACATACCAAAATAATCAATACCCAGGAAGGTTGTGGATGTGGGGCTTCCATGTCGGTTACCGAATTTGATGCTATGGAAGATGACAGTTCACTACAAGGACTAACCATTGAAGAGACCAATGCTGGTTCCCAGCATTTTACAGATGCAGAAGTGCCACTTATAGTTTTGTTTGAAACCGAAGACGGGCGAAAAGGGGCGATCAAGATAAAAGAATTCGTAAAACAAGGAAGTGATTCCTATATAATGATTGATATAAAAACACAAAAAGAACCTAATTAAAGATGAGAAACAAATTATTATTTCTGTTGATGTTAACATTGGTATTTTCATGTTCTAAAGATGAAGAAACACCTAAGATTAATGAAGTTAATAATACTCGTTGGGATATAACTGTGACAAATGTTTCGGCTACAACGGTAGACTATGAAGAAGGGTCCTTTATCGGATTATCGAGTATTGCTATTGGATATAGAAAGAAAAATGACACTAAAATAGTTCAGGTTTCCACCGAAGATAATAGAGAAGTAGGGTTAGAACCATATACAGATTATGAATTTTTTGCTTATGACACAAAAACAGGAGAAGTGTCTGATAAAAAAGTACCTTTTTCTACATTGTCTTTCGATCTCCTTTTTGAAGAGCAAAACACCAATTTTTCTGAATACAATGTGGCTTCACATGAAGGCTTTGAACATGCAATTAAGTTAGAAAATATATCATCAGAAATCAACATGATTAATGCTAAGCTTATCCCGGAAGAAACAACAGGGGAATCGGTATCGTTGGAAAATGTTAGAATAGAAAATGATAGTCTTTACTTTACAATTCCTGAAAATATTATCCCGGATGATCCCTATGAAACATATCGGACATATAATATCGAATATACTATGGGTAATAAGAAATCATTTAGTTTAAAAAACGGTAATAATCCCACTTCACAAAATATCGTATTAGTTGTTTACAATATAAAACCACAAATTTTATCCTCAACAATAATGAAGTTAGAAGCAGTGGACTATGCATGTAGTAGCATGCCATCATACAATATAGCATTAAGCGGAACATTTATGAATATTGATAATATAGGAGATGAGGGGTCTTATGGCTTGATTGACTCAGATAATGTAAGAGTATTTGTCACGGATAAAGATACGGGAAACTTCTTTTTTATTGAAAAATCAACTTTACAAGAGTGCCCTACTTTTTCAAGGTTAGGAGACCGCCCATATGAAAACCCTTTTGGTTTAAATGTATACCATAGAATGGATGCTTTGGTAATTAGAGGAGTTGTATCTGAACACGAATTTCACCCTGGAGAATTTTCAATTCGAGTAGTGTTTGAAAAAGGGGACGATTTTTATGAAACCAACGAGTTTCCTTTTACGATAACGGAGTAGTGAAAGTCTAAATCGATAAAGCCAATCCATTTATGAGTAACATTTTTAAATATAATATTTCAATATATAAAAGGAGTCTTCCTTTTTTAATGCTATTGGTGTTTATGATGTTTGCTAAAAGCGGATTGGCCCAAGTCTATCCCGTACAGGTAAACACCAACCTCACCCCACCGTACAGCCTGAAATTATCGGACTATGCCACCACGCAAAGTGAAAAATTGATACTGAACGTATTGATGACCGATGTCAATGAATACAACCGCCAGCTTAGGTTCCGGTTTTCCATCAAAGACAACGGATTGGATATCCGCAGTAACGATATAGTGGTAGGGGCCAATCCCGTTTTTGCCGATGGAGGTGTGCCGCTCAGGCTCACCAACCTCGACCTGCGTCCTTATTTTGAATTGCGGAACTTACAAGGGATAAGCCCTCAGCAATACAACAGTCCATTACCGGACGGGATGTACCAATTCTGTTTTGAGGTCTTCGATTGGGTTTCCGGGCAGCGTTTGTCCAACCCCAACCTGGGATGTTTCAATGCCTATCTCATCATCAATGATCCCCCATTTTTAAACCTGCCCAGGAAAGGGGATCTGGTAGAGGCCAAAAACCCTCAAAATATAGTGTTCAACTGGACACCAAGGCATTTAAACGCTACCAATGTACAGTATGAGTTTGAACTTCGGGAGCTCTGGGATACACAAATAGACCCGCAAGCGGCTTTTTTGGCAAGTCCGAATTTGTACAGCACCACGACCCGGAACAACACCCTGTTGTACGGTCCGGGGGAAACTACCCTTTTGGAGAACAAAACATACGCATGGCGGGTACGGGCTTTGGTCAGCGATGGCATTAGTGAAACTTCGGTATTTAGGAACAATGGCTATAGTGAAATCTTTTATTTTACCTATACCGCCGATTGTAGCTCCCCACAGTTTATATTGGCAAAATCATTGAGCAGCGATAGCGAAGAGATTACCTGGCAACCCAATCTGGACCATCAGGGATATAATGTACAATACCGTAAAAAGGGAGTCAGGGATGCCGTTTGGTTTGAGACCAATGCCGTAAACCCATATACCAAACTGTACAATTTAGAACCGGGAACCACTTATGAGTTCCGTGTTGGGGGTCAATGTATGTTGCCCTTAGCAAATCAGGAACCTAGGTATAGCTATTCGGGAATACAGGAATTTACTACCCCGGTAAAGACAGAAGATAGTTATTACAATTGTGGTATAGCGCCCGAAATAAAAATCACCAACAAGGAACCCTTACCAAGCCTTGCCGCTAATGAAGTGTTTACGGCAGGCGATTTCCCCGTAACCATAAAAGCTGTAGAGGGACAAAATGGTGTATTTTCCGGGCTTGGTTTTATAGTGGTGCCCTATTTGGCAGATACCAAAATAGCAGTAGAGTTCAGCAATGTCCGTATCAATACCGATTACCAACTGTATGCAGGGACGCTTTACACTACTTATGACCCCGATTGGGGCAATGTGGATGATATGAGTGATGAGTTGGATGCTGTTACCGAGATACCGCAGGCCATTGGAGAGTTAGCAGATATCATTGCTGAATTTTTTAAAGAGCGTGAAGAAAGACTTGATAAGTTAAAGGAATTACAAAAGGAATTAGAAGATGCGATTATTACACAAGAAGAGTTTGAGGAGCAATCAAGCAAACTTGTGGAAGAAGATATAGTAGATATTGATTATTATAATGGCAAGTTAAAGGATAGTGTAATTGATAGTCCCTATGCTACTGATGAACAAAAGGAAGAAGTGAAAAACTTGGATCCTACGGCACTGGCTGACAACGATGACCTTAGTAAAGCGGATACTGATGCCATTGGTAAGAAAGATGCAACTAACTATTCCCAAACTCAAAAAATTATTGAGCAAGTAGCTGAGCAGAAAAAAGATGCAGAAGATTACCTTTTCAGCATACTTATGGCAATGAAAGCGATGGATGGGGATGCTTATTTGAAATGTAAAGAATGTGAAAGTAGTACTTTTGAAGTCGATGATAATGGTGAGACCAGACGTTTTTCAGGAAGAATTGGGCCTAAACTATTGACCTGTATTTTAGGGAATATAGAAAGTGGAGAACCCATAGAACCTAGTAAATTTACCCAAACCGCTGTTTCTGAAGAAGAACAGAAAACACTAGAAAACGAATTTAAAACCTTAGAGAACCTTGTATTGAATAAACAAGAGGGCTTTTTGGTTGTTAGCAAAAAAGACAACGATTTATTGGAGTGCAATACCCTGTTAAATTTTGAAGGCTTTTGCACGAATGATGATGTAGGTGATATAGAGTTAAAACACTTAGCAGAAGAATTGCAACAATGCAACCCTACCAACATTACCGATGTCCATTCCATTTTAATAAGCTTAAACAAACAGATACGCAGTAACCAACAAATAGAATGGGCTACGGAAGACAAGGTATACGTGCTTAATGAAAGCGGTCAAGTTGAAACTGTTTCGTTGACCGATGAGCAAATAGAAAATGGCGAATGGACAGACACGGACATCGACCAAATATTTAGGGTTTCTTATAATGAAAGTGGCATTCTACAATTCAAGGCAGTTGGCATACGGAATAGCATATCAATTTTTGATGGTAAAACAGCAAATTTAAAGTCCCTTTCCCAAAATATGAAGGTTAAGGGTAATGCCTTTTTAGAAGCGTTTAAGGTTAAAAATGTTGATGATACTCCAAAATTAAAAGGAGTAAATTTGGATAGTGATGCCTTTGCCGATGGTAAAAAAGTTGCCATTAAAGAAGATGCTACATTCATTAAAATCATATCAGAGGGTGCAGGAAAGATGGGCACACTCCTAAAAACAGGAACGGTTGAAGAAACTACCTATCTTGAAAGTACTGAACCTACAGAAGTAGTACACGCACCTGGTTTGGTTACAGGAAGTACAGAAGCAGCTGTAAGGGCTGTGACAGATGTTACAGGTATCGTTGTTTTAGTTTATGATTTGTCGGTTGATGAAGAAGCACGCCAGCAAACATGGCAAGGATTAAAAAAAGTAAAGGATGAGATAGTTGACGAGCCTTCAGCACTATTCCCATTGCTCAGTGATATTATTATTGAGGAAGCTACCGGCAATACTCCAGAAGATTGGGCGGAGATAAATAATGAAGGTGCTGATTCAGGAAGAAAAGGGCACTTGACTACTAAAGGAGCTGTAAGAACTACAATAACCGTATTTACAAGTGGTAAACTGATTCTAAAACTACCTAAAATTGCAGATGATCTGGCAGCTAAATTGCTTAATGCCAAACTATGGAATAAGTTTAAAAAGGCAGACGGTTTTACCGAAAACATGCTTCAGACCTTTAAAAAAGACATCAATGAGTTATTGGATAAAATACCTGAAGCAGCTGAAAGCCTTTCTAAAATAGCCGATTTTAGCAGTGCACAGGAATTGGCAGACATTGTAGCTAAAATGAATAAGCTGAAAGATGTTCCCGGTCTGGATAAAGTAATTGTAGATATGGCTTCTCAATGGAACAAATTTCATGGGGGTAGGTTCGTTCTTGAATACTTTAGCAGTAAAATTGATGATTTAGGAGGGAAGCTCCGTTTTGAAGTAAAGCAAGCTGTAAAACTTGCTGATGGTTCTGATGCAGCAAGAGTATATGATGGATTTGTTGAAAAAGCTGGTTCAGTAACCAAGTATGAACTAAAAAACTGGGCAGGCTGGTACCCATCGTCTATTAAAACCCAATTTATCCGTGATATACAAGGAATCAATAACTTAAATGAGGTAAAGTGGGTGTTTAATTCCACATCAGGAGTAAATAAAGGAAACCTAAAGGCCAAGTTTCTAGAAACGTTGAAAAAAGCTGATGGGAGCCCGGTAGATGAATTAAAGACCATTTCCGAAAGCCAAATAAAAAAATTATTCCCAGAAGATATCAGGTTTATTGATAATAATAATCGGATAGATTTTCTATTGGATAAATTAGAAGACAATAATGTGTTTAATAAAATATTTGAAGTTGCAGAATAGCTATGTATAAAGAAGTTATAAAAATAGAAAAGGTTACATATTACAAAATTGTAAATGAAAAGCTTGTTATACTTGAAAAAGAAGATGGCAATTATAGATTATATAATTATCCGGATTTTACTGATGAGAAAATTGTAGAGGGTAATTTTGGGGGAGATATAATCAACATTGGCAATTTGATCTTAGGGAGTAATTTCAAAGGATTTAATATAAAAGATTTAAGTATACAAAACCCTCTTGTAGAACAAAGTTATGTTATGCATAATGATAAAAATATTATAACCAAGAAAGTTTTTTATAAAGAACGAAGGGTGAACTATTTTTTGTATAATATAAACTTTGAATTAGTAAGACAGATAGCAACAGATTATCCTGTTATCATGAAGAGCGGCTTATTAATAACTAGAGAAGGAAATGTTGGTGTCTATAACTTAAAAAAAAATAAACAATTATGGAGACAAGATTTCTCTAAAATTGCTGAATACCAGGAAATAGATGGAGAGAATATTTTAGGAGAGATTAGGGAAGTTTATGGTTATAAGGACTCCATTATTGTACTTACTCAGCTGTTTATTTTTCGTATTGATATTCAAACCGGTAAAATCCTCTGTCAACAAAAATTACCTGCCGGGTTTATAGTCCTGTCCATCCATAAAAACAAAGCCTATAGTTGCTATGGCTATCATTTCATAGAAATAGATTTGGAGACTTTAGAAGTTTTGAATTTCCACCGTATTGAATATGAGGATTACGATGGTAAACAACATTTTACTATAATGAATCATCCGATTTTTGATGCAGGCTTGATTTACCATGCTTTTAGGCTGGAAGGAGGGTTACACTGTATCGGGGCAATTCGTCCTGAAACCGGGAAAAGGATTTGGATGCATCCAGTTGGAGGTTATGATATTAATAATATAGCTTTTTATGATAACAAAATGTTTGTTTTAGATAGCGGAGGTACTTTACATATTTATGAGAAAGAAGAAACAGCTACTTAACTAAAAATAAATCACCTCTCAACTCTTAAGCCCAAAACAGTTGTAAAGATAGACCAACCCTAAACAGAACAAATAATAATGTAAAGATTATCTTGAAGCAAAAACTACTCTGCATACTACTTTTTTTTGTAGTTGGTCTTTCTTCTATGGCTCAAAGCGTCGATTTAGAACAATTTGGCAAGGAAAAACCACTAAAGGTTACCGGCAATATAGCCGCCAATAGCGTGTACTATAATTCCAACCAAAACAATGCACGCGAGCCATTTACCTATTTTTTACAGGGAACGCTTCATGTGCAGTTGTACAGTTTTGCCATGCCCATAAGTTATAGTTTTACCAATCAAGGGGAAAAGTTGGATTACCAAGTGCCTTTTAATTTTAACAGGCTCAGCCTGCACCCAAAATACAAATGGATTACCGGGCATATAGGCGATGTAAATATGACCTTTTCACCATACACCTTAAGCGGACACCAGTTTACCGGGGCCGGGGTAGACCTTACCCCCGAAGGGAATTTTAAAATAAGCGCTATGGCAGGGCGAATGCTAAAAGCCACCGAAGATGATGAAGACCCCAGAACGGTACCGGCATTTAAACGTATGGGGTACGGTTTAAAAACCGAGTACGAAACCCGTAAATATTCGGTAGGGATTATTGGCTTTTATGCAAAAGATGCTATTAATTCTTTGGATTCTGTCCCGGAACAGAAAAAAGTATTGCCTAAAGAGAACATGGTATTAAGCTTGGAAGGAAGTTATAAAATAACCAATAACCTGGATGTATTTGCCGAATATGCATCGAGCGCCATAACGCAGGATTTAAGGGCAGACGACAGGAATGGTGGCAAAGGTGGACTTTCAGGTTTATTGTTCAACAGCAAAACTTCCACCGAATATTATACAGCACTCAAGGCAGGTGTAAATTACAAGTTCGACCAATCCTCGGTGGGGGTCGCCTACGAGCGTATCGATCCCGGCTACGAAACCTTAGGGGCTTATTATTTCAACAACGATTTTGAAAATATTACCCTGAACGCGGCTACAACTGCTTTCAACAATAAAGTAAGCCTTGCTTTCAATGTAGGGTATCAACGCGATGATATAAAAAATCAAAAAGACAATGCAACCAGCAGGATGGTGGGTTCGGTAAATGCTTCGGCTAATTTAAGCGAGCGATTGAGCATCAACGGTTCGTATTCCAATTTTAGAACATATACTAATGTAAAAGTAAACCAGTTTGAAAACATCAACGATGATAATTTGTTGGACAACAACTTAGATACATTGGATTACAGGCAATTGTCGCAAAATGCCAATCTCGGGATCAATTATGTGCTTTCACAAAAAGAAAATCTTCAGCAAAATATAGCTTTCAACTACAATGTTAGTGATGTTGCCAACGAACAGAACGGCATTGTACGGATTGGTGATGCTTCCATTTTTCATAATATAAATACGGCTTACACACTTACTTTTCCGAAGCAACAGCTAAATGTTACTACGGCCGTAAATGCTACCCTAAATACCATTGGAAGGGAAGATGCCTCGACTTTGGGGCCTACCCTGAGTGTGAACAAACGTTTTTTTGACAGCAAATTGAATGCAGGACTTTCGTCATCCTATAACATTACAAGCAATACAACAGGGAAAACTTCCATAGCAAATATAAGAGCCAATGCTGCTTATTTATTGTTGAAGCGGCACCATATCAATTTAAGTCTGATCCAGCTCTTCAGAAACAATGATTATCAAAAACAGACCGGTGGATTGAGTGAGTTTACAGCTACGCTGGGTTATAATTATTCGTTTGACCTTCCGCCGAAATTCAAAAAGAAGAAAAAGGATAAAATATTCAACTTCACCTATCGCGAATATTACTTTGAAGGCGAGCACGATAGTATAAGTCCGCAGGTGGTGGCAGTTTCCCAAGAAGAAAAATTCAGGGCTATTTTAAAGATTAAGGGGATAAAGTCCAATTTGAAATTTTTAGAAGAAGTTATTTACCGAACTGAAAATGACAGAGACAAGAAATACAAACAAACCGCTATAGATTATTTAAAATATTTATACGACCATAAAGATTTTCTGGATACCTATAATGATTTAGCTTTTAAAGGGCTGAAAAAATTGTATAGGGAAGCCGTTGAAATGAATTATGTGGTTGAAAAAGAGTATTTTGCATTACAGGCAAAAGTAAACAGTGCCGAAACTGAAAACGAAAAAGACATAGCGGAGTTGAAAGTGAAGGAAAAACGATATGTGGCACATACACATATGATGGAACAATTGCATACCATCCATTTTGATGATATCTTAAATGATAACCCGCCATTTAAAACTTTTAAAGACAAACACATCTCTAAAGTATTTACCATGCTTGAGAACGGAAAAAGCAGGGAAGAAATTCAGACGTATATAGAAATACAATTTGCCGATATGTACCATAAAGAGGCTTTGCAGAATTTGTAGATCAATGCGAAAAGCGTGAAAGACGCATTCTTAACCTCCTTATTTATCCTAAATAGCTCGTTTTTAACAAAAAAAGTGCGTTTTAAACAAACGATTATTGGTTTCCAGTATTATTTTGAAAATAAAACTTTAGAGGTCAGTAGTTAGTTACTTATCAATTTCGATTGATATACAACATCACTATCACTATTGACCATTTTGGTAATAAGGTTATTAAATATTGTTTCCTTGCTTTGTGACCTATTCATTCTAAAACAAAACTCGTTAAAGTACCTGTTC
>NZ_JAPFGA010000028.1 GCF_026241135.1 Galbibacter kalidii
TTCTTCATACTGTGTAAAATTTAAAATTAATAAAAAAATATCGGGGGTCATGACCCCCGATATTTTCTATTTACACAGTTTATGAGATGCTACCAAAAAACAGGCTGAATGGCCTGTTTTTTTATGTCAACTTATCAACTAATGTAGTTCCAGATGTTTTTATGCTTGATCAATTGTTGGTAAGTGTAACGGATGTGCTTGTTCTTTTCCAATGTCAGGGAAGGATCATTCTTTAGTATTTTTAAGGCATAATAGCGTGCAGTTTTCAGGATCTCGTTGTCTTTTACGATATCGGCTATTTTTAAATTAAGCACCCCACTTTGCTGAGTACCCATAATATCTCCCGGACCGCGAAGTTTGAGATCAACCTCGGCGATTTCAAAGCCGTCGTTGGTTTTTACCATAGTTTCCAAGCGTGTTTTGGAATCGGCTGAGAGTTTATGGCTGGTCATTAAAATACAATAGCTTTGTTCGGCGCCCCTGCCCACGCGTCCGCGTAGTTGGTGCAACTGTGATAAACCGAAGCGCTCGGCACTCTCGATAATCATTACAGAGGCGTTGGGTACGTTGACACCCACTTCGATAACGGTTGTGGCCACCATGATCTGTGTTTCGCCTTTTACAAAACGATCCATTTCATAGTCTTTATCGGCAGGTTTCATTTTTCCGTGAACTATGGAAATTTGGTATTCAGGTTTTGGGAATTCCCGCTCGATACTGGCATAACCGTCCATCAGGTCCTTGTAATCCAATTTTTCGGACTCTTGAATAAGCGGATAAACAATATAGATCTGTCTTCCCAGGGCAATTTCATCTTTTATAAACCGAAAGACCTTTAATCGGTTGGTGTCGTATCGATGTACGGTTTTTATTGCTTTTCTGCCGGGTGGCAATTCATCAATTACCGAAATGTCAAGATCGCCATACAAACTCATAGCGAGGGTTCTGGGGATGGGCGTTGCCGTCATCACTAAAATATGTGGCGGGACTTTGTTTTTGTGCCATAATTTTGAGCGTTGCGCCACTCCAAAGCGGTGTTGCTCGTCAATAATGGAGAGTCCGAGGTTTTTAAAACGGACTTTATCTTCCAACACAGCGTGGGTGCCGATCAGAATATGGAGTTTGCCGTTTTCCAGCTCTTCGTGTATTTCTTTTCGTTCAGAAGTTTTGGATGAACCGGTAAGCAATTTCACACGGATATTAAGGGTTTTGACCAGTTCCGCAATACCGTTGTAATGTTGTTGAGCTAAAATTTCAGTTGGAGCGACCATACAAGCTTGAAAACCGTTATCAATGGCCAACAACATTGCCATAAGAGCTACAATCGTCTTTCCGGAGCCTACATCCCCTTGTAATAGCCTGTTCATTTGTGCGTTGCTCCCCAGATCGTTTCTTATTTCCCGGATAACTCTTTTTTGGGCGTTGGTGAGTTCAAAAGGCAAATGGTTTTTATAGAAGGTGTTGAAAAGCGTTCCGACCTTATCAAAATTGAAACCTTTTATCTTTTGCTTTCGCATTAAGTTTTTGGAGATCAGCTGTAGCTGAATGTAGAACAGTTCTTCAAACTTCAGCCTGTATTGTGCCTTGGCCAACAATTCCTGATTTTCAGGGAAGTGAATATTGAATAAAGCCTTACTTTTCGAAATGAGTTTGAGTTCGTCAAGAAGGTTGGGGGATAAAGTTTCAGCAAACCGCCCTTTGGTCTCCATAAATAATTGCTGCATCAGTTTATTGATGACCCGATTGGTAATACCTTTATTAGTTAGTTTTTCTGTGGATGGATACACGGGCTGCATGGCGGTACGCAGGCTTTTTTCGTGTTCGCTCAGCAATTCCATCTCAGGATGGGGCATAGAAAAGCCATTGTACCAATTGGTTTTACCAAAAATAACATAAGGTTGGTTGATTTTTAGGCTTTCACGAATCCATTTATGTCCCCTGAACCACACTAATTCCATTTTTCCGCTACCATCAGTAAAAGTAGCAACCAAGCGTTTTCCGCGTTTTTGTTCAACAGTTTTTATATGGGTTATCTTCCCGACAATTTGTACTTCAGCATTGTTGCGCTGTAGCTCACTTATCTTGTAGTATTTTGTTTTGTCGATATACCTGTTGGGGAAAAGATTAATAAAATCCTGATAAGTGTGAATACCGAGTTCACTCCTAAGCAAATCAGCCCGATTGGGGCCTACGCCTTTTAGGTAATCGATAGGAGTTTGCAGGATATTTGGATTCATAAGTACGAATATACTTTTTTCTTGTAAAAAACCCGATCTGATGCTATTTTCATATTGTCAACTTTTGTTAATTTGGTATCGGATTTACAACGAACCAATGAAACATGTCTTTTTCTATATTTTTTTGTTTTTCTCATCGGCCATTTTGGCTCAGCAAACTACTTTTGTCGATTTCAAAAAGGGGGAAGTAGCTATTTCCGTTCATCCGGAAAGTAAATCGGTCAGAGGTAGTATTACCTATACTTTTGATGTTTTACAATCAACGGATTCCATTGTGATAGATGCAAAGAACATGACAATTTCTTCAGTTTTTATTAATGAAAAATCAGCTGATTATGAATATGATGGCAAGAAGATATACTTAAATGAAAACTTCAATAAAAGTAATTTAAATATCCTTAAAATTAGTTATTTATGCAATCCTAAACAAGCGCTGTATTTTATTGAGGATGACAAGAACGATTTAATACTGAATCGTTTTGACGCTCCGAGGGGAGGTCGTCAAATCTGGACACAAGGACAGGGGAAATACACCTCCAATTGGCTCCCGAGCTTTGATGATATGAACGAGAAGGTTGAATTTGATTTATCCATTACAGCGCCTTCAACATTCAAAGTGATTGCCAATGGAAAATTGCTTAAAAAGGATAGCGGAGATGAACAACAAACATGGCATTTTGATATGCAAAACCCGATGAGCAGTTATTTGTTGGCTTTTGTAGTGGGGAATTATGATGTGAAAGAGGAGTTGTCTGAAAGCGGTATTCCTATGGAGCTCTATTTTTATCCGCCTCCGGCGGACACCGCCATGGTTGAACCCACATATCGTTATACCAAACGTATTTTTGACTTTTTGGAAGACGAAATCGGAGTTCCTTTTCCGTGGCAAAATTACAAGCAAGTGCCTGTCAAGGATTTTCTTTATTCCGGAATGGAAAATACCTCTCTTACTATTTTTTCTGATGCTTATGTGGTCGATTCAACGGGATTTACCGATAAAAATTATGTCAGCGTAAATGCACACGAACTGGCACATCAGTGGTTTGGTGATTTGATAACAGAGCAGAGCGGAACGCACCATTGGTTGCAGGAAGGTTTTGCCACCTATTATGCTTTGCTGGCTGAAGAGGAGGTTTTCGGAAACGATCATTACTACCTTCAGTTGTATCAATCTGCGAAGCAATTGGATATGATGTCTCAGAACGAAGGGGAGGGTTTGATGAACCCTAAGGCAAGTAGTCTTACTTTTTATCAGCGTGGAGCTTGGGTTTTACATGCACTTCGGGATAAAGTAGGAGGAAAGGCGTTTCAATTGGCTGTAAGGAACTACCTCAATGCCTTTGCGTTTAAAAATGTGGTTACGGATGATTTTATAAAAATCGTAGAAACCGAAAGCGGACAAGATTTGGATGATTTTGTTCAGCGTTGGCTGGTGAATAAAGAATTTCCTATAGAAAAAGCCAGAACACTGCTGCAAAAGAATAAATTGACCAAAACATTGTTGCAATTTGATACGGCTGATCAAAGTGAGTTAACTGATTTTGTAGCTGAAAACGATAGTATTTTTAGCGGAAAAGACAATTATGCCTTGGTAGAAAATGTTTTGCGACGGCTTCAAACCGATTCAGTAGGTATAAAAATCTATAAAAAAGCTTTGCAATCGGATGTGTTGAAAACACGTCAGGCAGCAGTTTTGTATATTGATAGTATTCCGCAGCAATTAAAACCGGATGTTGAAAAATTGTTGAACGACAGTAGTTATATCACTGTCGAGAATACGCTTTTGAAGCTGTGGATATATTTTCCAGAAGACCGGATAAAATATTTGGACACCACCAAAGGAAAAAGCGGGTTCAATAACAAAAACATTCGTGTTTTATGGTTGGCTTTGGCTGTGATTACTCCGGGTTATGACAACAATAACAAAGTTTCGTATTATGAGGAATTGATCAATTATACCCATCCCAACTATAATTTTGAGCTTAGACAATTGGCTTTTCAGTATCTTTACGAAGTCCGTGCGTTTAATGAAAAAGCATTATGTCATTTAATACAGGCATGTCACCATCACACTTGGCAGTTTTCGAAGTTTTCAAGGGAATTGCTGGACAGTTTGATAGCGCAGGAAGATTACAAAAAGGTACTGCAAAACATGCTGAATAAACTGAACGAAAACGAACAAGATTTTTTAAAAGAAAAACTCAAAACCAAAGAATAACCTACAATGAAGGCATTAGTCATATCTGGAGGAGGGAGCAAAGGGGCATTTGCCGGTGGCGTTGCACAATATCTTATCGAGGAGTTAAAAAGGGATTACGATCTCTTTTTGGGAACCTCTACCGGAAGCCTTTTGGTGAGCCATCTTGCGTTGGGAGAGGTCCAAAAAATAAAGAAAGTATATACTTCTGTAGACAACGACAGTATTTTCAGTGTTTGTCCGTTTAAAATCAAAGAAAAATACGGAGTTCAGCAAATAAGTATTAACCACATCAACGTTATCAGAAATTTTATCAGGGGAAGTAAAACTTTCGGCGAAAGCCATAATCTGAGAAAACTAATCAGAAAATCCATTACGCAAGAAGATTTTGAACGATTGAAGAATAGTAACAAGGAGGTAGTGATTGCAGTTTCCAATCTATCATATAGTCAGGTGGAATATAAATCGATCAAAGATTATGATTATGATGAATTTTGCGATTGGGTTTGGATGTCGAGTAATTACACGCCTTTTATGACGCTGGTGCGTAAGGATGGTTGTGAATATGTCGATGGCGGACTTGGGAGCATGGTTCCCATTGAAGAAGCAATAAAGAGAGGAGCAACGGAAGTCGACGCCATTATTTTACAGACTGAAATGACCCAATTCAACAGATTGCCTTCAAAAAATCCGTTTTCGCTGCTTACAGCCATGTTTAATTTTATGATTGACCGAATTGAATATCAAAACATTAAAATCGGAAAGTTTGTAGCGTCCAACAATGATGCTATCATTAATTTTTATTACACACCAACAGTATTGACAACCAATTCCCTTATATTCGATGAAGCAAAAATGACAGAATGGTGGCAGCGCGGGTTTGAATTTGCTAAATTCAAGAATAAAGAAGTGAGTCAACTGGAAATATAAAGTGGTTTGAAACGTTGAGCAATAATAGTAATCTATTGAATATTTAACACAGAAGAATGAGAGCATTAGTAATAAGCGGAGGAGGAAGTAAGGGCGCATTTGCCGGTGGTGTGGCACAACACCTTATGGAAAATGAAAAAAGGGAGTACGACCTTTACTTGGGGACTTCCACGGGGAGTTTATTGATCCCTCATTTGGCGAACAACAATATTGAAAAGATATACGACATCTATACGAATGTCACACAGCGAAAAATCTTTAGTAACAATCCGTTTATAACCCGTAAAAGGAACGGAAAGGAATATGTAGCCATCAATTACCTGAATGTAATCTGGCAGCTTATTAAAGGGAAGCGAACCTTTGGGGAGAGCAAGAATTTGAGGCGGCAGATCAGAAATAATTTTTCCGAAGATGAATACAAACAATTGATCGATAACGGAAAAAATGTAGTGGTTACGGTTTCCAACCTTTCTATGAACAGGGTGGAGTATAAATCGATCATGGATTACAATTATGACGATTTTTGCGACTGGATATGGATATCGTGTAACTATGTTCCCTTTATGTCACTCACCAAAAAGGATGGCTATGAATATGCCGATGGCGGGTTGGGTTGTATTATCCCGATTCGTGAAGCTGTAAAAATGGGTGCCAGTGAAATAGATGCCATTATTTTAGAAACGGAAAATATGGAATACAATAAAATACTGGGGAAAAATCCGTTTTCGCTTATGGTGAGCCTGTATAGTTTTGTATTGGATCAATTGGAATCGCACGATATTGTTGAAGGAAAACTGGCAGCACTTAACAAGAATGTAAGATTGAACACCTATTTTACCCCCACCAGACTTACCGAAAATTCCCTTTATTTCAATAAAAAGAAGATGGCAGAATGGTGGGAGCAAGGTAAGGTTTATGCCGAAGCCCGTGTAAAAATCCAACAACCCAAAAAAATGGCGGGTTAGCTCTTCTTAGGTTTAGTTAA
This sequence comes from Galbibacter kalidii, assembly GCF_026241135.1. Lineage (GTDB taxonomy): Bacteria > Bacteroidota > Bacteroidia > Flavobacteriales > Flavobacteriaceae > Galbibacter. The sequence continues at coordinate 6,350 of NZ_JAPFGA010000028.1, forward strand.
AAATATCTTTTATTTCCTTTTTGATATATCCCAGGGCCGCATTGGAAGGCGGTTGTTTGTCAAGAAGTTGATTCAATACATCTTCCCTTAGTTTTTGGGCATTTTCAGCATTCATTCCGGCTTTGCGTATCATTTGTATCGTTGCATTTTTTGATGCTTTGATGACGTTCCAACATTCATCTGAAATATAGATCTGCTGTGCGAGGTTATGATCAAACTCATGTTCAATTGAAGTGATGAGTTGTGCCTCGTACATTTCTTTATCGTCACTTTCAGGGACGATTCTCAACAATAACTTCGATGGGTTGACACGTTCCAAAAACAAAGCCATACGTTCGTAGGCTTGTAACTTTAGTGGGAGCGCGGTTTTCTCAGTTTGCTTATGAAGCAGGTAACGCCTTCTCCCTTCTTCGTTTTTCATATGTGAATTGAAAAAGTAATAGGCAATAAGACCGGTGATCAAAGCCGGTAGTAAAAAAAATAATAGTTCAACGAAATTTAATTCTTCCATGGGGCTTGTTAGTATCTGATTTGTTTGTTTTTAAGTTTTTCCAATGCCTCTTCGGCCTTGTATTGACCTCCAAGATGGGGGCAATGTAATAAACTTTCAGTTCCCTCAAAAGGAACTTTCACTTTATTATAGCCATAAACATTGGCCAAGGGTTGGGTAAGGCTTTTATCGCCAAGATTGATATCCACATCTTCCATGGTTAATTGGGAAGGATGCTCGTAGCCGCAGGCATGAGTGATCTCGATCAACTCTTTTTTGAAATTTTTAAAGTAATAGTTTACTCTCTCCGCTTTGTCTTCGATATTAATCCCCGATTGCAGCCATTTATTTTGAGTGGCAATACCACTGGGGCAGGTATTGTTATGACACACCTGGGCTTGAATACAGCCTACACTCATCATAGCTTCACGAGCTACATTGATGGAATCTACACCCATGGCAAAGGCCATAGCGGCTTTGGACGGGAAACCGAGCTTTCCACTCCCTATAAAAACAATACGGTTTGTGAGTTCTGCTTCTTTGAAAATCCTATACACATCGCTGAACGAATAGATCCAAGGTAGGGAAACATGATCGGCAAAACTCGGTGGAGCAGCACCGGTACCACCTTCACCACCATCAACGGTGATGAAATCAGGGCCTTGATTGGTTTTCTTCATTACATTGGCCAATTCACGCCATTGATCCAATTTTCCAATGGCAGCCTTGATTCCTACAGGTAATCCGGTTTCACGGGCTATGTCTTCAATAAATTTCACCATTTCTTCGATAGTTCCGAAAGCCGAATGATTAGGAGGTGACAATACGTCTTTTCCTATGGGGACATGTCGTATCTCGGCAATTTCTTTTGTGATCTTTGAAGCGGGAAGCACGCCACCTTTTCCGGGTTTTGCCCCTTGTGAGAGTTTGACTTCGATCGCTCTTACCTGCGGATTGTCTTCCACCAGTTTTTTTAGTTTCTCCATGGAAAACTTCCCATCATCGCCCCTTACGCCAAAATATCCCGTTCCGAAGTGAAAAATAACATCAGCTCCCTTTCTGTGATAGGGGGATAATCCTCCTTCGCCTGTATTGTGATAGGCATGAGCCAGTTTACAACCTTCGTTCAATGATTCTACTGCCCGGGCAGAAAGCGAACCAAAACTCATGGCAGAAACATTGATGACAGATGCAGGTCGATACGGACGTTTTCTTTTGTTATAACTTCCCATCACCTTGGCGCAAGGTAGAAAATAAGGGTCAATTGTATTAGGATGACCTTGTGGAACTTTATAAGGGAGCATAGCGTTGTTGATAAAAATGTAATGCGCTTCGTGAATATCCCTATCGGTTCCAAAGCCTTCATAGTTGTTTTCATTCTTTGCTGATGCATATATCCATCCTCTTTCAATTCGATTAAAAGGAAGTTCCTCACGGTTGTTGGCTACAATATATTGACGCAGTTCAGGTCCGATGCTTTCCAGCATATACCGTATATGGCCAACAATGGGGAAATTATGGGTAATGATGTGTTTTTTATTGAAAAACATATCGCGGATAGCTACAAGGGCAAGGAAGATCAATACCCAAACCCACCAAGGGATATTTTGCACAAAATCTAAAACTACTTCCATATTTATTCTGCTAGATAATCGTTGACAATATTTGTGAATGCTTTTACCCCTAACAACAGTCCACTTTCATCAATATAAAAATCAGGAGTGTGATGAGGTGCTGCTTTTGTTGAATTTTTAGGCATTCCTCCAAGGAAAAAGTAAAATCCGGGTACTTCTTCCTGAAAATAGGAGAAGTCCTCGCCTCCCGTAGTCGCTTTTGTCAGTTGTACATTTTCAGCGCCTGCAGCTTTTTCCAGGGAAGGCAGCATTTGTTCAACCAATTCTTCATCGTTGTATGTGATTGCCGTATTGTTTTGTATTTCAACAGTGGCTTTGCCTCCGTATGCTTCGGCAATGGCCGGCACCATTTGTTGTACACGCGCCAAGATATGTTTTCTCATATCGGGGGTCAAGGTTCGTATCGTACCGATCATTTCAGCACTTTCAGGGATGATGTTGAAGCGAACTCCCGCAGTGATTTTCCCAACGGTGATAACTGCGGCTTCATCGACCAAGCGGGCTTCCCTACTGATGATGGTTTGAAGTCCGTCTATGATCTTTGCAGATATCAAAATAGGGTCAACACCGCTCCATGGAGCAGATCCGTGTGTTTGCACTCCTTTTACATTGATAACAAAACGTTCTGTTGCGGCCATGGTTCCCCCCGGTTTGTAACGGATGGTCCCGACCGGTGTTCCAGAGTTGATGTGCAAACCGAAGATGGCATCAACTTTTGGGTTTTCGAGCACCCCTTCTTTGATCATTAGTTTAGCTCCACCTTCTTCACCCGGTGGTGGACCTTCTTCCGCAGGTTGAAAAATAAATTTTACCGTTCCGGCAAAATCGTTGTGCTTGCTCAACACTTCCGCAACACCCATCAAAATAGCAATATGTGTATCGTGTCCACAGGCATGCATAACACCTGTTTCTTTTCCAAGGAAGGTAGAGGTAACGGTAGATTTGAATGGAAGGCTGTTGCGCTCCGTTACAGGTAAGGCATCGATATCTGCCCGTAAACCAATGACTTTTCCGGTTTTTTTACCTTTCAGAATACCTACAACACCGGTTTTTCCTACCCCGGTAGTGACTTCAATCCCCAGGTCTTCTAAATGCTTGGCTATTTTTTTGGCGGTGTTGAATTCCCGATTGGACAATTCAGGGTTTTTGTGGAAGTCTCGTCGCCATTCTATGACTTTGGGTTCAATGGCTTTAATATCTTCTTCTAGTGAATTTTGCGCCATTAAAGGCATACTGAATAGCAAAAAAAACAAAGGAAGGTAACCTTTGATCTTTGCTATCGGTTTAAAAGAGAGTTTTGTGAATTTCATCTGTTTAAAATTTTTTAGTCCGCCAACGGCAGATGAAGAAACTAAAAATTCCTTCATATTCAGGAATGTACATAAACTTGTTTTAATCATTTTCAGTATGGTATGTTCAAAAAAGTTTATGTGCATTTCATAAAAAAATATTGAAGTTAATTGTGTGTAATGATATTTTCATAAGCTATGAAAGGTAAATATACCTATAATATAATATTTCTGTTTATAAATATTTACGTTTCCTCTTAAAAAATACTGCCATATTAGTTAACTTGACCCGGAAAAATCAACTACTTTTTGTTATTTTGAAAAGAGTTGAAATCTACTTGCAATTTAAAAACATAAAATTACTTTGGAAGCATATCTAGCAGAGTTGAATGAAGCGCAGCGAGCCCCTGTATTGCACAAAGACGGTGCACTTATGGTTATTGCCGGGGCAGGATCAGGGAAAACCCGTGTGCTGACCTACAGAATAGCTTATTTGATGAGTAAGGGAGTCGACCCTTTCAATATCTTATCATTGACTTTTACCAATAAGGCTGCCCGCGAGATGAAAAAACGAATTGCTGAGATCGTGGGAAATAGCGAAGCTAAAAATCTTTGGATGGGAACCTTTCATTCGGTTTTTGCCAAAATCCTGAGATTCGAATCCGAAAAATTGGGCTATCCGAGTAATTTTACCATATACGACACTCAGGATTCACAGCGCCTTATCAATTCCATTATCAAGGAAATAGGCTTGGATAAGGATGTTTATAAATACAAACAGGTACAGAATAGGATATCTTCCTATAAAAACAGTTTGATTACGGTTAAAGCCTATTTTAACAATCCGGAGCTCATGGAAGCTGATGCTATGGCCAAAAGACCGCGATTGGGAGAAATATACAATGCGTATTGTGAACGTTGTTTTAAAGCGGGGGCGATGGATTTTGACGATCTGTTGTTGAAAACCAATGAACTGCTGACCCGTTTTCCTGAAGTGTTGGCTAAATATCAAGATCGGTTCCGCTATATTTTGGTGGATGAGTACCAAGATACCAACCATTCCCAATATTTAATTGTAAAGGCGCTATCAGACCGGTTTCAGAATATTTGTGTGGTAGGGGATGATGCACAGAGTATTTATGCTTTCCGTGGGGCGAACATCAACAATATCCTGAACTTCCAAAAAGATTATGACAATGTGGAGATGTACCGCTTGGAGCAAAACTACCGATCGACCAAAAATATAGTAAATGCTGCCAACTCTGTTATCGAAAAGAACAAAAGTAGGCTGGAAAAAGTAGTTTGGACTAATAATGATGAAGGGAACCTAATAAAAGTACACCGTTCTGTCACCGATGCTGAAGAGGGAAGGTTTGTGGCTTCGTCCATTTTTGAAAATAAAATGCAAAACCAGTTGCACGACGGGGATTTTGCCGTGTTGTACCGCACCAATTCACAATCACGATCGATAGAGGATGCCTTAAGGCGAAAGGAGATTCCGTATCGCATTTACGGCGGACTCTCGTTCTATCAACGAAAAGAGATCAAAGATGTTTTGGCCTATTTGCGTTTGATCTTAAATCCGAAGGATGAAGAAGCGCTGGTGCGGGTTATTAATTATCCGGCACGAGGTATTGGACAAACCACCATGGAAAAACTGACGGTGGCTGCCAATCACTACAAACGTTCCATTTTTGAAGTGATAGAGAACCTGGATAAAATTGACCTGAAAATCAATTCGGGAACCAAAAGAAAACTGGACGATTTTATGACGATGATCAAAAGTTTTCAGGTGACCAATCAGACCGCTGATGCATTTGTAATGGCAGAACATGTGGCAAAAAAGACCGGTTTGCTTCAGGAGTTTAAAAAAGATGGTACTCCGGAAGGAATTGCCCGAATGGAGAATGTGGAGGAATTGCTGAATGGGATTCAGGATTTTGTGGAAGGTCAGAAGGAAATTGCAGATGCCAAAGGTGATTTGTCCGAATTTTTGGAAGATATTGCCCTTGTAACAGATCTTGATAAAGATACCGGTGATGATGACAGGGTGGCCTTGATGACCATTCACTTGGCCAAGGGCTTGGAGTTTCCATATGTTTATATTGTAGGAATGGAAGAAGATCTATTTCCTTCAGCCATGAGTATGAATACCCGTAGCGAACTCGAAGAGGAGCGGAGGTTGTTTTACGTAGCCTTGACCCGGGGAGAAAAACAAGCGTATCTCACATATACACAGAGCAGATATCGTTGGGGAAAACTTATCGATGCCGAACCCAGTCGTTTTATAGAGGAGATAGATGACCAATATCTGGAATATTTGACACCTCCAATGGATAGTGACTATCGCTATAAACCGATGATAGATTCCGATATTTTTGGGGAGGTTGATAAAAGTAAACTTCGGCTTAAAAAACCAAAATCGGGGACACCGCCATCATCACATAAACCATCAGAAGAAAAGCTGCGTAAACTGAGAAAAATAAAACCTAATATTGGTGAACCTACATCAAACTCCAATTTGTTTGACAATGATCTAGTGGTTGGAAATAAAGTAGAACATTCCAGATTCGGTAAAGGGGAAATTATCAAATTAGAGGGTGTAGGGAATGACAAAAAAGCAGAAATCAGGTTTGATAACGGGGGCATAAAAAAGCTGTTACTCCGTTTTGCCAAACTTGATGTTATTGGGTAACTTTTAGGATTGAAATCAAACCTGACAGGTTTACGAACTAAATAAAAGGAATGGCAGAGTTAATTCGCATATATGAAGAAAACCCAAATCCGAAGGAAATAAACAGGGTAGTGGAGGTGCTTCGCAGGGGCGGACTTATCATCTATCCTACGGATACGGTTTATGGTTTGGGATGTGATATTACCAATTCCAAAGCTTTACAGCGTATTGCCCGCATCAAAGGAGTGAAGCTTGAAAAAGCTAACTTTTCCTTTATTTGTGCCGATTTGAGTAATTTATCAGATTACGTTCGGCAGATTGATACGCGAACCTTTAAAATTTTAAAACGTGCCCTTCCCGGTCCTTATACTTTTGTTTTGCCGGGGAATAACAGCCTTCCGAAGGATTTCAAGAAAAAAAAGACCGTGGGTATCCGTGTACCGGACAATAACATAGCAAGAACTTTGGTCGAAGAATTGGGGAATCCCATCGTTTCCACCTCTATCCGCGATGAAGATGAATTGATCGAATACACCACAGATCCGGAATTGATTCACGAAAAATGGGATGACCTGGTGGATGTTATTGTTGATGGCGGTTATGGTGACAATGTGGCTTCAACTGTAATCGATCTTTCCGGTAGTGAACCAGAGATCGTCCGTGAAGGTAAAGGTGATATTGATATCATTTTGTAGAAAGGAAAAGAACATCTAAGTGTATAACTCAAAAAAAATTCTAATTATAGGTTATGTCTGGCCGGAGCCAACCTCATCAGCAGCGGGGAGTAGAATGCTGCAATTGATTGACTTTTTTAAAGAAAATCGGGCAGAAATCACCTTCGCATCACCGGCAAAGCAAAGCGAGCACATTTTTAATCTTGCTTCCATTGGGATTGACGCAAAAGAAATTCAGTTAAACGACACCTCTTTTGATGCTTTTGTAGCGGATTTAAAGCCTGATATTGTTATTTTCGACCGTTATATGATTGAAGAACAGTTTGGCTGGCGTGTAGCTGAACAATATCCCGAAGCCATTCGGATTCTGGATACAGAAGATCTCCATTTTCTTCGAAAGGTAAGGCAAATAGCCTTAAAAAAAGATGTTGAGGTTAATATGGATATGCTGTTACAAAGCGATTTGGCAAAACGTGAAATCGCCAGTATGTATCGATGTGATCTCTCTTTGATTATTTCCGAAGAAGAGTTAGAACTCCTAAAAGGGGTTTTTAAGATAAATGCTGATCTACTGTTGTATTTGCCTTTTTTACTTCCGAAAACAGAGCAAAATCAGAAGCAATGGGAGGAAAGAGCGGATTTTATCTTTATCGGGAATTTTGTGCATGCACCTAATTGGGATGCCGTGTTGCAATTGAAAAAAACTATCTGGCTGGGAATCAGAAAAGCTTTACCCAAAGCTAAATTGCACATTTACGGAGCTTATCCCTCTCAAAAAGTATTCGATTTACATAAAGAAACCGAAGGTTTTATGGTACACGGCAGGGCAGAGGATGCCATGGAAGTGATGAGCAAGGCAAGGGTTTGTCTAGCTCCGATGCGGTTTGGAGCCGGATTGAAAGGCAAACTGATCGAAGCTATGCAATCTGGTACGCCTAGTGTGACTACAGTAATCGGCGCTGAAGGAATCAATGGGGATTATGAGTGGAACGGAATTATTTGTGATGATATTGCTGAAGTAGCCAAAACAGCTATCGAACTGTATTCCGATCAGCAGTTATGGGAACAAGCCCAAGATGCAGGGTATGAGATTTTAGAAAAAAGGTTTGATGCCAAAGCGCATAAAGCTCGGTTTAAAACAACCCTTGAAAAGTTAGAAACGAATATTCAGCAACATCGAACGGCTAATTTTACAGGTGCCATGCTACAGCAGCAAACCACCCAAGCCAGTAAGTATATGGCAAAATGGATCGAGGAAAAGAATAAATAAATTCAGAAAAGGCTATCAATACTCCCGACGCTTTGGTATCAATGACAATTACCTCTAGTTTAGTAATTGTGTAGCCTTACCTTTCCAGTCATCTCTTTTTATTCTTCCAGGGAAAAATTCAATGAGTTCGGTAATCACTTCAATATCTTTATCGGTGATTCTGCTCAACTGCTCAAACTTGTATATACCGATACTGTTCAGTTTTTTCTCAATAAAAGGACCTATACCTTCGATAAGTTTTAAATCATCTTTGGCTTCTTCATTGGCATGTCCTATGGAATTGAAGTCTAATTTTGGTGGAACTTTCGTTTTTTTCTTGAGAGACACATTCATGTCAGATTCCATTGCCATTCCACTCCTGCCCCGGGTTTGAACGGCTTTTATGGTATTATCTTCTGAAAAAGAAATAGCCTCGCTTCTGGCATTGTTTACCAAAACACTTTTTTCGAGTAAGCATTTTTCAAGTTCGCTTTTATATTTGTTGTTTTTTACCGATTTACCTATAAAAAAACCTATAAAAAAGGCAAAAATTAGTACTGCCGCTAGAAAATAAGGCGTACTGGTGAGGGTTGAAAAGTCAAATTGTTCAATCATTAGTTAGGGATTAAAACATGAATTAAATCAGCCGGTTATTGTTTCTAATCAACAGTTTTGGGGGCAAGCCTGTCTGCCGACAGAGGCAGGCCCACAAGGTGTTCAAATGAAAAAACCTTAACCCATTTCGATGCAGAACATCAGGGAAAAGACCCACTTAGTGGGATTTAATCATGAATCATCGCACTAATGTATGAAATAGCGACTAGTTTTTCAATCTTTTTAGTTTAACGTCCCGGATTTACGGATTTATTGCTAAATGTGATCAGCTTCCTTTCTTCAGATCTTCACGTACTTCGAGGTAGAAAGCATTAAAATTTACGTGTAAACGTATAAAAGAGGCATCACTAGCTCCGGCTGTGGTTGTAGATTTAAGCTTTCCCGAAGCGACACTAAAATCGGTTTGTAATACATTAGCCACCGATGCCGCTCTGGATGCATTAAGGTTCCAGTTGGCTCCTCTACTTTCAACAGTAACATCCAGAGAAGGATATTTCTTTGCTACAGTTGCTATCTTTCCAATAAAACCTTTGGCAGTCTCTTCCACATCTGTGCTATTTGGATCAGATCCATAAAGGAATGGAGTGTCCATCGCAATGATAATACTTCCTTTTTCAACACCTATTTGAGCATCTTCACCTAAAGTTTTCTTAAGGTCGGTAAGTACTAAAAAGGCTATGGAATCGTTGGCACTAAAGGTATCTCTTATGTCTTTTATTTGGGCTTCTTTCCGCTCTAGGGTTTCCAAGGTAAGGTTCACCGTGTTTGACTGCTGCGTTGAAGCTGATAAGAATTTATTCATATTCTCCATCAAGTCGCTGTTGGTTTGTTGAAGTTCTTTCAGTCGCAATTCAAGGTTTTCTACTTTTCGTTCTGCTATTGCTAAGTCTGCTTCAGTTTGTCGTAAAACCTTTAGTTTGGAATTCAATTCGCTTACTTGTGCTCTTAGTTCTTTCTTGCTTTGAGCAAAAATACTGGTAGAGGTCAGTACTGATAAAATTAAAACGCTAAGAAAAATTCTCATTACAAAATCAATTTAATTCATGTGTTTAAGGTGGGCAAGATATTATTTTTTAATAAAATGGCATAGAACAAATAGCTTCTTTCTTATTTCATTTTTAACAAAAGCTTGTTTTTTCGATGAGTATTGAGAGGAGGCAGTCCTGAATATGGACTTGTTTTGATGAGTTCCGTAACTAATAGGGACAAAATCGAGATATTTATATCACTTAGGGCAAAAAACTAAAATATTATTTGGAAACAATTTTTGAATTGCTTTAAATTTGTATATCAAAACAAACAAAATGACACTTTACACATCACATCATCATTTTCATACTTGCACTCAAGCGAGGTGAGATTGTTATGTGTGATTGAAACATAATAATATAAAAAAACCCGTTTGAGTCATCAAGCGGGTTTTTTTATTGCTGGTTTTGAAAAAAACAACCAAAAACACTTTAGTTAAGGAAAGTAATTATGAAACAGAGAAAAATAAAAATTGCGATTCAAAAATCGGGGAGGCTTAACGAAGACTCCCTGAAAATCCTGAAAGATTGTGGAATATCCATCGACAACGGACGTGAACAACTCAAGGCGTCTGCGCGTAATTTCCCATTGGAGGTTATGTATCTTAGAAATGGAGATATACCGCAATATTTAAGGGATGGGGTGGTAGACCTCGCCATTGTTGGGGAAAATTTGCTAATTGAAAAAGGGACAGACCTTCAGGTTGTGGAAAAACTCGGATTTTCCAAATGCAGGGTTTCATTGGCCGTTCCAAAAGGAGCTGATTTTAAATCGGTTAAAGACCTGGAAGGAAAGAAAATTGCGACTTCCTATCCAAATACGGTCAATCAATTCCTTCAAAAGGAAAAGGTTAATGCAGAGCTGCACATTATCAGCGGTTCGGTTGAAATTGCACCAAACATCGGTTTGGCAGACGCCATTGTGGATATTGTTTCCAGTGGAAGCACACTCTTCAAAAATAACCTTCGGGAGGTGAAAACCATTCTTCGGAGTGAAGCTGTGCTTGTCTCACCATCAAAGATTGATGATGGAGTAAAAGGATTGATATATCAGTTGAAATTCAGGATTCAATCCGTTTTAAAAGCGAGGGATTCAAGATATGTATTGCTGAACGCTCCAAACGATAAAATTGATGAGATTATAAAGTTATTACCCGGAATGCGTAGTCCCACGGTTTTGCCGTTGGCGGAAGAAGGCTGGAGTTCCATCCACACTGTGATTGCAAAAGATAGGTTCTGGGAAATCATAGACGAACTCAAAGCCATTGGCGCAGAAGGAATCTTGGTTTGCCCGATTGAAAAAATGGTGGTTTAAAGCCCCCTCTAGCTCCCCCGAAGGGGGAGAATTGTTAGGACTCAGTAAGACTTTAAAAAGATAAAGATACACGGATGTGCATCTCAAATAAAAAGTAATAGTGATGAATAAAATATATAATCCACCTAAACAAGATTGGTTAGATGTATTAAAACGTCCCACACAAACTGTAGAGGATATTGAAGCGACGGTCAATGAAGTTTTTAAGGAAGTGAAGCAAAAGGGTGATGACGCCATAAAGAAATACACCAACCTTTTTGATGGAGTGATGCTTGAAGATTTTATGGTATCAGCTAAAGAAATTCAAGAAGCGGAAAAGTTGGTGAGTAACGATTTGAAAAAATCTATTGCTTTAGCTAAGGAAAACATTACCGCTTTTCACGCCGCTCAAAAAACAGAAAGAGTGATGGTAGAAACCGTCAAAGGAGTACGTTGTTGGCAGGAAAAACGACCTATCGAGAAAATCGGTTTGTATATTCCGGGTGGATCGGCACCTTTGTTTTCTACGATTTTGATGTTGGCAGTTCCGGCTCAAATAGCGGGTTGCAAGGATGTGGTCTTGTGTACACCGCCCAATAAGGAAGGAAAAGTGAATCCTGCTATTTTATACACCGCCAATTTATGCAGGGTCACCAAAATTGTAAAAGTAGGAGGTATTCAGGCGATTGCCGGGATGACTTTCGGAACGGAAAACATTCCCAAAGTATATAAGGTTTTTGGTCCCGGGAATCAGTTTGTGACTGTAGCGAAGCAATTGGCGACCAAATTTGGGGTTGCTATCGATATGCCGGCGGGACCTTCAGAACTTTTGGTTATGGCTGATGAGACTGCTAATGCTGCTTATGTGGCATCAGATTTACTCTCGCAAGCCGAGCATGGTGCTGATAGTCAGGTGATATTGGTTTCAACCTCAAGAGACTTTATGGACAAGGTTGAAAAAGCTATAGAAGATCAAATAACAGAGCTTCCCCGAAAGGAAATTGCTGAAAAAGCTATAGAAAATTCAAAATTGATATATGTAAATGATAATGAAACTGCCTTGGAATTGATCAATGAATACGGTCCGGAACACTTTATTATCTGTGCTGAAGATGAGAACTTTTTTGTAGGTGGTATCCAAAATGCAGGTTCGGTTTTTGTTGGAAAATACACTCCCGAAAGTGCAGGTGATTACGCATCGGGAACCAATCACACCTTGCCGACCAATGGTTATGCCAAGCAGTATAGCGGTGTTAATCTCGATAGTTTTATGAAGAGTATGACCTTTCAGAAGATATCAGAAGAAGGAATTAAAGGTATTGGGAAGGCTATTGAATTCATGGCGGATGCCGAAGGACTTCAGGCACACAAAAATGCGGTGAGTTTAAGGCTGAAAGATTTAAAGTAGGGAGAAATGACAACAACATTTGATATTGACAAATTGGTTCGGGAGAACGTAAAAAAATTAAAGCCTTATTCTTCAGCAAGGGACGAATTCAAGGACTTTGACAAGGAAATGGTTTTTCTCGATGCGAATGAAAATCCATTTGAAAATGGAGTTAACCGCTATCCTGATCCGCAGCAGCGTTCGTTAAAAGAAGTTTTGGCAACACAAAAAGGAGTTTCATCATCACAAATACTCCTCGGAAATGGAAGTGATGAAGTACTCGATCTTATTTTTAGAACTTTTTGCAAACCTCAAAAGGATAATATTATCACTTTACCACCTACCTATGGCATGTATAAGGTGCTGGCAGGAACCAATGACATCGAAAACAGGGAAGTGCTATTGACGACTGATTTCCAACTCGATGTGGATACGATTTTATCAACGGTAGATGTGAATACAAAACTGTTGTTTATTTGTTCGCCTAATAACCCAACGGGGAATATCTTCAATGCAAAAAAAATGGAAACCCTGCTTCAAAGCTTTAAGGGTTTGGTTGTTGTTGATGAAGCCTATATCGATTTTTCAGATAATGAAAGTTGGTTGCAACGCTTGAGTGAATTCCCTAATCTCATTGTCACACAAACCTTGTCAAAAGCCTATGGAATGGCAGGGATCCGTCTGGGGATTTGTTATGCTTCCGAAGCCATTATTTCTATACTGAACAAAATAAAACCGCCGTATAATGTTAATCAACTTACTCAAGAAAAAGCGTTGACAAGAGTTTTGGATACGGATTCAGTAAAAAATGAAATCGAAAGGATATTGGAAGGGAGAAGTATGCTGACAAAGGTATTGAAGGACATTTCTTTTGTTGAAAAAATATACCGTTCTGATGCGAATTTTATTTTGGCAAAAGTAGATGATGCCAATAAAAGATATAATGAATTATTAGCACAAGGAATTGTGGTCAGAAACAGAAGCACCCAACCGTTATGTGAGAACACATTGCGTTTTACGGTGGGCACACCAACAGAAAATAAAAGATTGATTAAAGCACTAAAGGGGTGAAAATTACAATATTCAAGCACCAAATCCCAAAACCGGATTGGGATTTGGAATTTGAGATTTGGAATTTATAAGAACATAGATGTTGGATTAGACTTAAGTGTCTATTCAAAAGAACAAATTAATAATAGAAATGAAAAAAGTATTATTTATAGATCGTGATGGCACGCTGATCAAAGAGCCGGAGGACGAACAAATCGACACCTTTGAGAAATTGGATTTTTATCCCAGGGCATTGGCTTACATGGCAAAAATCGCTGCGGAATTTGATTATGAATTGGTGATGGTGACCAATCAGGATGGTTTGGGAACGGATTCCTTTCCGGAGGATACCTTCTGGCCGGTGCACAATTTTATTATAAAAGCGTTTGAAACCGAAGGCGTTGTTTTTGACGATGTGGTCATTGATCGCACTTTTGCAAAAGACAATGCCCCCACAAGGAAACCCAATACCGGACTGTTGACTCAGTATCTCGGTGAAGATTATGACCTTGAGAATTCTTTTGTGATCGGTGATCGTCTAACGGATATCGAATTAGCAAAAAACCTGGGAGCTAAAGGTATTTTCATTAATAACGGAACTTATCTCGGAGCTTCGGAGGTCAATACAAAAGGTGATGACCTCGATACTTTTATCGCTTTGGAAACAGATGATTGGAAACAGATCTACAATTTTTTAAAGTTGGAGAACCGCGTAGCGGAAATCCAAAGGAAAACCAACGAAACCGATATTTACATCAAATTGGATCTGGATGGTACCGGAAAAAGTGAAATAGACACCGGATTGCCCTTTTTTGACCATATGTTAGATCAGATTTCCCGCCACGGACAAATGGACTTGACCTTTAGTGTAAAAGGAGATTTGGAAGTGGACGAACACCATACCATTGAAGATACTGCCATTGCTTTGGGAGAAGTGTTCAGTAAGGCTTTGGGCAATAAATTAGGCATAGAACGCTATGGTTTTTGTTTGCCTATGGACGATTGCTTGGCACAGGTGGCTATAGATTTCGGCGGAAGGAACTGGTTGGTTTGGGAAGCTGATTTTAAACGGGAAATGATAGGAAAGATGCCGACAGAGATGTTTTACCACTTTTTTAAATCGTTTACCGATGGCGCCAAAGCAAATTTGAATATCAAAGCTGAAGGCACCAACGAACACCATAAAATCGAAGCAATTTTTAAAGCTTTCGCCAAGGCTATCAAATCAGCAGTAAAAAGGGATTCAGAAAAAATGATTTTACCATCGACTAAAGGAATGCTATAAGCCCCCTCTAACTCTCCGCCGAGGCGGGGAGAATTTAATGAAGAATTATGGAATTAAGATCAAAAAAAGAGCAAGACATTACCCACCCTTCGGGGGGGACAGGGGGGGCTGTAGTAATTATAAATTACGGCGCCGGAAACATTCAAAGCATCAGGTTCGCTTTCCAACGTTTGGGTGTTGAGGCAGTGTTATCTGATGACGCTGAAGAGATCAGGAAAGCCGATAAGGTTATTTTTCCCGGGGTAGGTGAAGCGAGTAGTGCCATGGAAAAATTAAAAGCAACCGGATTGGATACTGTGATTCCGACCTTAAAACAGCCGGTGTTAGGTATCTGTTTGGGAATGCAGTTGATGTGTAATTCATCTGAAGAAGGAAATACCCAAGGCCTCGGTATTTTTGATGTGGAGGTAAAAAAATTCAGTGATCAGGTAAAAGTGCCACAAATCGGATGGAATCAGATTTCAAATTTGAATTCACCCTTGTTTGATGGTGTTAAAGAAAACGAATTTATGTATTTGGTGCACAGTTTTTATGCTCCCGTTTGCAAAGAAACCATTGCCACTACCCATTATGAAACCAATTATGCTTCAGCTTTACAGAAAAACAACTTTTACGGAGTGCAATTCCACCCCGAGAAAAGCAGTAAAGCTGGTGCGAGAATATTGTCTAACTTTTTAAAATTATAACCCATTAACTCCCCTCCTTAGGAGGGGTTGGGGGAGGCTTATGAGAATAATCCCAGCCATAGATATCATCGAAGGAAAATGTGTACGCCTATCCAAAGGTGATTACAGCACAAAAAAGATATATAATGAAGATCCGCTGGAAGTAGCTAAAGAATTTGAAGCCCACGGAATCCAGTACTTACATCTGGTGGATTTAGACGGAGCCAAAAGCAAACATATTGTCAACTACAAGGTATTGGAAACCATCGCCACAAAAACAAATCTGAAAATCGATTTTGGCGGAGGATTAAAATCTGACAAAGATTTGAAAATCGCTTTTGAGAGTGGCGCTAATCAGATTACCGGAGGAAGTATTGCCGTAAAAGATCCTGAATTGTTTACCAGTTGGATCGAAAAATACGGAAACGACAAAATAATCTTAGGGGCCGATGCCGATAATGAAAATATTGCCATTTCGGGCTGGCAGGAAGCTTCAGAAGAAAAATTGTTGCCGTTCATTGCGAAATATGTCGAAAGAGGAATAGAATATGTGATCTGTACCGATATCAGTAAAGACGGGATGCTACAAGGTCCGGCTTTCGAACTGTATGACAAGATCATTCAAAACGGATCCAAAGAACTGAAATTAATCGCTTCCGGAGGAATTTCAACCTTTGGTGAGCTTCCAAAACTAGCTGAAATCGGCTGTGAAGGAACAATCATCGGAAAAGCGATTTACGAAGGAAAGATTAGTTTGAAACAATTGGAAAAGTTGATAATTAATGACATATAAAGCATGTCAGGTCGAGCGCAGTCGAGACCTCATTATTAACCTCTCGACTGCGCTCGAGGTGACATTAAACCTATTATCAAAGAACAATGCTTACAAAAAGAATCATACCTTGTTTAGATATCAAAAACGGCCGAACTGTAAAAGGCGTTAATTTTGTAGGACTCCGAGATGCGGGGGATCCGGTGGAATTAGCAAAACTCTATGCTGAAAACGGAGCTGATGAATTGGTTTTCCTCGATATTTCAGCTACTGAAGAAAGAAGGAGAACGTTAGCCGATCTGGTGCTGCATGTCGCAGAACAGGTGAATATCCCGTTTACAGTAGGAGGTGGGATTTCTTCTGTGGAAGATGTTGATATTTTGCTGAATTGTGGTGCCGATAAGGTGTCGGTAAATTCCTCAGCAGTTAAGAATCCGCAGTTGATCAACGATCTTTCCGCCAAATTCGGAAGCCAGTGTGTAGTGGTTGCTATTGATGCCAAACAGATTGACGGACAATGGATAGTGCATTTGGTAGGAGGAAAGGTACCAACGGAATTCGACCTATTTCAGTGGGCAAAAGAAGTGGAAGAGCGTGGTGCCGGGGAAATTTTATTCACCTCGATGGACAATGATGGCACCAAAGATGGTTTTGCTAATGAAGCTTTAGCAAAGTTGTCTACGGAATTGAATATTCCCATTATCGCATCTGGAGGCGCCGGAAACATGGAACATTTTAAAGATACTTTTAAAGATGGATTGGCTGATGCCGCCTTGGCAGCCAGTGTTTTTCATTTTAAGGAAATCGAGATCAACGACCTAAAGCAATATTTAAGGGATAACAAAATAGCAGTACGTTTATAAACGACTAAGGAAATTATGAAGACAATTGATTTTAATAAAAATAACGACGGACTTGTACCGGCAATCATTCAGGATGTAAAAACCAAAACGGTGTTGATGTTGGGTTATATGAATGAAGCCGCGTATATAAAGACCGTGGAAACCAAACAGGTCACTTTTTACAGCAGAACCAAACAACGTCTGTGGACCAAAGGGGAAGAAAGTGGTAATTTTTTACAGCTGAAAGAAATAAAACTGGACTGTGACCAAGACACACTATTAATCAAAGTAGATCCTGTCGGCCCAGCTTGCCATAAGGGAACCGATACCTGTTGGGCGGAAGAAAACGAATCCGGTTACGGATTTTTATCCGAATTGGAAGCTGTGATTAGCAGCAGAAAAGAAAACCCTGACGACGAAAAAAGCTATGTAGCTTCTCTATTCCGTAAAGGAATCAACAAAATAGCGCAAAAAGTAGGAGAAGAGGCGGTAGAAACCGTTATTGAAGCCAAAGACAGGAACGACAAACTGTTTTTAAATGAAAGCGCCGACCTCCTGTTCCATTATTTGATACTGCTACAAGCCAAAGGCTACAAACTTGGCGATATCGTTAAGGTCTTGGCGGAAAGACATTGATCTTATTTGTATGAGACGTGTTAAAACACCCCTAAGGTCCCCTCAAGGGAACAATTGTGAAAATTCCCCTTTGAAGACCTGTGCTGAACAAAGCTTCAGTAGGGATTAAGGGGGATGGGAACGCAGATAAAGGGACAAACAAGAACTAAATTTTTATTGATAAACTTTCTCTTGTATTAATTTACTTCCAGTTTTCAAAGTATTTCATATTTCCCTATTTTTATAGGAAGATTGAATGAGTTCATTAATACATAATCGATGGCAAAAAAAAGTATAGACCTCAAAAGAGTACTCAAAAAATCGTTCAAGTCGCAACGCAGTATAGGACAAGCGCCGGGAACGGTTACTTATGTTGGGGCAAGGCAAGACGGCAGGTATGCCATAGATGTATTGGATTATTCTAATGATATGTTTCATCTACAATCGCTTACCGATGTAAACGAAGCCTTGACCTTTAAGGATAATATTACGGTTTCCTGGTTTAATATAGTTGGATTGAGCAACGAAGTCGAAATCACCAAGCTGGGAGATCATTTCAATCTTAATTCACTGGTGCTTGAAGATATCGTAAACACCAGTCAACGTCCCAAGGTCGATGAGTATGATGACTATGCTTTTGTTACCCTCAAAATGATTTATTTGGATGATGATTACAAATCAACAATAGAACATTGTGGTGTGGTGCTGTGTGAACACAATGTGTTGTTGTTTCAGGAAATCGATGCCGATGTTTTTGAAGGGCTGAGAAACCGTATAAAAAACAAGTCGGGACGTATCCGTAGCCGGGGTGCCGATTATCTGTTTTTTACCATCATAGATGCTATTGTGGATCAATATTTTGTGGTTTCAGAAAATATAGCCTCTCAGATAGATGATTTGGAAGAAGAGGTGTATAACAACCCTAAAGAGGAAACCGCACAAAAAATACAACAGTTGAAAAAAGAGGTGTTACAAGTGCGAAAATGGGTGTCCCCGGTGAAAGATCTTATCAGTAGGATCATAGAGACCGATCACCGATTGATCAGCAATGAAACCAAGGTGTTCTTTAAAGATGCTTTGGACCACAGCCTTCAGATTTATGAAAACATACAGTTGTACAGGGAGATGACGACCAACCTCATGGAGATCTATATGACCAACATGAGCAACAAAATGAACGAAGTGATGAAAGTGCTGACCATCATGGCCAGTATTTTTATTCCGTTGACATTTATAGCAGGGGTTTACGGGATGAATTTTGAATATATGCCCGAATTGCAGCATCGAAATGCTTATTTTATCGTTTTAGGCCTTATGTTCATCATTTTTATCCTGATGATTATTTATTTTAAACGAAAGAAGTGGCTTTGATTGAATAGAGTAGTGAGCTTGTTGTATCTCCATTTCTTAGTATAAATTAATTAGCGATAATTTAAAAAACACAAATGATACGACCATTAATTGCAATACTATTGACAATTCTACTGTCATCCTGTGCGAATTCTCAAAATCGGGACAAAACCCGACTTGTTGGAGGAGGTGAGGGTTGTGAGGCAATTTTTGAATATGGGGATAAAGAATTGACCGCTGTGGACACTTTGCCCGACTTTAACGATCAAGGGTCTAAAATAAAAGTAACAGGGACAATCTATCAAAATGACGGGAAAACACCTGCTGAGGATGTAATCCTTTACATTTACCATACTGACCAGAAAGGGATTTATGCGACAAAAGGAGATGAAACAGGATGGGCAAAACAGCATGGGTATATAAGGGGTTGGATAAAAACAGATAGTGACGGACAGTATACTTTTTACACATTAAAACCCGGGGCTTATCCCAACAGGTCAGCACCAGCACATATGCACCTTACAATTCTGGAACCCAACGGGAAATACTATTGGCTAGGTAGCTATCATTTTGAGGGTGACAGTTTACTGACTGACAAAGAAATTGATCCTGATTCACCAAGAGGAGGTAATTCAGGTGTGCTAACTTTAAGAAAAGAAGGGAACCTATTGATCGGAACAAGGAATGTCGTTTTAGGTAAAAACATTCCGAACTATGAATAAAGTATCCTGCGATAATGTGAGTACAATATTTCAAAAATAAAATTTGACTACAACAAACATCGATTAGACTAAGATCGTTATCTAATATCTCTCCACTTTTGTTAAAACAAAAAACATAAAAAGACAATGAAAACAAAAATTGCATTAATTACCGGGGGTAGTAGAGGTTTAGGTAAAGATATGGCATTAAACATCGCTAAACTGGGACATGATGTTGTTATCACCTACCATTCTAACAAAACAGCAGCTCAAGAAGTGGTTGCTGAAATTGAAAAAACAGGGCAGAAAGCCAAAGCCTTTCAACTGGATACTAGTGATATCACTAAGTTCAATGCCTTTTTCGAGGTACTGTCTTCCTACCTCAACGAAGTAAATGGAAGTCCGAATTTTGATTTTTTGATTAATAATGCCGGTACGGGTATTTATACGCCCTTTACCGAAACAACAGAAGAACAGTTTGATGAAATGTTCAACATTCATTTAAAAGGAGTTTATTTCTTAACCCAAAAAGCATTGAACTATTTAAATGACGGGGGAAGGATCATCAATATATCCTCCGGTTTGGCACGGTTTACCTTTCCCAATTCTTCTGCCTATGCTTCCATGAAAGGAGCCGTAGAGGTGTTTACACGTTATTTGGCAAAAGAACTCGGACATCGAGGCATAGCTGCCAATGTGATCGCCCCGGGAGCTATTGCTACTGATTTTGGCGGTGGTGAAAATAAAAACAACGAGCAAAAAAGAAAGGCTTTGACCAGTGTTACCGCTTTGGGCCGTGTTGGTGAACCCGAAGATATTGGCGGTGTGGTTGCCTTTTTATGTACCGAAGACGCTAAATGGATCAACGGTCAGCGTATAGAGGTTTCTGGGGGCGTTTTGTTGTAAAATGTCATGTCGAGCCCTTCGGCTGTCGCTCAGGATAAACTAAGGTCGAGACGTTTTGTTTGATCCTTCGATTGCGCTCAGGGGGACACGAACATATAGGTTTATATAATGGACAATGATTTAAAAATCATTCTAAAATGGAAAAAAGCAACATACAAAAAGTAGATACGATTTCTGAGTATCATAAACTGAGGGGACTGCAACCACCTGAGCATCCATTGATTAGTTTGGTGGATTACAGCCTGATAAAACACAGTCCGGAGAACAGTAAGATCAGTTGGTTACAGAAATACTATACCATTGGTTTAAAACGCAATATCCCCGGGAAGTACCGCTACGGACAAAAGGAGTATGATTTTGATAACGGATTGATGTCTTTTTTTGCTCCCAATCAGATTTTAAATGTCGAGTATGTTGAAAACAAGAGTTCCAAAAAACCCTCAGGGTGGATTTTAGTGATCCATCCTGATTTTCTTTGGGGAACTTCGTTGGCTGGTAAGATGAAAAAGTATGAATTTTTCAGTTACGCCATCAACGAGTCCTTGTTTTTATCAGAAAAAGAAGAAAAAACAATTCTTGATATTTTTAAGAAGATAGAAACCGAATACCGGTCCAATATTGATGATTTTAGTCAGAATATCATCATTGCCCAAATTGAATTGCTGCTCAATTATGCCGAACGCTTTTACCAACGGCAATTCATTACCCGAAAAAAGAACAATCACGAAATTCTCGACCGACTGGAAATGTTGCTGAATGATTATTTTAAAACGGGAACAGCCCTTGATAACGGATTACCCTCAGTACAACACCTGGCGAGCCAATTAAACCTTTCGCCCGGTTATTTAAGCAGCCTTACCAAAAAACTAACCGGACAATCCACTCAGGAACTAATCCACTACAAACTGATTGAAAGGGCAAAAGAAAAACTCACTACCACCAACTTATCGGTGAGTGAAATCGCTTTTGATTTAGGTTTTGAGCACGCACAATCCTTCAACAAATTATTTAAGTCCAAAACCGATTATTCCCCTTTAAAATTTCGGGAAGCTTTTTATAATTAGGAGATGCTTTGTACTCGACACAACTATCTTAGCCAGATATTCCATTAGAAAAAGCTTATATTTGGGAGATGATTCGATTTACTACATTAATTGATGGCGCTTTAGAGATAATATATTTTGTTAATAAATAGCAACTTTATGAACAAAACAGACAACATTCAGGAGGAGGATTTACTTCAAAAGGATGAAGTGGCTTATAAAGAAGGAAAACCTTTTACTGGTATAGCAGTTCAAGATTGGACATTCCTAGCTAATCCTGGATTCAACGAATGGGCTAATTATACAGCATATACACCATATAAAAATGGAATTAAAGAAGGTGTTTGTAGAGCATACTATGAAAATAATCAATTAAGATATGAGGTTGTTTACAAAAATGGCTTGAGAAATGGGCGATTCATATCTTGGTTTGAAAATGGTAAGTTAAGTGAAGAAGGGTTTTATGAGAATGGTAAAAAAGTTGGTATTTGGAAAACTTGGTTCAAAAATGAATGTATGGAAAGTGAAATGAATTTTGAGAATGATAAAGAATTAGATGTTAAAAGGTGGTTTGATAATTATCAATTGAAATCAGAAAGAAAAGAAAAAGGAATATTCGAAGATGACGAAATTAAAGTCACAGAAAGAGGATATTACAGAAATGGTCTATTGAAATATGAGAAAAAAATAATCAAAAAGAACAATAGTGTCATTTGTATAGAATGGCATAAAAATGGTCAATTAATGAAAGAGGAGGTCATTAATGACGATAACGGACAGTATTTGTTGTATTTGTTTGAAAGAGCATTTTATGAAAATAATATAGTTAAAAGTGAAACGAATTATAAAATTGGTTACAAAAAAGAAAAAAAACATGTGGTAGGAGAAACAAAAGCAAGGATATTTAGATTTCCCATAAAAATAAACCATGGAGTTCATAGATTTTGGTACGAGGAAGGAAAACTTAATAAAGAATTTTTTTATATAAATGGCAAAAAGGATGGAATTGCCAATGAATGGGATTCAAAAGGTAATTTAATATGTAATCAAATATACAAAAATGGTAAATTGTTGGAAGAGAAAAGAATGTTCGAAGATTATATAGAAAGGGTTTTCTTTAGAATTGAAAATGGATTTAAAAAGAGAGTATTAGAATATAGAAAATACGATGGTCAATTGTTGCCAAAATCTGAATGGCCAAAACTAAAAATAAAGCACTATGATAGTAGTTATGATAATGGATTCAATGATGCTTATTATAATGACCAACTTGATATGGATCAGCAAAGTCCTGAATTTTGGGATAGCCAATAAAGATAGATATCATAGTAATAAAATCATAATAGCACAGTCCAATCTCGATAGCGCGAATTTCCAAATCCACACCTACTTCACCTAAATCACTCCACAAGGTAACAGTAAATAAGGGAAAAGGAACACTAAATCACACCCACAAGGAACAGAAAACAAAGCATAAGGAGTGCACAATCATCCATAAGGAATAGAACACAGGCTTTAAGGAGAGTTTTTTGACTATAAGGAGTAGGATATGGATAATAAGGAGTGCAAGATGAACAATAAGGAGGGTCGAGCGTTAAGAAACAATCCAGTGGATTGTTTTAGAGAAGGAGCCAGATGGCGCGTTGGCCAATTCTTTCATTATTAAAAGGAACAACGCATGGAAAACATCCCTAATGAGCTGCGCTTGCAAACCTCGTGGCAAAATGACACTATCCCAAAAAGTGTGTAAGTTATAAATCGAGGGTTTGGTTTTTTTAGAGCTGAACCCTTTTTTCAAATATAGTTAAAAATTGGTTTAAAA
>NZ_JAPFGA010000029.1 GCF_026241135.1 Galbibacter kalidii
GCAAGGAAACAATATTTAATAACCTTATTACCAAAATGGTCAATAGTGATGTTGTATATCAATCGAAATTGATAAGTAACTAACTACTGACCTCTATCCTTGAAATTAAAAATAGTATAGATGGTGGGTTTAAAAAAAGTACAGCTCAAGAAGAACAAGGAAAAGTAAACGAAATAGACTTACCTAAAGATATTGTAGATGGAATTTTAAAAAAGTTTGAAGAATCAAAGAATTATGCTCAAAAGAAATATACGCTGAACTCACTAGCAAAAGAACTCAACACAAACTCAACCTATCTGTCTAAAGTAATCAACAATTCTAAACAAATTAATTTTTCTAACTACATAAACAATTTAAGGATTGAATATGCCATAGAAAAATTAACTGGATCAGAACAATTCAGGGCCTATACCATACAAGCCATTGCAGAAGAATCGGGTTTTGGTACAGCTCAATCTTTTTCTTCTTCCTTTTTTATCAAGCAACTAAAAAAGGAAAAGGAGCTATAAAGCCAAAAGTCCAAAGTAGATTGTGAACAAATTTCTTATTGTTGAAATTTATAAATTTCAACATATTTCATAAAATAGTTACTGCTTAAATCGATGTTTTTGGTCTCAATAATAAACCAAAACATTTCGTTATGAAGCAAAAAAAAATTAAATCTTAAAAAATTTCATATCTCAAAAATCAACAATCCAAAAGTCATTGTGGGAGGTAACCACAATAATGGTGATGATGACGACCCAATAAAAACCCAACCTACTGAAGGAGCAAGTAAAGCACCAGGCTGTGTAGATTAAAAAAGCCTTGATTTCAAAAAGAGGCCGCCTTTTTAGACAGCCTCCTCCGGAAGCATTTTTATAAATCTTTAAAAATCAAACAATTCTCAAATGGTCGTGTGCCGTTTCCCTATAGTTCAGGCTCCTTTTTGAATCCTTTAGTTTTGCCCTTAATTTTGTCATATCGTTACTAATTTTTTTTTCAATGACCCTGGCGTATTTTTGGGTCGTCGATAATTTTGTGTGTCCCAACATTTTTGAGACCGTTTCTATGGGAACATCGTTTAGAAGGGCTATCGTAGTGGCAAAGGTATGGCGCGCCACATGAAAGGTCAAGTTCTTCTCAATGTTACATAGTTTGGCTATTTTCTTGAGGTATTTATTGATTTTTTGGTCACTGAACACCCGTAAAAGCGAATAGTTATTTTCTATGGTCGGGTAATCTGCATATTTCTCCAATATTGCCTTGGCCTCATCCAGTAAGGGTAGTTTTACTGGGGTTTTTGTCTTTTGACGCCTGACCATTATCCATTGCCCATCATCAATTCCATTTACAATATCGGACTTACTCAAATTCTTTACTTCGATATAACTGAGTCCGGTATAGCAGGAAAAAACAAATACATCCCTTACCAAACACATACTTTCCTGTGCTATGGAAAGCATGGCCATTGTATCGAGTTCGTCCCGTTCCAAAAACGGACAGTCAAATTCCTTGTACTTCAATTGGTACAATGCGAAAGGATTCGTTTTAAGCCAGCTGTGTTTCAACGCCAGAGTTGTAAACTTCTGTAAACGTTCCATATGTTTCATGATACCATTATTGTTGAGAGGTTGGGATTTCCTCAATGGAGGGCAGTTGCGTAGATAGTCTTCAAATTTGACTATAAAGGAATAGTCCATTTGGCACAAATGGACATCATTCGATCTGAATTCCTTTTTGAGGAAACGGCCAACGTATTTTTCGGTGGCATTGTAATTCTTAGCGGTTCCTGGTGCCAGTTTTTTCAGTTCGTTTTCTCTATGGTAGTCCATAAGGTCCTTGCACGTCAATATTGCCTTGTCCTTGCCCAAATACCGTAATTTGATGGCCTGTGACGTAATCGGCCTATCTTCGCCCTTAAGCTGCTTGTAGGCTTTTTTGATGTTGGAGTTTATGTCGTCCAGTGCATCATTGATATTTTTTGCATTTTTTGCCCTTGTCCTTACCCGGTTTGCCCTATCGCACCAATGTTTTTCAAGGGCAGATTCCTTGGCACTTATATCTACAGGGACACTATCTATCCAGATTCTTGCATAGATAGGTGCTGTTCCATCCTTTTTGATTGATGATTTTTTCAACCAAAAATGGATATTGAATGTGCTTGTGGTTGTCATCACTTTCGTTTTAGATTAGAAAATCAGTTAAACGAAAGCCAAATCGCTCCGAAAGTCAAATACGGACAGAGAACCATAAATTTAGGAATTTATTTCCTAAAAAAATAGGACACGAAATAGGACACTAATGAATATGCTCCTAAACGGGAACAAAAAAAACCAGTAAAAATGTATTTTACTGGTTTTTAATAGTTTGTGTATTAAAAGAATTTCTTTTAATACCCTATTCGTCGGGATGACAGGATTTGAACCTGCGACCACACGGCCCCCAGCCGTGTACGCTAACCGGACTGCGCCACATCCCGATTTACAAATTTTCCAAGAGTGCCCCCCTTATGTTTCTCAAACCGTCACCTTTTATAAAACCATTATGGTGGTGCAGTTTATCCTGAGCTTGCCTACCGAACTTGCCTGACGGCAGTCAGGTAGGGAGGCAAAGTCGAAGGGCCACATCCCGTAGTGATTGAGATTGCAAAAATATAAAGTTCCTTAAATAAACAATAACTTTTTAGGAAATAAAATGAAGGGTAAAATAAATCTTAAATAAAATGAATACAAAAAAGTAATAGAGGTGATTGGGAAAATGCAGCCTGAAGTGTTTTAAAGCATTCCTAATATGGGTTTCCACGGTTCGGGGTGAGATGTTCAGCTCGCTTGCAATCTCCCGGTTATTGTACTCCTTGATCCGGCTGAGGTAAAAAACATTTCTACATTTTTCAGGAAGCGTTTCCATCGTGTCTACAACCTGCTTTTCAAGGTCGTTGTAGGTCAGGGTAGTATCACCGTCATTTTCTAAGGGTATTTCAGCAAGGATTTTTTCGTGAAATTCAGTGAGCTTGTTGTTTCTTAGTGCATTAAGGGTTTTAAATTTCAATGCCTTAAACAGATAGGCCTCCAGATGGTGGATTTCGATAGTTGATGTAGTTGCTTTTTCCCAAAGGCTGATAAATATCTCCTGAATAATATCTTCACATAACAGGGAATCTTCGACCACTTTATAGGCATAGGCATACATGCGTTTCCAATATTTGTCATAAATAGGTTTTAACGCATGCTCATTTCCTTTTTGAAGTAAAACAAATAACTCTTCGTCTGTTATGTCATGAGTTTTTTTGGCCATGGGGTTCATTGTGGGATAAAATTAAAATGAAAAGCCCTATCAACTACAGCGAGGTGTTTTATGAATTTGTTATGAAAAGGTTTCGTAAGCCCTGTATATAGAAAAACCTTCTGCTTCAACAGAAGGTTTTTCGTATAGGTGTCTTTTTTACTCAATAACGGCATCCACGATAATGGGAAAATGATCGGAGATGTATTTAGGACCACGTTGTCCGTCTAAAACATGGTATTTCAATATATTGATATTTCCAAGGAAGAAAATGTAATCAATTCGTTCCCTGCTTTGATCAGGTTCCAGATTAAATCCATTAAAGGTATAACTTGGGCCGTATGACTTGTTGGCTTTATGAAAAGTATCTTGTAAGGTGATTCCACTGCTGTTGTTTTTGGTCAAAACGGAATAGGCTTCCACAGAAGGCGGGAAATTGAAATCCCCGGTAACAATAAATGGGAGGTCGCCTGCAATGGCTTTGGCTCTTTTCACGAGGAGTTTGGCACTTTCCAACCTCGCTTGTTCCCCTCTGTGATCAAAATGGGTATTGATGAACACAAATTGTTTCCCACTTTCCTTTTCTTTCATCTTTGCCCAGGTAACAATCCGGGGCAGGGCCGCATCCCATCCTTTGGAGGCTTCTTTTTCCGGGGTTTCTGAAAGCCAGAAAATATCACTTTCGGTAATTTCAAACTTGTCCTTCTTATAAAAAATAGGAGTAAATTCCCCTTCGTTGCCACCCTCTCTGCCAACACCTATATGGTCGTACTCAGGCAAAAGTTCAACTATATCTTTCAATTGGGAATAGACAACTTCCTGCGCCCCGAAAACATCGATGTCCATAAAATCGATGCTCTCTGTGAGCCAGTCTTTTCTGTTTTCCCATATGTTGATGCTGTCGTTGGGGTTGGCATAACGGATGTTGGTGGTCATAACCTTGATGGGAAGGCTTTGAGCATGGAGCTGCACAAAGGAAAGACCTCCCATAATAATACTTGCTAAAATTGTAATCGAATGTAATTTCATCTTTCTTTTTTTATTCCCAACCGGGATTTTGGGTTAAGTTAGGATTTAATTGTAATTCTACACGCGGAATCGGGTATAAATAATCACGGGTTTCATCAAAAGTCCTGTTGTTGAAATCGGGCTGCGGATCGATCAAATTGTTTTCGTCAAAGTAAACATCCGATCCCATTTTGATGTATTGCGTACCTTCAGTCTGATTTCCGGGCTCTTCACCTTCATACAGAACCACATCAATACTTCCGTTTCCGTCCATGTCATACGATCCGGCTCCCGGGAAATATAAGCCACGCAATGGCCTGGTGATGGTTTGTCCGCTTTTCCAGCGAACAATATCGTCCCAACGGAAGTTTTCCATATACAGCTCAATACGTCTTTCCCTTCTGATTTCAAGGATCAATCCTTTGTTGGGACCGTCAACATCCGGGTATTGGTCTTCCATAAAAGGGTCGGGATTTCCGTTGGCTGCTGTCATGGACAATGCCGGCATGCCTACGCGGTTTCTTAAGAGTTGAATGGATTGGTCCAGGTCACTTTGTGTAATATTTTCCAATTCAGCTTTAGCTTCTGCATAGTTCAGCAAAACCTCACCGAAACGGAAAATAGGCAGATCGGTAATCGATTCGTCGTTGGTGTCATACTGTGGTTCGGTTACATATTTTGTCAATTGATAACCTGTAACCGTTGCCCCGATATTGGGAGGTAACTCCAGGCTTTGGCCTTTTCGGGTATAACCGGGGGTGCGGATGGTCTGTGAAAGTCGCGGATCCCTGTTGGCAACCTCTTCCGTAAAGAAAATCTGGTTGTGGTTGGGGAGGTCTGTAAAACGCGAACCGTCACTGTTCAAATAGCTATTCACCAATTCTTTGGTCATACCGGGCCTACCGTAAGACGAAGTGGTGGTATAGTAGTTTACATTGTGGTCTACATTCAACGATTGTGTAAATTGACGGCTCAGGATCATTTCGCTGGTCTGTGCGTCATGCGAATTGAAAAGGTTCATATAGTCATGCTCAGTATCACCGGTACTGTATACTGTGTAAGGCGAATTGTTGATCAATTCCAAAGCTGCATTTGCCGAAGCTTCCAAGTATTTTTCATACCCGCTGATATCACGGTATTTTTCAAAAGTACCCTCATACAAACCTACCCTTGATTTTAACGCTAAAGCCGTGTATTTGGTAATTCGATAGGCTTCTACGCTTTCATTCAGGTTGGCAATGGCAAAGTCGAGATCTTCCAGAATCTTGTCGGCTATAAATTGCCTGCTGTCTCTGGGTTTTTGCAAGCTTTCGGTATCGGTAGGGTCGATCGTATAGTCATACCACGGCACCCCGCCAAAGCGCTTCAGCTTTTCAAAATAGAAATAAGCCCTAAAAAACCGGGCTACACCACCATAATGTTTTTTTGCAGCCTCGTCATCAGCTTTTTCATAATGCTCCAAAAAATAATTGATATCCCTGAGGTAGCCCCAGTCCCAACCTCCGCCGGAGGTAGGAATAAGACGGGCACTTCGCATTTCTTCACTAAGCGAAGTTGTTACAATATTATCGACCCTGGCATCT
Organism: Galbibacter kalidii; assembly: GCF_026241135.1. Lineage (GTDB taxonomy): Bacteria > Bacteroidota > Bacteroidia > Flavobacteriales > Flavobacteriaceae > Galbibacter. The sequence goes on from NZ_JAPFGA010000029.1 coordinate 5,856, forward strand.
CCGTTGTATATGGAGGTAGCAGGAAACATACGGTAGAACCCGTTGGTATAGAGTTCCAGGTCGCTTGCTTTAAGGAAAAAGTTTTCTTCCGTAACATCAGAGAGCGGTTCTTTGTTCAAATATTCATCGCTACAACTTAAGACGGTCAAGCTGCATAAAAGAATTAATATGAAATGTTTATGTATCATGATTTTTTCGCTTTTTTAAAATTGAATTGAAATTCCCAATGAATAGATTTCAGAAAATGGCACACCCTGCGCAGTACTTCTATTTGCCGACGTAGAGGGTGAGTTGAGGTTCACAGAGTTACTGGCAGCCTCAGGGTCGATATAATCGGTTAGTTTACTAAAAGTCAACAGATTTTCCCCGCTGAAATATATCCGTAGCTTGGTTAAGGGCAATCGGTCCATAACCCTTGATGGCAAGGTGTAGCCAAACGTCAGGTTTTTCAGCCTTAAATAGGAAACATCCTGTATATAACGGTCGTTGACTGCTCCAAGGGCGTCGCTTTCAGACAAGGCGATATAACCAAAGAGTCTTGGGAAATAGGCATCCCGATTATCAGGTGTCCAAATGTTGTCAACCAGATCTTTTCTGATGAAAGAATCGTAAGGACGGTTATACATAGCCCAAAAGATTCTTGAATCCCTGTGCGGATACCAATCTTGTTTACCAACCCCTTGGAAGAAAGCTGATAAATCGAAACCTTTCCACGAAGTGCTCAGCTTAAAACTGTAGAGGTATTGTGGGGCGGTGTTTCCTATGATACGTCGGTCTCCGGGATCTTCTAAAGTGTTTTCGCCTTCGTTGATCACACCGTCGTTATTCAGATCTACATAGCGAACATCGCCGGGTTGTAAACCTCCGTTGGCCATAATCCTGTTGGAAACCCGGGTTTGATCAGCATGACCTACAATTTCTTCTTCCGTTTGGAAGAGTCCGTCTACATGATAACCCCAAAGTTCGCCAATGGTCATCCCTTCATAATAATCCAACAAACTGTTGTTCGGGTTGTCGAAGCGGGTGATAACAGTTTCTGAATTTGACAAGCTTCCTTCGATAGCAAAATAGAAAGGTGATTTGCCGACTTGGAAGGTTTTGTTGTATCCCAATGAAAGTTCAAAGCCGCGGGTTCTTAGATCGGCGGCATTTTCTTGTGGTGATGCAGTTCCCAAAACACTCGGTAGGGTAGCTCCTTTGGTAAGCATCCCTTCAGTTTCCCTCTGGAACCAGTCGAAACTGGCTGTGAGGTTGTTGTTGAAAAATCCGGTATCAACGCCCAGATTCAGGGTGTTTACCTTTTCCCAGGTGATCTCATTCGGATTCAATCCCGGAGCGTCGATATAGCCCAAAGTAGAACCGTCGATGGCATAACCGGTGTTAATACCTTTATTGAGGGTTGGGATATAGGCATAGTCGCTAATGTTTTGATTTCCGAGTGAACCGTAGGAGGCTCTTAATTTCAACAAACTAAAGGTATCGGCAATAGGTTGAAAGAAACCTTCCTTATTTACGATCCATCCTGCGGAAACCGAAGGAAAAAAGCCCCAACGGTGATCTTCCGGAAAACGGGAAGAACCGTCATAACGCCCGTTGAATTCCAATAGGTATTTCTTTTTGTAGTCATAAGACAAACGGTAGAATACCCCTTGTAAAGCCCATGCTGAAGCACTTCCGGTAGCTTCCGGATTGGAAGTGGCCAGGCCGAGGGAATTTAAATCGTCGGAAATACTGTTCTGTTTGCTGGCTTCAATCCTTTTGATTTCGTAGGATTCCTGGTTGAAACCGATCATGGCATTCAAGGCATGATTTCCGAATTGATGTTGATACTCCCCAAAAATATTAAAGGCGTTGTAGCTTGACTTGTTGTTGTATTCGGTGAGTTTGTCGTTTCCGAGAAATCCGATTTCACCAACAAAAATAGAGTAGGGGATCCTGGTGGAACGTTGAAAACGGTTAAAATTGACTTTGCGAAGGGCATAGCTGGCGGTGATGTCCAGACCCGGTAGTGGGTTTAATTTAGCCGTTGCGATATTCGAAAAATCGGCCTCATCGGTTATTTGCTTCGATTTTCCATGGAGCAAGGAAGCATAAACCCCGTCACCAATAGTATAGTTGTTGAGCTCGGTTCTCCATAAGGATGTGCCGTCGGGATTGGTAGGCATATATGAAGGCAGGGCGTGCACCCAGATCAGGCTTCCCCAGATATCCCGGTATCCGTACTGACTTCCGCCGTGCTCGATATCGTTGGAACTGTTGTATTGCATGTTGTTGGAGAAGGTAAGCCAGTCGTTGACTTCCATTTCTATTTTTCCCCTTAAGTTGTATTGCTTGTAGCGGTCTTCCTGAACTTTTAGGATTCCGGTGGATTGGTAGTTTCTGTATGAGAAAAAGCTTTTGATCTTTTCAGAACCTCCCGAAATGGAAACATTGGAAATTTGTGAAGGCGATACCTTGCGGAAGAATGTATCCCACCAGTTGGTAGCCCCGTAGTGAACGTATTGATTCCTTCCGTTGCGGATATCGGTAACGACACGGGCTTTGGAAGGATCTTGGGAAACTTCCTGAAGTGCCGCATAATCCTGTTCAGAATAACCGGTGTATGAATTCCCTACGGCAGCCCTGAACGATTCATCAACAAGCATAACGGCTTTGTACGGATCGGTTAAAAAATCGGTGTTCATGGTTGGGGAGCTGAATGCCGTGGTATTGCTCACATCTACCGTCATTTTTCCCTCTTTGGCTTTTTTAGTGGTTACCAAAACAACCCCAAAAGCACCCCGGGCTCCGTAAATCGCAGAGGCTCCGGCGTCTTTTAATACACTGATAGACTCAATGTCGTTCGGATTCAGGGTATTGATATCGCCTTCAACCCCATCGACAATGATAAGTGGTGAACCTCCGTTGATCGATGTAAAACCACGGATGTTGATACGTGGTGCCTGACCGGGCTTTCCACTGGATTGCGTGATGTTAAGTCCGGGGCTAACACCTTGTAACGCATTACCGGCATTGGCAACAGGACGCTCCTGAATGGATTGAGTGTTGACTTTGCTTACGGCATCGATCAGGGTTTCCCTGCTTTTTTCACCATAACCAATCACCACGACCTCGTCGAGCATTTCCTGATCAGATTGCATAACAATATTTAATGTGGTTGTGTTAGCGGATACCTGCACCGTTTGGGTCTGCATACCTACGTAGGTGAATTCCAGAGTATCGCCAATACGGGCTTCAATGGAGAAATTCCCGTCAAAATCAGTCGTAATCCCGTTTGATGTTTCCAGAATAGTAACGTTGACACCCATTAGCGGAATTCCGGCTTCATCTTTTACAGTTCCTTCAATGGTTTTTTGTTGTTGATCAACCTTATTACGCGTAATGGTAATGGTGTTGTTGATACGCTTATAAGAAACGTCAAAAGCCTGGGCGAGCTGTTTTAAAACGACTTCAAGGCTTTCATTGGAATAGTTGATTGAAATGCGTTTGTCGATATCCCTGACCTCTTGGGTATAAACAAAAGTGGCCTCAGTTTGTAGTTCGATCTTAGACAGAATCTGAACCAGTGTTTCATTTTTGCTGAATAATGTAATCTTGTTATCCTCAGCGTCTGCAGCATAAATTCCGGATGAAATGCTGAAAACCATCGCAAGCAGGCAGATAAAACGCCGTGAATATACGAGTGTGTTGTTTTTTTGTACTTTTGATTTCATTTTAATTTTTCTATTAAGTTTTCTTAGACTTGTAGATGAATCATAGGCCTTTCCTGTTCCAGCAGGGGAGGCTCTTTTTTGGGTTACTTCATATTTTTTTCATTCGCTGTTTTTTAAGATTATGTGATTGTTTTGGGTAAATTCATACGAGATGTTGGTGAGGAACTCTAAACTTTCCAACACCTCTTTCAGTTTTGGGTTTTTGTATTTCCCTGTGATCTTTTGTTCGTCCATGGATGTATTGTCAATAGTGATGCGTACATCAAACCATTTTTCTAGGATCTCGGCGGTAGCCTTCAAGCTGTGACCGTCCAGGAGGATCACATTTTGGGTCCATGCAATAGCATTATCGGATAGGATTTTCTGTTTTGAAAAAGTACTGTCAATTTTGTTGTACACAACTTCTTGGTCGGGCGTTAGTAATACATCGAGATGTTTTCCGTCAGAGACCTTTACTTTTCCGGTTGCTACGCTGACTTTGATATTTTTAGAAGTTGGATAAGCGTGAATGTTGAATGAGGTGCCCAAAACCCGGGTATCCAAACCGTTGCTGTGCACGATAAAAGGGTATTGTTCGTTACGGTTTACCTTAAAAAAAGCTTCCCCCCTTAGGGTAACTTCCCTTGTTTGGGCGTTGAATTGTTCCGGATATTGAAGTGTACTCCCGGCATTCAACATCACCTTGCTGCCGTCAGGGAGCAAAGCCTCCTTTTTCTCCCCCAATAAGGCCGTTTCGGTTATTTGTTTTGGAGAAGCGAACATTTTGAAGAGAAACCCCATTCCCACCAAACACAATAGAACGGCAGCAGTGCGATAGGAAAAATAACGCAGTTTCCGAATGCGTTGTTCTTTTTTCTTTTTGAGGATGGAATTTTGGATTTTAGAATAGATCCGGTCATGGGTATTACGTTCCGGATCGGGATCCTTTCCGTTTTTTTGAACCTGATCGATGAAATACTGTAGCTGCTTTTTTTCCCGTGAGGTAGATTTTCCTTTTACGTAGGAATTGAGCAGTTTTAAAAAATTGTCTTTTTTCAACTGACAAGAGTTTTGTGTTCTTTACCAAAGAGTCACAAAAACAGCTTCAGACACGTAAGGGTTTTTTCTAAAAAACCTGCTTTTAACGATTTATTAAAGTAGAGCTAATACAGTTAACTTTAAAGCAACCCTACCATAACACAGCAAAAAAGTTTAAACTTTAAACACCCCCATAAATACTTCTGGGATAAGCCATGGATAGTCCATGAAATGTTAAAAAATAAAAGATTGAAAATAATAAAGTTGAAAGACAGTTTTTGAACATATTGAAATTCTATTTTTTGTACCTTCACAAACAAAAATTAAATGCATTTCTTCCAAAGAGAACTTCAATTACGACCTAAAGAGAGAGGGTTTCACTTGGTTACAGACGAGATACTGAAAGCCATTCCGGAAATTTCTAAATTGAAAACGGGACAGTTTCAGGTGTTTATAAAGCACACTTCGGCAAGTTTGACGATCAATGAAAATGCAGACCCTTCGGTACGAGTAGATTTTGAAAGCCATATGAACAAAATGGTTCCTGAAAACGCATCTTATTATATTCATACCTACGAAGGGGCAGACGATATGCCGGCACATATAAAAGCTTCTTTAATGGGATCTTCTGTCCAAATCCCCATAACAAATGGGAAATTGAATCTCGGCACTTGGCAGGGCATTTATCTTTGCGAACACCGTGACCATGGCGGTGCCAGATCGGTAGTTGTCACAGTTTTTGGGGAGTGATTAATCAATAATATCCACTTTTGTTTAAGTATTTTAAAGATTTCTATGTTTTGATAAATTGGTAAAGGAGTCGAATGAGGAATGATTGATAGGAAGAAGTTATCATTGTGTAGCTAATCTGGAAAGGACAAAATTTAACATTGAATTATTCAAGATGAAACAGAGTAAATTGTTTTGGCCTACGAGAGAAACATTGAAAATCAAGGAAGCAGCGATGGCAAGAAGATAAAAATCTGTTTGAGTTCCGCCCTCAAGGTGGAATGAGTTATTTTTATCTGTGGCTGGGGGTTCCGTAGTATTTTCTTATGTTTTTCTCGCCAGCCTAGATTTTTTTGGTTCGTTTTTTTATCAATGAAAAAAATGAACAGGTGATTATTAAACGGAGGATTCCTTAGCAGCAATCAATTGCTCCAAAATAAATTCAACCCCGTAGTCATCATTACTTTTGGTTTGAAAATTGGCTACTTTAACCACATTGGGGTGTGCATTTTCCATGGCATAGCTAAAATGTGCCAGTTCCATCATCTCAAGATCGTTGTTGTAATCCCCAAAAACCATGGTTTCCTCTTTCGTGATTCCAAGTTGTTTCTGTAACATTTTTAAAGCATAACCTTTGTTGGCGTTGGGGTGGGAGAGGTCGAGCCAGTTTTGTCCGGAAACCTTTACTTGCATGGAGTCTTCATAATGTTTTACAGCCGGATAGACATGTTTTTCTGAACTGTCGAAGTGATAGACAGCGATTTTCAGGAAATCATCTTTACTAGCCTTGGTCAGGTCGTCAACAATTTCGTATGTAGCATAGAACTCACTGAACATGTCAACAAATTGACTGTTCTGTGTTTCGATATAAGCGGCATTTTTTCCGCATAAAACCACAAAAACATCTTCCAATTTTCTCAAAAGGTCGATACAGGAATTGACAGCCCCTGAAGGTAGATTGGTGACGATCAGTTCTTCGGATCCACGTTTAGCGATCCCCCCGTTTTCGGCAATGATGGTAATATCATCAACGATATCCTCTAATTTATTGGTAATGCTGCTGTATTGCCTTCCACTGGCAGCCACAAAATGAATGCCGTGTGATTTTAACTTGTTGAATAGCTCAAAAAAGACAGGGCTCACTTCTCCTTTTGTGTTCAAAAGAGTGCCATCCATGTCTGAAACAACCAGTTTTACTTGAGATAAATCCATAGTACTGTAAAAATAAGCCGTAAAAATACGGTTTAAGGTTCAAATAGATGTTAAATGTTTATTAGGATTTCTATTTATATTAAATGTATTAAAAATGTAACACGTATTCTTCTATAAATGGAGTTAATTTTCTAACTTTAAGGGAATAATCTTAAAATATAATCATTATGAAAATTAACCGACACTATTTAATTTTATTAAGTGCTGTGCTTTTATTGGGTTCTTGTTCACATGACAATGCCTATATGGAAGACAGCCTTAATGTTAAAGAACATTTATTAACAGCCGAAACAACAGATGAAGCCGAAGTTGAACTTCCTGATTTAAGCTTCGATCACGATTTTACATTACATGACGATTTTGCTTATTTTGATGACCTGGAAAGGGTTGTAGAGCCTTCAGAATGTGGACCAACAGCTTTCGACGCTGCCGTTAGTGAAACTATCAACGAAAATCTGGATATATATGGTCTGCTTTATTACGATACCTATGCAACCATAAATTTTTATATGTCTTTGGTAGATACAAGTGAACAGTTCTTTGGAGCTGAAGGGGAATATACCCAGCTGATGAACAAACGGGTTCGCAATCTTGAAAAATTCTGGAACATGTCCGGGGAGATAGACGTAAAAGGTCAACACAATAGCAATTTTGAAAACATAGAATTGATGAGGGAGACCTTGCCTTACATTACGGTTCCGGGAACAGATATAGAGGCATTCATTCAGGATATTTTACTCATTAACGAGTTGAGCACCTTTTTAATTGAAAACCCCTTTGTTTCTTTTGATGGTTTTGCCATTCAAATTGATAATTTCTTCGGAAAAGGACAAGATAATATCATTGTGATCAGTGATGGTATTGTCGGGGTTATGACCAAAACCGGTATTGATGCGGGGATTATCTGGACAGGGATACTGGCACACGAGTGGTCACATCAAATTCAGTTTAAAAACAATTGGACATATCCTATTGATCCGACCAATATTGCCGAAGCCACACGTGCTACAGAATTGGAAGCTGATTTTACAGCAGCTTATTATATGACGCACAAACGTGGAGCTACCTATAATTGGAAACGGGTAGAAGGCTTTTTTGAATTGTTTTTCAATATAGGAGATTGTAGTTTCGACAGTGATGGTCATCACGGAACGCCACTTCAACGTATGGAAGCAGCAAGAAAAGGCTTCGAATTGGTACAAAGTGAAAAGAAAAACGGCCATATCTCATCTACACAGCAAGTTCACGATGCTTTCTTGGATGAATATGATGCTATCATTGCTCCTGAATTATAAATTGAATAAAAAATGGAAACAAAAACCCGGCTTCTGGTCGGGTTTCTTAAGTTATATATATAACAAAAACTTTTTAAATGAAATGAAATGAAAGTATGTAATATTCGAATTATAAATATTTTTATTACTTTTGACACGGTTGGTGATTTATGGTTAACATAAATTAGTTTGATTTAAGAGGGTTACTGTGGTGGTAACCCTCTTTTTGTTACCTGATGATTTGGTTTTAAACCTTGATGATTATGAAAAAATATTGCTGACAAACCTTTTGTTCTTGTTGTGGAGTCGAAGCTAAAGGACAAAACTGAAAAGGATTAGATTAAAAAAAGACTTAAAACAAAAAATCCGGCGAAAAGCCGGATTTTTTTATAAGCGGATAATATATTGTTAAACGTTTACTTTACTTTCTCAACAATAGCTTTAAAAGCTTCTGGGTGGTTCATCGCTAAATCGGCAAGAACCTTACGGTTCAATTCGATATTGTTAGCTTTTACTTTCCCCATAAACTGAGAGTAAGACATACCGTGTTGTCTGGTACCAGCATTAATACGGGTGATCCAAAGTGAGCGGAATGTTCTTTTCTTGTTTCTACGGTCTCTATACGAGTATTGCATCGCTTTATCAACCGCATTTTTGGCAACTGTCCAAACGTTTTTACGTCTACCGTAGTAGCCTTTTGCTTGCTTCAACACTTTTTTTCTTCGTGCTCTTGAAGCTACTGAATTTACTGATCTTGGCATAATTTTAAATTTTTTGTAGCAGGCGGCCGATTATTGGCACTTACTCATTTTTAAATTCCGTACTACGTACTTCAAAATGGCCTGACTCCAGGGTTAAACAAATTTATTGAACCGAAAGAACAATTATTTTAAACGTAATTGTTCTTTAATGTTTTTCTCATCAGACTTGTGAACAAGTGTTGAATGAGTTAAAGCTAGCTTACGCTTTTTAGACTTCTTGGTTAAGATGTGACTCTTAAAAGCGTGCTTTCTTTTGATTTTACCGGTACCGGTAAGCTTAAAACGCTTTTTGGCACTGGATTTAGTTTTCATTTTAGGCATAATCCTAATATTTATTTAATTATCTCGCTTATTATCTTCTATGCTGAACTCGTTTCAGCATCTGTTTTATCTATCTAAAGTACTTATTTCGTCTTCTTTGGTGAGATAAACATGGTCATACGCTTACCTTCCAATTTTGGCATTTGCTCTACTTTACCCAGGTCTTCCAACTCAGAGGCTAAGCGTAGCAATAAAATTTCTCCTTTATCCTTATACACAATAGAGCGGCCCTTAAAGAATACATAGGCTTTCAGTTTGGCTCCGTCTTTTAAAAACTTTTCGGCATGCTTTTTCTTAAAATTATAATCGTGGTCGTCCGTGTTGGGTCCAAAACGGATCTCTTTAACTACCACTTTCGATGCTTTTGCCTTTAAAGCTTTTTCGCGTTTCTTCTGTTCGTACAAGAACTTTTTATAGTCCATGATCTTACAAACAGGAGGTTTGGCGTTTGGTGAAATTTCAACTAGGTCTAATTCTAATTCTTCAGCTTTATTCAAAGCTACTTTGGTTGGGTATACTCCCATTTCAACATTGTCTCCTACGAGCCTTACCTCTGATACACGGATATCTCTGTTGATATTGTGTGGGTTTTTATTTTCTCTTCTTCTAGGGTTTCTGTTGTATCTTCTTTTAATTGCTATGGCTAAATAATTTTAATTAAACTTTCTTTTTTAAAACGTCTTTAATGTACGATTGATTTCTGTATTTATCAAATCTGTGAACTCATTTATTGTAATAGCTCCTATGTCGCCCTCTCCATGTTTCCTTACAGAAATCGTATCATCCTTTTCCTCATTCTCACCAACAATCAGCATAAATGGGATCTTATTCATTTCTGCTTCACGTATTTTCTTGCCAATAGTTTCGTTTCTATTGTCAACGAGGGCGCGAATTTCGTTATTTTCCAATAAATTTAAAACTTTTTCGGCATATTTTTCATATTTCTCGCTGATAGACAATATAATAGCCTGCTCCGGCATGAGCCATAATGGGAAGTTTCCGGCAGTGTGTTCCAGTAATATGGCCACAAAGCGCTCCATGCTTCCAAAAGGGGCTCGGTGTATCATCACCGGACGGTGCAGTTTGTCATCACTTCCTTTATAATTAAGGTCAAATCGTTCCGGGAGGTTATAATCCACTTGGATAGTACCCAATTGCCAACTTCTGCCCAAAGCATCTTTTACCATAAAGTCGAGTTTAGGGCCGTAAAAAGCCGCTTCACCGGTTTCGATGACATAATTCAGTCCTTTCTCCTTGGCGGCATTGATGATGGCACTTTCTGCTTTTTCCCAATTCTCATCGCTACCTATATATTTATCCGGATCTTCAGGATCGCGTAAAGAAACCTGCGCTGTAAAGTTTTCAAAACCTAGCGAACCAAAAACGTATAAAACAAGGTCGATAACATTCTTGAATTCCTCATCCAACTGGTCGGGCGTACAGAAAATATGGGCATCGTCTTGTGTAAATCCGCGAACACGGGTCAAGCCGTGTAGCTCACCACTTTGTTCATAACGATACACGGTGCCAAACTCAGCATAACGTTTGGGAAGCTCCTTATAACTCCATGGGCGCGCATTGTATATTTCACAGTGATGCGGACAATTCATCGGTTTTAGTAAGAATTCCTCATCCTCTTTTGGTGTGTGGATAGGCTGAAAGCTATCCTCTCCATATTTTGCATAGTGTCCCGAAGTGACATACAATTCTTTTTGACCTATATGTGGAGATACCACCTGCTCATAACCCGCTTTCTTTTGGGCCTTTTTAAGGAAGTTCTCCAAACGCTCGCGCAGAGCAGCTCCTTTGGGTAACCAGAGTGGAAGTCCTTGTCCTACTTTTTGTGAAAAAGTAAACAACTCCAATTCCTTTCCTAATTTTCTATGATCTCGCTTTTTAGCTTCTTCAAGGAGCTCGAGATAAGCTTTTAGGTCTTTTTGTTTAGGAAATGAAATTCCATAAACACGTGTCAGTTGTTGTTTGTTTTCATCACCTCGCCAGTAAGCCCCGGCAACAGAAAGAAGTTTAACGGCTTTTACGATCCCAGTATTGGGGATGTGCCCCCCACGACATAAATCAGTAAAAGTATCGTGATCGCAAAATGTGATAGTGCCGTCCTCCAGATTTTCAATAAGCTCTACCTTAAAGGGGTTGTTTTGCTTTTTGTAGAAGTCCAGCGCTTCCACCTTGCTTACAGCCCTCATCTTGTAATCGTGTTTGCCACGGGCAATTTCGAGCATCTTCCCTTCGATCTTCGGAAAATCCTTTTCAGAAATATTGTGTTCTCCCAGATCGACGTCATAATAAAAACCATTATCAATAGCTGGACCTATGGTCAGCTTCACACCTGGGTACAACTCCTCAAGTGCTTGCGCCATGATATGGGAAGTGGAATGCCAAAAAGCTTTTTTTCCTTGCTCGTCATTCCATGTATATAAAGTAAGATTCCCGTCGGTAGTCAACGGAGTTACTGTTTCAACCGTTTCACTATTAAAGCTTGCTGAAATAACATTGCGGACCAAACCATGACTAATGCTTTTTGCTACATCCATTGGAGTTGAATTTTTCTCAAACTCCTTAACCGATCCGTCGGGTAAAGTAATCTTGATCATTATAATATTCTGTTTTTCGGTTTGCAAAGATAAGTGTAAGACTTTAGGCATACAACACTATAAGTATATATGTTTTAATTCCCGAAAATTACAGCTTGTCCCCTTGTCCCGGGGGGCGCTTCCCGGCAGCCATTGCGTCCGGGAAAAAGCTTAAGGCGGCCCATTGTGGAACCGGGAGCGGGGCCATAAGAGGACTAATATATGTTTCTCATATGTCAAATACGCTATAAATACGCTATAAATACGCCATAACTATATGGTATCTATTACTTGGATACGGTATTGACCCGTCCTAAAATAACTATACAGGTTATTAAATAAATCCTGATATAATTATACAATTCCGGGGGAAGAAGAAAGGTTTTTTTTCCGGCTAACCCTAAGCTGTTCAATGGGTTGTGGGCAAGGTTCAAAAAAACCTTCAAAAACATTTGGAAAAAGGCGGGGAAAGTTTCTATATTTGCACCCGCTTTCGGAAGGATGGTAGATGTAGGAGAGGGAGCGGAAGTTCATTGTACAGCGGGATTTCGGGCAGTCGA
>NZ_JAPFGA010000003.1 GCF_026241135.1 Galbibacter kalidii
TAAATCGTAATAGGTCTAGTGATAATTCCAATGCAAGTATTTTTTTTGCAAAGATCGAACTTTACTTCAATTCTCACACAACTTTTAGGAATGATCCTTCGGAACCCTTCAAGGGTTAATTCAGATACTGCCACAACTGTGAATTTTACCCTTCGCAAAAAACTTTTTGATATTTTCCTACGGAATATTCAGACTTTGAATTAAACCTCAACGATATTTACCATATTTTCAAAGTAATCAAAAGAATTTTTTAGGGGGATTTTTCCCCTTTTACGGGATTACGTAAAGAAGTAACATATATTTTTATATACATTTAAAACCTAGACATCAAAACTAAAATGATAGGAACAAAAAAATTTAACAAATACGACCGTATAGCCTTCAGAATAGTAGTCGGTATTATAGTTGTTTTTGGAGCGTTGTTTATGTACAGTACTTGTACTGATTCAACGGGCGAAAGGAAACAAGACAACAAAATGCTCGCCTATAATTATGCTGAAGACTTTGTAAAAAAGAGGTTGAAATCTCCATCGACTGCAAAATTTCCCGGATTATACGAAAAATCAAAACACGTAACGCCGTTAGGCGGACGTGAGTATAAAATCAATTCATGGGTCGATAGTCAAAACGGCTTCGGTGCTATGATAAGAAGTAATTTTTCTTGTAAAATAATATTTGAAGGAAATTCGGTTAGAGTTGAAAACTTAAAAATACAATGATTATGAAAAAACTACTCCTAATTACATTATTGTTGTCTTTTGCATCAAACGCTCAAGAATTCGAATTCGATTCGATAGTAAATTACAATTCTGACAAAGACATTTCAAAAGAAGCTGAAAAAATACTAGCTTCAAATGCGGTCAATCTGTACAAAACAAATAGGGAAATCCAAGGCTTTGTTTCAGGAAAATCCAAAAGAATAACTTTATTATCTGAGGAAAAACAAGAAAACACTGGGCTGTCATACGTTGGGGAAAGTGAAGTAATTGCAAGTGCAATGTACAAATACGAAGGCACACAAATGGGATGTATTCGTGTAATGTTCATTAATTATGATATTTCTTTGAAGTTTAAAGAAGATAGGTACAAAATCGAATTAAGCAATTACAATTATTCGCATTATAACAATAAAACCTCTGATGCTGTTCAAGTATATGGAATGAAAGATGTAGGACCATGCAGAAGTAAAAATAGTATTGAGGACTTTATAAATAATTGTAAAAGGTGTAAAAGGCAAAAAAGGGATTTAGTGGAATACCTTACAAAAGATGCAAAAGAAACAATTAAAACAATTGCTTCAGAAATGGACGAAAGATTAAATGAAGATGATTGGTAATAACTCTATGAGTTTTACCCTTCGCAAAAAAAACTTTTGATATTTTCCAATTTTTTTGTCCTTTTGAGTTAAGTTAACGAAATTACTATCTTTGTGTAAAACAAACAGCAATGGCAGAAATAACCTTAAAATATGATGCTCGTAATAGCCTAGCTAAAAAGACTTTAGACTACATACTTTCTTTGGGCGTTTTTGAAAAACAAACCCCTTTGGACAAGCTTATAGATGAAGCCGAAAAGGATATAAAGGCCGGTAATGTGGAAAGAGCGGAAAACGTTGAAGAATGGCTGGAAAATTTGAGTTAGATTTTACTAAAAAAGCCAAAAAGGATATCGCAAATCACTTAAAATCCGGAGGAGAAAGTGCAAAAAAGCGTTTATCCCAATTGTTAAATGAACTCAAAGAGCATCCTGAAACCGGTACAGGCAAACCCGAAAGACTAAAGTACAATCGAAAAGGCTATTGGTCACGTCGCATCAACAAAAAAGACCGTTTAATTTACAAAATAGAAAATCATATTGTTACTGTTACTGTGGTTTCAGCAATGGGGCATTATGATGATAAGTAGAAATTACATCTTCTGAAAAAATGTTTTTTATCAAAAGAAACAATGAACATCACCCGTCTCCTCCTTTTTACTTGCTTGATCGTTGTATGTACACAATGCAAAAAGAAAAACGCTTCAGAAAAAATTATAATTGAAAAATCGGTTGACTCCCGAAAACAACCGGCGGATATAAAAATTCCAAATGGAATGGTTTGGATTCCGGGTGGCCATTTTACCCAGGGAGCCAGAAATGGAGACCAAATGGCACTTGACCATGAAAAGCCCGCCCACCCGGTACATATTAATGGCTTTTTTATGGATAAAACGGAAGTAACCAACAAACAATTTACAAAGTTTGTTGAAGCGACAGGTTATATAACCGTTGCCGAGCGTCCTATAGAGTGGGATGAAATAAAAAAACAAGTCCCCCCGGGAACTCCTAAACCTCATGATTCTTTGTTACAACCTGGTTCTTTGGTCTTTAAAAAGACAAAGGGCAGTGTGCCTAATCTGTATGATTTCTCGCAATGGTGGGAATGGAAAGTCGGAACCAACTGGAAACACCCAAAAGGTCCGGGAAGCTCCATTGAAGGAAAAGAAAACTACCCCGTTGTCCATATCGCTTATGAAGATGCCATCGCTTATTGTAAATGGGCAGGAAAAAGACTTCCCACTGAAGCCGAATGGGAATTTGCAGCTAATGGCCGTTTAAAGAGCTCCTTATACGCTTGGGGAGACGATATTGAAAAATTAACTAGCGGGGCTAACACGTGGAATGGCGAATTTCCTCCCCAGAACAGCAAAGATGATGGCTATGAAAACAAAGCTCCTGTAAAATCATTCCCTCCCAATTCTTTCGGACTGTACGAAATGTCCGAGAATGTCTGGGAATGGACACAGGATTGGTATCATATCAATTATTACCAACAAGCATTAAATCAAGGGAAAATAGACAATCCCAAAGGGGCTCTACAAGCACATAACCCTGCCAATCCCTGCGTTCAGGAAAAGGTCATTAAAGGCGGCTCTTTTTTATGTAGTGCCAGTTATTGTGCCAGTTACAGGATTTCTGCCAGAATGGCTACTGCCACAGACTCCGGTCAGGAGCACTTAGGGTTCAGGACTGTTGCAACTCCCGATACGCTTCGTGATTAAATCTATCCATAAAACTCCCTTAGTAAGACAAATAAACACAATGTTGATTTTATAACATAATTATTAGCCAAAGTCCTAAAATAGATTTGTTAATTAAATAATAAAAAATACATTTGCGGCTTATTTTAAACAAGTCTAAATAAATGAAATTTTTCACACTAATCACAGCTTTTTTATTGTCATTTTGCGCATTTTCCCAAACAGAACTAAAAGGGAAGGTAACCGATGAACAAAACCAACCAATTTATGGTGCCACCATCTATATTGCAGCATTGCAACAAGGCACAACAACAGATTACAACGGTAATTATGAATTGCCTAATATTGAAGAAGGAATTTGGGAAGTCACTTTTCGAATGTTAGGCTATCAAACCCAAACTCAAAATTTAACCTTCACAGAAGGCGAAACTACTTCATTTACAGCAGTGTTAAAGGAAGACTTAAGCAGTTTAGATGAAGTTGTTGTTTCTGCCAGTAGAAATTCTGAATATCTTTCAGAAATCCCTGCTTCAGTAAGCGTTGTTAATGAAATTGAATTACAAGAGTTTTCAAAATCTACAACAAACATCAGTGAGATATTAGAGTTTACGATACCAGGTTTAGCGGTTTCTACGGGAACATTCTCCAACTGGGGACAAACATTACGCGGACGTTCACTCTTGGTAATGGTTGATGGAATTCCGCAATCTACACCTTTAAGAAATGGACAATTAGGGATCAAATCCATAAGTCCAAACGACATTAGTAGAGTTGAAGTCATTAAAGGTGCTACATCAATATTTGGTAATGGTGGTAGCGGTGGTTTTATAAACTACATTACCAAAAAACCAAATGCCACTAAAAAAATTGAAGGCTCTACCAACGTTTGGGGTACATCTAACTTAGCAAAAACTAAAGATGCTTTTGGTTTTGGTGTATACCAGTCTTTAAAAGGAAATCTGGATAAATTCAACTATTATGTCAGTGGTAGTTACGAAAGAACCGGCAATAAGTATGATGCCGACGGTGTTCCCATCCTCCCTACTTACGGACTTGATAACACAAATATTTACAGTACACTGGCAAAATTAGATTATCAAATTTCTGATAATCAAAAAATAACCTTCTCCGGAAATTTATACAAATCGGCTCAAGACACTCCTTTTATTCCGGTTCCTGGAGAATTTGAAGTTTTTAATGAAGAAGGAGATTATTCGTTAACTGCCGGTTACGGTGTTGAAGGTTCTGTAGAAGGCCAAGAGCCAACAGGATCCACACTTATAAACGGGCAATTAAAATACAACTTAAACGATATTTTTTCCGGTACTACCGATTTTACAACCGATCTTTATATTCAAAGTACAGAAAACATTTTCTTCTATTCCGATAAATTTGAAAATGGAGGGCAATCTGTTATCAATGCTGATAAATACGGACTTAGACCTAATTTCAACACAAGAATTAACACCAATAGTTCTACAGATATTTCATTGACTTATGGTATAGATTTCCTTAAAGACAAAACCAATCAAGGGCTTTTAGACGGAAGGTTATGGGTGCCAAATATAAAAATGTTCAGTTGGACACCTTACCTACAATCTACTGTGAAATTTGATAGTGAATGGGTTATAAAAGCAGGTCTGAGATATGATGATATGAATATGAATATTGATGATTATAACACGCTGCCTTATTCTCCCTTAGGTGATGGAAATTACAATCCTTCGGTTGCTGTTGAAGGTGGTAAAATAGGGTTTAACAACCTGGCATTCAATGCAGGAATACGTTATATCAAGCACCAAGAGTTCATTCCTTACGTAAGCTATTCACAAGGATTTTCTATCGCTGATTTAGGCTCTGTTTTGCGTTCAGCAACTGCCGATAACATAAATGATATTCAATTAGAGCCTGCAGTGACGAAAAACTATGAATTTGGTTTTTTATCTAAGTTCAATAATTTCAAATTAGAAGCCGTCGGTTATTACAGCACGTCTAACTTGGGAACAGGTGTTGTTTTTGATGAAGACATCAATTCTTTTGTCCCTTCTAAACAACCACAAAATATTTATGGTGGTGAAATAGCTATTGATTATTTCACTTATGACAATAAAATACAAGTAGGTACTTCTTATTCTTATGTGGAAGGGACAACTCATAACGCCGGGAACGACAACAACTTAATTTATCTCGGAGGTGATGTTATTGCTGCACCCAAATGGACTGCCTATGTGACCTGGAAGCCTACTGAAAAAATAAGTACATCATTGCGAATGACCAATTTAGGTGACAGAGAGCGATTTGACCCGTATTTAGATGACAATGATAATTACACATATAGGCACACACAGTTTCCTGTTTCAGGATATACCTTGCTTAATTTTTCGTTTGCTTATCAACTGCAATCTAACATGTCTGTTTCTTTAGGTATCAATAATCTATTAAACGAATATTACCTGCCGGCAAGATCACAATGGGCTGCCCCATTAAGATCGTTCACAGGTTCAGGCGAAGGCACCAATGCCAAATTAAGCCTTCATTATAATTTTTAATATAACTGAACAACCAATGTTAGTATATTTGCTAGCATTGGTTGTTTAAAGTTTTTAATATATCCTTTGCTGTCATTTAATAAAACAATACGGAAAATTCACCTTTGGTCAGGGATTACCTGCGGACTTATTGCGTCCTTCTCTGGGCTTACAGGTTCACTATATGTTTGGCAACCTGAAATAACAGCTGCTCTTAATCCCGAATTATTAAAAGTTGAAAACATAGAAGATATTGAAGATGCTGCGATTTTAAAATCGGTAGCATCATTAATAGAAACTCATAAGGATAACATAAATCAACAACCTCCGGGCAAGTCCACAAAGCATAAACCGGAAACCTATAAAAACATTTCGACGCAAGCCTGCCTGTTCGGCAGACAGGCGTCGGAACATTATAAATCTCACTTGGTGAGTAAAATTTTTCTGCCCTACCGTGAACAGCAAACCATTTCCATTCAGTTTAAAAACGGAAAAACAAACTACTACCATCCCCTAACTAATGAATTTCTAGGTGAAAAATCGGCTTCAATCTCATTTTTTGAAAACCTATTGAATCTTCACCGTACTTTAGGTGTTCCCAAAATAGGCAAATATATTATAGGAACAAGTGCTGTAATATTCTTTCTCTTCATATTAACTTCGGGAGTTTATATCTGGTGGAAAGTTTATGCTAAAAATTTACGAGAAGGATTTAAAATAAAATGGAAAAGCAAAAAAAGGAAGTTTAACTTCGATTTACACAAAACATTCGGAATCTATTTTTTTATTCCCCTTCTTATCATAGCTTTTACAGGTGCTTATTTCACTTATAACACCTACTACAAATCAGCTTTAAAAATTTTTGATGGAGATCCTAAAACGAGCTTAAACCATCAACAAAAACAAGTTGTAAAAGATTCTTCAATCTTTAATGAATTATTATCAAACACTAATGAAAGTTATGCTTTACGGGCTATTTATTTTCCTCAAGACAAAACAGCCCCATATCGGTTCAGATACATAGAAGATCGCTATATAAAAGCAGGGTTACGAAAAACCAAAGAGGTAGAAATAAGTGCTAAAGGAGAAATAACAACCTTATCAGATTTTAGATTCGATTCCAATAGTAACCGTATAGCAGCTCAGTTCTACCCTATTCATATCGGGGAAATTGCAGGTGTTTATGGCAGGATTTTGGTCTTTATCTCCGGACTGGTGCCACTGGTATTATTTATCACCGGTTTCAGAATGTATAGATTGAAAAAGAGTAAAACCAAAAAAAGACTTAAAAAGAAAAGGGATTAAGTATTTTTTTGATTAAACTAGGATGCTATAAAGTTTAACCTGGGATTTTTTCAGGTAATTATCACAACAAAAGAAGTAATGAAAATAATTCGTCTATTCGTTTTTATCTGTCTGGCTGTTCTATGCACTCAATGTAAAAAGAAAAACACTTCAGAAAAGATTAAAACTGAAGAATCCATTACTGATTTCCAAAAACAACCAAAGGACATAAAAACTCCAAAGGGAATGATTTGGATTCCGGGTGGCAATTATACTCAGGGAGCCAGAAATGGAGACCGAATGGCGCTTGACCATGAAAAACCTGCCCATCCTGTTCGGGTTGATGGTTTTTTTATGGATAAAACAGAAGTAACCAATAAACAATTCGAAAAATTTGTTGAAGCAACAGGATATGTAACCGTAGCTGAACGCCCTATAGAATGGGAAGAAATCGAAAAACAAGTACCTCCTGGGACTCCCAAACCACATGATTCTTTGTTACAACCCGGTTCTTTGGTTTTTAAAAAGACAAAAACCAGTGTACCTAATCTGTATGATTTTTCACAATGGTGGGAATGGAAAGTCGGAGCCAATTGGAAACATCCGAAAGACCCGGGAAGCTCCATTGAGGGCAAAGATGATTACCCCGTTGTCCATATCGCTTATGAAGATGCTATTGCTTATTGTAAATGGGCCAGAAGAAGGCTTCCCACGGAAGCCGAATGGGAATTGGCAGCAAATGGCAATTTAAGAAATTCACTATACGCTTGGGGTAATGATATTGATCAACTAACTCATGAAGCGAACACGTGGAATGGCGAATTTCCTACCGAGAACAGCAAAAATGATGGTTATGAGAACAAAGCCCCTGTAAAATCCTTCCCTCCTAACTCTTATGGACTCTACGAAATGTCCGGAAATGTCTGGGAATGGACACAAGATTGGTATGACATCAATTATTACCAACAAGCATTGGATCAAGGAAAAATAGATAATCCAAAAGGAGCTGCACAAGCCTATAATCCTGCCAATCCTTACGCTCAGGAAAAGATCATTAAAGGCGGCTCTTTTTTATGTAATGCCAGCTATTGCGCCAGTTACAGAATTTCTGCCAGAATGGCTACTGCCACAGACTCCGGTCAGGAACATTTGGGGTTTAGGACCGTTGCAACTCCCAATATGCTTAGTGATTAAATCAGCTACAACCCTTTAGCTTTAAGGACAAATCATGCAACATAAGGTAAGCACCCCATAAACTGTAACAACATCTATGTAATTACAAGCTTAGCCATACCTAATTGGGATGCTACATTCTATATTTTTAGTATTCGATCTATAATTGAGCGACTTCGTTATTTATTGATCAAGAACTACAAATAATCCCGTGTTCAAGCCCTCTTAATTCGGCCAACCCTCTTAACCTTCCTATGGCGGAATAACCGGGATTGGTTATTTTTTCTAAATCGTCCAGCATTTGGTGACCATGATCCGGGCGCATGGGCAGTCGGTAATCTTCCCTTCCTTGTGCTATTCGCTTTTGTTGTTCGTTAATGAGCGCCTTCATCACGGCATACATATCCACATCGCCATCAAGATGATCGGCTTCGTGGAAGTTGCCTATTTCATCCCGTTTTGTCGCCCGTAAATGAACAAAATTGATACGATCACCCAATCGTTCTACCATTCCCGGTAGATCGTTATCTGACCTAACTCCATACGATCCCGTGCAAAAACACAATCCGTTGTACTTGCTATCTACAGCATCCAACAACTGTTTGGCATCGGCTTCGGTGCTCACCACTCTGGGAAGCCCCAAAATAGGGAAAGGCGGATCGTCGGGATGTATCGCCATCAACACACCCGCTTCTTCAGCTACGGGAATGATCTTTTTTAAAAAGTCATATAGATTATTTCTTAATGCAGTATCACCTAGCTCGCTATATTCATCGAGTACTTTTTGGAACTGTTCAAGGGTATAACCTTCTTCCGCTCCCGGAAGACCAGCAATGATATTATTTATCAATGTTTCTTTTTCTTCCGAAGTCATGGTATCGAACAACTGTTCTGCCTTTTCCTCTTCAACATCGGTGTAGTTCGTTTCTGCCCCGGGTCTTTTCAGTAAAAACAACTCAAAAACCGCAAAATGTATTTTGTCAAACCGCAGCGCACGCGAACCATCGGCCACTTCATAGGCGAGGTCTGTACGCGTCCAATCGAGTACGGGCATAAAATTATAGCAAACTGTATCGATACCGCACTGACCTAAATTTACAATACTCTGTTTGTAATTCTCGATGTAGCGTTTGTAATCCCCGCTTCGCTTTTTAATGTCTTCATGTACCGGGATGCTCTCCACAACCGACCATGTTAATCCGGCTTTTTCGATATGTTTTTTTCTTTTCTCTATCTCTTCAACCGACCATACTTCGCCATTCGGAATATGGTGTAATGCCGTTACAATTCCGCTTGCCCCGGTCATTTTTATATGCGAAAGTGATACAGGGTCTTTTGGTCCGTACCACCGCCATGTTTGTTCTAATCCTTGCATGTATTCAATTTTTTTAAACGCCATTATAGGCACAAAATCCTCCGTCCACTGCTACTGTGGTTCCTGTTACAAATCGTGAAGCCGGATCGCACAGCCATAACAAAGTGCTCACCAGGTCTTCCGGATCTCCAAAACGTTCCATCGGGGTTTGTGATAAGATTTTATTGCCCCTGTCGGTTAAACTTCCATCTGTATTGGTCAACAGGGTTCGGTTTTGTTCTGTTAAAAAGAAACCCGGCACTAGGGCATTCACCCTAATCCCTTCCTTTGCAAAATAAACCGACATCCATTGGGTAAAGTTGCTGATGGCCGCTTTGGCAGCACTATAGGCGGGCACTTTGGTAAGCGGTAAAACGGCACTGACTGAAGAAATATTCAGAATACTACAATCTTTTCTACCGATCATATCCTTTGCGAATACTTGTGTCGGCAAAAAGGTGCCCATAAAATTAAGTCGGAAAACGTGATCCATTCCGTCCAATTCCATATCAAAAAATGTACGGGCATCTTTTTGGTTTTCTTCGGAATAAAACTCCTGTGAGGTCGTTCCATCGGGATGATTTCCCCCTGCACCATTGATTAGGATATCCACCGGGCCAAGTTTTTTGTTTATCTTCGCGTGGGCAGTAACAAGTGCCTCTTTGTCGCAAACATCTGCACTTATCCCGATAGCAATTCCACCTGATTTGTTAATTTCATCTGCCAATGTATTCGCTTTATCTAAATTCCGGCCCAAAACGGCTACTTTCGCTCCCTTTGAGGCCAATGCTCGGGTCATGGTTGAACCCAAAACTCCCGTTCCGCCGGTTACAACTATTACTTTGTCTTTTACTCCTTTGAACATTATTTATATGACTTTAAGTTTTTTGGTTTCTATTTGTTATTCTGATGTAAAACATTTCAAACAATAATAACAATAAAATACCAATACATACACTTTGTTTTGTCATAAACATAACAAAAATTTCAATGAGAGTTTTTATGTTGATTTTTCGATAGTCAACCAGATGAATCAGCTCAGAAGTTCATGACACTCAAAGCCCAAGCTGGATACTTTATTTTTTACATCTTTCAAAAGTGCTTCCGACGCACATTCCACCCGAAGGATATTTTCCCAATCTTCCAAATCTACATTCACATCGTAAATTCCTTCAATCTTCAATAGTTCTTCACAAACCATTTCCTCCTTGGAATAGTTATCGATGTTAGAAGCAAACACCAACACTCTTTTAATTGACTCATTATCATTATTTAATATCAACGATTTCATAAATAAAACATTAGTCTGGTTAGCACAATTATTCGCTTTGCAGATAAGTAATCCACTTATAGAAAATGTTACATTAAACAAGTGTTAAAAATTATAAAAGATCATTATTTACAAAAAACTACCTATGGACACCATTTTTACATCTACGCCCATTTGTTTAAACAATCGTTATATATCTGCATAAAATGCCCGCATTACCGTAGAAATACTTAATTTTATACGCTCATATGTCATTCGACATTCCTACAAGATCAAGAAACGTGAAAATAGGTATTACGGCAGACCACGCAGGATATAAACAAAAGGAAAAACTGAAGCTTTTCCTTGAGAAATCCGATTATCATTTTACGGATTTTGGAGCTTTTTCCCACGATCCCGATGATGATTATTCCGATATTATCATTCCCTTGGCCGAAGCCATTTCCAAAGGGGAAATAGACAAAGGAATCGCTATCTGCGGAAGTGGTGTGGGCGTATCCATTGCTGCCAATAAATTTCCGGGAGTACGCGCTGCGCTGATCACCGAAACCTATTCTGCCCATCAAGGAGTGGAACACGACCATATGAACCTGATTTGTGTAGGCGGACGGGTGTTAGGGCTATCGCTCATTACAGAAATCATCGACACATTTTTAAAAGCTGAATTTGTGAACGATGAACCCCGTTTTAAAAGGCGATTAGATAAAGTTATCGCCATTGAAAACAAGAATTTCAAAAAGCATTGATATAATACAACATAAAAATTGACTATGGAAAATTTTGACTTTGGTATCGTTGGTTTGGGAGTTATGGGGAGAAACTTACTTCTGAACATGGCAGACCACGATTTCTCGGTAGCCGGACTCGACCTTGATGCCGAAAAAGCAGCTTCCCTTGAAAAAGAAGCAGACGATAAACACACTATAAAAGGCACAACTTCTGCCGAAACCTTTGTAAAACTCATCAAAAAACCAAGAGCCATTATGCTTTTGGTACCTGCCGGAAAACCTGTTGACAGCGTTATCGACTCCCTCCTTCCTTATTTGGAAGACGGAGATATTGTGGTTGATGGAGGAAATTCATATTTTGAAGATACCAACCGTAGGGTGAAATCACTTGCTAAAAAAAACATCCACTATTTTGGGATGGGAATCTCCGGAGGAGAAAAAGGAGCTCGTTTTGGCCCCAGCATGATGCCGGGAGGTGATAAAGATGCATACGAAAGACTACGTCCTATTTTTGAAGCTGTCGCTGCCAAAGTGGGTGGAGAACCTTGTGTTACCTATCTCGGACGTGGTTCTGCCGGGAATTACGTGAAAATGGTTCACAACGGTATTGAATATGCCATTATGCAACTCATTGCCGAAACCTATGACGTCTTAAAACGAGGATTCGGTTTTGAAACGGCTCAAATCCAACAACTTTTTGAAGAATGGAATCAGTCGGAGTTACAATCTTATTTGCTTGAGATTACCGCTGTTATCCTTAAAAAAGAAGATCCGAACACCGGAAAACCATTGGTTGACCTGATTTCTGATACTGCCAAAGCCAAAGGAACCGGAAAATGGACGTCGCAAAACGCTATGGAAATACAAGCTCCGGTACCATCCATCGACCTTGCCGTGGCGATGCGCGATATTTCAAAATACAAAGAGGAACGTGTAGAAGCTGCGTCTAAACTAAGGTGGAACGATTCAACTGAAACGGTGAACAACGAAGAAATCAAAGCCCTTTTTAAAGATGCTTTCCATTTTGGAATGCTTACCATCTTTGCCCAAGGAATGGCACAACTGAGTATTGCTTCCAAAGAATTTGATTATGGTTTGAACTTAGAAGAAGTAGCCAAAATATGGCGGGGAGGTTGTATTATCCGTGCAGCTGTTCTTGAAGACTTCAGAAAAGCGTATAAAAACAATCCGGAATTGCCTAACCTGTTATTGGACGAGGAACTCTCATCACAAATACTTCCCCGCCAAAAAGCCATGCGTTCCGTTGTAAAAATCGGTATAGGCAAAGGAATTCCGATGTCGGTTTACACCGCTACTCTGTCTTATTTTGATGCCTACCGAAGTGAAAGCTTGCCAACCAATATCATCCAGGCACAAAGAGACTATTTTGGAGCCCATAAATATGAACGTATAGATAAAGAAGGAGTTTTCCATACTGAGTGGGAAAACTGATAGATTTTAAACGCATGAAAACAAATAAAAAAGCTACACCCACAGTTATTGTTATTTATGGCGGTACCGGTGACCTTGCTAAAAGAAAACTAATCCCGGCATTTTACAATCTTTTTATCGAAAACTGGATGCCCGAGAATTTTGCCATCTACGGATTGGGAAGAACAGAATTGACAGATGATGAGTACAGGAAGGAATTGTACGACGGACTTTCAGAATTTTCGAGAAGTGGAACTCCCGAAAAAGAGCAATGGGAGCGTTTTAAAGAGTCCCTACACTATTTTCCATCGAATATCAATGATGAGAAATCCTATAAAGAGCTGCTATCAAGGCTTGAAGAATATGATACGGAATGGAATGGAAGAGCCAACCGCTTGTTTTACCTCTCGGTTTCCCCTCGATTTATCGAAACACTTAGCCTGAACATCAATAAAAGTGGTTTAGCAACTGATAAAACCAAAGACCGAATCATTATCGAAAAGCCTTTTGGTTATGATAAGGAATCAGCTGTGGCGTTGAATCAAATGCTCACAAAGACCTTTGATGAGGAACAAATTTTCAGAATTGATCATTACCTCGGAAAGGAAACTGTACAGAACATCCTTGCTTTCCGTTTTGCCAACACCTTGTTTGAACCCTTATGGAACCGAAATTATATCGATTCTGTTCAAATCACCGTGGCCGAAAAAGTGGGGGTTGAAGATCGAGGCGGCTATTATGAAGGTGCAGGAGCGCTTCGCGATATGATCCAGAACCACCTCTTGCAGATATTGTGTATGGTGGCTATGGAACCACCGGCTTCTTTTGACGCAGAGGAAATCAGAAACAGAAAATTTGACGTCCTTCGCGCCGTTCGGCGTATCAAACCAGAGGAAGTTAACCATTATGCCGTAAGAGGACAATATTCTGAAGGTTGGATAGAAGGTGAAAAAGTGTCCGGTTATAGAGATGAAAAAGGTGTTGATGAAAAATCAAATACTGAAACTTTTGTCGCTATCAAATTCTATTTGGATAACTGGCGTTGGCAAAATGTACCTTTTTATTTGCGAACAGGAAAAAGAATGCAAGAAAAAACATCGTCAATCACCATACAATTCAGACCAGTGCCACACGCTTCCTTTCCATCAAACCAAACAAACAGTGTTACTCCCAATAGACTAACGATCAATATTCAGCCTCAAATGGATATTTTACTTCGGTTTATGAGTAAGCGTCCCGGTTTGGAAATGAATCTCAATTCTTCAGAAATGGTGTTCGATTATGATACTGCTTCCACTCAAACCCCAGAAGCATACGAAACTTTGCTGCTCGACGCCATGTTGGGTGACACTACCTTATTTATGAGATCAGATCAAATTGAAGAAGCCTGGGATGTGATCTCCAATATCCAAAAAGTTTGGGAAGACAAAGGTTCGGTAGATTTCCCGAATTATCCTGCCGGAGGTTGGGGGCCTGAAAACGCAGAAGCCTTGATCGCAAGACAGGAACATGTTTGGGCAGTAAACACACATTCAAAAGACAAAAAGAAATGATTCAAGTTTTTAACAATACAAATACCTTAAACAAAAAAGCAGCTGAATTTTTTATAGAAAAAGCTCAGGAAGCCATCAAAAAGCGTAATAAATTCACCGTTGCCCTGACCGGAGGCTCTTCTCCCAATGGGTTATACCAATTACTGGCTTCTTCTCCATACAAAGAGGAAATCGATTGGAGCAAGGTCTTTGTTTTTTGGGGGGACGAGCGCTGGGTACCGATAGATGATGAAAAAAGCAATGCCGGAGCGGCATATAAAAGCTTTTTAAACCACATTCTTGTTCCTGAATCCAACATTTTCCCAATGTGGAAAAAAAATGTGGAACCGGAAGCCTATGCCCTTGCCTATGAAAAATTGCTTGAAAAGCATTTGGAAGATGGGGAAGTTTTTGACCTTATCCTCTTGGGTATGGGTGACGACGGACATACCGCATCATTATTTCCCGGAGAAGAAATTCTAAAAGAGGAAAACAAAAAAGTGGATGCCTATTTCTTGGCACCGCAGGATATGTACCGCATTACATTGACTGCCCCTTTGATCAATAAAGCCAGGAAGATTGTATTTCTTGTTTTTGGTGAAAAGAAAGCCAATGCCCTCTATCAAGTAGTTCAGGGAGAAAGAAATAGTAACCTTTACCCTGCTCAACTTATCCATCCCGAAGCCGGAAAGGTTATTTGGATGGTCGATGAAAAGGCATCGAACAGATTGAAATTAAAGTAATTGTTCCATTAACAAAACATACACCCTCCTTTTGACAGATCGTTAAAAAGGAGGGGGTATTATTTTAACATTTTCTTTTGATCACTAGCAAAATCGCTTTATATTTGCCCCCGAAATGAAAAACACAGCACACACACACAATTACAACCTTCCTGCGGTTACTCCGCCCTAAATAGCTGTGTGTCTATTCATATCCATTCCTTTTTAAACAAATTCAATTTTATTTTTAATTATATAGATAAGAACATTTCCATTCTTATTTAACCATCAACAATTACTATGAAGAAGTATCTGAATCTATTTGATTTCAAACAAAAAGTAAATTATAAAACAGAGGTTTTATCAGGTTTGACCGTAGCCTTGGCTTTGGTCCCTGAAGCAGTGGCTTTTGCTATGATTGCCGAATTATCGCCTTTGACAGGTTTATATGCTGCCTTTGTTATGGGGCTTGTAACCTCTATCCTGGGTGGTAGGCCCGGAATGATCTCGGGAGCAACAGGAGCCGTTGCTGTGGTTATTGTTGCACTCGCCAAATCACATGGTGTAGAATACGTGTTCGCCACTGTTGTCCTTGCAGGTATTATACAAATTCTTGCAGGAGCTTTCAGACTTGGGAAATTGATGCGTTTAGTGCCCTTACCCGTGGTTTATGGGTTTGTAAATGGTCTGGCTATTATCATTTTCATGTCGCAGTTGGATCAATTTAAAGATGATTCAGATCACTGGTTGACCGGAACACCGCTTTATATCATCCTCGGACTTGTTCTGCTTACCATGCTGATCATTTGGGGGCTTCCAAAGCTTACTAAAGCCATTCCGGCTTCCTTAACAGCTATCTTGGTTATATTCGGTATCGTTGCTTTCTTCGGTATTGAAACCAAAACAGTAGGAGATATTGCTTCTATAAAAGGTGGTTTTCCTCCGTTCCATATTCCCGATATGCCTTTTACTTGGGAAACTTTAAAACTGATTTTTCCCTATGCAGGTATTATGGCCGGAGTGGGATTGATCGAGAGTTTATTGACCTTGGAGCTAATTGATGAAATTACTGAAACCCGGGGAAGGACTAATAAAGAGGCTGTTGCTCAGGGTACTGCAAACATTTTATCCGGATTTTTCTCCGGAATGGGTGGTTGTGCCATGTTGGGCCAGAGTTTGATTAACATATCATCAGGAGCAAGAGCAAGACTTTCAGGAATTGTCGCTTCTGTAGCCTTATTGATTTTTATTATGTTTGGTGCGGGGCTTATCGAGCAATTGCCTATGGCAGCTCTTACAGGACTAATGATCATGGTCGCTATTGGTACCTTTGAATGGGTAAGCTTTAAAATCATCAATAAATACCCGAAATCTGATATTATTGTAGGGATGCTTGTAGCCTTAGTAACCGTTTTATTACACAACCTGGCTTTGGCAGTACTAATTGGTGTTATCATTGCCGCGTTAGTCTTTGCTTGGGACAGTGCAAAACGTATTCGTGCCCGAAAACACATTGATGAAGATGGGGTGAAACACTACGAAATTTACGGGCCTTTATTCTTTGGCTCGGTTCAAATGTTTAATGATAAATTTGATGTCTTGAACGATCCCGAAAAAGTGATTATCGATTTTAAAGAAGGGCGTATCGTGGATATGTCGGGTATCGAAGCCGTAAACAAGCTCACTGAACGCTATCACAAAGTGAACAAAAAGGTGTATATTTCCAATCTGTCAAGTAGCAGTCATAAGCTTTTGATCAAAGCAGACGAAGTGATCAAGGTCAATGTTTTGGAATCCAAAAAAGCATAGTATAATAGAGAATGTTCAAAAACTATAAAATCAGATGTCATACTGAGCCTGTCGAAGTATAATTCAATGACATCTTCGACAAGCTCAGGGTGACAAATCAAATCATCATAAGTTTTTTGGACATTCTAATTTATTACTCAATCTTTTACTTATGTTAGACAAAACACTTTTTATTGAAAAGGTAAAGCAGGAAATTTCCAAATTGGAAAAAACCATCGCTTTGTACAAAGGCATGACCAATCCGGTTTCTCCGGATAATGCCATTGGTCGTGTGTCGCGTATGGATGCCATTAACAATAAAAGTGTGAATGATGCTGCTTTGCGTGAAGCTGAACAACGTCATAAAAAAATGCTACTCGTACTGGAAAAAGTAAATGATGCCGATTTTGGTATCTGCAGGAAATGTAAACAACCCATTCCGGAGGGAAGACTTCTCATCAGACCGGAAAGCGTTTTATGTGTGAATTGTGCTCAATAAAACGCCTTTTATCACTACAAATTATCAACAGTGTTAAAATTCTAAATTATTTCTTAAAAACCTTCAAAGTATAATAGGGGTTTTATATTTTCGTGGGTTTTAAAATCAACTACCTCGGGGTAAGCCTACGAGGTATTCAAATGAATAAACCTTAACACATTTCGATATAGAACATCGAGAAATAAGACCCACTTAGTGGGATTTAAATTTTTGTTATTATGAAGAAACGCTTTTTGTTACTGTTCCTTACAGTTTTTACCTATTCGCTATCAACACATGCCCAAGAAACCGGTGAAAAAAGATTAGGTGCTTGGTATATGTATTTTGGAACAAATAAAATTTCTGAGGATTTCAGCATCCATACAGAAGCACAGTTTCGTTTTTATGAAGTAGCCGATAATTTTAATCAGTTGTTGCTACGTACAGGACTTAACTATCATTTTTCTCCAAATGCCATTGCTACTTTTGGTTATGGTTTTATTTCAACCGATGGTACTTTTGAAGATTTTCCTTCGGAAGAAAATAGTACAGAGCATCGTATTTATGAGCAGTTCATCTTAAAAAACTCCATAGAAAAATTAAAATTTGAACACCGATATCGTTTGGAACAACGTTTCATTTCATATTTAGATGAAAACGACACCCAACACCGAGCCCGTTACCGTTTACAACTCACCTACCCCTTGAGTGAAAAATGGTTTGTGAATGTATATGATGAGGTATTTCTCAATCTACAAGATGAAGTTTTCGGACAAAACCGTTTGTATGGGGCCTTGGGGTATAAAGTGAACTCAAAATTAAGTCTACAAGCCGGTTATTTGAAAAATCATTTTCCAAACGGAAAGTTTGACAGGCTACAATTGGCAGTATTTTTCAACCCGGATTTTACAAAATCATGAGCTAATCCGGCTGACACAAATCACATACCCCTTTAATCAAAAGATCCAATTGCTCCGCCTCATAACCGCGGGGCAATTCTATT
Source organism: Galbibacter kalidii (assembly GCF_026241135.1). GTDB lineage: Bacteria > Bacteroidota > Bacteroidia > Flavobacteriales > Flavobacteriaceae > Galbibacter. The sequence continues at coordinate 18,309 of NZ_JAPFGA010000003.1, forward strand.
TTTGGGATTTTATGATCGGTAAGACAAACTGTTTTTTTACAATCATTACAGAAAAAATGTAAATGTAGGTCGTTGTGTTTTTCACCTGAGCAATCACTTTCGCACAAGGCATATTTTGTGGTTCCCGTACCATCTTCAATAGCGTGGACGAGTCCTTTTTGCTGAAAAGTCTTTATGGTTCGATACAAGGTCGTCCGGTCTATTTCCATAGACAAGCCTTCTTTCTCCAAAAAAGCATTTTCAATATCTGTAAGTCCGACAGCCTCATCCAAACCCGTAAGATAATTGTAGATCAACAAGCGCATGGCCGTAGGCCTTACCTTGTTTGTTTTTAATATGTTTTCAACCTTCTCCATCTCTTAATAATCAACTGTCTCGGGGTATTGGGGAAACTTGCCTGAAGCCTGCCTGCCGGCAAAGGCAGGGCAGTCAGGTTAAACCCACTTAGTGGGATTCATCACATAAATATCGGTTAAACAGTCGGTTTTTCACAGGGAACTTATCATAAAAAAATCGTAAAAAGAAAGAAAATCGGCTTCAATTTCCAATTTTTTGTACATTTGTGCCTGTATATGAAAACTGTACTGCATAAAATAGCATCATTTTTTATGGCACTCATTGTGCTCTTCTCTACCCTATCTTTTACGGTAGACATGCATTATTGTGGGGATTCGCTTATTGATGTTGCTGTACTGAAACCCGCAGAAACCTGTGGAATGGTAATGCATATGAATGCTGATAAAACCATTTCAGAAAACAAATGCTGTACAGACGAACAAATTGTGGTCGAAGGCCAAAAAGAGCTAAAAACTTCCTTTGAAAAGCTTTCTTTCGATCAACAAGTCTTTTTGACTGCATACATATTCACTTCACTGAACCTTTTTGAAGGTTTGAAAGAGAATATCATTCCGTTTCAACATTATACTCCGCCACTTCTGGTCACGGAGATACTGATTGAAAACGAGACTTTCCTTATTTGATTTATTAAACAATTGTGGTCGGTAAAACGGCTGCCCAATACTTGACACATTTAACTATCGTGCACTTAAAAAGTGTGTATAAATTGTTTAATAAAATTACTCATGCTAAATAAAAGCATCAAATTCTTAATCGAAAATAAATTAGTAGCAGTGCTACTGCTCATCCTTTTTACAGGTTGGGGTGTTATTCACGCTCCTTTTGATTGGGATACTGGTTTTTTACCCAACGATCCCGTTGCGGTAGATGCCATTCCCGACATTGGTGAAAATCAGCAAATCGTTTCCACAGCTTGGGATGGAAGATCGCCACAGGATATCGAAGATCAGATTACCTACCCGCTTACCTCTGCCCTTTTGGGCATTCCCGGGGTAAAAACCATCAGGAGTTCGTCCATGTTCGGGTTTTCAAACATCTATATCATTTTTGAAGAGGATATAGAATTTTATTGGAGTCGAAGCCGGATTCTTGAAAAACTGAATTCACTGCCCAACAATTTACTCCCCGAAGGTGTCAATCCGGCATTAGGTCCGGACGCCACCGGATTGGGACAAGTATTTTGGTACACGCTTGAAGGCCGTGATGAAGACGGAAACGTGACCGGAGGATGGGATTTGAACGAACTCAGAAGTATACAGGATTACTACGTAAAGTATGCTTTGTCCTCTGCAAGTGGGGTTTCAGAAGTGGCTTCTGTCGGCGGATTTGTGCAGGAATATCAAGTGGATGTTGATCCCGAATTGATGAAACAATACAACATCGATTTGCAACAGATCGTCAAAGCCGTAAAAAGCAGTAATCGTGATATAGGCGCACAAACACTGGAGATCAATAAAGCCGAATATCTAGTTCGCGGATTGGGCTATGTTAAGTCCATTGCAGACATTCAAAATGCTGTTGTGACTTCAAAAGACTACACTTCCATCCGAATAAAAGATGTGGCGAAGGTCTCATTAGGGCCTGAAGACAGAAGAGGGATTCTAGACAAAGAAGGCGCCGAAGTCGTAGGTGGTGTTGTCGTATCGAGATACGGTGCTAATCCACTGGAAGTGATCAATAATGTCAAAGAAAAAATCACTTCCCTCAGTAAAGGCTTGCCTTCAAAAACATTAAAAGACGGACGTACATCACAACTTACTTTGGTTCCTTTTTACGATCGTACCATCCTTATCAAAGAAACTCTCAATACGTTAAACGAAGCCCTCACATTGGAAATTTTGGTTACTATTTTGGTTATCGTCGTTATGGTTTTCAATCTTCGGGCTTCCATCCTTATTTCAGGATTATTGCCAGTGGCGGTGTTGATGGTTTTTATCAGCATGAAACTCTTTCATGTCGATGCCAATATTGTGGCACTATCAGGTATTGCCATCGCTATCGGAACCATGGTCGATGTCGGTGTTATCCTATCGGAAAACATTATCCGGCATTTGGATAATTCAGATGAAAAAACACCAATCAACACGGTGGTTTACAATGCTACCGTTGAAGTTTCAGGCGCTATTTTGACAGCAGTGCTCACCACCATTATCAGTTTTATTCCTGTATTTACCATGATTGGCGCCGAAGGAAAACTCTTTCGTCCGCTTGCATTTACCAAAACTATGGCACTTACGGCTTCTATTTTAGTCGCTTTATTCCTTATTCCGCCATTTGCAGCATTTTTATTCAGGAAAAGAAATTTAAAAACGAATTTTCGTTTTATTCTCAATATTGTTTTGATTCTGATGGGCATCCTTGCCATAGTTTTCGGATACTGGTTAGGTTTGGCCTTAATCGCTTTTGGCAGTGTTTCTCTTTTATTCCAAAGAGAAAAAATCACAAAAAAACAGGAGAATCAGCTTTATATTTTGGTATCCATAATCACCATCGTGATGCTGTTGGCTTCCTATTGGCGACCTTTAGGCGTTGATACACACTTTATTTGGAACCTCTTGTTCGTCGCCATTATATGTTTTGGCTTGCTAGCTATTTTTAATGTTTTTAGTAAATATTACACCCGTATTTTAACTTGGGCAATGGAAAACAAGCTCCTATTTTTATCAATTCCAGGAGTATTGCTCGTTTTGGGAGTCAGTATCATGTCGAATACCGGAAAAGAGTTCATGCCTTCACTTAACGAAGGATCTTTCCTCTTGATGCCCACCTCAATGCCGCATGCCGGGGTAGAAGAAAACAAACGGGTGCTGCAGCAATTGGATATGGCCGTTGCCAACATCCCAGAGATTGAAACCGTTGTTGGAAAAGCAGGAAGGGTGATTTCGGCCCTGGATCCGGCCCCACTTTCTATGTATGAAAATATAGTTCAGTACAAACCAGAATACATCTTGAATGAAGGTGGGGAAAAACAGCGTTTTAAAGTAGATGAAAACGAACAATTTGTTCTAAAATCCGGTGGTTTAGTTTCAAATCCGAATTCCGAAGAATACAAAAACAGTCCGATTCACTCCCAAATAGGTTTCAATGATTTGATCCCGGATGACGATGGTGAATACTACCGAAATTGGCGCCCTGAAATCAACTCCCCGGATGACATCTGGAACGAGATTGCAGCGGCTACAAAACTTCCGGGTGTAACCTCCGCACCAAAATTACAACCTATTGAAACCCGTTTGGTAATGCTTCAAACCGGAATGCGGGCTCCTATGGGGATCAAAATAAAAGGAACCGACTTGAAGACCATTGAAGATTTCGGCATCCGATTGGAAGAGATTATCAAGGACGTGGAAGGCGTTAAAGAAGAGGCTGTTTTTGCCGATAGAATCATTGGGAAACCTTATTTATTGATCGATATTGATCGCGAACGCATTGCCCGATATGGTATTTCCATTGAAAAAGTTCAGGACATACTGCAAGTGGCAGTAGGTGGAAAAGTACTCACAAAAACTGTGGAAGGCAGGGAACGTTACAATATCAGGGTGCGTTATCCACGGGAATTGCGCTCCAATCCTTCCGATCTTGAAAATATTTATATCCCTGTTGAAAACGGCAGTCCGGTTCCGTTAAGTGAGCTCGCCAGCATACGATATGAACAAGGACCGCAGGTCATCAAAAGTGAAGATACTTTTCTCGTTGGTTATGTGCTGTTTGACAAAGTGGATGGCTTTGCCGAAGTTAATGTGGTTGAAGATGCCCAAGAACGCATCAATCATGTCATTGAAAGTGGACAACTTACAGTTCCCCAAGGAATTAACTATGAGTTCACAGGCACCTATGAGAATCAGTTACGGGCAGAAAAAACCTTGTCTGTCGTGGTGCCTTTAGCCTTGCTCATCATCTTTTTGATACTCTATTTCCAGTTTAGGTCTGCTACTACTTCCTTTATTGTTTTTAGTGGTATTGCAGTAGCCTTTTCAGGTGGATTTATTTTGATCTGGTTGTACGGACAAAACTGGTTCCTCAATTTTAGTTTCTTTGGAGAGAACCTGAGGAACCTCTTCCAAATGCACCCCATCAACCTGAGCGTGGCAGTTTGGGTCGGATTTATTGCGTTATTCGGAATTGCCACAGACGACGGCGTGGTGATGGCTACCTATCTGACACAGACCGTCAACAGAAACAAACCAAAAAACATAAAAGAAGTGAGGGCTGCTGTTGTTGAAGCAGGTCAAAAACGAATCAGGCCTTGTTTAATGACTACAGCCACTACCCTGCTGGCATTATTGCCGGTATTGACCTCTACCGGACGGGGAAGCGATATTATGATCCCTATGGCCATTCCAAGTTTTGGCGGAATGCTCATAGCCCTTATTACCCTCTTTGTTGTACCAATATTGTTTGGGTGGAAAGAAGAAATATCAGTTAGAAAGCTGGAAAACAACCTTGAATTAGAAAAAAATGAATCATAAAAAACATATTCGTTATTGGATGTTAAGCCTTGGATGCTGGCTGATTAGCATAAATATTCAAGCGCAAGATTTAAATACCTACATCCAAACGGCACTGGAGAACAATCCGGACATTCAGGCGTTTGAATTGCGCTATAACATCGCTGAGGAAAAAACAAACGAATCAGGGACATTACCCAATACCCAGTTTGGTGCCGGGTATTTTGTAAGCGAACCGGAAACCAGAACAGGTCCGCAGCGGTTTAAGCTTTCTGTAAAGCAAATGCTCCCTTGGTTTGGTACCATCACCGCAAGGGAAAACTATGCGAGTTCCCTTGCAGATACTGAATATGCTGAAATTGCCGTTGCTAAGAGAAAATTGGCACTTTCCGTATCACAATCCTATTACAAATTGTATACGCTACAGGCAAAACAAGCTGTTTTAGAAGAACAACTTGAACTGATTGAGCAATATGAACAGTTGGCATTGACCGGTGTTGAAACAGGGAAAACCTCGACCGTAAAGGTATTTCAGTTGCAAATACGGGAAAATGAGCTCGAAAAACGGCAAAAAATCCTCGAACAAGAGTTTTTGAGTGAGCAAACTACGTTCAATTCATTGTTAAACAGGGCTACCAAAACAGAAGTTGTTGTGGCAAACAACTTGGATATTCCCGACAACGAACAAGAAGCCTTATCTGATAGCCTTGAAGCACATCCGGAGTTGTTGAAGTATGATGCTATGTATGATGCGGTAGTGCAATCGGAGACGCTCAATCAAAAAGGCGGAGGACCAGACTTGGGTATTGGCTTGGATTATATCAATGTTGCAGAACGTACCGATATGGATTTCAACGATAACGGCAAGGATATTTTGATGCCTATGGTCTCCTTGTCCATTCCTATTTTCAATAAGAGCATTCGTTCAAAGACAAAACAAAACGAACTGAAACAACAGGAGATCACAGCACAAAAACAATCTCGGACCAATCAACTGAACTCCTATCTTGATACGGCCATCAACAATAAAGTTGCTGCCAAAATAGATTATGAAACACAACTAAAGAATATAGAACAAGCCAAAAATGCTGAAGAGATTTTGATTAGGAATTTTGAAACCAAAACGCTCGACTTCAATGATGTTTTGGATATTCTTGAACTGCAATTGAACTTTCACCTCAGCAAGATAGAAGCTATTAAAACTTATTATTCACAAATCGCAATTATTAATTATATCACAAATCGTTAAATTTATAGAGTTATGAAGTACTTCAGAAAAAAACAAATCGTACTGCTTATTGCATTAGGTATTTTTACCATTGGTTGTAAGGATGCCAAAAAAGAAAATCAAGAGACCGCTATTGCCTTTCAGAGTGAATTGACCGACAAAGTTTTTCAACATTATATGCACATTAAAACTGCGCTGACAAACGGCGATGTTCAAGAAGCGAAAAATGGTGGAGATATGTTGGCAAATACCATCAGTAATAATTATGTAGATATCTCAACCTTGAGCAAGAAAATCGCTTCAAGCAGTGATATTGAAGTGCAAAGAGCTGCTTTTTCCAAACTTACATCCGCTATTATACCGGTTTTGGAAGCCAATATTTCTGAGGGTGAGATCTACAAACAATTTTGTCCGATGGCATTCAACAATAATGGCGGATATTGGTTATCCGACAGTAAAGCGATACAAAATCCGTACTTTGGCGATAAGATGCTTACCTGTGGAGAAGTAAAAGAAACCATAAATCCCACAAAATAACAGCTTGTTAAAGCGAGAAGATCGATGAAGAAAACTTTTTACATCAAAAATATGGTGTGCGGCCGTTGCGAAATGGTGGTAGGGCAACTATTTGAAAAAAATAATGCTCCGATAGAACAATTGCAACTGGGAAAAGTAACGGCCGATGTTTCTTCAGCGAGCTTTGATGAAGAAAAACTAGCAACATCACTTCAAGAACACGGTTTTGAACTGCTCCACAAAAAACAACAAAAAACAACAGAACAGATCAAAACACTGTTAATCAAATATATCGATGCTCACGAGAAGCTTCCCGAAAATATTTCAGTGTATTTGGCCGAACAACTCCATAAGGAGTATTCGAGTTTAAGTCGCACTTTTAAAAATAATGAGGGTTACACTATTGAAAAGTTCTTTATCAAGCTCAAAATTGAAAGGGCCAAAGAACTTATTCAAATGGATCGCCTTTCCTTTTCAGAAATCGCTTACGAACTGAATTACAATTCCGTAAGTCATCTTTCCGGACAATTTAAACGTGTCTCGGGTATAACTATGAGCCACTTCAAACGAATGCAAGATCAAAACCGCCAATCGTTTGACAAAATTTTGTAAATCCTTTCCGGAATTATGAAAAACAAAGCAAGGAACAACGACTAATTTTACACCTTAAACACAAAACTATGCAACACACATATCACATACACGGAATGAGTTGCCAAGGTTGCCAAAACCATGTGGAAAAGGCATTGGCACAAGTTGAGGGCGTAAAATCGGTTTCAGTTGATCTTGAAAAAGCTACTGCCAAAATTGAAATGGAATCCCATATTCCATTAGCCGATTTTCAAAAGGTTTTAGGACATTACACTATTCATCCGCAAGGAGAACATCATCACGAGCACCATCAGCATAAAGAACCACCAAAAAAAATAGAAAACGGAAACGGTGTTTTTTACTGTCCGATGCATTGCGAAGGCGACAAAACCTATGATGAACCTGGCGATTGCCCTGTCTGCGGAATGGATTTAGTGGAAGAACAGAATTTGACAGCTGTTAAAGAAACTGTTTACACCTGTCCGATGCATCCGGAAATAGAACGTGACGAACCGGGGTCCTGCCCTATTTGCGGAATGGATCTCGTCCCAAAAGCACCAGATCTTTCTGCTGAGGAAAAAAATTATCGGCATTTAAAACGTAAATTTTGGATCGCGGTAGGTTTTACGCTCCCTATTTTCCTCATCGCTATGTCCGAAATGCTAAGCAACAATCCAATTTACGACCTGATGGGGATAAAATATTGGAATTGGGTACAATTCGGACTTTCCCTACCGGTAGTTTTCTATGCCACATGGATGTTTTTTGAACGTGCTTATAAATCTATTGTATCATGGAACCTAAACATGTTCACCCTTATCGGAATTGGCGCCGGGGTAGCTTGGATTTTTAGCTTCTTCGGATTGCTATTTCCTGATATCTTCCCCAATCAATTTAAAACTGAAAGTGGTACTGTGCACGTCTATTTTGAAGCTGCAACGGTCATACTCACCTTGGTACTTTTGGGGCAATTGCTTGAAGCCCGTGCGCATAGCAAGACCAACAGCGCTGTAAAAGAACTTTTAAAACTGGCTCCCAATAAGGCCATTCGTGTTGTTAACGGTAAAGAAGAAGAAATTCACGTCGATGAAATTGCCGTCAACGATATCCTTCGCATAAAACCCGGAGATAAAATCCCCGTAGATGGCATCATTACTGATGGAGCAACAGCCATAGATGAATCTATGATCACCGGAGAACCTATTCCTGTTGATAAATCAATAAATGACACCGTTAGCAGTGGTACGATCAACGGAAATGGTTCTGTTTTAATGAAAGCTGAAAAGGTAGGCGCTGATACTTTATTATCACAGATCATACAAATGGTCAACAACGCCAGCCGAAGCAAGGCTCCGATACAAAAACTCGCCGACACGGTTTCGAGTTATTTTGTACCCATTGTAGTGATTATTGCAGCTATTACCTTTGTCATTTGGACGGTTTGGGGTCCTTCGCCTGCCTATGTCTACGCCCTTGTAAATGCCATTGCAGTATTGATCATTGCTTGTCCGTGTGCCCTCGGACTTGCAACACCCATGTCGGTTATGGTTGGTGTTGGTAAAGGAGCGCTATTGGGTGTGCTCATCAAAAATGCTGAAGCTTTGGAAACCATGGCCAAGGTGAATACACTCATAGTCGACAAGACCGGAACGATCACAGAAGGAAAACCTACGGTAGAAAAAATAGGAATTGACGAGGCACAAACATCAGAAGAAGAGGCGCTTCAATATATTATGGCCATTAACAGTCAGAGTGAACATCCTTTGGCAAAAGCATCTGTGAAATATGCTAAGGAAAAAGGAATTGCTGTTCAAAATATTGACAAATTCAATTCTGTTACCGGAAAAGGTGTAGAAGGTGTGTTAAATGGTAAAAAGATTGTTTTGGGGAATGATAAATTGGTAATGTCAAATCACTATGAGATTCCGAAAAAGTTACAAGAAGAAGCTGCGGAACATCAAAAACAAGGGAAAACGGTTTCTTTTCTTGCTGTTGAAGACAAAACAGTGGCCTATATGGTCATTTCAGATAAAATTAAAACGAGTAGTAAAAAAGCTATTCAACAATTACAACAAAACGGGGTTGAAGTCATCATGCTTACAGGAGACCATCAGAGTACAGCTGCTGCGGTGGCTGCTGATCTTCATCTGACCGATTTCAAAGCTCAAATGATGCCCGAAGATAAACTGAAAGCAGTAGAACAACTCCAAAGTGAAGGAAAAATAGTCGCTATGGCTGGCGACGGTATCAACGACGCCCCCGCCCTAGCCAAAAGCGATGTGGGTATCGCCATGGGCACCGGGACCGACGTCGCTATGGAAAGTGCGGATATCACGCTGGTAAAAGGAGATTTAGACGGCATCGTAAAAGCTGATAAACTCAGTAAAAAAGTAATGAAAAACATCAAACAGAATCTGTTCTTTGCCTTTGTGTATAATGTTTTAGGGATTCCCATTGCTGCCGGGGTGCTTTACCCTTTCTTTGGCTTGTTGCTCTCCCCCATGATTGCTGCCTTAGCCATGAGTTTTAGTTCGGTTTCTGTTATTGCGAATGCATTACGCCTAAGAAAAGTTAATATCTAAAAAATGGTAAACAGACATACGGCATCAAAGATTAGAAAAATACATAGGTATTTAGGCTTGTTCATCGGAATTCAATTTCTGTTTTGGACCATAAGCGGGTTATACTTTAGTTGGACAAATCTTGATGAAATTCACGGGGATCATTTCAAAAATGAAGCCTATCAATCAAAATCATTTGCAAATCTTATAAGTCCGTCTGAATTAAAAACAACTGAAAACATCCATACTATCGAATTAAGGGATATCAATAATGCCCCATATTACTGGATCAACAAAAATCAGTTGTACAATGCTGAAAACGGTGATCTCAAAAATAACATCACAGAAGAAGAAGCCTTGTATATTGCCAAAAACAGAATGAAAAGCAGTTTAGAAGTTAGCAGTATCGAACAAATTGATACCGTAGGCAAGCATCATGAATATAGAGGAAGATTGCTTCCGGCCTATGTTATTTCATACAATAATGACGAAGCCCTGAAGGTCTATGTTTCGGTTAAAGACGGGAAATTTCAAACCGTGAGACATCGAAACTGGAGGTGGTTCGACTTTTTATGGATGACCCACACTATGGATTATGAAGGCAGGGATAATTTCAACACCACTGTTTTAAGGGCCTTTTCCCTTTTAGGATTGATTACCGTGTTAAGCGGATTCCTCCTGTGGTACACAACATCGCCTTCAATCAGAAAAATAATTAAAAAAACAATAAAAATAAACACATGAAAAAATATATCGTTTACATCGGCATATTACTTGTCGGACTCTTTATTGGATGGTTGATCTTCAGTCCATCATCTCAAGAACAAGAAGAAGTAACACACAGCCACAATGCTGAAGATAGTCAAATGTGGACCTGCGCCATGCATCCACAGATCGTACGACCTGAACCGGGCGATTGTCCTATTTGTGGTATGGCCCTTACCCCAATGGAAACAGAAGAAGGCGAAATGGAGGCTCAAGAATTCAAAATGACCGAAAATGCCATGGCTTTGGCAAACATCCAAACCACTATAGTTGGAACAGACAGTATTGGAGGTAATGCCATCACTCTTTCGGGAAAAATTCAGCCAAATGAAGACCAAGTGTTTACACAACCTGCACATTATAACGGTCGTATTGAAAAGCTCTATATAAAATCTGTCGGGGAGACCGTGAGAAAAGGCCAAGCCCTCGCTATGGTCTATTCCCCGGAATTGGTAAGTGCGCAACAAGAACTACTGATAACCTATAAAAACCGGGAATCACAGCCTCAACTGTATGAAGCCGTAAGGAACAAATTCAAAAACTGGGTGATTCACGACAAGGAGATTGAAGAAGTGATCAGTTCCGGGAAGGTGAAAACCAGATTTACTATCCATTCGCATATTTCGGGGGTTGTAAGCTCAATCGACGTAACAGAAGGTTCACATATCTACATGGGAGGAGCTATTTTTAAAACAGCCAACCTCAACAGTGTCTGGGCGATTTTTGACGCCTATGAAAAGCAAATTTCAATCCTCAAAGAGGGACAACAAATACGCATCACCACAAATGCATATCCTGACAAAACCATATCAGGAACCATCGCATACATAGATCCCGTGATGAACACACAAACCCGTACTGTAGAAGTTCGCGTAGTATTGAACAACAAAAACGGACTTTTTAAACCCGGGATGTTTGTTGCAGGGGAAATTGATATTGATAAAAAAGACAAAGCTGAATCCATGATAAGTATTCCCGCCAGTGCTATAATGTGGACAGGGAAACGCTCGGTGGTTTATGTAAAAAAACCGGGGGATATCCCTATATTTGAGATGCGTGAGGTTGAGATTGGCAATACTAATGGTAATAGTTATCAGGTTTTAAACGGATTGGAAAACGGGGAAGAAATCGTGACTAACGGAACCTTTACTGTTGATGCTGCTGCCCAGCTACAGGGGAAAGCCTCTATGATGACGGAAGCAGATGAATAACTAAATCGAGGAAAAATCAATAAAAAGTTAAATCCGAAACACAAAAAATTCTTAAATTTGATAATTAACCAATTGATTATCAGAAAATGAAAACATTAAAAAAAATTATCATAGCGCTGGTTGTTTTAATAGCCATTGCGCTTATTGCGGCACTATTTGTGCCTAAAGACTACACCGTAACCCGTGAGGTTACCATCAACAAACCCAAGGGTAAAGTGTTCAACTACATCAAATACCTGAAAAACCAACACAACTACAGTAAATGGTCCCAAATGGACCCCAATATGGAAACCTCCTATACCGGTACCGACGGCGAAGTGGGCTTTGTATCTGCTTGGAAAGGTAATAAAGATGTAGGCTCGGGTGAGCAGGAAATTATCGGTATCACCGAAGGTGAGCGCATTGATACTGAGCTTCGGTTTTTTGAGCCCATGGAGGGTATTTCGCCGGCATACATGACTACCGAAGCAACTTCAGATAATGAAACCAAAGTGACTTGGGGATTTAAAGGGCACATAGCCTACCCCATGAATCTGATGTGCCTTGTAATGGACAAGCAAATAGGTCCCGATTTACAGGAAGGATTGGATAGTTTAAAAGTCGTTTTGGAAGCTCAACCGGTAGTTGAAGCCGGAAGCAAGGATTTTTTGCTTAACTATTTCAACCAAACTAAAGAAAACCTTAAAAAGAGTGTAACCGGACTTAGTGAAGCTCAATTGAAATTCAAACCTGCGGACAGCGTATGGTCCGTGGCTCAGGTCTTAGAACACATCGTAGGTGCCGAGCCCATGATTTTCGGGATGACAACACAAAGCATGAAAGCCCCTGAAAATCCCGAAATGCGCGATTCAATAGCTTTAGGCGATGAGGAAATCATTGGGGCCATAACCGATAGAAGTCAAAAAGCTAAAGCACCCGACGCCCTTCAACCCAAAGAAAAATATACCGATGCCAAAGCCGCTTTGGCAGATTTAAACGAAGGTCGTAAACCTATTTTAAAATACATAGACAGTGTGCCTTTGAAATCACTTCGCAACCACGTGATCGATTTCCCTACCGGAAAGGCCGATGGATACCAAAGTTTACTGTTCAATGCTGCACATACAGCGCGGCATACACTTCAGATTGAAGAAGTAAAAGCACATTCGGATTTTCCTGAAAACTAAGTGTAATGGCCAAACAAAAAACACGGCCTACCGAGGCTGATGTCTTGGAGTTTATCCAATCTTTTGCTCCAAACGAGCAAAGACGCAAGGACAGTTTGGCCTTATTGAATTTTATGGAAAAAATATCCGGTCACAAACCCAAAATGTGGGGGCCGAGCATTATAGGTTTTGGCAGTTACCACTACAAATACGCTAGTGGCCATGAAGGTGATGCCCCACTTGTAGGGTTTTCGCCCCGAAAGTCAGCCTTGTCGCTCTATGTGTTTACCGGACTGGAATCACACAAGCATTTGTTGAACGGTTTGGGGAAGTTTAAAAAAGGAAAAGCCTGTATATATGTTAACAAACTTGCTGATATAAACCTCAATGTTTTGGCAAACCTTATGAAGGAAACCATGCATTATCTAAAAACAAAATTATGAGTAAGTATAAAATTGAAATAAAATGGGCTTTCATCTTTATGGGCGTAGGCCTTTTATGGATGCTTTTGGAAAAACTAAGTGGCCTGCACAGTACGCACATCGATAAACACATGTATTTGACCAACCTGTTTGCCATTCCTGCAATAATCATGTTTGTATTGGCGCTCAAGGACAAAAAGAAAAAATTTTACAACGGACAAATGACCTTTAAACAAGGCTTTGTTTGTGGATTGATTATTTCGGTAATCATTGCAGTATTTGGTCCCGTCACACAGTGGATAACATCATATGTTATCACTCCCGAATATTTTCCAAACGTCATTGATTATTCGTTGGAAACCGGTTATCATGACACCCGTGAAGAGGCTGAAGCTTTTTTCAATTATGGAAATTATGCCAAACAAAGTGTGCTTTGGGGTTTGATCATGGGGGTGGTTACTTCTGCCATTGTCGCATTTTTTGTTCGTACTAAAAATCAAAAGTAATGAAAACCCTCACATTTTCCATTAAAATAAATGCCACGCCCGACAAAGTGTGGCATTGCTTATGGGAACCTGAAAATTATAAGACGTGGACACGTATCTTTTCTGAAGGAAGTTATTACAAAACGGATCTTTTTATTGAAGGCAGCAAGATACATTTCCTTACCCCCGAAGGACACGGGATGTATAGCGTTATTGATAAGTTGGACGAAAACAGCTATATGGCTTTTCGACATTTGGGAGAGATCATGGATTTTAAAGAACAATCTGTAGAAACAGCCACTTGGACAAATGCTATGGAAACCTACGAACTCAACCCTGTTAAAAACGGTACGAAGCTCACCGTAAATGTCGATACGGTTGAAGAATATGTCGACCATATGAACAAACTGTTTCCCCCTGCACTCGATGAACTAAAACGGATTTCGGAAGTAAAGTAAACCATCTCCAGAAAGCCCATGAGACACTCTAGGTAAAAAGCCAATTCTGTCTTAAATAAATTTTTACCTGTTCATTTTTTCCATTGATGAAAAAACGAACCAAAAAAATCTAGGCTGACGATTAAAACATAAGAAAATACTACGGAATCCCTAGCCACAGATAAAAATAACTCAACTCGCTTTTGGCGAGTCTCAAACAGATTTTTATCTCTGGGCCACCGCTGCTTCCTTGATTTTCAATATTTTTATCGTAGGCCGGAACCAAACCACAAACATTAAAACCTTATCAAAACCTTAACAAATTCAGTATGTTTAAAAAATTTAATGAAAACCTTTTGGACGCCATTAGTGAAAAGGCCAAAAATATTTCAACGAAAGATTAGAATATTTCAATTCTCCCTTAGTGAGTGACAGATGAGATTTGATTTTTTAATCAGGTTTTGAGAAAAATTATTACATTTAAAACATTAACATATTCATAACAGAATAAGAAATAGAACATTAAATGGGAACTTCAAAAAAAATAACACGGGTTGGAGGAGATGAATCTTCTTCAAACCAATCGGGTAGCAAAGGAAAAACCTTTGTGCCTACTCCGGAAAGTAAAGGCAAAGCAACCCGATTAAGAGTCATCGCTGGTATATTGTGGTTTTTTGCCATTGTCGCACAAATTATAGCCATCAGATTACTCCTTCAAACCCCGCAACCTGAAAATTTCATGATGTGGATGATCATCTTGATTGTAGTGGATTTGATTTTGGCCATCATCGGCTCGGTCTTATGGAAGAAATCAAACCGTTTGGATCCGGCCTCAGAAAAACAGAAATTTAGGTTCTTTATGCAGAACCAGCTCGGCTTGGTCGTAGCTGTTATTGCTTTTTTACCACTGATTATCTTTATCCTGACCAGTAAAAACCTGGACGGAAAGCAAAAAGGTATTTTAGGAGGAATAGCTGGTGTAGCACTGATCATCGCCGGAATTACGGGGGTTGACTTCAATCCGCCTTCCATAGAGCAATACACCGAACAAACCAATCGTGTGGAAGACCTTATGGGGATCAACCACGTGTATTGGACCAAATCGGGTACCAAATATCATTTATTCAGCGATTGCCACGCCATAAATAGAGACGTTACTAAAGAAATATTTGAAGGTACCGTAGCTCAGGCACGCGAACTTAAAAACATTACCGAGCTTTGTAAATTTTGTGAAGATGAAGCCGAAGAAAGGGGAATCGAAGAAAAGACCAATGAAGTGCTGGAAGAACAGCTTTCAGAATAAAGAACATTAAAAAATCGAACATTTTAAATCCCTTATCAGATTGGTAGGGGATTTTTGTGGGTATCCTCCTCTTTTGCTATTTGTCACTGTAATGTCCCATTGCAGAAACTACAGTTACAGAAACAATTTCATCCTCTATTTTATAAACTAAGCGGTCTTTTTGATTTATGCGTCGTGACCAGTAACCCGAAAGCTCGTATTTTAATTGTTCCGGTTTACCACTACCTTTTCGCGGGTGGCTTTCCAGTTCTTTTAGTATTACTGAAATTTTATTTATCGTAGATTTGTTACCACTTTTATAGTGCTTTTCAATATCCTTATGTGCACTTTTGGTTATTTCAACCCTAAACTTCCCCATATATCATCGGTGTCGATTACGGTTGTTTTACCATCTGCTATTTCTTTTTCTGATTGACGTATTTTAGCAACAAATTTTGGGTCATAGGGACTCTTCCCTACTACTTCTACACCTTTTCTTTCATTTATAAAATACTCCAGTATAGCCTTAAAGGCTTTCCCTGCTTTTGTACGCTCGTTTATTTTTATGGTGATTGTTGCCATTTTTTTACCCTTTTAACAAAGATAATAATTTTCACCAGATACTATTCCATATAGAAATTATCCCTAAAAAAGAAATGAAGTCAGTTTTAAACGCAGGTTTTTTAATGCGTGCGATATATGGGTTTCCACCGTTCGTTTAGAGATATTAAGTTGGTTGGCTATCTCGGCATTGGTCAGTTGTTCTTCCCTGCTCATGGTAAATACTTCCCGACAGCGATCGGGCAATTCCTGAATGGAATCGGAAACCAAATGCCGGGTTTGGTCAAAAATCAGCTGTTCGTCTGCATGATTACCTGAAGATATTTCCTGCAAATATTCCTTGTGTTCTTCTGTTAAAGGTGTTTTTCGTAATTCTTTAAAAACCCTAAATTTGATCGCCTGTTTCAAATAGGCTTCTATGTTGGTATTCTCTATTTTATTCCTACGCTCCCAAAAGCCAATCCATACCTCCTGCACCATATCCTTTGCCGTGTCTTCATGACCAATGATGGATTTTGCCGTCACATAAAGCGATTCCCAATAACGATCAAAAAGACAATGAAAGGCTTTTTCATCATCTTTTTTTATGCGGTTCATTAATTGATCGGTCGTTTTTTCCTGGAGGGTTTTCATTAGCATCAAATTAACTAAATCTGACGCTACTTTGGGTTAAGCAAACGTAAACTTAAAGGAAAATAAAAAGCAACCCCGTGGTGCTGCCACGGGGTTTGAAAAAATCGAAATGAATGAAAACAATTTAAACGCTTACTTAAATCCACCCTCTTACAGTGCAATTCAGCGCTTACTCTTCAAATTTATTTAGATTCCTCTAGTCTGTAACTGCTACTCGATGTGTAGGTGTTGCCAAACATATCGGTTGCTTTGACTTCTATTTTATGTTCACCGGCTTCTAATTTCACAGGGATTCCCCCTCTCCATAAATGCTTAGAATCAATAGGATTGGACGACCTTCTTCCTGGCATCAACTCCTCTGCCAGATCCCATTCATACACCAAAGCTTCATACGACGGGTCTTGGGCTTCTAGATATTGCATGGGTTTCCATTCACCTTCATCAATACGGTACAACACCTCATCATTTTCACTTCCGATAAAGAAGTTGACATAAATACCCGCTTTTGTATTTCTGTCTTTGGCAACAACTTTGGGTGCGAAAATCTTCATTTGATAGTCTTCCGGTTTTCCGGCTGCTTTATATTTCACATTGTATTGATTTCCATCAAAATGAATAAAAGCATATCCTTTAGGTGTTCCATCTCTCATCACTGAAATTGGAATCCCGTTTTCGTCATGTTTTCCAGAGTACCAGTCGCCTGAAGTGGTACCCACATTATAATGATGGTGTGGATTGTTATGATGCCACCCCTCCTCTTTTCCGAAGAAATCCTGTTTCTGGATGTGCGTATGTGCCGAAAGTGACAATGTATGCGGATAATCTTTCAGAAGATCAAACAATTTCTGACGATCTTCATCTTTATATGGATCCCCATTGGATTCGCTAATAGGAATATGAAAGGCCAGCACTATCAAATGATCCTTGGGAACATATTTCAGGTCATTCTCCACAAATTTCAACTGATCATCCCTAAAGCCACCCCAATAACCCTTTCCGTCACGTGGGTCGGGATATAACACATCGTCCAAAACAATAAAGTGTACTTTTCCGTAGTTGAACGCATAATCAGCCGGACCAAAATGATCTTCGTAGGTCTCATCGGAAAGATGATCTTCCTTAGCATCAAAATTCAAGTCGTGGTTCCCCAAAAGATTATACCACGGAATACCAACATTCTTTACTGCTTCGATATAAGGATTGAATAAATCGAGATCGTTACCGACCAAATCGCCCATGCTTAAGCCAAAGGATACATTCTCAACTCCTTTTAATTCAGAAACGATTCCGCGGGCAAAATAATCCACTTCTTCAAGCGTGTATGGTTGCGGATCACCAAAAATAAGGACAGTGAAACGATCGTTTTCATCAGCAGGGATTAATCCAAAATCTACCGATCTTGGAAGTCTCCCCGTAGGCTCCACCCCTTTAAAATCTGTTTCGGGAGATCCTTTTGGCTTGTGGATGTAAAAGAATTGTGGCAGATTATCTTCATTGGTCCCTACCACATATCCGGAGGGTTTGATAACCGAAATAATGTTATCATCTCCTATCGGAAGTTCATATTTCCCACTACTATCGGTCAACACTACTTGTTCTCCGTTGGTTACCGCCACTTGTGCAATTCCTTTTTCCCTTCGGCTTTTTTTACCATTTTGATCTGTGTCTTCATACACATAACCTTTAACGGTAGATTGTGCCATAGTTATAGTTGAAAATAGCAAGGCACCACCAAGTAATAATATTTTAGTCTTCATCTGTTTTTATTATTTCAATTTATTGATCCCACCAAACTTTAACATTGATCTCATCACCTCCCATTCGGTTGACAGCTTCTTGATAACTTTGATGGTTTCTATCCGCTTCATCAATGGGGTAATAGAACCTTGAAGGTACCTCCGCGTTATTTTTCATCGTGGGTGATGTAGGCAACTGGGGAAGTCCTGTTCTTCTGTGTTCAAACCACGCTTGGTAATCTGTAAAGAACAATCCGAAATACTTTTGGAGCATAATACGTTCCAAGCTACCATCATAGGAGGTAAATTCACTGTCAAAATAATTTTCAGGCACCTCTTCTCCCCACATTTCGATAGCTGCTCTTACGGCATTTTCATAATGTACTTCTGCATCAGCTGTATATCCTCTTTGTGCCATTTCAGCTTTGATAAACTCAACTTCTGAATAGCTTAAAATCGGAATAATGAGCGGTTCTTCTGCCAAATCCCTAAGAACTCCTGAAGCTGTAGCTATGCTGTCGTGAAGTGGCTCATTTACAAAATCTATCGGTTCTCCAATATATCCGTAATCTTCATTGTTCAATCCTCTTGCTACAGAAGCATACACCCCTCTTCTCGGATCTTCAAAATTGTTAAGGTTGTCGATGAAAAATTCTGAATAATATCTGAACACCCCGAAATCCTGAGGACGGTCCCAAGGAGATAGCAAAGGAGCCTCTCCTGTGACCTGTAATACAGCCGCATCTTCGTTAGTTGTAAAAACCGGGTACTTGCCCGGATCATTGAGCATAGCCATTATTTTCTGAAACGCATTGGTCTCTGAGCGGTTGGAAACACGAAGCAACAGTCTAAGATGTAGGGAATTGGTAAATTTTCTCCATTTGGTCACATCATTATCAAACAGAATATCACTGACATAAATCATTCCTGTCTCCTCATTATATAAAGTATTTGCCTGCTCCAAGTCGGCCAGTATTTGGGTGTAAATATCCTCTTGTGGCGTAAATTCAGGATACCAAACATCCTCTTCTGCCCCCAAAGCTTCCATCATGGGAACATCACCAAAGGTGTCTGTCAAAATGGAATAAGCGTAGGCTCTAAGAGTTAAGGCTATTGCCTGGTAATTTGGCATTTCATCACGAACGGCTGCAATTTCCATCTCTTTTATATTGTTGAGCCATTTGTAATAATCATTCCACAGACCGGCACCGATGTTCTGGTCGAGATCGTAATAAGCCGGTGCATTGATAAAATCGTCTGTTCGCATGAACATCTGCATCAATGGAGCGCCTACATTGCGTACTTGAACTCCATTTCTTGTTGCAAATCCGTAAATAACAGGGTTAAGTGTGCTCCCTGCTGTCACTTCCTTGAGATTATTCGGATTTGTATTTGTTTCTTCAAAATCTTTTGTACAAGCTACCGTCAAAAAACACAGGTAACATAGCAAAACTGTAAATTTTATAAACTTCATTCTTCTTTTCTTTTTTTGGTTAAAACCCTATTTTAATATTCATCCCAAATTCAGTTGGCACAGGCATTTGCCCAACCTCAACACCTGGGTGCATATTGGTTCCTCCTGCCAATCCTGCCACTTCAGGATCATAAATCGGGAAGTCAGAAATAACAGCTAAGTTTCTTCCGTACAACGATAAAGTCAAGTTGTTTAATCCGGTGTTTTTCAAAAACCTCTTAGTAAAATTATATTCCAAGGTAACCTCCCTCAACTTTATAAAAGAAGCATCAAAAGAGTTAGCTTCAGTATTTGCCAATGGCCAATGCACATTATAATATTCTGCAATGGGTATGGGGGTGGTGTTCGGTGAATACGTACCATCACCATTATCAACGACTCCCTGCCCCACTAGCTCTCCTTCATCTCTACCTACCAAGGTGTGTTTCAACTTTCCTTGTTGTGTTGTTTTGTGATGGGTATGTGAATAAATCATCCCTCCATATTTTCCATCTATCACTGCACTCAACCTAAAGTTTTTATACTGAAAGGAATTTATAAACCCGGCTACCCATTTAGGTTGGGTGTCACCTACATAAATAATATCGTCTGTCATCAGTGGAAAACCGTCTTCATTATACAAGACCTCTCCATCTGGTGAACGCTGAAAACCTCGTCCATAAAGTGCTGCCGGAGAACCCCCTTCTTCTGCTACAAGACGTGCCCCTGAGGAACTCAACAATTGGAATCTGCCTTCTTCCGCATTTTCATGGAGCGACAATACCTTTCCTTCATTCTTAGCCCATGTAAGGGTGGTGTTCCATTTAAAGTTCGGTGTTTTAACAGGAGTGAGATCCAGCATTAATTCCACCCCTCGGTTTTGTACCTCACCGGCATTAATGGCGACACTGCTATAACCTGAAGATCGGGGAAGTGGAGCTGTCATAATCTGGTTTTTTGTGGTAGCCTGATATACCGTAGCATCCAATTTCAACCGATTGTCGAACATGCGGAAGTCCAAACCGAGTTCCGTGTTAGTGGTTATTTCTGGTTTTAAATTGGTATTATAAAGTGATGTCGGTGCAATAGCTGAACCTGGGTAGTCACTTCTCCCGTAATATTTATTCGTCTTATAGCGATTTCCAAACTGTCCTGCTCCCCCTACCTGAGCTACAGAGGCTCTTAGTTTTACAAAGCTGACCACCTCCGACATACTGAACATCTCACTTAAAATTATCGCAGTACTTGCAGAGGGAAAGAAATAGGATTGGTTCCCTTCCGGAAGCATGCTATTCCAGTCGTTTCTACCGGTGATATCGAGAAACACTTTGTCTTGCCACCCCAAACTCACCATTCCATACAGACTGTTTACCTTATTAAACCCATCGAACTTACTGGTGAAAAGTTGAGACCCATTAACCAAGTTGTATTCCCCTGGAATTTCTAATCCTTCTGCCCATGAATCTTGACGCAAGTATTTATAATCAAGACTGTTACCTCCAAAATTAACATTCAATTCAAAGTTCTCAAAATCATTGGCATAATTCAGTAAGAAGTCCGTGTTTATTTCTTGCTTAAAAACATTGGTTTTTCTATAATACCCACGTGGGTAACGGTTTATATCGTATGGTCGTTCTTGATCCATATTCTTGTTATAGGTGTTCAACGCTCCTCGAAGCATTAAACTCACATGAGGAAACAGGTCTATATCCATTTTAAAATTCCCGGTCACCGAATTCTGGTCCAAGCTATTTTGGATTTCATATACCATGGCATACGGGTTGTCTATATAGCTACTATAAGGTCGGATCATATCGACCTGTTCCTGTCCTTTTTTCCAGATAGGCTCATACCATGCCAAGTCAACACTGGGATTTTGAAAAATCATAAAGTAAGCGATGGAGTGATTGTTATATCCTTGTCCGGGGAGGTTATCGCTCGTTTTTTTACGATAATTCACCACAGAAGTCAATCTGACACGTTCTGAAACTTGGTAATTGGCATTTACGGAAAGGGATGTTTGCTCAAATCCCGTATTGGGCATAATCCAATCATTCTTTGTGCGCGTGATAGATCCTCTCATGGAACCTTTATCACCTCCACCTTGGATGGATATGTTCTGAGTCTGCGTCACCCCAGTACGCCAAAAATCGCTTCTGTTATTTTTATACGGTCTCCAAAGTTGACGCTCTAATGACTGCCCTTCAACTTCAGGGTCATACTGATAGTAATATTGCCCGTCAAACTTAGGTCCAAATGCACTACTACTTCCCCCAGTACTTCTTCCGTCTTCTGACGCCCCATAAGTATAATACAGGCGATCGTTATACGGCACCGGATTTCCATTTTCATCAGTTTCCGGTTTTACATAACTCCCTTTTCCACTTCCTTGTCCATATTCATATTGCCAGTCAGGAGTACGGGTGATAACGTCAAACTTCGTATTTGAGCTAATGGTCACCCCTAATCCTTTTTGTTTTTTCCCGGATTTAGTGGTGATCACAACCGCCCCATTGGCTGCTTGATATCCATATAATGCAGATGCCGCAGGTCCTTTTAGCACAGAAATATCTTCAATATCATCAGGATTAAGATCGGAAATCGCATTTCCATAGTCTACCGGGGTATCATTGCTGGCAGCCCCTCCCATATAACCATTGGA
Source organism: Galbibacter kalidii (assembly GCF_026241135.1). Taxonomy (GTDB): domain Bacteria; phylum Bacteroidota; class Bacteroidia; order Flavobacteriales; family Flavobacteriaceae; genus Galbibacter. Next base: position 40,802 of record NZ_JAPFGA010000003.1, read on the forward strand.
TGCTCCCGAACCGGGAAATTCGTTTTGAATCGGAATTCCATCAATAACAATCAGTGCCCCATTATTTCCGGGATCTAAAGAGTTATTCCCTCTGAGGATTACTTGTTGAGAGCTGATAGGTCCTCCAAGACCATTGATCGTCAATCCGGGAACTTTACCCCTCAAGGCCTCAGACCAGTTGTTGGGTCTGGCATCGGTAAGTTGTTCCGAAGATACCGTTTGTTGTACAAATCCCAATTTCTTTTCTTCTCTTTTTATTCCTAAAGCAGTTACAACGACTTCATCTAACTGAGAAACATCTTGCTGAAGCTCAATTTGGTAAAAATCCTCATCTCCTACGGTTACTGTTCCTTCGGAAAAACCTACATAAGTGACTCTCAAAACATCGCCTTTACTAGCATTGATGGTAAAATTCCCGCTAAAATCGGTTACTACTCCCGAAGTGGCATCATTTACCTGAACCGTAGCCCCCGGTAAGGGCACTCCGTCTTGATCGGTAACCACACCTGTTACAGTCATTTGCTCTATGACCTGTATTTTTTCACGAATAGGGAATTTCTTTATTTTCGATACACTGATGAGCTCGTTTACGCGATAAAAGCGTAATTGTTCATCTTTGGAGATCGCTTCCAATAAATGAAGCAAATTAACCTCTCCTGAAAGTGTTTCCACAGAAGCTGATAAGTCCAATTGTTCTTCGGAAACAACAAAATTATATGCGGTGTTCTCTTCTATAAAACGGAAGAGCTCTTCAAGTTTATAGTTACTCTTGTTTAAAACAATATTCGATTTTCTCAATGCCTGTCCGTTCATCTCGGTGGCAAACAAACCATGTAATCCTAAAACGATTACTATGTATAAGGAAGAAATACGCATAATGAGTTTATGCCATTTATAAGCGTTTTTTTTCATATTTTTATTGCGGTTTAATCAATTAACATTTATTTGATTTGTGTTTTTCTGATACATTTAAAAACTTGTTATGGTTATTCTGACGAAGGAAGTGTTGCTGCACTTCCTTTTTTTATTCCTTTATGTTTTCATTGTCTTGTTGAGGGTTATAGATTAATATTTGGTTTTTAAGTGTTCGTTTATACTTAAGGTTTATCGTCTCTGTAACAGCAAGTAAAATTGACGTCAGGCTTTGGTTTTTGAAAGTTCCACTCACCCTCACATTTTCCATTTCGGAAGTGCTAAACATGATGGAAACACCAAATTTCTTTTCCAGCACCTCCCCTATTTCTTTTAAAGAAGTGTTGTCAAAACTGAGATTATCGGACATCCATAACAATTCGTTTTTAGGGTCAAAAGTTTCGGTGGTTATTTTCTTGTTGGTTAGATCAAAGCTTATTTTTTGTTTGGGTTTCAAAATTTTTGAAGCCCCTAACCCCTTTACATCTACTAAACCTTCTACCAATGAGACCGAAACCTCTTTTTTTGATGAATAAATATTGAACTGCGTTCCCAGTACCGTGGTCATCACCTCGTTGCTAGTCACTCTAAACGGTCGGTTTTTGTCTTTTTCCACCTTAAAAAAGGCCTCTCCGGTCAATTTCACCTGACGCTTATCTTTACTGAATTCTTCTGGAAACTCTAAAATGCTGTTACGGTTTAAGGTCACTATACTCCCATCGGTAAGTGTGATCTCTTTTATTTCATTGTCTTTTGTAACAACTGTTGTATAAGAAGTGTTTTCCCCGGTAAAAGCGAACCAAGATATCAGGCTTATCCCAAGTATCACAATGATGGAAGCTGCTATACTGTACCAATTTACACCCTTGCTTCGAATATTTCTTTTAACGCCTTTGTAGATATCTGCGTGAACTTGCTTTTTGTGCAATTCACCTTCAAAAACCGGCTTGTTTTTATGGATAAAATGATCACTAAACGCATCCAGCAATGCCTTTTCTTTATGGCTTACCTTCCCGCTGTTGTATTTTTTTAAAAGTTTTTTAAACTCCTTTTCCTTCATGTGGTATGTATAGGTATTCAATTATAAATACCTTATAACGACCGGTACACGTAGTTGAAAAACATCAAAAAACCTTTATTTAACCATTTGTTTATATAAGGAGCCCTCTTATTAAATTAAAGTTAAGGGATTTGATCCTTCAGCATAACCAATTATCTTTTTTTCATTTTAATAAATATAAAATGTTAAATCAATACTTCTTCATTTTTTTACTCAACCGATTGAGTAATTTTAAACAATCATTAAAAAAATATCTATAATGAAATAATAATCAGTTAGTTAAAAAAACATTATGAATACGATTGAATCCTTAAAAACAAAAAACTCCATAGCAACATATTATCTTAAAATTAGCACCCTATCTCATCATTTTTTTACTTTACTTATTAAGCTAAAAAACACCTAACACATTGTAAATCAGATGTTTTTTTAAAACTAACTAACAACAAAATCATGAAACACTTAGTATTGCTAATTGCTTTATTGCTATCCACTTGTTTTGTACAAGCGCAAGATGCAGTCATTAAAGAAGACTAAAGTGACCCTACAGAAAAAGAACATATAGAATAAATCAACTAAATCATAACTTCAATTTCATTATTAAAATTTAAACAATGAAAAAAATTAAAATATTACTTTTATGCTTGGGTGTAACGTTAGCTTCTTCAGAAGTTAATGGCCAAACAAAAAAGGGGAAATCCAAAAACCCTGCTTTATTTATCAATGCTGTTTATGAAGGCAATGATGATGTTTATAATAAAATCCCATTAAATGAAGGAGAATTTTATACGCCCATATTACAAGGGTGCTATCCCGATCCTGCCATCACAAGAAAAGGTGATGACTATTACATGGTTTGTTCCTCTTTTGCTATGTTTCCGGGGGTACCGATTTTTCACTCAAAGGATTTGGTAAACTGGACGGATCTTGGAGGGGTTTTAGATGATGTTACTGAATTCAATCCAGACGATTCGGGTATTAGCGAAGGTGTTTATGCCCCCGGTATTACATACAATCCACACAATGACACTTTCTATATGATTGTAACTGCATTTTCAGGGGGGCTTGGCAACATTATTGTAAAAACAAAAGATCCCATGAAAGGTTGGGGCAGCCCAATCAAACTCGATTTTGGTGGAATTGATCCTTCTATTTTCTTTGATGACGATGGAAAAGGCTATATTGTCCACAACGATGCTCCGGACAAAGGCAAAGAATTATACAACGGTCATCGTGTTATCAAAATCTGGGAATACGACCTTGAAAATGACAGGGTCATTCCCGGAAGCGATAAAATTATAGTGGATGGCGGTGTAGACATTACCCAAAAGCCTATATGGATTGAAGCACCCCACCTTTACAAAAAAGATGGCAGCTATTATTTGATGTGTGCTGAAGGCGGAACCGGAGATTGGCACAGCGAGGTTATCTTTAAAAGTGACAGTCCCAAAGGCCTATACATCCCTGCGCCGAGCAATCCCATTTTAACACAGCGGTATTTTGGAAAAGATCGTGAAAATAAAGTGGATTGGGCCGGACATGCCGATTTGATAAAGGGACCAAACGACCAATATTATGGTGTTTTCTTAGCTGTTAGACCCAATGAAGAAAACAGGGTTAATACCGGTCGTGAAACTTTTATTTTACCTGTAGACTGGTCAGGGGAATTCCCTGTGTTTGAAAATGGGTTAATTCCTTTGGAACCCAAATTAAAAATGCCAGAAGGCGTTGAAAACAAAACAGACCGGAATGGTTTTGTACCAAATGGGAATTTCACTTTCACCGAAAATTTTGCTTCTGATAAACTTGACTATAGATGGATAGGTTTAAGAGGTCCAAGGGAAGAATTTATTGAGACAACAAAAAAAGGTTTGGAAATCTACCCATTTGAAACAAATATCAAGGAAGTAAAACCAACTTCCACTTTGTTTTACAGACAACAACATAGGACTTTCTCATTCTCAACAACCTTAGATTATAAGCCAAAATCCGAAAAAGATTTGGCAGGTGTGGTTGCTTTGCAGAACGAAGGGTCTAATTATGTATTCGGCATTACTAAAAAAAATAAAGATTATTACCTTGTTTTGGAGAAAAATAAATGGCCAAACAGACATGGTGATATTATTTCTGATGTTATAGCTAGCACTAAAATAGACTTAAAGAACCCGGTGAAATTGAGAATTTCCGCTGATGGGGATAAATATGAATTCACATACTCACTTGATGGAAATGAGTTCAAAAATTTAGGCGGTACTGTTTCCGGTGATATCCTTTCAACTGATGTAGCCGGTGGTTTTACCGGATGTTTGTTAGGCCTATATGCTACTAATGCTAATGACATTCAGCCTGAATAATACTGGTAAGCAACAAAACATGATTGAAGGGGCTGTCTTAAAGGAGCAATCTCTTTAGTTTACACACTTTTTGGGATAGTATCATTTATAAAGTGAAATGATGGTCCGTCTATGACCTATAAGTTTGTTTTTGTCCCCTTGAGCGCAGTCGAAGGGTCAAACAAAAGCATCTCGACTGCACCTGTCTGCCGACAAAGGCAGGCTCGACGTGACATTTTAATTCCAGTTTTATTTTGCGGATATGCAAATAAAGTAAGAATAGAATTACTCCGGAATACTCCTGGTAGATTCCCTGAGAATCAGGGAGGTTTTTAATTTATGGGTGACATATTCGGGTTTATCGTCTTCTTTTCCTTCTATGCGTTCAATAAGTTTTTTTGTAGCCAATTCACCTATATATTTCCCATGCTGACTAATGGAGGTTACTTTAGGCGACACATGTTTGGGAAGCTGACCATTGGTAAAACCTATAATGGAAATATCATCGGGTATTTTATGACCTAACGACACAGCTATATTCATGGCGTTTATCGCACTAAATTCTTCCAATCCCAGAATAGCATCAACTTTGTTACGGGTGAGCAACGCCCTTATTTCGGCCGTAAACAATTCGAGATCGAAAATCTTAACGATTAAATTCGGATTTACCTCCAAATTATGGGCTTTAAGCGCTTCAGTATATCCTTTTAAACGTTGTTTACCTATATTCAGGTTATCCAATGGAGATATTACAGCTATGTTCTTACATCCTGATTTCACAAGATATTCAACGGCATTATACGCCCCTAAATAATCATCCACAATAACCTTATCGCATTCAATATCGTCTGTTACCCTATCGAACATCACAATAGGAATACCATTTTCAGCAAAAGATATAAGGTGTTCGTGATCGTTGGACTTCTCGGTTCCCTCCGCTAACGAGATCAATAAACCCGATACCAAACCTTTTTCCAAGATCTCAATGGTATTTCTCTCTTTAGCCAAAGACTCATTAGAAATACAACTAATAAGATTATACCCTTTTTCATTAGCCACTTTCTCTATGCCACTAAAAACCTGTGCAAAAAAGTAATTGAGAATATTAGGAATAATTACCCCTATGGTCTTGTTCTCCTTTTTCCTAAGATTAACCGCATAAGGATTAGGCCTGTAATTATGTGCTTTAGCATAATCGTCTATCTTTTTTTTCATTTCAACACTAATATCATGACTGTCCTTCAGTGCTTTTGAAACTGTAGAAACCGAGACCTTAAAATGCTGGGCTATATCTTTTAATGTAATCGATTTTTTCACATCATAAAGATAAAATATCTATTTAAATTAACACATCTTTTCAATTTTTTACTTAACCGATTGAGTAGGTTTTAAGTTATTGTCAAAAACAAGCATAACTTACTTATAGTGAAATAATTACATACAAACATCATGTTTTAGTGACTTTATCAAAATAGGCTATCATTATTGTAATATGGTTTTTAAAATGGTATTTGAGCACATCATTTTTTAACTTTACTCATAAAGCTAACGAACATCTAACACATTGTAAAACAAGACCTTTACATGTGGTTGCTGTCTAAAAAATCAACTAACGAATTATATTGAACAGAGTTCTCAACCTTTATTCAATATACTTCTCAAACAATTTAAGACATGACCAAAAAACATCTTAGAGAAATTTTAAGCAAAACCTTTGGGTTTCCACCCTTAGATTCAGATTTTGACCTTTTCTATTCGCCTAACTATTTTGTTCAAACTATTGACGAAAGTTTTTTGGGCGAAATGAAAAATTGCCTGTGTTTTGACTACAAACAACAAGGTTTAACATTTGTTGAAGGTGAAATTTCTTGCACGGGAATATCAATCCTATTCAAATCCGACCGGTTTGAGTATATTTCAGTATGTGTGTTTTATGACTTTTCTGAACAACAAATTTACAATACTGTATTGGCCATGCCCAGATACACAAATGCAGATTGGGAAAGCAGGGAAAGAATAGATCAAACTGCGTGTATTATTAAATCTGACAACGATCTAGAACGCTATTTCAATCAACTGTTCAAAAGGTTTAAATGTCCTGTTTTGTCGGAAAAGGTTTATGATACAACAAACACTGACAAAGAAGCAGCCTATAAAAAGTTACAACATCAACCAGCAAGAAAGCCTGCATAAATTGAAACATTCAATTAACCAACTAAAAAGCCTGCATAAAAAACGTGCAGGCTTTTTAGTTTTTGAAAAATTAACTATCTGGAACATCCCGATAGTTATCGGGACTGAGGTATTCAAACAAACAAATCTTAACCCTTTTCGATGCAGAGTCTCAATGCTTCGGGAGGGAATAAGACCCACTTAGTGGGATTTTAGGTTAATCTCCATCAGATTTACGACGTTTTTTGAATCTCCATATCAAATAGAGAATAAGAAAAACGAGCGGTAAAATAATATAGATAATCAAATCTTCCCTCGACCGCAGGTCAATCGGTTCGTTGTTACCCGGTTTGGGAATACCCTCCTGAGCTTGAAATAATATAAAGAGAAGATCAAATTGCATCATAGAATCGTTTTCTATAAGATACAAAATTTATAATGAAACTGTTTTACCTGAAAGACAAACGTCGCTTCTTGGTGGGCTCCATCATATATCCGTAACCATAACGGGTACCATAACCCAATTCGGCTGACTTGACATCGTTGACTATTACTGCCATGTTTTTCAATTTTTGATCTTTGTAGAGTTCTTTTACAAATCCCAATAATGATCTATCGGTATAACCTGCACGGACAATGTAAATGGCCCGATCTGCGTGAGCTCCGATCATCACTGTATCTGTTACCATCATAGAAGGTGCAGTATCAACAATGATGATGTCATAATGCTCGCGGGCATAATCAAATAATTCACCCAAACGCTTGTTCATCAACAATTCGGCCGAATTTGGGGGTATTTTTCCCGATTGGATCACATCCAGGTCACTAAAAGACAATACCGGTTTTATGATATCTTCTACGTCAACATCGCCATGTAGATATTCCGAAAGTCCGATTTTAGAGCTGTTTTTGATGAAATGGGAAAGGCTGGGTTTTCTTATATCAGCCCCAACCAACAATACTTTTTTGTTGGAATAGGCATAAATCGATGCTAAATTATAAGAAACAAAAGATTTCCCTTCACCCTTAATCGACGAAGTGATGTATATAACTTCCCCTTTGTCATTCGTCTTTTTGTTGATCATATAATCAATATTCGTTCTCAAAACACGAAAAGACTCTGCTAAAACAGAACGGTCGTTGATCTTGATCGTTTTTTCCAATCTCTTTTCGATATGTGGTAATTGAGCGATGACTGAAATGTTTGGGATTTCATCTAACACATCGGCTTTTTTATGGATCTTGGTGTCGAAAAGTCTTTTGATATATATAAATCCAAAGGGAATTAGCAATCCTAGAAAAGCAGCTCCCATATAGATCTTTTTTCCTGATGAAACAGGATTATAACTGTTGTATGCAGGTTCTATTACCGTAGCGTTCGGTGAAGTTGCCGCCATCGATATGGCAGATTCTTCTCTTTTCTGAAGCAAGTATAAATAAATAGCCTCCTTGATATCTTGCTGTCGTTGTATATCCCTATTCTTTCTTTCCTGCCCCGGCACAGAGGATATCCTGGAATTGATCAAGCCTTCTTGCGCCCTTAAATTTCTCGCCTTAATGCCCAGTGTGCTCTTTAAATTCCCCAAACTCTGTCTCATAGAAGATTTCAAGCCGCTCAATTGTTGATCCAACTGCACAACAATAGGGTTGTTTTCTCCTGAGGTTTTCAGCAAGCGTTGTCGCTCCAGTATCAATTCGTTATATTTAGATGTTATTGTTGACAAATTCGGGTCTGATAACCCTATATTGGTCGGGAGCAGTTCATAACGGTTTTGATCTTCAACATACTCACTCATAAAATTCACAGTGTTGAGTTCTGTTCCTACCTGAATCAGATTTTGTTCTGTTTGAGCACCCGTCTCTAAAAATATACCGGCTTCAGAAGTGATATCAGTCAACTTATTCCCTACTTTAAAGTGCTCTTTTGTCAAGTCGACTTCTGAAAGATCGGAAGCAACCAACTTGATACGTTCATCAATAAATTCCGAAGTCGTTATTGCCACACTATTCTTCTGTTCTATAGAATTTTCATTATAAATTTCAACAAGTTTATTGACTATATCAACTGCTTTTTTCTGAACCTGATCTGTCAAACTCACGGAAATAATATTAGAACTTTTTTCCATTGGAGTAACAGCCAGTTTGTCTCTGTAATATTCCCTAATTGCGCTTAACGGACTTACCTTTACTTTAACCACAGCACCTATATAATTTTTTATATGTTCTTCTCTAGGGATAAGAATGGTATTTCCCAAACGGTTAGGTACATTCTCTCCAAAAAGGTATTTCTTTGGGGTTTTACCCTCTGTACTATACTCAAAACTTGTATTGGAAAGTACTCTTATTTCAAATGCGGAAGACGAATTATTGATAATCGAATCCGGTTGAAGGTAATTGACCTTAAAAGGCGGATTGGAATATATTTCACTATCGTTAATTCTACCGGTAGCAAAATATTGAACATTCAGCCCTAATTCTTCAACCACTTGTTGCATAAGCTCCCTCGACCTCAGCACTTGAATTTCCCCATCCACTTTTTTGCTGTTGAATGATTCCGGTGATAACCCTTCTAAAATTGAAGCTTCCGGTGATACTTTTTCTTCTTCGGCAATCATAATTGTAGATTGTGCCATAAAAACCGGCTTGGAATATCTCAAATAAGCGTATGCCAATAATCCAAACAGTAACAGGCTTATCACGAACCAGTACCAATTCTTTACATAGGGTCTGATAAGTTCCTTTACATTGATCTTTGATGATTTTATCGGTATTTCATTCATGTTACTCATAATAATTATCTTGTAATGGCTATGATAGATGCTATTAATACAGACAGTATAGAAATCCCTACACTCGTTCTATTATCCAAATTGGATGATTTGACCACAGATTTATTGGGTTCTACATACACCACATCGTTTTGCGTGAGGTAGTAAACGGGTGAACGCATAAATTCTTTGGATGTCAAATTGATTCTGGTGTAGGTTTTAACTCCGTTAAAATCCCTGATCACCAAAACATTATCCCTTCTCCCCCTGATATCCAGATCACCGGCTAACCCTAAGGCTTCAAGAATGGTTACCCGTTCCCCGGCAATACTGTAGGTTCCCGGTTGGCGGACCTGACCTAAAACCGTTACCCTGAAATTCTTTATCCTTATGTTCACGATAGGATCTTTTAAATATCCTCCTCCGACCAATCTTTTTCTGATCAGTTCCTTGGCTTCACCAGTAGAAAGGCCTATCAGTTTGATCTTCCCTAAAACGGGGAAATCAATATTCCCTTCCTTATCGATCACATATTCCAATTCTTCTAGGTTTTCTCCTGCCCCTCTAGCCAAATTAAAAGGAGAGGTTGAAGCCATATCAATACTCGAAATATAAATACTCAGGATGTCGTCTATTTTAAATTTTGGCTCGAAAGTGTTGGTTTCTACTTCAGTTTCAAACTTTTTAGCGTTTTGCATGTAAACTATATCCTTTCTGGACCCGCAGGAAACGAAAATCCATATCAAAAGAATCCAGATAATACCTTTCTTATATTTTATACCCATAGCCATTTATTTCAGTTTTAAAAATTATAGTTTTGTGAAACGTAGTTTAAGGACTGCAAAATGTTATAATTTGGTGTTCTTGCTTTTTCAATTTGGTCCAAATGTTCGTAGCTGGAGTTTTTAGACACAAACTCGGGCACGATCTCTTTTAGTTTTTTTACGACGACGTTCTTGTCATGGAATAGATTCAAAACACATAAGGCGTCTATTTTACCCCTGAGTTTTTCATAGTTCATTTCTTTCACTTTACTGATCATTATTTTTTCGTGATAAGTCGGCAATGTATTTTCACCATTGGCCAAAAGTTCTTCATACAGTTTTTCTCCGGGGCGCAATCCGGTGATTTTGATATCGATGTCTTCCGGGTAGCGGAGTCCGGACAGGCGGATCATGTTTTTCGCCAGATCCATAATCTTGACGCTTTCCCCCATATCAAAAATGAAGATCTCCCCTCCTTTTCCCATGGTTCCAGCTTCCAGAACCAGTTGGGAGGCTTCAGGAATGGTCATAAAATAACGCGTTACTTCTTCGTGAGTAACCGTTAACGGCCCTCCTTTTTCAAGTTGTTTTTTGAACAATGGTATTACAGAACCATTAGATCCCAATACATTTCCAAAACGGGTGGTTATAAATTTGGTCTTTGTTGATTTCTCCTGAAGGCTTCCTATGTAAATTTCGGCGGCACGTTTTGTCGCTCCCATCACATTGGTCGGGTTTACCGCCTTATCGGTAGAGACAAACACAAATTTATCCGCCTGATGTTTCAGTGCCATTTTTGCCAACAAACGGGTACCGCCCACATTCACTTTTACAGCTTCATAGGGCTGGTCTTCCATCAAAGGCACATGTTTGTAGGCCGCAGCGTGGAAAATGATATCAGGTTGGTGCACTTCAAAAATCCTTTCCAAACCATGTTGATCCCTTACATCGGTCACGATGGGGTGAAAATTCTTGATTCCAGCTTGTTTTAATTCCTGCTGAAGGTCATAAAGTGCAGATTCAGCTATATCGATCAGTACCAATTTTTTAAAATTGAATTTCACCAGCTGCCTAGATATCTCACTCCCGATAGAACCTGCAGCACCCGTAACAAGCAAAACCTTGTTGCTGAACTCTTTACACAGCCCTTCATTTTCAATACAAATAGGTGTTCTGTCCAATAAATCTTCAAGTTGAAGTGGTTTTATCTCGTTTACATTCAGCTCTCCATTCATCCACTTGTCTATTGGAGGGACAATTTTTATTTCAGTCTCATAATCGATCAGTCTCTCGATACTTTCCCTAAATTTTGAGGAAGACGTATTTTGAATGGAAACGATGATCTCATCAATACGGTTCTTTTTAATAAAGGCCTCATCCACATACGACCTCTCCATAATTTTTGTGCCATTGATGCTATTCCCTATCTTATGTTTGTCATCATCGATAAAAGCAATTACCTTATTCTTTTTATCCACACTGTTCACCAAGGCGTCGTGTGTCATAATTCCGGCTTCACCGGCTCCATAAATGAGAATACGTTTGGTTGCTTTCAATTTACAATGCACATAGCGGTAGAGAATTTTGAAAGTCAATCGGCTTAACGCCAGCACTACAAAATTCAAAAAAGCATGCATAATAATAATCGACTTCGGAATGGTCAAACTGGGAATCAAAGCCAATTCTTTATTTGCAACCACAAATGCTGAGGTCAGTACCGTCAGTACGCACACAGCCATAAAAATATTCATCAGGTCTTTAACTCCTGTATATCGTATAATCCCTTTATACGAACCGGTCAACATAAAACTTGTAAAGGCCAATATAGCTATGATGGGCAATTCCATCCACAGATGTTCAACATTAAAATTGAACGTCAGGTGAAAACGTATAAAATACACCATCACAAAGGTCATCAGCACCAACAAAATATCGACGGATAGTACTATCCATTTTGATGCGTGTCTTGCAGCCACAGGCATGAGGTATTTATAAATCATTTTAGTAAAGTATTTTTAATTACGTTGGTTATTCTTGTTAATTCTTTTTCGGTCAGATTAGATCCGCTTGGCAAACACAGGCCTTTTTCAAAAAGCTTTGCCGATACACCATTGGTATAAGCGATGGACTTTTCAAAAACAGGTTGTAAATGCAAAGGTTTCCACAAAGGCCGGGATTCAATATTCTCTTCGGCCAATGCCATGCGTAATTTTTCCCGGGTTTCATAAGAATCCAACAATATAGCCGTAAGCCATCTGTTGGATCGAACCCCGGATGGTTCTTTTAAAAATGTAATTTTGGGGATATCACTCAATGCTTTATGGTAGAAATCATAATTTTTCCTTCTCATTTCTACCCGTTCGTCCAAAACTTCCAGTTGTCCTCGCCCGATTCCGGCCAGCACATTACTCATCCTATAGTTGTAGCCCAGCTGTGAATGTTGGTAATGAGGTGCATTGTCCCTGGCTTGTGAGGCAAGAAAAATGGCTTTTTCTTTCATTCTTCCGCCTTTGGTGACCAATGCTCCACCCCCGGAGGTGGTTATTATTTTATTTCCATTAAAAGAAAGGATCGCCATATCACCAAGTGATCCGCATTTGATCCCTAAATATTCACTTCCAAGTGCTTCTGCACTATCTTCAATAACCGGAATTCCATATTTCACCCCTATCTGGTTGATTGCAAAAGCATCATAAGGCATTCCGTAGAGGTGTACGGCTATAATGGCTTTTGGTTTTCCCCCGTGACTGAGCCTGCTTATAATTGCATTTTCCAATAACTCGGGGCTTATATTCCAAGTAGTTTCTTCACTATCGACAAAAACGGGATTGGCTCCTTGATACAAAATAGGATTTGCAGAAGCCGAAAATGTAAAGCTTTGACACAACACATCATCGCCGGGACCTACGCCCAAAAGCATCAATGCTAAATGAATCGCCGCTGTGCCAGATGCAACCGATGCCACATGCACATTGTCATTCAAATACGATTCTAGTGAAATTTCAAACGCATCGACATTTGGTCCCAAAGGAGCTACCCAATTGGTATCAAAAGCTTCATTAACGTACTTCTTCTCGCTTCCTCCAAGATGTGGAGAGGATAAGTAAACTTTCTTGTTCTTTGTGATCATTACACTCTTATATTTAATAAGAGTCAAGTTTATAGCGGTATTTAAGATTTGGTTGGCGATTTAATCCATCTACAAGTGTCATCACCCACTTGCAAAAAGTGTATTGATAAACAAATAAGAAGTCTGAAAACATATCTTAAACCTTGGTCGGTTTAAGACTATAATAAGAAGCCTTCATAAATATTAAATCAATACTTGCTATTAATCAATTCAATTATCAAGAAGGATTGTAAATGTACTAAAGAATTGCGATTATATAATGCTATTTCGGTGAACCATGAGTAATTTTCGGTTAAATACTGTTTATTGAATATGCAGTATAAAAAAGAGGTTTTTTACCGTATTTTTTTGCTTTTTATCCTTACACATCATCATCACAATAAATTGATTAACAGATAATTTTAAAAACAACAATAAACGAATTCAATTCACACCCTTAAACCTTAAGTAGTAAATAATCTTATAAAAATCAGGGGGTTTTTCCCCTTAGAATGAATTTCAACGTTAATAACGTACTGTTGAAACAAAAATCTATTGAACGACATTCTTTTTTACAATCTTTGCTTGTACTCTAAACATCCCACATATGTTAACCAACCAAAGAATTTTAGTCACAGGCGGTGCCGGTTTTATAGGTTCCAATCTTTGTGAAACCTTATTGAAGTTAGGTAATTATGTAACATGCCTTGATAACTTTTCAACAGGAAAGAGGGAAAATCTATCAAGTTTTAAAGATCATTTAAAATTTACACTTATTGAAGGAGACATCCGCGATCTGGTTACATGCCAAAATGCATGCAAAAGACAAGATTATGTGCTTCATCAGGCTGCACTTGGTTCTGTTCCCAGGTCTATTGAAGATCCTATAACTAGTAATGATGTCAATATAAACGGATTCCTCAATATGCTGATCGCAGTCAGAGATCAAAAAATCAAACGTTTTGTCTATGCTGCTAGTTCATCTACTTATGGGGATTCCACTGAGCTTCCGAAGTTGGAAGATAATATAGGAAAACCACTCTCCCCCTATGCTATTACAAAATATGTAAATGAGCTTTATGCCGATGTTTTCCATAAAACATATGGTGTGGACACTATCGGGTTGAGATATTTTAATGTATTTGGAAGGAAACAAGATCCCAATGGAGCTTATGCTGCGGTAATCCCCAAATTTGTCATGCAATTGATGAATCATAAATCTCCAGTTATCAACGGTGACGGATCTTATTCAAGAGACTTTACCTATATAGATAATGTTATACACATTAATATCCTCGCTATACAAACCAAAGACAAACAAGCTGTAAACCAAGTTTATAATGTGGCCTATGGTGAGCGAACAACACTGTTGGAACTCACACAATTATTAAAAGAACACCTGTCACAGTATGATGATGAAATCAAAAATATCCCCATAAAACACGGGCCTAACAGGGCGGGTGATATCCCACATTCTTTGGCGTCGATCGAAAAAGCGGAAAAATTACTGAATTATGAACCAGACTACAATATCAAAAGAGGGTTAAAAGAAGCTATCAAATGGTACTGGAACAACCTTTAATAATACAAAACAAAGATGAGCACTATAAAAATTGCAATTATCGGACTTGGATATGTGGGTCTGCCATTGGCCAGGCTTTTTTCCACCAAATACCCTGTTATTGGTTATGATATCAATCAAAAAAGGGTGGATGAGTTAAACTCAGGAATAGACGCCACCCTGGAAGTCGAAAACGAACTGTTACAAGCCAGTTTGCAAAACACTCCTGATATAAAATCCACAGGACTTTTTTGTTCAACCACTTTACAAGACATCTCAGATTGTAATTATTATATTGTTACTGTGCCAACACCTGTGGACAAGAACCACAGACCCGACCTCACTCCGCTATACAAAGCAAGTGAGACTGTGGGGAAAGTCCTTAAAAAAGGAGATATCGTTATCTATGAATCAACGGTATATCCAGGAGTAACAGAAGATGAATGTGTTCCGGTTCTCGAACGGATTAGCGGCTTGACATTCAATAAAGATTTTTATGCAGGCTATTCCCCTGAACGCATCAACCCTGGGGATAAAGAACATACTGTGGAAAAGATCATAAAAGTAACCTCGGGGTCTACACCCAAAATAGGAGTTAAAATCAACAATTTATACAAATCTGTTATCACAGCAGGAACACATCTGGCCCCTACCATTAAAATAGCTGAGGCCGCCAAAGTAATAGAAAACTCCCAAAGAGATATCAACATTGCTTATGTAAACGAATTGGCTAAGATTTTTAATCTAATGGATATCGACACCAACCACGTTTTGGAAGCGGCTTGCACGAAATGGAATTTCCTTCCTTTTAAACCCGGCCTTGTCGGTGGGCATTGTATAGGTGTAGACCCGTATTATTTGGCTCAAAAAGCCCAAGAGGTGGGTTATCACCCTGAAATTATCCTGGCAGGAAGACGCATCAATGACAGTATGGGACAATATGTGTCTAGCGAAATCATAAAATTAATGCTGAAAAATGATGTGAGAGTCAAAAATGCTAATGTTTTAGTCTTGGGCATCACCTTTAAAGAAAACTGTCCGGATGTGCGCAATACCAAAGTTGCAGATGTGGTAAAACATTTACAGTCCTACCAAATCAATGTAACCGTATATGACCCTTGGGCAAAACCCAATGATGTGGAAAACGAATACAATTTTTTAACTGTACAGGAAAAACCTGATAAAAAATATGAGGCCATTGTTTTGGCTGTTGCACACAAAGCCTTTTCTGATATCGACCTAAAAGCACTTTTAGTCCCTAATGGAGTGATCTATGATGTCAAAGGAGTTGTAGACCCACAAATAGTAAATAAACGATTATAAAAAACCAACCCTAGCTAAACCTAAAATTGTGAGCCAATTAAAAAAAGGAGCTGTATTAAATTATGTCACTATTTTTCTGACGAATATCGTCGGACTCCTGCTCACACCTTTTATTATAAGGAATTTAGGTGATACAGAATATGGTTTATATACACTTATCGGTGCTTTTGTAGGGTATATTTCTGTGCTGGATTTCGGATTGAACAATACTATTGTCCGTTTTGTAGCCAAATACAAAGCTGAAAAAGACCACGAGGGTGAGGAAAACTTCTTGGGTACAACAATGCTGATATATTTGGCTATTTCCCTGATTATTTTAATTATCGGTACGGTTTGCTACCTGAATATTGAAGGTATTTTTTCAGAGTCTTTGACATTGGATCAAATGAGAAAAGCCAAGATCATGTTTGTCATTCTTATCTTTAATCTGGCCATAACATTGCCAGGTGGTGCTTTTACCGGTATTTGCTATGGATATGAAGTCTTTGTTTTTCCTAAGACCGTGAACATCGTCCGTTACCTTGTTCGTTCTTTGACCATAGTAGCCGTTTTATTATTCGGTGGAAAAGCCATTTCCATGGTTATTGTAGACACTGCCATGAATTTAACGGTAATCGCGGTTCAAGCTTTTTATGTCATTAGAAAACTAAAGGTGAAATTTAGGTTTCATCGTATAGAAACCCCTTTGATAAAAGAAATATTCAGTTATTCAGTTTGGATTTTTATTTTTGCCCTGGTAGGACAATTTCAATGGAAATCCGGACAACTAGTCTTGGGGATTATGACCAACACTACCGTTGTGGCGATTTTTGCAGTTGGAGTGATGTTAGGCACATACTACGGGGCTTTTTCTACTGCTATATCCGGAGTTTTTCTACCAAGAGCAACCCAAATGACAGTTGCCAATGCCTCCCCTAGGGAACTCACAAATATGCTGATCAAAATAGGTAGGTTATCGTTTATCGTTCTGATGTACATTCTAAGTGCCTTTATCTTATACGGCAAACAGTTCGTTGTCCTTTGGGTAGGGACATCATATACAGAAGCTTATTACATTGCCCTATTTATCATGTTGGCATATACCATCCCTTTGGTTCAAGCTTTTGCAAATTCTATTTTGGAAGCAAAAAACAAAATGTCGTTTAAAGCCGTGGTCTATCTGGTGTTTATGATTATTGGCACTGGGGTCGGGGCTTTGTTAACAAAAAACCATGGTGCTACAGGAATGATTCTCGGCTCCATAATAGGATGGGGTATCGGACAAAACATTATGAACTTTTATTATCACAGGGTCATCAAACTAGACATCCTAAGGTTTTTCAAAGCACTTTTTAATAAAACACTTCTTTTTTTCCTCATTATGTTCTTGATTGGAACTTTAATCAACTACATTCCCGGTGAGGGGTGGTTCAATTTTATCACCAAAGCGGTTATTTACTCTCTTATTTACATACCTCTGGTATATCACATCGGGATGGTAAAATCGGAAAAAGAGTTATTTAAAAAAGCAATACCATTTTTAAAATGAAACGAACACGAATTTTATTAATCATAAATACACAAAAACGCATGATTAAAAAAAATCATGTGAGCCTGCCTGCCGCAGGCTGGAGTGCAGCGGTTCCATGTGTGCAATAATTTTTTAGCACATTTGACCATTGCAAAAAAAATTTAAACACATGAAAAAAAGTATTCGCATAACGCAATTAGATTATAAGGATAACGGCAACACCATTGTATATCGTTATTCCTACGACAAGTCCATTGCCAAGTTTTTCAATGCTGAATCGCCTTTTTTTGTGACCTATGAAACAGATGTTAGGATGGTACCACAAAGCATTGCCATTATTCCTTTACTGGCAAACCTTGCCCCTATTGCATGGTTCGCCGGATTTGATGTTCTGGTAGATGAAATAGATGAAGATTTTCATCATTCACTTAATGAAATAAAAAAAGAATTTGTTGAAACTTACCCTAAGTATACGCTTTCCGGAAAAATAAACTCAAAAAAACTAACCAAGAACAATAAAATCGATGAAGAAAAATCTGCAATGCTTTTCAGTGGTGGTGTAGATGCATATGCTACTTATATAAGACAATATGATAAAAACCCCGATCTGATTACAATACATGGTGCTGATATTGAATTGAATGACAACAAACAATGGAACCAATTAAAAGATTTTATTACAAGTGAAAAGCTCTTAAGGAACAATAAAAAAAGATACATAAAATCAAATCTGAGAACTTTTTACACCTATCATGTCGAGCTCTTATTGAAAGGTATGGGATGGTGGGGGAAAATACAACACGGATTGGCCTTAATTGGTTCTTTAGCCCCTTTATCCTATATAGAAAATTACTCAGATTTATACATCGCCTCTTCATATACCAAAGACATACAAATCGCTTGGGGTTCTACACCTACCCTGGATGAAAAAATATCGTGGAAAGGAATAAAAGTGCATCATGATGGATATCAACTTAAGCGCCAAGATAAGGTCGATTTGATTACCAAATTTTCCAATAAAAAGGGTGTGAAGTTTAACCTAAGGGTTTGCTATTCTGAATTGAGAAAAGGTTTTAACTGTAACCGCTGTGAGAAATGTTTCAGAACCATCTTAGGAATCATATTAAACGGACAAGACCCCAATGATTATGGTTTTAATGTAAATGAAGATGTTTATGACCAAATCTTTAAGGTAATAAATTCAGGTAGGGCAAGTCTTGGTGTGAAATATTTTTGGTGGGAACTTATGGAAAAAGCAAAAGCAACTGACACTCCATTTATTTTCAAGGATCAAAATAAAGAAAAGCACGAAATATCACGCATACAAAACGGAGAAATTGATACCATTTTAAAAAGTAAAATCCATAAACCGGATATAAAAAAACAGCGTATCAAATTTATCCTTAGAAATAGATTCAATAAAATATACAAGTATTATAAAAAAATAAAGCGATGAAACATCCATGATTAATTTTTAAACACACAAGGGAATGATTAATTGGATGTTCCACCTGCCTGTCGGTAGGCAGGTGTGACCATTGAAAAACAAATAAATATAAACACATGAAATACGCCCTTTTAACATACGATGAGAATAAACGTTTTTTTAATGTCGGCGATTACATACAAAGTCTTGCCGCCAAACAGTTTTTACCGCAGGTGGATACTTATCTCAACCGTGAAAAACTCGGGGAATACCGAGGAGAAAAAGTAAAATTGATCATGAACGGATGGTTTACACATAACATTCATCATTGGGTCCCTTCAGAAGATATTGATCCTGTTTTTGTCTCCTTTCATATGAACAACACTGCGGCTCCTTTTATGCTCAGCAAAAAAGGAATCGATTATTTAAAAAAACACCAACCTATAGGATGTAGGGATCAATTTACTGCTGATACTTTAAAATCAAAAGGGATTGACGCCTACTTCTCCGGTTGTTTGACCCTGACATTAGATTCATATAAAGTTGATGATTCACAACGGTCTGATAAGGTTTATATCGTAGACCCTTTGTATAACTATCCCAGACCCGAAAAGGTGTTTTATAACACTAAAGCCATTCTTAGAAATACTTTAAACGGAAAAATATTCCGTTTGGGGAAAAAGAAAAAATATCTTAAAAAATTTGTTAGTGACGAACTTCTGGAGCGAGCCATTTTCATCAATCAAGAACCTCCTTCTAATGTTTATTCTGAAGAAGAAAAGTTTGCGATGGCAGAAAATTTATTGAAAAAATATGCAACAGCCAGATTGGTTATCACCTCTAGAATTCATTGTGCATTGCCCTGTTTGGCTTTGGGAACTCCCGTCATCTTTGTCAACGGCTTTGACAGCTTTGTTGATTCATGCCGCTTTGAAGGGATCATCGATTTATTCAACCGGGTTGATATTGACAGTATCACCGGGGAATTCACTACAAATTTCGGTTTAGAAGGAAGAATTGGTAACGATTTCAGCATTAAAAATTTAGAAAAACACCATGAGCTATCAGAAAAGCTAAAAGCAACGGTGAAGAAGGGTCTCAGTACAAGTGAACAAAAGGTTCAAACCAATAAGCCCTAGTTTTTAATATGAGTATCGGATCATAAATTTCGTTAAGCGAATCTAACAGAAAATGATTAAGATTTTATACATAACCAACCAAATATGTGGGCCGGGAGGACTTGAAAGGGTGCTGTCGGTTAAAACATCACATCTTATCGACAACTTTGGTTATGAAGTGCATATACTAACCTTGAACCAAGGTGCAAAAGAACACTTTTATCACTTTCACCCTAAAATTATCTATCACGATATTCGAGTAAAAGGAAATCCCCTTCAATACCTATTATCATACATAAATGGAGTCCGACATTCCATTAAAACAATCAAACCTGATATTATTTCAGTATGTGATGACGGTTTAAAAGGTTTTTTTGTGCCGCTTTTCACCAACAAACCATGCCCAATGGTCTATGAAAGGCATGTTTCCAAGCTCATTGAAAAAAAGAATCACCACAACTCAAACGGAAGTCGATTAAAAGCAAAAATGAAGTATTCCCTGATGGATTTTGGGGCTAAACACTTTTCCAAGTTTGTGGTATTGACCAAAGGAAACAAAAAAGAATGGCGCTTAAACAACCTACATGTGATATCCAATCCGCTTCCCTTCTATCCGACACCTTCTTCAACCTTGGATTCCAAAAAAATAATAACCGTAGGCAAATTATCCCCTCAAAAAGGATATGACATATTGATAAAATCGTGGGCAAAAATCGCTCATCAATATCCCGACTGGAAAATTGAAATTTACGGTCAAGGGGATGATTATTCAATGCTTACCGAATTAGTCAAAAAACACCGCTTGGAAAGAAGTTTTAAAATAAACAAACCCACCCAAAAAATTGAAGAGGTTTACCTGAATGCCTCCCTATATGTCATGCCTTCGAGGTTTGAAGGTTTTGGGATGGTTTTGATAGAAGCTATGGCCTGTGGTGTGCCCTGCGTAGCGTTTGACTGCCCACACGGTCCCGCTGATATTATTGCCAATGGCGAAGATGGAATACTAGTGCCCAATGGAAATATCGACATGCTTTCTGATAAGATTTCGCTACTAATAGAAAATGACAAACTAAGAAAGGGGATGGGAGCAAAAGCAAAACAAAATGTTCGCAGATACCAGCCGGAGCAAATTGTAAAACAATGGGACAACCTATTTAAAACACTCTTAAACAAATGAAAATCCTGTTTCTGATCGATCAAGTGTATTTGCACGGGGGGATTGAAAGAGTCCTCTCCATAAAAGCCAATTACCTTAGCAAACACAAACATGGGGATATCTATATCACAACTACATCACAAAAAGGAAAAGCACCCTGTTATGAATTTCATAAGGATATAACGTTCTATGATTTAAACATAGATTACAACAGGAACAAAAGCTATTTCCATCCTTCAAATTTGCTTAAAATCCCCAAGCATATCCGTAGACTTAAAAAAGCGATTAGAACAATCACACCGGACATTATCGTGGTTTGTAGTCACAGTACCGATACCTATTTTGTTCCCTTTATCCACAAAAGAATCCCAAAAATAAAAGAGTTTCATTACTCCAAAATTTTAGATGAACGGAAAAAGAAAAAGGAGAAAAACAGTATCAAAGGTTTATTTCTAAAATTTGCTGAATATGTTGAGAAGCAATACGACCATTTGATTGTCCTTAACCGTGACGAACTGCAATATTACACCAGTGACAACACGGTAGTTATTCCCAACCCTCTTACCTTTTTCCCTGAAGGAAAAGCATCCTTAACAAACAAAATAGCTATCACGGCAGGACGGATTGCCCCGGTCAAGGGATATGACACTCTGATCGATATATGGAAACTCGTGTATCAAGAACATCCTGATTGGGTTTTACAAATCTACGGCACGGGAGAACAGGTTTATATGGGCTACCTAAAGGATAAAATAGAAGATGAAAAACTGGAGGATGCTGTTAAGTTATGCGGCACCACAAATCAGATTTCAAATAAAATGCTGGAATCTTCCTTATATTTAATGTCATCACATAATGAATGCTTCCCTTTGGTCTTACTAGAAGCCCAATCGTGTGGACTGCCCATTGTATCGTTTGACTGTCCTCATGGGCCAAGGAACATCATAGAAGAAAACACAGGGTGTTTGGTAACTCCTATGGATATCGACAAGTATGCCCATCAGGTAAAAAAACTGATGTCTGACCATTCAAAGCGCGTTTTTTTAGGAATCCATGCCAGAAACAACGCCAAAAATTATACAGAAGACAAAGTGATGGTTATGTGGATTCGATTATTTGAAAAAACAATAGCTGAAAAACAGTAGAAATGAAAACATTAGTCACAACCCTATACAAGTTCTTTCTTATTCCTCATGTCATCCTGTATAAATACAGCAAGCAGAAAGCATATATCGATCAGGATATTATCAGGTGGGCAAAAGCAAAAGGACATCCCAAAAACAATAAAACAAAACTGCTCCTCCACTATTTAACCCACTCCAAAGACTTTAGAAATATTTTTTACTTCCGAAATCGTGGGGCACTATGTCATATTTTGAATCTGTATTGTCCTAAAGAAAAATATTTCAAAATAGATGTCAACACAAAAATAAAAGGTGGTTTTTTAACCGGACACCCCTACTCCACTATTATAAACGCTAATGAAATCGGAGAAAATTTCTATATCAACCACCTCGTGACCATTGGGGAAATAAATGGGAAAAAACCCAGCATAGGTAATAATGTTTCTGTCTATACCGGAGCTATTATCATTGGTGATATCACCATCGGTAACAATTGCAACATCGGTGCCGGAGCTGTGGTTACTAAAAGTGTTCAGGATAATTGTACCGTTGTTGGCAATCCAGCGAGGGTTATCAAGAAAAAAGAGTGACTTACAATAAAGCCACTCTTCCCTCACCAATTAATTTATATAAATAGGCACTATTAATCTTCAACGATAATCCCTTGGGAATTGGATACTTGAACCCCCAAGTCTGATATAATATTATTATCTCTTACAAATACTTGGTTATTTGCATCTGATGTATCTAAATTCACATTGACAAAGCTTATTCCATAACCATCAGTATCAATTTCATTATTATAGATGGTCACATCATCTGCGGAAGCAATATGGGCAAACACTCCATGGCTACCACTTAAATCACTCGTGATGGTATTATTATAGATCTCCATATCATTGACCTTATTCGGTATAAAAATCCCATTTTGAGCATTTATTATTTCATTATCATAAATCTTTGTTTCTTTACTGTATAAAGTAATTCCTGTACCAAATCCCCTGATTACATTTCCGGAGATTTCGTTGTTGTATGTCGTTTCCGTATCAGATCTTCCGCCTGTTATGGCATTACCGGTTCCATTACCTGTAATTTCATTGTTTTGAATTTTCACCCCGGTTGCCAAAAGATAACCTATACCACTCGACACTTTATTGTTTTCAATAGTTACATTATCGCCTATGGCCACCAAGAAACCTCCTTTGACACTTCCTTCCTCTGTATTATTTCGAATAATCACATCTGAAACTTTTTCATAAAAAATGAATTCTCCATTACTATCCCTTGTTCTATAAGCTTCAATATCCAAAGCAAACCTTGGAGCAACTCCAGTAGAATTTGGAGTGTCTATTCCGGCATTTAGGAAAGTACTGTTCTCTATGATAATATTATATCCGTCTGTTATGGACACATTGTTTCTTCTATTACTGTCAAAAGTACAATCGGTCACTACTATATCATTTGAGGGGATGTAATTCGCTTCATAATTATGATTCAAACTATGGATTTTCAAACCATCTCCTGCACCCATTGACATGGCCACGTTGGAAACTGTAACTCCAACAGCCCCGTGCAATTCCAATACATGTCCCCATGCATGAGGTCCTCCTGAACTATAATCATGTTTATCTCGCTCTCCGTGAAGGTTCCCCCCGCTTATGGTAACGTTTGATTCATTTCTTACCGCCAAAAGTGCATATCTTTCAACTCCATTAGGGTAAGCCCTTAAATGGGTGTTCTCTGACATTTTTAAATTAAAGTCTGACGGAACATTAATCGCTTCCACGGAAGGATAAAAATTCTGATTAGATGTAGTACTGGTTACTTTGGAAATTTCAAAATACGCATCAAAATCGTCCATTTCAAAAGTAGTAGCTCCCATTTTCTTTGATAAATTAATCAAGTCTTCCAGTTTTTTATTGTTCGAGAGAGCTACTTCAGATGTGGTTTCTCCTTGCACAATATCCCATCTGGAAGGGTCAAAGAAAAACGTTGTACTCTTTAAAGTGGCGTTTCCTTCGATCGTTAATTGATAATTCAGTAACCTTCCATCAATAATTCCTCCTGAAAAATTAAGGGTTCCGTTGATAATCTCACCACCTTCAAATTCAAAATTGACATCAGCGGGAAGGTTGACAGTCTTTCCTTCTAAATCCATCTGGCAATCAATAACCACTGTAGAATTTGACGTTACATTATCAAGGGTGAAATCACATGGGGTATCAGTGAGTTCACCAACATTTCCAACTTCTTCATTGGGAGGAGGTGTGTTTTCTTCTTCGTTGGTTACAGCTTCTACAAACTCTTCTTCTTTTGTACAAGAGGCAAGAAATACCAAGCATAATAACACCATCATATTAAAACGTATTGTTTTCATGGTTAAGCTGTTCATTATTCGGGACTTTGTTTTAACATCATTCGTCTTCATTTATTTCTAATTTTAGATTAAGTATACAATTTTCTCGATGAAATACACACTTATATACGGCAAAATAACCTTCTTTGGATCATTGGAATATAAAATTCAACGAAGTTTTTTTGAAATAGTCGAATAGTTTGATTTTTAACAGTTTAAGACACTATATTTGTTTCTTATTAAAGGTGAAGGATTTTACCCCTCAATTAGAATATTCTTTTGCTTCAATAATTAAATTACAGAATTTAATCTATCATTTTGAAAGAAAATCTTCTATTGTTGTAAGATTCAGATTAGTGTTAAATCAATACGATTTTTTATGCTTAGTTTTTTAGATCCTTCTTTATTTCATGACATTTATTTAAACTTATGTTTGGGTATTGTTATTTTTATGGTGTTACACGCACTTTTTTTGGATATAAATGATCCTAAAAATTTACAATTCATCAAAATTTGCGGATACTTTTTACTGGTATTTTCTGTTTTATTTATTGGTTTACGTCCGGTTAGTGGTGCCTACTTTGGGGATATGATTACTTATGCCCGTTATTTTGACTATTATGAACAGGGAGGAAGTGTAATTACCGAGAAAGATTGGCTTTTTCATTACTTTATGAAATTCTCGTCCTACTTTGTTTCCCAAAGTGCTTTCTTTACTATTTGTGCTGCCCTCTACATATACCCTATGTATCGGTTGTCAAGATCGATATCCAACATTTATTGGTTTTTTGCTTTTCTCCTGCTATTGGTTTCTTTTTCATTTTGGACATATGCTACCAACGGTATCAGAAATGGTATTGCCACTTCTTTATTCTTACTAGCATTATCTTTTAGGAATAAGAAAGTACTTATGTATGCCATTTTTTTGGTTTCATATTATGTCCATCAAACCCTACTGTTACCCATTTTAGCTTTTACACTGACTTTCTTAACCAACAATCCGAAGGCTTATTTAATAGGATGGTTTGCAGCTATCCCCCTTTCCATTGCCTTGGGTGGTTTTTGGGAAAATCTTTTCGCAAGCATGGGATTTGCTGACGATAGGCTCAGTGGTTATCTGTTGGGTGATGCAAATCCTGAATCGTTCAAAAGCATTGGATTTAGATGGGATTTTCTGATCTACAGTGCGTTTGCAGTTTATGCAGGCTGGTATTTTATATTCAAAAAGAAATTCAGGGACCCATTCTATTTACAATTGTTCAACACATATTTGATAGCCAATTCGTTTTGGATTTTGGTCATCAGGGCTAATTTTTCAAACCGTTTTGCGTATTTGTCGTGGTTTATGATGGCCATTGTAATCATCTATCCCTTTCTTAAACAAACTTTTTTTAAACATCAATATTTAATCATTTGTAAAGTGATACTGGCCTATTTCTTTTTCACTTTCTTAATGGCCTATTTATATGTTGGTATTAAGTGATAAAATAAAGTCTTGAAACATGAAATCATTAACCATTTTCACCCCCACTTATAACCGAGAATACTGCTTAGGGCAGTGTTATGAAAGATTGGTCAACCAAACGAATAAGGATTTTGTATGGTTGATCATAGACGACGGGTCCACAGATAATACCAAAACATTGATAGATAGCTGGATTGCTGAAGGAAAAATTGATATTATATATCACTATCAAGAAAATCAAGGAATGCACGGCGGACACAATACGGCCTATTCCCTCATAAAAACAACATTGAATGTTTGTATAGATTCTGACGATTTTATGCCTGAAGATGCTGTTGAAAAAATACTGGGTTTTTGGGATTCTCTTGGCAATAAAGATAAAATAGCCGGCATTATAGGTTTGGATGCCTATAAAAATCGAGAAGTTATAGGAGATCAATTTCCAAACTACATAAAAACATCTACGTTGGAGGATCTACACCACAAACACAATGTTAAAGGTGATAAAAAACTAGTTTATCGTACTGATGTCGTCAAAAAATACCCAAAATATCCTATTTTCCCAGATGAACGTTTTGTGCCTTTGGGAACTCTGTATTTATTGATCGACAAAGACTACGAACTCGCTTGTTTAAATGAGATTTTTTGTATTGTTGAATATATGGAGGATGGCTCGTCCAGGAACATTTTAAAACAATATTACCGCCACCCCAAAGGGTTTCAGTATGCAAGAATCCTCAACATCCAGAATTCAAACTATCTAAAAGTACGCTTTAAGAATGCGGTTCATTTGGTGTCGCACAGTTTGCAGTTAAAAGACTTTACCTTTTTTAAAAAGACTCCTGATAAAACACTGACTTTTATAGCCCTACCCATTGGTTTTCTCCTCTATCTCTATGTAATGTATTTAAATAAAGTAAAGCAATGAAAATCCTGCAAATAACTAACTCTTTACTCTCGGGGGGAGCCGAAAAACTAGTTGTAGAGACCTCTCTACTGTTTAAGAAAAAGAGCACTTCGGTCGATATTTTATTGTTGAATGGAATAGACAGCCCGTTAAAAAATAAAATCGAAGAAAATCAAGAAATAGAGATCATCGCTTTAGAACAGGGAAATATTTACAACCCAAAATACATTCTTAGATTAAAAAAACATATAAAGAATTACGACCTTATCCATGTTCATCTGTTTCCGTCTATATACTGGGTTGCCATAGCTTCTATCCTGAACAGGAATAAGATTCCCTTGATTATGACCGAACATAATTCCAGTAACAGAAGGCGGAGATGGTTTCTTTTCAAAATATTGGATCGTATCCTTTACAAAAAATATCATTCCATAATCACAATTTCTGATGCGGTAGATAAAAACCTTCGCCATCATTTAGGGAAAGGATTTAAAAACCTGAAACAGATCCACAACGGAATTCCCTTACAGGCCTACAACAATGCTCAAGCCTACAAAAAAAGTGAATTGGGAGTTGAAGAAAGTGACCACTTGATCATTCAAGTGGCTAGTTTTACAAAACAAAAAGACCAAAACACATTGATCAAATCCATGTCCCATGTTCCAGAAAGCGTCAAGCTTATACT
Organism: Galbibacter kalidii; assembly: GCF_026241135.1. Classification (GTDB taxonomy): domain Bacteria; phylum Bacteroidota; class Bacteroidia; order Flavobacteriales; family Flavobacteriaceae; genus Galbibacter. Next base: position 68,551 of record NZ_JAPFGA010000003.1, read on the forward strand.
TGTTGGAGATGGGCCTTTGAAAGTCCATTCCATTAAATTGACACAAGAACTACAACTGGAAGATCGAGTCATTTTCTTAGGAATCAGGTCAGACGTCCCAAAATTATTGAAATCCGTCGACCTTGTGGTTCTTTCATCCCATTTCGAAGGACTTTCTTTATCATCCATAGAAGGTATGGCTTCGGGAAAGCCTTTTATTGCCTCAAATGTCCCTGGACTTACCGAAGTGGTCAAAGATGCCGGGGTTTTGTTTGAAAATGGAAATTTTAATCAATTGGCATATATCATCAAGCAGTTATTAAGCGATTCACCATATTACCAACTCGTGGCAAAGGCATGCCTCGAGCGATCAAAACAATTCAGTATCGATATCATGGTCGATAAATATCTCTCTGTATATCGATCTGCTTTAGAAAAGGAATAACCTTATATCTCAAGGTAATAATAAGCATAGAAATACTTGCCTAATCCAGAAAAGCATTGAGTTTAACGAAAAATAACTCAATACAACCAATTAGTCTTATAAACCCCTATAACATCCTTATATTTAATAACTTAAATCAGCTATTCATTTTAGCATTAATAGAAATCACAAACAACCACGCATCCATAAAATGAAAAAGATTATCCGAATCACTACTGTTCCCCAATCACTTTCCGGTTTACTAAAAGGGCAACTAAAATATATGAGTGCCTTTTACAATATGATCGCTATTTCAAGTAATGGCAGCGATGAAAAATTAATGGTGGATTATGCCAATAAAGAGAATGCCGGTTTTAGAATTGTAGAAATGACCCGGCGTATTACTCTTTTTAAAGATCTTACGGCTTTTTGGAAACTCTATTCAATTTTTAAATCAGAAAAACCCTTTATAGTTCATACCCATACTCCAAAGGCTGGCACCCTCGGAATGATTGCAGCATGGCTCGCCGGAGTACCTAATCGCCTTCATACAATTGCCGGGCTTCCACTTGTAGAAGCAAAAGGGATGAAAAGAACACTACTTAACAATGTAGAAAAAGTCACCTATGCCTGTGCTACTAAAATATATCCAAACTCACATGGACTATCAGACATTATTCTTCAAAACAAGTTTACTAATAAAAGTAAGATTAAAATCATAGGGAATGGAAGTTCCAATGGTATCGACATACATCACTATAATATAAATCAAGTTTCACAAGATTATATCCTCGAACTTAAGAAGAAACTAAAAATAGACAAAAATGACTATGTTTTCATTTATGTGGGTAGGTTGGTAAAAGACAAAGGGATTAACGAACTCGTTTCGGCATTCAATACCCTTAGTCAAGAACTAAAGTGCGTTAAATTACTTATGGTAGGTTATTATGAAACGACTTTAGACCCCTTACTTCCTAAAACCATTGAGACTATAGAAAAACATCCTAATATAATAGCAACGGGAAAACAAAAAGATGTACGCCCGTATTTTGCCATGGCAAACGCCCTTGTTTTTCCAAGTTACAGAGAAGGATTCCCTAATGTAGTTATGCAAGCCGGGGCTATGAAACTTCCCAGTATTGTATCCAACATAAATGGATGTAATGAAATTATAAAAGAAGGATTAAACGGGTATATCATTCCCGTAAAAAATAGAGATGCTATCTATATAGCTATGAAAAAAATGATGCAATTGTCAACTAATGATCAACAAAATATGGGGGGAAATGCACGTAAGGTAATAGAATCCAATTATGAACAATTATATGTCTGGCAAGAATTATTGAAAGAATACAAAGCTCTGGAAAATACCAATTAATGCATTATAAATATCAAATGATTAAAACATGTTGATTACTGATGTGGAAACATTTTGTTCACGACCAATTTTCTTTTGCCCGATTGTAACAATGGAATATCGTTGGCATATTCAACTTTTATTACAGCATCTGCACCCAAATGGGCTTTAAATTCTTCAATTATTTGCTGCTCAAGATCAAAACCTTTATAGACATTTAATATGAAGAGGTAAGTGTTTTTGTTCTCTTGAATGAATTGAAACTGTTTGATTTTAGGATATTTCAAAAGGTGATATGTGACATAGGAAGTTATCAATTCTCCACTGGTATTATATATCATATCCATTTTTCTCCCTTCAACATGCTCCAAATACGGCGCTTCATTAAAAGGATCGTTATCTTTCATTACTCCTATGTCTCCAGTGTCATAGCGAATTAAAGGCATGCTGTAGTTAAAAAGATCTGTTACAACAATTCTTCCGGGATTACCTGACTTTACCGGAACATCGGTTTCAATTTCCAAAATTTCAACAAAATAGCTCGCCCAATTGATATGAAAGGTATTACTTCCGGGAAATTGCTGGGCTATGATCCCATTTTCAACATTGGAGTATCTGGAGAGTCCTTCAACACCAAAATAATGATGTAATTGTTCTTTTACATTGGGACTCAAGTGTTCAGACATCGCGATTATGGAACGCACATTGGCATCAACCTTAGGAGCGTTGGTATTGACCATATAGTTACAAATATTAGCCAAAGCTGAAGCATAGCCAAGGATGCTTTTGGGTTCGGGATCAGCTTTCATTTTCTCTATTAAATTCCATATATCCTTGTCGGTGAGCTCTGAAACAGGATGCATCACAATATTCTTCATAAAAGTTCCCAAAACACTTTTTTTATTGTATTGGTCCCAATGTCTTAAATAATACAATTTTTGCCCAATGGTATACCCTCCTTTTTGAGCAAAATATAAGGTGTCTGCAGTGTTCCTTATCTTTTTTTCTTTATTGTGAAAGACCCTGAAAGGTGTTCCGGTGGAACCGCTTGTATAGGCAGGGTATATTTTTTTTCCTTGATATGAATCTGATTTAAAATCTTCAAAATTATTTCTGACAACATTCTTATCAATAACAGGAAAATCTTTAAAATTGTCTACTGTTTTATTTTTATAATATGGCACAGTTGCTTTTGCATGTTTTAGCACTTTTTGCAAATATGCTTCCCGCTTTGAATTTGATTTTTCATCGGTATAATTCTCCAAAACATAAACAATATCTTTATACTGCTTTTTGATTTTGGAGCTTTTTAAAAAATCTATAATCCAAAAAGATACTTCCCGTAATTTATTGTTTAACCCCATAGCTCATTACATAAGAAAAACCCACTATTCTTTTCAACCTATGAATTTAAAATGTCATATAAAATCATGAAAAGTTTTAGGATAGCATATAGAAAGAGGGCCTTATTTTTATAGTTTTAATTTTAATTGATTGCCGTTTGGAAGAATTATCTTTAAAATTACACCAAATCACCGCTATATACATACAAATTTCTATTAACGGTAAAGATTCTCTTTGAAATACCAAACCACTCAAATCCATTTATATAATATAATGAAAAACAATAACTTAACCCACTATTATGATTGATTTTAGGTGTTTATGATAATGACCTTCAATACTTATTTAGATCTTGATAATTTTTTTGGACGCAAGCACCTCTCCAGAAACGTCTATAATCTTCATTATATATGTCCCTATTGTCATATGACTAAGTTTGTCTATTGTTATCCTTTCTGTGGACTCGAAAAATTCTCTTTTCACCAAAGCTCCGTTAAGCGCATAAAATTCCACTATCCCACTTCTCTTTTTATCCAATTTTATTGTAATCGATGAAATAAACGGATTTGGGTAAACTGCCAGTTCAATATTATTTTCAATGTCCATTACCCCTGCTGTTTCTGACCAGTCCCAAACAGGATCCAAATCGATTTCTTCAAACGGATTGTACTCCCGAACAGGATATTTTAAAGTTTTTGCCAACAGATTTCCTCCTGCATCAGTATCAATGTTCGCAACAAAATTGGTACCACTTTCAGCTAAAAAACCAGGTTGAAGCACTACTTCGCTCAAAGACTGCATACGCGAACTTGTATTTTGTGCAGCTATAAAATTATTGCCCGCTTGGATGGTGTATTGATAATAAAACAGCTCTTCGCTATGGTAAGTGTTGTTTACGGTATAATTGTCTAAGGTTGCCAATCCATCTTCAGCATAAAAAACGCCTAAAGCCCTAGTATCGATAATATCATTCGGATTTACCGAAGGCAAGGTTTCTCCATCAAAAACATAGGTTCCGTCATAGCGGATCATATCTGTCCTTAGATAAGATGAATTGTGGTGAGTTTCTTCCCACTCATGCCAAATTTTATCTACAAAGGAGTGATGCAGATAAAAAACAGGATCTCTGGGAGATGCCATTGTCCTCATATAACCACCTACCCATCGATGGGCTCCTGCATGCGGATTTTGTCGTTCAAAATGATCTGAAAATTCAAAGAAATCCTCCATCAACATCATATCGGCAATTTCCTGCTCAGTCGGCAAAGTCCCAAATTGACCTAAAGTCCTCCCCAATCCCCAATTGGTATCAAAACTCCCCATAAAATCCTCATCCCAAAGCTGAGAATTTATAGCCCCATCTACTGAAGAATCCCAATACGGAATGGTCAATTTTGGATTAATCTGCTGCATGGCCTGTTCGATCTCAAAAACAAACCTTCGGTGCCACACCAAAAAGATTTCCTTGTCTTGTTCGTCAGGTAAATTGAAGTGAATATCCAGGCTATCAGGAAAGCTACTGTCAAAATTGGCATATTCCAAATGATAATCTGCCATATCTGTTATTCGGTCTGCTCCTTGTCTTAATTGATAAAAAGCATTGATCAATTCCGTCTTTTCATATTCGGTCATTTCTTGATAATTTTTCCGAATACTTTGGCTCTTTCCAAGCTGGAAAAGCATCAAAAACAAAACCAATAAAAAGAGCTTTTCTATGGTGAACTTCATTGTTTACTGATTTTGATTTATTTTTGATTCCAATTTTTCAATACGCTCCGTCAAACTTTCAAGCTTGGCGTTTTTTCTTTGCAATTGATTTATTTCTTTTTTTTGCTGAAGGATGTAAAGTGTCAGTTCTTCAATTTTCCTCAAGAGCTTAGCATTCATTTCTCCCAGTCTTATCCCTTCTTCTTTAATTTCATTGGCGCTCGGGATATTGATCAGGTGTTTGTTTTCCACAATGTGTTTTTCAACTTCATCCAGGCTTGGCAACTTGTAATCCGATTCAAAAACATAATCCGGCCAGTTCCCTTGCAAAGCCACTCTCACTTCTTCAGCAACAATATTTCCGGCGACTGCCAATCTATAATTTAAAGTTGAACTTGTGCCAATCCCCATATTCCCATTCACAAACATATTGTTGGCTTGCCAATCTACTGTTTCCAAATTTGCATTCTCACTAGTGTAATCTACTACGGTGTTCCCTGAATCTTCCAAGGTTGTCACATTGGCTGTGTTACTCACCGCCGAAGTATTATTAGCCGCATCCATGGCAAAAACCGTAAAAGCGTAATTTGTTTCCGGTGTCAGGCCGGTTACAGCAAAAGTTGTAGTTCCTCCGGTCAAACCTATGCTCACCCCATCCTGAAAAACCTCATAATCGGTCACCCCGACATTGTCTGTCGCTGCGGTCCAACTCAGCGATGTCCCGTCAAAAGTAGTGTTGGAGGCCGTTAGGTCTGTTACTGCCGATGGTGCTTCGGTGTCCGGCTGAGATTCAGCCAAGGTTGTCACATTGGCTGTATTACTCACCGCCGATGTGTTATTCGCTGCATCCATGGCAAAAACCGTGAATGCATAACTCGTTTCAGGCGTCAGGCCGGTTACGTTGAAGTTTGTCGCCCCTCCGGTCAAACCTATGCTCACCCCGTCCTGAAAAACCTCATAATCGGTCACCCCGACATTATCTGTCGCTGCGGTCCAATCCAGTGTAGTCCCTTCAAAAGTAGTGTTGGAGGCCGTTAGGTCTGTTACTGCCGATGGTGCTTCGGTGTCCGGCTGGGATTCAGCCAAGGTCGTCACATTGGCTGTGTTACTTACCGTCGATGTGTTATTCGCCGCATCCATGGCAAAAACCGTAAAGGCGTAATTTGTTTCCGGTGTCAGACCTGATACGGCAAAAGTTGTTGCCCCTCCGGTCAAACCTATGCTCACCCCATCCTGAAAAACTTCATAATCGGTCACCCCGACATTGTCTGTCGCTGCGGTCCAATCCAGTGTAGTCCCTTCAAAAGTAGTGTTGGAGGCCGTTAGGTCTGTTACTGCTGATGGTGCTTCGGTATCTTCATTTGCACCGATAATGCTCACTCCATCAATCAATACCGTATCACCTGAAACATCTCCCCTACTTGTCGGACTTGTGTAAACCCTGATCGTTGCAGTATTGGCATTGGCAGTCAACTCAAAATTATATTCAGTCCAATTCTCTGTTGTTATGCCCGTTGTTGAAAAACCATTAAAGCCTGACCAATTGGCAAATGCCGGCGAATAACTTTGTTCTCCCCGTTTTGCCCATATACTTATGTTATATACTTCTCCAGGAACAACATTAAGGGTGTATTCCATATTCCTTCCTGATGACACTCCCGAGGAAACCGCCATGAGTGCAAACGTACCATTTTGTGGATCATCAGATACCGAACTCAACACAGCTCCTCCGATCCACCCGGTAGTCGCATCTGCTTCATTATCGATAGAAGCCGCGTTGGCATCTGTGTGTAAATTTTGAGCATTCAGGCTAAAAACACCAAATGCTATCACTAAAAAGCTAAGTTGTATTTTTATTTTCATAATTATGGTATTAGGTCGGTTATAATTAAGTATCTTAAATCTTGTAGAAACTGAGAGGGATAAAATCAATATAAAATTAGTTATAAGTGCTTTAAAACCGGCTAAAAATCTATTAGGAACATGAATATTCTTCAAAATACATTACTGTCGACAAAGTGCATATATCACCCTATGAAACAACACTTTACAATAAGAAAAACCTGATTAGTAACTTGGGAAAAGTCTCTTTTTAAAATTGACAGAGTTTAAAAAACACAATAAACGGAAAGAAAAAATTACTTTGACGAGATTTATTGCCTTTTGAAGAACAATTTTTATACAATCATTTTATTGAAGTACTTTTAATAACGACACATAGAACCCTAAACTATTAATTTTCAATACGCAACCAAAAAGCCTAACTATGTATTCGTTGTTTTTAAAAAGAGGGGGGGATTTCGTTTTAGCCTTGATCGGTATCATCATCCTGCTACCTGTTATTCTTGTGTTGAGTTTGATTTTGATATTTGTCAATAAAGGAACTCCTTTTTTTGTCCAGCTAAGACCAGGTAAAGGCGAAAAAGTTTTCAACTTGATCAAGTTTAAATCAATGAACGACTACAAAGACGAAAACGGAGAGCTCTTGCCATACAATCAGCGAATTACTAAAACCGGGCGGTTTATCAGAAAATATTCCCTTGACGAGATCCCTCAACTATTTAATGTCTTGAAAGGAGATATGAGTCTGATAGGCCCACGACCGCTGTTGGTCAAATACCTTCCCTTATACAATGACTTTCAAAAACAAAGACATCTAGTCAAACCGGGAATTACGGGCTGGGCACAAGTCAACGGACGGAATTCCATTTCGTGGGATCAAAAATTTGAATTGGATGTGTGGTATGTTAAAAACCTAAGTTTTAAAACCGACCTGCATATTCTGCAAAAAACAATAAGAAAAGTGATTGTAAAAGAAGGCATAAACAACAATACTTCCCTCAACATGCCTGCTTTTGAAGGTAATAACTAAATAAATATGGATAATGCGATCATTATTGGGGCAGGGACCCAAGGACAGATATATGCTTCTTATTTAAAAGAGGCAGGGATCAATATTATTGGTTTTATGGATGATAACCCTGCCCTAAAAGGGACAAATGTTCATGGAATCCCGGTACTGGGGTGTTATCAAGATCTTTTTACTGAAGAATTCAAAAAGAAAATACAAAGTGTGTATTGTCCGATTGGCGACAACGATATTCGAGTACAATACCTATCAACTTTAAAAAAAGAAGGCTATAAAATTCCGAGTTTTATTCATAAAACAGTTTCCATAGCCCCTGATGTCACTTTGGGCGAAGCGGTCTATATGTTGGTAGGAAATATCGTGATGCCCCATACAACTATTGGGAATTATATCATGGTCAATATGGATAGCACTATTGCCCATCATGTACATATGGCCGACGGTGTATTCATGTCATCAGGAGTAAACGTCGGTGCCTGTATTGATGTAAAAGAAAAAGCCTATATCGGGATGGGTGTAACTGTAATGACAGGCATATCATCTATCGGAAAAGAATGTTTGTTGGGTGCCGGCACCGTTATCATCAAAGATGTACCCGATTATGCTACCGTAGTTGGTAATCCCGGACGGATCATTAAATATAAAACCCCTAAAAATGACTAATAGAGAACAGAAAACAGACATCACTTTTGTCGGCTCAGGAATATCATCGACCTTCACCTTGATATATTTCCTTGAATCCATCGCTCAAGACTTTGGCGGAAATACCATATCGATCAACATATTAAACAAATACCCTGAATTCCACACAGGTATCCCCTATGGAAACAGGTCGGGAGCCTCTGTCTTACTTATAACCTCTTTAAAAGATTTCTTGCCCCAACCGGAAAGGGATTCTTTTATTAATTGGTTAAACGTCAATAAAGGTCAACTCATAAAGAAAATGTTGAATGAAGGCGGGGATTTGACCACTCAATGGACAAAAGAGCACGCCTTACAGATACAAAATAACGAATGGGAAGATTTGTTTGTCCCCAGGTGGTTTTTTGGTCAATATCTCGATGAAAAAGCCAAAAAATTGGTGTCTGCTTTAGAAAAGGACAACCGCATAAAAGTTTCATATCAGGTTGCGGAGGTTCGCGATATTAAGAAAACAACCAATGGATTCAAAATAACGACAAATGCAGACACTTTTAGTTCATCAAAAGTTGTTTTGGCCATTGGCTCATTGCCCACTAAAAAGTTATGCTCTGATGTAAAAAACACAAATGAACATTTGCTTCTTGTCAATAATTGTTACGATCCGGGGCTAAAGGAAAACTTGAAAAGAATTCAAGATTTTACCCGGCAAAGAAAAAATGAAGGCAAAACAAACAATGTACTGATCGTCGGTGCCAATGCAAGTGCTTTAGAACTTCTCTATAAATTGAACGACACCCGGAAAAGTGAATCGTATATCAATCATTTTACATTTATTTCAACCCATGGGATTTTACCTGATTCTATCGTCGATAAAAAAAAGCAAGGCGAATTTGAACCCTACCATCTTCAGAAACTGAAAAATATCGAAGATATAACAGCCAAAGATATTGCCGAGGCCACTTATAAAGATCTCGATCATGCCGAAAGTATTCATTTGGGAGCAGCTTCTACCGTCAATATCATTTCAAATGCTTTTGGAGCATTATTATCAAAACTAAATCGAAAAGAACTTAAAGAATTCGCTTGTCGCTATGGAAATGAAATAGGAAGAAGACAACGATGTGCCGGGGTTCACTACACCAAAACAATTGATAAACTGACGAAAGACTCCCGTTTCGACCATATCGCCGGAAGGTTCATTTCCTTAAAAAACAACAATATCGAACATCCTTTTTTGGAATATTCTGATACAAAAACAGGAGAAATCAAAACATCAACACGTCCGTATCATATTGTGATTAACTGCATAGGAAGTACAACTTTCAACGGGGAAAACGTTCCCGAAATACTTCAAAACCTCATCAAAAAGGGAATATGCAAACCTAATGAATCCCAGATAGGCATTGATGTCAATAAATCATTGGAAGCCACAGACAGTCTATATGTCGTTGGACCATTATTGGCTGGTAATGTTATTGAAAACAAAGCAGTTTGGCATGTGGAACACTGCGGAAGAATCACCTGGTTGTCAAAAATATTGGCAAAAGAACTCTACAAGTCTTTTACGCTGAAAGACAAAGAATTAAACACTTCCTTCTGAATAAACAGTCTTTTCTTCAAAAAATTCTTCCACAACTGTAACAATTCAGCAGTTATTGTCATCTTTATAATAAACAAATTACTTTTTGAGCCACCAAAAGTTAAATACTGACCAACTGTTGGCATTATGCCAGGAAGGAAAACAATCTGCTCAGTTCGAGATATACAACCGCTATCATCAAGCGATGTATAACACAGCACTGCGGATTGTAAAAGACGCTTACGAAGCCGAAGATGTGATGCAGGAATCATTTTTAAACGCATTTACCAAACTGCACTCCTTTAAAGGCGAAGTAATGTTTGGTGCCTGGCTTAAGCGAATCGTCATCAATAACAGTATTCAGCATTACAGAAAACAACAAAAGAATGCTGAAGTGGAACTTGAAGATGTGATGTACAGGGTTGAAGACAAGAATGATATTGATCCTGACCATGAGTTGACCAACATAAAGGCTCAAAAAGTGTTGCAAACCATGAAGATGCTGAAGGACAATTACAGAATGGCTTTGACCCTTCATCTCATTGAAGGATATGACTATGAGGAAATAGGGAACATCATGCAAATAAGCTATGCCAATTGCAGGACGACCATTTCCAGGGCTAAAGAAAGCTTAAGAAAAAAATTACAAACCAATGCTTATGATACAGAAAGATAACATCGATGAGCTTTTTGATGGACTGAAAGGCCAATGGGACACCGAAGTACCGGCTACAGGACACGAAGCACGGTTTTTGGACAAACTCAACGCACAACAAGGCACGGTTTCCATAAAGACCGGAAAATCCAAAACCTCTTTTTGGAGAAACCTCTCTATTGCGGCTTCTGTTGCTGTATTGTTCACCATAGGAATTCAAATTTTTAATTCCATGGGGGAGAAAGCAGAAACCACTCCTAATAATATTAAAGAAACCAAATTCTATTTTGCTTCCCTGATCGAAAAGGAAATGGAGAAGATAGAGGCAGAAACTACACCCGAGACACAACACGTTGTAGCCGATGCCATGGAACAAATTAAAAAACTGGAAAAAAATTACGCAGAACTGGAAAACGATCTGGCGGAAGAAGGAAACACCAGACAAATTCTAAATGCCATGATCATCAATTTCCAAACAAGAATCAACCTCCTGCAAGAGGTCTTGGATCAGATAGAAGAAATTAAACTCTTAAAACACCCTCAAAATGAAAATCATATTGTATAAAATTACGCTATTATTTTTGTGTGCACCTCTTCTCTGCCCGGCTTATAGCCCAGGATGGGGTGGCAAATACACCAAGGAAAAGAAGATCAACAAAGAATTTTCGGTAAACGCCAATGCGCTTCTGAAAATAGACAACAGCTACGGAAATCTGCATATTACTTCTTGGGATGAAAACAGGACCGTGATCGAAGTCCACATCAAAACCAATAGCAACAGTGAAGAAAAAGCACAAAAAAAGCTAGATGAAATCGATGTTCAATTTCAAGCATCAAGTTCAATGGTTTCGGCAAAAACGATCTTTGAAAAAAGCAACTGGAGCTCCGGATGGTTCAGTTGGTTCACCAATGACAATGTCAGCATGGAAATCAACTACACCATAAAAGTTCCCGTTGGCAACAGTGTTGAATTGGACAATGATTACGGTGGAATCTATTTGGATGAAATCAACGGAAAAGCAACTATCAACTGTGATTACGGCCGTATAGAAATTGGAAAACTGAATGCAAGTAACAATGTCCTCAACTTCGATTATACCTCAAAATCGACCATCGGTTATATAAAAAGTGGACAAATCGATGCCGACTATTCCGGGTATGTTATTGAAAATGCAGGAGATTTGTTAATCAATGCCGATTATACCACATCTGAAATAGTCAATGTAAAAAATATTGAATATTCCTGTGACTACGGAAGTATCAAGATCGGTAACGCTACAAACATCAAAGGTGATGGTGATTACCTGAGCACACGTTTTGGAACCGTTCACGGTAACCTTGAGCTGGATTCAGACTACGGATCCATTAAAATTGAAGAATTGGCTGCCGATGCAAAAAATGTGAAAATAATAAGTGACTATACCGGTATCAAAATAGGTTACAACAGCAATTATCATTTCAATTTTGAAATCGAGTTGAGTTATGCCGGCTTAGGCGGCGATATTGATTTTGAATATCAAATCAGCAGGGAAAAATCAACAAGTAAATATTATCAAGGACGCTACGGCGGCGAAACCACCAATAAACTGTATATCGATTCTGATTACGGTAGTGTGAACTTCAATAAAAAACCATAAAATCAAAAACAAATGAAAAATCTAATCTTAGCCTTAATGGCCATAGCTGCTACAACTTCCATCAATGCACAATGGTTTGGCAGCAAAACAGTAAGGGGAAACGGAAATGTAACCACTATCGAGAGAAACACAGGGGATTATGATCAAGTGAGTGTTGCCGGTTTCTTTGATGTCGAACTCGTGAGCGGGACTGAAGGGGAAATCACTATTCAAGCTGAAGAAAACTTGATTCCTCATATTATTACTGAAGTAGACGGCAATAACCTTAAAATCAAAACAGAAAAAGGATATAATTTAAATCCAAGTTATAACAAACAAGTACTCATCATTGTCCCTTTTGAAGATATCTCCGAAGTAAACCTAGCTGGTTCCGGTGATGTGGTGACCAAAAACACCATTAAAAGTTCGAGTTTTAAAGCGAGTTTATCAGGTTCGGGAGATGTTCTCCTGAATATTGAAGCCGAAAATATAAAAGGGAATGTTTCCGGCTCCGGCGATCTGTCCTTTTCCGGTACAACCACACATTTTAAATGTAGTTTAGCAGGGTCGGGCGATATTGACGCTAAAAACCTCAAAGCTGAAAATGTAGAAGCTTCTTTATCCGGTTCGGGAGACATTGAAGTGTATTGCAGTGGAAATTTAAAAGCCCGTGTTGTCGGTTCAGGAGATATAGACTACTACGGCAACCCTACCAAAGAAGATTCAAAAATTGCCGGATCTGGCGATATATCGCGAGGGTAATACTAACCAATTAAACTTTTAAAATAGCCTAATAGAAAGAGGATGCTTTTTGGCATCCTCTTTATTATTATTGTTGATTTATTCCAAGTCTAATTTGCATCCCAAAAGATCCGATCCAACAAAGTCACAGAAGGGACATTTTCCCCATTTCTGCTTATCTCATTATCCGGATAAGGTACTCTTCTTATAAACTGACCATTCAAATCAGAATTCAAATTAGCAGGCAGGTCCATGTCTTTATATTGATAGTCAAACCGTCTTGCATCGTTCCAGGTTTCCGGATGTAGGAACAAAGCGACCCATTTTTCCTTAAATATATCATTCATGGTAAATGCCGCTTCCCCCATGCTTACACTAGGGTCTGCCAGATATGCATCAATTTCTGTCTGAGCCACTTCGAGCATTTCCATATGTGCGGTAATACCATCCAAATAAGCTTGATATGACCTTGCTTTGTCCACACTAAATGCTGCTTCGGCCTCAATGAATTTTTGCTCACTATAGGTTGCTATTAAAATAGGAGAGTCAAAAGTGGTATAAAATTGATCTTCTATTAAAGTCGATCTTTCTCCCTGCTCAGCAGCATTACCTCTTCCGGCTCCGTTAACCGTGCCAACAAATTCATCATCATCGGTTGTCCCTACCATCAATGCCAATCTGGGATCGATTGTAGGATATGAAGTACCGTCTAATGCTTGAATGAATTGCTCTGAAATCCATCCTCCCAGCAAAAGATTCGCATTTCTTCTGGCTACATTTGCCCATGGGTTGATATCTTGTTCGAAAAAATTCACCATGGCATCGTCATCGTTTGATTGAAATCCGTTATCAACTGCCTGTAATATTTCAGAAGCACTAGCCCCGGTATGTACCATATAACGTGCTTTAAGCATATTTCCAAGCGCCATCCATTTTGATACATCTCCTTGATAAATGAAATCATCATCCCCCATGGAGACCGTAGTCTCTTGTTGTAGGTTGGCAATTCCTTGATTCAAAAAGTCCATAATCGTGGTATACAGTTGCTGGTCATCGTCAAAGGCGGGAGTAACTGTTTCGAAAGTAAAACTTTCAGTAAAGGGCATATCCCCAAAAATATCAACCCCCATTGCTAAGTTAAAAGCCATTAATATTTGAGCGGCTCCTGTATAATGATTGGCTCCTTGTTCTTCAGCCTTTTCAATAATCACCGTCAAATCAGTCATTACATTGTAAAGACGAAACCATGTATTATCGTTACTGATGGGTTCCATAGTATCTGAAGAACTGGCTGGGTTTGGTGATGCCAAATACTGCACATAATTGGATGTGATATCTGCTACCCGATACACATTTAATGCAGATTCATAAGTACTGTTGATCATCAGACCGGAAATGGGAGCATCCTCCGGGCTGTTCGGGTTCTCATTTACATCCAGATACGAATCACAGGAGAGTATCGTAAAAACCAACACTAAACCTGTATATTTTATTATTTTATTAGTTATTCTCATCATTCTTGTTTTTATAGTCCAAAATTCAACGTTAGAAAATAGCTCTGCGTTCCGGGATATCCAAGGCCTGTAAAACCTACGGCATTTCCTCCGGCTCCGGCAGAGAACGATTCAGGGTCAAAACCATCCCAAGGAGAATATAAAATGATATTGTTTACTGAAAATGCTGCCCGCAGGGAGGTAAATGGCAATCTGGAAAGTATCCTGTCGTCCAAGTTATAGGCCAATGACACATTCCTAAGTTTTATAAAACTGCCATCCTGCACAAAATTTTCACTCACTCCCCTATAGGCATTTCTCCAGTATCCTGCACCATAGTCCCTACCATCAGGTCCCACACCTTGTCCGAGCCATACCTCTTGGGTATTTGGCGATCCATCGGCAAGTACACCATCAAAAACACGGAAATCATTTCTTGCCAAGCTGTACTTATTTTTACCAAAGGCAGATAGAAAATTATCAAACTGATTGTATTGATCTACATCTGCTCTGAAATCGATCAAAAAATTTAATTCAAAATTTTTGTAACTCAACTCGTTTTTGAGTCCCCCAATCCATTTCGGAATAGCATTACCAAGTATAAGTTGATCACCATTTCTTACCGGAAAACCATCATCTCCAATGACTACAGGTAAGTCCTCTTGAAGAAAAATAGATTCCTCGTCTGGTCCATATCGCTCATAACTCGAACCGTATATATTACCATAAGCCTCTCCTTCGATCAACTTCATGGTTACTGTACTACCAACATATCCAAACTGACTTCCTACAACAATTTCATCGATACCTTCCCTAATGGCTTTTACCTCGTTGTTATTCATGGACAGGTTGGCCGTAGCCGTCCAGTTAAAGTCTTCACTACGGATAATATCTACACCTAGCACCGCTTCAAATCCACTGTTCTCAATCTCACCCGCATTAGTTATATAAGATGAAAAACCTGTAGCATCAGAAATCGGAACCGGAAAGATCATGTGTTCACTATTGGACTTATAATATGCTATGTCTAAGTCTAAACGACTATCAAAAAATGATAATTGAGTACCAAACTCAATGGAAGTTGTCAATTCCGGTTCTAATCCAGGATCACCAAACGAGCTATTTCTACTAAAGCCTACTTGCCCACCTAAAGGAAATTGATCCGGAGCAACAAAAGTTGCTCCCAGAAGGTGAGGATCAGTATCCTTACCCACTTGCGCCCAGGAAGCCCTTAACTTCCCAAAGGTAAACCATGTAGGCATGTCTAAATGTTCTGTAAATATATAACCCAAATTGATCGATGGATAGAAAAATGAGTTATTATCCTTGGGCAAGGTTGAAGTAATATCATTTCGACCCGTTAGGTTCAAGTATAAATACTCCTTGTAGTTTAACATCAAATCACCGTAAAAACCAACCAGTCTTCTTATACTTTTGCCTTGGCTGGTAAATACTTGATTGGTATTGTTAAGATTGTAAAACTCTGGGATAACAAAGTCGGAACCTGTGGAGTTAAGTCTGTCATATTTCCTTTCAAATATATCGTTCCCCAGCCTTAAGGTGGCAGTAAGATCATCACCAAACTTATTGTTCAGGGTAATGTAAAAGTTGGAAGTAATATCCCGTCTGTTTATCCGTGTCTCTTCTATAAAGCCTGTAGAACTCAAGGGGTTTTCACCATCAATCCCTTTAGGTCCTGGGGTGATCTCAGTCCTTGAATCACTATAAAAATCGGTACCAATACGATAAGAAAGGGTCAACCAATCAATAGGACTATAACTAAAGTTCAGGTTTCCTATGATTCTGTTTACGTCATCTTTATATGTACTAAAACGAGCATCATAAATAGGGTTGGTGTTACCATAGGTCCTCATCGTTCCGTCTTCATTTATATAGTCACGAACATCTTGGGTCTCTGCCCAATACATCATTCTTTCCATAAATCGATCGTGTGGCACTCTGTTACCCCCCGAATTTGAAAAGTTGATGGAACCACCAAAACTAAATTTATCACTCGCAGTAACAGTTCCTGAAATTTTAGCCGTAGTACGATCCCAATCACTAAAAGGGATAATCCCTTCCTGATCAAAACGTCCTAAAGAAGCATAAAAGGTCGCTACATCTCCCCCTCCTGAAACACTCAAGCTGTGGTCGGTCTGCACCCCTGTATTAAAAGCACGGTTCCAATTATCTTGATATTTATGCCCGGGTTCAGTCTGTGCAACCTCATCAATAGGTGCCCCCCAGCTCGGCCAAAAACTTGTGGGATCGTATTCACCACTAAAACCTTGACCGTACTGTTTT
Organism: Galbibacter kalidii; assembly: GCF_026241135.1. Lineage (GTDB taxonomy): Bacteria > Bacteroidota > Bacteroidia > Flavobacteriales > Flavobacteriaceae > Galbibacter. The sequence continues at coordinate 85,261 of NZ_JAPFGA010000003.1, forward strand.
TGTAATTCCGGCAAGCGGTTTAACTCTTCAAAACCTACAGAAGTATTCAGGTTAATTTTTACGCGTCCTTTTTCTCCTTTTTTGGTCGTGATGATTACTGCCCCGTTTGCTGCCCTTACACCATATAGTGCAGTTGCGGCAGCTCCTTTTAGTACGGACATGGATTCGACATCGGCCGGATTGATATCTGCTGCCCTGTTTGAAAGTCCACGAGGAGTATTAGGGGATTCAACGGTAGAGTTGTCTACCGGCACCCCGTCGATTACAAAAAGTGGTTGATTGTCAGCACTTGGGTTCAGTGAGTTGATCCCCCTAATGACAATCCTTGCGCTTTGTCCGGGCGCACCACCGGAATTAGTGATCTGTACCCCGGCAACCTGTCCTTGCAGGGAACTGACAAGGTTACTCTCCTTTGTTTCTGTAATAGATTCGGCATCGATACTCTGAGCAGCATAACCCAATGCCTTTTTCTCTTGTGAAATACCAAAAGCAGTGACTATAACTTCACCCAACTCTTCTGTACTTTCAGAAAGCCCTACATTTATTGTAGTTCTGCCCTGAACGGTCACTTCCTGTGATGAATAGCCAATAAATGAAAAGACAAGCTCTCCGTCGTCAGGTACATTGTTAATGGTATAATTACCGTCAAAATCGGTAGAAGTACCATTGTTTGTTCCTTTTAAAATCACAGCTACTCCCGGTAACGGAGATCCGTTATTGGCATCGGTTACTGTACCTGTAATAGTTTTGTCCTGCGCCACTAATGATTGGGACACCAGCACAAATGCTAAGACCATTAAAGGTAATAGTTGTTTGAACATAGATTTAAATTTTTTGGTTAGTAAATTAATTCTATTACATATCTATAATATTTAGTGACTAGAAACTTTTAAAAAGCTTCTTGCAAAAAACAATGCTTTTTGTTGTCAAAAAGCATTGTTTTATAGATATTTAATTAATAAAATCTGTTATAAAAATACATTTTTAAAGTTATATTTGTGTTAAAATTAACAAAATAGCCTTAAATTTTTTAAAAACATAATATTCCACCATATAAATTGACCATTTAAAAAATATCTGTTGTTCAAATTTCGAATATGATTATTTAAGCTATTTGATCGAACTTTTTTAAACAATAAAGCCAGCTTGAAATTTTTCAAGCTGGCTTTATTGTTAAGTTTATTCTTCTTCTACCTTCCTAAGCTTCTACTTCTTCTTTACTTTCTACAGAAGCGAGATAGCGTTCAGCATCCAAAGCAGCCATGCAACCTGTTCCGGCGGCCGTAACAGCTTGTCGGTATTCTTTGTCTTGTACATCACCACTGGCAAAAACACCAGGTTTATTGGTCTTGGTAGATTTTCCTTTTGTGATAATATAACCGGTATCATCCATATCCAATTGACCTTTAAAGATATCGGTGTTGGGTTTATGTCCGATAGCTATAAATAAACCGGTTACTTCTATTTCCTCTTTTTCTCCGGTTTGATTGTTTACCATACGTATACCTTCTACCACTTGCTCTCCAAGTACTTCATCAATCTCCGTAAAATATTTTACTTCAAGATTAGGCGTATTTTCCACCCGGTGCTGCATAGCTTTAGAAGCTCTCATTTCTCCCTTTCTTACCAACATGGTCACTTTTTTACAAATATTGGCCAAATAAGTACCTTCTTCAGCAGCAGTATCTCCACCACCAACAATAGCTACTTCTTGACCCTTGTAGAAAAATCCGTCGCAAACAGCACAAGCAGACACACCTCCACCTCTTAATCGTTGCTCACTTGGCAAACCAAGGTATTTAGCTGTAGCCCCTGTAGAAATAATAACTGTTTCGGCTTCTATCGTGGTTTCATTATCGACCACGGCTTTGTGGATTCCTCCGTGTTGCTCACTAAATTCGACTGATGTGACCATTCCCATACGCACTTCCGTCCCAAAGCGCTCGGCTTGACTTTGCAATTGCAACATCATGGTCGGACCATCTATTCCTTCCGGATATCCGGGGAAATTATCCACCTCTGTTGTTGTTGTTAATTGCCCTCCGGGCTCCATTCCTGTGTACATAACTGGTTTCATATCGGCTCTGGCCGCATAAATGGCAGCTGTGTAACCCGCAGGCCCTGAACCTATAATCAAACATTTGATTCTTTCTATTTTTTCAGACATGATATCTCCTTATCTATTTTATATAACAAAAGTAGGTTTTTTAACAAAAAGCTTACACAGAAACCTATGAAAAGTTATTATCAAACAATAAACAAACGCTATAGGCTTAAAATGCTTTAAAGTATTTACAAAAAATTTTAATTATATTATTATTATTCGTAAATTAACATAAGAAAAATTATTAATATCATAAACAAAAGACGTCATGAAAGCAATATTTTACCCTTTAGTAGTTGTTTTTGCGCTTGTTTTCCTTTCCGGTAGTCCAAGAGAATATTCTTACGATAAATCTCTTGAAGGTACCTGGGAACTTATAAATCGATATACATACGACGAAAACACTGTGACGGACACGATTCATAACACCAATGGATATAGACAGATAAAAATGTACAGCAAAAACAAGGTGATGTGGACTCGTTTTGTCCCGAAAGACTCTGTTGAATGGTTTGGATATGGATCCTATTACACCACAAAAAACTCTTTAGTAGAAACACTTGAATACGGTTCGGCCTCTATGATGAAAATTATAGACACCATGCGTGTTTTCTCGTTTAAACTGGTCATAGAAAAGGATTATTTCAGTCAAATAACAGTCGATGACGAGGGAAATAGTATTTTTTCTGAAAATTATAAGCGGATCGAGTAAATTGTGATTCTTCTCACTTCCCACTATAATGTTCTTCCGGTAGACTCCGTAATGTCTCCGCAGCTGCTTCTGCCGTAATATCCCGTTGTGGATATGCAAACATTTCATATCCCACCATAAACTTCTTCACCTCTGCTGAACGCAATAAAGGCGGATAAAAAGACATATGAAAATGCCATTCCGGATGCTGTTTCCCATCTGTGGGAGCTTGGTGAATCCCCGATGAATAAGGAAATGATGTTTCAAAGAGATTATCATACATAATGGCCAACTTCTTGATCATTTCTGCATAGGATTTCTCTTCTTCACTATTCAACATCCCTATATGCTGATAATGTTTTCGCGGAACGATCATCGCTTCATAGGGCCAGACTGCCCAATACGGAATCAACGCCACGAAATGTTCATTCTCAATCAATATACGTTCCTTCAACTCCAATTCCTGCTCCAAATAGTCCTGCAACAGACTTTTTTTGCTTGAATCCCAATGGGCTTTTTGCTGATTTTGTTTCTTTCGCACTTCCTGCGGAATGGAAGACTGCGACCATATCTGTCCGTGCGGATGTGGATTACTACATCCCATAATCGCTCCTTTGTTTTCAAAGATCTGGACATAATTGATATTTGATTCTGATCCCAATTCACGATATTCTTTTTTCCAGAGCTTCACTACATCGGTTATGGCACTTACTTCCATAAGCGGTAGCGTCAACGCATGATTTGGAGAAAAACAAACCACCTTACATATCCCTGCTTCACTTTCAGCCTTCAATAATCCATTAGTATAGGTTTCATGAGGCACGTTGGGCAATAAAGCCGAAAAATCGTTCACAAAACTATGAGCTCCCTTATAATCCGGGTTTGTATCTCCACTTGCCCTTTGGTTTGTAGGGCACAAATAGCAATTCGGATCATAGGTTTCCTTTTGTAATTCGCTTTTCTTATCCTTTTTCCCTTGCCACGGACGCTTGGTACGATGTGGAGAGACCAATATCCATTCCCCGGTTAAAATGTTATACCGTCTGTGTGGTGTGTCCTTAAATGTATTTGCTTTACTCATTTTTTTGAAACTCCTTTACTTATGTTTACTTCAATTGGGGCTAGTTCGATACCAAATTTTTCTTTATAAGCCTTTGATACCTTTTCGATATAGGATTTAACATGATCTTGGTGTATCAAATTGATAGTACATCCACCAAAACCGCCACCCATCATACGAGATCCCAACACATAGTCACGATCTTTGGAAAAATCAACCAGGAAATCGAGTTCGTCACAACTCACCTCATACAAATGCTTGAGTCCCTCGTGTGATTCATACATCAATTTTCCGAATAAACCAAAAAACTCATCCTCAATCGCTTCAGCAGCCATTAGCGTACGTTTATTCTCCTGAACAACATATAGTGCACGATTATAAACCTTTTCAGGCAGTTCATTTTTAAAACTCTCAACCACATCAACAGGGACATCTGCTAAAAATTTATATTCGAAATGCTTTTTGTTTATAACCGCCAGGGCTTCATCACATTCCTTGCGTCTTGTGTTGTATTCGCTACCTGCCAAATTATGGGACACTTTGGTATTCAAAAGCACCAATTGATATGGGGAAAATTCTGATTTTATAAGTTTATAGTCAAGTGTTTGGCAATCCAACAATATTAAATAGTTCTTCTCCCCTTTCACTACTGAAAACTGATCCATGATCCCGCATTTGGTACCCACATATTCATGTTCAGCATCTCTGGACAGCGTGATGATCTCTTCCTCACTCAAGCCGATGGAAAACAAGGTATTCAATCCGGTCGCAATCCCACATTCCAATGAGGCAGACGAGCTCAACCCTGAACCAATGGGTAAACTGCTTTCGACAATACAGTCAAAACCTTTGACACTTTTTGGTTTTATTAAATGAATATGATGAATCACCCCCAGAATATAATTGTGCCATTCCGTATTACTGGGTGATATATTACTTAATTCTGCAGTGAAACCCGTTTCGTAATTTTTTGACCAAACATTGATGGAATCAGAATTGTTTTTCCTAAATAGAAATCTGACTTTTTTGTCTATGGCAGCAGGCAATACATAGCCACCATTATAGTCTATATGTTCACCTATTAAATTGATTCTTCCCGGAGCTTCAATGACAAGCTCTTCTTTAAAATCTTCCAAATTTATCCGGTTTTCTTGTCTATTAACGGATTGCGTTGTATTTTTCAAAAATTCCAATTTTGAAAACAAAAATAATAAAAGTATTTTTTACCATTATTGTTTTTCGTAAAATTTTTTAATTTAATAACATTTCAAGCTTAAAATGACTAACAAAACCGTTGATTTTTACAGCAAAGCTGCAAAGATGCATGTCGCAACCGATTGTATCGTGTTCGGGTTTAACACAGGAGAATTGAAATTATTGATTTTTAAACGTAGGGTTGAACCCCATAGTGGCGATTGGTCACTTATTGGTAGTTTCGTACAGGTTGATGAAGATGTGGATAATGCAGCCCGAAGGGTGCTTAAAGAGATCACCGGTTTGGACAATGTTTTCTTTGAACAATCAAAAACTTATGGAAAAGCTGACAGGGACGAAGGTTCGCGCTGTATTTCGGTGGCACAGTTCGCTTTAATCAGAATCGAAGAGTATGACAAAAAGCTTACAGAAAAACACGGGGCTTATTGGTATAGAATTCAAGACCTTCCAAAATTGGTTTTAGACCATGACCAAATGGTAATCGATGCTTTGGAAATATTGCGGCAACGGGCCAAACACCAACCTATTGGTTTTGAATTACTTCCCGAAAAATTTACCATTCCCCAGCTTCAAAGTCTTTATGAGGCCATCTATCAACGGAGCTTAGATCCCGGGAATTTCAGGAAAAAAGTACTGTCATTCAAAGTCTTGATAAAATTGGATGAAAAAGACAGGAGCTCTTCCAAAAGAGGAGCACATTATTATACTTTCGATCATGAAAATTATAAAAAATTATTGCGCTCCGGTTATAATTTTGAGGTGATATAACGCTACGCTATTCACACTCCCATGTGAAGTTGGCAATGTTGTAACCTAAGGTAGGTCTGTAATTGTAATGCCACCATTCTGAAGTGATCGAACCAAATCCATGAGATTCCATAGTCGCTTTTAAGGTTTTTCTGTTTTTCAACACTTCTTCATCAAGATTTTGATAAGCATGCCGGGCTTCTCTTCCGAAGAAATCAAAAGAAGTCCCCATATCGAGTTCGTTTCCATCTAAATCGGTCAGGGTAATATCTACAGCCCCTCCCTTGTTGTGAATAGACCCTTTTGCTGGATCGGCCACATAAGTAGGATTGGGAACAATTTTCCACATCTTTTTCTGTACGTCATGCGGACGATAACAATCAAAAAATTTAATGCGATAGCCTTGCTCCATAAAATCCTTATTGGTTTCAATAAGTGCTTTGGCTGTGACTGCTCTCACATAACATTCTCCACATTCATACACTTGAGCCTCTAAAAAATTATCAGTAGTTGCATATTTCATTTCATACACAAAATCATCACTATAATCGGCTAAACGAACAAAAACGGTGTCGTTTAATTCATCCAAAGGTGTTGGTTCAGGAATCGCCTCCTCTTCTACTGAAGCCAATTCTTCTTCAACTTTTATAATCGTGTCGACAGCTACTGTCTCTTCAACAACACTTTTTTCTGTTTTACTCTTGCAGGAGACAACAAAACCAACTGCCAATAACATCAATAAATAATATCGCATTTTTATCTTTTTAGATTAATCCTCTACCCCGGGGATAATCCCATAAGGCATTTAATAAAAACAAAAACATTTCGACGCAAGCCTGCCTGACGGTAGGCAGGCGTCGGAGCATTTTAAATCTCACTTAGTGAGTAAAAATATAAAAATTGCGGTAAAAACGACTTCAGATGCATACTTGTTAATTTTTGATACCTAAAATTTCGTTATTCACAAAACTTCAATTTTTAAGTAATTTACGTATATGTAAATACGTATTTTTACTTATATTTGATTTCAAATTACGTAGATATGAAGAAGATTATAGTAATTGGTAACGGGATGGTTGGTTATAAGTTCTGTCAAAAAATAACAGCTAAAGCCAACAGGAATGATTTTGAAATACTGGTATTTGGTGAAGAGCCAAGACCGGCATATGACAGGGTACACCTCAGCGAGTACTTTGGAGAAAAAACAGCCAATGAGCTCATGATGGCACCGGCTGAATGGTATGAGGAAAACAATATTGAATTACACACTTCTTCTCTTGTTTCAAAAATTGACACACACCACAAAACCATAACTACTTATAAAAATGAAAACTTTACGTATGACTACCTAGTAATCGCGACCGGGTCTTCTCCTTTTGTCCCACCAATTCAGGGTTCAGACAAATCCGGGGTTTTTGTGTATCGCACCTTAGAGGATTTGGACGCCATGAAAAGCTATGCTGCCAAACTGAAGACTAAAGGAAGAAACAAAGCCGCGGTCCTAGGTGGTGGTCTGCTCGGATTGGAAGCGGCAAATGCAGCAAAAGAACTGGGAATGGAAACTCATGTAGTAGAGTTTGCGCCACGTTTGATGCCGAGACAATTGGATCTTCCGGCCAGTAAATTACTTACTGAAAAAATCGAAGATTTAGGCATTAAAATTCATTTAGAAAAAGCAACTACCGAAATAAAAGGTGAAGATGGTATCGAAAAAATGGAGTTTAACGACGACACCCATCTTAATGTAGATATGCTTATTATTTCTGCAGGTATTCGTCCGCGTGATGAACTTGCAAGGGATGCAGGTATCAAAGTTGGTGAACGTGGTGGTATTTGGGTCGACAACAAAATGCAAACCTCAGCAGAAGATGTGTATGCCATTGGAGAAGTTGCATTATACAACAGCATGATTTACGGTTTGGTAGCTCCTGGTTACGATATGGCCGATGTGGCTGTAGAACAAATCACCGGAGGTGACGAAGTTATGGAGTCTTCAATAGATATGTCTACGCAATTGAAATTGATAGGGACAGAAGTAGCCAGCTTTGGCGATCCGTTTATCGAAGATAATGATGTTTCTGTTATCGCTTTTGAAAACAAGCATAAAGGTATATACAAACGAATTAATGTTACCAAAGATGGAACAAAACTCCTTGGAGGTATTCTCGTAGGGGATTCTTCCGACTATAACACCTTGTTCCAACTCTATATCAACGAAATGAAACTCCCCGAAAACCCCGAAGATCTTATTTTGGGAGCTCGTGGTGGAGAAAGTGATGCTATGGGCAGTGTTCTCGATTTTCCGGATTCGGCACAGATATGCTCTTGCGAAAGTGTTTCCAAAGGCGATATCTGCGGACTGATCGAAAATGGAACCTGCTCTTCAATGTCCGGAGTTGTGAAAAACACCAAAGCGACAACCGGATGCGGTGGGTGTAAACCTATGGTAACCGACTTGGTAAACGAAACGCTTAAATCCTTAGGACAGGAAGTAAAAGAAACGATTTGCGAGCATTTCGAGTACAACCGTCAGGAACTATATGACTTAATCAAGATAAACAAGGTCGAGACTTATGACGAAGCGTTGGACACCCTCGGGAAAGGTGACGGATGTGAGGTTTGTAAACCGGCCTTGGCTTCTTTGTTTTCCAGTATCTATATGGAAACGGCCAACAAACAACCTGTTATTCAGGATTCAAACGACCGCTTTTTGGCAAACATTCAACGTAACGGGACCTATTCTATAGTTCCAAGGGTAGCCGGTGGGGAAATCACTCCTGAAAAATTGATGGTCCTTGGGAAAGTAGCTCAAAAATATGACCTCTATACAAAAATCACAGGTGGACAACGTATTGATCTCTTCGGAGCAGAATTACACCAACTTCCACTTATTTGGAAAGAACTTATTGATGCCGGATTTGAAAGTGGACATGCCTATGGAAAATCCCTGCGAACGGTAAAAAGTTGTGTAGGATCGACTTGGTGCCGCTACGGAATGCACGAAAGTGTTTCTTTTGCTATCGAGATAGAAAACCGTTATCGCGGACTCCGATCTCCTCACAAACTAAAAGGAGGCGTTTCAGGATGTATCAGGGAATGTGCCGAAGCCAGAGGTAAAGATTTCGGAATTATTGCCGTAGAAGGCGGTTGGAACCTTTATGTATGTGGAAACGGCGGTGCTACACCAAAACATGCCATCTTGCTCGCTGAACAATTGGATAGTGAAACCTGTATAAAATACTTAGATCGATTCTTAATGTACTACATACGTACCGCTCCTCCCCTCACCCGTACAGCTCCTTGGTTGGAAAAGCTCGATGGAGGGATCGAATATCTGAAAAAAGTGATTGTTGAAGATTCTTTAGGAATCGCAGAAGATCTGGAAAAAGAAATGCAAGGTTTAGTCAATAAATATGAATGTGAGTGGAAACAAGCTATCGAAGATCCTGAAATGATGAAACGTTTCACACACTTCGTAAACTCTGATGACACTGATGAAACTCTTGAGTTTGTTTCGCTAAGGAACCAAAAAATGCCAAGACCTTGGTAAACTACTTCGGGGCAAGCCTGTCTACCGACAAAGGCAGGCTCACGAGGTATTAGCCGGAAAACCTAAAAAAACATTTCAACACAGGCGTCGGAACATTTCAAATCTCACTGAGTGAGTAAAAAATCCATTTATCAATTATAACTAATTATGGAACACATACTTCAACAATATCAAACGGTAGCTCAAGCCAAAGTAACAAACTGGTTTAACGTAGGGAATGTCAACAATTTTCCTGAAAACGGTGGCGCTTGTATTAAATACAAATCCAAACAGATTGCGGTGTATAACTTTACCCGAAAATCACAATGGTATGCGTGCCAGAACTTGTGTCCGCATAAAATGGAAATGGTACTTTCAAGAGGTATGATTGGTGATGCCAGCGGTATCCCAAAAGTTGCCTGTCCGCTACACAAAAAGACTTTTTCACTAGAAAACGGGGGAAACCTCAACGGTGAAGATTATAAAATTGCTACTTATCCTGTTAAAATTGAAAATGAAAATGTGTATATTGGCTTTACTGATTAATTAGTAAAGTTATGAGTTTATCCATTTTTGAAAAAGCAATTGAAAAAATAGACACTGAAAATGCCAAAGATCCCAACAAAGAAAGTTTTCAAGGGGAGGAATATTCAAAAGAATTGCTTTACTCACAGCGAATGACAGAAACGTTGCTAGATTTCTATCCGCAAGCTCCTCAGGAATTGCAAATTGCAGCAAGAGCACAACACATTGAGCGATGGAAAATAGACCGGGAAACCTATCCTATGGATCGTGTGGGTTATCTGAAATGGCGTGAAGATCTAAAAAAAATGCACGCCAAATTAACCGCCGAAATATTGACGGAGGTTGGTTATGATTCTGATTTTATCGATCGGGTTTCCTTTTTGATCCAGAAAAAAAAGATGAAAAAAGACGAAGACTCCCAAACCTTGGAAGATGTGGTCTGCCTTGTTTTTCTTCGTTATTATTTTGAAGACTTCGCTGCCAAACACCCCGATGATAAGATCATTGATATTCTCCAAAAAACTTGGCGAAAAATGTCTGAAAAAGGGCAAGAAGCTGCTTTAAAACTCCCATTGGACGAAAAAAGCACCTCCTTGATTCAAAGAGCGTTGGCATAAACACATGAGCAACAAAGCTTCAACTTTAGATCAAAACACTTTTAAAAGACTCAGGCAACTCTACGTTATTGCACTAAGTCTCATTGCTATTTCGGTTATCGTTAGTCAGATTTTGGTACAACGTTTTTTAATCAAACAGCAAGACGATGCCAAAGTAGTCAATATCGCAGGAAGGCAGCGTATGCTTAGTCAAAAACTGACCAAAGAGGTCTTGCTGCTTTCAACAGGAAAAAATTCACTCTCCAATCAACAACTAACCGATACTATCGAAAACACTCTTGGTTTATGGGCAACGTCCCACAAAGCCTTGCAAAACGATAGTATTAACATTGAAGCCAATAATTCGGATGCTATAAAACAAATGTTTGGTGAACTCCAACCGGCTTTCGATCAAATACAAACTTCCGTAAAGCGGATTCTTCAAAAAGCCCGGACAGCCGAAGAGAGCATCAACATTCATAGTGAAGTTGATGAACTCCTCAATAATGAGCAGCAATTCCTCACTACTATGGATCGTATTGTAAATCAGTATGACCTTGAGGCGACCGAAAAAGTGGAAAAACTCAGAAGGTTGGAACTTATTTTATTCATCATTGCCCTCGGAATTTTATTGGCGGAATTCCTATTCATCTTCCTTCCGGCTGCAAGAAGTACCAAAGAAGTCATAGGAAAGTTGTTGGTATCGGAAAAAAATGCCAAAGAAATGGCTTACAACGCCGATATGATGAGCATGGAAAAAGAAAGGTCAGTCAAACAACTTAAAGCGCTGAGTCTTGCCATGGAACAAACGCTGTTGTATGCCCGTATTGATCCTGAAGGACATTTGGTGCATTTGGGGAATAAGTTTTCTTCATTTTTCAATCATCGGAATTTCGATTCAAACCTCCGTTTTTCAGAAATTATTTCCACGGAACAGGATGAAAGGGAAACCATTGAAAAAATCATTGCCGACAATCAAAGTACTGGTTGGCAAGGTGAAGTAAAAGGAACTACGGGGCAGAATACTCCTGTTTGGCTTGAAATGTCGGTTATTCCATATCATTCCGGGGAGAAAAAAGAAGAATTGCTCATTATCTGTTTTGATATCACAAAACGAAAATTGGCACAACTGGAGGTCGATCGGCTAACCAGGGAGCATTTTGAAGCAAAAATGGATCAGCAGAAAACCATTTCAGCAAAAATCATAGAAAACCAAGAGCAAGAACAAAACCGAATTGCCAAGGATATTCACGACGGCATCGGACAGATGTTGACCGGATTGAAATTCAATATTGAAAGTATCGATATTGACGACAAAGAAAAAGCTTCTGAAAAAATAGAACACCTGAAAGAACTCACCACCAATATTATTAAAGGAGTGCGAACTGCCACTTTCAACCTTGCTCCGCCTGAATTGACCGACCACGGGGTTGTTTCAGCCCTTGTAAAACTCACACAGGAACTAGCTAAGTTTACCGGAAAGAACATCACGCTAATCAACAAAACCGATTTTAATAGCCGCTTGGATTCCTTGATTGAAATCAACATCTACAGAATTGTCCAAGAAGCTGTAAACAATGCCATTAAATATGCTGAATCTTCTCATATTGTCGTAAGTATTTCACACAGCAAAGAGATCTTGAGCATCATCATTGATGATAACGGAAAAGGTTTTGATATTGAGAAAAAGAAACCCCGCAGTAAAGGAGAAGGCGGTATGGGACTCACTTTTATGAAAGAACGTATAAAGTATATCAACGGACGCCTGTTTTTAAATTCAAACCCCGGAGAAGGTACCCGTATCACACTCAATATTCCTATTAAAGAATAACACATAATGATGAAAAACAGTTTTTCTGCTAAAATCGGAATCATAGGGATAAATCCGTTTGTTTTTATTCCCCAAGCGGTACTGGAAAAGGTTTTTAAGGATGCAGGTAAAAGTAAAGGCAGTATTCCGGTAAGAATGAAGATTGACGATCATGAATTCACTCAAACCTTAGTTAGATATAGTGGCCATTGGCGCTTGTACCTAAACACCCCGATGAGGAAAAAAGCCGGAAAAGAAGTTGGGGACACTGCAGTATTTGAAATTGCTTTTGATCCTGTTGAACGCATTACCCCTATACATCCTAAACTTGCTTTAGCTTTGGATAAAAATCAAAAAGCAAAAGCCGTTTTTGATCAATTAAATCCGTCGCTACAAAAAGAGATCGTTAAATATATTTCCTTTCTTAAAACAGAAAAAAGTATTGACAAGAATGTCATCAGGGCCATCAACTTCCTTTTAGGCAAAGAGCGTTTTATTGGTAGAGACAAGCCATAATAACTCATATTTTTTAAAACGAACACATTTACGTAAAATTCCTTACTTTAGTACTTAGATATTCAAATTCCAAATGAACACGATCAACATCATATTAGCAGACGACCATGTTTTGGTTAGGGACGGAGTCAAATCTTTGTTGGAAAACGACAAGTCCATCAAAGTTATAGACGAAGCCTCAGACGGAAAAGAGGCTGTAGAAGTAGTTGCCAAAAGCAAACCCGATATCCTTGTTGTTGATATAAGAATGCCCGAAAAAAACGGTATTGAAGTAGTAAAAGAAATCAAAAAAACAACTCCGGAAGTCAAAGCACTCGTACTTTCCATGCACGATTCAGAAGAATATGTCATTCAATCTATTCAAGCAGGAGCCGATGGTTATTTATTGAAAGGTTCGAGTAAAGAAGAATTCCTTAAAGCACTACACACCATTGCCGACGGAGGTAAATATTTTACAGGCGACATCTCTTCTATCATCATCAATAATTTTGTTGATGGGAAACCTGCCAAGCCACAAAAGAAGGAACCCATTAATGATTTCCACCTCACCAAACGAGAAAAGCAAATATTATCACACGTCTTGAAAGGGCAAAGCAATAAAGAAATTGCAGAAGAATTAAAGATCAGTAAACGAACTGCCGAAGTACACCGTTTTAACCTGATGAAGAAGTTGGGAGTGAAAAATCAAATAGAATTGGCCAACAAAGCTAGAACTCACAATCTGGTATAAAACTTCCTCCCTACAAGCTTAAACTTTCTCCGTAAGAATCAATATTTCATTATTTTCAACAGGGATTAATTATCAATCTATTAATTAAAATTGCTTAAAATTTCGATTTGATAATTCCACTAAAATACTTACTTCAAATTTGCTTTTAATACGTATTAATACTTAATTTTATCATCACTAATATTAAGTATTATGCAAACAACTCCAGAAACTAAAGCAACTAAATTAAATTTAAAGGCTATAAAAAGCACTCCTATAAGAACGTTTTGGATCTCTTCCTTTGCCTTTTTCTTGTGTTTTTTCGCATGGTTTGGCATTGTGCCTTTCATGCCTGATGTTATAAAAGATTTAGGGTTGACCCCCAGCCAAAAATGGAATGCGGTTATTCTAGCAGTATCGGGGACTGTATTTGCGCGCTTACTCATAGGTAAATTGTGTGACAAATACGGTCCACGGCTGTGTTACACATGGCTGTTAACCCTCGGAGCCATTCCGGTTATTTTAAGCGGATTGGTACAAACACCGCTTCAATTTCTTATTTGCAGGCTATTTATTGGTTTTATTGGTGCCTCTTTTGTGATCACACAGGTACACACCTCCTTAATGTTTGCTCCCAATGTTGTGGGCACAGCCAATGCTACATCAGCAGGTTGGGGTAACTTGGGTGGCGGTGCCAACCGATTGGGAATGCCACTTATCGCTGCTGCCGTAATTAGTTTTGGAGTAGCAGAAAGTGAAGCTTGGCGCTATGCCATGGTGATTGCCGGGATTGTATGTTTTATTATGGGGATTGTCTATTATTTCTTTACCCAAGACACCCCTGAAGGAAACTTCAAAAACTTGAAAGAAAAGGGAAAAAAGGTTCCGAATCTCAAAAAAGACCAAGTTGGTTTTTCAGAAGCCATTAAAGATTATAGAGTGTGGATATTGTTTATCGTCTATGCCGCTTGTTTTGGCATTGAACTGACCGTATACGGTACTATGGACGATTATCTTCAAAACACTTTTCAGTTGGAGCGGGTTACCGCCGGAAATATTGTCCTCTCTTTTGCGCTGATGAATATTTTTGCGCGTACCCTGGGTGGGTTTTTTGGTGATAAATCCGGAAAACTCAAAGGGCTACGTGGCCGGGTTATATTTCTCGCTGCTATTTTAACCCTTGAAGGAATCATTTTATCGACTTTTTCGATGATGACAAGTTTGACACTGGGTGTCATATTTCTCATTTTATTTAGTTTGAGCGTTCAAATGGCTGAAGGTGCTACTTTTTCGGTAGTCCCTTTTATCAATAAAAAGGCGATTGGTTCTATTTCGGGTATTGTAGGCGCCGGTGGTAATGTCGGTGCATTTTTGGCCGCTTTACTTTTAAAGTCCAAATCGGCCGTAGCGGAAAAAACAGCTATTGTAGAAAGTCAAGGTTTAGGGGAGACTGCAGTAAAAGTTGCACAGTCTGAAGCTGCTGCAAATGCTGTATCCAGTGGATATTTGGTCATTGGATTCTTTGTAGTATTTACCGGACTAATTGCTTTAGCCATTCGCTTTTCGATTGAAGATGAAAAAAATGCCGAGAGAGAACTTAAAGAAATCCGAGGAGAATTTGTTACCGTCAATAGTTAGGGTTAAATTTATAAAAGGAATAAGGATATTTAAAACATACACAAGGTGTTGAAAAAAGAAGTAAAAACCACTTGTTCATATTGTGGTGTAGGCTGTGGGATCGTTGTAAAAAAGGATGCCGAAAATAAAGTTTATGTGGAAGGAGATAAAGACCATCCAGTAAACAAGGGAATGCTTTGTTCCAAAGGAATGAACCTGCATTATGTGGCCAACGATACTTCTGACAGAATTTTATATCCCGAGATGCGATGGAGCAAGTCTCACCCTCGGGAACGGGTTTCTTGGGATGATGCCATGGAAAGGGCCGCTTCAGTTTTCAAATCGATTATAAAAAAATACGGTCCGGACAGTGTTGGCTTTTATGTTTCCGGGCAGTGTTTAACAGAAGAATATTACATCGCCAACAAGCTTACAAAGGGTTTTATAGGTACCAATAATATCGATACCAATTCCCGTCTCTGTATGAGTTCGGCTGTTGTAGGCTATAAAAAAACATTTGGGGAAGACTCTGTTCCCATCGCCTATGATGATATTGAATTGGCAGATTGTTTTTTGATCACAGGAGCAAATCCAGCATGGTGCCACCCTATTCTCTTCCGAAGGATTGAAAAACACAAAGAAGAAAACCCCGACGTAAAAATTGTCGTGGTCGATCCCCGCAAAACAGATTCAGCCAATTTTGCTGACCTTCACTTACAGATTATTCCGGGTACCGATGTCATTCTTTACAATGCCATCGGACGACGATTGATAGAACGCGGATTGATAGATTCCGATTTTATCAAACAACACACAGAGAATTACAAAAAATATAAGGAGCAAATCCTATCAACTCCTATTAAAAAAGCGGCAAAAATTTGTGGTGTTTCAGAAAAAGACATCAAGAAAGCTGCAGATATGATCGGCTTGTCCAAAGGTTTTATCAGTATGTGGGCCATGGGGCTTAACCAAAGTGTGATGGGGACTGATAAAAATTTTGCACTACTGAACCTTTCACTTATCACAGGTCAAGTGGGGAAACCCGGTTCCGGACCTTTTTCCCTTACCGGACAGCCCAACGCTATGGGCGGACGTGAAGTCGGTGGAATGGCCAACCTTTTGGCGGTACACAAAAATCTTTTAAACGAGGAACACCGAAAAGAAGTCGCACAGTTTTGGGGTGTTAACAGTATTTCAGGAAAACCTGGTTATACAGCCACCGAAATGTTTGACGCTTTGGAAAAAGGGAAATTAAAAGCAGTTTGGATCGTCTGTACAAATCCGCTTGTGAGTATGCCCAATGTTAGAAAAGCAGAAAAAGCATTAAAGAACGCTAAATTTGTTGTCGTTCAGGATATCTCCCATAAATCAGATACCACCAAAGTAGCAGACCTTCTTCTACCGGCAGCCGGTTGGTTGGAAAAAGAAGGGACCATGACCAATTCTGAACGTCGGATCTCATACTTGCCAAAAGTGCTGAATGCTCCGGGTGAAGCAAGAGCCGATGTGGAGATTTTATGTGACTTTGCCGATAAGATGGGATATCGAGGTTTCAATTACAACTCTACTGAAGAGATCTACAGGGAATATTGCGATATGACCAAAGGAACCAATATCGATATTTCTTTTTTGAATTACGACCGACTGAAGAACGAGGGCACCATTCAATGGCCTGTCAATGAATACAGACATCAGGGAACTCCCCGCCTATTTGAAGACCGCAAATTTTATACGCCTTCACAAAAAGCAATTTTCAATGTGCCCTACAGCACAGAGAACGCTTCCATACAACCGGATAGTGAATATCCTTTGGTTTTAACAACGGGAAGAGTACGCGATCAATGGCATACCATGACCAAAACAGGAAAGGTATCGAGATTGCATACCCACTACCCTACACCTGTTCTGGAGATCAATCCGGTAGATGCATACATCCATCATATAAAAGACGGAGATGTCACAGAGATAAAAAGCCGGAATGGTGAGGTGAGACTTCGGGCCAAAGTAACCAAAAATGTACGCGAAGGTGTCATTTTTATTCCAATGCATTGGGGAAAAGTGTTGAACAGCGATTTGAACCGTGTCAATAACCTTACCAACAATATTGTTGATCCACAATCGAAAGAGCCTGATTTTAAGTACACAGCCGTATCGGTTGCCAAATACAAGAAAGAAAGCGAGAAAATCCTTGTTGTCGGAGCTGGCGCGGCAGCATTTAGGTTTGTTCAAAATTATAGGGATCACGATTCAGAAGATGAAATCCATGTGTTCTCTAAAGAAGCGCATCCATTTTACAATCGGGTGTTGCTCCCTGAATATGTAACCGAAGAACTCTCTTGGGATCAGCTACAAAAAATAAAGAAAAAAGAACTCGAAAAACTCAAAACCGATATACACCCGGAGACGTTCATCGTCGAAATCGACAGGAAAAATAAAACCATAACAGACAATCATAACGATATCCATTCTTATGACAAACTAATCCTGGCTACGGGAAGCCGGGCTTTTGTTCCAAAGGACGTACAACTGAATCTTCCGGGTCGATTTACCTTACGAAGTAAAAATGATGCCGATCGATTTAAAAAGCATTTAGACAATACCAATCTGCCTACAGAACAACAGCATGTTGCCATTGTTGGTGGTGGACTCCTAGGATTGGAATTGGCAGCAGCATTAAAACATCAAGGGGTAAAAATCACGATCATACAACGTTCTTCCCGCTTGATGGAGCGCCAGCTCGATATCACTTCAAGTAAGCTTCTGGCGATGAACGTTCAGGAAAGAGGAGTTCAGATCTATTTTGATAATGAAGTCAGTACCGTTTTTGACGATGAAGAAAACAACGACCTCTCCATTACCCTAAAAAGTGGTAAAATTATCAATGCTCATGCCGTTGTATATGCTATAGGAACACAACCTAACATAGAGATAGCTAAACAATGTGGCTTGAAATACGGAAGAGGCGTTAAAGTAAATCAACACTTACAAACTTCCGATCCCTCTATTTTTGCTATTGGTGAGATTGCGCAGTTCAATAACCGTTTATTCGGAATTACTTCCGCAGCTGAAGAACAGGCCGATATCCTTGCTCATTTCATTGCCGGGGATATCAGTAGTTCATACAAAGGTTCTGTTTTGATGAATATTTTGAAGTTCAACGACCTTGACCTGTGTAGCATTGGTGATATTGAGTTTCCTGAAAATGACAACAGTTATGAAGAAATCATTTTTACTGATGTAAGCAAAAGGTACTACAAAAAGTGTATCGTCAAAGACGATCTTCTGGTTGGGGCTATTTTGATGGGTGACAAGAATGAATTTGCCGAATTTAAAGAAATGATCGAGAGCAAAATGGAGCTCTCTGACAAGAGGGAAACGCTTCTCCGCGGAACATCCAATTCAAAACCGGTCTTGGGAGAACTCGTTTGTTCGTGTAGCCGCGTAGGCGTAGGAAATTTAGAAGAAGCCATTCAACAAGGATGTACGGATTTTACCGAATTGTGTAAACAAACCGGTGCCGGACTCGGGTGTGGAAGTTGTAAAACCGAAGTAAGGGAGGTCCTGAAAAGCCAAGAAGTATTGGCGTAAAAATTAAGGTATGAAAAAGGAATTATACAGATTGATCGTTAAAGGCGGAGTACTTTCTCCGGGAGAATTAAAATCCATCGCTGAAGCTGCTGAAAGTTCCGGTTTAAAAACCATTTCGTTCGGTTCGCGTCAAGACATCCTTTTTTCAAAAGAGGTAGAAAAGGAAAAACTGTCCAAATTCAACGACCTTGAATGGATAGCCCCCAATGAAACAGGAACCGATAATATTGTTTGCTCTTATGTTGCTGCTGACATTTTCCCGAACACTTCATGGCTTACTGGCGATCGATATTTGTATATTCTAGAACAATTCAGGCACCACCCAGTTTTAAAAATCAATATTTCGGATCCCAAACAGCGTTTAGTACCACTTTTTACCGGTCATTTGAATTTTATCGCCTCCACACATGAGGATTACTGGTATCTGTATGTGCGATTGCCGTATTGGGAAAAAACCATCATGTATCCGGCTTTGATATACAGTTGGGACATTGCAGATGTATCAATTGCTATCGAAAATCTCTTGCAAGAGGAACCCGAAACCATTGAAATGGTTTTCGAATTGATCAACGACGCCATCGACACTAACAACAGGACAGTCGATACCCCTTTAGATGTTCCTTTTCATCCCTTTCCTTATTATGAAGGAATGAACAAAATAGGGCTCGATAAATATTGGTTGGGACTCTATTGGAGAAACAATGAATATGACCTCGATTTCCTAAAAGCCATGTGCGACCTCTGCGCCGAATGTAAAATAGGGAAGGTGTGTATCACACCGTGGAAATCGTTTATTATCAAAGGAATTCAGGCTGAATTCAAGCTGAAATGGGAAAAATTTCTGGGAAAAAGAGGAATAAATGTCCGCCACTCTATGTTGGAGTTGAACTGGCACTTGCCGGTAGACAACAAAGATGCTTTGAAACTCAAGCGGTATTTGGTCGCCAATTTTGATCAAAATGATATCAGTACCTACGGACTCACTTTCGGAATAACCGACTACACCCGACAAGCTTATTATTTCACCTCCATTGTTATTGAAAAAAACAAACAACCCGAAGTTGCAGGTGATTTCACCATACGCGACACCTACAATTTGTTGTATGCAAAGGATTTTGACCCGAATACCATAGAATATATCACCCATGTTCAGGATGTTGATAAGGTAGAACTTCCGGGGCTGTTGATGGAGCTCAGTAAGATGTACTTCAACTCCTTAGGCGAAGAAACAAAAAAAGAGGAAAAAGAAACCAAGAAGAAAAAAGAAATAGAGGTCGATGTATACCAGTGTACCGAATGTATGACCATCTACGACCCTTCTTATGGTGACCAAACCCAAAACATTGCTCCCAATACCCCTTTTGAAAGCCTCCCGGAAGATTATCACTGCTCCTTATGTGAAGCTTCCAAAGAACACTTAAAGCATATGACGTTGGTCAAAGAGGTGAAATAGTTAATCATGCCTTTGCCCTCTAAAAATCTTAAACAGGTGTAAAACATGAGGGAAAATAGCATCCATGGATTCTTTTGCTCCATTGGTGGATCCCGGAAGTGCCAGCACTAAACAGTTTCCAATCGTTCCTGCAACACTACGCGAAAGCATCGCAAAAGGCACACGTTCTTGTCCGTAGCTACGGATAGCCTCTTCTATTCCCGGAATTTCCCGTTCGAGTAATGGTCGGAGTGCTTCAGGGGTTACATCTCTTAGGGACAAACCGGTTCCACCTGTATAAATAAGTAAATGATGGTCTTTTGACAATTCAACTGCTTTTTCCGCAATTATTGATTTTTGATCAGGAATGACCTCATAATGATCAGCCTTAACATCACAACGTTTTAACTTTTCAATAATCGCTTTCCCGGCCGCGTCTTCCTTCTTCCCTGCAGAAATCGAATCGGAACAAACCACTACAGCAGCAGTCAAATTGGAAGTGTACATCCGCTTAAAGCTTTTCTGTCCGCCTTTGTTAGTCACAATCCTTACAGCACCCATCTCGGCAATAACATCCAATTTCTTCAGCTTATTGTAAACGGTTAGTCCGGCTACCGATGCTCCGTACATGGCTTCTACGTTCAAATCTGTTTTATGAATGGCTTTTGCCGTAACCTTGAACGTTAAACCATTTCCTTTCTGTTCACTATCAACAGCGATATGATCGATCAAAGACGGATAGGCTCCGGGAATACTTGTCGACGCACTTTTCACTGCCAATTCAGCTGCATTTTTTGCAGACTCCAAGAGTTCAACACTCAATGTAGAAACTGCTTTTTCACTTAACTTCAGGCTTATTTCCGCAATGGATGTCCGCGCTGTTTTTATATGATTTGATAAATCCATTTTTTGTTGACGGTTAAAAACCCTTGAACCTTAAATTTTAAACTTTGAATATATTTTAACTATTCACTTTCCATTGATGGGTTTCGTCTTGAAAAATCTCCTTTCCGAAGATAGGAACCTCATCTTTCACCATATTCACTATGGTTTCCGTCGCTTTGTACACTTCTTTTCGCCTTTTTGACGAAACAAAAACAAAGAAACAGACCTCCCCGACATCCACCTTGCCCAAACTGTGATAGATGTGCATACACGTTAAATCGAACTTCTCAAAAGCTTTCTCCCTTATTTCATACAACTTTTCATTAGCCATATTTTCATAGGTCGTGTACTCAATAGCCGTGACCTCTTTTCCGTCAATTTCATCAGCTCTTACCTGTCCCAAAAAGATATTATGGGCTCCTATGCTGTGCTTTGTCTGGTGTTTTGCTATGGATTCTGCTATAAATGCTGAAGGAATAGCTCCTTCCATAAAAACATTGTGTTTTTTCTTCTTTTTCATCTACTTCTTGTTTTCCTCACCAAGTGAGATTTATAATGCTCCGACGCCCGCCTACCGTCAGGCAGGCCTGCCTATCGGTAGACAGGCTTGCGCCGAAATGTTTTTTTGGATTTTCCAATTATGACTGGCGGACCTACCTTTGTCGGCAGACAGGCTTCCCCCGAGGTTGTTGACTATAAATTTACTGAAGAATATCCAAATAACGAACTTCTTCTCCTTTTTCAATTTTATTTATCCCTTCCGGAACATAAACCAGTACATTAGCATTGACGAGACTTTTTAACATGGCCGAACTTTGATTTTCAAAAACAACTATGTTATTATCTTCTTTACGCCCCCTTAAAAACAAGGCTTTATTGCTGCTGTTTACCAGTTCTTTAGCAGTTTTTATTGATCTGAAACCAACAAACTCTTCTTTTCCCATCTGCAAAAACAAAGCAGGAATTACATACACCTGAAAATTGATAAAACAAGCGGCCGGATTCCCCGGAAGTCCGAAGACCAAAGTGTCTTCTTTTTTTCCAAAATAGATTGGTTTTCCCGGTTTCTGATTGATCTTATAAAAAAGTTCTTCAACCTCATTCTTTTCAAAAGAATCCCTCATCAAATCATAATCTCCTACTGAAATTCCTCCTGAAGCAACGATTATATCGTACTTTTCTATTGCTTTTTTAACCACATCAACGGACTCATTTAGGGTATCTTCAACAAAAAAAATATCCACAATATCTACCCCTGCTTTTTTCAGCAATGTTTTCAGCATAATGGAGTTACTGTCGTAAATATTTCCGAGCTCAAGGGGCGTTCCCGGAGCTTGCAGTTCGTTTCCGGTAATCAAAATCGCCGCTCTTGAGTCTTTGTAAACATTCAACTCTGCAACTCCCAAACCGGATAAATAAGCGATCGCAGCGCTGTTCAGCAAAGCCCCTTTTTCTAAAGCAACCGCTCCCGCTTGCACCTGCTCCCCTTTCTTCCGGATATTGTCCTTTTTGATTTTATTTCTGTTGACTTCAATGCTATTTCCATCCGACTCAACATGCTCTTTCATAATCACCGTATCGGCATTATCGGGGACACGGGCTCCCGTAAAAATGCGAACCGCTTCCGCTTCTTTCAGCTGAAAGTCTTTGTTATCCCCTGCCTTTATTTCGCCTACAATTTTATACTGATTCACTTCTGAATATCTAATGGCATAACCATCCATAGCCGACTGCCTGAAAGGCGGCACGGGAATAGGAGAAAAAACAGCTTCAGCAAGAACAGCGTCTAAAGCATCAATTAATTTGACCTTTTGAACCGTATTGGTTTTTACATGCTTGCTAATTATGTTTAATGCTTCCTCTACTGCTATCATTCCGATTTTCATCTAAACAAACTTATTGATAAGTTCATTAATTTTAAGCAAAGTTAAATTTTATTGAGTTAAATTACGTATTTGTACGTATTTTTATTATCAAAAAGCCACGAATGCACTAATATCATTTTAAAATTATGTGTGTCTGTGGTAAATCTCACAACCGCTCTGAGACTTCTGTAATGAGTTCTTTTATACGTGTCTTTAAACTAAGTGGTTCCAAAATAGTTCCGTAATCTGCAAACATAAGATACCATCTGGGGAAACCATTTTCAATATCTGAAGTTAAAAAGGTAAGTTCCATTTCATCACCAATATTTTCTTTAGAGGTCAGTCCAAAATATTTACTACTTCCCTGAATATAACGATATATCTCTTTATCAATCCTGATAACAATTTTAGTCTTTGGTTTATCTTCTTTCTTTGTCCGAAGTTCTTCCAAAGGCGGGTGTTCTTTTATATAAGGATCTTGGGTTGTTTTTATTTGTTGGATCCTATCGGTCCTGAACTGACGGTAATCCTGACGCAAATGGCAATATCCCATGACGTACCAATAATTATTTTCATGAAAAAGCCCGACAGGCTCAATGGCCCTATCCGTAGGCTCTTCGGCGCGCAGTGATTGATATCTTAAAAATAACTGTTTCTTTTCAGCAATACTCTCCATAATAGACTCTAATGCATTGGGAATATTCTTATTGAAAAGATTTTGTGCAGGATTGATGGTTATTTGCGATTCAATAGCATCGATCCAATCCTTTTCATGACCCCGCAATACCGATTTGATCTTGTACATCGCTGAAGTGAAATACCCTCCCAATGAGTCATCGGTAAATTGTTCCATCAACTTTTCGGCTGCTACAAAACTACCCGCTTCTTCTTTGGTAAACATCACCGGCGGGAGTCTATATCCCTCCATAATGCTATACCCCACTCCTGCTTCACTCGCAATAGGCACTCCGGAAGATTCCAAAGTACGTATATCACGGTATATGGTTCGTAAGCTTACCTCAAAGCGGTCGGCTAAATCTTGTGCCCTTACTATTTTCTTAGACTGTAACTGAATCAGAATCGACACAATTCGATCGAAACGTTTTACGGTATCATCACTCATAACGAATTGACATATATTCCAAAGATAAGACATCCATTGGTAGTATGTTTCTTTAAAAGACATCAGGGTTTGTTAACTTTTGTAATACACCTTGTTTTACTATAGTTTCCATGCCATTTTACTTTTTGTTTACCACAAAGTAAATCACGAGCAGTGACAACCTTGTGTCATCAGTATTTGCTTTTTTCCTGATTTCCCATTTTTAGTAATAATGGTTGACTTTTTAAATGAACGCAAGGGATTAACTTATAGACCTGACAGGTTTGCGAAACCTGTCAGGTCTTGGCTCAAAATAGTACTATGGCTAAAAACGGATGTTCAAATTGTTTTTCTTTAATGAAATCATTTATTAAAACACTATAAAACAACCATTTAAACAATAATTTAAATTTTATTTGTAAGATTATTTTCCTACTGACATAGGGCTGTCATACCCCACTTTTAATTTTGAATCAGAAATCAAAAACATCAGTAAAATTTTTATTATGAAAAATTCTAGCACACAAACAGCAACAGTTATTACACCTGAAGAGCTTTTAAAACACTGGCAAGGACATCGTGGACTCACCAGAAGGGTTATTGAAGCTTTTCCTGAAAAGGAATTCTTTGAACACAGTATTGGCGGTATGCGTACTTTCGCCGAAATAACCATGGAGTTATTAGGAATTGCAGCCCCCGGTATCAAGGAAATCGTTACTGGAGAAACCGCCGAGTTAAAAGAGGAATTGGATCATCAGAATAAAAAAAAGAACATTCTAAAAGCTTGGGATGAAACCACAAAAGCAATAGATGAATACTTCCCTAAAATAAAGGAAGAAGATTTTCATAGGAAAATTAAATCCTTTGGTCAATATGAAGGTACGGTACTATCGTCTATTTTGTATTTCATAGACAACGAGATTCATCACCGCGGACAAGGATATGTGTATTTAAGAAGTCTTAATATTGAACCTCCCTTCTTTTGGGAAAGATAATTCGGGGAATATGCAAGTATTTGTCTTCAAAACCAATGTCAATCATCAAAAAGATGTCATCCGGTTACAAAATCCGTTAAACCGATTGACTCAAAAAAACGAACGGTGGAATTTTGACCTGGAGGATTGTGACAACATCTTCCGGGTCGAAACTTGGAACAATTCAGCAGCCAAGTTTATACAGACTTTACAACAATACGGTTTTAGTTGTGAAGAGTTGTGATTTATTTTGAAGTATAAATTTAACTGAATGTTCCTTCTTTTCTTAAGTTTCAAAAAGAAAGGGATGAAATAGGTCTTGATGGAAAACCCGAAATTGAATTTATCGATTTAATTGAATCCTCAGAACAAAAATGAAAAGGGTAAGTTTTTATCAAGTTTTGAATCTCAATAAGAGTCGAAAACTATAAACTCAAATGTCATACTGAGCTTGTCGAAGTATCATTCATTGATGAAGTCCAATACCTCTTCAACAGTGCTTCGACAGGCTCAGCATGACATCTATATCGGATTCATAAGGGTTTTACACCAAAATATCCTTCATCTCATCAAACGAGACGGACTTTTGTTCACCGGACTGCATATTTTTCAAGGTGAATTTTTCTTCCTCGATCTCTTTGTCGCCCGCCAAAACCACAAACGGAATACTTCGTTTGTTGGCATAGTTCATTTGTTTTTTCATCTTCGAGCTATCAGGATAAAGTTCTGCTTTAATACCCTTTTTACGAAGTTTTTTGATTGCTTTCATACCATACAAAGCTTCATTTTCCCCAAAATTAATAAAGAGTACTTTGGTATTCTCGGTCACCGATTCCGGGAACAAGCCCAATTCTTCCAAGACAAGGTAGATCCTGTCCAATCCGAAGGAAATACCAACCCCACTCACGTTTTTAAGTCCGAAGATTCCGGTAAGATCATCATAACGGCCACCACCACCTATAGAACCCATTTTCACCTCAGCCGGAGCAGCTACTTCAAAAATAGCTCCGGTATAGTAATTGAGTCCGCGTGCCAAGGTTACATCCAAGTCCAATTTTGCTTCATTCAGGCCTAGGGAATCAATCGTATTGATGATGAATTCCAGTTCGTTTACCCCTTTCATCCCTTCTTCTGAAGTGGATAAAAGATCTTTCAGCTTTTCAATTTTATCAGCATTACTCCCTTCAAAAGAGAAAAGTGGTTTTACTTTCTCAATCGCTTCGGCTGCAATGCCTTTTGCCAACATTTCTTTTTTCACCCCTTCTTCCCCGATTTTATCGAGCTTATCCAAGGCCACCGTAAAATCGATCAATTTATCCTTGGCGCCGATCACTTCAGCTATTCCGGACAAAACTTTTCGGTTATTCATTTTGATGGTCACTCCTTTCAAGCCAAGATCACTAAAAACCTTATCATACAACTGAACAAATTCCACCTCCTGCCACAAAGATTTAGAGCCCACCACATCGGCATCACACTGGTAGAATTCCCTAAAACGTCCTTTTTGCGGACGGTCGGCACGCCACACAGGTTGTATTTGATAGCGTTTAAACGGCAGATCGATCTCGTTTTGATGCATCACCACATAACGCGCAAAAGGTACCGTAAGGTCATAGCGAAGGGCTTTTTCGGAGATTTTTGGAGTTAAAGCCCCGGAATCTTTCTTGACGTATAAAGCATCATCTACTTTGGATAAAAAATCCCCCGAATTCAATATTTTAAAGATCAATCGATCGCCCTCATCCCCGTATTTTCCCATCAGGGTCTCGGAGTTTTCAAAACTCGGGGTTTCGATAGGAAGAAAACCAAACACCTCAAACTCTTTTTTGATGGTATTGATGATATAATTCCGTTTGCTTACTTCCTCCGGATTAAAATCGCGTGTCCCTTTTGGTATGCCTGGTTTTTGTGCCATTTGTGTTGTTTGTTGCTGGTTGTTGGTTGTTGGATTTTGAAAAACTTCTAACTTCGTATTTCTACCTTCTTACTTCGCCTTAGGGCATCATATCATCAAAATAATTGAACAACTCCCCTTTTGTGATTACCGCCCCTTTTTCAATCAATCCAAACTTATCTTTGTTTTTATCTTCTGAATATACTTTGGTTGCAGTCATAATTTCGACAGTATCAGTCTTAAAGTTCTGTCTAAACCAGGAAAAACCTTCTTTGGTGGTCAGGTCTATACCCGGTTGTGACACCCGAATCGCAATCAATTTCATCTCCTTCTCTCCCAAGTGGAACAAATGTATTTCCGAAGCTGAAATATTCTCTAAATACTTCACCTTCGTAAGTACTCCCTCCCAAACCAAATCGCTAAACACATCGATCTCATCTTCTGCAACCTCCGGTTTATTCTTTTTTATGTCCGCCCACTCTTCTGCGGTAATGGATTGTGTAGCAAGGAAATTGATAAATTCCTTGTGCATTTCTTCCAATTGTTCTTTTGTAAGTCTTCTATATTTCAATGCTCCTGTTGTTTATATTTTTTCAGGTATGCAAAAATAAGAAAGGCTATGTGTTATGCATAGCCTTTCTTTATAAAATTTGTGATGCTTACTGAATACTAACAAGACAGGCATCGGAAAAACTTCCCACCAGCCAGTCAAGTCAATCCCACTTAGTGGGCTAATTAAAAATATAACGTAATCCTACTTGTGCCTGCCATCTGGATGCGATATCAGACAATGGTCCGAATGTCGATGTCAGACTTGTATCAAATGAATATGTTGGGACATTGTTGGCATCAATGTCAGTAACCGAAATCGGATTTAAACTTCTCGGCTGTTCAATAACCCCCCAATCTGAATTGATCAGGTTTCCTACATTCAAAATATCTATGCTCAGCTGAATGGTATTAGTTTTATCCCCGGCAACTTTAAAATTATAATCCTGGAGGATCTTTACATCCCAACGGCTTCGCCATGGCGCTAAGGCTCCATAACGCTCCATATATTTCCCTCTGTTATCGCTCATATAATCATCTTGTTGAATATAAGCCTCAAATGCTGCTGCTTGTCCTGCCTGTTGGGTCGCATCTCCTGTAAATTGCATTTGTTGTACTTCTTCAGTAGTTGGGATATAGAGTAAATCGTTGTTTTGGAAAGAGCTGTCACCATTGATATTTCCTCCGTAGGTATAATTAAACCGACCCCCTTTTGCATATTCGGCAAATGCTGAAATGGTGGTCGCCCACTTATCACCTCCATATTTAAATTGTTTAGAGATAACTCCGATAAAACGGTGTGTGTCTCCATATTTTGAATAGGCCAGTACATCGTTATTTGCATTACCAACCACAGGGTTAAAATCGAAAGCATCCCCGGTAATTTCAGCTTCGATGGAGTTGACATCCTTTGCATTCAAGTAGCTATATGCGAAGCTGGTATAAAGTCCGCTATAAAATGTTTTTTGCGCTTTAAAAGTAGCGTTCCACACGCGACCTTTATCAGTATTGGTAAACACATAGGCATTATTGCCCATGTCATCAGCAGTATAAAGTGCCCTTTGGTCTCCCGGAGCATTGAGGTTTTGGCTTGGTTCCCTTAATCCCCAGTTTTGTACATGAATACCATTGATATCTTTTGTGTATGAAAAATCGGCTGTTAAAACCAAACCGTCTTCAAATCTATAATCAGCTCCCAGGCTATTTCTCCATACCTGTGGCCATTTAAAATCCGGATCTACAAGTTGGAAAAAGCCATCGTCTGCGCCGCTCACTTGGTTCCCTAACCAAACAAAAGGAAATCTTCCGGTAAATATTCCGGTTCCACCTCTCAATTTAAAGTTATTGTCTCCATACACATCCCAATTAAACCCTAAACGCGGTGACATCAAGAAATTATTATCCGGCAATGTTGTGGATGACAAAAATACTTCTTCCCCTGTTTCGGGGTCGTAATACGGAATTGAGGTATCTCTGTTGGCCCCGTTGTCGGTATCTATATATTTCTGGATCAGATCTTCAGTATTAAAATACAAAGGCTTGTCAAAACGAATCCCGTATGTTAATTTAAAATCATCTGTCAAATTCCATTCATCCTGCACATAAAAAGCAAGTTGTCCTACGCTTAACTCAGAAAGTTTCCATCCACCATCGTTACCATCTCCTGCTTCATTTCTACTGTCATGTGCAGCTTGAGCAGATGCCAGATTTCTGACCAAAGCTCCATCCGGATCTGCTGCATCGGCCAAGAAAGTATCCAGATCAGGGTACGGACTGAAGGTTCCGTAATACGGAGGGGCAAAATTATCGTATCCGGCTAAGTTAAATGAGTTTTTAAACTCAAATTTCTCTATCGAAAAACCGGCCGTTAAGGTATGGTCGCCTACAAAATAATTTAGATTATCAGTGATCTGAAACACTTTCTGATCGAGTTTATTATTGATCGAAAACGGTTCGTGTCCTGCGATAATATAACTTTGTCCGCTTCCATCCTGAATGGTAATCACCGGAGCCGGAGTGGACATCGGATTTCTAAAATCATCAAAATATGTGTATCCCGATTGCAGTTTGTTTACTACCGCATCAGAAATTGTAGAGTTCAATTCTAATTGAAAAGATTGTATTCTGTTATTGATTTCATAACCGGAATTTTCAAATTGCAAAGTAGCAAAACTAGGTCCACGTGGGGCTATTGCCGTTGGGTGTGCCGGTTTTTCCTTAGAGGCATCCAAAAAATTGTAGATAAATGCCAAACGGTTATCATCATCGATATTCCAATCCAATTTTATAATCCCTTTGATCGATTCTGCTCCGTAGGTAAAACCTTGATATCTTCCTGTATCATAGCCTAAACCTGCCAAAGCATTTTGAACCGTCATAAGGTCTTCTTCCTGCACTCGTGACTCGTTTACAGCACCTGTTCCGCTATTGGGCACAAATCCGAAAGTACCGAGATCTGTTCGCTCATCTTTTTCAAAATTGGCAAAAAAGAAAAGCTTGTTTTTAATAATTGGCCCTCCAATACTAACACCGTACTGGTTCTGTTCCAATTTAGGTTTGATTAGTTTTTCCCCTTTGATTTTCCCTCCGGTAAGGTCTTCATTCCTAAAAAATCCATAAACCGTTCCGTAGAATTCATTGGTTCCGCTCTTGGTAACGGCATTTACCGAAGCTCCTGTAAATCCTGATTGTGTCACATCATAAGGTGCCACAGCAACCTGTATCTGATCGATCGCATCCAAAGAAATAGGTTGCGCATCTGTTTGTCCGCCCGGAGTTGCCGCATCCAAACCGAAAGGATTGCTAAAAACTGCTCCGTCTAAAGAAAAGTTATTAAACTGATCGTTCCTACCCGCAAACGAATTACCGCTGGCGGTGGGTTCGAGTCTTGTAAAATCCTGTGCTGATCTCGAGATCGTGGGCAGACGTGTAAGTTCTCTTCGTCCAACATTAGTTTCTGCCCCTGTTCTGTCGGCATCAAATGTACCGGAGCGATCACCTGTGACCACCACTTCATCCAATTGCTGACTATCATCTATCAACACAAGTTCCAAATCAGTGGTTTGACCTAAATCCAGATAAACATCGGTAATTTCCTGAGTTTGAAACCCGATGTAAGAAATAGTAACGGTATAAGGTCCTCCTACTCTTAAGTTCAATAAGTTAAACCTTCCATCAAAATTAGTAGCAGTACCATAATTGGTCCCTGTCGGTGTATGTACGGCCACTACACTCGCACCAGGTAGTGGTTCGTTTTGAGTATCTGTAACAACTCCTTTGATATTTGATGTCGTTACCTGTGAAAATAGCGGATTAATGGCTATTGCAAATAACAATGCCAATAGATATAATTTGTTCATCCTTTGTAAGTTAATGTGTTTAAGTTATAAATTAGCTTTCCTCACAAAAGTACAAACAAAAAAGACTGTCCTTTTGGACAGCCTTAATATTTTATTAACCTATAATTGTTGATTACTTAGCTTCCGCTACCACTTCAAATGGAAAATCTACAACTACTTCTCTGTGCAATCTTATGGTTGCCTCGTAAGGCCCGGCAACTTTTACATTACCTCCCAAGATGCTGATATATTTCTTTTCGATTTCGATATCTGCTTCTTTTTTAATGACCGCAGAAAGGTCAGCATTACTTATAGAACCAAACAATTTATTTCCGGCACCGGCTTTAGCAGAGATCTTGATCTCAAGATCTTTAAGTTTATCAGCAATTTTTTGAGCATCATCAATAATCTTTTTCTCTTTGAAGGCTCTTTGCTTCAAGTTCTCAGCCAATACTTTTTTAGCAGAGCTGGTAGCCAATATAGCTTGACCTTGTGGGATTAAATAGTTACGTCCGTAACCATTTTTTACAGTTACCACATCGTCTTTAAAACCTAAGTTTTCTACGTCTTTCTTTAATATTAATTCCATGGTTACCTTCCTTTTATTTTAATAAATCTGCTACATACGGCATTAAAGCTAAGTGACGAGCTCTTTTGATAGCTACAGACACTTTTCTTTGATACTTCAACGATGTTCCGGTTAACCTTCTAGGTAAAATTTTACCTTGTTCATTAACCAATTTCAATAAAAACTCAGGATCTTTATAATCGATATATTTGATTCCTGACTTTTTGAAACGACAATATTTCTTTGTCTTATTGGTCTCTATATTAAGCGGAGTAAGATATCTGATCTCTCCGTCTTTTTTTCCTTTTGCTTGTTGCTCTATTGATGACATAATGATTAAGCTTTTTCGTTAAGTTTTTTTCTTCTTTTTTCTGCCCAAGCTATAGCGTGTTTATCCAACTTTACAGTTAGATAACGCATAACTCGCTCGTCGCGTCTAAATTCCAATTCAAAAGGCTCAATTGCTTCACCGGCAACTTTAAATTCAAAAAGGTGGTAGAATCCACTTTTTTTGTTTTGGATCGGGTAAGCTAGCTTTTTAAGCCCCCAATCTTCTTTCGACACAAATTCTGCCCCTTTAGAGGTTAAGAAATCTTCAAATTTCTTAACTGTTTCCTTTATCTGGGTCTCAGATAAAACGGGATTTAGAATGAAAACAGTTTCGTAATGACTCATAATTTGAAATAATTATTTTAAATTTAAGGCTGCAAAAGTATAGTTTATTATTTTAATTACAAACATCTCACTAGATATTTCGACAAAATAAGGGTAAAAACCCCCTTTTGTCAACAGATTTTCCCTGTTTCACAACATATTCTTTGCTTCACCTTCCTTTTTTCACTACTATTGTATAGTCAATTATCCAACCTCTTTACCTAGATGTAATGAAAATGAATTGTATTATAGTAGATGACTCCAGCATCCAACGGATGTCTGTAGCCAGATTAATCAAAAACCACCCGATGCTCAACCTCGTGGCTGAATATAGCAATGCTATTGAGGCCAGGAATGGTTTGAAAAACCAAAAGATAGATCTTATCTTTTTGGATATCGAAATGCCAGTAGTCAACGGTTTTGACCTTTTGGAGGCTTTAAGCGATCCACCTCAGGTCATTTTGATTACGGGAAGTGCCCAATATGCGCTTAAAGCATTTGACTATGATGTGACAGATTATCTCCACAAACCCATCACACAAGAACGCTTTGAAGCCTCTGTAAAGAGAGCACAGGATAACTTTAAGCTGAAAGTAGCTAATAAAGAAGATGACGAACACATCTTTGTAAAGAGCAACTTGAAGAAGCGAAAAGTATTCCTGAACGAGATCAATTGGGTAGAAGCGCTTGGGGATTACATCAAATTGGTTACTGAAGAGGCCAACATCGTGATTCTGTCTACTATGAAGTCTTTTGAAAAACAGCTTCCTGAAGATCGTTTTTTAAGAATTCACAAATCGTATATCGTCAATCTTGACAAAGTAGAGAAATTCAACAGTAAAAATGTAGAAGTAAACGGAAAGCAAATTCCACTGAGCAGAAACAAAAAGCAGGAACTTTCAGAAGCTTTAAGTAATTCTTAGTTTAGTACGCATCTACATTATAAATAAGCCTGACACTTCTATAGGCTGCAATCGCTTGAAAGCTCTTATTAATTCTTTTTATGGATAATTTTGTCTGTTTTATGGATTGATCCCTAGGAATTTTTATCACAATATCCTTTAAATATTCATTTCTTATTCTCGAAACCGGAGGAAATTCAGGTCCCAGTATCTCCATTCGTGTGTTCTTATCAAAAACCGTATGTAAGGCCTTGGCAAACCAACCACTAGCCTCATTTACCTTGTTGTAATCTCTGTGTTTGAACGTTATTTTCAAAATCCGTGTAAAAGGAGGGTACTTAAACTGCTTACGCTCATTCCACTGATCCATAAACATTTCTGAATACCGATTCATGGAAGCCTGCTGCAATATTTGATGATACGGATTATAGGTCTGAATGATCACCTTCCCTCTTTTTTGTGTTCGTCCTGCTCTTCCTGCCACTTGCTGGATCAATTGAAAACTCCGTTCATGCGCCCTAAAATCAGGGAAATTCAGCAAGGTATCGGCATTCATGATCCCCACCAAGCTCACATTCCTAAAATCCAGCCCTTTGGTAAGCATCTGCGTTCCCACCAAAATATCAATTTCCAATTGTTCAAAAGCCGTTATGATCTTTTCATAACCGTGTTTTCCGCGTGTGGTATCAGAATCCATCCGACCAACTCTCGAATCCGGAAAAAGTTTTTTCAACTCATCTTCTATTTGCTCTGTTCCGAAGCCCTTGGTGTCCAATTCACTACTTCCGCAGGCAAGACAGGCTTGTTGAAGCGCCATCGCATAGCCACAATAATGGCAACGCAATTGGTTTTTATACTGATGATAGGTCAGGCTCACATCACAATTCGGACATTGTGGCGAGTGGCCGCAGGTGTTACATTCTAAAATAGGGGCATAACCTCGTCTGTTTTGAAAGACAATAACTTGTTCGCCATTCTCCAAAACCTCTTGTATCTCCTCGATCAATCGGTCTGAGAAATGTCCGGTCATTCGTTTTTTCCTATATTTCTCTTTGATATCGGTCAGTTCAATATCGGGCATCAATACATCGCCATAACGCCTGTTGATCTCCACCAACCTGTATTTCCCCTTTTTGGCATTATAGTAGCTTTCAACTGCCGGTGTGGCCGTTCCCAAGAGTGTTTTCGCCTGATGCATGGAAGCGAGCACAATAGCTGCATCCCTTGCATGATAGCGAGGTGCGGGGTCAAATTGCTTAAACGAAGTTTCGTGTTCTTCATCCACTATGATCAGCCCCAGATTTGAAAACGGTAATAAAACCGCCGAACGCGCCCCTATCACAATTTGGGTCTTGCCGTCGTTCTTCAGTATGTTATTCCAGACTTCTACCCGCTCGTTGACCGAATATTTGGAGTGGTACACACTTACTTTATCTCCGAAATAATCCTGTAAACGCTTGATCAATTGTGTAGTCAACGCTATTTCGGGCAATAGGTACAACACCTGCTTTTCTTCAGTAAGCAAACGTTCTATCAACTTTACATACACCTCTGTTTTTCCTGAGGAAGTAACGCCATGTAAAAGTACTATATCATCAGTTTTAAAATACTCCTTGATTTCTCCCAAGGCCGCTGCTTGATATTGATTTAAAGATTTTGTGTCTGAAACCTCTTTGCCGTCATATTGTACGCGATCCTGCTGAATGTAATACTCATCCAAAATTTCCTTCTCCACCAAGGCCTTGAGCACAGAATACGAAGCTTTACTCTTTTCTTCCAGTTCCTTTACCCGGATTGGCTTTTTGGACACCGCTTTCAAAGAAAACAAGGTTATAATAACTTCTTTTTGTTTAGGGGCACGGTTTAATGTGTTCAATAAAAAGTTCAGGCTTTCATCTGAAGCGTAATTTGAATTCAACTTTACATACCTCACCATTTTGGGTTTGTATTGCTCATAAACCTCTTCTTTCAGCAAGATGACATTTTTTTCCAATAGTCGCTTCAATACCGGAAGTACATTCTTCCTATCAACAATACTGCTTACCTCGTGTACTTTTAACATCGATTGATGCTGAAGGGCTTCATAGATTAACCATTCATCATCTTTAAGATCTTCTTCATCTACATCTACCGAATCACTCTTGAGAATGAGTGTCTCGCTTTCCAACAAAAAAGCCGACGGAACAGCTGCTTTGAACACCTCTCCTAGCGTACACATATAATATGAAGCAATCCACTCCCAATGTTGTAGTTGTTTGGGAGTGATGATGGGAGTTTCATCCAGTATTTGGTCAATTTCCTTGGCTTTATATGTTTCCGGAGCTTTTTCGTGCACCTTGTACACCAATCCCGTGTAGATTTTTGATTTCCCGAAAGGTACTGCCACCCGCATACCGGGCTGAAGAAAAGAAGCCTCCCTTTCTGATATACTATAAGTAAAGGTTTTTTCTAAAGGAATAGGCAATACAACATCGATAAAATGCATGAAACCACTTTAATATTACTAAGTATAACGCAGCTTGGATTAACAGCGATTTGGTATTTTCTGAAACGGTTTTTTCTTTCTAAGATCAGCCTTGAACCCTATGCCATACTTGAGTTCTGAAGAGGAACGCAATATACCCTCTTACATTCAGTATGTTGTCATCCTCTTCATCTACCCAAAGCTTACATCTGTATTCTTTTCCCTTTTTCGGATCTAGGATGGTTCCGCCTTCATATTTGTCTCCATCTTTTTCAAGGCCTTCAATAATAACCAACCCTAAAATTCGCTGGTCTTTTTTTACGCCCGTACATTTATCACATATGGCATCCACCCTGTCTTTGTTCAAGATTTCTACCACTTTTCCGTAAACCTTACCTCCTTCTTCATAAATCTCAACAATGGATTTGGCTTCTCCGGTTTCATCATCTATGGTTTTCCACTTTCCAAAAACTGTTTGGGAATGAGCAGATAAACCAAACACAAGAATAAAAGACACTAATAATAATATTTTTTGCATCGTATTTACTTTTTAATAATTTCGCCTCAAACTTCTCAGCGAAGCGTTCAATTCAAATCCTAAAAGCAGTATATTCGAATTGATCCAAATATAAAGCATTAATATAAGTAACGCTCCGATAGACCCGTATATTTCGTTGTATTGAGAAAAATTTTCAATGTAAATCCCAAACAAATAGGTCGTTACTATGATCAAAAATGTGGTTAAAATGGAACCGGGAGAAAAGAAACGGGTTTGCTTCCCTTCGGTAGTGCCAAAATAATAAAGCACAGAGGTTGTTAAGAACGTAATAATGACAAAGAACATGAACCTTCCTATACGCACTCCAATGGTATCCCCTCGTTCTATATCAAATCCATTGGTTTTGGCTGCCAATTCACTTAGATACTGTACAATGTAGATCTCATAAAAAATAAATCCAACCACACTGGCCAAAAACATAAATGCTACTAATAAGGCCACACACAGCGCAACAATGTATTGATTGATCACATTTCTATTGATCGTAACGTGATAAGAGGTTTCAAATCCGCCAAAAATGGCGTTAATCCCATTGGCCATTAAAAAAATGGACAAGAAAAATACTGATGACAGCAAACTACCACGACGTTTACTCACAATATCCTCAATGACAGCATCGAAGAAATTTGCCGTTTGTGGCGGCAACAGACTTTCAATAAAATAAATAAAATCGGATTGAAACCCTTCTAAAGGTACATAAGGAATCAAATTAAGCACAAACAAAAGAAAGGGAAAAATAGCCATAAAGAAGCTGAATGAAATAGCACCGGCCCTGTATGTAAGTGCTCCTTTTACGATTCCGATAAAATACATTTCAGTAAGATCGTAAACTGAAAGTCCTTCAAAACCAGGAAGTTTTATTTTCTTTAAAAACTTGACAATCAAGTTAATTACTGGAATTTTTTCAAGTTTTTCTTCAATTTCTACAGACATGCTTATACCGCTTTTAAACTTAAGTCCATATTGTAAATGGAATGTGTGAGTGCTCCCGAAGATATAAAATTCACGCCACACTCGGCATAGTTCCTTATTGTCTTTTCGTTGATCCCCCCAGAGGATTCTGTAAGACACTTATCCCCTATTAACTCGACCGCCTTTTGAGTATCTTCATAATTAAAATTATCCAGCAAAATCCTATAAACACCACCGGCCTCCAATATTTTTTTTACCTCGGTGAGATCCCTTGCTTCCACAATTATTTTAAGATCTCTTTTCGTTTCTTTCAGATATTTCTTGGTTTTTTCGATGGCTTCTATAACTCCCCCGGCAAAGTCAATATGGTTGTCTTTCAACATAATCATATCATACAAAGCAAACCTGTGGTTTTCACCCCCCCCTATCTTCACCGCCCATTTTTCGATCGCCCGTATTCCGGGCGTAGTCTTTCGGGTATCCAAGATCTTGGTTTTTGAGCCCTCCAACAGCTTCACATACCCTTGTGTTTTCGTCGCGATGGCACTCATGCGCTGCATGGAGTTGAGCACCAAACGCTCTGCTTTTAATATGGATTGTGAACTCCCTTCAACATAAAAAACAATATCACCCGGTTTGACCCTCTCCCCATCTTCAATCAACACCTCTATTTTTAGCTCAGCATCAACATAACTGAAGACCATCTCGGCAAACTTAATTCCGGCAATTATACCCCTGTCTTTCACCAAAAGCATCGCTTTCCCCTTGGCATCGGCGGGAATACAAGCCAGCGAACTGTGGTCGCCATCACCAACATCTTCCCGAATAGCATTGGTTATGATAATTTCCAATTCTTTTTGAAATTGTTTTTCTGAAATCATGTAGTCATGTTTTGCGCTAATTTATTAAAATCCTTTTTAGGGACGAATTTGAAACGTTTATTTTTAATCAACAGTTCTCATATGCCTCGAAATTCCTAATTTTGCCGTATGAACATCAAACTCATTGCCGTCGGGAAAACAGACGGAAAAGAACTGAATACACTTACCGATCGCTATATAAAACGTTTGGGATTTTATGTGAATTTCAATTTTGAAATCATTCCCGATATTAAAAACGCTAAAAACCTTTCTGAAACACAACAAAAAGACAAGGAAGGAGAGCTTATTTTGAAAAAAATTGCTCCGACGGATTTGTTGGTTCTTCTCGACGAAAACGGAAAGACTTTTTCTTCAGAAGGATTTGCAAGTCATCTTCAAAAATATATGAACGCCGGTGTAAAACAACTGGTTTTTGTCATTGGTGGGCCTTATGGCTTTTCCGATAGTGTATATCAAAAAGCACAGGGAAAAATATCGCTATCCAAAATGACTTTTTCCCACCAGATGATCCGCTTGTTTTTTATTGAACAACTGTATCGCGGGTTTACCATTTTAAGAAATGAACCCTATCATCATAGATAAATCAAACACATTAATATGAAACTCGTTTTTGCTACTCATAATAAAAACAAACTGGCTGAAGTAAAAGCCATTATGCCTTCTCATATCGAACTCCTGAGTCTGGACGATATCGGCTGTACAGAAGACATTATAGAAAACGGAAGTACCATCGAAGAGAACGCCTCGATAAAAGCCGATTATATCTTAAAAAAATACCAAGTGAACTGCTTTGCGGATGATACCGGACTGGAAGTAGAAACACTCAACGGCGCTCCTGGTGTTTATTCAGCGCGATATGCCGGCGATCAAAAAAGTGCGGAGGATAATATGGACAAACTCCTCGACGAACTAAAAGACAAAGACAACCGCAACGCTCGCTTTAAGACCGTAATTGCACTTCGTCTTCAAGAAGGGAAAAATGTTTTCACCGGCATCGTTAACGGGAAAATAACTACTGAAAAGCATGGCGGAAAAGGTTTTGGGTACGATCCCATTTTTCAACCCAATGGTTATGATCAAACCTTTGCAGAGGTTTCAGCTGAAGAAAAAAATAACATCAGTCATCGGGGAAGAGCAATGCAACAACTCATTGACTACCTTAAACTCAAAGCTAAATAAAGAATCATGGTACTAACATATAAAGACATCGAAGAAAAGGATCTTCCCGTAGTGAAAGATATCTATGATTGGTATATCGCCAACTCCACCGCCACTTTTCATACAGAACCTATTTCTCTGTCAGCATTAAAAGAACTCCTGCATTTTGATCATCCGCTATACGATTCCCTTTTTATTTATGCCGATGATAAGCTTGCCGGGTATTGTTTTACCACCCATTATAAGAAAAGACAGGCCTACGACCGCACCGCAGAGGTCACTATTTATCTAAAAAATGGTTTTGGTGGAAAAGGAATCGGAAAAAAAGCCCTTGACCATATCGAAAAGAAAGCGAAAGAAAGCGGCATAAAAAGTTTGTTAGGAATCATTACTGGTGACAACAAAGCCAGTATTTCACTATTTACAAAGGCCGGGTATTTCCAGTGTGCTCATTTTAAAAATGTAGGAGAAAAGTTTGGAAAAATCCTGGATGTGGTCGGATATCAGAAGGAGGTTTGAAATACGAAATTAGAAATATGAAGTTAGAAGTTGGGGGTGTGAAATTTGAAAGATAACGTGGATTGGTCTTACATCCTAAGCCCTAAAGTCTTTTATCAAGATCACCCTTCATGCAACAGGCGTTTCATACTTATATCTTCATAATTACGGCGGACAAACTCCAAGGCTACTTTCACCACCTGTCCCATAGAGCGGCAGCGTTTAAATTTCATATCCAGCGTATAGTCATACAACTGCATTTTCAATTCCTCTAAATTCTCCTTGGTGGTAATATGATCGTTCACCATACACCTCAACATTGCTTTAAGCCTTTTTTTCGAAGTAATGATCCGCTTAGCGAGCAGTGAACGTTCTTCTTTTTTATATTGCTCTATCGATGCGGGTTTCAATCGTTGCTCTACATTTTTGACCATTTCAACATTCTCCTTAAAAAACTGAGGTTTGTACACTTTAAAGTTCCCTTCATAGCATTGCTGGTCAAAATCAATAGCCCTGATCCGGAATATCACATTGTCAAAATCGTGCACCGGGATAATCACATAGTTATACGAACGCATATCTCCTAAAAGACGTATCATACAACGCTCGTTAAACTTAACAAATTCCTTCGCAATCTGACTTTTCTGAATATCGGTACAACTCGGCAAGGCATTTTTAATAAACTCATCC
This sequence comes from Galbibacter kalidii, assembly GCF_026241135.1. Lineage (GTDB taxonomy): Bacteria > Bacteroidota > Bacteroidia > Flavobacteriales > Flavobacteriaceae > Galbibacter. The sequence continues at coordinate 125,293 of NZ_JAPFGA010000003.1, forward strand.
CCGGGAATCCCAGAAATATGTTCCTCGATCAGCGTATCGTGAAAAACAGCAAAATTGATCCGATTCGGAGAAAGAATATGCTCCAATTCCAATCCGTAGACCCGCGACGCATCAGCTTTTTTTACATAGATATAAGTGTAGTTATCATTCAGTATATTACGCACTTTGATCCGGAAAGGTTTCGAGTTTCCGAAGGTGCAATAATCAATAGCATCCACATTTAAATACTGAAAAATATCTTCATTTCCATCAGAAAAAATAAGTGTATAGACCTGCTTTAAATGATAGTCGATCTCAGGTCTCTCAAATTCTGAATAATACACCCGTATCCACATGGTGTCGTTTCCGTCGTCGTCATACACCACTACCGAACCTGCGAATCGCAACAAATCATCATAGGATATAGGAATTTTTGTCGTTCGGTTGTATCGTTCCAAATACCCCAATAAACGCTCGTTAATCGGATACGACGGTTTCTTTTTCGACATTAATTTTTCACTCATAAAACCACTGTTTCTACCTTATTTGGTGTAATTTAATCAAAATTAATCTATATTATTGTAACAATCGGACATAGAATTCGTCAAGTTAGTAGAACCAACAAAAAACAAAGTACATTGGAAACCATTTTAACCGTCAACAATCTCACGAAAAAATTCGGTTACCTGATTGCCGTAAGCGACCTTTCCTTTACTATTGAAAAAGGAAATGTATATGGCATTTTAGGTCCGAACGGCAGTGGAAAATCGACCACTTTGGGCATGGTTTTGAACGTAGTGAACAACACCGCCGGCGACTTTTTTTGGTTTGACGGCAATACCTCTACACACCAAGCCCTAAAAAAAGTAGGCGCCATTATAGAGCGTCCAAACTTTTATCCGTACATGAGTGCGGTTCAAAACCTGAAATTGGTCTGTAAAATTAAAGAAGTTCCCGATGATAAGATCGAGGAAAAATTAGAACTGGTTGGTCTTTTAGACAGAAAGGACAGTAAATTTAAAACCTATTCCCTGGGGATGAAACAGCGTTTGGCCATTGCCTCTGCCTTGTTGAACGACCCGGAAATACTGATTCTTGACGAACCTACAAACGGACTCGACCCACAGGGAATCCATCAAATAAGGGAGATCATAAAAACGATTGCTGCCGGAGGAACAACCATACTCTTGGCCTCTCACCTGCTGGATGAGGTTGAAAAAGTGTGTTCGCATGTTATTATTTTAAGGAAGGGAGAAAAACTCTATTCCGGTCGTGTGGACGAAATGATCGCCAGTCACGGTTTTTTTGAATTGAAAGCTGAAAATCAAAAAGAATTACTCAATATTTTAAGTGAAAACCCCGATTTTGGTGCTGTAAAAACAGAAAACGGACTTATCACCGCCTTTTTAAACAAGCCTATGGAAGCAGCTGAATTCAACCGCTTCGCCTATCAAAAAGGCCTTGTCCTTTCTCATCTTGTAAAAAGAAAAGAAAGTCTCGAAGAACAATTCCTTACACTTACTAAAAACCAATCCAACTAATGATACGGCTATTACAAATAGAATCCATAAAACTGTGGAATAACAGGATAAGTAGAATCCTCATTGTTTCCTACTTCATATTGCTCACTTTTATTGCCTTGTTCGCCACCATAAAATTTGATATCGGACAAGTACATTTTCAATTGGCAGACCAGGGAATCTTTAATTTTCCCTATATCTGGCATTTCAACTCCTATATCGCAGCATTCTTTAAACTCTTTTTGGCCATTGTGATTGTTTCCATGATGTCCAATGAATACAGCAATAAAACTATCAAGCAAAACCTGATAGACGGACTGAGCAAAAAAGAATTTATCCTGTCTAAATTCCTGACGGTTGTTGTGTTCTCGCTTATTTCTACTGTTTTTGTCTTTTTCGTTTCCCTGATTTTGGGACTTTTCTATTCTGATTATAACGAATTGAGTATCATTTTTTCCGATTTGGAATACCTTGTCGCTTTCTTTGTTAAGTTACTTGGGTTTTTCTCTTTCTGTCTCTTTTTAGGGATTTTTGTCAAAAGGTCGGCCTTCGCCCTTGGTTTTCTTATCCTTTGGCAAGTTATTGAAGGTATTGCTTATGGATTGATCCGTTGGCAATCGGATGGGAATACAGCCGATGCCATTACACAATTTTTTCCATTGAATTCCATGTCAAACCTTATCAAAGAGCCTATTAGCAGGATGGGAGCCGTACAGTCTGTCGCCGATCAAATAGGCGAATCCGTTACCAAGGATTATGCAGTACATTGGTATGAGATTTTTATTGTTTTAATATGGACGTTTATTTTTATATATTTATCTTATGCCCTATTAAAAAAACGCGACCTATAAGCTTTAAAAATCCTATGCTAAAAACCCAAAACGCCCTCCTATTTATACTACTTGTCTTTCTTTCAAAAACGAACTTCGGACAAGAGAATTCCCTTCCCAACGATTGTGTAAACGCTATTGTTTTGTGTGGAAATGGAAAATTAAGTTCAAATGCACAAGGTTTCGGAACACAAGAACTCTTTCCCGGATCCAACAGTTGTTTCAGTGATGAAAACAACAGTCTATGGCTCAAAATAGATATTGTAAAATCCGGTACTTTAGGCTTTACCCTAAAACCCAGCAGTACTGATATTATGGTGGACTATGACTTCTTTATTTTCGGACCAAATGCTTCGTGCAATGACCTCGGACAAGCCATTCGTTGTTCTACAACCAATCCGGATGCTGCCGGGCTGACTTCCAACCATACCGGGATGAATGACACCGCAACGGAGACCTCTGAAGGTCCCGGACCTGACGGCGATAGTTTTGTAAAATCATTGGATGTTTCTGTAGGGGATTCATATTATATAGTGATAGACAGGCCTCATGGTGATGGAGGATTCGAATTGGAATGGACAGGTACTGCCACCCAAGGAGGAATGCCTTTCCCCACAGGGGTTGAAGCAAACAATATTCCTGATCAACACAAAAGCACCACCACCGGCTCTTATACTTTCCTGTTGAATGATTTTAAACGTGAAATCAGTACCGATCCAAATGTTGACATCCGGTTTTTTGAAAATGAAACTGATGCCATAGATAATGCTAATCCGCTCCCTGAAACCATCTCACTCATTGCTGAATCAAAGACGATTTACGCTCGTGTTACCAGTCCGAATGGTTGTTTTGAGATCATTAACTTTAAACTTTCAGTAGCGTTTGAATTTGATAAATTCTTCACTCCCAACGGTGATGGTATCAATGATTTTTGGCCAATAGAAAATGTAAGCTCTTTTTTACTTAACAATTCCTATATTTCTATTTTTGATCGTTATGGAAAACTTGTAAAACAACTGAGAGCTACAAGTCTAGGCTGGGACGGTACCATCAATGGTAATCCACTTCCCGAAGCCGATTATTGGTTCCATGCTACCCTCAAGGACGGGAAGGAAGTTAAAGGACATTTTGCACTGAAAAGGTGATGCAAAGCTAACCTTCAAATTTTCACATATCGTAAACAAGATACTTGTATATTCTTTAGTATTTTTACAAAATGCGATTCAAGATACAATCTGATTACAAACCGACCGGAGACCAACCGGAAGCTATCCGACAATTGGTAAACGGCATTGAGACCGATGAAAAACACCAAACGCTCTTGGGAGTGACGGGGTCGGGAAAAACCTTTACGGTAGCCAATGTTATTGAGTCCGTTCAACGACCTACGCTGGTCCTAGCTCACAACAAAACGCTAGCCGCCCAATTGTATTCTGAATTCAAACAATTCTTCCCTGATAATGCAGTGGAATACTTTGTTTCTTATTACGATTACTATCAACCCGAAGCCTATATTCCGGTAACGGGAACTTATATCGAGAAAGATCTTTCTATCAATGATGAAATCGAAAAATTGCGATTAAGTGCAACTTCCTCTTTACTTTCCGGACGTCGGGATGTTTTGGTGGTCGCGTCGGTTTCTTGTTTGTATGGTATTGGGAATCCGGTGGAATTTCAAAAGAATGTCATTTCCATAGAAAGGGACCAGGTTATTTCCCGCACCAAATTGCTGCACCGACTCGTTCAAAGTTTGTATTCAAGAACCTCGGCGGATTTTGTCCACGGGAATTTCAGGGTGAAAGGTGATGTTGTGGATGTATTCCCCAGTTATGCTGATGACGCCTTCAGAATACATTTTTTCGGGGATGAAATTGAAGAAATTGAAGCTTTTGACCCGAATACCAACAAGGTGCTCGAAAGGTACGACCGACTCAATATCTATCCTGCAAATATGTTTGTTACCTCCCCGGATGTCCTTCAAAATGCCATTCATCAAATACAAGATGATATGGTAAAGCAAGTGAATTATTTTAAAGAGATCGGTAAGCATTTAGAAGCGAAGCGCTTGGAGGAACGTACTAATTTCGATCTCGAAATGATACGCGAATTGGGTTATTGTAGCGGAATTGAAAACTATTCCCGATATCTGGACGGAAGACAGCCCGGATCACGTCCGTTCTGTTTGTTGGATTATTTCCCTGACGACTACATCATGGTCGTTGACGAAAGTCACGTGACCATTCCGCAGGTCCACGCCATGTATGGCGGGGACCGAAGCCGAAAAGAGAATTTGGTAGAATACGGTTTCCGACTTCCTGCCGCCATGGATAACCGTCCATTGAAATTTGAAGAATTTGAAGCCCTGCAAAATCAGGTGATGTTTGTGAGTGCCACGCCCGCAGATTACGAATTGCAATTAAGTGACGGTGTTTATGTAGAGCAAGTCATTCGTCCTACAGGCTTACTGGATCCGGTGATTGAAGTACGCCCCAGCGAAAACCAAATCGATGACCTGATTGAAGAAATACAACAACGGGTAGAGAAAGACGAACGTGTATTAGTGACCACCCTAACCAAACGTATGGCCGAAGAACTCACCAAATACCTGACCCGCATTCAAGTGAGATGTCGTTATATCCATAGCGATGTCGACACCCTGGAACGTGTGGAAATCATGCAGGACCTTCGCAAAGGTTTGTTTGATGTTCTTATCGGTGTCAACCTTTTACGTGAGGGACTCGACCTTCCGGAAGTATCCTTGGTGGCCATTCTGGATGCTGATAAAGAAGGTTTTTTACGTAGCGCCAGAGCCTTGACACAAACTGTGGGGCGCGCCGCCCGTAACTTAAATGGAAGGGCTATCATGTATGCTGATAAAATTACCAACAGCATGCAAAAAACCATAGACGAGACCAATTACCGAAGGGAAAAGCAGATCAACTACAACAAAAAATACAACATCACGCCAAAAGCGTTGAACAAAAATCTGGACAGCGTACTGGCCAAGAATTCCATCTCCACATATCAACTGGAACAGGAAGCAGCCCGAAAAGCAGCAGAACCCGAGCTGGAATACCTTCCGAAGCCAAAAATTGAAAAAATGATACGCGACAAACGCAAGGCAATGGAAAAAGCCGCCAAAGAACTCGATTTTATGGAAGCAGCCAAACTCAGGGATGAGATCAAAATGTTACAGGAAAAAATTGCATAAAAAAAGCTGTCTAAAAAGCCTTGATGAATTTAATTTGTCACCCTGATCTTGTCGAAGGGCTGTCGAAGACATATTGAACTTCAATAAAGTATGCTTCGACAAGCTCAGCATGACATCTGAATTTGCAGCTTTTTAGACAACCTTAACTAACCAAATCTACTTATGAAAAAACTAACTCATTATCTTCCTTTAGGCAATTTCAATAAGCCTTTTTGCTTCTTCTAATGCTTTCTCTTTTTTAGGCAATGTCAAGTTTAACACTCCATCTGTGTAAGTAGCATTAATTTTTTCGTTGTCAATCGTTTCAGGTAAGGTAAACACACGTTTGAAGGTAGTATAACTAAATTCTTTTCGACTGTATGTTCCGTTTTCTCCCTTATCTTCTTTTTCGTTTTTTGATTCAGCAGAAATTGTCAAAACATCCTTTTCTACCTCTACGTTAAAATCTTCTTTTTTCATACCGGGAGCAGCCAATTCTAAAGAAAATTTATCTTCTTCTTCTTTGATGTTTACCGCTGGTACAGTTGGCGCAAAATTCTCCAATCCTCCAAACCAATCAGGTTTGAACATTTCATCAAATAAACTTGGAAACAAATTGTTATTTCTTCTTATCAGGTTCATAATCTTAATATTTTTAATTAAACTTTTTGTTTTTTGTTGTCTTTACGACCTGATATAGACAATTTTGATTCCAATTTAACTTTAATGACTTTTTGTCGCTTTTATTGTATGAAACACCGACAAATCGTCATGTTTAATTATAGGAATGGCTGTCAACTGTTTATTTTCTGATAGAAACCAAACCACTTACACTTGAAGAATCCTCCCATTAGGAGAGGTTAGATGGGGGATAAAAAATATACAAAATCAATTATAATATGTCTTGAAAATATCGATCAGCACATCGGGAGGCACTACCCTATTCGGGTAATCATCCATAATCTCAAGTACGCGATCCATCGCAAACGGACTTAAGCCCATTCGCAATCCAAATTCCTTTAAACGGCGGATTTCATTGGGATGCTGTTCTTTGTCAATATTCATTAACAAGACCAATCGATGGAACTGAAGTATGCGCTCCGATTCCGGTGTCGGTGGGACGTATTGCGGCTTTTTAGCTTCAAAAAGGGCATCGAGTTCTTCCTTTTCGATATGCATCAATTTAGCAATGGCATAAATGAAGTCGTATTCCCTTTCGTTGACAATATGATCGGCCTCAATCATATCGATCATTTCAGATAACAAGCTAAGTTTCTTTCTCTTGTCGCTCATAACGGGGCTGTTTTGAGTTTTTTCCGGCACTAAAATATAGAATTTGAAGATAAAAAAATGACATCCTGTTAATTTTTCGATAACATACACCCCATTCATAACTTTTTAAAATAAAAAGATTATATTGCAACATTAAAACCATTAGTCTATCGAATAAATAGATTTATATGATTGTCAAAGAAACTACGACCCGAAAGCGTATTTTACCACAAGAAGAAATACAACAACTCAACAAGAAATACAAACCCTTAAGCATAGAGGAAAGGATTGCTGAACTGTACAACGACTTTAGCGAGTCGGAGATTATGCTTACCAGTTCTTTTGCTGCAACTTCAGCATTTTTATTGCGTTTGTTTTCCAAAGTACATCCAGCTCAGAGAGTATATTTTATAGACACCGGGTTTCATTTTCCGGAAACCTTGGATTATAAAAAGGAACTCACCAAATTATACGGATTGAATGTTTCGTCTATCAGTGCGATCAAGGAAGAACACGATTTTACTGTCCAGGATGAAACCTATAAAAAGAATCCTGAATTTTGCTGTAGCATCAATAAAGTAAAGCCTTTAGATGTCATCAAAAAGAAATATACGGTCTGGGTATCGGGACTTATGGAGTGGCAAAGTGATCACAGGTCGACTTTAGATATTTTTGAAGAGCGCGGTGAGATCCTGAAATTCTATCCGTTGTTGGATGTTTCAAAGGAAAAAAGGGACAAGTTTATCAAAGAACACCAACTTCCATTTCACCCCCTTGTATCCAAAGGATATAATTCCATTGGGTGTAAACACTGTACAGTTCCCGGTGATGATAGAAGCGGACGCTGGAACAACAGTCCGAAAACTGAATGTGGTTTGCATTTGTAAATCAGCTGATAAATTTATTTAACACCTACAAATCCTCCCCCAACCCTTCCAAAGGAGGGGAGTAAACCCCAGCAAAAAAAAGACCTGTGAGGTTTTGAAAACCTGACAGGTCTAATTATTTTATCAAATAAAATTAGGTTGTTCTTATTTTAAAACCTCTTGTACTTTATCTGCTGCTTCTTTAAATTCAATAGCAGAGTGTACCGCAAGTCCTGAATTATCGATCAGTTCTTTTGCTATCTCCGCATTGGTTCCTTGCAGACGCACAATGATTGGCACTTGAATAGCGTCTCCCATATTTTTATATGCATCCACAATTCCTTGTGCTACACGGTCACAACGCACTATTCCTCCGAAGATATTTACCAAAATGGCTTTTACGTTTGGATCTTTTAAGATGATCCTGAAAGCTGTTTCGACTCTTTTAGCATCGGCTGTACCTCCAACATCGAGGAAGTTTGCAGGTTCTCCCCCCGCCATTTTGATCAAATCCATTGTTGCCATCGCCAATCCAGCTCCGTTTACCATACAACCAACATTTCCGTCAAGGTTCACAAAGTTTAATCCGGCCTCTTTTGCTTCTACTTCAATAGGATCTTCTTCCCTAAGGTCACGCATCTCCGCGTAGTCTTTATGACGGTATAAAGCATTGTCATCAAGAGTCACTTTTGCATCAACGGCCATAATCTTATCGTCTGAGGTTTTCAATACAGGATTGATTTCAAACAATGAAGAATCAGACGCTTCGTATGCTTTGTATAAAGCCGAAACAAACTTCACCATTTCCTTAAATGCAGTTCCGCTCAAACCAAGATTAAATGCAATTCTTCTGGCTTGGAAAGGCAATAGTCCTGTTGAAGGCTCTACTTCTTCGTGGAAGATCAGGTGAGGTGTCTTTTCAGCTACTTCTTCAATATCCATCCCACCTTCAGTAGAATACATAATCATATTTTTCCCTACACCTCTATTCAACAGCACCGACATATAGAATTCTGAAGGTTCACTATCCCCTGGATAATAAACATCTTCTGCCACCAATACCTGATGTACTCTTTTACCCTCTTTTGAAGTTTGAGGAGTCACCAAGTCCATCCCGATTATATTTCCTGCTATTTCCTCAACCTCTTTAAGATTCTTGGCCAGTTTAACTCCGCCTCCTTTTCCGCGTCCACCGGCATGTACTTGTGCTTTGATCACATGCCATCCGGTTCCTGTTTCCTGAGTTAAATGTTTTGCCGCTTCTACAGCTTCAATGGCATTGTGAGCCACGATGCCTCGTTGTATACGCACTCCAAAACTTGCCAGTATTTCTTTTCCTTGATATTCGTGTAAATTCATAACGCGTTCTATAATTTAAAGCGGAACAAAAGTAACAAATGGAGTTTAATAAACCCAATAAGGATTTATTTTTTTAGACGTTCTTCTTGTCTAAACAAAATTATTCACTCTTTTTAGTTCAAATGTGAAATTTTCATGTGTTCATTTTTTTATTCACCTCACTTTTTATTGTTTTAGAGGTGTTCATGATTGCTGTGCAATTCATTGATAAAAAAACGAACCAAAAAAATCTAGGCTGACGATAAAAACATAAGAAAATACTACGGAACCCTCAGCCACACCTGCCTGCCGGCAGGCAGGGATAAAAATAACTCATTCCGCCTTAGGGCGGAACTCAAACAGATTTTTATCTTTAACACACCACTGCTTCCTTGATTTTCAATGTTTTTATCGTAGGCCGAAAATCAAACCACAAACGTTGGAATTCAATCTAATCCCAAGCTAATCCAATAAAACGCTTTGAACATTATTAGAGTAGTGTCTATGATTTTGATTTAATTATTCCCATCAGAACTTTGAGATTTCAAAACACACAATAGGGTAAAATCATAAAATGTAGTTATTGAAGTCCAGTGGATCCAAATTTTTGAAGTGTCCGTTCATTTGGATAATTTCCCGTGTTTTATTGATCTGTTTTAGAATGGGAATAACTTTTTTGATATGTTTTTTTATGTAAGCCAAACGTTCCCGCTCACTCATTATCTGAAGCAATTTGTATTCATCCTTTATGCTCATTCCTATTTTATGAGCATATAAAAAGCTGCTGAAGCTCTCTTCATCTATATATTTTACGGCCACACCTATATTTTTATACAATCTGTATATCAGCTGGATCACTTCTTTTCGTTGTGCTTCCGTGCTATCGTCAACATTGTTTATAAAACTGACTTCCCCACCTGAATATAATTTATCGGGCAAGCGATTGTAAAACTTATCGATCTTAAAAACCCGCAGGGCCATACACACGATATCCAACGAGCCATTTTCATAGCGTTTGACGATTTGCCCCAACTTTATTTCCGTACCATATTCCATTTTCCCATCTATATAGGTGGGAATTCCAAAATTGATTTTTTCTTCATCACAATCGGTCACAAGCTGCTTATAACGCTCTTCAAAAATATGTAAAGGAAGGCGCTCTCCAGGAAAAACCACTAACTGCAGTGGAAATAATGGAATGGCATTACTCATAAAATTACTTCATTTTTATTGAACACTTTAAACTTTTTTGATTGAAGTGAAAAAGTTTAAATGTATTCAGTTTGTGACCACTTATTTTATAAATTTACAAAAAATAAGACGTTTTCTCAATCTTTTACATGAGATTGAGTTTGTTTTATACGTAACAATATGTTTTATTTTATTTTAAATCTCTGAATAATTTTTAATAGAACCGGCGCTTTTTTAGCTTTGCCTTTTAATTTACATGAAGTATGAATAATAGTGATCTTTTAAAAATAGCTAATGAGTTTGGAAGTCCGTTATATGTTTACGACTCCGAAAAAATTGTTTCACAATACAACAGACTTACCTCTGCGTTTAAAAATGTGAAACAATTAAAGCTCAATTATGCCGTTAAAGCGCTATCAAATGTTGCTGTATTAAAATTGATGAACTCCCTTGGAAGCGGACTCGACACCGTTTCAGTGCAGGAAGTGCAATTGGGTCTTATGGCTGGTTTTAAGCCTGAAGATATTATTTTCACTCCAAATGGTGTTTCGCTTGAGGAAATTGAAGAAGTGGCGGCTTTAGGGGTTCAAATCAACATCGACAACCTTTCCATTTTAGAGCAGTTCGGTACCAGAAATCCAAACATCCCGGTATGTATCAGGATTAATCCGCATGTTATGGCAGGTGGAAATTCAAACATTTCCGTAGGACATATCGACTCTAAGTTTGGTATCAGCATTCATCAAATTCCGCATATTCTAAGAATTGTAGAAAATACAGGAATGCGTGTGAACGGTATCCATATGCACACAGGAAGTGATATATTGGATGTTGAAGTATTCCTTTATGCTTCTGAAATTCTCTTTGAAACAGCCAAAAATTTTGAAAAATTGGAGTTTATGGACTTTGGTAGTGGTTTTAAGGTGCCATACAAAGAAGGGGATATTGAAACCAATGTGGAGGAATTGGGTAAAAAATTAACCAAACGTTTCAATAGTTTCTGCAAGGAAATAGGTCGTGATCTCACCCTTGCCTTTGAACCCGGGAAATTCTTAGTGAGTGATGCCGGTTATTTCTTAGCCAATGTAAATGTGGTTAAGCAAACCACATCGACTGTTTTTGCAAGTATTGATTCGGGTTTTAATCACCTGATCAGACCTATGCTTTACAATTCGTATCATAGAATATACAACCTCTCCAACCCTACGGGGAAAGAGCGATTCTACTCTGTTGTAGGTTATATTTGTGAAACTGATACTTTTGGAAGCAACAGGCGCATCAATGAGATTTCTGAAGGTGACATTCTTTGTTTCAAAAACGCAGGGGCTTATTGCTTCTCTATGGCCAGCAATTACAATTCAAGGTTCAGGCCGGCAGAAGTATTGTGGCACGAAGGAAAAGCGCATTTGATAAGAAAGCGGGAAACCTTCAACGACCTCATCAATAATTTAGTTGAACCGGATATCCCGATGTTTCAACACAAAACAGAACCAGAACTTGTAAAAGAGGCAAAATAAAATTCTAAGAGAGAGATTGTCTAAAAAGCTGTAAATTCAGATGTCATGCTAAGTAATGTCACCCTGAGCCTGTCGAAGGGCTGTCGAAGCATAAGCATAATTTACTGAAGATTAACATGTCTTCGACAAGCCTGTCTGTCGGCAGACAGACTCAGACTGACAAATCAAGTTCGTTCAGGGCTTTTTAGACATCCTCTTTTATTTGCAACCTTACCAACCCTTCCATTTTAATCCGTTTTGTTATCTTTACATATCAATTTTGTACTCAAAAGCCCGAAATCATGAGTTATTTAGCAGAAAAAAGCATGAAAACGAAAACACCTGTATTGATCATAGCCCTAACATTTTTGTTTGTTTTATCGACAGAAGCCCAGGAAATAAAATGGATGTCGTGGAGCGAAGCTATTGAAAAAACAGACGCTGAGGAAAATCCGAAGAAAATATTTGTAGATATTTATACAGATTGGTGCGGATGGTGTAAAAAAATGGACAAAAACACTTTCAACGATCCCGAAGTAGCAACCTATATGAACAAGACTTTCTATATGGTAAAAATGAATGCTGAAGGAAAAGAAGACATTGTTTACAAAGACCGTACCTATAAATACATTTCTCAAGGGAAAAAAGGATATCACGAATTGGCTGCGGCCTTACTGCAAGGGAGAATGAGCTTTCCAACCGTTGTTTTCATCAACGAACAACAACAATTGATATCCCCAGTACCGGGATATATGAAACCGGAAGGATTTCTGAAAATCGCCAAATATTTCGGAGATGACATATATAAAACCACCAGCTGGACCGATTATGATGCTGAAAAAAGTAAGTAGGAATCATACGAACAGGTCATAAACCCATACTACTATGCGCTTTTTAAAATACTTAGGTCTGTTTTTTTGTCTTTTTATCACGGGTTGTACTGAGCATAATACAACTCAAAATCCGATAGAGAAAGCCTTAAAGTCAAATAAACCGATTATAAAAAAAGTGGTCGATAGTGTAGAGAATCACGAACTTCAGATCATCTTCACTAAAATCAACCGCAATGGTGACAGTATTTCCTTTACCGACTATCAATATCAGGTCAATGATTCCAATTATTTCTATCCGGCAAGCACAGTAAAACTCCCCATCGCTTTGTTGGCACTGGAAAAACTCGGTAAAGACAAGCGTTTCAATAGAAAAACACAATTTTATGTCGAAGGGGATTCCATAGAGACCACAGTAGAAAACGAGATTGACAAAATATTTGCCGTAAGTGATAATGAGGCTTTCAATCGGCTGTTTGAATATCTGGGAGCGGATTATATCAATAAAACATTAAAAAGCAAGGGGCTTAAGCCCATCAGAATAAGTCATCGCTTGTCTACTCCCGATGCTTATAATGTCACCACCAAACCCCTTATCTTTTATGAAAAAGATTCACTACTGACCGAGGTCCCGGGGACGATCAACCAAGAGCCTACACCATTAAAGATCAATAGACTGATAAAAGGAAAAGGGTATATGGACAACGATTCGCTTGTTATGGAACCTATGGATTTCTCACTGAAGAATTATCTTCCGTTGACCACACTTCACAACATTGTGAAACGGGTTATTTTCCCTCAAACTTTTAAAGAAAATGAACGGTTTGAACTCAAGCCCACCGACCGGACATTTATTTTGAATTCCATGGCCTCCTATCCCAAGGATCACGGCTATGATCCGGTTGAATATTACGACAGCTATGGAAAATTCTTTATCTATGGCGATTCCAAAGAAAATATTCCAAGAGACATCAAGATACATAACAAAGTGGGATATGCTTATGGTTATTTGACCGATTGCGCTTATATTCACGATCAGGAAAATGATGTCGAATTTATTGTTTCAGCCACTATCCACGTGAATGAAAATCGCATTTTTAACGACAACAACTATGAATTTGACAATATTGGTATTCCTTTTTTAGCTGAGCTCGGAAGACAACTATACAAACAACAATTACAAGAAAAACCATAAAATGCGAAGAAGACTCACTTTATTATCATTTATCTCCATAACAACTTTATTACTAATGACCACAAAATCAGAAGCCCAAGATTTTAAATTATCTTTTGATCACAATGCCATTCAGGTGAAGGACCTTACCGAAAGTTCCAATTTCTACCTTAACATCCTTGGTTTGGAAGAAATCGAAAACAAAACCGAAAAATCGCATATTCGTTGGTTTTCTATGGGAGGCGATACTTCTATTCATGTCATTGAAAATAAATTGCATAAGGTCCCTGATGTAAAAGGTGTCCATTTTGCCCTACGTGCCAATGATCTGGATGCATTTATCGCACATCTTAAAAAGAATAATATTTATTTTGAAAGCTGGCCAGGTGAACCAAAAGTAACCAACAGCAGACCAGACGGCATCCGACAGGTGTATTTGCAAGACCCTAACGGATATTGGATCGAAGTTAACGGAGAATAATCAAGATCTTCATTAAATAATGAACAAAGGCGTAAAGATCAATAAGGAAACTACCCTTTCAAATAATTGGTACACCTTAAAAAAAGTAGATTTCAGTTATCAACTCGATGATGGAAGCTGGGAAGAACAAAGCCGGGAGGTATACGACAGAGGCAACGGAGCCGCCATTTTACTCTACAACAAAAACAAAGGTACCGTTGTTTTAACCCGTCAGTTTAGAATGCCCACCTATCTCAACGGAAATGAAAACGGAATGATGATCGAAGTCCCCGCCGGAATTATTGAAGATGAAAGTCCGAAAGCCTCCATTATCCGTGAGACCGAAGAAGAAACCGGATTTGAAATCAAAGACGCTACAAAAGTATTGCAAACCTACACCTCTCCGGGCGCAGTTTCAGAAACGCTACATCTCTTTGTCGCAGAATACAGCGATACGATGAAAGTACACGAAGGCGGCGGACTGGAAGAGGAAAACGAGAACATAGAAGTTTTTGAAGTGCCTTTTACTCAAGTTGAAGCCATGGTGAAAAATGGTGATATTAAAGACGCAAAAACCATTATGTTGATTCAATATGCTAGGATTAACAAGCTTTTGTGATTGTTATCATAATTAAAAAAGCCAAAGCAATAGTATACTTTGGCTTTAAATTCCATATAATCTTTTCTCAAAAATTTACCTTGTATAAGGTTTTATTTCTGCCAAGGCAGCATGACCAGCACCATCATGTGCTGTTTTGACAATAAATTTAAAATGCCTAAACGTTTCTGCTGTCTGCAAATCGATATCCTGTGCCGAGGCAGTATTTTGTAACACAAAATCTCCTAAACTCACCCAGGTTGAATTATCATTGCTTATTTGTATTTCGATATCTTTAACAGCTCTTGAAAGTGTTTGCCTTTGATAGAACCTAAAACCATCAACTGCTTTTGAAGCTCCCATATCTACAGTAATATGGTGAGGTGGGGTTGCCGTACAACCAGACCAACAAGAATGCCAATAAGTATTAAGATCTCCATCAAGGATATCAGCTGCCCTACCGGTATCACCTTCTCCTCCATTATCTTCTTGAGTACTATAGTCTGCTATGGTCCATCCTGTCCTGTCTAACAAGTTAGGTTCTTCAGGAAGTGAAGGCACTTCCAGTTGAGAGAAATCAATGTTTGGAGCTACTCCATTTGCAGTTCTCTGATGATAACTGTCTATAGTTGTGTTGTCGTTAAAGAAACCACAGTTTTTCATAAAAAAGATATTGTCTTCTGCACCACCTGCATAATCCAGACGAGCTCCTTTTCTGGCGGTAGCATCTGCTGTAAATTTAGCTTCGATCATTTCATGCCATACATCTTCCGTACTGTACACCCATTGGTTTCCATAATATCCTTTCCTTGAAAGTACTCCTGCTTCAGTTCTAAAGTTCTCTAAAAACGAGTGTGGCCTTGTTAAATATGTATTTGTGTAAGGTCTTCTAAAACTGGCTATCAGGTTCCATCCCCCTTGTTCCGGGTCATAGAAATAAGCTGTGTAATCGGTGGAGTTATTAACGGAAGGTTCTCCTTTCAATAAGAACTTATAAGTATTACCTGCTTTCCAGTCAAAGACTTTATAGCTTTGTCCACCTGAACCTTCATTGCCAAACTCACCTGTAGTCACCCCATTTCCCTTGCCTAAAAGGATAATTTTGTAATCATCAGGAATCTCATCCGGGTTTTGTGTATCATAAGGACTCCAGACAGAAAACAAGATCCTGCGTTCGCTTTCTGAATTCACCTGCATACCGAAATATCCTTCTCCAAAGCCATTGGCCATAAAATAAGAGCCTATTTTATCTTCTCCTTCCGGTACCGTTATTTCATTATAGAACCACAGGATATCTTTATTTTGAGGTGGTGTATAGGTAAGATGCACTGAAGGCCCTCTTCTTCCCCAATAGAAATCATCTTGTACAAAGGTAACTCCATTGTCAAGAGCCGGTCCGTCGATAAGAATTTCATTAATATCACCTATATAGGTCGCTGATTTTTCTATCCCTTGAATTTCAATATAATTATATCCTGCTTCTTCAATACTGAAAGTCCCTGCTTTTATATTTTCATAATTTTCATTACTACTAACATCTATCACTTTACTTTTATCTCCTACAGTAACCTTAATTTTTGAAACACCTGAAGGCACTTTCATATTCAGGGCAACCTTTAAATCGCCTGTGGTTTCGGTTTTGAAATAGGTTCTTATAACGCTATTAAGATCAGTCCAGTTATGGATTCCCGCATCTGAAATTACAATAGCATTCTGTGAAAGGTCATTTACCACCCAACTATTCCCTCCGGGCGGTATTTTATGGGAAAACTTCTTTTTAATGTGTTCTACCTCCAAATCTTCGGTGTTGGCTTCCATGATATCATCACTACATGAAAAGGAGACAATTAAAAAAAAGAGCCAAAATGTGCTGAAAATTTTACTTACATACGTTTTCATCTGTTTTTAATTTTAGTTTGGTTAATAATTCAATTGACAGTAAACAATTGGCTTTTATCGTTATTGTTTACTATAAGTATCTGTTTGTTTTTACCAGATTGCAACACAAGCATTCCCCGAACATCCTTATCTGCATAAAACCCGGTAATCGTATTGTCTATATATTTGAATTTCCCGGAAGAAACACCTTTAAGAAAAACGCCTGTGCCGGCATCAGCCCTTGTGGTTTCTACCTCTGCATGATAATTGTTCCCGGCCATCAGTAAATCTTTTATTCCGTCTCCATCAAAATCATTATATAGAATGCTGTTTATTGGTGAAGTTTGAGCTTGTATAGCAAACGGACGAAAATCAAAACCTCCATCTCCATCGTTATGAAAGATGCCGGACCTAAATTCATTAACCTGATAATGTAAGGAAGACTCAATATTCTCCCCGAAAATTCCTTTTAAGTCAGAATTGGCAAATTGGTTATAAGTCTTGACCTTTTCTTTTAAAAATGGCATTTGTTCTGAAGTACATGATTTTCCCCTTACCGGAACCTGTTTAGCTTTATAATATTTTGCCAATACAATATCTTCAACTCCATTATTGTCAAAATCGTTGGTGTAAATATGAAAAGGTTTCTCTTCTGATGCATGGAACTTATAGTTAAGCCCTAAATTTCCCGCTACAATATCTTTATCGCCATCCCCATCTACATCTTCTATCAGCAACTTATTCCACCACCCTTTGACAGTAGATAAACCTTTATAATCATCACTTTTAGACAAGACTCCCTGATTATTAATAAAAACTTCGATACCCATCCATTCTCCTGTAACAATCAGGTCTGTCTCTCCATCGTCATTTATATCTTCCCAAACAGCATCTGTAACCATTCCTATTTGTTCGAGTTCCGGTGCTAAATTTGTGGTCTGAACAACAAATTTTCCGTTTTCATTTATCAGCAAATAGCTTGTTGGAGCATATGGGTATTTACCGGGGATAACCCGCCCTCCTACAAACAAATCGGCATCACCATCATTATCATAATCTGAAGCTACAACTATTGATCCTGCACTGTTAAAAGAGGGAAGTTGGTTTGTTGAACGTTTAAAATTTCCTTTACCATCATTGATATAAAGTCGGTCTTGAAGCAATGGTGAACTTTCATCAAATTCATAACTACCACTAACCACATACAGGTCTAAATCACCATCGTTATCGGCATCAAAAAAGGTTGCCCCTACATCTTCATAGGCTTTATCTTTTTCAAAATCACTAACAGCTACTTGGTCAAATCCATTATCAGTAGACAGCAATAATTGTCCGGCCTGGTTATGACCTCCTCCTATAAATAAATCTTTCAAACCATCTCCGTTTACATCTCCTTTGGTCAATGCAGGACCTGTTTGCGATAATTTATGCGGAAGTAATAATTGCTTTTCAAAATCATTAAAAAAGGTATCTTTATGAGTTATATTGATCGGGGTTTCTGCAAATATCTGTTCTTTTGCTTCTTTTACCTTCTCCTCTAAAGCGCCGGTACTATTTTTATAGTCGATTTCCAACAATTGGTTTGCAGCAATATTTTCTAAAACCTCAATGTTTCCATCTGGCCAGTACACCTCTACTTTCTTTACTTTATCCTGCAAACCGAAATGTAGTTTATTCGAAACTGCCGACAGGTACCCTCTATTATTTATAAGTTCACGAACCTGATTTTTATAGTTGTCTTGATGTACAATAACTTTAGCACCTACTCCAAATGGATTTTTTTCAGGACCCTTAAACTTTAACTGAAGGTATTTCTTTCCTCCTTTCTCAACAGCATTGTTTTTTAGAATCGTGGCATTTTCATCTAAATTGTTCACTACTACATCTAAATCCCCATCATTATCTAAGTCTGCATATACGGCACCATTGGAGAACGTCGGATTTGAATCTACCCAATCTTCAGAAGTATTTTTATAAGTTAAATCTCCTTTATTCTTAAAAAAGTAATTAGTTAATTTTTGTTGAGGCAGTTTTTGGGTAAACTCGTAAAAGTCTTTTTCTGTTAAGTTTTCCTTGTCCTCTTTTATATGATTATTTATCTGTATGTTCACATCTTTATCTACCACATCTCTATATATACCATTGGTAACATAGATATCGTTATAACCGTCTAAATCAAAATCTGCCAACAAGGCAGCCCAACTCCAATCTGTTTTAGCTACACCGGACATATTGGCGATTTCACTATAAGTTCCGTTACCATTATTTATTTGCATCACATTGTGCATGTACTGGTAATGATGGTCTTTGTCAACCATTTCATAAAATCTTTGGAGTGGCATCATTGCCATAGTGGTTTTAGACCTTACATAATCTTCCGGGCTCATATCCAGCACCATCAAATCTGTAAGTCCGTCATTGTTCACATCTGCAATGTCACTCCCCATACTGTAATAAGACATATGCTTGAACAACTCATTTCTTTTATCAGTGAAGGTTCCATCTCCATTATTGATATAAGTAAAATCGGGGGTAATAAAATCATTAGAGACATATATATCCGGCCAACCATCATTATTGAGATCACCAACCTGCGGGTTGAGTCCGAACCCCAATTCGGGTAATATTCCTGCTTTAGAAGATACATCTGTGAATTTGCCATCCCCATTATTTTCATACAGTTTGTCACTTCCTTTAAAGGTCAGGGTTTCCTTGTTATCTTGAACTTGTTTTAGGTCAAATATTATAGAAGACAAGTTAAAACCGGCAGGTGCATTTGCTACATAAAGGTCTAAATCTCCATCTTTATCATAATCAAAAAAAGTAGATGCAATAGACCTGTTGGTGTCGGCTATGCCATAATCTTTTGCCTGTTCTGTAAAGGTGAGGTCTCCATTATTGATGTAGAGCATATTTGCCAGCTTTTTATCATCATTAAACCAACCTGCCCGGTTGATATAGATATCCAAAAAGCCATCATTGTTTACATCCGCCACCGAAACACCCACATCAAAACCGACTCTTTTTTCTATACCGGCTTTTATGGTGATGTCTTCAAATTTAAAATCTCCTTTATTGAGAAAAAGTTTATTGTGATAGATGTTTGAAGTAAAAAAGAGGTCTTCTAAGCCATCGTTATTAAAATCGGCTGCAGCAACGCCTCCTCCTATATAAATATAAAGGTATTTGTAATAATGTAACCGCTCTGATTCAAGGATCTTATTTTCAAAAGTCACCCCTGAAACTTCAGCAGGAACATTGGTAAAAAGCTTATCGATGGGTAAATCCTTTGCCGTTTTATTACACGCTATTAAAAGCATAAAAATCAAGAAAATTCCCCAACATTTTAAAAAAACAAGTTTTCTCATCTTTTTATAAGGTTGTTTTAACGATCCTATAAACAAAGAGACCCCTAAAAAAGAGGTCTCAATATTCTATTTAATCGTTTTGAATTAATGAAGGCTGCAAAATAATCTGCTGCTCCGGGATAAACTCTATAACACGTGCATGTGTTGGAGGTATTTCAAGGAAGGCATTCGTTCCGTTTAGGTGCGTACCCGGATATCTTCTATCCATGGTTCTTCCATTTCTGTACACATCAAACTTTCTATGTCCTTCGTAGGCTAATTCCAATCTACGTTCTTCAAGAACAACATCTAAAACGGTACTTCCGGAAGGAATGGTTTCCAATGTATATGTTGGCACACCGGCTCGTTCCCTTATAATATTTACCTGATCCAAGGCTTGCTGATCCATCCCTTGTTTTGCATAAGCCTCTGCTTTATTCAAGTGCATTTCTGCCAAACGAGATACAGTAGGTGACCAAAGATGACGGTCTTCTTCTTGTAATGAAGCTTTAAGGATAAAAAACTTAGGATATCCATTTCTTTTTTGCATATCGTAATCTTTAATTACATCCTGTCTGCCATCAGGTCCGTTAAAATAATAAACCGTTTTTCCATCTTGTTCTTCAGATTGAAGTGTATAGGTACTCCCGTCATATTCAAATGTAGTTACCCCGGCAGTTTCTGTTGTTCTGGCAAACTCATACTTATACTCATTATTTACCCAATAGATAGCCGGTATTTTTTCACCATTTTCATCCGTAAGATATTGTGCTTCGATAAACGATTTCCTGGTGTCTTCAGGGTTTTTATCAATAAGATCGAGGTACGATCTCGAGGCATACATCTCACCCCAGCCCGTTCCATCAACAGAAGCATACATAGAACCGGGAGTAAACCAATGGTCTGATCCACCCAATAAATCGGCGCTACTTGAAAGTTTAACGTTAAAAATAGCCTCTTCATTTTCTTCAGGTGTCAGGGTATTCATTACAGCAAACCTATTTGTTGGCAATAAAGTATATTCACCAGATTGAATTACCTTATCTGCATATTCAATGGCTTTAGTATTGTCTTCCATATATAGATATACTCTGGACAATAATGCCTCTGCCGCTCCTTTAGAAGCATAAGGAGCTCCTTTATTGATAGTCATTAACGACGCTGCTTTCTCCAAATCTGCTATCACCTGATCATAGACTTCCTGAACGGTATTTCTATCAGGCCTGTCTTCCGTGTCAGACGTTAGCTTTAATGGAATTGACAAATTAGAAGCTCCCTGATTATATGGTCGTCCAAAAATGTTTCCCATTTGGAAATACACCAATGCCCTTAGGTAATAGTTCTCTCCTAATAACTGGTCTGTTTCTTCAGATTCTCTTTCAATTATTTTTTCTATTACCACATTACAACCCACTACAATTTTATACGAGTTTCGCCAAAAACGGTTTACTCTTGAGTTTGTTGCAATTGCCTGATAATTGTATAAAAAGAATAGATGGTCTGTAGTTCCTCCACTTAGCGCTACATTATCGCCCGGATATTCTGTGATCCTATGTAGATCGTCAGCCCATCCATCAAAACCTTTATCTCCTTTCAGCAAGGAATAATTCCCTAAGGTTGCGGCCTCAACGGAGCCCGGATCTTCAAACAATTCTTCTACTGCAACCTGATCGTACGGATTTTTTTCCAACTCGCACGAAAAGAAAAACACCGCAATTATTGGAAGTGTATATATAAGCTTTTTCATTTTCAATATTTTAAAATATGTTATTATTAAAAAGATACATTAAGACCCAACACATATCTTTTGGGGATAGGGTAACTTAAACTAGCATTTCCAGAAAGACCGCTAACTGCAGGATCTACGCCAGAAAAATCTGTTATGGTCCAAAGGTTATCTCCGGCTAGATAAAAACTTGCCCTGGCTATACCCAACTTGCTCAACACATTTTCCGGTAATGCATATGACAAAGTAACATTAGACATTCTCAAATAACTTGCATCTTCTAAATACCTTGAAGAAGGTTTGTTAGAGTTTAAATTTCCACCTTCAACTGCCCTGGGATGTGTTGCATTATCACCCGGTTGTTCCCATCTGGACCAGTCGTCCATTAACACCTGCTGATTAAATGTTGGATAAAACCCATCAGAATCAAATAGTTCCCTTGAAGCATTATAAACTTCAGCTCCTTTTGAAAACGTAAAATTAGATCTTAACGATAGGTTTTTATAGGCGATACTGGTATTAAAACCACCTACATAATCAGGGGTAGAAGTACCCGTTAATTGTAATGTAGCTTCATTATAATCACTGGTTTCTGAACGTTCTCCAGTTTCAGGATCCACAACTTCCCAAAGCGGGTCGCCATTCTCCGGATTTACTCCTAGCCATTTTCTCATATACCAAGAATTAGAGTCTTCTCCAACTTTAAATATCTTACTTCCCCTTGGGATTTCCGTCTGCTCATCAAACAGCTCAGTAATCTCATTTTTATTGAACCCAATGTTAAAACCGATATTCCAGTTGAAATCATCATTTTGAATAATATCTGTAGATACCGCTGCTTCAAAACCAGAGTTTTTCAACCCTCCAACATTCTCCCAGAATCCTGTATATCCGGTAAGATCTGGTAAATCCACCCGATAAAGCAAGTCAGAAGTATTTTTGTTATAATATTCAAACGTTGCATTTACCCTGTTAAACAACCTTGTATCTATAGCGATATTGGTTTCATACGATTTTTCCCAGCCTAAATCAGGATTACCATATTGATCCAGGATAACAGCAGGAATACCATTGTATTGTGTTAGACCATAAGTGTTTTGATACGGATAAAGTGACGAAGGCCTGTTCCCTACCGAACCATAACTTACCCTAAGTTTTAATTCATTAAAGGCTTCGCTGGAGAAAAAGTTTTCATTGTGGATATTCCAACCGGCACCAACAGAAAAGAAAGTACCATACTGATTGTCCAAACCAAAGTTTGAAGCACCATCCCTTCTTACAGAAGCCCTAACAAAGTAACGATTACTAAAAGCGTAATCACCTAACAAGAAAAAAGATTGCAATGCATAATCATTTTTAAATCCGCTAATTTCCCCAACTTCACTTGTAACATTTAGAATTTCAGTTCCCGCAACAAGACCTTCTCCTGTAGCTCCAAAATCCTCATATTCATAATCATTATATTCATAACCTGCCGAAACAGACACCGAATGATCATCAAAATCATTGGCATAAGTAAGCATTTGTGTTGTTAGACGGGTTAGCCTTCTCGCTGAAAACTCGTTTATACTACCATTGGTTGCCCGACCTGATGTAGATCTTGGATCTGTATACGATTTCTGCCTGAAGTCATACAGGGTAAAGTTATTAGTAGAGCGGTAACGTAGATTGGGCACTATTTGATATTCAAAATCAAAATTAGCACTCATGTTAAAAGTTTTGTTGGATGTATAGTTCCATTGTAAATCATAAAAATAATTTCTCTGATCACGTCCTATCCAATCTTGTGATTCTTCCGCATTTACCGGATTTCCTTCTTCATCAAATGGCAAATCCCATGGTACATTAAGGTACAGCTCATATCTTGGGTGTTCTGCTATTTTATCTTTTCTATCAAAGCTAAACGATATCTTAGGCATTATTTTTAACTTATCGTTCATCTGATAATCTACATTGGTACGGAAAGTATATCGATCTAGTTCATTACCACGGATAGTTCCCGTTTCTTCATATGCACCGCCATTAACATAAAGGTTTAACTTCTCGGTTCCGGCAGTAAATGTCAGGTTGTGATCTTTAACAATCCCTGTTTGGGTACCACCCTCTACCCAGTTATAATCCCTTTGCAAAAGATCTTCCGAAAACCAAGGCTGTGAGTTCTCGAACTGGGTATGATAATCATAAAGTTGCTGTGAATCCATCACCTCAAAGTTTCCATTATTAAACTCATTTAGTGCCAGCTTGGTACTAAAAGTAATCTCACTTTTACCCAGCTTTGCTTTTTTGGTAGTAACAATAACTACTCCATTGGCACCTCTTGAACCATAAAGTGAAGTTGCAGAAGCATCTTTTAACACTGAAATAGACGCTACATCATTTGGGTTAATAATTGGTGTTGAGTGTTGAATAACACCATCTACCACCCATAAAGGCACTACATTCCCTCCTAAAGTCGAAGCTCCCCTGATAAGTATATCGGGAACGGCTCCCGGAGCTCCGCTCGAAGCAGACACCTGTACACCAGAAGCTTTACCCTGTAACATGGTAGACACATCCGGGGTAGTAACATCTGTTAACTCTTCTGCTTTTACACTTACCACAGAAGAAGTAACAGCTTCTCTTTTTTGAGTACCATATGCCACCACCACAACTTCATCCAATTCTGACGCAGATAGTGTCAACACCATATTAATCTCAGATTTTCCGGCTACTGAAACTTCTTCCTGTGTATAGCCTATATAGCTAAAAACCAACACAGCGTCTGAAGCAACATCAATAACATAGTTTCCGTCAAAATCTGTCACAACACCTTTAGTTGTATTCTTCGCCAATACATTTACTCCGGGTATTGGCGCCCCAGTTTCAGAGTCAGTCACCGTACCTTTCACATTTTGCTCTTGCGCAAACAAAAGTGAAAAATTCAAAAAAGCAACTAACATAAATAAGGTTTTCCTCATAAAAATAGATTTAATCTAGTTGTGCAATAATTAGTTTAACATATTAATCCATGTTATCGCAAAATAAAAAGTATTCGTAAATAATTTGTCTTCATATTATTTGCTAAATTATAAATATATTTTACAAATCCAAATAAAAGAAATATTTTTTCTTTCGTATTATTATTAATTATCTTCATTATTACTACAAATAATTGTTTTTATTTTAATTCATTAGAAAATCATTCTTAATTACAAATAACAAAACATAATGAAACATTTTTTATTTTCGATTTATTTGTTTTACCTTTGTTCGAAGGTTAGTTGTTTTCTTTATTAAAAACGGTTACCTTTTAATTATACACTTGAACAGAAGTATGAGCATAGAGACCAGCAAAAAAAATAGTTTACATACAGAGCGGGAAATTAAGGCACAGCCAAGATTATGGAAAGAGACCTATTCATTGTTAGTAAATCAACGAAAGGAAATAAGTCATTATCTTGCGCCCATCATAAAAAAAGAGGATCTCAGGATCATATTAGCCGGTGCAGGATCATCTGCATTTATTGGTGAATCTGCCCAGGGCATCATTCAAAAGCAAACCAATAGGATCACCCAACCTATATCTACTACGGATTTGGTGACACATCCGGAGTCCTATTTTTTAAAGAATACCCCTACCCTTTTTATATCTTTCGCTCGATCAGGGAGCAGTCCTGAAAGCATGGAAGCCGTTAGATTGGCAGACCAATACTGTGATGATATACACCATTTAATTATCACTTGTAATAAAGACGGTGAATTGGCCGATTATGCATCTCAAACCAAAAGCCCATGTTATAGCATAGTCCTTCCAGAGGAAACCAACGATAAGAGTTTAGCAATGACCAGCAGTTTTACCTGTATGCTGCTCACAACTATTCTTATTTCGGATATTGAAAATATTAAAGGGAAAGAAAAATATGTTGATGCTATCATCGATCAGGGAAAAACCATCATCAATTCCCAAGATATTTTTCAGGAGATTGTAAAAAATAATTTTGAAAGGGTTGTTTTTCTCGGATCAGGAGAAATGCTGGGTATTGCCAGGGAATGCCATTTAAAATTACAAGAACTCACAGACGGACAGGTTATATGCAAGCACGATTCATTTTTGGGATTCAGACACGGACCAAGAGCCGTAGTCAATGCCAATACCCTGATCGTTTATTTATTTTCAGATGACCCTCATGTTTTTAAATATGAAAAAGACCTTGCTGAAGATATCGCTAAAGACCTGCGAGAAATCAGATCTATTGCCGTTGGTAACATACCGGAAGTTCATCTCCCGAATTCAAACAAAATACTCATAGAAACAACGCATAATAATCCGCTTCAAGCAGTCCCAATAACCATTGTCGGACAGCTGCTCGGGTTGTATAAATCGTTGAACATGGGATTAGATCCAGACAACCCTTCTGTTTCAGGAGCAATCAATCGGGTGGTGCAAGGAGTAGTAATTTATAAGAGACAATAAAAAAAGTGCTGTAAATTGTAGGGTGAAAATTCAACTATCTCGGAGCAAGCCTTTCTGCCGA
The DNA here is from genome assembly GCF_026241135.1 of Galbibacter kalidii. GTDB lineage: Bacteria > Bacteroidota > Bacteroidia > Flavobacteriales > Flavobacteriaceae > Galbibacter. The sequence continues at coordinate 151,502 of NZ_JAPFGA010000003.1, forward strand.
CAAAGGCAGGCCTGCCTGACGGCATAGACAGGCGTCGGAGCTCCTGATAGATCGGGATTAAATCTCACTTAATGAGTAAAATTTAATATTATGCCACATCACGATTTACTTGTAGTTGGAGAATTGAATGTCGACCTCATTTTAAACGAGATCGAAGGCTTTCCTAAAATCGGCACTGAAATTTTGGCCGATCAAATGAACCTGGTCATGGGAAGTTCTTCAGCAATTATGGCTGCCAATAGCGCATCGATTGGTGTAAAAACTTCGTTCTGCGGACTTGTTGGTGATGACAATTTCGGAAAGCTTATTCTTGATGAATTATCAAAAAAACAAGTAAGCACCAAATACATACAAACAAGCCCTGATCATAAAACCGGTATCACCATCGTCATGAATTATGAGGAAGACCGGGCCAATGTTACTTATTGCGGAGCTATGGAAGCACTTAACGAGAACCATATTCCGTGGAATGAATTAGGTGATTTCAAACATTTTCATTTATCTAATTTCTTTATTCAGAAGGGTATTAGAAATGATATCACCAACATCTTTAAAAAAGCCAAAACACAAGGGGTAACCACTTCATTGGATTTACAATGGGATCCTGAAAACAAATGGGATTTTAATTACAAGGAATGTCTTCCACATGTCGATGTTTTTATGCCCAACGAAAGCGAATTACTTGCCTTAACCAAAGCATCGTCTATTGAAGAAGGTGTAAAACTTATCAGTCCGTATGCCAACACCATCGTTATAAAAATGGGAAGTAAAGGCAGTATGGCCTACCAAAACGGAGAAAAAACAACTGTTAAAGCCTTTAAGAATCCGGAATATGTGGACGCTATCGGTGCGGGTGATTCTTTTAATTCGGGCTTCATTCAAAAATATATTGAAAGAAAAAGCATAGAAAAATGCCTTAAACACGGCAATCTTATGGGCGCTTTAAACACCACTGCCGCAGGCGGAACAGCTGCATTTACAGACAGGGATAACATCAATGGAAAAGTAAAATCAATTTTTAATTCAGCATTATAAAAATGAAGCTTAAGGAAAAATTAGAATTATTCACAAAACAGAAACGAGGCCTTCTGGCGACCAATTTTTATAATCTGGAAACCTTGCACGGAGTGCTCAGGGCTGCTTCAGAGTTGAACGAACCTGTCATTTTACAACTCACACAAAGTTCTATAGACTATATGGGACTTGATTCTGCTGTAAAAATGGGTAGAGCCGGACTAGAACAGTTTGGTGTGGAAGGATGGATACACCTGGATCACGGCGGTTCGGTAGAATTGGTGCAAAAATGTCTTGATGCCGGTTTTGATTCTGTGATGATCGATGGCAGTGAGCTTCCCTTTGAAGAAAATATAAAAATAACCCGAGAAGTCGTAAAACGAGCCCAAAGTTATGGCGCTCATGTAGAGGCAGAACTCGGCTACGTTGCAAAATTGGGACAATCACACGGAAAACAAGGTTTTACCCAACCCGATGAAGCAAAAAGCTTTGTAGATGCCACTGGGGTTGATGCTTTAGCTGTCGCCATTGGAACTGCTCACGGGTTTTATAAAGAAAAACCTAATCTGGACATTCAACTACTGAAAGCCATCGCAAAAGTAGCCAATGCTACTCTGGTATTGCACGGAAGTTCCGGAGTACCTCACAGTCAAGTTCAAGAGGCGATTAGTAATGGTATTTGTAAAGTAAATCTCGCTACCGAGATCAAGAACATCTTTATGAATACTCTGAAAAACGAACTTACTGACAGTACAGAAATTGATCTAAGGAAAGTTTTTCCAAAAGCTACCTCCCAGGTTACAGACCTGGTAAAGACAAAATTATTAATGATAAAAAACGAATCTCATGCTAAAACACTTCATTGATGCACATGTACATTTGAACACGCGATCAGAAGCTAAGATGAAAATAGCCCAGAAATACAATGTGTCTTTTTTATCCATTAATACCGATATTCCTTTTTTTGACACATTGGAAGAACAGGAGCAGGTTGTTCACGATTTGTTAGCGAAATATCCAAACAGCACTAAATATATTACCAGTTTTGACACTCAGTATTGGAACACAGAAAAATGGCTTCCGCATGCTATGCAGCAAATAAAAAACGGATTAAAAAACGGCGCTGTAGGGGTGAAAATCTGGAAAAATATAGGGATGGATCAAAGTGTGGTCGATAAAAACGGCAACTTTGTAATGCTGGATGACCCTCGCTTCCACCCCATCTATGAATATCTTCAGGAGAATAACATTTTACTGATAGGTCATCAGGGAGAACCGAAGAATTGCTGGCTTCCCCTTGAAGAAATGACAGTGGATTCTGATAGGGATTACTTCTCAGAACATCCTGAATACCATATGTATAAAAATCCGAAATACCCGTCTTATGAAGAACAAATGCAAGCCAGGGATAATGTCTTGGAAAAATTTTCGAAGCTGAAATATGTCGGACTCCATTTGTTTAGTATGGAATGGAGTATCGATGAAGTTGCTAAGCGCTTGGACACCTATCCTAACACTATGACCGATCTGGCTGAAAGAATATGCCATGTGCAATTACAGGCAAAAGACGCACATCAAAAAGTGAAAGATTTCTTTATCAAATACCAAGACCGGATTATCTACGGAACCGATGTTATAGACGATGGCAGCATGACAGAAGAAGAGGTTGCCAATAAGTTTGAAAGGCTTTGGAAAAACCACTGGGATTTTTTTGCTACTGACAAAACACTTACTGCTCCGGAATTCAAAGGATCCTTTCAAGGGCTTTCCCTTCCGGAGGAAGTGCTTAAAAAAATATTTTATCAAAATGCAGTTAAAACATACCGTTATGAACAACAATAAAAGAAGAGATTTTTTAAAGTTAGGCTCCCTAGCCGGACTTGGACTGGCAAGTGCAAACCTTATTGCTTCCTGTAAAAACACCAATGGTAAGGAAGCTGTTTTAGCTACCGAAGTGACTTCATCAATACAAAATTTCAACATGTCGGGCTATCAGGCACCAAAACTGGAGACAGTTCGCATTGGTTTTATAGGTCTTGGCATGAGAGGCCCGGGAGCCGTAAAACGCATGAGTTATATCGATGGTGTAGAAATAAAAGGACTGTGCGACCTCAGACCAAAACAAGTTGAAAAAGCACAAAAAATATTGAAAAACACTTCGCATAATCCTGAAACATACTCAGGTGATGAAGAAGTATGGAAAAAAATGTGCGACAGGGATGATATCGACCTTATCTATATCGCCACCCCATGGGAATTACATACCTCTATGGCGGTTTATGCCATGGAGGCCGGAAAACACGTTGCTGTTGAAGTCCCTGCAGCCAAAACCATCGATGAATGCTGGCAATTGGTAGAGACATCAGAAAAGACCAAAAAGCATTGTATGATGCTTGAAAATTGTTGTTACGACTTTTTTGAGCTGCTTACTTTAAACATGGCACGACAAGGGTTTTTCGGAGAGATTGTACACGGAGAAGGTGCATATATCCACAATCTTGTTGATCTTAATTTCAATAAAGAAACCGGTTATGAAAGCATGTGGCGCTTAAAAGAAAATGCTACCCGAAACGGAAATCTATACCCTACACATGGTCTGGGGCCTATCTGTCAGATTATGGACATCAACCGCGGGGATCAAATGGATTACCTTACATCATTGTCCTCCAACGACTTCAATATGCACAATAGGGCTGTTGAATCAGCCGCTACGGACGATTTTTACAATCCGTATAAAGATGTGGCCTTCCGAGGAAATATGAACACCACCATGGTCAAGACCAAAAAAGGGAGAAGCATCATGATCCAACACGATGTGAGTTCTCCAAGACCTTATTCAAGAATACATTTGGTAAGTGGTTCTAAAGGAATGGCCAGAAAATGGCCTTCTCCCGCCAGAATTGCCAAAGGACACCAATGGATCAACGAGGAAGAGTTTAAAGAAATAGAAACAAAATACACCCCCGAAATCGTTAAAAAAGTCGGCGAATTGGCCAAAAAAGTTGGCGGTCACGGCGGCATGGACTTTATTATGGACTGGAGGTTGATCGATTGCTTGAGGAATGGCCTAGCTTTAGATCAAGATGTATATGACGCCGCACTGTGGAGTTCTATCGCACCGCTGAGTGAGCGTTCGGTAGCAAACAGAGCACAATCTGTTGATGTTCCTGACTTTACCCGTGGATCGTGGAAAACCAATGCTCCAATTGAATTAACACTTAAAGGAGCAGGTACTACCAACGTTATTTTCAACAAATAGTAGTTATTTAGTTGTTTTTATTAGCTAGTTTAAAGAAAATTGTGGCTTTTTTTTAAATATTTACATTTCTAATTTTATTTGTTACATTTACACTATACAGCAAAAATTCAGGATCCCTCAACTGAAAAAGTATATTTTTTCACATAAACCTATAAAATGACTGGTATAAAAAAAACTGTTCAACGCAGATCATTAATTCTACAGAAACTGGATGAAAACGGCCAAGTCAATGTTAATGAATTAAGTGATTTATTGGGGGTGAGTGAAGTCACTATCAGGAATGACCTTGATAAGCTTGAAAAAAACAACTTGCTTATCAGAGCTCATGGAGGTGCTTTCAAAACAAACAATTTAGCATTGACCGTTACCGAAAAGAAAAAAATCAATCTCGACATCAAACGTGCCATCGGAAAAAAAGCAGCTTCGTTTATCAATGAAGATGATAGTATCATCCTTGATTCAGGAACAACTACTTTTGAAATTTCAAACAACCTAAGCTCGTATAAAAGGCTTACGGTTATCAGTAATGCTCTGGATATCATAAACAATTTGGCTCACTTTGACAACCTTGAAGTTTTTATGCCCGGAGGATATCTCAAAGAGTTTTCCATGTCTATGGTTGGCCCTATGGCTGAAAGGAATTTCAAACAATTGTATTGTAATAAATTGTTTTTAGGTGTTGATGGTATTAAACCCAATACAGGGGTCTTTACACACTATATGGAAGAGGCTTACCTCAACCAGATCATGATCGATATTGCCGAAGAAGTAATCGTTGTTTCTGATTCATCAAAATTCAAAAAGACAGGTTTTGCCTTTATCAGCAACTTTGATAAAATCCACAAACTCGTCACAGACGACAAGATTGATCCGTCTGACCGTGAAATGCTTGAAAAAAATAATGTGGAAGTGATTATTGCCTAAAAAACGACTTCCATTAGTCTTGTCTCACCGTTTCCACAATTTGCTCTTCCTCGGTAATATAATTGGAAAGATTGATCGCAGTTTCAACAAGTGCCAAATGTGAATATGCCTGTGGGAAGTTCCCCAAAAGGCGTTTGGTTTTAAAATCTATGTCTTCACTGAACAGCCCTAAGTGATTACTATACGACAACAATTTCTCAAAAAGTTCAATTGCTTTTTTATGCTCTCCTATCTTATTAAGGGCATTGATATACCAAAAAGTACAAATTGTAAAAGATGACGACGGCAAGCCAAAATCATCTTTGTTTTTATATCGATACAACAAACCGTCGTTGCTCAATTCCTTTTCAACAGCTTTTACCGTGCTTATATATTTCGGGTCACGGGCATCGATAAATCCGTAAGTTTCCATAAGCAAAACTGAAGCATCCATGTCATTAGAGCCATAGGATTGCGTGAAAGCCCCCACTTCTTCATTCCAGGAGTTTTTATAAATATCTTTCCTGATCTCATTTTCCAAGCATTCCCACTTGTCGATCTTACGGTCTTTGTTCAACATTTTGGCTACACGCAAAGCCCTATCGACCGCTACCCAACACAAAATCTTTGAAAATGTGAAATGCTTTTCCTCCGTCCTGAATTCCCATATGCCTTTATCGGGTTCCCTCCAGTGTTTGTTCACTACCCAAACGATGCCCTTGGTGATCGTCCACAGATCTTCACTATTTTCAATTTCAATACTGAATTTTATAAACTGCTCATAAATAACATCCATCAATATTCCGTAGATATCATTCTGACGTTGTTCATAAGCAGCATTTCCTATTCTTACAGGTTTGGAGCCTTCATAACCATTTAGGTAATCCAAGGTTTTTTCTGTCAATATTTTTTCCTTGTTGATCCCATACATGATCTGCAATTTCTCATCCTTATCCGGGATCAGATCAATAATAAATTTCAAATAGCGCTTTGCCATGTTTTTATGCCCCAGCTCAGAAACCACTTTTATAACCATGGACGCATCGCGAATCCAACAGAAACGGTAATCCCAATTCCTCACTTCCCCAATGGTTTCCGGCAGGGAAGTCGTAGCCGCTGCCAAAACCGCTCCGGATTTATCATAACTTAGCATTTTTAAGGTCAGGGCACTACGCGAAATTTCTTTGTTGTATTTTTTATAAGTAGGTGTTCTGTCTGCCCAATTCAGCCAATAAACCTTTGTCCTGTTGAGCTCCAGAAAGGCTTTATTAACAGTGGGTACAAATATTTTTTCATTATAACCTACCAAAAAATATCCATCATCGGTAACTTCAATCTCCTCTCCACTGACTACCTTTTCTTTATCAAAACTGGTATAAAGAAACAAGGTATCAAACCTTTCCTTATCGGTAAGACTCACAATGAAGTCATCTTTTACATAAATATTGGTTGTCCCTAAAGCGTATTCCAATTTAGGCTTATAATCCACCCTGAATTTTGGTTTTCCACTTTTGTATTCTATGTAACGAATGATATCCGGAGGCGCATTATATCCTCCGGTTTCATTATAATAACGCGGCATAAAATCGTTTATCAAAAAAGCATCCGTTCCGTTGGAAAATTCCGTGACCAGAATGTTAGTATTTCTAAAATATGTTTGAGTTATTTTATATGTATGATCGACCGTAAAGCCGAAATGGCCTCCTTTTTCGTCATCCAAGATCTTGGCAAATACAGAAGAAGAATCAAATTCCGGAAGGCAGCACCAATCAAGAGACCCCGTTTTTGAAATTAAAGCTGCACTTCTACAATTACCTATGATTCCGTATTCCAAATTCTCCATTAATTATTTTTTTTAATGTAAAAAACCTAATAATTCCTTAAATTAACGAAAATCTTATTTGTTAACCAAGATCGCATTATGAAATGAGGATAAATAAATTTCATCATTGCATTCTTGTCAAAAAAACGGAATCTTTTCTGAGGATTTCTATGAAAACTTAAAATACATGAGCAGAACAATAATTGTTTCCAACCGATTGCCATTACAAGTAAAATTGAATAACAACGAATTGGAGGTTGTCCCCAGTGTGGGCGGACTTGCCACCGGTATGAAGTCTGTGCACAAAGAAGGTGATGGCATCTGGATAGGTTGGTCAGGACTTACTGAGGAAGAATTGGACGCATCACTGGCAAAAAAAGTGGACAAGGCCATTGCCAAAGAGAATTGTGCTTCGGTAAACCTAACGGAAAATGACATCCAAAACTTCTATTACGGCTTGAGTAACAGGGCCCTTTGGCCCTTATTCCATTATTTTATAGAATATACCGAGTTTGAACGGGAATTTTGGGAATCCTATAAAGAGGTGAACCAAAAATTTGCCGACGTTGTTATCGATCATCTGGAAGACGGCGATCAAGTGTGGGTACACGATTATCAATTGTTGCTGCTACCACAAATGATCAAAGACAAAAAACCCAGTACTTCTGTTGGTTTCTTCCTTCATATCCCCTTCCCTTCCTATGAGATTTTCAGGATCTTTCCCTGGCGTGAAGAACTGCTCACAGGTATGTTGGGTGCAGACCTTCTCGGTTTTCACACTTACGACTACGAACGGCATTTTTTGAGTTCGATAAAACGTATTTTAAGACTCGATGTCAAATTTAACGAAATCACCTATCACGATAGAATTGTAAAAGTAGATTCTTTCCCGATGGGAATCGACTATAAGAAATTCCACAATGCAGCATCCAACCATACAAAACAGAGTTCTAAAGAACGATCGGAGCTCCAAAAAAGACTGGACGACCATATTCAGGCTTCAGAAGACACAAAACTCATTCTCTCTATAGATCGATTGGATTATACCAAGGGAATCCCCAATCGCATTCGCGCCTTTGAACATTTCCTGAATAAATATCCGCAGTTTAAAGAAAAAGTACGGCTGATCATGCTTGCGGTTCCTTCCCGCTCCAATGTTCCGCAATACCAATTACTGAAAAAGGAAACCGACGAACTCGTAGGTCGTGTTAACGGACAGCTCGCAACAGTTAGCTGGACCCCCATTTGGTATTTCTACCGCTCCATGCCTTTCGACAACCTCATCGATCTCTACACTTCGGCAGATATCGCATTGATAACCCCTGTCAGGGACGGGATGAATTTGGTAGCCAAAGAATATGTCGCTACACGTACCGACAAAAGCGGAGTGTTGATTCTTAGTGAAATGGCCGGAGCTTCTAAGGAAATGAACGAAGCCATTATGATCAACCCCAATAATTTTGATCAAATAGCAGACGCGATCAAACAGGCTTTGGAAATGCCTTTGGAAGAACAAATAGCGAGAAATACCATCCTTCAAGAACGTTTGGAACGCTACAGTGTGGAAAAATGGGCCCATGAATTCATGAAATCCCTGGAAGCTACCAAAAATATTGGAGAGGTGATTGTTTCTACTAAATTAAATGATCAATTATACAACAAAATAATCGGGGACCATAAAAATGCGGAAAGCAGCTTGATCCTCTTGGATTATGACGGAACACTCAAAGGTTTCCACGACAATCCGAAACAAGCCAGTCCCGATACAACCCTTTTGGAACTACTCGATAAACTGAACAATAAAAAGAATACCGATGTGGTCATCATCAGCGGACGCGATAAAGAGACTTTTGAAAAATGGTTTGGAAACAAGAATTACAACCTCATTACCGATCATGGAGTGTGGTTAAAAAAATCTGATAAAGACTGGGAAGCATTAGAAAGATTAAAAAACGATTGGATGGAGAACATTCGTCCCATTCTTGAAACCTTTGTAGACCGCACACCCGGAACATTTATAGAAGAAAAAAAATATTCCCTTGCTTGGCACTATCGCAAAGCCGACCCCGAATTGGCACAGATAAGGACTATTGAACTGAATACTGTGCTCACCAGTTTGATTTCCAACAACGACCTTAGCGTATTGAAAGGCAATAAAGTAATCGAAATCAAAAGCAGTAGTGTAAACAAAGGAAGAGCCGCTTCCCGATTGCTTTCTACTAAAAACTACGACTTTGTCTTTACTATAGGCGACGACTGGACCGATGAATATATGTTTGAGGAAGTCCCCGAAGACGCCTATACGGTAAAAGTTGGATTTAAAAAGACCAAAGCCCGGTATTATGTAAAAGACACCAATGAAGTAAGGACGTTGCTTCAAAAATTTGTGGATGCGTAGCTGTTTTTCATATCTTTAATCTTTAATCAATGTTACTTATATGAAAAATCTTTTTTTCACCCTCATTTTTATAGCGTCTGCTATGGTTTCGGCACAAACCGATACCCGTATTTATGACATTATTGAGGATGTGTCAGCCGATCGGATCGAGAAAGACATTACCAAACTGGTGAGCTTTGGTACTCGCCATACCCTGAGCGATACTACATCGCAAACAAGAGGTATTGGCGCTGCAAGACGATGGATCAAAGAAGAATTTGAAAATACTTCATCAGACTGTAAAGGTTGTCTTAATGTGTTCTATCAAAAAAACCTTGTTGAAGAAGGGACAAACAGCAGGATTGTAAAAAATGTATGGGTGGTCAATGTCGTGGCCGTTCAAAAAGGTAGCAAATACCCCAATCGCTACATCATCATGAGTGGTGATATCGATTCCAGGGTTTCAGATCCCAATAATTTCACTTCAGAATCCCCCGGAGCCAATGACAATGCCAGTGGAATGGCAGGCACTATGGAGGCTGCCAGGGTTTTGTCTAAATACCAATTTGAAAACAGCATTATCTACGTAGGTCTTTCCGGAGAAGAACAAGGTTTGTTCGGTGGAAAAGGGTTGGCCGAACACGCCAAAGAAAATGGTTGGGAGATCATCGGGATTTTCAATAACGACATGATCGGAAACATAAAAGGAGTAGATGGCATTATCAGCAATACCGATTTCAGGATTTTTTCTGAACCTACCCCTCCTACCGAAACAGAACAAGAACGTAGAAGGCGTAGATTATATGGCGGTGAAGTGGACGGAATTTCAAGACAATTGGCACGCTATGTCCATAAGAATGTAAAAACCTATATGCCGGAAATGAATCCGATGCTGATCTACAGACTCGACCGTTTTGGGCGTGGCGGACATCACAGACCATTCAACGATGCCGGTTTTGCAGGAATCCGAATCATGGAAGCCCACGAAAATTACACCCAACAACATCAAGATCTGCGAACAGAAAACGGAATCGAATACGGCGACGTGCTCAAACACGTCAACTTTGATTATGCCGCCAAACTCACAGCCGTCAATGCTATTAACCTTGCATCTATTGCCTGGGCGCCACCTGCCCCTATAAAAGTAGCTGTCGGTGGTATTGTAGAAGCCTCAGCCAAACTCAAATGGGATAAAGTCCCCGGAGCCAAAGGCTATAAAATCTATTGGCGGGATACTACCTCCCCTACTTGGAACCATTCCCGCTATGTAGGTGATGTATCGGAATTCACACTGGAAGGCGTGGTCATCGATAATTTCTTTTTCGGAGTAGCAGCCGTTGGTGAAAACGGTCATGAAAGTGTTGTTGTTTTTCCGAATGATATTATAAGGGATTGAGTCCTCCCCTAACCCCTCCTAAGGAGGGGAAATATCACACCAGCCATAGAAGATTTAGGTCATAATTAAAGGATATTTTAAAAATCTGTATCTTTAATGAAAACAACCATATTATGAGAACTCTAAGTCTTCTTCTTGTATTTTGCGTTTTAATCGCATGTAAAAATAAGACCAACAAAGAAACCAACAATGAGGTTGCTGCAGAAACAGCTTCTACCATCAGTGATGAATTGGCAGTTTCTGAAAGACACCACGAATGGGTAGATCTGAAAAGAGGCGACGGAACCTTTAAAGCCTTTGTTGTATACCCTGAAAGCGATACGCCTACCCAGGCGGTTATTGTAATCCACGAAAACCGGGGGCTGAACGATTGGGCAAGATCCTTTACTGATCAATTGGCGGCCGAGGGGTATCTGGCCATCGCTCCCGATTTGATCTCCAATACGGTTGAAGGTATTGAAAAAACAACCGATTTTGAGAATTCAGACAAAGCACGGGAAGCGATTTATGCCCTTGACCCCGATCAGGTGACCGAAGATCTGAACACCACCTATGAGTACATCAAAAATGATCCGGCAAGTAACAATAAAATCTTTGTTGTTGGTTTTTGCTGGGGTGGTTCACAAAGTTTTCGCTATGCCACGAACAACCCAGATTTAGAAAAAGCACTGGTTTTTTATGGTACTGCTCCAAAGGATAAATCAGTTTTAGAACAAATTAAATGTCCGGTTTACGGTTTTTACGGCGGAAATGACAACCGTGTCAATTCCACCATTCCAGACACAGAAAAAGCCATGGAGAAATATGATAAAAAGTATGAACATGTTATTTATGACGGCGCCGGACACGCATTTATGCGCCGAGGTGCGGAAAGTGACGCTGACGAAGCCAATAAAACAGCTCATGATAAAGCTTGGGAAAGCTTGCTAAAGTTGCTGAATAAGTGAAAACACCTGAATTATACTTTCCTTCTGATATAGAGTGGCGGGAATGGCTTCATGAAAATCATGAAAAATGCGATAGTGTTTACCTTATATTTTATACTGTAGACAGCGACAAAAAAAGTATGCGATGGGAGGAGGCCGTAAAAGTAGCCTTATGCTACGGATGGATCGACTCTACCGTAAGAAAAATTAATCACGAGAAAAGAAAACAATATTTCACTCCGCGAAAATCAAAAAGCATGTGGAGTAAACTCAATAAAAATTATATAGAAGAGCTTCACGAAAAAGGACTCATCCATGACAGTGGCTATGCCAAAATAGATATTGCCAAGAAAAATGGTTCGTGGACAGCTTTAGATAATGTTGAAAACCTTATCGTTCCGGAAGACCTTCAATCAGCTTTTGACACCAATAAAACTGCTTTCAAAAACTATTTTTCTTTCAGCAAAACCTATAAAAAAGGCTATTTATACTGGCTCAATCAAGCAAAAAGGGATGCAACCCGAAAAAAAAGAATTGATGAAATAATCCAGTTATGCGAACAAAATATAAAGTCCAGAAATTGATTACTTTTGTTATACATCAGCTCAAACTTAAATTTTTTAAAATCCATTTTTAAATGATAAACCCACGCATCGTTTTAAGCTTAATTATAGCAGCTGTAATAATGTCCTGCAATTCAGCCACTAAAAAGAAAGATGAATCAACCTCTAAAACAAAAGAAGAAGCCACAAAAACCACAGATGAAAATATTCCGATAGTGGTGACTGCCGATATAGAAACCGGAATCAAGACCCATATTGACGAACAGGTAAAAAAAGGCAATGGGTATTTCCATATGAAAACTGAAGATGACGATGAACTTAAACTCGAATTGGTACGTGTACATACAGAATACCTTGCCAATTTAGGTCCAGGTAGTCATTTTGCCTGTGTCGACTTGGCCGATGTTAGCGGTGATGTCTATGATGTCGATTTTTTCTTAGAAGGTGACCCCGGAGACATGAACGTTACACGAACAAGCCTGCATAAACTAAACGGTAAACCTTTTTACACTTGGAAACAACATAAGGATAAAACCTGGCACCAGATACCCGTTGAACAAGCCACGTCTGACTTGTTAGGAATTATAGAAGGAGAAGACAAGTTTGAATTTCGATATGAAGTTACACTCCCGAAAATGAAGGATGACGCCAAGATGTGGATTCCCATCCCGGAAAGCGACAACTTTCAAACTGTAGAACTATTATCAATGGATGTCCCCGGAAAACACAAGATGATCGAAGAAAAAGAATATGGCAATACCATATTATATCTTGAATTTAACCCGGAAGACAGTGGTGAGAAAGTGGAACTTGTCTATAATGTGGAAAGACAAGAGAAAAACCCTTATGAAGAAAGCACCTATTCAGAAAAATACCTGAATCCCAGTTTGCTAATGCCAGTCGGTGACCGTTTTAAGGCATTGTCAGATTCTATTATTGCAGATAAACACAATGAAGGTACCCTTGTTCAGGCCAGAGCCTTATATGATTACATTATTGATAACATGCTTTATCAAAAAGCAGGGAAATATGGTACCGGTGATGCCGTTTATGCCTGTGATGCCCTTACGGGAAATTGCACTGAGTTTCATTCGCTGTTTATTTCCCTGGCTAGATCAGCAAATATACCAGCACGATTTGCCATAGGAGCTGCAGTTCCATCAGAACGTGATGAAGGTGGGATTGATGGATATCATTGCTGGGCAGAATTCTATGCAGAAGGAAAATGGTGGCCTGTAGATATCAGTGAAGCCAATAAATACACAGCACTTGCCACTTATTACTTTGGAAGGCATCCGGCCAATCGAATCGAATTCAGCCGTGGGCGTGATCTTGTAATTGAACCCGGACCAAGTTCAGGGACAATCAATTTTCTAGCTTATCCGGTCTTTGAGATTGGAGGCAGTCCGGCAATAGCAGACACATTCTTCTCATTTAATCGAAAGGTTGACCCCAAAAAAATAACTGAGGTAAAAGGACAATAATAATCTTTACCTCAGTTAATCTATAACTATAAAATATTTACAATTTTAATCTTACACTATAAGATTATTCCTCAGGATGTTCGGTGCTATCAGCTTCTTTAGCAGGATGCTCCTCTCCTTCTGGGTGTTCTTCACCAGCCTTAGCCTCCCCTTCAGGGTGCTCTTCCTCTGCCTGCTCAGTTTTTTCTTTTTTAGTTTCCTTACAAGAACTTAAAGATCCAACAGCTACAAAGCCAAACAGTAACATGGCCAGGCTTAAGTATTTGAATTCTTTTAACTTATTCATAATTAAAGGGTTTTAGTTATTAAAAATCAGATGAATTAACATTCATACTTGTCGAATATAACAAATATTCATTTAATCTCATATATTTTAACTTGTTTAATTTTTGGACAAAGCCAGATATTAAACAGAAAATAATCCCATGAAGAAGTAGTTATAGTAAGTTGATTTTGTTTTTTTACTACTATGTTAAAATTGGGAGACTGATGATGCTTGGAATTTGGTACTCCTTATTTCCTAACATTATTTCAGTAAAGTTTTACCTTTTATAAAAAATATAATCGGTTTTTAGGGGTACAATTCCGTTTTGCCTTAAATCTGATATGATTTGCCCCCGGTGATGGGTGTGATGATTAACAATGTGAAATAAGACATGTTGAATAGAATTCTCGAATTTATACCCTTTTGAATTTTTGTATTTCATTTTCTTATCCAGATCAAACCCTGAAAGTATTTTCAGGGTATCAGTATGGTTCATTTGGTCTATTTCCTTGCACTTCTCCAAAGTATGAACTTCATTTATCCCCAAGGATTCCATTCCGATAATTCTTGAATTCCATATTTGATGTGCATTCACATTATGTGAAAAAAGAGGAATTGTCCGTTCACTGATCCTATCCTTATTCTCGATCAATAGATCGGCCAGTTTTTGATTAAAGTGATTGTGGTATTCAAATATGTCTTTAAAAAATGTTTTCATGTGTTTTGAATTTGGTGTTTGTCCCGAGCCTTCGGGATGGGATTTACCTCTACACCACTACCTCCTCTGCTATCGCCAGTTTGCAACTGGTTGAACTCGCTCCAATGTCTGTGACCTTAGGGAGCTATTTTTTCTTTCTGAAATAAATCCTTAATCCGATTATGAGTACTATTAAAATAAGTATAAACGGCCAAATATTAATCAATCCAACAAAGAACCAGATCAAGTTTTCCCAACCATTTCTAAATCCGTTTTTAAACTTCTTCCCAAATTGTGTTTGATCGGGAATACGTTCATAAAACGTCATGGTCAATGTTGAGAATGATACCCTGTCCTGTAAATATTGAAGTCGTCCCTCGATAGATTCTATATCAGACCTTAACTGTCCTATTTGTTTTTCAACCTCTAAGATCTCGGTCACGTCTTTAGCTTGTTTCAAAAGCTCTAAATAGCGTTTTTCAAGTTCCTTTTTTGTCTTTAGCCGGGCTTGAATGTCAAGGAACTCTTCGGTTACGTCTTTGACATTGATTTCCTTACTGTCAAACCTCTCTATTCCTTGAGTGGCATCCTTTAGCAAACTGTCAAAATTATCAGCCGGCACTCGGATAACAACGGTGTTACTTTCACGCCCCGGTGAGTTATATTCTTGATCGGAAGAAACATAGGCTTCATATTTATTGACTGCTTCAAAAATAGTTGTCCTTGTGGCGCTTAAATCATCCGTTTCAAACTCCACACGTCCGTCCTTGATCAATTTACGTTCTATGGATTCATTCGGTTTTTGTTGAGGTGCTGGTGCTGCAATTGCTTCATCTGCCGCCATTTCCATCCCGGCACTTTCTGAGTTTTGTGAGCACCCAAAAATGCTTAGTAATAGTATCAGTCCGAAGTATTGGGTTAAATTTTTCATTGTTGTTTTATTTAAGTTTGATGTTTTTGTGGCTTACTTAAGAACGCCACGAGTTAAAAAACTCGCGGGAGCTGGGGAGTTAATGCTTTTCATAGAATAAATTATTATGCACCTGTATTTAATTTTGTTTGATGAAGAACTCATAGATTGCAATTGATCCTGCAATAATCCCAATAATCCATGTAATTATTTCAAGTATTGATCTTTTCTTTGTATTTACTCCTTGCTTAATATTATTTTTAGAGTCAACTTTTTCCGTTGATTGATTAAACTGACCAACATTTGAATTAGTAAAATTATTTGTAATTGTAGTTTTACCTAATGCAGAGTCTTCATTCCAATTTATGAATTTATCTATTGATTTTAATTCAATCACTTTGGAAAGAAGTTTCAAGTTTTTGAGTTTTACTAAATGTTCTTCTTTTTTTAAAACTCCTAAATTAATTAGTCTATCAAAAGTTTTATAAAGTTCAGTATCTGTATGTTTAGTTTGGGGAATCGCTTCTCCTTGCTTAAGTTTATTCAATTCTATTAAAATACTTTTGTCTATTTCCAAATTTAATCTTAAATGCCTACCATATTCTGTTAACTTAATTTGTCTTGACCCATATAAAATAGCTATTCCATCATCGACTAGAGATTTTCTTATTTGAAATGATAAATCTTTGAATTTCTTATGTTCAGTCTCAGTCAAATTTAAACTTTCATGAAGATCATAAACAGAAAAATTGTCATATTCTGGAGCATTTTTAATTACAAGGTTGATAAACTCTTTTAAAGCTTGATCTTTGTTTAATTCATTGCCCATTTTAAACTTATTCAAATCCTTATAGAATTATACTCCTCTCAAATATAACCTTTTTTCTTTAGCTATATCCAAGAAGCTTTTAACCAAAAAGATATCCTGTATAGGTAAAAAGATGAAACAACAGCTTATTATGGTATCCCTAATACGTTGTTAAGGTGTTCCGTTTAGGTTGTTTACCTAAATTTTTACGTTGTGTAACGTAAAAATTTCATTAAAAGACGTAAAAACTTCATCAAAATACCTAAAAAGAGGGTGGTTTGGGATAAAAAGCTCGTTTTTCATTAGCAATTAGGTGGTTCTGTTTGCCATCGCGCCATCTGGCTCCTTCGCTAAAAATGTCCACTGGACATTTTCTTAACGCTCGATCCTCCCAAAAAATCCGGAAATTGCTTAGTTTTGTTACAATCACACTGCTAAATCATGAGAAAAATATTTTTATCTGTACTGCTGCTGGGCGTAATTGCTTCTGCCACAGCTCAAGAACATCAATTCACAAAACAAGATACGTTAAGAGGGAGCATCACCCCGGAAAGGGAATGGTGGGATCTCAACTATTATCATTTGGATATCGAGGTGAAACCCGATGAGAAATTTATTGCCGGGAAAAACACCATCCGGTATAAGGTTTTGACTCCGAAACAGGTCTTGCAAGTCGATCTGCAACCGCCTATGCAAATTGAAAAGGTGACTCAAGACGGAGAGGAACTCGAATTTTCTTCAGAAGTAAATGCACATTTTGTTCAACTTAAAAAAGAACAGAAGGAAGGTGAATATAACGAGGTTGTGGTTCACTATTCCGGTCACCCGAGAGAAGCCGTAAGGGCGCCGTGGGATGGCGGATTTTCATGGAAAAAGGACAAAAACGGGAATCATTTTGTAGCTACTTCCTGCCAGGGACTGGGTGCCAGCGTTTGGTGGCCCAACAAAGACCATATGTATGACGAGGTGGATAGTATGAAAATAAGTGTTACCGTTCCCAAAAACCTGATGGATATCTCTAATGGACGTTTGATAAAAGTAGATGAACACGAAGACACCAAAACTTTCCATTGGTTTGTGAGTAACCCGATCAACAACTACGGCGTGAATGTCAATATTGGGGATTATGTTCATTTTGGCGAAAAATACGAGGGCGAAAAAGGCGAACTCAATATGGATTATTACGTATTGAGTTATAACCTTAAAAAAGCAAAAGAACAGTTTAAGCAAGCCCCGAAAATGATGGAAGCTTTCGAATATTGGTTTGGTCCCTACCCTTTTTATGAGGATAGTTTCAAACTGGTAGAGGTTCCTTATTTGGGGATGGAACACCAAAGTTCGGTGACCTATGGCAATCAATATGCAAATGGATATCTGGGCAACGATCTTTCCGGTAGCGGGTGGGGGTTAAAATTCGATTTTATCATTATTCACGAAGCCGGTCACGAATGGTTTGCCAACAATATTACCTACAAAGACATAGCCGACATGTGGATTCACGAAAGTTTTACCGCCTATTCAGAAAATCTTTATGTTGATTATTACTACGGAAAAGAAGCCTCTGCGGAATATGTTATCGGTACACGAAAGAGCATCCGTAACGACAAACCTATCATTGGACAATATGATGTGAACCACGAAGGTTCCAGCGATATGTATTACAAAGGGGCAAATATGCTTCATACACTACGTCAATTGATTGAAGACGATGAAAAATGGCGCTCTATCCTAAGGGGAATGAATGAGGAATTCTACCATCAAACTGTTACGACAGAGCAGATCGAAGATTACCTATGCCGACGTACGGAGAAAGACCTCAGTGCTTTTTTCGATCAGTATTTGAGGACTGTTAACATCCCAAAACTGCAATATTCAATTGATGGAAATACGTTGAAATTCAGATACACCGATATTGTAGACGGATTTGACATGCCTGTTCAGGCGGTGATCAATACTGAAGATAAATGGATTTTCCCTTCTTCGGAATGGAAAGAGATAAAAACGGAAACTGTTATCGATAGCATAAAAATAGACGAAGATTTCTTTGTGATTCCTGAAAAAGTTTAAACAAGTTCTAAGTACAAACTACGTTAATTGCTCGTTTATTTTTTGGGATTGCAGGATATCTTACTAACTTAGATTTAACTTAAAACTATATTAATCATGAAAAAATTAGGGATATCACTTTTAGCCTTGACCCTCCTTATGGGCATGAGCTGTAAGAAAAAAGCAGATAAAACAACTACAGAGGAAGAGACCACTGTTGAAGTAGAGAAAACAACAGAAAAGAAAGTTGAAGCAAAAAAAGTAAAGGTGGCCATGACCGCAAAAAGCGAGTCTAATGTTAGTGGAAATGTTGTCTTCAAAGAAGAAGGTGGCGTTGTAACCATGACCGCTATTTTTGACGGGTTAAATGCAGGGGAACACGCTATCCATTTGCATGAAAAAGCAGATTGTTCTGCTGAAGACGGAACTTCTTCCGGAGGACATTGGAATCCGACTTTTGCCAACCACGGAAAATGGGGAAGCCCAGACGGATATCACAAAGGGGATATAGGAAACTTCCCGGCAGACGAAAACGGTAATGGTACCATCACCTTTAAAACCGATGAATGGTGTATAGGATGTGGGGATGACAAAAAAGACATCCTTGGAAAAGCGGTGATCGTTCACCAAGGAACCGATGATTTCACATCACAACCCAGCGGTGCAGCCGGAGCAAGAGTAAGCTGTGGCGGGGTGATTCAGTAAAACATCTTCTATAAAATAAAGAAAAGACTGTCCGTTAAAGACAGTCTTTTTTATTTCCTAAAAAGACCTCACAGGTTTTCCAGACGATACCCTTCAACAAGCTCAGGGTGACATGTCTGGACAAGTGAAAATCTTTGTTACCCTGAGCTTGTCGAAGGGTAATATAACGAGAATCTAATCGTCTTCGACAGGCCTGCCTGACGGTAGGCAGGCTCAGACTGACAATTTGTATAAAAACAGAACTATTTTGCCCATGTGCCAGCTGGCTCCACCACTAAAACAATCCACCGGATTGTTTTTTAACGTTCGGCCCTACTTTTTCTTTAATCCAACTTTATGTCCGTGCAGGGCGTAGTAAAGAATAATGGCATAACACGGGAACAAAATCCAATACCCCGAAGTAGCGGCATCTCCTACACCAAGGGTTGCTTTATTTGAATCGACCAAAGCTCCGTATAATGGTGGAATGATCGCACCTCCGGAAATGGCCATAACCAACAATGCTGAGGCTGTCTTCGTGAATTTTCCGAGTCCGTCCAAAGCCAACGGCCAAATTGCCGGCCAAACAAGTGCGTTGGCAATTCCTAAGGCGGCAACGAACAATACAGAGGTAAATCCTGTAGTGAATACTATCCCGAATGAAAAAAGGATTCCCAATACCGCACTGGCTTTCAATGCGAAATTCTGACTAATGTATTTCGGAATCAAGAAAACCCCTAAGGCATAGGTTAACACCATAGCCATCAGAGTCATTGAAGTAAATGTTTTTGCATCTTCGGCAGGGATATCGAGTGCCAAGCCATAAGAGATAATGGTATCTCCAGCAATAACCTCTACCCCAACATAAACAAACAAGGCAAATACTCCCAACCAAAGGTGTGGGAATTGGAAGATACTGGTCTTTTTGGCTACTACTCCATCTTTAGCATCCGTTTCTTCTGTCTCTTCGGCTTCTATTTCCGGTAGCGGCGCTTTTGTTATCACAATGGCCAAGAGGAATAACACAACCGCCATGACAATATATGGCAACACTACACTATCGGCCATTTTGTTCAACAGAGTTACTTTTTCATCGGTTGATACCTGACTCACTTTTTCTTTGATCTCATCGATTCCCGTTAATAAAAGGGCTCCAAAAATAAAAGAACCCAACATCCCGGCCACTTTATTGGCAATCCCCATGATCGCAATTCGTTTTGCCCCACTTTCCATAGGCCCCAAGATCGTGACATACGGATTGGCTGCTGTTTGCAATAATGTCATTCCGGCTCCTTGAATAAAGATTCCTGTCAGGAACATCCAATAAGTCCTAGCTTCTGCAGCAGGGATAAACACCAAGGCTCCTATGGCCATAATGATCAACCCTATAGATAATCCTTTTTTATAGCCTACTTTCCGCAACACATAAGAGGCCGGTAAAGCCATAACCACAAATGAAATATAGGAAGCCGAAGCCACCAAATAGGATTGTGCATCGGTGAGTTCATTGATGGTTTTCATAAACGGTATAAGCGCTCCGTTGATCCAGGTTACAAAACCAAAAATGAAAAACAATCCCGCAATAATAATCATAGGGATTAATGTGTTTGATCTTTGTGAGGTAGTTGTCATAATTTTTGTGTGACTTAATTAATAATGTATTTATTCTTCGTTCAACAGATTCCCTTTATTCTTTATAATACGCTCTTTGGCATATTTTGAATAATTCCTTCCCATGGGAATCCTTTTATTTTCAATTTCAATCAGGTTACCCTCTATTGATTTTACCTTGTCGATCGCAATGGTGTATGATTTGTGTACCCTGATAAAGTTTTCTGATGGGAGTTCTTCACTGATACTGGATAAGGATTTATGGGAAATATAGGTTCCCTCCCTACTGTGTAGTTTTATGTAATCTTTTAGGCTTTCGATATACAGTATGTCGTGCAGGAATATTTTTATGAGTTTCTTTTCTACTTTAAGAAAAATATGAGGCTCCTGATCAAAATCGGTGGTTGGTTTTGCTCCTTGCGCTTCCATCAATAATCGAGCGGTTAATTTATTGACAGACTTTAGAAAACGGTTGAATGGGATGGGTTTTACCAAATAGTCCAAAACTTCCAACTCATAACTCTCAATAGCATATTCTCTATAAGCTGTGGTGATTATGATATGCGGATGTTCGTTCAGATTCCTTAAAAATTCCAGACCGTTCATTTTAGGCATACTAATGTCCAGAAAAACAACATCAATATTTTCCTGATCTATTACGTGCAGTGCCTCTATGGGGTTATTATAAACACCTACAATCTCAATGTTTTTAAATTCCCCTATATACGATTTGATGATCTCTATCGCTATCGGCTCGTCGTCTATGATTAAGCTTCTTATGATCATTTGATGGGAATTTTTAGAGTGACTACAAACATATCATTATTTACATCAGCTTTCAAATCAAATCTATCCTCATAAAGCATTTTCAATCGTCTTCGCATATTTTTCAAGCCTATTCCTCCCGGTGATGAAGTAGAGTGGTTTTCTACATCAAAATTGTTTATCGTTTGGAAAACAAGTTCGTCCCCCATCTTTTCAAAAGAAACAAGAAGCTTTAAATGTTTATCATCTTGAACACCGTGTTTAAAAGAATTCTCGACGAATGGTAGAAAAAGTAATGGCGGAATGGTAATATTATCCACATTTCCTTTTATGCTTATTTCAGAATCTATGTTGGTTTCATACCTAAGTTTTTCCAACTCAATATAATTATCTATATAGTTAATTTCCTGAATTAAAGGTAGTCGTTTTTTACTTGCGTCATATATAACATAACGCATAATATCGGAAAGCCTTATAACAACATCAGGGGCTTGAGATGATTTTTTTAAGACCAGTCCATATAAATTATTGAGTGTATTGAAGAAAAAATGAGGCTGCATCTGCGCCTTCAGGTATTTCAATTCAGTTTTGTACTGTAACTCCCTGAGTTCTTGATTTCTATTTCTCTCACCAATATAATCCACCGTAAACTTGATGGCTGCCGTAATTCCCAACACATACAACTCTCCTATACTTACTGCGGCTATGTGGTTGGGGTCAAACGGTTTGTAAACACCTTCGGCCTCCGGCCATATATTTTCTGTAACCAACCAATAGGTAAGTCCGGTTCGCAAACTATAGTGAACCGCCAAGAGCAACAATATAGAAACAATATAGAAGGTATATTTTTTCCTGAGAAGCAGTTTGGGGATCAAATAGTAAATATTGAAATAAACCACAACGATATGAAGGGAAAACTCAACCAAGTTGGAAGCAAATGAATAGGAATAGTTATTAAAATAACTTCCCCATCTGATAAAATTGAACAAAAAGTAAACTATCCAAAAACAGATGTGATATCCGATTTTAATGTTTCTTTTCATTAAAGGTTCGCTTACAACCATGTTATATAATATTCATCAATTTGGTTATTTTGATTAAAAAATCGTGAAAAAGTATAATTATTTAAAAGAATATCCAAAACATTTTAAAAAATCAAAATCTCAAAAAAAGCATTATCCTGAATTCTATGTCGTTTATTGGAAAAATGGTGTTGTTGGTATAAAAAGCTTTTTGCTATAAGCATAAAAAAGTAATTTTTATCATTCTTTCAGAAGATTCCTTACTATCTACGAAAGAATATAATGATAAAACGGCTATAAAGAATGATAGAACAAATTAAGCATAAGCAAATTGGTAAATTTGAAGATACCAAGTTCGAAAAAATCCACAACGAAATTTTTGAGGATTCCAATCGTGCATCCATCCTGGTGGCATATGAAATTGCTGACCTTATCAAGCAAAAACAACAAGAAGGTAAACCCTGTGTACTTGGACTTGCAACCGGTTCATCTCCTATAAAGGTTTATGAAGAATTGGTAAACCTTCATAAAAAAGGGGAACTGAGCTTTCACAATGTAATTACGTTCAACCTAGACGAATACTACCCTATGGAGCCGGAAAACCGCCAAAGTTATTACTACTTTATGCATCAACACCTGTTTGATCATGTGGATATCAACCCGGAGAACATCAATATTCCATCGGGAACGGTTTCTCAAAATGAATTGGATCAATACTGCATTGATTACGACTTGAAAATAAAACAACTCGGCGGACTCGATTTTCAGTTGCTGGGGATTGGTCGTACAGGACATATAGGATTTAACGAACCCGGTTCGCACAAAAACTCGGGAACAAGGATCATTACTTTGGACCATGTTACCAGAAGAGATGCTGCCAACGATTTTAACGGTATCGAACATGTACCGAAAAAGGCCATTACCATGGGGGTGAGTACTATTATGAAATCCAAACGTATTGTTATGCTTGCTTGGGGACATAAAAAGGCATCCATAGTAAAAGAAACCATTGAAGGGCAGATCACCTCCAATGTTCCGGCTACTTTCCTACAAAATCACTCTAACACCACTATGGTTCTTGATTCTGAAGCCGCTTCGGAATTAACACGTATCAAAACCCCGTGGATTGTAAGTCAGTCTATCTGGACAGACCGATTGAAGGTAAGGGCCGTAACCTGGTTGAGTGAAGAATTACAAAAACCGGTGCTTAAACTTACCGACAAAGATTATAACGAACACGGTATGGCTGGATTACTGGCCATTGAAGGTTCTGCATACAACCTCAACATAAAAATATTCAACAAACTGCAACACACCATCACCGGATGGCCGGGAGGAAAACCCAATGCAGATGACACAAAAAGACCGGAACGTTCTACTCCGGCAAAGAAAAGAGTTATCATTTTCAGTCCGCACCCAGATGATGATGTGATTTCTATGGGAGGGACTTTTTCAAGGTTGATCGACCAAGGACATGAAGTTCATGTGGCCTATCAAACATCAGGAAGTATTGCTGTTACCGACGAAGAGGCATTAAAATTTGCTGAAGTAGCACAATCGCTTAACGGAATTGGAAAGGACAATAACTTCCATAAGATTATTTCCTTTTTAAATTCAAAGACTACCGCCTATGAAGACAATCTCGAAACCCGGAAAATAAAAGGGATGATACGCAGAATGGAATCATATGGCGCTACCAGGTACCTTGGACTAGATGATTCTAAAGTACATTTTCTTGATCTTCCCTTCTATGAAACAGGAAAAATCAAGAAAAATCCGATCGGAGAAGATGATATTCAGATCCTTATCGATCTTATTACATTGATAAAACCACATCAAATCTATGCTGCCGGAGACCTTGCCGATCCACACGGTACACACAAACTCTGTTTGGATGCCATTTTTGAAGCCGTTGATCAAATTAAGGATCAATCATTTATGGATGATTGCTGGTTATGGCTATATCGAGGTGCTTGGCACGAATGGGATATTGCCGATATAGAAATGGCTGTTCCATTAAGTCCGGATGAAATGAACAAAAAGATTAACGCCATCCTTTTCCATCAATCACAAAAAGACCGTGTGATGTTTCAAGGAGAAGACGCTCGTGAATTTTGGGTACGGGCACAGGAACGAAACAGAAATACAGCCATATTATACGACAACCTCGGATTGGCCGAATATGAAGCTATAGAAGCTTTCAAAAGACATCATTTTTAACTTGAACTCATTTAAACTTTTTCTAATTGGCTAAAAAATCGCCCTTTTGCACTCACTTTTTGTCTTTTTTTCCTTACGTAGCGCTGCTATGTAACTTAAAAAAGCCTTCAACCGAGCACAAAATGACTGATTTTCGCTTCAATCGAAAAAGATTAAACGAGTTTATTAATTTAAGTTAGTGATTTTCTTCTTTGAGGTTGTCTGAAAAGTTATTGATGAATTTGATTTGTCACCCTGAGCCTGTCGTAGGGCTGTTAAAAATGTGTTGGTTTTCAATAAATGACACTTCGATTGTGCTTCGACAGGCTATTAGCATGACATTGTTTTGTATGACATCTGATTTTATAACTTTTTAGACAACCTCATATCTATCAAAAAAGTTCGTTATTTTTATATACAACACAAAAAATCAACCATGATATTAATTGCTGACAGCGGTTCTACAAAATGTGATTGGGTATTGGCCGACAAGAACGGAAAACAATTACTTTTTTCCCAAACTGAAGGGATCAACCCTATGGCTTTATCAGATAAAGCTATTTCTAACATCATTCATGGGAACAAAGACCTAGAACCCTACAAAAGTTTGGTGACACAAATACACTTTTATGCTGCCGGATGCGGGACCCAAAGTGCCGATAAGAAAATGAAGCTCCTTCTGGAAAATGTGTTTGAAAACTCAACCCATATTGACATAAAAGAAGATATTGTCGCGGCTATTCACGCCACCACTAGTCAACCCGGAGTGATCTGTATTTTAGGGACTGGCTCTAATTGTTGTTTCTACGACGGCAAGAACATTGTCCAAAAAATACCTTCGTTGGGATATGTCCTATCTGATGAAGGGAGCGGGAATTTTATTGGTAAGGAATTGCTCTGCTGTTATTATCATCATAAAATGCCCGAACATATAGCCAAAGATTTTGAAAAAGTGTATAATACAGATATGAATCAAGTGTTCCAGCAACTTTATCACCATCAAAATCCGAATAAATATCTGGCTTCATTCGCACGTTTTGCTTTCAAGCACAGAAATGATCCTTTTATTGAACGTATATTGCAGCATACCATAGCCTCCTTTGTAGAAACTTACCTGACTCATTATCACAAAGAGCTTCAGCAGTATCCGGCTCATTTTGTGGGATCAATCGCATTTTACAGTCAGGATATTATCAACAAACAACTTAGTGAACGTGGCTACAGGGCAAATACCTTTGTAAAAAAACCAATCGATAGCTTGATGAAGTATATTGTTAATCTGAATATTCAAAGTTGATTTTTCAAATCAAATCACTTACCCGTATAAACAGCCACTCCTCCCACTTTCTACAGTATGACAATCCCCTTATTATTAAAATCCTTTAGTTCACCATCTCCTGGATGTAATTCCGTGATAAGGATGTCAACATCTTCCATATCGCAAATCTTATAGCGTTGAGATGTATTCAATTTTTCAGAAATCACCGGGGCAACCACTTGTTTGGCTGATCGGATCATCGCTTTTTTAAGCTGCACTATTTCCCAGTCAAACTCTGTTAATCCATTATGGACATCTATGGAATTGGTGCCCAAAAAACAAAGGTCCACCTTTATATCAGACAACATACTAATGGCTCCCCCTCCTATGGTTATTTTTGAATCTTTTGATATCAACCCTCCGATAAAGATTATGTCAATATTGGTTTTTGTCAATAATTGGTTAGCAACGGGCAAACTGGGTGTAAAACAAGTAATCTTTAGGTTTGGAGGCAACATCCGTGCTAATTCCATATTGGTAGTACCCCCACTTAGTAAAATTACCTGACCATTCTTAAACAATGTAATTCCCTTTTCAGCTATTTTTGATTTTTTTTCCAGAGAATATATTTCATCCTTTTTAATACTATAATTATTAAAACCCAGGGAAATAGCCCCTCCGTGAACTTTTTTCAATTTCTTCTCTTTATGCAACTCCGTAACATCTCTACGAATAGTATCTACTGAAACTTTGAGAAGGTTTGCTATATCTACCAAAAGTACTCTATTGTGAATCCTTACTTCATTAAGGATGATTTGGTGTCTTTCCGCTTTTAACATTTTGAGGTAATTATATAATTGTGAAAAAGTATGAATAAATAAACAAAGTCTCAAAAACAACCATACTAAAACAGGGGAAACTAAAAAATATAACAAATTATTTAAAAATATTGCAAAAAAATGCATAATGTGCAATATTTTGCATATTTTTGATTTCCCCCGTCTTTTTTATCTATCTCATATATAAAGATATATGACATATATCAATATACAAATAAACTGCAAAAAACGGATATGCTTTGATTTTAATCAAAGTCATACACCCCTGATCTACAAGTGGTTTTTCAGTAAAATGAAAAACAGGGATATCAATATCAATCAACTTAAATCAAACTTTAACAATGAAAGAACAACTGCAAAAAGTATTATTGCTTCTTTTTTGCCTATGCATTATACAAGAAGCATGGGGGCAAAATAGAACAGTTACAGGGAAAGTTTATGACCCGGAAGGAGTTCCCCTACCAGGTGTAAATGTTTTGATCCAAGAAACTTCAAATGGTACTGTCACAGACTTTGATGGTAATTTTTCACTAGAAATACCAGAAAATGAACAGACTACCTTAGTATTTTCTTCTCTTGGTTTTTTACAACAAGAAGTTGTAGTAGGAGATCAAACGAGTATTCAGATAACCCTTCAGACAGATATCCAAGGTCTGGATGAAGTTGTCGTAGTTGGGTACGGAAACCAAAAAAAGAGAAACCTCACGGGAGCTGTATCAACGATAGACACAAAAGTACTTGAATCAAGACCTATCACCGATGTGGGGAGAGGACTTCAAGGTACTACTCCAGGGCTGACCATCTTATCTCCCAGTGGACAGATCGGACAGAATCCCACCATCAGGCTTAGAGGAAATGTAGGGACCTTAGGAACATCGGGGGGAGCACAACCTTTAATCCTTGTTGACAACGTTGAAATACCCAACCTTCAATCCATTAATCCTGAAGATATTCAGGATATTTCAGTTTTGAAAGATGCAGCCTCAACCTCGATATACGGAGCAAGAGGTGCTTGGGGAGTGATCTTAATTACCACCAAAAATGGAAGGAGAGAAAAAGCGCCAAGTATCAGCTATTCGAACAACTTCTCATGGGCCACTCCAACAGGAAGTCCAACTGTAGCTCCAGCGGCTGAAGGTGCCGAAATGGCATTTGCGGCAGTGCGCAGGAGGATTCCTTCACTAGAGTCTTTTGGAGTCGTAGGCATGTATATCGATCAAACTGCCATTGACAAAATGAGAGAATGGGAGAGTCTCTATGGCGGACAAGACCTCGGTATGGAAATGGTAGCGGGACGAGATTACGAAATAAGGGACGGAAGGTTATTCTTTTATAGACCCTGGAACCCCACCGACCTTTTTGTAAAAAAATGGGCTTTACAACAAAAACACGATGTTTCTGTCTCCGGAGGTAGTGAACACACCAACTATTACTTAGGCTTGGGGTATCTCAATCAAGGAGGAGTATACAAGACCAATCCAGACGAGTTTGAGCGTTACAACTTGAACTTAAGTATAAATACTAGTGTAACAGACTGGTTGGATATCCGAGCCAAGGTGTTGCATACAAATTCGCTAACCACAGAGCCTTTTAAATTCGGATCCGCAACCTATGACGCTTGGTATTACACCACTCGTTGGCCGGCATTCTACCCTTACGGAACTGTTGATGGCAAACCCTTCAGAAACCATATCTCTGAAGTAGAGCAGGCAAAAATGAATGAAAACACAAATTCACTGTCTAGAATAAATTTGGGTACCACCCTTACCCCTGTAAAAAATTTAGCCATTAATTTTGACTACACACACGACCGGGTTGAAGAACACGAACAACAAACAGGGGGTACGCTTTACGCCTATAACTTTTGGGCACAAGGTGCTGATTTTTCCTATGTCCCGTATAGTAGTGCTGCCTTCGACCGCGTACAGTATAATTCCGAGTGGAGCCGCAGAAATACAGCCAAATTATACGGCATATATACAGCTACATTTGACGATGTTCATAAATTTGATTTTACCGCCGGTAGTGATATGGAAGAATATGAATATTGGTTCCACTATTCACAGCGAAGAAACCTCTTAAACCCCGATCAAGGTGAACTGGCATTAGCCACCGGAGATCAGTTTGTAGGCGGAGACAGAAACAAATGGTCAACGCTTGGTTTTTTTGCACGGGTAAATTACGCATATAAAAACAAGCTATTACTAGAAGTCAATGCGCGTTATGACGGTTCTTCTAGGCTTTCCGCAACACAAAATTGGGGGTATTTCCCATCGATGTCCGCAGGGTACATACTAACGGAAGAAGATTTCATGGCCTCGTTACAACCCACGCTTTCATTCTTTAAAATACGAGGGTCTTATGGTTCGGTAGGAAATCAGAACACCTATCTCTCGAACATTTACAGAGTGATGTCTTCCTATAATTCCGGATGGCTTATCGGTGGGCAAAACCAAGTAGCCACCGGAACACCTGGTGCACTCCCGGCTGATTTAACCTGGGAAACTGTCACTACCCTAGACCTTGGTTTTGACGCTAAATTTTTCAACAATAAATTAGGAGTCAATTTCGATTGGTACAGAAGAAAAGTAAGTGATATGCACAGTCCCGGACTTACCCTTCCAAGTAGTTTTGGTACCTCGTCTCCTATAAGAAATTACGGGGAATTACAAACCACAGGATGGGAAGTCGCTGTAGATTTCAATCATACATTCAATAATGGATTATCAATAAATGCGGTAGCTACGCTATCAGATTTCAAAGAAAAGGTTACCAAATATGAAAATACAACCCAGTTGATAGATTCACACTACGAAGGTAAAATGTTGGGTGAGATATGGGGATATGAAACCGACAGGTTCTTTACAGAAGATGACTTTAATGCAGATGGAAGTTATGCCGATGGAGTTCCCAGTCAGGAGCTTTATGAAACCAACGGGTGGTTCTTCTACGGCCCAGGTGATGTAAAATACAAAGACATCAATGGCGATGGTGTTATTGATTACGGATCCGAGACTGTGGGAGATTCGGGAGATATGAAAGTTATCGGTAATTCCACTCCTCGCTATCAATACGGTTTCCAATTAGGAGCTGATTGGAAAGGTATTGATCTGAGTATTTTTATGCAGGGTGTTGGAAAACGTGATTTTTGGGCAAACGGCCCTGTCTTTGTACCGGGGTATCGGTATGGCGAAGGCTGGTATGAACATCAACTAGATTATTGGACTCCTGAAAACCCAAATGCGTATTATCCTCGTCCAAACGACCAGCAACAATCGAGTAACGCCATGAACTTTTTACCACAAAGCAAATACCTGCTGGATATGTCATACCTGAGGATGAAAAACATCACACTGGGATATACACTACCTGAATCGATTCTATCAAAGCAACGTATAAACAGATTAAGGATATATGTCAGTGGTGAGAATTTATTTGAATTTTCAGGTATTCAAGTACCTATTGATCCCGAAGTCGACTATACGACTGCCGGTCTAAATGATCCGAATACTTTTGGAAGGGTCTATCCCTTTAGAAGATCATACTCCTTTGGAGTTCAACTAACATTTTAAACTTAAAAATCAGTAACGATGAAAATAAAAAATAAAATATTGATTCTTTTCCTGAGTGTTACTGCACTAGTAGGATGTGAAAAGGATTTTTTGGAAGTCCCTCCGCAAGATTTACTTGTAGATGAGACCTATTGGTCCAATGAAGGGAACGTAAGAACATTTGCCTTTGGGTTTTACACAGGTTATTTTACTGGTTATGGATCAGGATATGCATGGGGACAGTATTTCTCAGGCCAGGCGTTAAATGATGATTTTGCTCCTTCAAACCCTCCCCGATTTACACAACAGGTACCTTCCTCTGGAGGAGGCTGGTCTTTTGCATGGGTGAGAAAAGCCAATATCTTTATCAATCGAGTTCAAACCGTTCCCATGGAGCAAGAGCCCATTGAACATTGGACGGGCATTGGGCGATTTTTTAGGGGTCTTGAATACCACGACCTTGTAAATAGATTTGGAGATATTCCTTATTATGATCAGGAATTATCAGAAAATGAAACGGAGCTACTTTACAAAAAAAGAGATGACAGGACATTTGTAATGGATAAAGTTTTAGAAGACTTTCAATATGCAGCGACCCATGTTAGAGCCTCTGTAGACAACAATGGACTCGAGGTCAATAAATATGTGGTTCTTGCTTATATGTCCCGTATATTTCTTTTTGAAGGAACCTGGCAAAAATATCACGAGAATAATAATGCTAAGGCCTCTGAATATCTGGAAGCAGCTAAATGGGCTGCAGATCAAGTGATGAGTTCAGGAAATTATTCCCTGGGTGATTATCGCGAAGTCTTTAACTCCCTAAGCCTCTCTTCAAACCCCGAAGTGATATTGTACAGAGAATATGAGCCAGGCTTGTTAACCCATGCTTTAAATAGTTATAACAACAAAGAGCCACAAACCGGTGTATCTCGAGATGCTATGGAAACTTACCTGGCCTCAGATGGGCTTCCTATAACCCTTTCGCCCTTGTATCAAGGGGATGATGGTATAGAAAATGTAATGACCGACAGAGATCTGAGGATGCATGAAACTTTTGTTCCCTATGAGCTAAGGATTGACGGTATAGCCTCCAACTATTCGACAACCGCTTATGCCACTCACAAGTTTCTCAATGAAGAAATAAAAGATGATCCAGTAGGAAGTTCTAACCTCAATCCAACAGACGCTCCTATAATAAGATACGGAGAGGTTTTAGTCAATTATGCTGAAGCCGCCGCCGAGCTGGCTACTGTTGGAGGAGCGGCATTCACTCAACAAGATTTAGATAAATCAATCAACGTTCTCAGAGATAGAGGATCCATCCCTCACCTCCAGGTCATGGGAGACTCTCCTGCCGTAGGTGGAGTTGTTTATGATGATCCCGATAGAGATCCAGATGTTTCGTCCATAATTTGGGAAATAAGAAGGGAAAGAAGGACAGAGCTCATGATGGAAGGGTTTAGACTTGATGACCTTAGAAGGTGGAAAAAACTTGAATATGTTGACATGGTAACCCATCCAGAAATCAATAATGGTGCATGGATTCGAAAATCGGACTATCCGGAAACCGATCTGGAATCCATGACGCTGACCAATGGAGAAGAAGGATATATCATACCGGCTTCCGCAGCAGAATCTTTGAGAACATTTGATGATCCCAGGGTCTATTTGAGTCCGATTCCTTTAGATCAAATAACCTTGTATCAAGATAACGGAGTAGAGTTGGAACAAAATCCAGGATGGTAAAGGGTCTGGAAAAATAATTAGAATTAAAAACTAGTTAAAGTTCTTCAAGATGACCTCTTGAAGAACTTTTTTAATATATTTTTAAGTCATGAAACAATTTCTTCCATATATAATTTTCATCTTTCTATTGGGGGCGTGCAAATCTGCGGATCATCGAGCGTATTACAATAAAGATCAAGGTATAAATTATACTTCTAAAAATGGGGACACTAAAAAGTGGGACCCCGGGGCTCCTTTTAACATAGAAGAATTTAGGGCTGCTTGGGTGGCCACCGTAGCTAACATCAGTTGGCCAAGCAAACCCGGACTTCCCGTAGATGAACAAAAAGAAGAGGCCTTGAAATTATTGGATTATTTGTCTGATCATAATTTTAATGCCGTTATCCTTCAAGTACGCCCACAAGCAGACGCCCTCTACGACAGTAAGATAGAACCCTGGTCATACTATTTAACCGGAGAGCAAGGCAAAGCACCTGTGCCCTACTACGATCCCTTGAATTTTTGGATTGACGAAGCCCACAAAAGAGGCTTGGAATTACATGCATGGTTGAATCCGTACAGGGCACACCATACTACAGGAAAGGAAATAAGTGACCAATCTCTTGTAAAAACACACCCTGAATTGGTCGTTAGATTGGAAAACGGCATGTGGTGGATGGATCCCGCACGGGAAGAAACCAAAAAACATTCATTGTCGGTTGTAAAAGATATTGTTGAAAGATATAATGTTGACGGAATTCACTTTGATGATTATTTCTACCCTTATGAATCCTACAACAACGATAAAGACTTTCCCGATGAGATCAGTTGGAAATACTATAAAATATCAGGAGGAAAACTTTCAAAAAGTGATTGGAGACGGGAAAATGTAAATAGTTTTATCAAAGCTGTTTACAAAACGATAAAGGAGACAAAACCTTATGTGAAATTTGGTATCAGTCCGTTTGGAATTTGGCGTCCGGGTCATCCGGAATCTGTTGTTGGATTTGACCAATACAACAAATTATATGCCGACGCTAAACTATGGTTAAACAAAGGTTATGTGGATTATTTCACACCACAACTCTACTGGCAGATCAACAAAAAGGGACAAAGTTTCCCTGAATTACTGGGATGGTGGCAAAGGGAAAACAATAATAAGCGCCATTTATGGCCAGGTATTAAAGTGGATTTGGGTGGAGGCGAAAAAAATGCTGATGAAACCATTAATCAAATTATGATTACCCGTGGTATATTGCCAGAAAGCAAAGGGAGCATTCATTGGAGTATTGGACCTTTAGTAAAATACGACACCCTATCCAACAGTTTAAAAAACGGACCTTACTCAAAAAAGGTATTGGTTCCAACAAGTCCGTGGCTTGACAATATCCCTCCTGAATCACCTAAAGTAAAAACCAAATCTATTGAAAATGAGCTTGAAATTGAATGGAGTAACTCAAAGAAAGAAGATGTATTCAGCTGGATCGTTTATTTTAAATACGAACAAAAAAACTGGGATTATACGATAATCAATAAAGAACAAGATTCACACCATCTACCATTAAAAACTGATGACAAACCACTTGTAAAAATAGCTGTATCAGCAGTTGACAGAACAGGAAATCAGAGTAGGTTTATGGAAATCGATATACAATAAAAGCAAAAGAATCAACTACCACGAGGGCATACCTAAAAGGTGATCAAACGAATTTATTTTAGTTTATTTCGACAGAGAGAATTCCGAGAAATTTGCCCGAAAGTACGGTAAAGCTCATTATGGAAGAATTCAGACTCAAATGGAACGGAAATTGTCAGGACTTCAAAGTGAAGACTGAAAATGAATTTGTTAGGTTTTAAATTATCTTTTGTTTAAAGTTTCATTCGTAACAATGGATAATCCCTTCCCTGATCGTCTTTGTCTGTTCTTTCATAAGCTTTAAAACCATATTTTTGATAGAATGCAACTGCCTTGGTGTTTTGCTCGTTTACATCTACTTTATCGGCATTTAGTTTTGAAACAGCAAAGTCCAATAGCTTTTTTCCAAGCCCTTTTCCTAAGTATTCGGGCGATAGGAAAAGCATTTCTACTTTCCGATCGACTACACCAATAAATCCAATAACTTTGCTATTTTCAAGCATGCAACAAACCTCAAAAGCATTAAAATCAATACTTTGAACAAGCTCTTTGATATCTTGAAAGTCTGATGGATTTAAAAAATCGTGGGTAGCCAAAACAGATTGCTCCCAAACTACAAGAAGCGCTTCCCTGTATTTATCGGTGTATTTTACTATTTGAATGTTTTTCATGCGTAATTTAGATATTAAAAGGCAATAAATCGGGTTCAATATATTCCTTTTTGGCTCTTTCAGAAAAAATGTTTATCCCGTAATGAGTGTCCATGAGTTCCTTGAAATGGTATTTGAGCCTAGGGTGTCTGCTTATGAACATTTCAAATGTATCAAAATTTGCTTTCAGTATAAAATGATAGACTGCCTTAACGGCAGCTACGGTCAATGTTTTGTTGAATTTGCCTGTCGCCCCTAAATGTGTCACATAATTGTTTAGTTGTGTGCAAACACTCTCTATCGCTTGCTCAATGCCATACTTGTTAATGTTTATCCAAGCAAGCCTGAGGTGGGCTTCGTGGCTAAACAACTCAGGGGCGAGTTGACAGTTTTTAAACTGTTGTTCAAATTCCAAATCGGTTAATTGAAAATGATTTTCCATATTATTATTATTTGTGGTTTTGTATGTATTTAATGGGCTTTACACTATCCTGCATCAATTTTGGAATGTTGACTTCGGATGTTTTATAGACAAAAAAATTGTTTTGTTACTTCTTAAATTTCTTCCCTTTGTACTCTTTTGAATTTTTGTCATCATAAACCATTATGTTGATATGGCAACCATATTAAGATGGCATAAATAACTCTTTATAAAACACAAACAATGAAATACATAACGCTATATATCCAAAACCTTTTTTAAGTTTTTTTCTGCTATAAAATTAGAACTATATATACCAATTATCATTCCTGTTAATGATATCCCTGTAAAACTAAGTAACAATGTCCAGTCAACATCAATATTACCTATATCTCCAATAAACCCTATAAAGGATTTTATTGCGATAATCAATAACGATGTTACAATAGCTTTTTTAATGGGCAATTTTAGAAACACAACCAGCACGGGGACAATCATAAAGCCACCTCCGGTACCTGTAATCCCGGTTACCAATCCTATACCCATACTCAGCAACAGGACATAAAAAAGTTTGTTTTTTTGATCTGAAGATCTTGATAATTTCACTTTTTCATCCGTAATCATAAAATAAGCGGCCGTTACCAACAAAATACCAAAAAGTACCATTATTGCTAGGTCACGTGTAACCGTAATATCACTTATTCTCAGTAATTCATCCGGGATGGAAGGCAACAAAAACTTCCGTACAACAAACATGGTTATAAAAATGGGCAGGGCAAAAAATGTGGTCAATTGCCAATCTATTTTCCCTGTCTTTGTCTTGAGCAACACCCCTGCCAAAGCGGAAACCCCTACCACAAATAAGGAATATGTTGTGGTGGAATACATGTTCATTAAAAACAGGTAGCTAAAAACAGGGACTGCTATAACCGAACCCCCGCAACCTGTAATTCCCATAATTGTTCCAATAACAAACGCTCCCAAATACCCTATACACTGTAATATTTCCATTAATAATCTTACTAATAAATTATTCCCTTTTTTTCAATGAAATCCCAGGGGCTGTCTAAAAAGCTGCAAATTCAGATGTCATACAAAGCAATGTCATGCTGAGCCTGTCGAAGCACAATCGAAGTATAATTTATTGGAGTTCAATATGTCTTCGACAAGCCCAGACTGACAAATCAAATTCACCTAGGGCTTTTTAGAATTCAGCCTGATAAGAATTTCTTTATTCTATCTGAAAAAATGTTTTATCCTCCTGCGTAGATATAGGCGCAGCCGTGTTCTTGTGCACGACCCAACGCCCATACCCCTGAAGGAACTAATTGAATCTCGGGAAGAATACCATCTACCCACTCTTTATAAACTTTATCGGTATCCATATCCATTTTTCCTGCAATTATACCACTGTAGACCTTTATAGCAAGGTTACAGACACAAAACATAGCTCCTCTTTCTTGCAGCCGTTTTATCCCATCTATGCCCGGAAGTGGAAAATCTCCTTCCCGTGGCTCATAATAGGGATTGCGAAGTGATGGTTTTTGGGTAGCATTATCATTTATTTTAAAAACTTCTCCCAGCTTATATTTTTTCCAAATACGGGAATGCAACACAAAAGGGATGGCGTCATGCCTTAAGACGGTCATGGCCGTAATTTCACTATCGGCAGATCCTGTTTCATTGTTGGTCAGGTAATAAGCCCAGTTCCATATAATTGGAAAGCCATCGTGAGGCATGGAACCGTCATAAACAACCCTGTGTTCACCTTTTATTTTTTTGAACCATGCCTCGGCATCTCCCTTAGCCATAATTTTTTCATCGTCAAATGAAGGTAGGTTGACCAGAGGGTTTAAAGGATTTGAAATTGCCGCAAACGTACTAGCCGTTGCTCCAAGTGCGAGTGCACCCACAAACTTTCGTCTTGATTGGTGATTTTTCTTCATGTTTACTGATTTTTAATTAAATTATATTCTTTTTTATAGTATTCCATTATCGGCTGAAACGGCCCCAGTTGATGCTCTTGTTCTGAAAAATTATCCGTATAAGGACCATAGGGTGTGGATACCGGCTTTTTTTTCAAATCGGGAAAATCCACATCCAAATTTTTCTTTTCAGGCCTATTCTGCTGATTAATGAATCCGGCAACATCGTAGGCTTCTTCATCTGTTAAAACAGGGGCTTCATACGTGGTTCCATAGGGCATATTTGCTTTGATAAAGTTCGCTGCAGTTATCACCCGGGTCATTCCGGCTCCATTATTATATGAATCCTCCCCCCACAAAGGGGGATATTGATAGAGATATCCATCTTCACCCATTTTACCCTGTCCATTATTGCCGTGACATTCAGTACAGCGGTTTACAAAAACTTCCTTTCCATGTTTCAAATTCACCGGTCTATTGGGAATCTGTATTTTCACAAATCCTTGTCCTTCAATCCTTCCATCATCCGGAGCATAACGGCTTAACCACTCCAAATAGGCGATAAATGCCTTCATTTCCTTTGAATCTTCTGGCAATACCCTTCCATTCATACTTCGCTGCATACAGCCATTGATCCTTTCTTCCAATGTTCCCAACTTATTCTCCCTATTTCTGAACTGGGGGAAACGTTGCACTATACCTATCAAAGGAGCTGCATACGGCTTTGTCCCCATCTGCAGATGACAGTTATTACACGATAAGCGATTCCCGGCAAAATTCATTTGTTCACTTTCACTGTCCGGCCCCAAGTATTTTTGGGTGCTTTTAAAAAGCTCATAGCCATAAGTTATGGCTTCTTCTTTTTCAAAGCCCTTTAAGTTTGATACCCCATAATCGTATTCATATACATCGACAGTTCCATTCCTTGAAAAAAATTCTTTCATCATCCCGGAAGCATAGAATGAAACCAATAACGACAAGACAACCACAGCTGAAGTGGACACTAAAAGTATCTTGTACAACTGCCTTAATCCATGAATAAAATTGTTTTGATTATGATTGGACATATAACCGCTAATAATTCCTCTTTACAATGCTGTGTTATTCATTTACATCCTCAAGTCCATAAAAACGGAATTGATTTAATGTATGTGCTAATATAAATCCCTAATTAGCAATGGATAAGAAAATACAGGTATATGCTGTAAACAAGAGTATTATATAAGGTAGACAATGTGACATTACTCTTAAAAACAAGGTAGACAATAGGTGAACAAGAATTATTAACACATTACTGATCACCAGAATAAGGTATAAAGAAATTATACCATCGTTAATTTAAAGCGAATCGAAAGCCCGTACTCAAAAACGGTAGATTTATCCTTGCACAAAACAGTCAGGTCCCGGCTTCGGTTAAAACTGAATGCCACATAAAGGAAAGAACTTTTTTTCCTTTCTTCCCCATTGGAAAAATAAAACTAACATACTTATCCTTTTAAAAAGAAGTTTAAATCAATCTTTTTTTATTGACTATCAATTTGTTACGGTTTTTTTTATTTCCCTCGTCTACCTCAGTTTAAGGATCCTGTATTAATTGTCTACCTTATATTATGCTGTTGTACACAGTGTATCCCCTTGGTTTTTATTCATTTATGGTCAAGCTAGTATATTTTTGCCCTTCATTTAAATATAAGCGTCGAAGTACGAGATGTTTTAAATGGAAAAATCATTATATCAATCAACAAAGAACAGAAAAATGAACAATTCATCACAAATCGGGAGAACCAGATTTATGCTCGTGGATTTCGGGAACAAAGGAGATGTCAAATTAGAAAAAAGCACAATAGTTAAAAAAGAAAAATTATGGAAAGTATATTAAGTAATTTGCCAGGTCCCATAGACATGCTTATTGACCCTGTGTCATTAATTGTATTTGGTATTTATGGAACTTTAATGATTTGGGAAGCGTTATTTCCCGCAAGGGCACTTCCTTCAATAAAATTTTGGAAACTAAAGGGGATGATAGCATTTATTATTTTCTTTTACTTGTCATCTTACCTGCCACTTCTGTGGGATGGGTATTTATCCAAATACCAAATAATGGATTTAACTTCATTGGGTACTTACAAGGGTGCTGTTGTAGGGATTCTCCTCTATGAATTGGGAGTTTATATATGGCACCGGGTTATGCACAAAAGTGACCTATTTTGGAAAATTTTTCATCAAATGCACCATAGTGCTGAAAGATTGGATAGTTATGGAGCATTTTATTTCAGTCCAATGGATATGATCGGCTTCACCTTTCTGGGAAGTTTTTGCCTGATAATCATAGCCGGCTTTAGCCCGGAGGCAACTACACTTATTATCCTAGGCACTACATTTTTATCCATTTTTCAGCATAGCAATATAAAAACACCTGTTTGGCTTGGATATATTATTCAAAGACCGGAAGCACACGCCCTGCATCATGCCAAAGGTATCCATGCGTATAACTATTCCGACATCTCAATTTTTGATATCCTGTTCGGTACATTTAAAAATCCTAAAGAATATACTTATGAAACAGGATTTTATAAGGGTGCATCCAATAAATTAAAAGAGATGCTTTTATTTAAAGATATTTCCAACGAAAAAAATGATGATAATGAAATTTAGGACAGAAATTATATTTTTCTTTATGCTTTTTGCTCATTATATTGCCGCACAAAGCATTGAAAATAAAGACGAGTTCGCAGCAACTAAGAAAAGTGTACAGCTCTCAACCGGAATTGAAATGAAGTATTTTGAATCCGGAAAAACCAATGGCATTCCTTTGGTTCTTTTACACGGATATACAGATAGCTCCCGCTCATTTCAAAATGTCATCCAAGAACTGTTAGATCTGGATAAGGATCTATGGATCATTGCTCCGGATTTAAGAGGACATGGGGAAACTTCTTTACCGGAAATGCATCCAATGAAAAATGTATCGGACTATTTTAAAATGTCAGATTTTGTAAATGATGTTTTAGATTTAATAAAACAAAAGAATATCGCTAAGATACATTTGGCTGGACACTCTATGGGAAGTATCATAGCACAAGAGATTGCACTAAAAGAACCGGAGAAAATTTCGACGCTAATTCTTTTAGGAACAACAGCAGACCCAAAAAACAATGCATTTATAAATGAATTTCTGGTAAGTGAACTTGTTTTTGGCACATGGGAAAAGCAGTTGGAAAATCAATATGGGAGTACTTGGAGGGAAAAATCGTATAGATCGACCCCTATGGATATGGGAAGCGATGTTATGGATTTTTTAAAGGAAAATTGGGTTACTGAAACCTATGCCCCTGCGACCTTCCTAGACGCTATTTATAATGAAACCATTAAAGTGCCCTTGGGGACATGGTTTGGGGCGTTGGAAGGTATGTGCGCGGTCAATAATACCGGGAGATTGGAAAATCTTAAAACAAGAACAATGATACTATGGGCCACAGGAGATGTTCTTTTTACGGAAGAATTTGATCAAAAGACCTTAAAGTCAGCTCTGGAAAAAGCCTTCAGGAAAAATTCAACAGCTTCCTATTTTAAAACCTATGGAACTTTTACGGAAGCAAATAATGAAATTGGGCATAATTTTCATTGGGGAATACCAAAACATGTTGCAAATGACATATTTCAATTTATTACAAACGGAAATCCCAGCATGGATACAAAAGATAAAAACCAGTTAAAAAATGATCCACTCCTTCCGCAGGTAAATTCTAAAATTCAATTTTTCGGATTCCATAAGTGAGATTAATCCCCTTTTTCCACCTCTGAAAGAAAAGAAAAAAGATCCTCCTCCTGAGACATTTTTAATTTTTTACGAAGTCGATATCTAGCAGTTTTTGCACTTTCAGGGGAGATTCCTAAAATACCGGAAGTTTCCTTTATGCTTAAATTCAACCGTGTTAAGGCTGCTACTTTTAAGTCATTACCACTCAGTTCAGGATATTTATCTTTTAGTATCTTCAGAAAATCAGAATGAACCTGTTCAAAATGGACTTTGAAATCCTCCCAATCTCTCTCTAAATTTTTATGTTGCTTAATAGTATGCTCTATTTCTTTCAGATATTTTATCTGATTTCCGGGAGTCGCTTCCCTGACCTCTTTTAATTTTGAATAAAGATTTTCCAACAGTTCATTTTTTTGTACAAAGTTTAAAGCATAAGAGGTCAGTTCTTTATTTTTAAAATGCAATTGATTTTCCAAATCGATTTGCTTCAAACGTTGGTTTTCCAACTCTTTTTTATTAAGATCTGCAATGGATGTCAACAACTTTTGTTGGTTTTTATTCTTTGACCTTAAACTCTTTATCAAAAAAAAGGAAAGAAGGGAAATTATGGAAATACCTGTAATCAGGAGCCATTTTATATATGTGTCTGCTTTTTTACTCTCGTTCAGATAACGCAGTTGTCTATCCTTTTCCTGAAGTTCATTACTAAATTCTATAGCTGCAATTTGTTTGGATTTATCGGTATTGTATATAGAATCCTTAAGCACAATATAGTCATCATAATAATTTAAGGATTCAGCAAATTCCCCTTGTTGCTTTTTTAGCAGTTGAAGTTCGCGTAGTGCTGCCAGTCTGTATTTTTTTAAATCCTTTTTATTTGCTTCAACCAAGGCGAGATTTAAATGTATTTCTGAAGTTTCGAATTCATTTTTCAGCCTTAATAGTTCCCCAAAAAGAATAAGGTTACTAATTTTCCCATCTTCATCCCCCGCTTCCTTTCCAAGAATAGTGGACTGCCTAATATGGTATTCTGCCTGTTCCAGTTCCCCTTCTTCAATAAAAAGCCTGCCAAGCCTGTTGTGTACTTCACTCCTCCCATAAGTAAAGTCATTTTCCGAGTGAATGCTCAGTGCATTGTCCAAAAATTCCTTGGCATCATACAAATTGTTCTGTGCCAGGAATATATCGGCCATTTTTGTATATGTAGTTGCAATCCGTCCCTTAAGATTAAGGATTGTAAATTTTTCTATGGCCTTTTCATAAAGTTCTTCAGCTTTGGTATACTCTTTAATATCTGCATACACCATTCCTGTATTAAGAAGACAATTGGCCAATCCCTCATTATTTCCTATGCTTTCATAAACTGCCTGAGATGAGGTCAAATTTTCAAGAGCCTGTTTCGGATTTCCCTGAGCCCAATAAGCAACCCCTATTACCCTTCCCGATCTTGCAATACCGGACTTGTAACTTAACTTCTTTGCTAGTTCCAGGGCATCTCCCCCATATTCAATTGATTTTTTGGTATCAATGATCCAGTATTCATAACCAAGGTCGTTTAAAACATCTGTTCGTACTTTATCTGACAGATCCTTTTGCTCCAATAACAAATGCAAGCTATCTATATCCTTTTGACCGTAAAGGTCAATTAAGCTAAAGCAAATTAGAAAGTAGAGTATGGCTCGCATTTATTATGTATTCTTTACATACAAATATAAACCAAGTTTAGATTACTTTAATAAAAACTAATTGATGCAAAAGAAAAAGCCCCACTATGTGCTATATACAAAGCGGGGCTTATCACAATTAACTAAAGAATTAATTAAAATTACAATTGTATGACTATATCGAACAATTTATAGTTCCTCCGGTTTAAATATCCATACCCAACCTGTTCCTCCTTCATTATTTGGAACATATAATATCAATTGATCTGCTGTTAAAGAGATTATGGTGTAAAGGCCGTCCGGGTTTCCCCTAGGAGCTTCTGCTCCTAGGATATTCCCATCGTTTATTTGAAGGGTTTGGTTCTTTACGTCTAATACAAAACTTCCTGCTTGTCCTTCTGCTTCAGCACTTGAATGATAGGTGAAATTTGCACCTTTATCAAGATCAAACTTCATTTTACCCGCAGCATCAACAGGAGGACAACAGTCCCCTGCAGAGTTCCACCAAACCGCTTCCCATTGAGAAGGATCATCTGGTGGAGACATATACCACCACAGCCCGCCATCAGGCTCAGGCCCGCCATCAAACACCCATGTTTTTCCTGCTGCAGTATCATCACCCACTAAATCGTACCAATCCTGATCCAACTCATGATCTAATTGATCAACCTGTACATCAATGGTTTTGGTAAAAAATTCTGAGCCTAAAGTACCAACATAGGTAAAGGTTGAAGCTCCGGGAATGGGGTAAATAAATTCTACCCTATTGGTCAGGGCTTTTCCTAAATTAAAATCCCAATAGCCGGTAATTCCGGGAGTTGTCATATGAAGTTCTATTTTATTTCCCCCTTCTGTTGCTTGGGTAGCGACTAATTCAACTTCTTCTACAGCGACTGAATTTTCAAGGTCATCTCTGTCTTCTATGGGCTGGCATGCTGTAACCAGTAGCACAAGCGACAAAGCCCAAAGATTTACAATTTTATATATTTTCATTTTATTAGTTTTTAAGATTAACGCAGTCTTACCAGCCCGGGTTTTGTTCATAAACACCGTTAGACAGTCTTATTTCTGACTCAGGGACGGGAACCAATCCTTTGGTTTCCGATCTGTATTGTACACTATATGTAGCATCAACACCCGAGTTTCTAACATCTATTTGATTTCCAAAAGCATCTTCCACATCTCCCCAGCGAACAAGGTCGAACCAACGCAAGCCTTCAAAAGCAAGTTCGTGCATACGCTCTTCCTTTAAGGCTTCCAAAGAATAGCCAATAGCACCTAATCCTGCTCTGTTACGTACAGCATTCATTCCGTCTGAAGTTTCAGAAATTTCCGAATGCATCAATAATACATCGGCAAAACGCATATAAACATAATCTTGTGCTGCCCATAACTGCATATCAGCGTTGTTCATATCGTATAAAAAGTAGAACATTCCTTGCACTCCGTCTTGTCCATCAGGATCATCATGCTTTATGGTTATATATTTTTTATTGACCAAGCCTGTTTCATGATCTCCTTTATCAAGTTCCCATGCATCAGTACCTTGCTCCGGATCGCCCTGTTGAAGAATGGATCCTTGCTTTCTTAAATCAGCATCATCCCACTGATTCCACAATGTAGGATTTACAGATCCCCAGCCCCATCCTTGTCCGAAAGGCATAAGGTTAGGGTTATCACGAATTCCAAAGAAAAGGGGAGCCCTGTTATTGTATTGCTGTCCCCAATCCCAGTTGGTTGTTGAATAACGTTGGACAAACATAAATTCGTTATTTCCTGTTCCGAAAGTTGGAGTTAATCCATCCTGCCCTGCCCACATCAGTCCTTCAGTTTCTGCCCATGGAAGTACTACCTCCCCGGCGCTTGTATTCACATAGGAATATGGCCATAGGTTTCTAAAATCATCGACTAAACCATATCCACTATTATTGATACAATCGTTTAGATAGGCAAGTACTTGAGATTTGTTTATAGAGCCTCCTTCAGGCAAAGGTAAATCACTAGTTGCTTGTCCTTCAATATTGGTCATATATCCCGTATAGAACAAAAATATCCTTGCCATATAGGCCTGTGCTACCCATTTGTTAGCATGGCCATATCTAGCCGTTGGAATACTAGGAAAGGGGGTCGAAGGCAACAGCTCTATCGCTGTCTTAAAGTCCGCTGCAATTTGTGCAAAAGTCTCAGAATAGGAGGCTCTTGGTACATCCCTAGGTGCATCAACCGTAGGAATTATAGGCATCCCTCCAAAGAATTTTGCAGCTCTATAATAGAAGAAACCACGCATAAAATAGGCTTCCCCTATCGTTTCCTGCTTAAAAGTTTCTGCTTCATCTTCATTTATAAAAAATTCAGAAAAATCCGCCTCTTCAACTTTTTCTAAAATGGCATTACATCGGTTTATCCCATTATAGGTTTCTACCCATAGATCTTTATAGGTATCCTCTTCGGGATCTTTAAAACCATCTACATTTTTTGCCGATCGGTCATCAGGACCACCACCACCAAGCATCATATCTGAAAGTAGGTTGGCTGCAACAGCTTCATCACTGTGCACTCCTGCAGTATACAGTGCACTATACACTCCTGACATCGCTTCTTCAATATCATCAGGAGTACGATAAAAGTTATTCAAACTTTTTTCATAAAGATTATCCGTTTCCAAAAACTCTTCACTACAACTTACTGATAGTATCAGTGCAGCGACGGTTATACTATATATTAATTTTTTCATTGTTTTACTTTTTATCATTAAAAATCAACACTCAATCCAAGCATTACTGTTCTTG
This sequence comes from Galbibacter kalidii, assembly GCF_026241135.1. Classification (GTDB taxonomy): domain Bacteria; phylum Bacteroidota; class Bacteroidia; order Flavobacteriales; family Flavobacteriaceae; genus Galbibacter. Next base: position 196,471 of record NZ_JAPFGA010000003.1, read on the forward strand.
GTAAGGGATATAAACCTAAATCTACTCCTGACGCCCACGGTGTACCATCATTTCCACCATAGGTAACTTCAGGATCCATTCCATCATATCCTGTAAACGTATACAGGTTATTGACAGAAGTATAAATATTGACGTCTTTGATATAATCTACATCGTCTAAATACTGTCCAAGTCTAAACCCAACAGTTAAGTTGCTGATTCTTAAATAATCAGCATCGTGCATATAAATATCTGATATCCATTGGGTATTTCTGTTGGATATTGAACTCATACGTGGCAATCTGTTTGACGTTCCTTCTCCATGCCAACGATCAAAGATTCCTGTAGTATAGTTTTGATCAAAACTATCGGCAAACGAACGGTAGGACTGCATGACCTGCATCCCAAATTTTCCTGCCATGGTTACATTGGCATAAAAACCTTTGTATTCAGCATTCAACTGAAGTCCTAGTTCAAAATCAGGATTTGGATTTCCCAACTTTACTTTATCAGCTTCATCGATCACCCCATCTTGATTTTGATCTACAAAACGAACATCTCCGGGACGTTGATCGTCAAAATACGGAGTGCCATCAGTTGGTTTTACATAAGCATCCACCTCATCTTGATTTTGTAGAATCCCATCCGTTTCAAAACCGTAGAAATACCCAATAGGATAACCTTCTTCAGCTCTTGAAATATAGGCAGTTCCCTGTGACAATATATGTGGTTCACCGGTTATAATTCCTTCAGCATTATCAATTCGGGTAACCTCGTTTTTATTATAAGCTCCTGTTACTGTAGCACCATAGGAGAAATCCCCTATATCATCATTCCACGACAACATCACTTCAAATCCGGTATTTTCTATATCCCCTCCATTAATGATAGGTGGTGCTGCTCCGGCTGTTCCCAATTGAGGAGCTTCGACCAACCAATCTATGGTTTTTTTCTTGTACCAATCGGCTGTAAAAGCCAAACGAGAACTTAAAAATCGTGTATCAATACCTATATTTAATTGTTCTGAAGTTTCCCAAGTCACATCTGGGTTTGGTATTCTCGATGGAATAGCTGTAGAACCATATGTTGGTTTTGTATCTCCAAAATAATATCCAGGGGTAATATAAGAAAGTGTTGAACTATATATGAAATTACTTATGTTTTGGTTACCGTTTTGTCCCCAACTTGCTCTAAGCTTGATAAAGCTATCTGTATCCATAAAGTCTTCAGCACTTATAATCCACCCTGCAGATACAGAAGGGAAATACCCCCATCTATTTCCTTCAGCAAAGTTTGAAGAACCATCGGCACGCATAGTAGCTGACAATAAATATTTTTCTTTATAGTTATATTGAGCCCTGGCAATATAAGAGAGTATTCCTCCACCTCCGGCAGCCCAATCGGCTCCCCAGGTATCTATCCCTCCTATTTTGTCTTTATCTACATTGTTTAAGAATGCAAAGTCAGGTGATCCGAATTGCGAATCTGCTTTAGTTCCCCCTACTTCAAAATTGATTTCATTTTTATAGGCTTCAGTACCGATCAAAGCAGTTATTTTGTGATCTCCAAAAGTGGTGTCATAAGAAAGGGTATTGGTCCATGTTGAATTATTCCCCAGATATTGACTTTGAGTAACACCATCTGTATTGTTACCGTAAAGTACACCTAAATTAAAGACCGGATTCCATGACCTGCCATGACCAAACCAAGCATTAATACCATAGGAAGATCTAAATTTTAAACCTTCCAAAGGTTCAATCTCCATATATACATTCCCTACTACAGTATTGCTTTTATTACCAAGGTTGGAAAAGTTATGGCGGTAATACATCACAGCCACCGGATTGTGTTGAAATTCAGACAATCCACCCATCGTTGGTGTAAAACCATACTGATCAGGAGATTCATCCCAATATGCCGGCATTAAAGGGTGTTGTACCAAACCGTTGTGCAAATCATTCCAATAAATATTTCCGGTTGCAACACTTCTATTTTCTGTTTGGGAATAGGTGAAGTTTTCTCCAACGGTAATGATACTGTGGTTGTCGTTTTTAAATAATACAAACTCTGTATTTAATCGGGTAGTCAACCTTTTAAATCCGGCATCGGTAATATTACCTCCTATAATCCCTTTCTGGTCGAAGTATGAAGCCCCTAAAGCATAGGTGATATCTTCACTTCCTCCGGTAATATTAATGGAGTGATTGGATACCGGTGCATTTTTCATGGTCATTTCGTCAATCCAGTTGGTACCTTCCCAACCGTTTTCCAACATCGTCCATACATGATCCCCTAACTCTGTTCCTAATTCACCTGGAAAAGTATCGTTTATCCAAGTGTTATTTTTAATCATGGTTTCCCAGTCAAAAGGAGCTTGTCCCTCATTAACCCTTCCTTCATCCATAATATACATATACTCCTGAGCATTTAACGGAGTCAAGTTTTTGTATATGTTTTGAAAACCGTAATAAGTTTCATAATGAACTTCTGCCTGTCTTGAGTTTCTACCTTTTCGAGTGGTTACCAATACAACCCCGTTTGCAGCTCGTGAACCATAAATAGCTGCAGAAGCAGCATCTTTTAGGACATCGATACTTTCAATATCCCCGGAACTCAGGTAATCGATATTTCCTACCGCTACCCCATCAACAATATATAGTGGATTTGAATTTCCGATAGTACCCAATCCACGAATGGTTACTTTGGTTCCTGCACCCGGTGCACCGTTGTTTCTACTAATACTTACTCCAGGAGTAACCCCCTGTAGGGCTTCCATAGCTGTTCCGGTATTCAGTCTAGCTATATCCTCTCCTTTTACATTTATATTAGCCCCGGTAGTAAGTGCTTTCTTTTGCACACCATATCCTACCACTACAACCTCTTCCAAGGCTTCCAAGGATTCTTCCATGGTAACATTGATCGTGGTTTGGTCTCCTACCAGAATGGTTTGTGCCACCATACCTATATAGGTAAAGGCTAGCTGATCTGACGGACTAACGCCATCTAAGCCATACTTTCCATCAAAATCTGTCAAGGTCCCATTGCTTGTTCCTTCAACGAGGACAGTCACACCCGGCATAGGCATTCCTGTAGCATCAGCAACGACTCCTGTGACGGTCTTAGTTTGCGAAAATGCACTTTGTATACTAAACAGTAACAAAGCAAGCATCGCGAATTTAAACTTTAGCTTCATTGTTTAATCATTTAAGTTAATTGAGTTAGATCTATGTTTGAAAGTTTGTGTAAAGCACTATAGCCGGGTTTATACTTTCATCAGAAAATATAAAAGACCAAAAAAACCAATAAGCCTATAATGATTAGGGTTAAAAGGATCTCTATAAGGGTTCTCCAGCCATGCTTTTCAAAAAATTTCTTCATTATGTAAATGTTAAAAAAACATTAAATGAAGAATATCACGTATTAAGCAATTGCTAGAACATTTGATGCAGTTTTTATAACAAATAGAGTAGTTGCAACATAATTTATATTTGATGCAACATTTGTTATATTATTGTAGAAATCAGTAAATGAAAGTATTATGGTATTCCGCCTGATACGTCTAATAACATATCTAGACAGGTTCTTGACCTCAACGGATACGTCCAACAATATATCCGATAGGTTAATACCCTTTTGGATACGCTCACCAACGTATATGGAGAGGTTCCAAACCCCTAGGGTACGTTCAACAATGCTCGGGACAGGTTTTTAACCCAGACAAATGGATTGACAGACCTATTAAAAGGTATTTTTTACCCCGAGGGATGGTTTTTCAACGTATCGGAAGGTGTAAATGACCGTTGTGGATAGGTGAAAATAACCTTTGAAGGGTTGTGTCAAAATAAGGACTGTCTTCTAAAAAGAAAATTTTAGCACAATTTGTCAGTCTGAGCCTGTCGATGACTCGTTGATTTTCAATTGACTATGCTTATACAGCCCTTCGACAGGCTCAGGGTGGCATTACTCAGCATGACATCTGAATTTGCAACTTTTTAGAAGGCAACCTCTACTCCTCTGGATCTATTTCTACTGTGACTTGTGTGGGTAGAATCCCAAAATAACTTTTAAAGCATTTGGTAAAATATGAAGATGATGAGAACCCAACGGCATAGGACACTTCACTTATATTGGAATTACCTGCCTGAATTAACACCTTGGCTTTATGAAGCCTTATATTTCTTATAAACTCATTGGCTGTTTGATTGGTCAGTGCCTTTATTTTTCGGTATACCTGACTCCTACTCAAATTGAGATGAACTGCTAAGGATTCTACCCCAATGTCAGGGTCATCTATATGTGAATTGATATAGTTCAATACTTTTTGTATAAATTCCTTGTCTAAAGAAGTGGTATTGGCATTGGCAGGTAGATCGCTGATACCACTAAAATATTTATTAAAGATCAACTGCCTACTCGTGATCAATTGCGACAAACGCAGCTTTAAAAGGCGCATATCAAAGGGTTTTACCATATAGGCGTCTGCCCCTATTTCTATGCCATCTATTCTATCATCAATCTTAGCTTTGGCAGTAAGCATCAACAGAGGGATATGACTGGTTCCGATATCTGTTTTTATATGTTTACAAAAGGTCAACCCGTCCATTTTCGGCATGATAACGTCCGTTAAAATAACATCAGGAAGTATCTCTTTTGCCAATTTCAATCCTTCTTTACCGTGATTTGCAGTGACTACTTTATACTGACTTGTCAGTTCGCTTTTTAAATAATTACGCAACTCGATATTATCTTCCACGATAAGTAATGTATACACGTTTACAGAAACATCATTTGAATTATTTTCCTTCAACTGAACAGCACCGGTATCCGACCTTAGGTATTTTTCTTTTGAAGAAATAACATCTGAATTTAGGGTTGTTTGAATCTCACTTTCCCCAAAGTGCTTCTTCCCTACGGGTAATTGAACCTTAAACATTGTGCCCTTTCCTATTTCGCTGCTCACTTTAATTTTCCCTTTGTGCAAATTGACAAAACTCTGCACAACTTCCAAGCCAATTCCGGTGCCGCCATAATAGGTTTTATTCAAACTTTCAACCTGATAAAAACGCTCAAACATTTTGTTGAGTTCCTCTTTTTCTATCCCCACCCCGGTATCTGAAACAACAATTTCTATGGCTTTACTTTGATAACCTTCTTCTACCAACGGAAAATCAATAATGTTATCGCTGGCATATAACGCAACATTGATACTGCCCCCTTCCGGAGTAGCCTTAAAAGCATTTGAAACAATGTTAAAAATCACTTTTTCAATCATGTTTTCATCTGCCCATACTATAATATCTTTTTGATCGCTGTCGTAGCTCAGGTCAATCCTTTTTTCCAAAGCCTCTTCTTTAAAGTAAGCAATAACATTTTCTGTTAATTCTTCTAAATTAATTCTTGTAGCCTTAACGTTTATTTTGTTGAATTCCAGTCTTCTAAAATCCAAAAGCTCATTCACCAATCGGTGTAGTCTGGCCGTGTTTTTATGAATGATGCGATGCTTCTCCTTAATCTTTGGGGAAAGGTTCAGGTCTTTATTGTTTATAATATCCTGAAGTGGATTCATGATCAGGGTTAAAGGTGTTCTAAACTCATGGGAAATGTTGGTGAAGAACTGGAACTTTTTCTCATTCAACTCTTTTTCTTGCTGTCTTTTTTCCCGCTCATATTTTGCCAGTTGCTTTTCACGGATTCTATTTTGGGTCAATTTATTCAAAATAAAAAGTCCTAATAAGAACAGTCCGATATATGACGCTAAGGCCCAATTCGTTTTCCACCACGGAGGTAATACCGTAATTTTAAGCTCCAAAGGGTTTGTGCTCCAAACACCATCGTTGTTAGACGATTTTAGCTTAAAAACATAATTCCCGGGGTCTAAGTTGGTGTATGTGGCACTTTTATTAGTCCCCACATAGTTCCAGATGTTTTCATATCCATCTAAATAATAAGCATATTCATTTTTTTCCGGTCGGGTATAATTGATTCCTGAATATTCGATGGTAAAAACTGCTTGTTGATTTGTAAGCGAAATACTATCGGTTTGAGTAATCACTTTTTTTAGTGGGGAATTTGACTCGGTTGGACCTATTTTTTTATTGTAGATCTTCAGTTCTGACAGATACAAATGGTTTTCACGTGTATTGGTTTTTATATGATCAGGATCAAAATAATCTACTCCGCCATAGCCCCCAAAATAAATCTCCCCACGGGAATCTCTATACGTTGCATTCATATTAAAATCATTGGACAACAAGCCGTCATATATGGTGAAATTGGTAAACTCTTTTGTTTTTGTGTCCATTTTTACGATTCCGGAATTCCCGGACACCCAAATATTGTGATCGTTGCTTTCAATAATTCCACATATATTATCCAGTGGCAAGCCATTTAATTTATTATACCAGGTTAGCTTATCATTATCTATATCATATTTACATAATCCGGCACCTTTGGTACCGATCCATAAAATCCCATTTTCACTTTCGTATAGGGAAAGGATATGATTGGCTGTTGTTGCATTGTCATATTTCTCTCCCATTCTATCCAGCATAGAAACAATCTCAAACTTTCCATTTTTATTTTGGATTTTGAAAAGTCCATGTGTAGTCCCCAACCACAAGTTATCTTTACTATCTGCCAAAACTTTCCAGGCATCGCAATTTGATAATCCATGTTCTATGAAAGCCTGAGAACTGTGGTGTGTAAACTCTTTTGTGTTTGGATCGTATGAATGTAATCCATTGTGGAATGTTGCTATCCAAATAATCCCTTTTAAATCTTCGGTAATACTAACAATGGTATTGGATTTAAGTTTTCCCCTAGTGTTTTCTGTATTGAAGTTGATCCATTTTTTTGTGCCGTTTTTCAAAAAATAGATTCCTTTATCCCAACTTCCGGCCCATTTATTTTTCTTACTATCTATAAACACACATTGTATGTATTCACTACCCAATCCGCCATATTCACCCTTGGTTTGTTTGTTGATATGGGTGAATTTTTTTGTTTTTTTATTGTAAAGATCTATTCCTCCACCATCCATCCCTATCCAAAACCTTCCTTGTTCATCTTCAGCAATAGATGAAACAGAACTTGTGTGTAAAGAATTTGAGTTGTTATAGATGCTTTCCAGTCCGTTGAATTTGTCATGCAATTCGTCGTAAACAGCAATACCTTTATTGTAATAACCCAACCAAACCCTATCATCGTGATCGGTAAACAAAGACCAAATGGAATTAGACAGTAAGCTTTTCTCGTCTTTGTTACTGGCCAAGTAGTGATGTATGATATTCCCTTCAGCATCTATATGAAACAAACCGTCGTTTTCTGTACCACACAACAAAGTCCCGTCTTTCAAATCTGTTAGAGAAAAGAAAAGGTTGTTGGATATCTTGAAATTCTCTATGGTACGGATACCGGTGTCATCACCATTAAAATGACTCAGCTTAAAAATTCCATCATAATTAGATCCAGCCCATATATTGTCGTCGTCATCTATTAACAATGACTCCATATGGACCTTTATATATTCTCCATTTAAGAATACCGAAGGTTTTATAAGGTTCTTCTCTTTATCATATTCTTGTAATCCCAGATTTGTAGCTGCGTATATTTTTCCCTTTTTATCAACTTTGATGGAATACACAGTAAGAGGTATAGACTGATTTAAGGGACTGTTCAAAACTTGTTTTATGGCAAAACTGGATAGATCCAAGACATAGAGTCCCTGTCCGAAGGTTCCTATATACAAGCTTCCATCGTTTCCCTGTTGTAAACTTCTGATAGCAATATTGGTATTTTCATCAACCCCAAATTCAGTGTTTGGTATTCTTATAAATCGGTCTTTATTTCTATCATAAAGGTTTAATCCTTCCCCAGTTCCGACCCATAATCTATCTTTATCATCCAAATAAGTGCTGTATACTATACTACTGTTTAATGAAGTGGAATCGTTTAGTGTGAACCTGTAAGATTTATAATCCAAACCATCATAGCGATACAAACCTGAACCATTGGTGCCAATCCACATAAAGCCATAATCGTCTTGATTGATGGTATATATCCCCACTTTGGGCACATCGCCCATCCTGCTCACAAAATTGAATCTTGGAGAGACATCCTGAGACCATGAAATAGCACTTAACAGCAATACTAAATAAGCAATAAGTCTATTATTAAGCATAATGGGCTGATTATATTATTTTTAATGTGACACAAACTAGCCAAAAATAACATAAAATTACAATCAGTACTAAAAAATAAAGCAAGTTCTACTTAATTATTCACATACTATAATTTATAGTAACGGACTTTCGTACACAAGAGGAGATTCATAAGAGCTTGTGAGTCATAACAAAAAATAGAAGATTTTGTGAAAAATGTCACAAAACTAGTCGTTTCACATCTTTTTAGAGAATCTACACCGATTAATTTGTGCTTTTTTCTAACTTGCACCTTAGTAAACCTAACCTAAATCATTAAATAGAATTTTGAAGTGTTTGAATTTGAATAAAACATACCTACTCTTTCCATTATTATTTTTTTGGAGTTATCTATCTTACCCCCAAGATGCTGACACAAACTGGCTGGATACTATTGCTAGCCCTAAAGAAAAAAGCATTCAATATACAGAAATAGCTCTTCAACAATATAACGATGGAAATCGGGATGGGTTTAAGGTCTATAACGATTCTGCTCTTTATATTGCTGAACACTATAATCTCCCCGGCATTAAGATTGACGCATTAAACAACATTGCCACGTACCATATTTTTAACGATGAATATGAAGAAGCCTTATCAATATATCTCGAAGCCCTAGACGCTTGCAATGAATTGATGCCCCGCACTGTAGAACATAAAATAGACCTACTGAACAACATCGCACAAGTATACAACAAAATAGGTTTGTTTGAGAAGGCAATTGTATATGCAAAACAAATCATAACCCTTTCGGAGCTTCATAACGTTTCGGACATGAAAAGAATGTCGGTCTATAATATATTGGGAAATAGTTATAAAAGGCTCAAAGAGTATGACAGAGCATTGGAATACCTAAATAAATTGAAGAGGTATGGAGAGAGCACAAATAATATAAAAGCTACGGTGCTAAGCTCGGTAAATATTATTAACATCTATTTCAATATGGAAGACTATGACTCGACCATACAAGTGGCTACAGAATTTTTAGAATCATATCCGGATGTAGAAAGGGGAAAGTTGGAAGCTACACTGAATCTTGGAATGGCTTATGTAAAAAAAGAAGATGCAGAAAAAGCTATCCCGTACCTTATTGAGTCAAAGGAAATGGCCATAGACCAAAACAAGAAACATCTTGTAAACACCAGCTACTTATACCTTGCCGAGGCTTATGAACTAATAGGAAATTATGAAAAATCCCTTAAAGAACAAAAGGCTTATGCTGAAACAAACAAAGAATTATCTCAACAGAGGGCAGACGCTACTGTAGTTGACGTAAAACACGATGCTGAAAATGAAAAAGAAATTGTAGAGCAAGAACTGGAAACCGTATCAGAATCTGATACCAATAAAAGTAATATGTTACTGGGAAGCAGTGTTGCTATTGCGATTTTAGGAAGCATGCTCTTTTTTTACATCAGAAAAAAGAAACATGTCGAAAAAGAACGGGTACGCTTCGAACGTGATCACGATATTCTTTTTAACGAGAATAAAGTGCTTAAAACAAAAATGAAGGAGCTTGCCGAAAAGTATCAGAAAAAGCACGAAAAAGAGAAAGAAACAGTGTCCAAAGCGACCACACGATATAAAAATTCTTCCCTAACCCAAGAAGATCGGGAAAAATTGATGAATGCTGTTCTCGACTATATGGAAAAAGAAAAACCTTATTTGGATTTTGATATCAATCAGTCTGATCTGGCTTCCAATCTCGATATGAGTTCCCATCACCTTTCAGAAGTATTAAATTTTTGTTTTGAACAGAACTTCTACAACTTCATCAATATTTATCGGGTGAATGAGGCTCGAAAAATCATGAAAGATCCCGCTTATATAGACTATAAAATTTTGGCTATTGGCTACGAAGCCGGTTTTAAAAGCAAAACATCTTTCAACAGGGTTTTTAAAAACCATACCGGACTCACTCCTTCTGAATACCGAAAAAAGAACATTTTACAGAAGTCGGCTTAAGATTTCAACTTTTTTATTAAAACTAGTACCATTCAAGCGGATGGAACATTTTCCCGTTGATGCTTCTCTAATATTGCACAGTTATTCAACATAACACACTAATATCCATAGTTGTTATGTAAAAACAAACTAAGCAATGAGAACAATATTACTACTATTTATTTTATCAACCGCTATGGTTTCTTGCAAGCAAGCGAATACCATGCAATTTGATCTTGCCAAATTACCTAAGAATTGGGTGAAACTCACCCCAAATAAAAAAGGTAAACTGGTCATTTTCAATCCGTGTAATGGTCCAAACATGCTTCTTTCTATTAAAGAAGATAAGAAGATCGTTTTTAAAGAGGGACAGAAAGATTTTGAATTGGATGTTCTGGAAACCTCTGAGGTCGCCGATACAGTCTTCATCAAAGCAAAATGGAACTGGACTGAATCTGAAAAAAGACAAAACATCAAATTTATATGGACGGATAGGCAAAAAGGAATCGGACGATGGATAACTACCTATTCGGGAGGATTCACTACAAACTTCTCATTTGTAACCGAAAACAAACAAGAAGATTTTGATACGATATACGAACCCTGTTCGGTATGTTGGGGCGAGGAATGTGACGAAATAAAGAAAAGTGAAATACAAGCACATTCAAATTAGCCAAAATTACAATCAAAAAGATGTGCCACTCGTTCGAATGGAACTTTTTTCAGCTGACACTCAGTTAATATTGCACAGTACAAAATCCTGAATCAACAATAAACAAAGATGAAAACTAAACTGTTACTTCTTCTTTTGTTTGGATGCTTTATGTCTATTCAAGCCCAAACTACTGCCATATCTGATAACAATTTTGAACAATTTTTGGTGGATCAAGGTATAGACACCGACGGTACTGTTAACGGAACGATCTCTAATGCCAATGCACAAAGTGTTACGCAGTTGATCTTAGACCGTAACGACATTACCGATTTTACCGGGTTGGAGGCGTTTACCAATTTGACGATTTTGAACCTTAGTAGAAATCAGTTTGCCACCATACCCACTGGAGCTTTAACGGCTTTGGAAGAATTGACTTTCCTTGGCAACAATTCCCTAACCTCTTTGGATCTTTCAGCAAATACAGCCCTGACAAAATTAAATATAACAGGGACTTATAGTGCCCCTCCTATTACGGCATTGGATTTATCAAACAACATCAGCCTAACAGATATCAGGATAATTGATTTTGGAAACCTATCATCATTAACATTCCCGACAACAACAGACCAGATAACAAGCATATCATTAGGTGATTTGAAATTGACCGAAATTGATTTGACCAATATGTCAGGGCTTCAAAATTTTACTCTAGATGATAACGAAGGAAGTGTGACATTAACATTACCTGCTGTAAAAGACAAACTTAAAAACCTTAGAATACAGTCGATTGGTATTGACGTGGTAGATGTTTCACAATACGTCGCTTTAGAGCAATTATTTCTTAGGTATACAGGCGTCCAAAATTTAAAACTACCAGCTACAGAAACTCTAAAAAGAATTGATATATATAGCCATAAGCTTACCGGTATCACCTCTTTTGAAAATGCATCCCAATTAGAAAACTTAACTGTAGAATGGGCTAGAGATGAAACTCCTTTAAATATCGATATCAGCCAAAATACGGCACTTAAAACACTGGAACTCAACAATAATTATATGCCCTCTTTGGACATTACCAACAACACTAATTTAACTTCTGCCGATCTTGCTTATAACAATCTTACTTCTCTGGATGTCACCCAAAACACCAGTTTAACTCGTTTGGAGGTTCAATCCAACAAATTGACTGCTATAGATGTTACCAACAATACCCTTTTAAGGGATTTAAAACTCCAATACAATCAAATATCAGCTATAGATATTTCCAAAAACATCAATTTAACTGATCTTAATCTAAGTAATAATAACATAAGCATTTTAGATGTCACCCAAAACACAAAGCTTGACTACCTGAGTGTTGGTTATAATCAATTGACCGAACTCGATATCAGTAAATGTATTGGGCTAGAAGATCTTTATGCCAATGATAACCAACTCAGTGGAAATTCGATTCTCGAACAATACCATATCATACGGACTAATGATAGCGGACTAGGTTGGTACAACAATTTAAATGTTAGTAATAATAATTTATCCGGTACTGTTCCCGATTTTTCAACTTTGGTAGATGGGAATGCTTTCGGCTTTAAGTTGGCCATAGAAGAGAATTCTTTTGAATTCGGCGATTTGGAAGGAGTTCATGATGCTTTTGTTGAACTTTCGAATACACCAAGGTATCCCGAATCTTTAACAATGATATTTTCTTCATACACCTATGCTCCACAGGCAAAAGTAGATGAAGAAGGTGATATCATAGTAAGGGATGCAGGAGAAGCTATTATTTTAACCACAACAGTAAGCGGAGAACAAAACCATTATCAATGGTATAAAGACGGTGAGCCTATTCCCGACGCCCCTGATTCCCCTAATTATGAATTGACAAGTGCCAGTACTTGTGATACCGGGGTTTATTATTGTATAGTGACCAGTGATTTGGTACCTTTTGAAAACGAAGACCCGCCTGGAACTGACGGCAAAAACCTGGAACTGGAACGCCACAGAATTGTCCTTGGGGTAAATATGGCCATAATGGAATGTGTGTCTTTGACCGCTCCTTTAGATGGTGATGTAGATGTCCCAACAGATACCGCTATTGAATGGAGTGATGACCCGGGTGCCTGTGGTTATAAAATTAATGTCGGGACGACTCCGGGAGGAACCGATATTGTAAATAATGAAGACGTAGGGAATACCACTGTCTATAATTTTGAGGAAAACCTACCGGAAAACACCCGAATATATGTAAACATAACCCCTTATGATGGAGGGACAGACCATACCGGTTGTACAGAAGAATCATTTACCACTTATAATATCCCTGAATGTACTTCACTTGTAGAATCTGTTGGTCCTTCTGAAATAGAGTGGGAAGCTGTATCAACTGCGGAAGGTTATTATCTAACCATTGGAACGACTTCCGGCGGAATTGATCTAGTGAATAATGAAGATGTGGGTGATGTAACAACTTATACTCTTGCGACAATACCACCTGAAGGCACTGTTTTATATGTAAACATTACACCCTATAACCACGCTGGAAATGCAACAGGATGTGCCGAAGAAACTTTTACAATTCTAGCCATACCAGAATGTGCGTCCTTGACAGCTCCGCTTGACAGTGCCACGGATATCCCTATCAATACCAATCTGGAGTGGGATGCTGTTACTGGTGCCGAAGGTTACCGATTGACTGTGGGAACGACTTCAGGTGGAAACGAATTGGTGAACAATCAAGATTTGGGCAATGTCACGACTTACAGTTTTACCGAAGCTTTACCGGGAGATGCCATCATTTACATCAGTATCACGGCTTATAACGATTCAGGGGATGCTGTAGGATGTACTGAAGAGTCCTTCACTACCCTGCCCGTACCTGAATGTGTTTTACTGACAACTCCGTTGAACAATGCCACGGATGTGTCCGTCAACACCGATCTGGAATGGGCTATTGCTACCGGTGCCGATGGTTATCGTTTGACAGCAGGAATGACTTCCGGAGGAAATGATCTGGTAGATAACCAAGATTTGGGCAATGTCACAACTTACAGTTTTACCAATGCCCTACCGGAAGGGACTACCGTTTATGTCAGCGTCACTGCTTACAACGAATCGGGAGACGCCACAGGATGCCTTAAAGAATCCTTCACTACCCTTGCGGTACCGGAATGCGCTTCACTGACAGCACCACTTGACGGTGCCTCGGATGTGTCCGTCGACACCGGTCTGGAATGGGAGCCTATTACCGGTGCAGATGGTTACCGTTTGACTGTGGGGACGATTTCAGGTGGAAACGATTTGGTGGATAACCAAGATCTGGGCAATGTTACGACTTACAATTTTACCGAAGCTTTAGCTGATGGAATTACCGTTTACGCTAACATTACGGCTTATAACGAATCAGGGGATGCTGTGGGGTGTGCTGAAGAGTCCTTTACCACTTTGGGCGTACCTGAATGTACTTCATTAAGTGTACCAACGGACGGCGATATTGAGGTATCCATCAACACCAACCTGATTTGGGCGACTAGCAGTTCTGCTACAGGATACCGTCTATCCGTCGGAACAACTTCAGGGGGAACCGACATTGTAAATAATGAAGATGTAGGGAATGTAACCGACTATGCTTTTGCGAATGTACTTCCTAAAGACACTCAGGTTTTCGTCAACATCACACCGTACAATTCTGCAGGGGATGCTACAGCATGTACAGAAGCTAGTTTTACTACGGAAAAAACAATTACCGCTCCTTCTTGTACAACACTCACCCAACCTTTGGATGGCGCAACTGATATAACTATCAATACCGACTTACAATGGGAGACCATCACCTCTGCTACAGGGTATCGCCTATCCGTAGGGACAACTTCAAGAGGAACTGATATTATCGATAACCTCGATGTAGGAAGTCTGACTACGTTACCGGTTCAGTTGCCTGAAGAAACAGAGATATTCGTAAATATTACTCCGTACAACTCTGCTGGGGATGCCACAGCGTGTACCGAAGTTAGTTTTACTACGGAAAGAATCACCGCTGCCCCTGAATGTACATCACTTAGTCTACCAATAGACGGTGACACGGAAATCTCTGTCAACACCAACTTGATATGGGCGACTAGCAGTTCGGCTACAGGATACCAATTATCTGTTGGAACAACATCAGGAGGAACAGATATCATCAATAATCTTGATGTAGGGAATGTGACGGACTATTCTTTTACGAATCCGCTACCGAAAGAAACAGATATCTATGTTAACATAACACCGTATAATTCTGTTGGGGATGCCACAGCATGTACTGAGGCTCATTTTACTACGGAAAAAACAATCACTGCTCCTTCTTGTACAGCACTCGCCCAACCTTTGGACGGGGCTACCGATGTAACTATCAATACCAACTTGCAATGGGCAACTATCGCTTCTGCTACGGGATACCGATTATCAGTTGGAACAACTTCTGAAGGAACAGACATCATCAACAACCTTGATATTGGAGACCTAACTACGTTCCCCGTTCAGTTACCTGAAGAAACAGAAATATTCGTCAATATCACACCATACAACTCTGCCGGGGATGCCATAGCGTGTACCGAAGCTAGTTTTACTACGGAAAAGCTTACCGAAGCTCCTGAGTGTACAACATTGATCCAACCTCTAGATGGTGATACTGATGTGGCTATTAACACCGACATAGAATGGGAAACGAGTAGTTCGGCTACAGGATACCGCTTATCTGTAGGGACAAGCTCAGGAGGAACAGATATCGTCGATGATTTAGATGTTGGAGATTTGACTTACTATTCTTTTACAAATCCGCTGCCGGAGGAAACCACTATTTATGTAAATATCACTCCTTACAATTCCGTAGGGGATGCCACAGCATGTACCGAGACTAGTTTTACTACGGAAAAAGTCATCGATACTCTTGAATGCGTGACTTTTCTTCAACCATTGGATGGTGCTACTGATGTAGCTATTGACATAGAACTGCAATGGACAGCAAGTGAAGGAGCCGACGATTATTTGTTGTTGGTAGGAACAACTCCCGGTGGAATTGATTTAGTCAATACCTTGATCGAAGAAGAAACTTTTACACTTACTGAACCATTACCGGAGGAAACTACCATCTACGTTAGCATCACTCCGAGACAGCGAAGTCCTGAAGATGAAGAATCTTCACGAGGATGCACTACAGAAATCAGTTTTACCACAGAAAAACTAATCACTATACCTGATTGTACTTCATTAAAAGTACCTAATAATACCATTGACATAGCGGTAGACACCCAGCTGGAATGGGGGGATACATCTTCAGCTGAAGGCTACCGCTTGACAGTGGGAACTGAACCGGGAAGAGGAGATATTGTTGAGGATTTGGATGTAGGTAACATCACTTCCTATACTTTTTCAGAGCCTCTACCTGAAAACACACAGATTTATGTTCAAGTCATTCCGTACAATTCTGCAGGGGATGCTTCAGGATGTAACGAATACAGTTTTAGGACTACAACTTCAAATCCGATAGCAAATACTTCCAAATACGGGATTTCCCCAAATGGAGATGGTATCAACGATTTTTGGGAAATCCCGGGAATTGAAGAATATCCCGACAATGAAGTATCTGTATTCAACAGATGGGGAGATAAAATCTTTGAAGTAAAAGGCTATGACAATTACACTAATGTGTTTAACGGAACTGCCAATCAATTAAAAGGATTGGGGGCAGACAAACTCCCCAATGGAACATATTTCTATACAATCAGAATCAACGAACCCCATAACCACAATAACCTACAAGGCTTTATTGTATTAAAACGTTAATATGCGACTACTAAAAACCACCATATTTACTGCATTTTTTATAATAGCTACGCATTCAATAGCGCAGCAAACCCCTGTGTTTTCAGATTACATATACAATACATTGGTCATTAATCCGGCCCATGCTGGTCTGTATTCGGAAACAGAAGTCGTGTTGGCTAATCACGGTATGGGAAATTCTGTTGAAGGGAGTCCGAGAACATTTACCGGGACTTTCAACACCTCATTGGACAAAAGAAGAATGGGAAACCTCGGAAAAATGGGATTTGGTGCCGGGATTATCAATGATCAAATTGGAGTGACAGAAGCCACACAGGTTTTTGCTTCTTATGCCTACAAAATACATTTGGGGCGTGATTACAATCAGCCCCGGTGGTTTCAAGCCAATCCTCAAGTGATATCCTTCGGACTTACGGCCGGACTTTTATCATATCGGGAGAATCTATTGGAATTAGGTCTGGAAGACGACCCTAATTTTGATGAAAACATCAACGCAAGCATCCCCACTATCGGAGTTGGTTTTTTATACAACCGGAGAGATCTGTATTTGGGACTTGCAGCTCCAAATGTACTGGGAAATACTTTATCATCAGATAAAAGTGTAAATCTTCAAAGTCCATATTATGCCTATTTCGGATATCGCTTTTATGGAAATGCCCTTGAGGATTATATGATCAAGCCCAACGCTTTACTCAAATATGAAGAAGGAGCTCCATTGCAGTTGGACATCAATTTACTGGTGAGTTACCGAAGCAAAGTTGAAGTCGGTGTTGGCTATAGAACCACGTCCATGTTCAACTTTTTGGCCGGTTTTTATGTGTTCAACAACCTGCGGTTTATCTATTCCTATAACCACAGGACTACCAATTCCCCCCTCACCAATACACATGGATTGTCGTTGAGCTATCGTTTTGGTGGTGGATATAATCAGAGTTAACATATATTTGAAAAGAGAAACAGAAATAAGTTTCCCAACATTTAAATTAAAAACTAATTTATGCCACATTTTGTAATTGATTGTTCTGAAAATATCATAAAGATAAAATCCCCGAAAGAAATCATTCAGAAGGTATATGATACAGCTGAATCAACTGACCTTTTTGATAAAGGAGACATTAAAGTAAGAATTAACCCTTTTAAATATTACAATATCGGAAATACAAAAGATGATTTTATTCACATTTTCGCTAATATTATGGAAGGACGAACTGTTTCTCAAAAAAAGAATCTTTCTGAAAGAATTATTGCTGAACTGAAATCAATGTTCCCGGACGTTTCAATTATTTCAATCAATATTAGGGATTTTGAAAAAGCAACCTATTGTAACAAATCAATGGTATAATACTGAACGAAATAAAAACAAAACTTTCGACAATATTGATGCTCATCCTCACATTTTCCGTTTTTGGAAATGATGGTGCATATCTGACCCGGGGAAGCGTGATTTACCCAACTCAGGAGACAAAAATTTCCTTGGAAAAAGAAATACTATCATTCAAAATAAAGGACAGGGTTGCTTATGTTAACATTCAATTTGAATTCAATAACCCTGAAAACACCGACAGAAAACTCTTGATTGGATTCCAAGCTCCAACTGCTGCAGGCGATGTTTCGGATTCATTGAGCAACCTCAATCAAATAAATAACTTCACCATTATTCAAAACGGAAAGATCCTTCCATACCAATTGAAAGCTGCCGAATGTGAAGATTGTGAGTTGAAAGACCCGAAAGACTTCCATTTTTCTCAATCTGAGACAGGTATTTTTGTCTTCCTCTTTGAAATCACGTTTAAACCGGGACTGAATCAAATCAACCATAGCTACAATTTTCCGGCAAGTAGTAATGTTTCATTCGACCGGTTTTATAACTACATCCTCACAACAGGTTCAAAATGGGCCGGTGGAAAAATAAAAGACCTGACAGTCAACATTGACATGGGGCAAAATCAATATTTCTACGTCAATGACATTTTCGGTCAGACTGCCGATTGGTCGATAATCGGTTCAGGAAAAGTGATCAATAAAAAATTTAACTATATCGATAATGGCCCGTATAGAATGGTCAGGGTCCTTAGCGGTCAGCTTCAAATTAAGGTGACGGACTTTCAACCAACAAAAAACATTGAGTTTGGAGTGATAAGTAAATACGCTTTCTACAGTTCACCGGTTGACTACGGGAAAGCCATGATGGGAGAAATCATTTCAATACGCAACCTGACCTTAGAAACCAATCATTCTAAAAGCCAACTCAGACTTTTAAGAAATACCATATATGCTCGATATGGATATGATTTCGACAGTCCAGACCTTAAAGAATACTTTTCTCAATTTGCTTGGTATATGCCTGACCCGAATTTAAAAATGGAGGACATTAAGCTCACCGAAAAAGAGAAAGCGTTTGTGGAAAAAATATTGATGAAAGAAAAAAATTAAGGTATGGGGTGCAGTATTGAGCAGTTTTAAACAGTAATTTTTATGCTGATTATCTTATCTCTTCCCATAAGTACGGTTATACCAAACAAAGAATCCCGTAATGGGAAGACTGGCAATGATAAGACTAACGAAGAAAGCAAGTATTTTCCCGGGAAGTCCCAATATACTCCCTACATGAATGGTGTAATTCATGCTTTTCAACTTTTCCCCATTGGTTTTCTCTTCATAAGTGAGCTGTTCTATGAGCTCGCCCGATTTTGGATGGTATTGGTAAATATCAACTTGATGTCTTTTGGGATTATTTCCGTATCGTGTTACTCCCTGAAGTAGGAATGCGGTATTATTTAGGCGTATTTCATAACTATCGGCTTGTTTTTTTTTCTCAGCAAGATCCTGTAATATTACATCATAAACGCCTTTTGCTTCTTTTTCAGGTTTACGGTCGACATATTTAGAAACCCTTTTTGGGGAATGTACTCCTCCATTGGCGAGCCAATCCACTCCGGAACTAAACCCATTGAAGGCCCAAACCAGTCCGGTAAGGGCAATAACAAGTCCGAAACCAAGAATATAAAAACCGAGAATATTGTGAAGGTCATAATTCTTTCGCTTCCACTTGGTTGTAGGGCGCCAACGAAACCAATAAACTTGTTTGGCAGCAGTCTTATTTTTAGGCCACCATAACACCAATCCGGATAACAGCAAGCATATAAAAACGACGGTGCTCCAACCTACTATCTGTTTACCAACACTACCCAAAAGAAGATTGTAATGTATAATGACCACAATCCTGAAAAACTCCATTTTGGAGTCCTGTACTTTCAATACTTGTCCGTTATAAGGATTGATAAATACCGTCTGGTAATATTGATATATATTGAAATAGTTCCAACCTGACGGATTGTTCTTGAAGGTCATGAAACGATAGCTCTTGTTAGATTCAGCCGGGACATTGATCACTTTTACAGGTCTGTCTTTCCCCAACGCCTCCTGTGCTATCGGAAGGAGTTGTTCTAGCTGTAAAGGTTCATTTTGTTGTGGAGCCACATCGTACCATTCTCGATAAAACGCATGTTTTAATTCTTCCTCAAAAACATAAATACAACCTGTAATACCCAATATAAACACCACCAGCCCGGAAGCAAGTCCGAGCCAAAGATGGAGTTTTTTAATAAGTTGTTTCATTCTTTATTTGAAGTTAACAAGAAAATCAAAACATAAAAGTAATGTTTCCTGTAACATTTCGGGTAAACTGTTGATTCCCGGATATGTCCCAATATTCTTCATCAGTAATGTTATTGAATTTAAGCCCTAATCGCCATTTTCCCGTTTCATAAAATGCTGTAGCGTTAAGCAAATGATAGGACGGTATCACCATTGTGTTACTAGCATTATAGAAAGATTCATCTACATAATTACCACCAAAGCCTATTCCGATACCTTCGATACTTTTTATCGCCGGAAAGCGATAGCTAACCCAATAATTGACCATATGCTGCGGTGCTCCTTGAATCAAATTACCTTCGTTGGCGGCCGCACGAATGATTTTGTTTTCATTGAAAGCGTAACCTGTCACAATATTAAGACCTTTGAGCGGATTGGCGATCAGTTCAAATTCTACTCCTTTGCTTACCTGTTCACCATCTTGAATAATAAAAAGATCATCACCTGTACGGATTGCATTATCAATCCCAATATGGTAATAACTAAGGGTCATATTCAACTTCTTATCCAATAACTCTGTTTTAACCCCTCCTTCAATCTGGTTGGCAAATACAGGATCCGGTGTAAAGGTGCTTCCATCCGGTTGATCACCGGGAGCTTGGTTTTTAAAGCCACTCATATAATTAACAAAAAGTGACACCTGATCCTTAACCGGCTGATAGATCAGTCCCAATTTTGGAGAAAGTGAAGTTTGTGCATAGTAGTCCCCTTCTGTACGTTCAAATCTATCCAAACGCAGACTAAGCATGGTAGATAGATTATCTGTCCAATCAATAACGTCAGACATATATAACCCGAAGGCATTTTGACCAGACATACCACCCCCAACTGTAGCGGGATCTGACAATATCTGATCGACTTCAGTTTTCCCCAAAAGATCGTAGGGTTGTTGTACAGAAACCACATCAAAATCCTGACTCACTCGGTATGTGGCAGATTCTTTAATATATTCAAAGCTCGCCCCAATCAACATATTGTGTCGGAAACTCCCGGTTTGAAAAGAACCGTTGAAGTTTTGCTGAAAATTTGCCGAAGTCCTATCCCTTGGACCAAAAAGCCTTACATTTGGAACAAGGGTTTCCCTATCGATCCAATTATTATAAGGTTGATAACTATGATCTACAAACTCATTGATATGGGAAATGTCAGTGGTAGATGTCCAATTGTCACTCAGTTGGTATTGTGCCTTAAAGAAATATTTCATGGCTTCCGATTCACTCAACAGATCGTTCCTATAAAAAGAAGCGTCAAAATCCACCGGAATATCTTCAAAAGAGCCAAAATCTGCATCGGCGCCGAGAAGTGTAAATGGAGCCTGTGTACCTTTTCCTTTAAAATACTCAAGGTCAAAAAGGAAAGAAAGTTTGTCGTTTACCTGATAAAAAAGACTGGGAGCAATTAAAGTCTTTTTCCCTTTTCCATATTCGTTATAACTGTTTTGTTTATGATGAACAGCATTCAACCTGAACAATAAGGATTTGTCTTCGTTCAGGGGTGTATTGACATCCAAAGTGGTCCTGCTCAGTTCAAAGCTCCCCAAACTATAACTTAGCTGTCCTCCAAATTCAGAATACGGCTTTTTGGTCACCAAATTCAATGCCCCTCCAAAGGAAGATGCACTCGAACCGAAAAGTGTACCCGACGGTCCTTTGATAAGCTCTATCCTTTCCAGATTAGCTATTTCTGTCCCTGTTCTCCACACAGAAGTGGCTAAACCGTTACGGGCATAGCTCCATAACTTAAATCCTCTGGATACTATATTGAACATGCCGGTAACATAATCGGCAGGAACAACACCCGGAGCAGAACGTAATGGTTCTTTTATGTCTGTCATGATCTGCTCTTCTATCATTTCTTTACCCACGATACTATACACCTGCGGATTTTCCAAGTTTTTGAGAGGCATCCGTGCTACGTAGTCCGTTTTTTTATTGGCAAACTTATTGATCCGATCGGAAGTTAAAGTCACTCCTTGCAATGCTTCTACATTTTCTTCTATGGTTATTTGCCCTAGGTCAATATTATCTCCTGAGACTCTTATCCGCTCGGTATAAGGCTTATACCCTATGGATGTTATCTTTAAATCGTGTGTGCCGGGCACTATATTAGTTTCAAATTTACCGTTGGCATCGGTTGTTGCTCCGGTGGAGGATCCGTTGAGTAAAATATGGGCAAAGGTCACAGGGTCACCTTTTTTATTTATAACAATACCTGTTATTAATGCATTATCCTGTTGTGCTCTTACTTGTGAAAAAACAATCCCCAAGCAAATGAAAAGCAGAGTTTTCAATTTCATTCTAGTTGATTTAGTTATTTATTTTTATTTAGATTAAATATAATTAAAGTACGAAAATATGAAGGAGAGGTTTTAGAAACAAGCTTTTCAAAGTGATTTTTTATGCTTTTTTTCTACGAAATTGTTTAAAATATATAATGCTTGATAGTATTTATCAGAACCTCAGTAATTTAACTTTAATATAGAAATACCTGAAAACTGGTCTCAAGACAATGAGATTAATCTACTTAGTGGAAATATCGATAATGAAAAAAGAATTTTATAAAATAACATTGATCAGCAGCTATCACCTCCTCCCGTAAATTCCGAAATATAAACTCGTGGACATTTTTCGGGCGTTGTTTTTGGCTCTTTCGGCCAGTTCTCCGGCATATAGTTTATCTATTGTAGAAAACCACAACTCAATCCATTTCCCAAAATGTTCCATTTCTATGGTATGGTTAAATTTCTTATCAACTTTGACATGGGCTTCATGAGGATTCCCTTTATAGCGAGCTTTATGAAAAAGATTTGACTCCCAGAAGTCGGTAAGCTTATTCAGATGAGCATCCCAATCTGATATGGTTTCATTAAAAAAAGAACCAATGACCTGATGTTGTCGTACTTCCTCATAAAAAGAAGAAACCAGTTTAAAAATATCATCCCGGGTTTGAATATCTCTCATTGTGATATTATGATAGTTGTTATGGAAAGCCTAATCTTGTTTTAAAACAGCAAATATGCAATAATAGTAATTATACTAGCAAACAGGCTAATCAGTAAAGCGTTAAAAATAAATTTTGACTTCATATGGGCAAGTACTGTGGCATAAATTAAAATTACTACGCTAGAATGTAAAACTACTATGCCCCAATGTAAAGTTACTTTGTCTTATATTAGAATTACTTCACGTCAAAGTAGAATAACGATGATCCAATATTAGAATTACATTACCAAAAATCAAAAAAGCCAGTCCGGTTTCTTCCTATGCTTTGGTTTTTAACAATTCATCCAGACCATCCATAGCAGTGGTAAAGCCTTCTTTGAATCCCATAGCTATGATTTTTTCCAAATCGGAAAGCTCTTTATGTTTGATCAAGATATTTACCATGGTGGTACCCTCCCCTTCTTTAAAGTCAACATTCCAATTGGAGCGGGGAAATTCATCATTTAGATTTCCGTCCTTATCACAAAAGGCATCCAGGAATTTAAAATTTGTTTTCGGACTAATGACCGTATAATCCGCTAGCGCCCAATGTTCTTCACCTTCTGGTCCACACATGGCATAGAGTCTTCTGCCTCCTACTTTAAACTCCATAGATTTGGTTTTTGAGACCCAAGGCTTAGGTGCCCACCACTGATCGAGCAACTCCTGATCTGTCCATACTTTCCAGACCAGCGAAAGTCCGGCTCCAAATTCTCTTTTTACTTCTACCGTTTTTGTTTCTTTGTTCACGGTAAACTCAAAACTTAAATTACTTTTCATCTTTCTTGTTTTTTATGGTTAATAATAAATCATCTAATTGACTAAAACGGTTTTCCCAGATCTTTCTGAATTGTTCCAACCATTGGTCTATTTCTTTCATTTTTTCAACTTCCAACTGATAATAGATTTCACGACCTTGTTGTTCCTGCTTGATCAATTCACATTCGGATAAAATCCTTAGATGCTTAGAAACTGCCTGTCGGGATATATCGAAGTTCTTGGCAATGGCATTGGGTGTCATTGCCTGCATTGCAATTAAAGCAATAATGGCTCTTCTTGTTGGATCGGCAATTGCCTGAAATACATCTCTTCTCATTCTTCTTAATTATGAAACCAATCAGTTGCAAATATATATGCAACTTTTCGGTTTCGCAAATTTATCTGCTCTTTTTTCAAAAATTAACATTGAACTGGCGTTAAACTAAGAATCAAAAGCCTAACTGGTGGGACTATAGTTTAAACGGATTGCAAACCTGTCTACCGGCAGGTAGATCTCGTTACCGAGACCGATTGAGCAAGTGACTACAAAGAGTATATCGACTTGAAAAAAAGATACATTAAACGAAGCATTGAAAGTTTCGTTAACCAGGAAGATTGGCTTGTCCCCAATCTTCCATTTGGTTTAATATTTCTTTTAGTGATTGGCCAAAAGTGGTTAATTCATATTCTACTTTTGGCGGGAATTGTTCATAATCAATTCGGTTTACCATGCCGTCATTCACTAATTCCTTTAACTGGGAGGCAAGCATCCTTTCAGAAATACCAACCAATCGTTCCTTTAACTCATTGTACCGGAGCTTTTCCTCATGTAAAAGAAAAGCGATAATATTTATTTTCCATCGCCCGCCAATTAATGACAAGGTATGTGAAAGACCGCAATGTTCTTTCCAATAAATTTCGTTTATAGTATTTGTTGAATTTTCTTTTCGATTACCCATACTTACTTTTTTATTAGTGTGGTGCCGCTATTTTTTACGCAAAAAAATTAGAAGTTTTGCATAAATAAATGTACATAAAAAATGAGAAAAGTTTTAATTATCAATTCAAGCGCAAGACTTGAAGGATCAAATAGTCGAGCACTTACAAAGTTATTCGAAGAAACGTGGGCTAAGAATTACCCCGAAGATGTTTATACCTATCGGGAAGTAGGCTCAACCCCTATTCCGCATATTACCAGTGAGTGGATTACAGCTTACCAAACTAAACCAGAAAACAGAACCGGGGAAAACCAGAAACCTTTGGAGCTGAGTAACACGCTTATAAGAGAACTCAAAGAATCGGACATTTATGCAATAGGTGTTCCTATGTATAACTGGTCTATTCCGAGTGGATTAAGATCATACATTGATCAGGTAATGAGAATAAACGAAACCTGGAAATTTAGATCAGGAATGCCAGACGGTGATTATGTCGGATTACTTGAAAATAAAAAACTGTTCATTTTGTCGAGTAGAGGGGGTAATGGATATGGAGAAGGGGAACTCAATGCCCATATGAACTTTCAAACCAGTTATTTAAAAATGATTTTTACAGTCATGGGTGTCAAAGACATTGAAATAATTTCTCTCAACTATGAGAGTGATAAGGTATATGGAGAAGGAAATCTTTTTGCCCAAGCCCAACGTGATGTACATAGCCAAATACAAAAGTTAAAATAAATACAAATGAAAACATTTCGAACAATTATTTACTGGTTAAGTTACGCATACTATTTATATGTATTTGGTTATGCTTCACTTTTCAAGGTTTTTCAGAAACACTCGATGATGGAAAGTATGCTATCTTTAGGTTTTAATAAAACCTGGACTATATTAACAGGAGTTGGCGAACTAATCGGCGTTATATTACTTGTAATTGGGCTTATTAAGCCCTTATTAAGAAATGTGGGGATTCTATTATTGTTTCCTTTTGCGATTGGAGCATTTACTGCACACATGGCCCATAATGAATACCATCACTTTTACAATGCATTAATTATGTGTGTGCTTTCGATTGTCTTACTCGTGTTAGACAAAAATTTTAAGATTCTGATTGAATAATTCCCAGCTACCACATGCCTACCTATCGGCAGACAGGTTTGCAACTTGTGGTTATAGCCTACTTCATAAAATCCTCCCGAATAGGACTAAATACATCCACTAAAACACCTCCTTCTAAACAAACAACCCCGTGTTTTGCATGTGGTGGAATGTAAAAGGTATCTCCTCCGGTTAATGTTTGGGTTTCTCCGGCTATGGTGACTTCAAATTTTCCGCCGGCTACATAGGTTACTTGAGAGTGGTAATGGTCGTGCAGGGCTCCCACGCCTCCTTTTTCAAATTTCACTTTAACGAGCATGATCTTATCATCATAACTCATGATTTGCCGCTGAATACCTTCATCTACTTGTTCCCACAGAGATTCATCACCTTTTGAAAATTTTTTACTTGCCCCAAATGACACCATATGCTTAGCCTTTTTGTTATTAAATATTGAAGTTATAAACAAAAATAGGCTTTATTGATGAGATGTCTTTATCTCATTTTATAACAAGGGAATATATACAACAAAAGTCCTGTGTCTGCTATTGCTTAACAAGTTTTTTTATACAAGGGATCTTTTAAAATCTTTTACTCTATATAAATAATGTCACTTTTTTCTGAAATGCCATTTTCGTTAAAGGCTTCAACCTGCATATAATACCCTTGATCTGTGTTTAAAGCCCTTAATTCATATTGGGCATCCTCATAAATCAAGACGGATAAATTGAGTTTATCTTCAGCTATTCCCCAATAAACCACATACCCGGTTGCCTTCTCGTCCTTATCCCAACTCAGGTCGGCATTACGCCTGTCCACTTGCCTTTCTACTTTAAAATTGGAAGGTTCTTCTGGTTTGTTTTCATATCCATTTCCAAAAACCCTGAATTCTGAAATAGACAAATATTCATTTGAGCAATACACATGATTATATCTGATATACCTTGCATCTTTAGGTGTATCCAGTTCTATATAAGCATGTGGCATGTCTTTTTCATTTTCTGAATAATCGGCAAGGGTTTCCCAAGTTTTTCCGTCAATGGATAATTCAATGGTAAACTGTTGTCTCAAATCGTCCGGTCTTCCGAAAATCGTACTGTTATAATCGGCAAAATTGATCTGGACGGCTTTGACATTCATCTTTTTTCCGAGATCCACCTCCACATAAATCGAATCGTTATTGGACTGGGACACCCAATAGGAACGTATTTCTTCATCGTTGATCTTGGCTATGTCGAACTCCCTGATCTGTTCCTGCATATATCCCTTCTCACTTTCGTCCACCACATTGATATCATCAGTTACCAAAGGCGAATTGGTCTTCACCGGTTTTTTATAAGAAAGCAGCATCCATCCGGTAAATCGCTGTTTGTGATTGTCTACCTCCGTATCCGGTAAATAATGCGGATAATCACCGTAAGCGGTATTGACGAACATTTGTCCGTTGCCCTCAAACCCGGCCGGATACATCCCGAGGCGACGTTCAAATTTGTAGTTTACCGAAATGGCCATGGTAGCATAATGCCAGTAATTTCCGTTGTTGTCTTGTACTGTACTTCCGTGTCCGGATCCTTTTAAAAATCCACCGGGTTTATACGAAATGGGGTTATAGGGAGCATATTCAAACGGGCCTAAAGGACTTTTGCTGGTGTACACACCATCGGCATAAACATTCCACTGGGTGCCGGGCGCCCCGTATTCCAAATAATAAGTGTCACCGTGTTTAACCATCCAAGGCCCTTCGATAAAAGGTTTTAAATCTGATCTATGATCTTGTCCGAAGCGTTCCCAGCCGTGGTTTTCCGGATCAAGGTTGAACAAATCTTTTTCTTCGCCCATGGGAACATAATAGTTTTCAGCATCCAATTCCACCGCACGAATAGGCCATTTGTTCGATGATTCTTCATATAAATAGACCCGACCATCGTCATCTACAAACAAATCCGGGTCTTGGATTCCCCCGGGCGGATTCAAGACTGCATAATTAGTCTTCCAATCCCCCAATTCAGGGTTATCTGTTTCTATTATGGCTCCCCTGCCCGACGGATCACCATAAACCAAAATTTTATCGCCTTTTACCACAGCAGCCGGGGCATTACTCCCATTAAAATACCAGCTTTGGGGTTTTATAAACTTCCAATTACTCATATCATCAGACATCCAGTAGCCATGGGAACGGGTGACGAACATAAAGTATTTTCCTTTAAAATTCACTACTGCAGGATCTGCTCCTGAGCGATACGACACTGCATTTTTTGCCCTGTAGTGCGACATATAGGAATAGTCGATATCCAAAGGATTACAATAGGTTTTATAGTGTTTCTCAGTTTCTTCTATAGCCAAAGATTCTGTTGTTTCTTTCTTTGCCTCTGATTGACACGACAAGCAAAAAATCAGAACTGTATATATCAACTGTTTTTTCAGTGATTCCATAAAATAATCTTGTTTAAATTTTTATCAATTTATCCATTCTATTTAGGCAAATTAGTTGAAAAACGTCCAGCGCGCCACCTGGCTCCTTCACTAAAAATGTCCGCTGGACATTTTTTTAACGCTCGGCCCTTTCATGGCCGGCTATCTTTATCGATCTGTGGATCGTATGAAGTCCCTGTATGACCTCTTAACTTATCAAAGGTCTTATAGGCTCGCTCTATCCTTTTCTTATCTACCGGCACAAATTCCTTATCGGTTACTTTATAATGTTTTTGAAGGGAATCCAGTTTTATCCGAAGTTGTGCTTCAATAGTATCATATTCCGGATTATCAATAAGGTTGTTGACCTCATCAGGATCTTCTTGTAAATCATACAGTTCCCAGGTATCGATATCATCGTAAAAATGAATCAGTTTATAACGAAGAGTTCTCACACCATACTGGCGTTTTACCATGTGAAAGGCCGGATAGTCATAGTAATGATAATAAATTGCATCCCTGAAATCCTCTTCTGAAGCTTCTCCTTCCAAAACAGGTCTTAAAGATTTTCCCTGCATATCCTGTGGAATATCCACTTGGGCATAGTCTAAAAAAGTTTCTGCAAAATCCAGGTTTTGGGTCAGGGCATTAATCACAGTTCCCTTATCTATTGATTTAGGATATTGTATCAAAGCAGGCATACCAAAGGACTCTTCATACATATATCGCTTGTCAAACCATCCTTTTTCACCCAAATAAAAACCTTGATCAGAGGTGTAAACCACAATAGTGTTCTCTATCAAGTCATTTTCTTCCAGATAATCCAAGATTCTTCCCACACCTTCATCCACCGAGGCTATGGTCGCCAAATATTCCTGAAGATAACGCTGTCCCTTCCATTCGGCAAGCTCCCTTCCCGAAAGATTTGCTTCGTGCATGGCATCATTCTTTCCTTGATAAGCTTTGTCCCATGTAGCTCGCTGCTCAGGAGTCATACGATCAAAGTCCGTTTTCCAAGGATTATGAGCCAATTTATGGCTTCCTTTAGCAACTGTCATTTTCAGGTCATGTCCTTCGTACATATCCTTGTATATAGTCTGCTGTTGTTCTTTTGAGCCCAAAGACCCCTTGTGATCGGTAAAATAGGTATCCGGCAACGGAAATTGTACCGAATCATACTTGTTTGCATGACGCAATGCCGGCATCCAGTTACGGTGAGGTGCTTTATGGTGTACCATCATCATAAACGGATTCGCACTGTCTTTTACCTTTTCCATATAGGCAATGGCCTTATCGGTAATCAAATCGGTGGCGTACCCCTGTTCAACAAGGGTGTCGGGCAATTTTGCAGCCCAATGTGCTGTGGTGTCTATCCGTTTTTTATCTAAAAGTGATGTATCCCTTAATCGTATAAACTGCGGATTGTAATAATTCCCCTGATCGTTTAAAATATCCCAATGATCAAACCCCTGCGGATAACCGTGTAAATGCCATTTTCCAACAATGGACGTATTGTACCCCGCTTTTTGGAGCAGTTTTGGAAAAGTTTGCTGACTGCCATCAAAACGTTCGCCATTCATTCTGAATCCGTTGATATGGCTGTGCTTTCCGGTAAGGATAACTGCCCGGCTCGGACCGCAAATAGAATTGGTACAATAATTTCTGTTCAGTAAAGCTCCGTTTTGGGCTATACGATCAATATTGGGTGTAGGAGCTAATTTACTGATCTCATGTCCGTAGGCGCTAATCGCTTGAATGGCATGGTCGTCGGCCATAATAAATATGATATTCGGTCTGGTTTTGTTCTCGACTGCGCCTGCCTGTCCGGCAGGCAGGCTCGAACTGACACTATCATCAGTATTTTTCTGCTTACAGGATACTATGCCTATTAGCAATGTCATTCCTAATATTATATATGCAAACTTTTTCATCTGTTCTTTTTTTATTGTTTTTTAGTGGTCAGATGGAAATCGAAGATTCACGAGTTCCATTATACAAATTAAAATTTTGCGAGTAATGCCCAAGATAATATCGGTTGGTTTGATAAATAAGTTAATGGGCATTTCATCTCAATTTGTTTTGGTTTATGTTAATTTTATTCCGTCAATTCAAATTCTTCCATTAATACCGATTCAGAATCAGTTCCAACAAACACTTGAAACATACCGGGCTCTGCAACAAAATCAAGATCAGAATTATAAAATTTAAGGTCTTCTACTGAAAGCTCAAAACTGATGTTCTTCGTTTCCCCTTTTTTCAGTTCAATCTTTTTAAAGGCTTTCAACTCCTTAACCGGACGGGTTACAGAGCCCACCAGATCACGGATGTATAACTGAACAACCTCTTTTCCGTCATAGTCGCCGGTATTGGCAATATCGACAAAAACTTCCAAAGTATCCTGCATCGAAATGGTCTCGGAGCTCAATTTCAAGTTACTGTAATCGAAGTTTGTATAACTCAACCCATAACCGAAAGGATAGAGGGGTTCGTTTCGGACATCCAAATAATTACTTCTGAATTTTTCAAACTTGCCTTCTTTATTACTTAACGGACGTCCGGTATTCTTGTGATTGTAATAAATAGGCACTTGTCCCACATTCATCGGGAAGGTAGCCGTTAATTTCCCCGAAGGGTTAACATCACCAAACAACACATCAGAAATAGCCAATCCGGCCTGACTTCCCGGAAACCAGACATTCAAAATAGCAGGCACATTTTCATTTTCTTCGACTATAGCCAAAGGTCTTCCGGTAAACAGAACCATCACTACGGGTTTTCCGGTTTTTAAAAGGGCATTCAACAAGTCTTTTTGTGCTTGTGGTATTTGCAGATTGGTCACACTGCTACTTTCTCCACTCATTTCGGCAGTTTCTCCAATGGCTGCCAGGATAACATCAGATATTGATGCCACAGTTACGGCTTCATCCAACAGTTGTTTATCTGTTCTGTCATCACGTGGAATTTCCTTCCCGAACATGGTTACATTTTTTTCGTATTTCAAGTCATAATCCACATTACTGCCTTTGGCATAAAGTACCTCAACACTATCCCCTGCAACTTCTTTCAAGCCTTCCAAAAGCGGAATAGATTTTTCCTGTTTGGTCGCTACACTCCAGGTTCCAGCCATATTGACCGCCGTATTGGCCAAAGGGCCAACCAATGCAATGGTTCCCTGTTTTTTTAATGGCAATACTTTATTCCCACCGTGCCTGCCGGCAGGCAGGTTTTTAAGCAATACCATGGATTCAGCTGACACTTTTCGGGCAAAAGCCTTGTTTTCATCAGTAAACACCTCGGTCTCGGCACGGTTTACATCACAGTATTTATATGGATTATCAAAGAGTCCGAGTTGGTATTTGGCGGTAAGAAGCCGTTTTACGGCAGTATCGATCTCTTCCATGGAAATCTTTCCTTCATCCAAGGATTTTTTCAGTGTGGATAAAAACCCTTCACCCACCATATCCATATCTGTTCCGGCTTTAAGCGCTAAAGCTGATACTTGTTGAAGGTCACCCATACCGTGGGCTATCATCTCGTTGATTCCGGTATAATCCGACACCACAAAACCATTAAAGCCCCATTCGTTCCTAAGCAAATCGGTTAACAGCCATTTATTCCCTGTAGCCGGAATACCATCAATTTCATTAAACGATGCCATCACAGAACCCACTCCGGCGTCCACGGCCGCTTTGTACGGCGGTAGATATTCGTTATACATTCTGATTTTACTCATATCCACCGTATTGTAATCCCGCCCCGCTTCCGACGCACCATACAAGGCAAAGTGTTTTACACAAGACATCATGGTATTGTTTTTAGTCAAATCGTTTCCCTGATAGCCTTTTACCATCGCTTTGGCTATTTCACTTCCCAAAAAAGAATCCTCACCCGAACCTTCGGAAATACGGCCCCAGCGCGGGTCGCGGGAAACATCCACCATAGGGGAAAATGTCCAGTTGATTCCGTCAGCAGTAGCTTCTTGGGCTGCTATTCTAGCTGTTTGCTTTATCAATTCCATATCCCATGAACTTGACAAGCCCAAAGGAATGGGAAAGGTTGTTTCGTATCCATGAATAACATCCATACCGAAGAGTAAAGGGATTTTTAGGCGGCTTTTTTCCACCGCTATCTGCTGAACTGCTTTTATTTTTTCAGCTGATTTTATATTGAAAAGTCCTCCTACTTTCCCTTCTTCTATTTTCTTACCAATATCTGAGCTTTGTGCCTGTCCGGTTGTAATATCTCCGGAAGCCGGTAAATTCAGCTGTCCCAATTTTTCTTCCAGGGTCATTAAGCTTAAAATGGAATCTACCTGATTTTCAAAAGGATTGTTCGCGTTATTCGCAGTTGCTTTTGCGCCCTCGTTTTTACAGGCAAATAGCACTACTGTACAAAACAGCGATAAGATGATATATTGTTTGATTGATTTTTTCATCCTTATTCTTGAGTTGAAGGTTTTGTTTTGGAAAAAAGCCATGGCAACAATTCAGGTTCTGCTAATGCTGCATCCCAACTGTTATGATTAGCTTCTTCATATAGGGTAAAATTGGGTGTTCCTCCGGCTTTTAGATAAGCACTTACCATATTTATCGAAAGTTGAGGGTCTACGATATCGTCCTTAGCCCCGTGGAACACCCATAAAGCTGTTTTACCAGCATATTTTTTTACTGTTTCGGTATTACCACCGCCACAAATGGCAAAAGCAGCAGCAAACATCTCAGGTTTTCGGTAGAGCAGCTCAAAAGTGCCCATTCCCCCCATGGAGAGTCCGCCAACATATAATTGTTCTTTTTTTACATACGATTCCTCTACAAATTGATCCATCAACTGCATAACCAGACTCAGTGGTTTTGATGGCGGTATTTGTGCAGGGAATTTTATCTCATATGGATGTATATTTCGATCCACTGTAACATTAGCCCAATAGCTTTCCTTTGGACACTGTGGAAAAATAACGACGGACGGGAAGTTTTTCCTGTTTTCTTCAGAAGCAAAAAGGCTGCTGCCATGTATCAGTTGACTAGCATTGTCACTACCTCGCTCTCCGGCGCCGTGAAGGAAGAGTACGAGTGGGTATTGTTTATCCTCTGAAAAGCCTTTTGGATACATGATGCGGTATTTTAAGGTATCCTTATTGACCACAAATTCTTTTTCCTGATAAAGCTGATCTTGTGCCATTAATGTTCCAGACATTAATACCATGAGGAGTATTGTAGTTATTGTCGTTTTCATCTATCTAAAATTTTACGTTTTTAAAAACAAATTCGTGCTCAGGATCCTTTTTAAACTGATCTAACCAAGGGGAGTAGGTAGTTACCGAAATCGTTTTGTTTGTTGTATTCACTTTTACGATCCGTAAAAAGCCATTACCTCCGTTTTCTGATCTGTCGACACCTTTTTGGTAATTAGCCAGCATTTGATACACTTTATTCCCGTGTTTTCCTTCAGAAACCAACCTACCGACACCGGATTTCAACACATGGCCCGAAAAGACCATTAGTATATTTTTATGTTTTGAGACGAGTTTCTCCCAAAGTTGTTTTCCGTTATTAACTGCATCGTCACCGGTATCCTTCCCCACACCATAAGCTTGGGGTTGCCACCAATCCTCACCGTCATGCAAGGTACTGTCTTCATACAAATAGGCATGTGTATTGATAATGATCTTATGATCCGGATAAAGCGAAATGATATCTTCAACCCAATCAATAGTTTTATTTCTCGGACCAAATTCCAGTGAAAACACCAACCATTTTTCTCCGGAAAGATCAAATTCAGAACACAAATTATCCACCTTATTTTCTGGAAAGGAAGCTATTATATTAGAGTTATTTTTGAGTTCATTTAAATCAAAAAAACTATTTGCCATGGTTGTATTCCTGACATCTGCAAACTTATTGGGCTCACTTCCCATATCGTGGTTTCCCAAACAAAAAGAATAAGGGACTTTGCCGTTTAACATCTCAAATCCTTTTATGGCAATTTCCCACTCTTTTTGAGAGTTGTTTTGGGTAATATCCCCCTCGTGTATCACAAGTGAAAACCTGTCTTTGTTATCGGCTATCCACTCCATCTGTTTATAATAGATCTCAGGAAACTCTTCAACGTATGCTTGGGTGTCCGGCAATACCACAAATTCAAAACTACGCTTATAGGATTTGCACGATAGCATCAACACGAATACTAATAATTGCAAACAGTGTTTAAAGTTCATTGTTTTTGGTTGATTGGTTAAAATTTACGCTTTTTGATTTAATTATGTTGCATCTTCTTCCTGATTTTCAATAACTAAACCCTAAAATATCGAGTCCGTTTCGCACATCTTCGTTCTGCATAAACAAATCCCAAAATAAACCCGTCCTGTAATTTTCTATCATAATGATTTGTGGACCTTGGTCTATAGCTAAATAAGCTTCGGCCACCCAATAATCATATTCCGGACTAAAAGCATCATAAAATCCGGCCGGCCCCATCAAGGTTTCCCCTTTACTGTGAAAAAAGTGCATCGCCGCCAAGGATTCTTCCGGAGTGTACGGAATAGAACTTACAGCTGCCGTAGGCGAAATGACCCCGGGATCGTTTCCGGGCTTATGGGCACTGTAGCCCCTAGATCCGTCATCGTTTCTGGTATAACTGGCCGTCAAACCCCAACAATCAGGACCGTAATCGGCGTAATTCTGCGGATTGTTCACACAATACTCATAATTAACCTGACTGTGGTTTACGTTTACATTCCAATAATTGGCATATTGATCGGAAAGGTTTCTCGGATCCAATCCCAAATAGG
This sequence comes from Galbibacter kalidii, assembly GCF_026241135.1. Lineage (GTDB taxonomy): Bacteria > Bacteroidota > Bacteroidia > Flavobacteriales > Flavobacteriaceae > Galbibacter. The sequence continues at coordinate 231,699 of NZ_JAPFGA010000003.1, forward strand.
AATAATGCGCCCAAAACAAAGGTCCGCCATAATTAGATCCCCCGGCATGTTCTACATACAAGGGTATTCCATAAGGCATATCAGATGAAACAATGTTGCCATTTGCTGCCCATCCTTCGTGATAAGCCTCAGCAGGAATGGGATAATCAGGTGATGCTGCTCCCAAGATAAATGCTATCAGGGTTTCGTTATACCCCTTCAGTTCCAAATTAATGGCAAATCCGTGATTCGGACTCCAATGCCAATACAAGGCATTTTGTCCTTGTGTGTACCAATTCCATTCCACACCTTTCCACAGTACATCAGCTTTATTGGCTAATACCATTTCTTCTTCGGTACCATTTTTAAAATACTCCTTTACGCAGATCAAGCCCTGAACAAAAAAGGCCGTTTCCAAAATATCGCCCCCGTTATCTTGCTCACTAAAAGGAAGTACACTTCCGGTATTACCATCTATCCAATGCGGCCAAGCTCCGTGAAAGCGATCGGCATTTTCAAAAAACTCAAGTATTTGAGACAATCTCGCTACACCTTCTGCCCTTGAAACATAACCGCGTTCGATGCCCACCAAAATAGCCATCAAACCAAAGCCACTGCCTCCGGTAGTCACTACATTTTCATTCAACGATGGATTGTCCGGATGATAACGTTCCCTTGCTGCTCCCGAATTGGTATTAGCAAAATCCCAAAAATACTTGAAGGTTTTTTCTTGAATCAAATCCATCAATTCCACATCGGGAATGGGCTCGACAACCACAGGGTCGTCATCAGTTCCAGAAGGTGGATCGGGGTCAAAAGGCTCGCCCGTACCGGGATCGTTAGAACAGGAAAATACAGCTATCGCAAAAAACATGTATAATAGTACCTGTTTCATGTGTTTATTTTTATTGATTTTTATTGGACACGCAACCTCGCATTCATAATCATTCCTCCGTGTTTCACTTTTGTCATGCTCGGTTTCATCATTTTCAATTTTTAACCGTGAAGTTTAATTTTTTAAGTCCGTTCTGCACGTCTTGGTTCTGCATAAACAGTTTCCAAAGCAAACCAGAACGATAGTTCTCGACCATGACCGGAATAGGGCCTTGATCTATGGCCAGATACCTAGGCAAATACCAATCGTGTTCTAGACTAAAGGCGTCGTAAGGACCATATTTCCCAATTAAAGTATCTTTTTTTTCATAGAGATTCCTTAACATTTTCATACTTTCTTTTGGTGTATATGGAAAAGACGATAAGGCCGCTGTTGGGGAAATAACACCAAAATCCTTTCCCGGACGATGACCGGCATATCCTTTCATGGAATAACTAGAAGTCAACCCCCAAAGACTATCCCCATATCCTTTGTAATTTTCAGGGTTGTCCACGGCATATTTATAGTGAATTTTTGCATGATTCTGAGTTAATTTCCAATAATCAGCATATTGATCTTTAAGTCCTTTCGGATTCAAGCCCAAATAAGAATAGTGTGCCCAAAACAATGGACCAACAATGGCCTCATCATTGTGTTCATAATAGTTCAGTACCAAGGGTTCACCATAAAGGGAATCCTGGGACGCTATTTTACCATCCCTAGCCCATCCTTTTTCATAAACCGATGGTTTTATGGGGTGTGTAGGTGATGACGCTGCCAAAACGTACATGATCAGGCATTCGTTATATCCGCCCACGGGAAAGTTCATTTCCCAACCATGGGTAGGCGACCAATGCCAGTATAATACATCCTTGCCATTCTTGGTGTACCAATCCCACTCCACTTCGCGCCACAGTTGATCGATCTTTTCAACCAATGCCTTCTCCCTGTCGTTTCCGTCTTTAAAATATTCTGAAACCGTTAAAAGTCCCTGAATCATAAAGGCGGTTTCCACCAAATCCCCTCCTGTATCTTTTTTGCTGAAGGGTTTTATTTTTCCAGTCTTCCCATCTAACCAATGTGGCCAGGCGCCGTGAAAACGATCGGATTTTCCTAAAAAACCGACTATTTTTTCAAGTCTCGTTAAAGCCTCTTCCCTACTAATAAAGTCACGCTCTATTCCTACTAAAATAGCCATAACCCCAAAACCTGACCCACCTAAAGTAATCACCGATTGATCATTTTGCGGGTACACATTATCCATATGAATACGCTCCCGGGCCATACCCGAATTTGGCTCAGCTCCTTCCCAAAAATAGTTGAAGGTCTGTTTCTGAAGTGTGTCCAACAAAGCTTCATCTGAAAGTCTCGTGTCTATTGCGACATCCTTGTTTTCCTCCTTTTTATTCTTACAGGATAAAATAGTGACGCATAAAAGTAGTATTGATAATATTTTGAATGTTGTAAATTTCATTGAATTCGAATTTCCAGTAATGATTAGCTGCATTTTAACAATGATAAAATGCAGCTAATCAAACTAACTAACAACTAACCTAAATAGGTGCTTTATTAAAGCATGCTTTGTATGTCTTCCTGTGTCAATGCTACATCAAAAATCCGTAGGTCGTCCATATAACTTTGGTCAGACAAGTGATTCCACCCAATAAAGCGTGGTGCGCCCGACATGATGGACAGCACATCACAACCATCCCAATCTATCCCAGAAAACGTATTTTGACTTACCACATTGCCGTTGATGTAAACCACGCACTCGGTATTTGAAATGGTAAATGCCAAGTGGATCCATTGATCAACTGCCGGGTCCACATCGGCTGCCTCACCGCCATCAAACCAACTTTCGCCATCACCAGTACCAACATTCAGTTTAAACCGTTGCATGTCACCGGCTGCCTCTCTAAAAAATCTAAAACCTTTAGTGCGGTTATTGGCCGCATCGGTATTGTCAGGATCTTCGGGACCCATAACCAGGATACCTGCCCGATCCGGGTCGTTATTTAGCTTGTACCAAAATGTGGCGGAAAATTCTTCGTTTTGCAATGCTTCGGAAGGGAAGGTCAAATAGGAATCGGTGGCACCGGCATAGGCATTGACACCAACGTTGGCCTCGCCGGCAAAACCGGGCGAACCTTCTACAGTTGCAGCATTGTAAGTTATCAAATTAGTATAATCACCCTCAAAAGGCATATAAAGCATCTCACCCTCATACAGGGGCTCGTAAGGTGCTAGTTTACTATAATTAACCGATTGGACGGTATTGTTTCCTTCCAGGTCCGTGGCCGAAATGGTGAGTTCGTGGTCGCCATTAGTAACCCCATCAAAAGGGAGCTCAATATAAGCATTCCTGTAATCGACAAAGTCACTTAAGACGGCTATTTCGGCACCGTCCATTTGTAACACCACTTCACCAACCTCAATATCGTCTTCAACGTGTGCTTTTATTACAATTGAAGTGGTGGGTTCGGGCACCTGAATGGAGGTCCCTTCTAAAGGGTATTGAAATTCAATGACTGGTGGCCCTTGGTCTGGTCCGGGATCTACTTCGGATACAGAGTCTACTACCCCATTATAACACGAGACAACCAAGCCCCCTATTATCATTGTCATTAAGAGTTTATATAGCGTTTTCATGTGTTTATATTTATTGTTTTCTCAAAGGTCACACCTGCCTACCGGCAGGCAGGTGGAACATCCATATAATCTTTTTCACTTTGTGTTTAAAAATTAAGCATGGATGTTTCATTTTAAGTAGTTTTATGGTTTAATTTTCAAGTGGAAGCGCATCTACCTGTTCTGTTGGGTAAGGGTAATACACTTTATCCTCTGAAAAGGTTTTTCCATCATGTGTCAATTCGCCATACATACCAAGGCGCACCATGTCGTAATAGCGAATGCCCCATTCCAAAGCCAGTTCTGCAAATTTTTCGTCCACTACATTTTGAAGTGTCACCCCGCTTAAGGCCGGCATTCCGGCACGAGCCCTAACCATATTGACCACCTCATCGGCAGATATAGCAGTAGCACTGGCACCTTGGGTAAGAGCCTCTGCATATATCAATAGGATTTCAGCATAACGGATTACGATAAAATTCTTACCGCCTCCATAATTGTTACGCCCGTCGGTAAGTTGAACGGATGGCAAGTAATGCTTGCCACTGGCAAAATTGGCCCGGGCATAATCGTTGATGACGTCGCCGTCCGGAGTGGTATTTGACATCCAGGATGGGAGCGTTGCATAATCAGGATCAGACATGATTTCATCCATACCACTGTTTGTAAACAGCACACTGGTTTGCAAACGCACCATTTCGTCCCGATCCAGCATAAACTTAATGTACTTGAGCGTGGGCTCATAAAACCCCCATCCTCCACCAGCATTTTCCCGTGCCGGTGTCCACCCTTGCGGACCATAAGGGGCATACAGGTGGTAGTGGGCATCACCTGATTCACTACCAAAATCAGAAAACTGCAGTTCAAGCAAGCTTTCATCGCTCAATTCGCCCGGTTTTTTAAAGAGTTGATAAAAATCGTTGTATAGTGAAAATTTCCCCGAATTGATAATTTGTCCGGTTGCATCGGCTACGCCTTGGTAGTCTCCTATTTCCTGAAGGGCCAAGGCTTTAATGGCCAAGGCCGTGTATTTGGTCACACCTCCCGGAATGTCGTTACGCTCATTGGGACGTAAATCGGGCAACAAGGGCATGGCTTCGTCCATCAAGCCGGCAATGTATTGCATCACTTCTTCTTTGGTAGCAACACCTGCTTCGAGCTCCACATCTATGTCGGTACTATTTATGATAAAAATATCGCTCCACATACGCGACATGTTAAGGTGCAACCAAGCCCTGAGCACATCGGTCTCAGCCCGGTATTGGTCTGCCAAAGCAAAATCGCTTTCATCTGCAAATTCTTTATATAGTTCTATTTGTTCCCGGGCATTGTTCATGTGTACAATGTCGTTGTAGTGCGCACCCCATAAAGAATTGGGCATCCAACTGCCGGGATCGTAATTATATTGGTCTGCTTCCTGAAGTGGCACCTGATCACCTGCAGCATTTACATCGTCGCCCCGGACGGCATAGATTAAATGTTCTTCCCAGCCACGGGTTGAAAATTCGTGGTACGCCCCTATCAGCGGCTGAACCATATCACTCGTAATGGTATAATCAGTATCACCCACATTGGTCTGTCCCTCTACAGTTTCCAATTTGTCGTGGCAAGATTGGAAAGCCATGAGCAGAAGAAGTATCCATATATTGAAAATGTGTTTTTTAAAAGTTCTCATAGCGTTATATTTTTAAATTAATTCCAAAGGTATAAACGGCGGGAATTGGATATACCTGTCTGTCGACTCCATTGGGTACCTCCGGGCTAAAGCCGTTGTATTTAAAGAAAGTAAAGGGTCTATCGGCCGTAAAGGTAAACTTGATATCAGGTGCTTTATCACCTCCCCACAACTCGCTTCTAAGGTTATAGGACAGTTGTATATTCTGTATCCTGAAAAAAGCACCGTCTTCCACCCAAAAATTGCTCAACCGTTGATTCCAACCCTTACGCAGGCCTTCGGATGATGGATAAGTATCGCTCGTCCCTTCACCATGCCAGCGGTTTATGGCCAAATCAGCATCCATATTGGTATCGTTGGTAAAGATAATTTCGCCCCGTTTGCGATTCAATATTTTGTTTCCTGTTTGCCCGTAGACACTTACCGACAAGCCAAAATCCTTGTAATTGACACCTATATTTCCGCCGTATGTGAATGACGGCAAGTAAGACCCCAGGATAACACGGTCGGCATCGTCTATAATATTATCACCATTTTGGTCTCTGTAAATAAGGTCGCCAGGCACGAGATCGGAATGGTTGGTCGATACAGGATCGGCATCTATTTGTGCTTGGTTTTGATACACCCCGGTGGTTTCCCAACCGTAAAATGCCCTGATAGGCTCACCAATGGTAGAACGTTGCCTAAATTCGGCACTACCGGCTTCAATATAGCCACGAGGGTCGTTTACTTGAACTACTTCGTTTTTAAGGGTTGAAAAATTAGCTGTTATGCTATAGCTGAAGTTTTCTGAAATAGCTTGATTCCAACTAACCATCGACTCAAAACCTTGGTTTCGGATGGTAGCTGCATTTCTATTTACAGTTCTGTTAACAATAGGTTGATATACCGGTATAATAGCGTTTTTGGTATCGCGTATGTAATAATCAGCATCAATGGAAAGGCGCCTGTCCAATAACTGCATATTGACTCCAAAGTTAGATTCCTCAAGAAACTCCCACTCCAAGTCACTGTATGTATTGGTAGAAGTTGTACCCGTTGTAGGAACATCCCCTATATCCGTATTGATTACAGTAATTTCATTGTCACCCGCACTGGCCGGCACCCTGTCGTTACCCAGACGTCCCCAGCTGGCCCGTAGCTTTAAAAAGTCGAACACGCCGTTATCTGCAAAAAACTCCTCACCGGTAACCACCCAACCGGCTCCAACGGAAGGAAAGTATCCCCATCTGTTTTTTGTGTATTTACTGGAGCCATCTGCCCGCATGGTAGCGTATAGCAAATAGCGATCGTCAAAGTTATAGGCCAATCGCCCAAAGTAGGACATACTGTAAAACCTGTTCCCTGTATCTTTTAAATTGTTTTCTTCTGAAAACGAGTTAGGATCGGCAGCATCCAAATACCAAGAAGATTCGTTTAACAAAGCCGTATTATTTATGTTTTGTCCAATGGCGCTGAAGTTGTGCCCGGACTCATCTTTAAACGAAGTACCAGCCATAACGGTCAGATCATGGTCGCCAAAACTGTCTTGATAGGTCAGGGTGTTGTCCCATATTTGGTTGGAAAAAGTGTTGTTTTTCTTTTCAAGACTTGAAATCCGTTCAAAGTTGTTTCCCAAAGTGTAGGGCAATCGCATATAACGTTCGTCCAAAGCAGAAAAATCATGGCTGTAAAGCGTTTTAAAGGTCAGCTTTTCCGGCATGATTTCATATTCCGCATAGACATTGGCCAAGAGTTTTCTTATCCTTAGCAGGTTTTCGTTATACAACAAATTTTGAAAAGGATTTTGTGTACCCCGGTAGCCCAACAGTTGTGCATTTGAAAGCTGATGGGGAGCCGCATCGGTGTTTTGTCCGTCATAAATCGGCATGATGGGCACCGCAAAATACGCCCTAAACCAAGCAGCATCATCCGGGCTGTATTTGGTGGCGTTACTAAAAATGGTAGTCGCACCTATTTTTAAACTAGGAGACACCTCGACGTCCACTTTACTGCGGATGTTAAAGCGTTCGTATTCGTTTTTCATATCCAGAACACCTTCTTGGCCAAAGTAGTTGACCCCCACAGCATAGGAAGCAGTAGCACCCCCCCCGGTAACGCCAATACTGTGATTGGTAATGGAGGCAGGGCGGATAATCTCCTTGTACCAATCGGTATTGACGTTGGGCAGGTTGGGGTTGATACGGCTACGACCGTAACGGGCTATGGAATTTTCCACAAACTGTACATCGGCTTCTGAACCCGATTCATAAGCCATGGTTACAAACTGTTCTGCATTAGCCATTTTAACCACGTCGCGGGCGTATTGCATACCGGTATAACCGTCGTATTCTATCTGGGGTTTCATTTCTATGTTCCCCGATTTGGTTTCAATAATAATAACACCTCCTGCAGCCCTGACTCCATATATGGCCGAGGACGAGGCATCCTTAAGCACGTTCATCGATTTGATATCCTTGGGGTTCAAAAAATCGATATTGCTATAAAACATACCGTCCACTACGAAAAGTGGCCCCGCATTATCATCGTTATAGGTGTTTAACCCCCTAAGCCTGACTGTAGGCTGGTTTCCGGGTGATCCGGCACTAACTACCTGCACACCTGAAACTTTTCCCTGTAAAGATTGCATAACATTAGCGGCTGGTGTTTTTTCGATTTCCTCAGAGCTTACTGAAGAAATAGCTCCTGTTAAATCTGCTTTCTTTTGGGTACCATACCCTACAACAACCACTTCCTCCAAAGATTCAACGTCGAGTTCTAATGAAACGTTGATCTGCGCTTGATTTCCAACAGTGACTTCCGTAGTTCTAAAACCAATAGCACTGAATTCAAGAATTTCACCCGAATTGACCTGAATTTGGTAATTCCCGTCAAAATCGGTACTGGTTCCTCTGCTTGTTCCTTTTACTATCACATTGACTCCGGGAAGTGGTAAACCTTCTTCAGTATCGGTTACCGTTCCACTTATGCTGCGTTCTTGAGCATAGGAAAAGCCAAAAACAAATAACAAAAGGAATACTAGATTACATTTTGTTTTCATAAATGCTTCAAATTAGTTAGAATAGTTTTTCAAAAGCAAGATATCAGGTATTTCACTTATTAGTAAAAAACCCGCTACACTTTAAATACGTCAACCGAAAAGGAGTAGTTAATAATTAGGTATTGACGTATGTTAAATTTAATATAAAACGAGGAAAAACGAAACCTTAAAACCCAAATGAAGTAGTAATGACGTATTTTTTTATTGTTAATTTAACGTTTTCAAGTATCGTTTAATTCAGATTTCGTAAATAATTAACCAAAGAACTGCTATTATCTAAATTCAAACGTTTTTTAAGACGGTATCTATGGGTTTCAACTCCTCGAATGGAGATATTCATCAGTGGCGCAATTTCTTTGGTTGACAATCCCATTTTGATGTAGGCACATAACTTTAGATCTTTTTGGGATATATCCGGATGGAATTCCTTCAACTTATTAAAAAACTCTTCGTGAACCTGATTGAAATTGTATTCAAATATTTCCCATTCGTCATCATGCGCAATGGAATAATCTACTTTTTTGACCAGTTTTTTAAATGAAAAACGGTTATTAAAATCTTCTTTATTATCATGTAGTTCTTTTTTCAGTTCTTGCAGGGTCTGGTTTTTCTTCACCAATGCCATGGCTGTATTGGCCAATTGCTTACTTTTTAATTTTACTTCCCTGCTCAGCGCTTCATTTTTCAGTTTCATGATCTTCTTTTCATTTTCCAATGCCTTTTCTTTAAGCAATTCTTCCTGCTCCTCCACAAATTTTTTCTGTAGCAAATCTTGTTCTTTCCTTATTTTTCTTTTGTGAAGCATGTAAAAGATCCCAATTATAACAACTGCTATTGCCACATACAACACAACTCCTAAGGTATCCAGATACCATGGCGGGGAGACATCTATCTCAAGCTTTTTCAATTCAGAAGTAATGCCTTGTGTGTTTTTTGTCCTTATTTGTAGCGTATAACTTCCGGGGTTGAGTTCAGATATTTCAATTTTATTGCCACTGACCTCATGCCAGTTTACTTGGTGATCCTGTCCGTTTAACAATTTATATTCAAAAAAGAAATCTTCAGATTTTGCTGAGGAAACCAACACATTCAAGCTATCGCGAAAGCTCATATTCACAACATCAATGTTTCTGATTTCCTGTAATTCTTTATTTAGAATCAACTTTTCAACTTTGGGAACATCTACAATGGCACTCTGTGTGTAACCATCACTATTGATAAACATGAACCCATTGTTCAAATTTAAAGCATGGGTAGAATTATTGATCTTGGATACTTTTTCATACCCCACTATCAATCGGTTCTCAATATATTTCTTTCCTAAAGAAAACCCGTTAGTATCACCGGAAAACGATGAGAATTTTATCCCTCCAGTGTTTCCCTTAACGGCCAATTGATCTGAAATATCTTCGGAAATGATGTAGGAGTCTTTACCTAAATTTTTATTTAAATAATCATATGGAACAATACTATCTAACAAGGGTTCATATTTTTGCCAACCACTGTTGACTTTAAAGCAAATATTGTTTTTCAAATTGTACACCCTTACATTATAGCTTGAGGAGAGTCCTTTATCCTCGTAGTTCTTAATACTGACAATAGAATCGTGGTTTCTATCGAATTTGACTCTATACAACCCTTTATAGGCATGAGCAGCCCATGCTGTATATTGATCTTCAAAAACCAAAAATTGAACAGGAATTGTCGTTTTCCCCATATGAGAGGCTTTCCAATTCCCATTTTCCTTCTCAAATTTAACAAGCCCGGCATAAGTCCCCTGAATGTATTTGTTTTGACTTTCAGACGCTTTTTTTATCGTCCACCCTCCCGTATAAGGGGAGATTAATTCCAAACGTCTATTTCTTACCTTATAGGTACCATTATTGTGTCCGCAGAACAACTCTCCATCAACAACCGTTAGGTCCCAAACCTGCCCCTGACTGCCGTCAATAAATTGTAGATCTCCATTCTCATCGATATAGAACAGCCCCGTATTACTACCTATATATACGATATCCCGATACCTGATAACATCATAAACAGCGCCCAATTCTCCGGATACATCGTTGTAAAACCACTGATGGCTATTCAGATCAATAGAAGTAAGACCGTTGTCAAGTCCAAGCCAGATACGATCATCAGCCACCGTAAGCCCCAAAACCGTATTGTTTGCCAATCCGTCTTCCTTGTTGATATTATAAACTATCTTTCCTGTGGAATCTGATACGAAAATTCCATTTTTAATGGTTCCGAAAACCAAATTCCCGTTATTTAACTTGGAGAATTTATTGAGTTGATGCTCTTTGAGCAGTGGATTAACCTCTCTATTGTAAGGAATTAAATTATTGCCGTTATACAGATAACACCCACCCAGTGCCGTTGCAATAAACAATTGGTCATCCAACTTTGACACGGAAACCATTTTCTTGTCATACAAAACCGGGGCATTTAAAAAAGGGATCAGCTCATATTTATCGTTAAGGGTATAAATACCATTTCTCAATGTAGCCACATAAAGCGTATCGTCAACATTACTAATAGAAATTACTGTAGATTTAGGTTTTATCTGGGTTATTTCCCCGTTTTTGAGGATATACAATTTCAGGAAAGATCTAAAAACCACAGCATCCTTATAACTCATGATCTGCCAAAATTCTTCCGCGGTGGATTCGGTTTGTCCCAACAAGTCGTTTAAAGATTTGTATTTTAATTCCCCTTTTGGATTGTATGACCAGTATCCAAACTCTTCATAAGACCCTGTATATACCTTATCCCCTATTGCAGAAACAGAGCGAATGGTAGTCTTATTGGGCAATTCGAAAAATCCCCATTTAAGTCTGTCGTATTCCAGCAAACCATTATTGTTTGCGACATATAATTTACCATTATCCGATCTGGAAACATCCCAGTTCTGATTTCCGGCATTATAGGCTCCGAGGGAATAGTTCTGAAAATAGGGAAAATATTGAGCAGAAATATTGTTTATAGACAATAAAAACAACAACACATAAAAGACTCTAGATACCTTCATCCACTTAAAAAAATTTACTCACTAAGTGAGATTTGAAATGTTTTTTTAGTTTTTTTGCCTAACCAGTCCGACTGTGTCATTCAGGCGGGTGCCTCATGGAGTTGTCCCGAGGTAATTGACCGATCAGGCCCTAAAATAACAATAAATTTCCTTATTTGTTCATCTAGCTATCTTTTCAGGATGATTGTCGTTTCCGTTTGATTTCTTTTTATGAACCCTCAGTTGCTTTTAGTTTTCCTGTTTCCCGCACTTCGATCATGATCCCTTTAATGTAGTTAGGGAATTTTTTACTTATTTCATCTGCATTTTCTTCAACAGAAACAATAATTCCCATATGATTATCCCCTACTACGCCTATCCCTATAGCCGTTACTCCCGGGATGGCCAACCACTTTTTTTCCCGGTATCTTTTTATTTCCAACGCTTTTTCAATTTGTCCACGCATAATTTCCATTTTCTAAATCTAAAAATTTCTTTTACGGTAAGTCAATTTGTAATAAATCAAAGACATTCTGAATACGATTTATAATGGTAGTCGTTTCACTTCCGGCAAACAGTAGCCCTGTTAAATTATTGTTTTCGTCCAATACTGCCGATCCGCTATCTCCACCCTGACTCATAGTACCTGCCATAAGCTGGTCTGTAAAAAGAGCAACCTTGTTCGCACCATAATTCACCCTGGCACTTACATCAATCTGTTCGATCACACCGGTGGTAAGCCCTGTTGTTCTTCCACTTTTTTTTACATTCATTCCCAATTGTCCTTCTACTACTCCGGCGATATATCCAATTTGATGGATTTCCTCAGTGATGTCGTTCGAGTTTAAAGGCTGGGCGATAGCACAATCAACTAAATTGTTTTCCTGCTGAATTGTATACGGACGAAGCCTACTTCTACTCCCTACCACAGGGGCTAGTGTATTTATTATTGATGCTACTACCCTGGCCGTTCGACATGGCCTGTTATCATCATTATCTTCCTCTCCTTCGAAATGGATGGGCACAAACTCACTCAACACTGCTATTTGATCCTGTGTCACACTTCCGCCATCAAAAGCACCCGGTTGAAGTATCGGATCCCCGACTAGGGCCGCATTACTGTTAGCAAGCACATGGTTATTGGATAAAATAAATTTTTCTCCATTTTTACTCACAACACATCCAAAAGTTCCTGTTGTAATTTGAAAATGCCCCATACTAACCCCTCCCGGAGCAGGTCTGAATCGTTCTGTAGGGTCTTGGAATGCCCTTAAAATACCACAGGGTTTTACATCAGTGGGGACACCCTGCACAGATGCGGGGATAATATCTTCTTCTTTTAATACGGTAGACGTTTTTTTTACCTCCACCGAGCAAATAATAGCCAAATCGGTAGTAGGCTGACCAGCAACAATTTTATAACCGATCCCGGTAGCTACTACATTCGGTTTCTTCATAAGTTCAGACCCTTCTTCCCGAAGTATAGCCCGAATTTCTTCTATATCTTTACTCATTTCATCCTTCTTTCAATAATTAATAAATAACGTTAGGCTTCGTCTATTTATTTGAAGTAGAACTTGATGAAATTCTTGATTAGTTACTCTTAAATTTAACGCTTTTTTCTCTAATAAATTACAAATCAGACCCTTATTTTTAACGTGAGGGAAAATAACAGCCTGTCACTTTTTATTTACACTAACCTGTTAACTTTTCAACATTACGATTTTCATAGTATATAGAAAAAACATATTAATAAAATTAAAAAAATTAAAAAAATATTATTTTTTTAGGATAAATATTACTATTTTTAACACAAATATCAAACATCTTAACGTTTTTGTTGTAAGTGGTATACTACTTTAAACAACCGAAATATTGTTTATATTGAATTATAACATCTTTCCCCTTTTAAATCTACACTAAGCCAATTTTCGGTTTAGGCGTGTCATAGTAGATAACTATTAGCGTAATTATTTAATATAAATTTTCCCCAAAATCTATACCAAGCCGGTTTATTGGCTTAGGAGTCATTAGTTTGTTAATTAACCAAATAAAGAATCCTATGAAAAAAACTACTTTCCCGACACATAAGAATGTGTTGACTTTACCATTCTTATTTATTAGCATTAATACTTATTCTCAAGTACCGGTTTATTCTACAGTTTTCACAGGAATAGACAATGCCGACAACCTGTTCACAACAGTTCAGATTTATCTTCGATTCAACGTATTTTCTGCTCTTCTTAAAGAGCAAAAATTAACCTTGGAACTATTTAATCTCAATCAGTTGTTATAGCTGTATTGATAAAACACCTATTTAGAATAATTACACCCTACCACATATGAAATTCAAACTACCATTCATTTTGATCAACAGCACTCTTCTCGTTCTTTGTAAGTTCTTAAATAACAAGACAAAAAGCGTTCAACAGGACAGTGCTAAAAATATATTCCTTATGAAAACACCGAAACAGACATTATTAAAAACCGCCTTGTCTCTTTTTGTATTGATATCAAGCTTACAGATAACACAAGCACAAATAACCAATGCACCTGCTAACACGCCTTCGCCATGGATTTCAAGTACTTATCCAAATGTGACTGCCACCCTTATTGACGATGTTCCAAGTGCACTCCCTCTATGTCTGGGAAGCGCCGGAGATCAAGCCAACCTTGTAGATGCCGATTTAACCAATGCGGCCTTTATAAATTTTGTGTTGGGTTTAGGTGTTGGAGCAGGTTGTAATGCCACCTTTAGTGTAAGTGATGATACAAATACTTACCCTGCCGGTACATGGGCGGGCTTCCGTATTGGCGGCTCCAGTTTATTGGACATAAGCGTTGGGCTATCTATTACCATTTCCACTTGGAATGACGGTAATCCAACAGGTGATGAATTGGTATTAGACACCGCCCTGATCAATGTAGGTTTACTGTCGGACGGCTCTGCAACTGTGGGATTTGTAGCTCCATCAGCATTTGATGAAGTTAGAATAGAATATGAAACCCTTGTAGCAGCAGCATATGATGCAGAAATATATCATGCTACCATTATAGCTTTTGAAGCCGGTCCTGCTTTGGCGTGTAACACTACTACTCCTATGACACGACCTGCCTATCCAATGAGTGTTTCTGACGAGAACAGTGATTTAAGTAATATCTTAACAATCAATGGTAATTCAGACACCCAAAATGTAGTCGACAGTGACCCGGATAATTTTACCACTTTGGATTTTACACTCGGTACAGGATCTTTAGCCATTAGGGATGAAGTGTCCAGTTATTCAGCCGGTACTTTTGCAGGGTTTGATATTGAATCCACTTCACTTCTCAGTACAGAATTATTGGATGAAATTACCATTACCACCTATTTAGATGGAACACAGCAAGAAAGTATTAGTGGATCTTCCAACGGAATCCTAGCTCTAAACACGAGTATTTTAAACTCAGGAAACGAGCGCACTCAAATCGGAATTATCACCACAGCAGAATTTGACGAAGTCCAAATTACCGGAGGGGGATTATTGGGAAGTATAGACGTTTACGGATTAACCCTGAAATCATTTTGTCCCGCCGACGCCTCGGTGTTGACATGTAACACTCCTGTTTTGGCAACTGAACCTGACTTTCCTCTATATATTAATGGAATCAACACGGGGATCAGCGGTATTGGAGTAGGTGATATTACCAATGTAAATGCTGTAATCGATGCAGACGACACCAATTTTGCAACCATCGATATGGCAGTAGGTATCATAGGTAGCGCCTCTTTGGCTATAGCCGACCCTCTAGACACATATCCTGCAGATACTTATGCCGGATTCGACATTAGTACCGGAGGGCTTCTAAGTGTGGAATTACTGGATAATGTAACCCTAACTACTTATTTAGACGGTGTGGAACAAGAAACCGTTGATGTCAGTACAGATGAATTATTGGCAGTTGATAGCGGATTATTGTTTGCAGATGACGGCCGTTATCAAATTGGTTTTGTAGCCTCTTTGCCTTTTGATGAAGTTCAGATTACTATAAATCAACTGGCTGGTGTTGACATCGGCGTAACCAATATATATGGTGTTATCCTTGAAACCCTGTGTGAAGCACCTATTGTCTGTGACATAGCACCATTGACTAATCCCAGTCAACCCGTGATCCTCAATAGTGAATTTACCGGAATTATGGGAGTGGCTGGTGTGGAAACCTCGCTAAGTAATGCTGAAAATGTATTGACCGAAGATGAAACAGACTTTGCCACAGCCACCTTAGGAATAGGGGTAGCAGAAGTCGCTTCCGTTGCTGTAAAAAATGCCTTGGGTGTTTATCCCGCCGGAAGTCAGGCAGGATTTTTAATCCGCGATGCCAATGACGTACTCCAAGCGGGGCTACTGGATGTCGTTACTATTAGTACCTATTTAAATGGTACTGAAGTCGATTCTAATACAGGTAGTGGCCTTTTATTGATAGAAACTTTAGACTTGTTGGATATTGAAATCACAGGTGACCCGGAGCGATATCAATTTGCAGGGGTGATCACTACAGGGGATTATGATGAAGTTCGTATTGAGATAGGGGCTCTGGCCAGTGTTCTTAACATAGTTGAAGTTTATGGAGCTTATGTAAATCCACGGACTATAGAAGGACTTGAAAATAATCCGACTATAACTATAACCAGTGTAGCTGAAGACAATGTAGTAAATGCCCAAGAAGCTGAAGGCAATGTAAACATTGTTGGTCAAGCTGGTGGTGATGCCTTACCAGGGGATGCAATTTCTGTAATGGTAAACGGAACAGCATATAACACAACGGTAGAAAGTGACAACAGCTTTACAATAAGCGTTCCCGGTAGCGAACTTATTGCCGATAGTGATTTAACAGTAGAAGCAACAATCACTCATATTACCGCTGAATGTACATCTACAGCTGAAGACACACATGAATATACTATTGACACCACCCCACCGACTATTCCAACAGTTGATGAGCTCACAACAAACGATCCAACGCCTGTTCTTACAGGTACAGCGGATTCAGCTGACGATCTGAGCGTAACGGTAAACGGAGTCACTTACAACGAAGGGGATGGTAATCTCGTCGACAATGGTGACGGAACATGGACATTGCAAATTCCGGATGGCAATGAAATTCCGGATGGTGTCTATGATGTAACTGCAATAGCTACCGACGAAGCAGGTAATACAGCCAACGATGAGACCACAGATGAGCTGACCATAGACACATCTTTGCCTACTACGCCAACAGTGGATGAGATGGTTACCAACGATCCAACTCCTATTCTTACAGGTACAGCCGATTCTGAAGATGAGCTGAGTGTTACCGTAAACGGGGTGACCTATACCGAAGGGGATGGTAATCTTATCGATAACGGTGATGGCACATGGACATTGCAAATCCCGGACGGTAACGAAATTCCGGATGGCATCTATGATGTAACTGCAATAGCTACCGACGAAGCAGGTAATACAGCCAACGATGAGACCACAGATGAGCTGACCATAGACACATCTTTGCCTACTACGCCAACAGTTGATGAACTGACCACCAACGATCCTACGCCAATTATTACAGGTACAGCGGATTCGGAGGATGACCTGACAGTGGAAGTAAACGGCGTTGTATATACCGAAGGGGATAGTAACCTTATCGATAACGGTGATGGCACATGGACATTGCAAATCCCGGACGGTAATGAAATTCCTGATGGGACTTATGATGTTATCGCTACCACAGCGGATGCAGATGGCAATACAGCTGATGATAATACCACAGACGAATTGACTGTAGATTCCACAGCAATAACTACACCAACAGTTGATGAGTTGATCACCGATGATCCAACGCCAGTTATTACAGGTACGGCTGATTCTGATGATGATCTTACTGTTGAAGTCAATGGAGTTGTTTATACCGAAGGTGATGGCAATCTGGTAGATAATGGTGATGGTACTTGGTCACTGACCATTCCGGAAGAAAATGCCCTTGATGACGGCACATATGACGTTATCGCTACCGCTACGGGTACAAATGGCAATACAGCTAACGATGATACCACAAACGAGCTAACTATAGATTCTACTGCAGGACCAACCACACCAACGGTGAATGAAATCACAACTGATAGCCCGACACCAACCATCACCGGTACAGTCGATTCTGATGATGAGCTGACCGTAGAAGTAAACGGGGTTGTATACACCGAAGGTGATGGCAATCTGGTAGATAATGGTGACGATACTTGGTCACTGACCATTCCGGAAGAGAATGCTCTTGATGACGGCACTTATGACGTTATTGCTACCGCTACGGATGCAAATGGCAATACAGCTAACGATGATACCACAGACGAGCTGACTATAGAAAGTCCGCCTGCTTCAGATATTACGATCACCAAAACGGTAGACAATACAAATCCTTTGGTGGGAGATAATATTGAATTCAGCATTACTGTCAGCAACAACGGAAATACTGAATTTACCGACATTATTGTTGATGAACGTATACAAACTGGTTTCAGTTATGTAAACCATTCAGCTTCAATCGGTACATACAACCCATCAAACAGCACTTGGACAATCAACGAACTTGTGGCAAATGAAACCGCTACGCTCAACATCCGTGTTGAAGTCAATCCAACAGGAAGTCATACCAATGTTGCTTCCATCAGGACATCAACACCGAAAGATGCAAATGACGGTAATAATTCTTCTGAAGTGACTATAACCTTGAATTGCCTGGTTGTCTACAATGAGTTTACACCAAACAACGATGGATATAATGATTATTTCAGGATTGAATGCATTGAGCAATATCCAAATAGTGAATTAAGGATCTTTAACCGAAACGGAAATAAAATATATGAAGTAAGAGGATATCAAAACGATTGGACCGGGACAGCCAATATGGGTGGTACCGTTGCAAGGGATCATCAGCTTCCAGCCGGTACTTACTTCTATTCGCTTCTGGTTCCTGAACTCGGAGTAGACAAATCCGGATGGTTATTCATTGCAAAATAGCATATAAAAAGACCCCTATTTAAAAACGTCAAAAAAATAAATTCATGAAGATCATAAATAAAAATACAATAACAATCGCCCTGATCACGTTCTTCGTTGCAAGTATTCAAACAGCGACAGCTCAACAATACCCACAATACACGCAATACATGTACAACACCATGGTATTGAATTCCGGATATGCCGGAGCCAACAGATTGGAGGTTGGTCTCTTGCACCGTTCTCAATGGACAGGTTTAGATGGAGCGCCATCGATTCAATCACTAACCATTGGAGGAAGAGGCGGAGAGCGTATTGGTTTGGGGTTCACCTTGGTCAACGACAACATAGGACCTTCCAATCAATTGGATATGAACGGGGTGTTTTCATACAGCATCCCCATTTCATACAATACCCGCTTGTCATTCGGAATGAATGTGGGTATCGATATTCTAAATGTCGATTGGTCCAAAGGGGAATATGCTGATCCGAATGACCCCAACTTTAATGAAAACTTAAATAACCTAAGGCCCATTATCGGTGCCGGTACTTATCTGTACAGTGATAAATGGTATTTAGGGCTTTCTACGCCGAATTTCGTTAAAACGGAGACCTATAACGATGATGATCAATTGGTGATCGATAAATCCACACAGTTTTATTTAATGGGAGGCTATGTGTTTGATATGGGGCCTCAACTCAGGTTAAAGCCCGCTACCCTGATCAAATATACCGAAGGAACACAAATTACTGTTGATGTATCCCTTAATGCTTTGGTTATGGATAAGTTTACTTTCGGAGGCTCTTATCGCTTTAACGATTCCATGAGCGCCATGTTCGGTTTGCAGATATCAAGAAATTTCTTTGCAGGTTATGCCTTCGATTATGCAACCACCGAACTTAACAGGTACAATGACGGTTCGCATGAGATCATGTTAAAATACACATTACCCAACTTAAACAGAAGAGCAACATCCCCTAGATTCTTCTAAAAAATGAAATCTATGAAAAAATATATTACACTAATACTGGCTGTCATTATTCATATGAATTCATATTCACAAGCAACGTGGAAAGCTGATGAATATTATGACAATTTCCAGTTCGACAAAGCTGCTGAGCTATATCTAAAAGTAATTCATGGCAGCAATACCATCAACAATGATGATGTTGAAAATCTGGCCAACTGCTATTTTAACCTTTTTGATTTTCAAAGCGCTTATGTATGGTATGACAAATTGTACGGACTTAAAGAAAAAAATGTAAAAGAAAGCACATTTATCAAGTATGTACAATCGGCCAAAGCTGTCCGGGATTATGAAAAAGCAAATCGTTTAATAAGAGAATATTATACAGACGACCTCGATAGGCTCGAAATGATCACTACCCAAAAGAAACATTTGGATAGTCTTTCCGGTAATGACCCCCTGTATAAGGTGTACAATTTGGGGATCAATACTGCAAAGGCAGAGTTTGCCCCTATATTCTATAAAGACCACCTAGTGTTTTCATCCAGCAGGGATTCGATAATAGTTAAAGAAAATCTTTATCAATGGAACAAACAACCCTATTTGGACTTATATATTGCCGATCGGAATAAAAGTAATGGGGAACTGAAAAACCTCCGCCCTTTTGGAGAAAACCTAAACTCAAGATTTCACAGTGCTACCGTAAGCTTCAGCAAAAATGAAAAATTTGTGTTTTTCACTCAAAACTATGTAAAGAACAAGAAATTAAAATCCAATAAAGATGGGATTTCAAAACTGAAGATCGTAAGAGGATATGTGGAAGGAGACCGTATAACAAATGTTGAGGATTTAGCATTCAACAACCCTGAGTATTCCAATAGCCATCCTACTATTACACCTAATGGGAAATATTTATATTTTGTATCCGATAGGCCCGGAGGCTATGGAGAAACAGATATTTATGTAGCTGAAGTTTTTGAAGATGGTAAAACAAACACCCCGGTGAACCTTGGACCAATGGTCAATACCGCCGGACGGGAAATGTTTCCTTTTGCAACCGATAGTATTTTATATTTTGCTTCGGACTCTCACTATGGTTTGGGGGGACTTGATATTTTTGAGTCAAAAATAAAATCAAAAACAGACTATACTATCCCTATAAACCTTGGTCCGGTAGTCAATTCAAACATGGATGACTTCAGCTATATTATTGACCCGGTAGAAAACACAGGTTATTTTGCTTCCAACAGAAGTATGGGAAAAGGAGATGATGATATTTATTATTTTAAAAAGAAAAAACCGATTTTATATCAACATTATTCCGGACATGTGTATGATAAAGTTACTGAAGCCCCTATTCCGGATGCTTCAGTAATTATCCATGATGTCTTAAGTGATATGCTCACTCACCACATTGAAACTGATGAAGACGGATATTATAAACTGAAACTTCCTTTCAAAAAGGAACACAAGCTCCTATTTTCAAAGCCTAACTATACCTCGGAGACCGTTTATGCAAAAATCACCGATGATCCCAATGCAAAACTGGAAAACAATAATGTTTATTTAACCTCCTTGGAAAGCCTCACGGTTAAAGAAGGGAACCAGACCAAGATTGACGTGGATCCTATCTATTTTGAATACAACAAAGCAGATATCACTCCACAGGCCATCGCTGAATTGGAAAAGGTACTCTTTGTCATGAATGAATTCCCGGGAGTCAGGATCATAATAGAATCACATACCGATTCCCGTGGATCAGATAACTACAACTTCAGCCTATCCAACGAAAGGGCAGAAAGTACCAAACGTTATTTAATCGCCAGTGGTATAGCAGAAAAAAGGATTGTAGGTGCTCGGGGATTTGGTGAAACCAAACTAAAGAACCGTTGTTCCAATGGTGTGCGATGTAGTGAAGCTGACCATTCTGTAAACCGAAGATCAAACTTTATCATCATTGAAAAACAAACCCTTGAGACCAAGGATTTATAGAGTGATAAATCGGACTTGTCGACATTAATGAACATCACCTATGACATCGACAAGTCCTTTTTTATACCTAAAATGTTAATTTTCATAAGAAACCCTTTACTATCAACTATTTTTCTATTTTTGGTAGAAAGAAATAAAGATACTAACTAATTGACTCAAGCTTATGAATTTTTCATTTTTTAAAAAGCCACTGACTTTACTGGTGGCAACGACTCTCATTCTTATAAGTGCCTGTTCAGGTTCATCACAAGATAATTTTGGCGGTTTGGCTCTTTATACCGTTCGTGATGATATGGGCAAAGATGCCAAAGCAACGCTGCAAAAAGTAGCTGATGCAGGCTATGTAAACATAGAAGCTGCCGGATATGACAATGGCAAATTTTACAATATGTCTCCCGAAGACTTTAAAAGTTTTGTTTCTGAGATTGGGCTAACCCCCATCAGTTCCCACAATGCAACAGTGACCCTAGAAAATGCCGACAAAATGATAGCTGATGTAAAAGCGGCCGGTTTTCAATATTTTGTGATCCCCATTCCACCAATGGGACACTTCACATTCGACCAAAAAACCAGAACCATGGGGATGAAAGGTGATATTAAAACCGTAACCGATATCATAAATACTATTGGAAAAAAATGTACTGAAGCGGGTATAAAGCTACTTTATCACAACCACGATTTTGAATTTAAGAAAAATAAAGATGGTATTGTTCCGATTGAATATTTCCTGGAGAATACCGATCCTAAACACGTGAATTTCCAAATGGACTTGTATTGGGTAACCAAAGCCGGAGCAGATCCTGTTGAATATTTTGAAAAATATCCAGGACGTTTTAAAATGTGGCACGTAAAAGATATGGACGAACAAGGAAGGTATGCTCCTGTAGGAACGGGAACCATCGACTTTGGGCGTATTTTAGATAAAAAAGAAGAATCCGGCATGAAATATTATATGGTGGAACAAGACATGACCTTCGACGGGCAACAAGCTCTTGAAGCTATCAAAATAAGCCATGACGGACTTAAAACATTCGGATTTAAATAAAAATGTAGCGGCTGTCTAAAAAGCTGCAAATTCAGATGTCATACTGAGCCTGTCGAAGTATAATTTATTGAAATTCAATATGTCTTCGACAGGCTCAGGGTGACAAATCAAATTCACCTAGGGCTTTTCAGACCTCACTTCAATCCTTTTTTCTTAAAAATGCAGTAACTACATGGTAAGGATAGCCAATATAGAATGACAGAGATCAGCATAAAGAGACAAACTGCAATAACCAATAACAATACCCTTAAAAAATCAAGGTGTAAATTCTTTGAGATTTAGGAAACAATTTTTTTT
Organism: Galbibacter kalidii; assembly: GCF_026241135.1. Classification (GTDB taxonomy): domain Bacteria; phylum Bacteroidota; class Bacteroidia; order Flavobacteriales; family Flavobacteriaceae; genus Galbibacter. The sequence continues at coordinate 254,217 of NZ_JAPFGA010000003.1, forward strand.
CAATTTGCTTCCTAAAACACCTTTTTTTATTGGGTTTTTAGTTCTAAAGAAACAGAAACATCTACTGTTTCTGCAATTTTATTGCGTACTATTTTAGGGATTTTGATATTGAAATCCTCCGGGAGCAATACAAATTCTGAGCTAAGAATAACAGCATCCCCGTTCCTACTCAACAAAACCGGGATGGTAATGTCTTTATTCACGCCATGAATTAACATCACCCCGGCAGCAGAATATTCAACAGGGGTTTCAGTAAGTTGTTCTGTGGTGAAATCGGTAATCCTTCCTTTAAAAGTAGCCTGCGGATAACGCGTACTTTCCGTATAGTTTTCATTAAAATGCTCTTCCATCAGTGCCAGCTTAAACCGAAATCCTTTCATGAGGATTAATGCTGCAATTTCCCCGGAATCTGTCAACACCGCCGATACGTTTGCATGTTTGGCCTTAACTTCTTCAAAAGAAGGTACAGAAGCTTCAAACACTACATTTCCGGTACGTGTAAGGTGTTTCTCCTGCGCATGGGAAATCACACTCCACAACAGCATACAACATGTAAAGCTGTATGAAAACCATTTAGGTACCATTCTAACATTTAGTTTATTCATTCAGACCCTGTTCTATCCACGCATCAATGATATCCCGGTTACTTTGAGACATCAGTCCGGTAGGTGGCATCGGGTTAGAGCTACTATTAATACGGGTATTAAGTCCCCTGTTATTCACTGCATCAACCACGTTATTATAGGTGACAAGTGACATTGGTGCATCATTTTGCGGCGGATTAGCATGACACTGAATACAATTATTGTCTATAATAGCTTTTACATCGCCAGAATAAGTAACTTCTTCACCGTTTCCACCATTTCCGGGTGGCGGCTCCATTGCACTATCATCACTACCGGAACAGCCGATCAACAACATTGCAAAACATCCTGAAATAATACTTTTTATATTCATTTTTGAGGGAATGAAATATGTTAATTGATTTTTACTGATGAATATGCGATCCTATAAATTAGAATAATACTCAAACATTATTCACCATTTATTACACTCAGATAGAAACTACCTGCTAAGAGGTCTAATATTATTAACACATAATTCGTGTCATATTATTAATAAATAGTGTCAAGAAGTGATTTATTATTAATAAATATACGATTTTTTTAATAATTTAATCAAATAAATCCATTTTTCTTATATTTAATAGAGTAAATTATAATGAGATCATGAAAAGGAAAGGCTGGCTAATTTTATTAATAGGGATCGCTCTGGCAGCATTGTTCTTTTGGATATATAAACCCCATAGAACAATTGAATCGGAAACACCCTCGTATACCGGTACAGCAGTCGATTTTGCACAGCTTTTTAATTCTGATAAGAATATGGTTATGGATAAGTGCCTCAACAAAACGCTTGTCATAACAGGGAAGCTGGTAGAACAAAACGAAAGCTTGTTGATTCTCAACAACGGAATAGTTGCCCGGTTTTCTGAAACTCCACCTATAAAAGACAGTCTAATCACATTCAAAGGACGTTTTATAGGTTATGATGAATTGTTGGAAGAGTTGAAATTTGATCAATGTATTATACTCCCCACTATGTGAGATTTTAAACTGATTAATATCAGGTAAGTTGTTACACCTGAACTAACTTAAAACAAATAACAAATGAAAAAATACTTTTTATTATTGCTTCTAATGCCTCTCGTGGTTGGTGCACAAGAGGACCTACTTGACGAATTAGCCGAACACCAAGATACAACCTATGTCGTTAAAGCGGCCTTTAAGGGATTGAAGATCGTTAACTTTGAATCGACAAAGATAGCGGACAAAAATGACCTGTATTTTATAGTCTCACACAGGTTCGGGAGTGTTAAAAATGGTATAGACGACTTCTTCGGATTGGATAATGCCGTTACACGCCTTCAATTTGTGTATAGTATGGGACATGGCTTTCAAATAGGTATTTCCCGAAGCTCCTTTCAACAAACTTACGAAGCTTCTTTAAAATACAGATTGGTACAGCAGCGATCGCAAGGGTTTCCTTTTACCATAGTGGGGTTTTATCAACTGTCGATAAACACCTTTTTGGATGAAAACATCAAACCTGACATCTCTTTTTCCGATCGCCTCACCAATACCATACAAGTATTAGCTTCGCGCAAATTTTCTGAAAAATTCTCACTGCAATTAATGCCTACATTCTTTCACGAAAACTATGTGTTTTATGAACCACAGGAAAAATCACAATTCGCATTAGGCTTTGGCGGACGCTACAAATTAGGAAAACGTTGGTCTATCAATGCTGATTATGGCGTACATCTTAACAGAGCTGATGGTTCACCATACAACAATCCGCTTTCCATAGGAGTGGATTTGGAAACCGGCGGACATGTTTTTCAGATGCATTTTAGTAATGCCCAGCCCATGCATGAGGCCGGATATCTGGGGCAAGCCACCGGCGATTGGGGCGATGGCGATATTTACTTCGGATTTAACCTATCACGGGTTTTCTAAGTTAGCATCCAAGTAAACTACCTCAGAGCACACACAAGCACCCGCTTGAATGACATAGTCGAGCAGGTTAGGTAATAATTTAAACACAAGTGTCGGGACATTAAAAACCTCACTTAGTCAGTCAATTTTAACAGCTTATTAAATATTGTAATTGTATTTTATTAACTTGCTCTGGTTATATTTGAAAAATATCAATGCTTTAACAAAAAATGGGTCCCTCCGGGGTTTCCTAAAAGGAGTGTTGAGGCTAGATTCTAACTTGTAAAATTAACTTAAAATTCAAATCTGTGAAAAAAATCCTATACGTTGGGTTATTCTTTGCATTGGCATGCAATAGTGCCCGCCAAGATGCAAATACCCCCTCAGCAGAGGTTAACACAACAGAAACAAGCCGTGTTTCTTATGCGAATACCATTACTGAAGAAGAATTAAAAGAACATTTATACACCTATGCCTCTGATGAATTTGAAGGAAGGGAAACCGGAGAACCGGGACAGAAAAAAGCGGTAGAATATTTAAAAAAGGAGTATTTGGAATTGGGTATTCCGGCAGCCAAAGGAAACGATGATTACTTTCAGAAAGTACCCTTGGAAATAAGTGGGATTCCTTCCGGAAGTATTAAAATTGGCGATAGTGACTATGCTTTAGGCGATGGGATTATCACATTCTCTTCTGTTCCAAATCAATCTTATGATATCGTATATGCAGGTTTCGGTATTGAAACAGATGTATATTCTGATTATTCAAACGTTGATGTTTCCGGAAAATATGTATTGATCAAAATAGGGGAACCAAAAAATGAAGACGGGACTTATACCTTCTCCGGAACCAATGAGCCTTCAAAATGGTCGAACTGGAGAGAAACCTTGGGCACAAGGATAGAAACTGCCCACAAAAATGGGGCGGCTGGTATTCTGTATTACGACGATACGTATTTCAGTAGAGCTATGGGAAGGTATCAACACTATTTACAAGCTGATAACGGCGGAAGCATTTCCTTGAAAAGCAATGAGGAAAAGCCTGCTTATTTTTTTATAAATGAAGAAGTTGCAACGACAATTTATCCTGAAATAAATACCTCTAATAATAGCAAAGTTTTAGATCAAAAAATTAAGTTGGATCTTCAAAACAAGGTTGAAGATGTAGATTCTGAAAATGTAGTGGCTGTTATCAAAGGAAAGAGCAAACCGGAAGAATATTTGGTTATTTCAGCACATTTAGATCATGTGGGAGTTGATCCCAACGGAAATGTATTCAACGGCGCCGACGACGACGGAAGCGGAACCGTAGCCATACTTGAAATTGCAGAAGCCTTCAAAAAAGCAGCCGATGAAGGCAATGGCCCGGAAAGATCGATTGTTTTCCTGCACGTTACCGGAGAGGAAAAAGGATTGTTGGGATCTGAATATTACTCAGAAAATCCTATTTTCCCAATAAAGCAAACCGTAGCTGATCTGAATATCGATATGATCGGAAGAATTGATCCAAAAAGAGATGGCGAGAGAAATTATATCTACCTGATAGGTTCTGACAAATTAAGTACAGAACTTCATAACTTGTCGGAAGCTGTCAACAAAAAATACACTAATATTGAGTTGGATTACACCTATAATGACGAGAACGACCCGAATCGCTTTTATTACAGAAGTGACCACTACAATTTTGCAAAACACAACGTACCGATTATTTTTTATTTTAACGGAACACATGCCGATTACCACAAAATATCGGACACCCCGGATAAAATCAACTACGATTTATTGACAAACAGAACTCAATTGATTTTCCATACTGCATGGGAAGTAGCCAACAGAGCTGAAAGAGTCAAAGTTGACAAGCCAAAGGCCACTGAATAACATCTTATTTTCCAGAAATAAACCTGTCAGGTTCTTGCTCTTGGGTCTATGTTAAACAAAAAAAGCTCCCCTTTTGGGAAGCTTTGTCTTTTTGGTTCCGACAACGCAGTGTCGGTATCAAGACATTGATTTTATCAATCGTCTTGAGTGGAAGGCCGGGTTTCGACGATAAAACATCAACTTTACCAATCGTTCTAATCAGAACTCCCATATTTTTTTATAAAAGCTTCTAATCGTACCCTGTTCAAGTTTTTCAATTTTCGCTCTAACTGTATCGCTTCACGTTCTGTGGGTTTTGGAAGAGCTAATTTTAGCTCCCACGGAACACCTTTTGAAGTAAAAGATTCATATCCTGAATTATGCTGCTGTAACCTTTGAGTTACATCATTCGTATAACCTTTATAGTATTTGTCAAGCTTTTGAGAATACAGTATGTAAACGTAAAATGACATAGAGCTTAAAATAAGAAAAGCCTCACCAAATAAAGTGAGGCTTGAATGCTTTAAAGTCCTGACGCTACGGTCAGGACAAATTTATGAGCAAGCTCATAAATTTGGGTGGAAGACCGGGTTCGAACCGGCGACCTCTGGAACCACAATCCAGCGCTCTAACCAGCTGAGCTACAACCACCATTTAATTGCGGATGCAAATGTAATCGATTTTGTCACTTTTACAAAGATTTTTTTGCAATTTTTACACCAATTTATCTAACTCACTTACCCCCAATATCCTTTCCGAAGTAAAACCTTCAGCGTGACCTACACCAATAAGTCTGCCAAGATCCTGAGCGCGATAATCCACACTATCTATAAAGTTTTTACTACTGATAGGCGTTTGCGGTTCTTCACTATTCGGATCAAAAAATTGAGAAGCATAAGCCTGAATTGCTTTTACTTTCTTACCCATAAATCCGCTTACATCCACCACAAAATCAGGTTCCAGGTTTTTCCACTGAATGTAATGGTAAACATGTTTCGGACGCCATGCCTCCTGCCCTTCTCCATTCAATGAAGTTTCAATTTTTATCAATCCGCTTAAAAAACAGGCATCGCTCACCAATTTACTACCTCTTCCATGGTCGATATGCCGATCGTCTATGGCATTACACAATACCTCCTCCGGACGATACTTTCGGATCATTTTTATCACCTCTAATTGATGCTGTTTATCGTTTACAAAAAAGCCGTCGGCAAAGCGTAAGTTCTCGCGTACAGAAACCCCGAGAATCTCTGCCGAAGCGGCAGCCTCTTTGTCCCTGATCTCAGCAGAGCCACGAGTACCCAACTCACCTCTGGTCAAATCTACGATTCCGACTTTTTTTCCTAAAGATATTTCTTTTGCTATAGTCGCTCCACAACCTAATTCCACATCATCCGGATGTGCTCCGAATGCCAGTATATCTAATTTCATATGTTTAATTTTTTTGCATTGTCCAAAATATGCAAAAAAATGTTGCACATATGGAACCGCTGCGCTCCAGCCTGCAGCAGACAGGCTCACATGAATTTTTTTAATCTTGCATTTTTATGCATTTTATGATTAATAAAATTCATGTTCGTTTCATGTGTCTATAATTATTGTTTTGGATGATTCATCAACCCTTGATCCAGCTAATTATTTTTTCATCTATTGGTAAGGTTCTCGGCGAAATAACATCCACGAGATACCCTTGTTCGTCTATTAAATATTTTTGAAAGTTCCACTCCACTTCAGAATCTTGAAATCCGTTTTTCGATTCCTGTGTCAAAAACTGATATACCGGATGTATATCGTCTCCTTTCACCGAAATCTTAGCCATCATGGGGAAGGTCACTCCGTAATTCTCTTTACAAAAAGCGGCTATTTCTTTATTGCTCCCCGGTTCTTGTCCGCCAAAGTTATTGGCCGGAAAACCGACAATCACAAAATTGTCATCTTTAAAAGTCTCATAAAGCTCTTGCAAGTTTTCATACTGCGGAGTTAATCCGCATTCACTTGCCGTGTTCACTACCATGATCTTCTTCCCTTTCAGCTGAGAAAAATCAAATTCCTCACCGTAGAGGTCTTCCACTTTAAATTGGTATATATTTTCCTGTTGCATCTTGTTTTGGCTTTCTTGAACTACAGCTGTTAGCTGCTCTGTTTTTTCTTTCTTTTCTTCCTTGCAAGCTGTAAAACAAATCAATGCTATGAAGAAAAGGCATGCATTTCTAAAATTAAAGCTGTGTTTTTTCATTTCCTTATCCTTAATGTATTTGATAAAATTATAAAAATTAGCTTACAAATACATTAAAACTCAATTCCATCTGAAATAAATTTCACCTGTTCATTTTTTTATTCACCTCTTTTTTATTGTTTTTATAGGTGTTCATGATTGCTGTGCAATTCATTGATGAAAAAACCCTTCGGCTACGCTCAGGATAAACCAAGCCAAAAAAATCTAGGCTGGCGATAAAAACATAAGAAAATACTACAGAACCCACCGCCACAGATGAAAATAAACTCCCCAGACGCTTGCCAACGTCACGGCCAGTTCAATGTGCAGTCTGGGTCAAACAGATTTTCATCTTCAATCCCCCACTGCTTCCTTGATTTTCAATATTTTTATCGTAGGCCTAAGCCAAAACCACAAACATTGAAATTTCATCTAAAAATAGCTAGTTCAGTATATTCAATAGTTCAATAAAACGTCATAGAGGCTATTAATCAAATACCATTCTTTAATCCTGAGGAACCGTTTGTTTTATAATAATGCTTACGGTAGCGCCAATAGCTGACAGCTCCCAGCACGATAACAAACGCCACAGAATACCAAATAAAGGCCGGTGTTATCACTTTATCACCACTGGCGTAAGAATGCAGTCCGGAAAGGTAGAAATTCACCCCAAAATAGGTCATCATAATACTGGCATAAGCCACAATACTGGCAAAACTGAATGCCCATCGGCCTCTTAATCCCGGAACCAACCTCATGTGTACCACAAAAGCGTAGACCATAACACTAATCAACGCCCAGGTTTCTTTAGGATCCCAACCCCAATAGCGTCCCCAACTTTCGTTGGCCCATTGTCCTCCGAGAAATGTTCCGATAGCCAACATCACAATACCGACGGTTAGGACCAATTCATTTATAATAACAAGTTCCTGAATGCTCAATTCCATTTTAGCCTTGTTCTTTTTGGTCGTAAAAATCATCAGGAACAGTGTTACCACCCCAAGAATCATTCCCAAGGTAAAAGGTCCGTAGCTTCCCACAATAATGGCTACGTGGATCATAAGCCAATAACTATCCAACACCGGTTGCAGGTTGGCAATGGCCGGATCCAACCAATTCATATGCGCTCCAAAGAGGATAAGCGCCGTTACAAAAGCGGTCGCGGCAATGGTAAGGTCACTTTTTCTCGCGAATAGGAGTCCGAGTGCCATTGTACTCCAGGCCACATAAAGCACACTTTCATAGGCATCACTCCAAGGTGCATGTCCGCTGATATACCAGCGGGCAATCAATCCGGCTGTTTGCAGGATGAACATGATGAAGATGGCTATTTTACTAATGGTAATCAGGCTGCGGATTACTTTTGAGTCTTTAAATATCTGAGTAATGATAAATGCGAACATGACGATCCCTACAATCATATACCAAACCAACAATTCCTGGAAGATATTGATCTCATTATACATCACCTCCACTTTCACTTTAGTATCTGAAGGCAGCACCTCAGCACCATAATTTTGTTGGTTTTGCCTGAATGCTTTCAGTATTTTATCGGCTTGCGAATAATCTCCGGTAGCTTTAGCCTCTCGGAGTGCCATTACATAAAAAGGTAAGGATTTATCGATAAAATTGGCATAAAGGGAATCTTTTATCTGAACATCCCCTTTTTGATAATCGGTAGCCGAAATCCATTTGTTGTTTTTGTCATTGGGCAAAGGATACATTCTAAGGATCTCCCCTCCCAAAGCTTGATTGATCAATCCCAGTTTAAGGTCGAACTCCCTAAATGCTTTTTCAAATTGATTGGGTGTATTGGTTGCATAAGCATCCTGTAAATAGGGTGATAGTTTATAACTGGTACCTTCAAAGAAATCGATCGCCTTTACGTATTTCTGTTCCGAAGGCACATCGATAATAGTGCGGATACTGTCATTTTTCTTGGTGATATAAATGAATTCAACATTATACCACAAGGCAGGATTCTGGATCATGGAAAGCAAGGCCTGATTGGCATCCATCCCCTTGAAAGTGTCCGATTTTGTCAGTTTACGAAGTAATTCCGACGCAAAAGTGTTGACCGGCTTCATTCTCCCTTGGTCATCCTGAATGACCAATTTTCCAAACTTAGCCGCATGCTCTTTATTTACAATGGTGGTCTTCAAAACAGAATCCACCTGATGTCTTGTCGGTGCAGCGACATGAGTGTGTTCCTGTTGCCCTTGTTCCTGCTCGACTGTTTCATGTACATGTCCGTCTCCTTCTGTATGTACGTGTTCTTCTTGCGCCAGACCACTAAAAGCAGTAAACAGTACAGCAACGACAGTCAAAGCTGCTTTATTAGACTTTACTTTTTTAAGCATTTCGCCCAATTTCCTAAAACGGGTCTTGCCAAAGAACATGGTTCCAATAAGTCCCAAATACAACAAAGCATAACCGATATAAGTCACCCAGGTCCCCCAGAAATCGTGATTTACGGAAAGAATGGTTCCTTTTTCATCAGGGTCGAATCCAGACTGAAAAAAACGATAGCCTCCGTGATCCAAAATATGGTTCATATAAATATCATAATCGAAAGAGCGCGTATCGTTAACAGTAACTTTACTCTTAAAAGAAGAATATCCTTTTTCAGTTCCCGGATATTTTTCAGCAATAAAATCATTCAACTTGATACTGAATGGCAGTTGGTGCCTAATGGACCCGTAAGCCAAATGAAAATCGAGTCCGCCTACTTTTACAGTCTTCGGATCGTTGATATAGCCCATACCTCCCAACAAACGTACTTGTTTTGTCTCTCCGTTTGAGGAAACATCCAAAATAAGGGCATCTTGTATGTTTTCTCTTTTCTGCTCTGCTTCCACCACGCCATAGTGTCCTTTCACCACCGGATCGGGAAAAACAAACTGCATTCCCGCCGCATTGTAAAGTGATCTGTACATCAACTCCTGGACGCTGTCTTTTACAACCTCCCCTTGATGTTGATCGGCCATACGCATAAAAGTTCCTTCAAAAGGAGATTCAATCGTACTCACAGAATCATTTATGACAATATTAATGGCGCCCGGGGTTTGTTTATTAAAAGCAAACAAAACATTGTGGATACTAGCCACTTCAGCTTTTTTCAAATAGTGATCGTGCCTGTTCCCTCCTCCGGCTTCAACGATTTTCAGGTATTCTTCTCCGGTTTCATCTTCTATCAGGCCTTCTTCAGCGCCTTGAATAAACCCAGCATAAGAAATCGTAAACGGTTGTCCGTTAAAATCGAATTTCCAAGGAAGTGAGGCCTGTATGGCTTCAGGTGTGACTTTAATTTCATCCTGAAGGGGTTTACGTCTATCTTCCCCATTGATTTCCCCATCGACAAAAGCCGAAACATATTTTTCCCGTGTCAGGATATAATCAGCTGATTCACCTTCACGGATTGGCATAGAACCTTCAAAACTAAAATAGCGGGTGATAAACGCTCCGGAAATAATCAAAATAAAAGACAAGTGCAGCATCAAAATCGGCCACTGCCCTATTTTTAATAAATTGTATCGTTTTATATTTCCGATGAAATTGACAACAAAAAGCAGCATCATCGCCTCAAACCACCAGGTGTCATAAATCCATATCATGGCGGTTTCCGTGCTGTACCAAGTTTCTATAAATGTACCAAACGCCATAGCCGTTGCAAAAGCAACAAAAAGTATGGCCATCAAACGTGTAGAAAAAATGAATTTTTTAAGGGAATCTAACATCGGAATGTTCTATTTTTAGCAGTTAAATTTCAGTCCGCAAAAATAATGTGTTTTTGCGACTTAAAGCGTTAATTTTGGATATTATTAAGATATGACTCCCCTTCGAGTATTTTTAAATCATTATAATGCTACTTTTATTTCTTTTTCTGTTCCAAACACCAGTTTGTACAGTATAAAAGTGTTCTCTACGGGCGCCGGACTCAATAGAACAACATATTCATTCTGGTCTTCCAATTCCTTAAACTCTTCATAAGGCAGCAATTCTTTATACTCTTCTATTGTAATATCCAGGTGGTTTTTAAAAATCTTATAATTATCCTCAAAAATTTCAATTTTGTCGAATGGTAAGACTTCAACATCCTTATATCTCTCGTCTTTTTCCTTTAATTCGGCTAATTCGGTTGCGGAATAAGGTACTTGTCGGTGTTTACCGTCTTCAGAAAGGTTAATCAATTCAATATTCATTATTTCCTCTTCTGCCTCTTCGGTCAGTTCATCTATAACAACCTTATTTTGGAAAATATCTATCAGAAGGTATTCATTTCCTCCTAATTTGAATTTCTTCCCAATATCTTGTTTTGACAACTCAACCGTTTCATATCCCGTCATAAACTGAACAGCATATTCTGCGCTGCCTGTGACATCATTCACATTTTGAATTTCGCTTAAAATCTCGTTTCGTAAACTTAAAGAGCGATAATCATCATTCGAAGTTTCCTCGTTTATATCGAAGAAGTTATTATCGCCTTCATAAACTGTAACCCCCTCTATTTCCTGAATCTCAACCGGAACATCCTTTTCATATATTTTGGTATCGATTAATGAAACTTCTACACCATCGACCATTCCATCACCCTCTCCCAAGCGTGGAAATTCGGCCTTCAACATCAAATTCTTCCATATCAACCCGTATTCAATTTTAATCACAGCATTTTTTTGCAATGAATCCAATATGGAATTAATAGTCTCTGAGGAAATCACATTAGCTCCAAATTCTTCATTAATATCAATAGGCACTTCTTTATATGCGTATGTGGGTTCTTTAAATACTTCTTTATTCATCTCAAAGAAAAAAGAATATATCATTTTTATTTCTTCTTCTGAAGTTTCCTCTTGAGAGAATCCATAATTACATATCATAAAAATGAGTATTGCAGGTATTAGTTTTTTCATGCTTACTATATTTGTTTGACTAAACGATTTATGGAACTGATTTCAACCAGTTCATGATATCAAATATAAACGTTAATTTATATTCTACATGTTTTATTTAGCTGAAATCAATAACTCAATATCATTCCGTAATTTAGCAGCATGTTAAACACTGTTCTACTTGGAGGAGGGAATATAGCCCATCATTTGTTTGTTGTTATACGCGAACTTACATCTGTTAACTTGATTCAATGTTACAACAGAAATATCGAGGCTATCAAAAGTTTCGAGAAACACCTAGAAATAACAGACGACCTCAATAAACTGAAAGATGCCGATCTGTACATCATTGCAGTAAGCGATAACGCCATTGCAGAGGTTTCTGCAACGCTTCCCTTTTCCGACAGACTTGTAGTTCACACCTCCGGAAGTATGCCCATGAACGAGTTGGCCGAAAAGAACAGAAGAGGTGTTTTTTATCCGCTTCAGACTTTCAGCAAAGAAAAGCCGGTGGATTTTTCAGAAATCCCCATTTGCCTTGAAGCTGAAAACCAAAAAGACTTGAATACCCTCAAAACATTAGCCAATGCCCTTTCTGATAAAGTTTATGAAATGAATTCCCATCAGCGGAAAACCCTACATATCGCTGCAGTTTTTGTCAATAATTTTGTGAATCACCTGTATTACATCGGAAACGATTTGTGTGAAAAAGACAAGATTCCGTTCGAGATTCTTCATCCGTTAATCAAGGAGACTTCAGAAAAACTAATGAAAGTAAATCCGAAAGAAGCACAAACCGGTCCGGCTATCAGAAACGATATAAAAACCATAAATTCGCATCTCGATCAAATCGAAAACAACGCATATAAAGACATCTATAAAATATTAACAGCATCTATTATAAACACCTATGGAAGAGAAGAGTTATAAAGAATACCTTGAACATATCACTACTTTTGTTTTTGACGTCGATGGTGTATTGACAGACGGCACCATGGTTATCACTACCGACGGACATATGTTACGCAACATGAACGTTAAAGACGGTTATGCGATGAAAACTGCTATCGACAAAGGCTATAACATCTGCATTATTTCCGGTGGGAAGAACGAAGGCGTACGACAACGCCTACGCGGACTCGGAATCACGGATATTCACCTAGGTGCAAGCGATAAGGTTAGCGATCTAGAGGAATATTTTGATGTCTACAATATTAAGTCCGAAAACGTGCTCTATATGGGTGACGATATCCCTGATTATCACGTCATGAAAATGGTAGGTATGCCTTGCTGTCCTAACGATGCCGTTGCCGAGATCAAGGAAATTTCAAAATACATTTCCCATAAACAAGGCGGTAAAGGTTGTGTAAGGGATGTTATAGAACAGGTATTGAAAGTACAAGGCAAATGGAATAATAGCTTTGATGCTACGATTGAGTAAAATTCCAAATTCCAAGCACTAAATTCCAACAACGAACAACCAACAACTATCAACAAAATCCTCCATGCTACTCAACGAACAATTAAAAAAACACCATATCATTTTGGCTTCGGGTTCGCCGAGAAGGCAACAGTTCTTCAAAGAACTCGGCCTCGATTTTGAAGTACGTTTAAAAAAAGTAGAAGAGGTCTACCCCAAACGTCTCTTTAAATATGAGATTTCCGATTATCTGGCACAACTAAAAGCCTTGCCATTCAAAGAAGAGTTGAAGGAAAGTGATATCCTGATCACTTCAGATACCATTGTTTGGCATGAAAACAAGGCTTTAGGAAAACCAAAAAGTAAAGAAGAGGCCATCAAAATGCTGGAATCGCTCTCCGGACAAATGCACGAAGTGATTACTTCAGTTTGTTTTACTACCTCGAGATTGGAAAAAACTATCAATCATATTACCAAAGTCTTTTTTAAGGAATTGACAGCTGAAGAAATTGATTATTACGTAACAAATTATAAACCCTTTGACAAAGCCGGTGCCTATGGCATTCAGGAATGGATCGGACAAATCGGTATCAAAAAAATAGAGGGATCATACTTTAATGTGGTCGGACTACCGGTTTATGAGGTGTACAGAACCCTCAACAGCTTGGTGAATCCATAACAAAGAGATTGTCTAAAAAGCCCTTGGTGAATTTGATTTGTCACCCTGAGTTTGTCGAAGGGCTATCGAAAGGCTGTCGAAGACATATTGAATTTCATAAACTATACTTCGACAAGTTCAGTATGACATCTAAATTGGCAGACAGCCTCTTATGAGTAGTAATTTTCAATAAAAAAAATTCATGTACTTTTGAGGGGTAATCTAATCTCAAACAGGAACATGAAGCAACTTTTACTTCTCAGCAGTCTTTTTTCACTGCTCACACTACATTGTTTTGCTCAAAAAGGCAACCTTTCCACCCTATCTATTGAACAAATCATGCAAGGTGATGATTTTGTAGGCCACCTTCCCTCTGATGTTTATTGGTCTGAAGACGGAAACACTATTTATTTTCAGTGGAATCCTGAAAAAGCTTATAGCGATTCGTTGTATGCCTACAACCTGAAAACGGAAAAGATCGATAAGGCTGATTTTGAAACCGAATACAATCTGCCATCCCCCTATGCGAAATACAATGCTGACCACACCAAAAAAGTATACAGCAAACACGGCAATATTTTTTTGTTCGACATAAAAACAAACAAACCCCTTCAAATTACCGATACCAAAGAACGTGAGAGCAGTCCGTATTTCATCAAAAACGAAACACAGATCGCTTATAGAAAAGACGACAATATTTATACTTGGGACATCAGTTCGGGTGTAACCGTACAAATAACCGATTTTACCAATAAAAAAGACAGACCAAAGCAAAGAGACAGCCGGGAGGAATGGCTCTACAACGATCAGCTAGCACTCTTTGATGTGCTTCGCGAGCGCAAGACCAAAAATGATATGCATGACAAACTCATGGAACGTTATGATGAAAAAGCCCCGCTTCCCATTCAAAAAGATGGAAAATCTGTTTTTAATCAAAAAATAAGTCCCGACGGTAAATTCGTCACCTTCCTGACTACAGAACGTTCGAAAAATAAAAGGACGATCGTTCCACATTACGTTACCGAATCGGGTTATACCGAGAGTCAGAACACACGCTCTAAAGTGGGTAATAAGCCCACCAAATATGAAATGTCTATCTACAACGTGAAAAAAAAAGAGGTCTATCCAGTGGTATTGGACAATCTTGAAGGACTGGATTATGTTCCGGAATACACCAAAGATTATCCAAACAAGACCTATGAAAACGACGATCGGATTGGTTATATCAGTGGTCCGTACTGGAATGATAAAGGTACCAAAGCTGTTCTCGATATCAACTCCAACGACTATAAAGACCGTTGGATCGTTCTTTTGGATGCCGAAAACGGAACCGTCACCAATCTGGATCATCAACACGATAAAGCCTGGATTGCCGGTCCCGGAATTGGAGGTTGGCGAGGTGGAAGCTTGGGATGGATGCCCGATGATAAAAACATCTGGTTTATGTCTGAAAAAACAGGTTATTCCCATCTTTACAGTATGAATGTCTCCTCCAAAAAAGCAAAGGCACTTACTTCAGGCGAGTTTGAAATCTACGATCCGAAAATATCAAAAGACAAAAAACGCTGGTATTTTGCGTCCAACAAAACCCATCCTGGCGACCGTCAGTTTTACAGCATGCCACTGAAGGGAGGGGAATTTCAACAACTTACCGAAATGACCGGAAAGAATGATGTAAGCCTTTCTCCGGATGAAAAACAAATGGCCATTCTGCATTCATACAGTAACAAACCAACGGAGTTGTATCTGCAATCCAATCCGTTGACATCCAAAACAAAACCGGCGCAACAAATTACGCATTCTACTACAGAAGATTTTCAATCATACAACTGGAAAGATCCCGAAATCATTACCTTCAAAGCAGATGACGACGCAAAGGTGTATGCAAGGCTCTATCAACCAAAATCTGATGTAAAGAACAACGCGGCTGTTATTTTTGTACACGGGGCGGGATATCTGCAGAACGCCCACAAATGGTGGAGTTCCTATTTTAGGGAATACATGTTCCACAACCTATTGGTGGACAACGGATATACCGTTCTGGATATTGATTACCGGGGAAGTGCCGGTTACGGACGTGACTGGCGTACCGGAATTTACCGCCATATGGGTGGAAAAGATCTTTCTGATCAAGTAGACGGAGTCGAATACCTCATTAGCAATTATGGAATAGACAAAGAGAAGGTCGGGATTTACGGAGGATCCTATGGAGGTTTTATCACCCTGATGGGGATGTTCAGTGCCGCTGATACTTTCAGTGCCGGAGCAGCCATTCGCTCGGTTGGCGACTGGACCGCATACAATCATGGCTACACCGCCCGTATTTTAAACACCCCCGCAACAGATAGTCTGGCTTACCGCAGAAGTTCGCCTATTTATTTTGCTGATGGCTTAAAAGGTGACCTGTTGATTTTGCACGGTATGATCGATGATAACGTACACTTTCAGGATATGGTGCGTTTGTCACAACGCCTCATCGAACTCGGAAAAGAAAATTGGGAAATGACCGTCTATCCGGTAGAAAGACATAGTTTTGTTGAACCCAGCAGTTGGACAGACGAATACACCCGTATTTTTAAGCTGTTTCAAAAAAGCCTGCTGAATAAAGAATGAGGTTATTCAGAACAGTTAAGGTTGATAAGTTATTGATATTTAACTTTTGAAATATCCCATAAAACCATTTCTTTTTTATATTTGAAGCTATGCACCTTAAACTTCCCTTTATGCAAAGAGTTTTGTTCTTTTTTTTGATTGGATGTATATGTCTGTTTTCCGGTTATTCCCAAAAACCGAAAACCTATACATCTTCTGATATTTATCAAGCTGTTCAAAAACTGAACTTTCTCGGGACGGCCTTATATATTGCCGCACATCCCGACGATGAAAATACCAGATTGATCTCCTATTTATCAAATGATATAAAAGCGAGAACTGCCTATCTCTCCTTGACCAGAGGGGATGGCGGACAAAACCTTATCGGTCCAGAACTTCGGGAGCTGCTTGGTGTTTTAAGAACACAAGAATTGCTTGCAGCAAGAAGTGTAGATGGTGGGGAACAGTTTTTTTCACGGGCAAACGATTTCGGGTATTCAAAACATCCCGATGAGACCCTTGAAATATGGAACAAAGACGAAGTTTTGTCCGATGTAGTTCGGGTCATTCGAAATTTCAGACCCGATGTGATCATCAACCGGTTTGACCACCGATCTCCGGGGAGTACACACGGACATCACACTTCTTCAGCTATATTGAGTTTTGAAGCTTTCGACCTTGCCGGAAAAGAAACCGCTTATCCTGATCAGCTTAAACAAACGGACGTTTGGCAACCGAAACGCTTGTTTTTCAACACATCCTGGTGGTTTTATGGAAGTCGTGAAAACTTTGAGAAAGCCGACAAATCAAAACTACTTCAATTTGATATCGGCACCTACTACCCTATTTTTGGGAAAAGCAACAATGAAATCGCCTCCATAGCCAGGAGTCAGCATTTAAGTCAAGGCTTTGGTAGGACTTCTTCCCGCGGAACCGAACAGGAATATATCGAACTGCTGAAAGGTGACCTTCCGAAGAGCAACAACATCTTTGAAGGCATCAACACTACGTGGACACGGATAAAGGGCGGGAAAGCCATTCAAAATATCCTTGAAAAAGTAGAAACGGAATTCAATTTCAAAAATCCTTCTGCTCACATTCCGCAGTTATTGGAGACCTATCAGCTTATAAATTCGTTAGACGATTCCTATTGGCGAGAAGTTAAACTTAAAGAGATCAAAGCAATTATAGAGGCCTGTAGCGGACTTTTTATTGAAGCCAATACTCAAAATGCATCGGCTGTACCGGGAGAAAACATAACGATAGCCGTCAATGCCATAAACCGTTCTGATGTGGACATGGTATTGAAATCAGTAAAAACAAACCCATCAAACAGTCTGCATCCACTGAATAAAAAACTAAGTAATAACCAGCCTTTTTCATCAGAAATAAACATTAACATCCCCGACAACAGCAAATACACGACCCCCTATTGGCTTGCTGACAAGGGTAGTTTAGGGATGTATTCAGCATCGAAAGAACTACGAGGTAAACCACAAACACCACGATTGGTCAAAGCTACTTTTCTTTTGGAAGTTCTCGGAGTTGAAATTCCTTTTGAAAAGGACATTGCTTACAAATTTTCAAAACCGGACAAAGGAGAGGTCTATCAACCTTTTGAAATACTTCCTCCGGTTTCAGCGGCGATTGATAATGAGGTTATTATTTTTTCAGATGAACACGCCAAGGAAATTCCCGTGACCATTACCTCAGGAAAAGATAATATATCGGGATCGGTTACGCTTGCTCATCAAAACGGATGGAAAATAAGCCCGGAAAGTTTTGATTTTTCCATCGCAAATAAGGGAGATACAAAAACTGTAAGATTTACCGTTACCCCGCCCAATAACGAAAGTAAAATCAGCATCACTCCAACGGTTTCCTTAAACGGGAAAAAATACGACAAAAAACTGGTGTATATCGATTATACACATATCCCGAAACAATCAGTTTTATTGCCTTCGGAAGCACATCTGGTGCGTTTGAACATTAAAAAATCCGGAGAAAACATCGGGTATATTGTAGGAGCCGGTGATGTTGTTCCTGAAAGTTTACGCCAAATAGGCTATAATGTAACCACCATCCTGCCTGAAGCTATCAACAGCGGACTTCTAAAACGTTTTGATGCAGTTGTTGTAGGTATCAGGGCCTATAATGTAAGTGAAAGTATTGCATTCAAACAAGATATACTCTTCGATTACATCAAGCAAGGAGGTAATCTCATTGTTCAGTACAATACTGCCAGCAGGAACGTAAGGGAAATGAATGACTTGGCACCTTATTTGATGCAATTATCGAGAGATCGGGTCACCGATGAAAACGCCGAAGTCAGCTTTAACGCCAAAGACCACCCTGTATTAAACACCCCAAACAAAATAACAAAAACAGATTTTGATGGTTGGGCACAAGAGCGTGGGCTTTACTTCCCTGATAAGTGGGGCAAAGAATTTACCGCTGTACTTTCTATGCGCGACAAAGGAGAAAGTAAAAAGGACGGTAGCCTTTTGGTCGCTCCATACGGAAAAGGTTATTATATTTATACCGGATTGAGTTTTTTCAGGGAATTACCCGCCGGGGTTCCGGGAGCATATAAATTATTTGCCAATATGCTCTCCATGGGGAAAAATGAAAACTAAAAACAAATCATATTTAAAGGGTAAATTATGCTGAACAAGTTTATTTGGAAAAGAGAATACACCATAGTGCTCATTATGAATGTGCTCTACATTTTTATTTTTTTCCTGATTATGATCTCCAATAAATAAACCCCGCTTATGGAACTGATCGATTGGATTGTCTTAATAGGAACCCTATTATTTATTGTAGGCTACGGTTATTGGCGTACCAAAGGAAGTAAAAACGTAAGCGATTATGTCCTTGGAGGCAAAGAAGCCCAATGGTGGACCGTGGGACTCTCTGTGATGGCTACACAAGCTAGTGCCATTACCTTCCTGTCTACTCCGGGACAAGCATTTCATGACGGTATGGGATTTGTGCAGTTCTATTTCGGATTGCCGCTCGCTATGGTGATCATTTGTATTGTTTTCATTCCGATTTATCACAGACTCAAAGTTTACACCGCCTATCAATTCCTCGAGAAAAGATTCGACCGAAAAACCCGATCGCTAGCTGCGATACTCTTTTTAATACAACGTGGTTTAGCTGCCGGAATTACCATCTACGCTCCGTCTATCATTCTATCTGCCGTTTTGGGATGGGATCTTAAAACCCTTAACATCATCATCGGTATTCTGGTGATCATCTATACAGTTTCAGGAGGAACAAAAGCCGTAAACGTCACACAAAAACAACAAATGTTTGTGATCATGACCGGAATGTTTGCCGCCTTTTTTTTGGTGCTAAGCTACCTTCCAGATGATATTTCCTTCGGAAAGGCAATGAAAATAGCCGGGGCAAACGACAAATTGAATATTCTCGACTTTTCGTTGGACACCAAAAGTCGTTACACATTTTGGAGTGGGATTACAGGGGGACTCTTTTTAGCACTTGCCTATTTCGGTACAGATCAAAGTCAGGTGCAGCGTTACCTTTCGGGAAAATCGGTGCGGGAAAGTCAGTTGGGGCTTGTTTTCAACGGACTCTTTAAAGTGCCCATGCAGTTTTTTATCCTTCTTGTAGGGGTGATGGTCTTTGTGTTTTATCAATACAACCATTCTCCACTCAATTTCAATCCTTCCGCAGTAGAAGCCGTAGAACAGTCGGAATATGCTGAAGAGTATCACCAATTGGAAATACAACATCTAGCATTGGAAAAACAGAAGAAAATGGCTCAGGAACATTTCTCTGCCGTACTCGACGTGAAGGACTACAATCTTATCATGGCTGCCAAAAGGAATATTAAGGATATCAATATAAAAGAACGGGAAAGGAGAAAAGAGGTCAGCGCTCTCATAGAAAAAGTAGATGAAGACCTGGAAACCAACGACAAAGACTATGTTTTTATTCATTTTATACTGAACAACATTCCTACCGGACTTATGGGCTTGCTGCTGGCCGTTATATTTTCGGCAGCCATGTCGTCCACCGCTTCTGAATTGAATGCCTTGGGCACCATTACCACTATCGATCTCTTCCGAAGAGCTAAAAAAGAAGAACGGAATGATAAATACTACCTTAATGCCACGCGTTGGTTCACTTTGGGCTGGGGAATCATAGCCATTCTTTTTGCTAATTTTGCTTCCTTGCTTGACAACCTCATTCAACTGGTGAATATCATAGGTTCTATATTTTACGGTAATGTTTTGGGGATCTTCCTCATTGCATTCTTTATAAAATTCATTCGTGGAAATGCCGTTTTCCTCAGTGCCATTATCACACAATTTATTGTTATCCTAATCTATTATTTCGCTATTTACAGATATGGGGACGGAAACGAAAAACTAGGGTATCTGTGGCTCAATTTTATAGGTTGTGCTATGGTGATCCTTATTGCAATCATTTTTGAAACTATCAACCGGACAACCAATGCCATCAAACGATAAAAAAATAAAATGGGGTATTTTGGCCCCGGGGCGAATCGCCCAATCTTTTGCCCAAGATCTGCTAAGTATAAATGATGCTGAACTCCATGCTGTGGCTTCAAGGGATTTGAAAAAGGCTGAAGCTTTCAACCAAACATACCAAGGTCAGGTTGCCTATGGTGATTATCAATCGCTAATGAAAGATCCTTTGGTAGATGCCATCTATATTGCAACACCACATGCTTTCCACAAAACATACACCCTTGATTGTTTAGAACACGGAAAAGCGGTTTTGTGTGAAAAACCCTTAGGACTCAATAGTGCGGAAGTTGAAGAGATGCTTCAAAAAGCCAAAGAAAAGAATGTGCTGCTCATGGAAGCACTGTGGACTTATTTCTTACCACATTATCAACATCTGCTTGACTTTTTAAAAAAAGGTAGCTACGGAAAAGTATTAAGTGTGGAAGCCGACTTCGGATTTTATCGGGATTTTGACCCTAACGGACGCCTATTTGATAAAAAACTAGGCGGTGGAAGCCTACTCGATATTGGTATCTATCCTATTTTTGCTGCTTTGTCCATTTTAGGAATGCCCGATGAGATTAAGGCCAAGGCCACTTTTTTTAAAAGCGGTGCTGACTCTTCTTGTGATATGGAATTCAACTATAAAAATGGAGCGATAGCCAAGCTTAAATCCACACTGCTGAAGGAAACACCCACAACAGCCGTGATCACATGTGAAAAAGGAAGCATCAAACTGAATACACAATTCCACAGACCGACTTCTATCTGCTTTACCGATGCCAGTGGTAAGGAAGATACCATCGATTTTGGCGTAACTACCAAAGGTTACAATTATGAAACTATGCATTTTAACGAACTCATACGTGATGGCAAAACTGAAAGTCCGATTATGCCCCACGAGTTCAGTAGGAAATTGATGCAGCTCATGGACGAAGTGAAGGAAATTATTGGATTGAGGTATTATTAGACGGAAGACCGAAGTCGGGAGTCGGAAGTAAAATCAGCCCCCATTAGGGGCGTAATATTAATAGCAAAACAAATAAACACAGACCGAACCAGCCCCGTAGGGGGTGCAATATTAATAGCAACCACATACAACACCAACCAAACCAAGCTCCGTAGGAGCGTAATATTAAAATGGCTAATACCTACACACAAATCTATTTTCATATTGTTTTTGCCGTAAAAGGAAGAGATAATTTAATTTCAGAAAGTTGGAAAGCTGAATTATACAAATACATTACAGGAATTATTTCCAATAAAAACCAAAAATTAATGATTATCAATGGAATGCCTGATCACATTCATATTTTATTAGGAACAAAACCCAACTGTAATTTATCTGATTTGGTACGTGATATAAAAGCCTATTCATCAAGATGGGTAAACGAGAATAAATACGTGAACGGAAAATTTGAATGGCAAACAGGTTTTGGTGCATTTTCAATTGGACAATCACAATTGCCGAGAATTATCAATTACATTAAAAATCAAGAAGAACATCATAAGAAAAAATCGTTTCGGGAGGAATACATTGAATTTCTGAAGGATTATGAAATTGATTATAATGATGATTATATTTTTTCGGAATAATTCTTCGATTAATATAATATTGCGTTATTAACATTACGCTCCTACGGAGCTTGTATCGGATTTTGGAATCATATCATTCTATTAATATTGCGCTCCTAACGGAGCTTTTAAACTGTTCCATTGAGTTCTCATGGTTAATAGACAGAAGTCCTCCTTCCGACTCCTCCAAAGGAGGAGAGTAGGCAATCGCCATAAGTATATTGAAGACCGATCAACCAAGTTCCGTTAGGGTCTGATGGTTAATTTATTAATATTGCGCCCCTAGCGGGGCTACTACCAAATTCCAATCAAAAATAAAAAAGGGAGAACTTTAAAATCCTCCCCCTATATATTCTTTACTGATTTCTTATCTTCTTAATTTCCAAAGTAATTCACATACTTTCGCTATTGTCCCAGCGCGAATTCCCTGGCACTTTGTGCTCCGTAAACCTTTTTCATTTGTTCGGGAGCGTGACTTGAAGAACCTCTGGCATATATTCCTCCGTAAGTAACGCCACAACTCATTAAACTAAACAAACACAAAATCACTCCTAATATATACAGCTCTTTTTATGATTCTCAATTTTAAGTTAATACACTTACATGACAACAAGCACCATGTCAACACACATAACTAGATGATAATCAAGTGTTATTATGCTCTATTTTTTTATAGGAAGCGATAATATTTCTAACCAATCGGTGACGGATCACATCTTTGTCATCCAAATACAAAATACCAATGCCTTTTATGTCTTTGAGTACCAAAAGGGCTTCTTTTAATCCTGAGGTTACACGTCGTGGAAGGTCTATCTGTCCGGGATCACCAGTGATAATAAATTTGGCATTTTTTCCCATTCGTGTCAGGAACATTTTCATCTGGGCGTGTGTGGTGTTTTGAGCTTCATCGAGAATCACAAAAGCATTGTCGAGGGTTCGTCCACGCATAAACGCCATGGGCGCAATTTGTATGATTCCATGTTCAATATAATTCTGCAATTTTTCCGCAGGGATCATATCGCGTAGCGCATCATAAAGTGGTTGCATATACGGATCGAGCTTTTCTTTCAGGTCACCTGGTAGAAATCCGAGGTTCTCCCCTGCTTCCACCGCAGGTCTTGTCAATATGATCCGTCGTACTTGCTTTTCTTTCAAGGCTTTGACCGCCAAAGCCACACCTGTATAGGTTTTTCCGGTTCCGGCAGGACCGATGGCAAAGACCATATCGTTCTTTTTCATCATTTCCACCAATTTCTGCTGATTAACAGTTTGCGCTTTGATCAAACGTCCATTTGTACCGTGAAGCAATACTTCTCCATTAAGTTGGGCGTCAATAAGATCCTGTCCGCTATCACTCGAAAGTACATGCTCGATGGTATTTTCATCCAACTTGTTGTATTTCCCAAAATGGGTCACTAACATATCGAGTCGTTTGTCAAATT
The DNA here is from genome assembly GCF_026241135.1 of Galbibacter kalidii. Taxonomy (GTDB): domain Bacteria; phylum Bacteroidota; class Bacteroidia; order Flavobacteriales; family Flavobacteriaceae; genus Galbibacter. Next base: position 277,864 of record NZ_JAPFGA010000003.1, read on the forward strand.
CCTCCAGCAATTCTTCATCCCCATAGGCTTTGATCTTATTGCCCCGGGCAACAATCTTCAGTTTTGGATAATACTTTTTAAGAAGTTCTATATTAGCATTTCGGGTTCCAAAAAAGTCTTTTGGATTGATTTCAGTGAGTTCGATTATAAGTTCGTTCAAAAGCTAAAGTTTAAGTGAGTACTCTTCATCATGTCATCTGTTTAACAGTATGTATTAAAATACGTAATATTCATTTATTTTTCAGCAGATTTCTGACATAAAAAATTAAAATTATTAACAACCATAAACAAATTTTAGTTTCATTTCCTGCCTGTTCAGTAGGCGGGCAGGAAAACCCTCCTTCCGTCACGCAAGTTTTACCAATTTCCTTCATTCATGCATTCTCATCATTTTAAATGAAAAAATTTAATGTACTTTTGTGCAAGGTATTTGCTTAAATCTTGTATTTGTTATAGTTTCCTAACAAACTTAAGCAAAAAATCACTTTCTTAAATTAAAAAAACATCAACATTTTTAATAAATGGCAATAATTACTTTAACTACAGATTTTGGTGAGCGGGATCATTTTGTAGGTGCCATTAAAGGTTTTATTCTTAGTGAGATAGAAGATGCCAACATTGTTGATATTTCCCATTTGGTGAGTCCGTTTAATATTGTGGAAGCTGCTTATATCATAGGAAATGCCTATAAAACCTTTCCAAAAGGAAGTATTCATATTATAGGTGTTGATTCTGAACTCACTCCGGTGAACAAACATGTGGCTGTAGCCATCGACGGGCATTTCTTTATCGGTGCCGACAACGGTATTCTTTCTTTTTTGGCCAATGAGGTCAATCCGGAGAAGATCGTAGAAATCAATATTCACGACCGTATCAAGAGTGTTTTTCCCGTATTGGATGTTTTTGTGAAAGTAGCCGGACACATTTCCAGGGGCGGTACTCTGGAAGTCATTGGGAAAGCTATCAAAAAACTGAAAATGCCTAAAGGGCTCTCGCCTATTATCAACAACGAGGAAAACCAAATAACCGGTAGCGTTATCTATATCGACAACTACGGAAATGTGGTGACCAATATTTCCAAGCGTTTGTTTGAAACCTATAAACGGGGAAGAGGTTTTGAATTATGGGCACGTAATCATAAATTTACAAACGTTTATCACAAATACAGTGACGTGGTTAACTTCGATACGGAGTCTGTCAACAAAAAAGACGGGGAGAAACTGGCCATATTCAATTCGGCTTCGCTGATTGAACTCGCCATCTACCGAAGTAACCTGGATACTGTGGGTGGTGCCTCTACCCTTTTGGGATTGAAATACAGAGACCCTATTACCATTAATTTTATATAACTTTAAACAAAAACAGCTTGTGTTTGCTATTATAAAACGAGAAATAAACAGCTTTTTTTCAACGCCCATCGCCTACTTGGTCATCGGATTGTTTTTAGTACTAAGCGGTCTCTTTCTTTGGGTCTTTAAAGGTGAATTCAATATTCCAGAAAGCGGTTTTGCCGACCTCTATCCGTTTTTTCAGTTGGCGCCATGGATCTTGCTTTTCCTCATTCCTGCCGTGACCATGAAAACCTTTTCTGAAGAAAAGAAAATGGGTACTTTGGAGTTGCTCCTCACCCGCCCTGTCAACAAACGCCAAATTGTTTTCGGAAAGTTTTTCGGTGCTTTTATCTTAGCCATTATTGCGCTCATTCCAACCCTTTTGTATGTGGTTTCCATTTGGAATCTCGCCAGCCCCGTTGGAAATATCGATATGGGTAGTATAACAGGGTCATATATCGGTCTCATATTCCTGATCGCTTCCTATACCGCTATTGGAGTCTTTACCTCTTCCGTTACCGAGAACCAAATCATTGCTTTTATGGGGGCTGTGTTATTGTGTTTCTCATTCTATTACGGATTTTCGGGGTTTTCTACTGTTGAAGGACTCTCGTTTATGGAAAATCTAAGCCTGAAATATCATTTTGACAGCATCGCCCGGGGGGTAATCGACCTTAGGAACATTGTCTATTTCGTTAGCGTTTCGGCCTTTTTCCTCGTATTAACTATTTTTAACCTGAAATAAAAAGCTGTGGTGGACATTACTAAAAAAATCGGTGTTAAAATCATTCTGTTGCTTCTGATTCTTATCGGGATCAATTTTATAGTTTCCTTTTTTGTACTACGGGCAGACCTTACAAAAAACAAACGCTACACCCTATCGGAAGCTTCTAAAAACACGGTACAAAATACTAATCAGGCCATTATCGTTGATGTTTTATTGGAAGGGGATCTTCCTGCGGAATTCAGAAGACTGCAAACTGAAACAAAACAACTACTGGAGGAATTTGCTACGGTCAACAACCAAATCAGGGTTAATTTTATAGATCCGTTGGATAATGATATGCCTCGGGAACAAAATGTGCAATCGCTACAGGAATTGGGCTTAACACCCGCTTCGGTAACAGTTGAAGAAGGCAATAGAATGTCGAGGGAATTGGTTTTCCCCTGGGCGCTGGTTAATATGGGTGAAAAAACAGTGAGAGTATCGCTGCTACAAAACAAATTGGGAGCAAACAGCGAACAACGTGTAAACAATTCCGTTCAGCAATTGGAATACGCCTTTGCAGATGCTTTTAAACAACTCACCATAACCGACAAAAAGAAAGTAGCTGTCTTGAAAGGCAATGGGGAAATGCCCGATAAATATATGGTTGATTTTTTATTGAGCCTACGCAACTATTATCAGCTCGGGGAATTCAATTTAGACTCCTTGAAGAACGACCCAAAACAGGTTTTGGAGAACCTAAACCGCTTTGAGGCCGCCATAATTGCAAAACCCACCATAGCCTTTAGAGATACCGAAAAATACATCCTAGATCAGTATATCATCAAGGGCGGAAAAACTCTTTGGATGGTCGATCAGGTTGTTGCCGATCTGGACAGCCTGCAAAATGAAAGCTATTCGTCTGTGGCCTATCCCATGGACCTCAATCTGGACGATATGCTTTTCCGCTACGGGGTTCGCATCAATAAGACTTTGGTACAAGACCTCATTTCAATTCCGGTAACGGTAACCGACCAAAACGGGGAAATACCTATCAATTGGTTTTATTCGCCTATGGTAGCTTCGGCAGACAACCACCCTATCAATACCGGATTAAATGTAGTGAAACTGGAATTTGCCAATACCATCGACACCTTGCCCAACGGTGTTCAAAAAACAATCCTGCTGAAAAGTTCGCCACAATCCAAAGCAGTCGGTACGCCTATTGGTTACAGTCTGGATCAGTTTGACTCACAGCAAGCCATTGAGACGTTCAACAAAGGAAACAACACTTTGGGTGTTTTGTTGGAGGGAAAATTCACATCCGCATTCCAAAACAGGGTAAAACCCTTTGCTTTGGATTCAGAAAAAGGAGAAAACGATGCGGACAACAAAATGATCGTCATTGCAGACGGTGATATTGTGAACTACAATTATGTGAATAAAAAGCCTTTGATCAACGGCGTTGATAAATGGACAAAACAATTTTATGCCAATAGAGAATTCCTCTTAAATTCCGTAAATTACCTTTTGGACGACGACGGACTTATAAACATTCGTACAAAAGAAGTAACCCTGTCTTTTCTCGACAAACAAAAAACTTATGATGAAAAAGGCTTCTGGCAACTTGTAAACATTGGTGTTCCAATAGTTTTAATACTTGTTTTTGGAGGCTTATTTACCTACTTTAAAAGAAGAAAATACACAACGTAAATGTTAATAAGTTATTTTCTGTAAAAAAATCAATTAAGATATCTTTGTAAGTGTTAGAAAATTGAGAAAATGAAATTTATAGTATCAAGTTCATACCTATTAAAGCAACTTCAAGTTTTAGGAGGTGTTATCAATAACAGTAACACGCTACCCATACTCGATAATTTTTTGTTTGAATTGAATCAAAACAAACTTACGGTTTCTGCCTCCGATCTGGAGACGACCATGAGTGCCGTGCTTGAGGTAGATTCAGATTCTGAAGGGAGTGTTGCCGTTCCCGCAAAATTGTTATTAGACACGCTAAAAACGTTTCCGGAACAACCTTTGACGTTTGTTGTGGAAAGTAACAATACGGTAGAAATCAGTTCTAATCACGGAAAATATGCCTTGGCTTATGCCGATGGTGCCGAATTTCCGAATTCGGTAGAATTGGCCGATGCCATTTCAACAACACTTTTGGGAGATATCTTGGCAACCGCTATCAGCAAAACCATTTTTGCCTCCGGAAACGACGATCTTCGTCCGGTCATGAGCGGTGTATTCTTTCAATTTTCTCCTGAGAACCTGACTTTTGTGGCTACCGATGCTCATAAATTGGTGAAGTACAGAAGAAATGATGTGCAAGCTTCACAGGTTACTGAATTTATCATGCCGAAAAAACCGCTGACATTGCTCAAAGGAATTTTAGCAGGAAATGAAAGTGATGTTGTGATCGAATACAACGAAAGCAATGCCAAATTTACTTTTGACAATATTGAATTGGTATGTAGGTTGATCGACGGGAAATATCCGAATTACGAAGCCGTAATACCAAAAGAAAACCCAAATAAACTAACAATCGACAGAGGTCAATTCTTTGGCTCAGTGAGAAGGGTTTCTATTTTTTCAAACAAGACTACACATCAAATACGCTTGAAAATTGCCGGTGCAGAGCTTAATATTTCTGCGGAAGACGTAGATTATAGCAACAAGGCAGAAGAACGTCTCACTTGTGATTATCAGGGCGACGATATGGAAATAGGATTTAATTCCAGATTTTTGAACGAAATGTTAAACAATCTTTCATCAGATAATGTTTCTTTGGAGATGAGTTTGCCAAACAGAGCGGGAATTTTAACCCCTGTTGACGGTTTGGACGAAGGTGAAGAAATTACCATGCTGGTTATGCCGGTGATGCTTAATAGTTAATATACTTACTACAACCCATTACATAAAAACCCCGTTTAAATTGTGTGTTAATTTAACGGGGTTTTGTATTGTTTATACTTTAGTGATTTAAACTTTTTTATCTATTTGATAATATTCAAACTAAAAGGATAATAAACCTCCTCTCCATTGGAAGCTTTAATCGCGTTAATGATAGGAAATACAAAAGCGATAATTCCTATAAAGATCAAGGTCAAAATTCCGAGTCCCAATAGCAAAATAAGCGGAATGCTGATCAGTGTATAGATGAGTATACTCAATTGAAAGTTGATAATTGCCTTTCCGTGATCATCCATACTGTAGATGGTTTCCTTGTTACAAAGCCATAAGATCAAAGGAACAATTAAGCCTCCAAAACCTGTTATATAATCCAATAACTGACTTAAATGTGTTACTACTAATAATTGATTGTCTGTTCGTTGCATAACTTTTTGATTGATGGTTTACACATATATGACGAACGATCATGTAATTTGTTACAATTTATTATACATCGCTAAAAAAGAGAATTGATATATGAGAATCACGTCAGTTCGAATTTTTTCCGAAGGAAAAAGTATTGAGAACAAGTGATTTTCATCCAAAAACCTAATTTCGATATTTCCCTTTAATCTTCAACAGTATTTGTACTTTTGCTTAAAATTTGGTGTATGAAGATTCAGGATAATATTGTTGCCTTAGCCACACCTTCGGGTGCAGGTGCTATTTCAGTCATTCGAATTTCAGGAAAAGATGCAGTTTCGATAACGGAACCGCTTTTTAGGTCCATACGCCAAAAAAAACTCTCCGAACAAAAGTCACATACTATTCATTTAGGGCATATTATTGACCCTTCGACAGGCTCAGGGCAGGCTGATAAAACCCTGGACGAGGTTTTGGTTTCCATTTTTAAGGCTCCTAATTCATATACAGGTGAAAATGTGGTTGAAGTTTCCTGCCACGGTTCACCCTTTATTCAACAGGAAATCATACAACTATTTCTACGGAATGGCTGCCGTATGGCCGATGCAGGGGAATTTACACTTCGGGCTTTCCTGAACGGAAAACTCGACCTGTCCCAGGCCGAAGCCGTAGCCGACCTCATCGCTTCAGACAATGAGGCCAGTCACCAAATAGCCATGCAACAAATGCGTGGCGGGTTTAGCAGCGAAATAAAAAAACTGCGGGAAGAACTGCTTAATTTCGCTTCCCTGATCGAGTTGGAATTGGATTTTGCTGAAGAAGATGTGGAATTTGCTGACAGAACACAATTCAATGCCCTGCTGGAGAAAATCCAATTGGTTTTAAAACGCCTGATTGATTCCTTTGCTGTGGGTAATGTCATCAAAAACGGAATCCCCGTAGCCATTGTAGGCGAACCCAATGTTGGAAAATCCACCTTACTCAATGCCCTTTTAAATGAGGAACGCGCCATTGTAAGTGACATTGCCGGAACTACACGTGACACTATCGAGGATGAAATAAACATCGGAGGTATTGGTTTTAGGTTTATTGATACCGCCGGAATTCGTGACACTAAAGATGTGGTGGAAAGTATTGGTATAAAAAAGACTTTTGAAAAAATTGAACAATCGCAGGTAACTGTTATGTTGTTTGATGCAAAAGAGTTCAAAATTCAAGGTTCAAGACTGAAGGTTGAGATTGAAAAAATCAAGAACAGATTCCCTCAAAAACCGCTGGTAATCATTGCCAATAAAGTCGATCTCCTTTCTGAAGAGGAAATTTCAAATCTCAAATCCCAAATCCCAAATGTTCATCTTTTATCGGCAAAGACCGGACAAGGTGTAGAAGAACTTACCAATAAATTACTGGAATTTGTCAACACCGGAGCCTTACGCAATAATGAAACCATTGTGACCAACAGCCGCCACTACGATTCTTTGTTAAAAGCCTTATCAGAAATCGACAAAGTAAAAGAAGGATTGGCCAACGGGATCTCAGGTGATTTACTCGCCATCGACATCCGTCAGGCTTTGTATCATTTCGGTGAAATCACCGGGGAAATTTCTTCTGATGATCTTCTGGGTAATATTTTTGCTAATTTTTGTATCGGGAAGTAATTACTGAAAACAAAGGAAAGCAAAAGTATACAAAACTCAATAATACCAGTACTTTACAGACATAAAACTAATTTTCATTTTCTCTTTATAAGCTTATTTTTGTCCTTTTATTACATCGAAAGTACACCTTTATTTAAAATAACCTTTATAGGTGTACCAAAATACACCTCTTATGAGAATAAGCCTAAAGAAGAAAAAACTAAAAAGCGGGAAGTACAGTCTTTACTTAGAGTACTACAAAGGTTTATACATTGACCCCAATGGAACCAAAAAGCAAAACCAATTTTCTTGAATATTACAATCAGTTAAAAGAGGAACGCTACGAGAGTAAGGGAAACTATGACAATTGGGATGCAGCTCAAAAGCATTTAGAAAAATACTGCTCCTCTACTCTAAGGTGTAATGAAATTGATGAAAACTTCATTAAAGGATTTAAAAAGTATTTAGACACAAAAGCCAAAATCAAAAGTGGCACTGAAAAAAAAGGAAAAAATACCATACTACAAGATCGGTCGTTCAGTGTTCTATAGCAAGGCTGAATTACTAGATATCACACAAAAACCCTCAATTAGTAAGGTCAAGCAGAAGGTAATGAAGAGATTTAAGATAGCATATTATGCTTTCATACCTGAAAGAGTGATTGATCGAAAGAATACCTACATTTGGTAATGTTTACCAAGAATATTATTGTATCTTTCGTTAAGTACTCCTAAATAGGCTTCCTTCATTTCATCAGACAAAAAAGAATGATTGATCCAATCAAGTGCTTTGATCTTATTTTTTTTCATACGGGTATAAACTCCCCTGATTTGTTTGGGCGTGAGTTCAAGTCCCTCTGCCAACCTATCAAAATGTTTCCGTTTTAGCTTTTTCTTTTTTCCCTCTATGGTCAATGCCAACTCTTCTGTATCATCGGGATTAACAATAGTAACATTCAACAAATCATATGCTGGGACCAACACCCAACCTGTATCAGTTGATATCATAGAAAAATTCTTCAAATGCATATCGTTATTTCCGGTCAAATAACAAAATAACGTGAGTTCAAAGAAAATAAGCTTGTCTAATAGGGTATTGCTGGAATATTCATTTAGTGCTTTCCCTATCTTTTCCATAGAGCCCCGGTACTTGTCAAAAGCTTCTGTTATTTGAAACATATCAAGCATATGAATTTTACCTCCTTTTTCAGTCCTATCAATTCTTTTGGTGATATATGAAAGTTCCCCAGACTGCAATCGTATCAAAGCTGATGGCACCACCTGAATACCATAAGCTTCAGCTATTCGCATGGTCAGGTGTTCGTTGGCGGGCATTTCCTCAAAATCTTCTGAAGGCGGTTTAAAAATGTAGTTTCCTCCTAAAGCCCCAACTACGGTCAACCTCCTGTTTGTTTTTTCTTGGGCCTCTTTTACTAACGACATAGACAGCTTTGCTTGTACCCCCGGAACTGCGATACTTCTTTCCACCACATTTTTAGCCAATTCAGCCATTTGTCCCATGTTATATGGCAACTCAGGAACATGCGAAGTGCCAAAAAACTCCATTGCACATTTTTCATGAAACTCATTTTCATTAGTGGTTTCTTCGTAACAGTACAAACATTTTTTACGCTTCATCGTCTCCGGTTTTTGGTACAACACTCACCGCTCCAATACAGTTTTGACAACAGGCCAATAAGAGTCCCATTCTATCATTACGGTTAATTTTCCAATTTTTACTCGCAATATCCAACAGCCATCCTTCTGGTATCAATCCTTCAAAAAAAGGGAACAACCTTTTTTCTTTATATGGTTCCCTTCGTACCGGCATGGTAAAAGTGATAAACTGCCCTGGATGATCTTTTACATAAGCTTTATCATAGGTAAACTCATATTCCCCGTCATTGGTTTCCACCAATACCCCGGCTAAATATTTACCATAAAATATATTAGCGCTCCTCATTTTGTTCTGATAAATAGTTAGTAAACTCCTTTGAATCGACTACGGCCAACTGATGCCCAAACATTTTCAGGACAAGGTTGACCTTCTCCATATTCAAATTGGTCTTCCCCTGTTCTATTTTACGGACTACGGTTAGGGCAACACCAGCCCTTTCTGCAAATTCTTCTTGGGTAAGGTTTACAGACTTCCTTCTGGTTTTTACGAAACTTGCTAATTCTTTCATAATACAAGTATATGCTTTTACATATAATTTAAATCAAATATACATAATTATATTTAATTACATATAATTTTGTTATAAATGTATATATTATATGTTTTTGCATATAAATTAGCTATTGTACTTTAAATTCGATTTCTTCAACAGATTCGTAAAGATTAACTGAATTTGGGGCAACTATAAAGAATTCTATAAACGAATAGAAGTTTTAAAAAATAAATTATTATAATCGAAGAAAACAAATCCAAATATTACAACAAAAGCTACAGGTGAAACCAAGAGATACAAAACGAACCTTTGTCCAGGCATTCCACCTGCCTGAATCGGCACAGACAGGTGTAGAATCCCTAAACTATTGAGGTTAATTTAGTCTGTAAAGAAAGATCTTTTTACTACCCTTCCATTAAGGGGTTGTATATCCCTATAATTGTTGACAGGCATAACCTCTTGTAGTTCTTTTATCATTTCTAAAGAAACATCAACAGGGTTTTTAAATATAAACCATTGCACACCTTCAGTACACGGAGGCGTAGTTAAAGAACCCTCATATGTATAGTATTGTTTCTTTTCGGGAAGAACACTATTCATATTAAATGACTTCCCGATATCCTTTGTTTCTTTTACGGAAAGAGGTAAATAACTCTCCAGGAAATCAAAAGATTCACTATTGACCCTACTTTCTTCAGCCATTACCGCCAATACAGCATATTTACCATTTTTGTTTACATGAACCAGGTGTATTACCATGGGGTATCGCACTCCTTTAATGGTATGTTCGGCTGATTCGTGAAAATGAAATTGCTTTAATTCGTATTTCTCGCCATTGAGGACAATATAGTCTCCCGGATCAAAATTGAACTGAATGGAATGTCCGTTATTGGTCACATTATGAATTTTTGTTTTACTGCTATAATGAATATCTAACGGAAGCAAGTTACTATCAGACTGTGCCCCAACAATATCTATGGGCGACTGATATTTGCCACCACATTCTGTGTTCTTCTCAATTTTAGCCCAGTGTTCAGGCCCTGTTTCTCCCTGGTAACTCCAGTGTTTGTCTTCTTTCTTTTTCGCCTCTTGCTTCACTTCTTTACTTACCTCTGGTTGTTTCTTCTGAACATTCTGACATGAGGTCATAAAATTCAAGCCCAATATTAACGAAATATAAAAAATATGATGTTTCATCTGTTTCATTTTATTTATTTTTAATAAATTATATCAGCTATGATATACCCAGACAATAATACCTGTCCTATCGGCAGGTCAGTTGGTATAACAATATTGTCTGGGTATTTCATAGCACTTTTTGTTTTTATGGATTTTAAAAATGGTACACTAAAGTGGTTTGTAATATATTATTGTCTTCAAAGTCATCTCCCTTCAAGGCCAAATAATCGTTGAGATAGCCGATCCCTACAGAAGACTTGGGGCTAAGATCAAATGCCAAGCCAGCATAAAACCAGTTCTGGTTAAGCCCCTTAGGCAAGATCCCGTTTTTATTCTGATTAAGCCAAATTTCATCAAAAAACTGAGCGGACAAAGCATGTTTCTCAGCTATGTTCAACAACGGGAAAAAAGTTGTAAACCGATAACGGAAACGGTTGGCGTACGTATTCCCCTTTAATGCATACCCGCCATCTTTTTCGACGACCTTATCGATAAACCGCTCTTCATACCTGAACCGGTGTTTGAACTTCACTTTATTGCTTTTGTGACTTAGCGTTATTTGTTGCCAAATATTATTTTCATTTTTATCGATAGGTGCAGTATAAGGAGCATAAGTATGGTTTCTTATATAGGTATATCCTACAGCAAAATCGACCGTTGGGTTTAATTTATAATGCACAGAGGGCCTGAGTAAGAATTGTTGCCAGTCCGAAAGGAAATGGGTTCTTCTTATATGCATCTCCGTTTTGCCATAGAAGTTGTTGTGTATGGGAGCATCCGCAATTATTGAAAACCATGCACTGGATTGATCGTATGTGTGTTCTTGTGAAAACGTTAAGCCACATACCAGTAAAAAAAGAATTCCGATATATAATCTCATTGTATTGATTGTTTAATACAGTTAACCGATGTCAACTGTGTTATTCTTGAATGGATAAAATAAAACCGCCGATCAGGCAAGATCAGCATTGAATACTTATGATACCAAGAGATGTATCTTTAAACAACAATACAAGATGTAATATTCAGTATGAGAGTAAAAGCTATTTAATTGTTTCGGAAAATGAGAGTTAAAAAAGGGCGTCTTTTTGTTACGAAAAGACCGAAGACAAATACCATAATCATTTTCATTGTCATTTTCTTCGTTTTCTATACCCAAAGATTCTTCTATAAAATGTAAAGAAGTCAATACATCGCCTGCTATATGGCTACCTGATGTTTTATAATAATGGGAGGTATGCAAATCCTGTCCTTCATAACCGGTATCTGCAGAAGCAAAAGAGACGAGCAGGACAAAAGCGATTAACAGCGATATAACCGACAGTCCCTTACGATCATTATATCTGTTAAAAAAAAGCAGTCCCAATATGTTGTTTACACCTTTCATAAAAAAATCGGTCGCAAAGGTAAACAATGTTAATTTCCCTTTGCTATTATTTATTATTTTATGATTCTTTTAACGGACAGGGAAGTCTTCTGAGGTCTAACCAAGATGTAGACAAGTAGAATTCAACACCTCTTTCATGTTCCTATTTGCTTTGGTAATCACTTTTTGTGCCGATGGAATTGAACTGAATGGGGATGCCATTGTCCCATTTCCATTTTTTGGTGCTGCAGGCGATACATGGAAAACCTTATGAGCGTGAGTTGAAAAAATTGATAGACATTACCATTGAGCCCTTCGCATGGTTAAAGAACTGTAACTGGTTGTTTTTTACAAGATAAGACCACAACTTTTTTACTGGTTGTGGTTTTGTTGCTTTTATTATCCTATAACCGGCAGATAAATAAATATGTAAAGTCGTAGTTAGAATGAGCTGTGAAATCTATTCATTAAACTTATATTTTTCAAAAAATATTTCTCTCCTTCTTATGCTGTCATAAACCTTTAAAGTTTCAAATTTAGATAGTTTATCAAGAGGAAAATATCCTTTAGGGCCAAAATAAAGTAATAAATCAATTTTCTTTATAGCTGTTATGCTGTCATATCCCTCAAAGTAATTCACCTTTATGACAAGTTGTCCCATCTCATTTAATGTATCAACAATGACATATGGTATATTTTCACTATCATGAAATAAAGAACTACCATATAACCTGTGCAATAGACCGAATTCATTATCCTCTGGCATAAAGGAACTTTTGTGCATAATCAAATTATCAAATTCAACACTATCATTACGTGAAAGATACTCTTTCATTTGATAAGTTACATAATCCACTCCACCTCCTTCTACTTTATTACAGCAAGTTAGAAAAGAAATGATGATTAGTGAGTATAATCCGTTTTGAATAAAATTTTCCATAAAATTAATCTTTTATTATTGTATTACGGTCACTATAATCATACCATTTGTTATAAAATTGATATAAATTATAAGTTTCTTTACTTATTGACAAACCATTGTCATTTAATATTTTCATTCCTGCTTCTAAAACTTCAAACTGATTTATAGATGGCATTTCAATTCCGTATTTATTAACATCCCCTATAGGTAAACTTCCATCATAAACAAAATTAATGACATCAAATTTAAATTTGACACTTTCATTTAAACTTGAATTATTAACTAATCCAATTGCTTTATCAAATCCTGTTAAATTACTTTTAAGTTGATCATAGGCCTTCCATATAGGAACCTTATTATCATAAGTATCATACAAGTTAAACAAGAACAATAGTCCCTCTATTTTCCCTCCTGTTCTATTCCTGTTATGTATTTGATAACCATAACCTAGCTCATCTGAAACAACATTATCATAACCTCCCATGGTCCATTCCGGAATATTCGGTAAATCATTTGATGGTAATATAGTTGGTTCTGAAGTATTATTATTTAATCCTGAACCATTCAACCCAACAGAAGCTGCCGAAAACAAAGGTTGATTATAATTATTTTTAAAAACTGAGGGGACATTATTATTCCTTAATGAAACATTATTATTTGCTCCAAACATTAACTCTATTTTAAACCATCCTGTATTATTTCTCAAAATTTCCGCACCTTCAAGTTCTCTTCCCATTCCAATTTTATTCTCTTGAAATGCATAGGTAGAGTTATATGCATAATCCTGAGCTAATGGGTCTAGCTGCCAAAACCTACCAATCGTAGGATCACTATATCTGTATTTCCATTCATGGGTGTTCAGTTCTAAATCTTCCGTAAATTCCTGTCCTTGAAAAGTTTTAAGATTATTCTTAACCCCATATATCCCACCATTATATCCTTTATGTTCCAATCCAAAAGGGTAGTAATTTTGCTCCCTTCTAATTTCTGAAGTTCCAACTACACCATCTCCATTGTCATCAGCATATGTAACCCGATGATTACCCCAGATATCTATATATTTATACACATACTGGTATCCTCCCCCTGATTTCGGTTCAAAATATCCTTCTGAATGAGTGCCTTGTTTCAACTCATTATTTTCATATACATAATTACCAAGATAATCCGTTATTTTTGTCACAGCTCCTCCTTTAATTACCTTTTTCTTTTGTTTTGTTCCATCAGCTCCATAAATATAATCAATTCTATCATTTCCAAACTCAACCCGTGTGGGTAAATTTAAATGGTTGTAGGCTATGCCCGTTATTCCTTTATTCTCATCACTGGTCATATTGCCATTGGCATCATACACATAGTCATTTGCAGTATCTGCCATTGTGTTTACAGCATCATCCTTAAAACCAAACTGGTCTATAGACACATTATCTACTACTTTAAGGAGTTTATTTCCAATGTTATAACTATAGGTCAATTTATCCATAATCCCAAAATGACTCTCATTGCTGGCAACGGGATCCTCCACTTTATGTCCCCTACGTGTTAATGTATTGATGTTCCCGTTCTTATCATAGCTAATATCACTTACACTATAACGGTCCCACCAACCTCCGCCTGCAAATTGTCCATCCGTAATCCGGTTCAAGGCATCGTAATGATATATGTACCAAAACTTAGATGAGTTGTCAGATTGGGTTTTCCAGTTCACCTGTGAGATATTCCCATTGAACAACGCATCGGCACTATTGTGGGTCGGTGTGTTATAATGTAATTGAAAAGCAAATAGGTCATTCCCTATATTGTCTACATTGTTGACCCCTTTCAACCAACCTCTTATATTATAGGTGTAATTCACTATTTGCAATTCATTATTGTCTTTTCCTCCTACTTTTTTATAGTCTAATTGACCAAGTTCATCATAATGATTCTGTGCAATAAGCTCCCCATTGTGTTTAATTTTAGCAGAAAAACTTTTACCACTCCCGGCTATAAAATGAAATGTGTTTCCCAATGTAATGCTTTTCCCTGCAACTACATTCATTGTGGAGCTTTTAGCACCTGTTATCGTTTTTTCATCATCAATACTTGAATTTGGGCAATTATTAGACAGCGAGCTATCACCTACACATTGATAGTGTTTTTTTTGCCTATTCTGATGGTCATACTCATAAGCATCTACTGTAACAATGGTTTTACTTCCTTTTGTGTGTATTGTTCTTGTTTTTAATATATTTCCAGAAAAATCATATTTGGTCTTTACAATATTTATTGTATTTAAATATTCATTTTTACTTGCTACATAAACTGCTCTTCCCTTAGTATCATATGCCGTTATTGTGGTAATCCATTTAGCAGAACTCACCCCCAGAACCCTTACCTTAGTTCCGGTTGCCAAACCTTTAACATTTGCAGCAATAACCTGACCAAAAATACTTCCTGTAGGAACGCTCAATCCTGCACGGTCAAAAGTATAATCATCATAATAGTTTATGGTATGAACTTCATCAAAACTCCTAGGGTATGCATCTTTAGAATAATAAACCGTGGTATTAGCATATGTTTGTGCAGTATTTGATTTTGTAACCACCTGTTTGGTAGTTGCATCAGCTGCTGATTGTAAGACAGAACGGGAAGTACTATTTCCCGAATCAATACCGGTATATGCTACTCTGCCAAAAGCATCGTAAAGGGTAAACAACCATTTGTTTTCTTCTTTTAGTTTCGGGTCACGTGTTAAGATAGGTTGATCATTTCCATTATACACAATTTCTTCCCAGTTGTTACTGTCCCCTTTCCCAGGTATCTTCTTTGCTATTATCCGGTTCTTTTCATCATACCTATACTGATAGCATAATTCATTCAGTTCAGTTTGAGAAATACCATCAGCTGTGTTCACTTTAGGCGGTATCATATACGTGAGATTTCCATAAACATCATATACATAATAGGTATCATGTTTCACTTCACTTTCCAATATTCCATCATTATTGATATCAGTACTTGTGTATGTTCGTTTTAGGACTGTTTGCCCTAATAAATTTGCGAATTCCTCAACCGTATTGTTCTTTCCTGAAGTCCAGTTTTCATTTTTTACTACCTTTTTATATAATTCACCGGGACTATAATATGAACCTTGTACCAGACTAGGCAATTGAGTGTTATTATTGACAAAATCCACCTCAAAGAGCCTTACTTCCTGTAAATCATTTACCTTATACTCATATTTTTCCGTGTGATCTGTATTACTACTTTTATTGACAACCCAAGCAGCTCCAGGAGCCCCTTTTTCTTTTACTCGATTAAGTGGAGAGGATTCAAAGTAGGTCTCTGTATATGGGTTAAGTGTATTTTCATACTTTTGAGAGTTATAAAAGCCCTCAACACCGCTAATAGGATCATTAAATATTTTACCACCATTAGTACTGGTAGCATAAGGCAAATATTCTAGAGATTGTCTTCCCAAATTATCATAAACAATAGGGGTAATGATATCTTCATGATTACCACCAGCTCTAATGGATATATTTTGTTTTGGCCTTCCAAGCCCATCAAAATATGATACATTTTCAATCATTTCATCATCACCAAGTTCAGAAATGTCTTGTGTCCGAACACGAGGTTTTCTAGTATAAACAAGATTATCATTGGCAAGACCATGTTTTACTGTATTATTATATGCATATTGAGTTATTTGTGAACCAATCGTGACACTTTGCCCCCCTATAGTGGTAGTACCCAAAATTGTTGTCCCTCTTGTTGCACTTGTTGTATTAGGATCACATGTAACTGAAATAGAGGTGCCTGTTTGCGAAATATTTATCCATGATGGTACAGGCTGATTATCATATGTTCTAAAATTAAAATATGCAGAACTTGCACTACAATCAGAAAATGTTAATGGGAAATTCTTTGTCTCACCAAGACGGTCAAAATTCCCTCCACTAAAACCAGTTATACTGCACGAAGCTGGTGGGGAAGTTGGCTCAGTCCCTTGCTTTACTTTAAAACCGTTGACATAGCTTCCATTTGCCTTCACAGGGATACTGATTTCTCGGTACCCACTGGAAAAACTTTGACAAGTAACTTGTATTGTATAGTTAGATATATTTACCGTTAGCCATGTGGGAACGTTCCCGACACTAATAGTTGGGCTATAACAACCAGAAGGGAGACTTATGGTCGTTGTTTGGTATCCGCCACTTAATGAGAAGTTCAATTCACTTTTGCTTAGTGATAAACCATAACAACTCTGAGCTTGTATTGTTGTTAACCCAGAAAAGCCTATAAAAACAAGTGTTATATATATTGATTTTAGCAAATAATTTTTCATTGGTCTTAGTTTTTGTAGTGGTAATAATTATCAGATAGTATATTAAGGTTCTTATCTTTAATCTGCTTCACACGATTAAAGTCATCATATTCAAAATAAGTCGTATTACCTTTTGGATCTGTTGTACTGGTCATCCCAATTAAAGGTCTGTAAGTATAGGTAGTGACCAAAGTGTTTTTCATGGAAGAATGCGTTCTCAATTTATTCAATTCGTCTCTCATTGCCGTATCACTTGTCAAAGTACTGTTAATAACATTCATGTTTAATCCAATCGTACCATGATAAATCTGAGAATAGTCTGCATTTTCAATTTTTGCTACAGGATATTTATCTCCATAACCCCATATTACAGTTACAGGGACACCATCTCCTTTATGGTATTGGATAATGTTTCCATCCATATTGTACTTATCAATAGTTAAATTGAAATATTGTTTATCGCCTTTTGTGTATTCAACCGTTTTAAGTAGGGGAGCATTTCCTGTATTCATATAATTTGCCGTATTATATTCAAAGATGTTTTCTTCAATGAAGATGTCAGAATTACTATAATGTGTTTCCTTAATTACAGGATTTGCAATCATATTTTTATTTACTAACACATTATTAATCGTGGAGCTAATATCAAAAGGATACTTAAGTACTTTTCTCTTTAATTCAGAATTTTCTGTACTTAGGGTTTCCTCAGTCACTAAAGTTGGATGATTGTTAGAGTATTTGTAATTTATTTTTTTTGTAACAAAATCACTTCCATTATAAGTTTTCTCGATAGATTCTATTAGTTGGTAATTTTTATTGCTCTCTGTGTATTTTCCAATATTAAATGTTAAATAAACAGCATAATAACCAGGTTGAGCATATACCATATTTATAAGTGTGTAAAACCTCAATCCCTTAGTTGACAAACTATTATTGCTACTTTCTTCATAATTGTTAGTAAGTTTATAAACTTCTATACCATTTGCATCCTTAATACTTTTTTCTAGTAATTTACTCCGCTGATAAGAATTATTAATTGATGGAGGAGCATATGGGCTTTCATAAGGATTTATATTTTTCAATCTCTCAACACTATTATTATTTGTGGTTTCCTTAACTAATACTTGAAAATAATCTGAATTAATTCTTTGATCTGGATTTGTAGTCAATGTTGTATACTTATTTATTTCTTTACTACCATCAGCTCGTATTTTTTTAACTTCTCCATATCCAATATGAGAACCATTAAGATCAAATAATTCATTAAAAGAAGACGATCTTATAAAATATCCATCACAATATTCAATTACAGTTTGCCCTCCATTGTTTAAAGGGTAAGTCAATGTTTTTTCGGAATTATAATCGGGTGTAGTGTATTGAATACCGCTACTGTTTCCAGAGGAACCCATTGTGTAATTATAGTGAGTAATGGTATTACCGTTATTAGCATCATTATTTTCAACAGAGCTTATTCTTAATCCCCCACTTACTTTATTGCCATTATTATAAAAACTATTTAATCCATAATTGAATTTCGTATAGCCTCCAGTTGGATAGATTATTTTTTTAAGAATACCGGCTTTAGCGCCAATTATGTCAGAAGTTCTATATTGATTTATCAATAACGGATTGCCCCTTGGTATAAGTTCTGTTTGGTTGTTTACATTGTAATATCCCCAATGGTCAATCTCCGATGATCCTCTTTTTGGTAGTCGAGTGCTATTATATTTAAATTGATATTTTTTTGTGAAATTATGATCAGGGTAAAGCTCATCAATAAAGTCCAGTTTTAATCGTTTACAATCAGGTTCTGAGCAATTTTCTTTGGAAGGAAAATAGCTATACCCAAAGCGGATGGTTTTAATTGGATTATCATTATAATCGTAAAGCTTCAATTCTGAAATTCTTTTTGCAGCTATAAGATCCTGACGGCTTAAAGTTGATATCATTATATACCCATAATCGGAACTTATTTTTTTTAAATAGCTACTAGTTATGGAAGCTTCAACTTTCGTTTTTGCAAAATATTCATGACTTTGGCCTGTCACTGTACAATCTAAATCACTATACTCTTCAATCGTTGTATTAAATGAAACTTGATTTCCATGGTTATATTCATAATCGAATTTTTCACCCTTTGCGGTCGTTATATTTGATAAATACCAACTTGATATGAAGGGATCTTTTATATCAGGATCTCCTCCATTATATATAGTGGTCACTTCCGATTCTTCCCTAGAATTGCTGGTCACTCCAAATTTATATGTTGTCCCATTAGTGTCAATAACAACCCAATGGCTCCCCGTTCCATTCGGACCAAAACCTTCCGGAGGGATAATCTTAAAGTCCTGTTCTGGCATCATAACCACATTGCCATAGGCATCAAATGTAAAACGACCTGATTTTCCTAAAACATTAAAATAATATATATCAGGTTCTGAGTCATAAGACCCTGTTCCAAATCCTGCTACATAAGTACTGCTTAGAGCACTAAATGGCTGATCTGTTATTATTTTACCAATTTCATTTGTTCCTATATAACCATACTCATGATCATCAGGCTTTCCACGAACCACTCTTGTAATAACTCCTCCAGTATTTAATGTCCACCCAAGTCCTACATTACTCGCAATTTCATCAACCTTAATTCCTGCCGAATGGTAACTAAGGGTTATCGGTATATTTAAATCATTTCCTCTTAAACTCAAAACAGGTAATTTAATATCAGCTACCCCTGTATACATATCAACGGGGATTTTAGCATATTCTGCTAATGCACTTGCTTCAGGAGAAGGCGGAAAAATGTTTTCTACCCGCTCATTAAATTGGGCATTCACCACTATAGTACTTACTAATAATCCTAATAAAATAATTTTTTTCAACATCATTTAATTTCTTATAATTAACTTTTCTAGATTATCTAATCTCAATTCCAACTCTTTATTCTTTTCTTTAAGCTTTTTAATTTCATTTTTCTGCTCTAGTCTTTTTGCATCAAGATTTTTGTTTATGCTTTGTTGCTGCATTATCTGTCTTTCCTGCTCAATAATATAAAGCGTCAACTCCTCAATCTTCTGCAGCAGCTTAGCATCCATCTCTCCAAGGTAAACCCCGTTTTCTTCTACTTCTTTGGCAGAGGGGATATCTTTTAGGTGACCTTTTTCTTTAATATGCTGTTCTACTTCTTCGAGGGTTGGGAGATCATAATCTTTTTCGAAGACGAAGTCGCTCCAACCAACGACATCTACTTTTACTTCTTTAGCATGAACTTTACCGTTTACAGCCAATTTTGAATCAGGGTTCCATGTTCCTATCCCCACATTACCGGATATAAATGAAAAATTACCCGACTTGGGAACATCTTCATAGGTTTCAGGGTTAGCTATAAGTGTCGTTGAAGAAGGAACATCTACAATCATTAACTGTTCTTTTGTCACAGACATTTCGATAGAAAGATGACCAAAACCACCACCTGAAGATTTAGCATACAATTCAAATACAGAAGGGGATATTTTTTTAAACTTAACCGCGTCATCCATTTGGGTTCCCATTAAAGTATAATTCCAACGCCCATTTAAACTGGTTGGACCTTCCCTCATAATCAATTGCACTTTGGCCGTATATCCTCTTTCCTGAGTCCTTACAAAGTTTATTTCGGCATTTACGTTTACTGAATTGTAGGTGCTATTATCTGTAAAGTCGAAAACAGCCAACTTATACCACTGGTTGGTGGATTCCTGACCTAAACGAAATTTTCCTTCATAATGATCCTGTGCTGTTACATTTAACAAAAACAGAAATACAAAAGTTGAAATTATCCTTTTCATTTTTCTATTGTATTTAAAAGTTGGTTGATTTGATCTTCGAGTTGGTCTATTCTTTTATTTTGTTTCTTTAGTTGTTTAATTTCACGTTGCTGTTCCAGTAATTTTTCTTCCTGCTTCTTTATTTTTTCCTCCTGTTCAATGGTGTAAAGTGTCAATTCTTCTATCTTTTGCAATAGTTTTGCATCCATCTCTCCTAAATAGATTCCGTTTTCTTCTACTTCTCTAGCACTTGGAATATCTTTAAGGTGGCCTTTTTCTTTGATGTGTTGTTCAACTTCTTTAAGAGTTGGAAGGTTATAGTCATTATCAAAAACGAAATCGCTCCAGCCAGAGGCTTGGATCTTTACCTCGCGGGCTCCTATGGAGCCTTCTACGGCTAGTTTATGAGGGCCTGTAGATGTAGTGCCTAGCCCCAGATTCCCATTATATGCAAGATAAAAGTCATCCTCACTAAAATTGACCCTGCCAAATTTTGCTTGTGTAATGATCTCTCCCCCACCTGTCGGCAGTGTGCCTTCTATTATTGCTCCGGAATTCCAAGCAGATTGATCATGAAGGACCTTTAAGTGTAAGATCTGGGTCGTGAAATTAATTTCCAAATAAGCATAAGTCCCGTCGAAAGTAATCCGGGCATCAGACCAATATCCATTTCTGCTAACAGAAACGATATTCAAGCCGCCATAATTAGACCAACCCTTAAACCAACTTATTTTAGCGACATGAGGGGCATTTGCTCCGCCTGTTGTCAATAAGGTAAGTTCGTTGTAACCTCGGCCATAAGCTCCATTTAATAAAGCAACCCGCTTCCATCCGGCATCGTCTACGGTAACAGTTTTTACTGTTTGATTTTGTGAATGTCCTAACTGTACCACAATACATAAAAGGAGTAATAATGAAAAGGATTTTTTCATACCTATTTTGTTTTTAGTTTTTCAATTTCTTCTCTTTGGGCTTTATTCTCCTTCTTTAATAATTCTATTTCTTTTTGCTGCTCAATGGTATAAAGTGTGAGTTCTTCAATTTTCTGAAGGAGTTTTGCATCCATCTCTCCAAGGTAAACCCCGTTTTCTTCTACTTCTTTGGCAGAAGGGATATTTTGTAAATGACCTTTTTCCAGAATATGCTGTTCGACTTCTTCAAGAGTTGGGAGTGTATAGTTATCTTCAAAAACGAAGTCGCTCCAGCTGGTCTCTACTTTGATTTCTTTAGCTCGGATTTTTCCGTTGACCGCCAGCTTCCAACTTCCAGGAGCCCTAGTTCCTATTCCAACATTCCCACCATCGAACCAAGTTGGATGGAAATTACTTGTTGAAAGCCTTATTCGCTTATCATAATTATCTATCCCTATGGCCTGATACATTTCCAAAGATGAGATTAGCTCTCCTGTGTTAGAGCCACCGGGTTTTAATTCTATCCTATTGTGTGCATACCTTCCTTTTGGAGTTCCCATTATTAAAGAATGCCTATTCCAATAAAAATGCGTTTTTCCCCAACCACTTTCATAGGCATCATTACTGTATAAATAAAAATCCCCATTCACTTGAAGTTTTGCTATTGGATTCGTAGTACCAATCCCTACATTATCACTTGTAGTCAAAGAACTTCCGTTATCTGCCCACTGTGCGTGTGACTTCATCATAATGATTACCAATATGAAAAATAATATTCTTCTCATCTTTTACTTTTTTGTTCCTTTTTATTCGTTTTTAACTCCAATACTAATTCTTCCAGTTTTTCTATCCGCTTTTGTTGCTCTATGGTATAAAGCATTAACTCTTCGATCTTCTGCAACAGTTTAGCATCCATCTCTCCAAGGTAAACCCCATTCTCTTCTACTTCTTTAGCGGAAGGGATATCTTTTAGGTGACCTTTTTCCAGAATATGCTGTTCGACTTCTTCAAGGGTTGGGAGTGTGTAGTTATCTTCAAAAACGAAATCGCTCCAACCGGTCTGTACTTTTATTTCTTTGGCTAGAATTTTTCCATTGACGGCCAACTTCCAATTCCCGGGATTTTTTGTGCCAATCCCTATATTACTTTTAAAATAATTGTTGAAATCCCCTCCAAACCAAGCGGAGTTATGCGTAGCTCCAGTGTAACCATCATGTTCCACAAAAAACCGTACTGCCTGTCCTTGACTTCTTACCTGAAAAATAGGATCCCCCGATGCCGTATTTTGAGCTAGTCTATATACCAATCCGGTAGCATTTTGTGTACCGTTACCCCTATGATTTACTGAAGAAGGAGCTTCCATGATGATATTCCGTTCTCCTGATGCATTATGGGTGGCCTTAAAAGCTCCGTTTACATCCAACTTTGCCGAAGGAGTTGTTGTTCCAACACCTATATTCCCCGAATTTACAATGGTAAATAAGTTGGTAGCATCAACATTTGTCCCTTGGGATATCGTCAACCTATTGTTCAAATTATGGGCAATATGAAAAATTGAATTGCCATTATTGGGTCTGAAGGTTATGGACGGGGTGTCATTTTTATTAAACCTTACTGAATTGTTATTTGAACTCTTGACCTCCAACAATGCTCCCGGGGCTGCGGTTCCTATCCCTACCTTGTTATTGAATATCCCACCGTAAAAAGTGGGCGTAAGCCAACGCATATTGTTTGTGGAAAATATGGCTCCCCAGCCATCTTCGGGGGTATAGATACTCAACCCCCCTCCATCTCCATTAAATTCCGGGTATTCCGGGTGAAAGTTTGCATCGTAATACACCAAACCGTCAGTGTTTCCATGGGTACTCCGCTCCGTGTTTTGATAATCTGTGTAGGGGACTTCTTGAGCAAGAAGAAAATAAGGTACGACAAAAAGTAATAGTAGTATAGGTAGTTTTTTCATTAAGATTAGTAGTTTGTTATTAGGTTAGGGAAATCATAGCGTTAACCGGAAGAGGCATAGAAATGCGAGCAATCCCTGAAAAAGCAATAATTTGTCATTAAAAAAGGCATTATTCAATATTTTTTTATCTTGACCATATTGTCGGACAAGCTAATATTATTATATTGTGCCCTCTGTAGATCATAGTTTATAACTGAATCTGTTTTATGAAAGATTATCATTACTAATATATAGTATCCAATTAATTATTTTTAAGGTATTTACTCTGCTAACTTATATGATTATTTGAACAAATCAAAATAAAATTAACATTTTTTTAGTATATACACCTATTATTTTCCTATTTTTACATAAAACCTACTCCATGAAAATAAAGAACAGCATAAAGAAAATCCCCGCTTTTAATTTGCAGGAAATGCTGATTGTTTTGGCCATTATAGGTATTCTTTTACTTATAGCACTTCCCAATCTTATGCCCTTGATCTCCAAGGCCAAGAGTGTGGAGGCCCAAACACAGTTGAAAGCCATTTACAATGCACAAACCACCTACAGGTACATGCATTCCAAATACACTAACGATTTAAACGAATTGGATTATGAGCCACCGGTAACGGTGAAAAACAATGGTAATGCCAACTATCAATACCAGATCATCGAGGCAGACAATGCCCTATTTAAAGCCCGTGCTGAAGCGATTACCGATTTTGACGGGGATGGGGTGTTCAATGTATGGGAAATCGACCAGTCGGGTAATCCAAAACAAATCGTAAAGGATTGATATTAATGGTCACTAAAATATTATTGATCATTGTCCTGTTAGTTGTGTTTTATCGGGATTATAAACATCAACTGGTTGAATGGTTTTTATTCCCTTTGGCAGGATTGCTGTTTGGTGTAACGTTTTATATTATGAGTCTTAGTCCTGAATACTTTTTTTATTCTATCTGCCTTAACCTGATGATCGTTTTGGCAATCCTACTTGTTTTGTACTTATATAGCAGGTTGAAATTAAAAACGGGGTTTATCAACAAAACCTTCGGTCTGGGGGATGCCTTTATCCTTATGGCTGTTGCCTTTGGATTTCCGACCATTACGTTTATCCTGTTACTGGCATTGGCAATGATCTTTACATTATTGATTTCATTACTGCTAAAAAAACAATATGCATATAAAACGGTTCCTTTTGCAGGTTATGTTTCCCTGTTTTTTGCTATCATAACCCTAGCCAGCTATGCTCCTTTTTTCCCTTCTACCTATTTAATTTAACTGATGAAAGACCAAAACTACCACATAAACCCCGACCTCTTGCAACTGATCTCTGCGGAACAGGCCTTTCACTATCAAATAGTGCCCGTGGAAAAATCGGCAGAACAGGTAACTTTCCTTTCCTTGGATTCGGTTTCTGATTCCATTGTAAGCGAATTGGAAATTATCCTGGGCTACAAGGTCAAGCTAAAAAAACTGAAAGAAGAAGAATTCTTTCCATACCTGAGCAGTAACTACCGAAAGAACAAAAAGGACCAAAACCAAACCCTGACCTATACCGCCGATTTTTTGGAGCGTATATTGATCACCGCAAAAGAAACAGGCAGTAGTGATATCCATTTTGAGCCTTATGAAACCAAATGCAGGATCCGGTTCCGCCTGGATGGGAAGCTCACCGAGCAATACAGTATCCCCATTGAGGAATACCCTATTATAGTCAACAAAATAAAGATAAAGGCCAATCTTGATATCAGTGAAAAGCGATTGCCACAGGACGGTAGGATCACGGTCACTACCGATACCGACGAATTTGATATCCGTGTCTCTTCCCTACCTACCCTACACGGCGAAAAAATCGTGTTGCGGATATTGAGCAAGGACAGCAGTAAATTTGATTTGACGGATTTAGGGTTTACTGAGCACGAACTTAAAATATACCGGGAAAGCATTAAAAAGCCCAACGGTATTATTCTTATATCAGGGCCTACAGGATCGGGGAAAACCACGACCATGTATGCCACCCTTAAGATATTGAACAACAAACAAACCAATATCCTGACCATTGAAGATCCCATTGAATATACACTGGAAGGTGTGAATCAAGTGCAACTGAAAGAGAATATCGGACTTGATTTCGCTTCTGCCCTGCGCACTTTTTTAAGACAGGATCCCGATGTGATCATGGTCGGGGAGATCAGGGATGTTAAGACAGCCAATATGGCGATCAGGGCTGCCCTTACCGGACATTTGGTGCTTTCCACCATACATACCAATTCGGCTTGGGGGACTATTTCCAGGCTTATCGACATGGGAGTCCCTTCTTTTCTGATTGCAAGTACGTTAAATGTGAGTATCGCCCAAAGGCTGGTCAGAAAATTATGTCCGCTTTGTAAAAAGCAACAGGAAATCGATCGTTCTTTATTGCCATCGAACTTTAGCATTCCTGAAGAATTAACGACACATTATGTCGCACAGGGTTGCAACGAATGCTTCCACACCGGATATAAAGGCAGAAAAGCCCTTTACGAGATTATTCCGGTGAACAGCGACCTGATCCCCCATATAAAGAACAACGAGCTCCAGATCGATGCTTTCTTAAAAGAAAAAAACATAAAAACCTTAAAATATAACGCCATTAATTTAATAAAAAGCGGTATCACTTCCGTAGAAGAAGTATATTCGCTCTTAAGTGATTGAACATGATGAAAAGAATTACCCTAACGCTACTGATATGTTTTATATGTTTCACCGCTGTTGCCCAGCAACGGCAACAGCATATTGAAAATATAAAGAACCAACTTGAATTACTGGCTGTTGAAGATACGGGACTGACAGAGAATTTAAAACTGGACATTAATGTAAACAATGTGACCATCGCTAATTTCTTGATGGCAGTGTCCAAAGTCCACCAAGTGAACATTGCCGTTTCCCCGGAGTTGAACAATATTACCATTATCAATAATTTTTCTGATGTTACCGTAGCCGACCTGTTGGTATTTCTCTGCAAGGAATACAATCTCGATATCGATTTTACCGGAAACATCCTTTCCGTTAAGCCTTATGAGCCCCCCGTAAAACCTGAGGTTCAAAAAGAGATCTACGTTTCTTATGACCCGGAAAACCAATTGATCTCCCTGGACCTTAAAAATGATCCCCTAGGAGATAGCTTTAGAAAAATAATGGACCTGTCTGGTCATAATTTACTCTTTGCCACGGGTATGGAAAGTATCCCCTTGACCATTTACCTCAAGGATGTTCCCGTTGAAACCGCTATGAAAAACCTAGCACTAACCAATGGCCTGACGTTGAACAAGTCCAGAGACGGATTCTTCCTTTTTAGCAGCAATCAACTTCAAAACCCATCAGAAAACAATGTTCAAGGCGATACCCCTGTGGTTCAAAGCAGGCCTGTAAGGACACTAAAATCCAATAATTTTTATTACGAAGTATTGGATACCCTAAGGCAAGAAATCGCTGTCAATTTTAAAAATGCATCCATAGCCAATGTGATCAATGAAATTGCTTATGACCTTAAATTAAACATCTACACGGCTACCCCTCTGGAACAAGCGGGTAACATTACATTTAAAACCGATAGGATCACTTTCGACAAGCTTTTGGATAAAACATTTGAAAGCAACAACGTGGAAACCAATTCTGCCAATACCACTTACACCAACAATTCAAATCCGAATCAAGGGAATAACAATCAAGCGACTAACCGAAACAACCAGAACACTACACCTCATTTTACCTATAAAAAAGAAGGAAATATCTACTTTTTCGGTACTTCAAACCAGTTAAGTGTACGCAAAGTTGAAGTGGTACATTTAATGCACCGTTCGGTAGAACTACTGGGAGACCCCACTACCATGTCCGGCACCTCCAGAAGTAGTGGCCGAACCGTAACTGGCACCACCAATTATATGGGAATGGGGGGGAATTATTCAAACCAATACGGCAACAATTACAGCAGCGGTATGAATAATAATTTAAACAACAGGCAAAACACAAGTAGCAGACAAAGCCTTAGCACCAATAGAAGCACATTGAGTTCCAGTGACAATAAGGCCGAGGCCTTGGTCAATATTCTTCCTGATGAGATAAAGAACGATCTGGATATTAAGATCGATTATGAGCTAAACAGTTTTTTGGTAAGCGGTCCGGCATCAAATATCAATCGTTTTAAGGCTTTTATCAAACAAATAGACAAACCTGTGCCGGTAATCCTTATCGAAGTGATGCTATTGGAAGTTAACAGATCAGCAACCATAGAAGCCGGATTCAGAATGGGTATCGGGGAAGAGCCCACCGAGACACAGGGGAATATGTTTCCCGATGCCAACGTCAGTTATGGTGCTGAAACCATAAACCGTGTCATTGGTGGTTTTGGCAGTTTTGGTTCCCTTAACTTTGGGCAGGTGGTTCCAAACTTTTATGCCTCTATCAAAGCACTGGAATCCAATGGCAACATAAAAATAAAATCGACACCTCGTTTGTCCACCTTAAACGGCCACAGGGCCAACCTGTCCATTGGCGAAACCACCTATTATGTGGTGACCAACCAAAATTATTACGGTTCCCAAATCCCACAGTCTTCGGAAATACGGAATTACCTGCCCATCGATGCCGAATTGGCCGTAAGCATAAAACCGCTGGTTTCCGGGGACGGACAGATCACCCTTGACATCAATGTGATACAATCCAGCTTCAGCGGGGAAAGAATCGAGGAGGATGCCCCTCCGGGATTGACTTCCAGGGAATTCAGTTCCATTATCAGGGTTCGCGACCAGGATCTGGTTATCCTTGGCGGGTTGGAAGAAAAAGCAAAGAACGACTCCGGTACCGGTGTGCCCCTATTGTCAAGGATTCCGATCATCAAATGGTTGTTCAGTTCAAGAAAAAGGGAAGATTCCAAAAAGAAACTCACCATACTTATCAAACCTACAGTCATTTATTAATGTATAATCGGTTAATTTCATATATCAAAGAAGGCAGTGTTTACAACACCCTAGAAGTCTTTTCATCGGAAGGCAAGGAAAAGGCTATCCTATGTAATTTTAAAAAGCTGAAGTCTGCCATCGAATTGGAGCAATCCCATACCATTGAAGATATAGCTGGTCCCAATGGTTTAAAATCGGGGGGTAAAGACTCATTTTTAATCATCAATACCGATCATGTCATCACCAAAATTGTAGATACTACAAACATGAATGACCTATCTTTATTGAACTCAGCCTTTCCCAATTTAAAGATCGATGATTTTTATTATGAGATAGCACGTAATCAAAAGCAGAGTGTCATTGCCATTTGTAGAAAAAAGGATGTCGGTAAATACCTTGAACTGTTCAGTAAAAACAACATTGAATGTACAGGATTCTCTTTGGGGATTTCCAATTTAAATACAGTCACCCCTTACCTTGATACAAATACTGTCCGTTTGAATAATAAGATAGTGGCTTTGGAAGATAACAGCATCTCCAATATCACCCCTGAAACCAATAGTACTTCACAAGAGTACGACTTGAACGGTCTGACTATAAACAATGAACAATTGTTGGGTTTTGCCAACGTATTGGCTTATTTACAGGCAGGAAGCATCACGGCATCCAATTTTGATGAGATCAACAAAAGCTTAAAAGAAGAACATCAACACAGGCGTATCTTTTCCCTTGGTCTAAAAGCGTCTCTTGGACTTATCCTCTTTATCTTGCTGATAAACTATATTGCCTACAGCCATTATTTCAATAAAAATGAAGGTTTGCAGCAAACCCGACAGGTGAATATCCAAA
Source organism: Galbibacter kalidii (assembly GCF_026241135.1). Taxonomy (GTDB): domain Bacteria; phylum Bacteroidota; class Bacteroidia; order Flavobacteriales; family Flavobacteriaceae; genus Galbibacter. Next base: position 307,262 of record NZ_JAPFGA010000003.1, read on the forward strand.
ACAAGCAAAAGATATTGGAACTGGATAAAACCGTAAAGGCCAAGGAAAAAATGATCAATGACATGATCTCTTCCTCTTCTTCCAAGGTTTCCCTATATCTCAATGATATAGTTAACAGCCTTCCTTCATCTGTATTGCTCAACAAACTCATCTATCAACCTATTGAAAAGCAAATCAGGCCCGATAAAGAAATCTTGATGCAAAAAAAACACATTAATATCGAAGGGCTTTCCTCTGACAGCAAGACTTTCTCCAAATGGGTGGAGAAGCTGGAGGATCACGAATGGATCGACAATGTTGAAATAACCTCTTATGAATACTCAAAAAACAAGGCCTCCCTATTTTCAATAACCATTACTATCGACCATGAAGAATAAAACAAAAAATATCATTTTGGCAATAGGCTTGGTGCTCGTGCTTTTTATTTCATATCAATATGCGATCTCCAAAACCATTGCCCTCCGAAACACTTACAAGGAATTAAGCAAGGAAAACGTGCTTTTCCAGAATATCCCCAGACAACAATATATGCTCAACAAGCAAAACCAACATTTGGATTCCCTGCTTAACAAATACCAGATTGGGGGCACTTCCCTACAGAACAACCTCCTGAAAAGCCTGAACCAAAATGTGGACTCTTTGAATTTAAAGCTTGTTGAATTTAACGATGCCCATATCTTTAAAAGAAATGACCTTACCGTCAATTCCCATCAATTTGTGGTTGAAGGCGGTTTTAATTCCATTCTCAAGTTAGTGTACAACCTTGAACAAAAAACCAAGTTCGGGGAGGTCTCCCATATCAACTTTGAAAAAAAGAAAAATTTTAGGACCAGAAAAGAGTTTTTACAGGCTTTTGTTATTGTTCAGAATTATAAATAATGCTAAAACACGAATAGGCTAATACAATTTTAGTTATCTTTATATGGTTTCACCCCAATATAGCTACCATCATTTGGATCTATTTTTAATTTCTCTTTATTTTTTAACTTCTTAAGTTTTTCCCTCTTTTCACTAGACTTCATTTTCTTGATTTCGGTCATTTTGTTTACCCCAACATAATTTCCATGCTGAATAAAGCCTCTTTTTGATTTTTTATTTTGCTTGATAGATGACTTGTCTAATTTACTTTTTCTTTTCTCCTTTTCAGGGGCGACACCAACATAACTCCCTCCATTTCCCAATTTCAAATCCTTCAATTTCTCTTTACGGATTGAGTCAACTTTTCTTAAGCCGTCTCTGTTATTCTGACCATAAGCAAGCCCACAATAAAAAATAGAGGTCACAATAAAAAATACCTTACCTAAATTCATTTTACGCTTATTTATCTTTTAATTCATCTATTTCCTGTTGCATTTTTTCTAGCTTTTTATTTTGATCAATAATATACAACGTAAGCTCTTCAACCTTTTCGAGAAGTAATTTATTAGTCTCCCCTGTTGCTATCCCATGTTTCTTCACTTCATCTGCCGTAGGCATTTTTGGAAGTTTTTTATGTTTTTTTATATAATCTTCAAGTTCTCCTAACGATCGTAGCTCATAATCCGCTCCAAAAACATAATCCGGCCAGTTATTCTGGAGTTTTACTATTACCTCTTCCGATATTATTTTACCTGCAACTGCTAGTTTATACCCCTGAGAGTTTTGAGTTCCTATAGATAAATCTCCATAAAAATAACTGCTTTTGTCCGGATTCATTGTAAAGACCGGGTAAGTTTCATTACCATCACTATATTCAAAATGGAAGGGTTTATATACACCTACCCCTCTTTTTTGCATACGAATACCAAACGAATGGTTTGACGGATAACTCATATTGTATAAATCTAAAATTTCTTCTTCCCCATCACCATTTACTAAGGCTAATGTTGATTCATAAGCATTATCAGAATTTCTCGGACTCCAAATCTTGAATATAGTATGATCATTCCCTATTCTTCTCATATATGGAATTCCAGAATTAGGGTATACAAACATCAATGATGTAGGAGTTCCATCAATGGCATCATTATCAATATCAAACCGAATAGCAGCATTATCCATAGCTAAACCCAAATAGTCCAAATTTCGTCTTATCACTAACGGATCCTTATAATTCATAGTCAATCCATCAACAACCAGGTTATTATATGCTACAGATCCTCCTGCATAAAAACCCAGGCGCCTATCGGTAACACTTCCTCGTTCAGTTACCGTTTGAAATGTCTCTTGAGAAAAAAGTGAAACAGATTGAAAAATAACAAATACAAAAATTAACCCTCTCATAATATATTTTAATTAAACATAAATTTTACACGCAAATATATTGAGATTAATCCCATTAAACAATTAAAATTTTCTGCTTTCAAATAGTAATCGACATGCATATCTAATTATTTTCCTCCAAACATATACAAAACTTTGTCACATGACAACAACACTAAGATTCTTACCTTGAACAAAAAACCAAGTTCGGGGAAGTTTTCCTTATCAACTTTGAAAAAAAGAAAAATTTTAGAGCCTGGAAAGGGTTTTTGGAGGCTTTTGTTATTGTTCAGAATTATAAATAGGGAATAGCTCTAAAAATAAGACTGTCGTTTTCTATAAATTAATAGACAACAAAACCACAACTTTTTACGGTTGTGGCTTTGTTGCTGTTATTGTATTGAAGATCCTATTTTTCAACGCTTCCCCGTCAATTCCTTTATTCAAAAAAACTAATTCTTTTTTTCTTACCTTTGAGAAGAAGCCTTGATACATTGATCCGGAAAAAAGCATATATTTAAAGTTATGAGTGACCTAAAACCTACAAAAGAAGCTATTATAGAGGCATTGAAAAACCCTAATGGCTGGGTTTATGTGATTGATGAGTCTTTTAAACATACTCAAGAAGTACCTAAAGAAGCTATAAAAGGTGCTTGGAAAGTTAATGATAAAGGAATCATAACAGGTGAATTTATTGAAAATCCAAACTATAAAAACCTAAAAAGTTTATAAGCTTTTTATCCATTTCTTAAAATATTCTGTCTGTTGTTCTGACGTTGACAATTTGATTATTTCATCTTCTCTAATTGGTTCAAATATATCAACAATATCATTCATCTCGGCTTGCTTTCCTAAAGTTAAATAATATGCCTTCATACCATTCGACATTTGCCTACTCATTCTTGATGGATATACATTTATTAATGCTCCTTTACACATAGGAAAAAGCTGCCCCTTCTTATAAACCCAATTGCGCAATTTACAAAAAGAAGCAAAAAAGTCGTCTCCGGAAAAAGTAGTTTCATTTTCAAATACCTTATGGAGATTGATTAAACAATTATTTTTTTTGTCCTTATACAAATATATTGATGCCTTCAACTTTTTAGAGGCATCAATATTAACAAACATTAATTTCTTTTCTTTCAATTGTTAAGGTTTTTTAATATATGGCCCTATAAATTTCCCATCAGAACCAACCTGTCTCGCCCCTTGAATATTTGATGAAGGTATTTCAAGAGGAAAGGCAATTTCTGATTCAAGGGGGAACGGGCTTTGATCCCCAAGCTTTACATTAACACCTATTCCATTTGCAGGAGCTTCAATTGTATACACAAACCCCTTTTTTCCTGCAAATTTTCTCGCAATATTTGAAGATGTTGATGTTGATATAAATCCACTATCATCAATGAGTCCTGTTGCATGGTCTAATAAATTAAAGTTGACCCCTTTAGAGGTAAGCCCTTCTTCAAAGATTTGTGAAGGATTTCTTGTATCTCCCCTAAAAACAAAATTGCTTGTTTTTACTGTCGATTTAGTTGTAGCACCTGTAGCAACATCATCTCCAATCCCTCTACCTCCAGGTACCAAAGCAACTTCTGCCCCTGCTATTACCCGAAATTGAGCTTTTGCATCGCCAGCCAGTGCTTTGGATATGGTTTCTCCTCCAGCTAATTTATAAGCAGCATCTCCAAAATAATTCCCCGTGATATTCTTTGTAGGGCCCAACCTGTCAGGTGTTCCATAAACAGCCGCTCTTTCCGCTTGCCTTCGATTCGTGTTTTTTACCGGTTCGACAAACAATCTATTTAAGCCATCAACTGCTTGATTGAACCATTTTTTTAGCTCTTTCCCTTCAAGTTCTGTGCCCATTCCCAACTTGTTCTCCTGGAAGGCATAGGTAGAGTTATAAACATAATCCTCAGCCAGTGGGTCAACTTGCCAGAACCTACCTATTGCAGGGTCGCTAACGCGGTATTTCCATTCGTGGGTGTTCAGTCCTAAATCTTCGGTAAATTCCTGCCCTTGATAGGTTTTCAGGTTGTTCTTCACCCCGTACATCCCGATATTATACCCTTTATGTTCAAGTCCAAAAGGATAATAATTCTGCTCCCTTCTTATTTCAGAAGTCCCTACACTACCATCGCCATTATCATCAGCATAAGTAAGTCTCGTATTGCCCCAGATATCCACATAGCGGTATACATATTGCCAACCACTGCCATCTGGTTCTATATATCCTTCAGGTTGGGTAATCTGTTTCAAAGAACTGTTTTCATAAACATAATTCCCGGCATATTCCGTTACCTTACCCGTGCTTACCGTTTTCTTTAACTTGACACCCGTCGCATCGTAAATATAAGAAATATTTCCGCTACCAATGGTAACGCTCGTGGGTAAATTCAAATGGTTGTACGTGATACCATCCGTTGGTATCCCTTTGTTCAGGTCCTGGGTCATGTTTCCATTGGCGTCATAAGCATAATCTGTCCCAGTGTTCCCGTCCTTGAATTCCACTTCCGAGGTCACTCCCGTGACCTGATCGGATACTCCTAAAAGCTGGTTGCCGGTATCATAGGTATACGAGAGCTGATCTATTGCCCCAAAGTCTGTTGGGCTGTTCGGGTCTTGTGTCAAGGCTCCCTTCCGTTCCAAGACCGTGATGTTCCCGTTCTGGTCATAGGCAATACCACTTACATTGTAGTTGCCGGTATTGTCTATGGCGTCAGTGATCCGGTTTAGCGCATCATAGGTATAGGTATACTGGCCACTTACCGGGTTGTCCGGTGGGTTTGGGTTTACGCTCTTACTGTTCCATAGGGTCTGGCTGATATTTCCATTGAATAACTTTTTATCGGTATCAGCGATGTCATTGTACTTGATCTCAAAACCGAACAAGCTTGTTCCCAAACTCGATGGGTTATTGATCTTCTTGAGCCAGCCCCTGATGTTATAATCATAGCTGACCGTCTGTAAAGGGGCGTTTTCGGTGTTCCCCACCTTCTTGGTCTTAAGCTGCCCCAGGTTATCATAGACATTATGGGCGATCAGTTCCCCTTTTTGGGCTATTGATAAATGAAGGGTCTTACCGCTCGAAGCCACAAAATGAAAGCCCGGCTGTAAGGTAAAAGACCCACTGGCCTCTTTTATAGTTGTCTCGCTTAACGGAGCCGAATAGGACTTGTTTACATAATCTGCCGTGTCGTCACAGCCTTCAAAACTGCTTCCCTCTCCTATACACTCATAGTGGTCCACAAGCCTGCCCCTATGGTCATAGGTGTAATTGTCGATCGTCACTATCCAGGTGCCTGTCCCTTTCCGGTGCTTGGTCTTGCTCACCAAGACCTTTCCGGTAAAGTCCAGGTCGCTCTCGTTGATGGTCGTAGTGTTCAGGTAATTGTTCTGCTCGGCCGTATAGATCACCCTTCCTTTTTTGTCATAGCCTGTAATGGTGGTGGTCCAGCTGTTCGGACTGTCTTCGTCGAGCACCTTTACCTTGCTCACCGTGGCCAGGCCTTGGGTACGGGAGAACGAATAGATTAAACTTATCAATCAGCTTGACGAGGAAGATAAATCCACTATCCTTAAAATCATCGATACGATGCTGACCAAAAAGAAGTTCAAGAATTTCTTTTCCAAAAATGTTACTTCGCTCTAAAGCATAAAAAAAACCACCCCGAAGGGTGGTAAATTTTAAGAGTAATAATAATTTATAGTTTACTTATCTTCAAAAATTCTAAATTTCTTTATGTGGTCTCTAGAAAACTTCATTTTACTTTGATATGATTTTTCTATATCTAAAAGATTTCCGATATAAAATTCACGAGAGTGAGGCAAAGTGAATTTTCCTTCATTAGGTTCAAAACCTGTTCCTTTTCCAGGAGCAGACTCTCCAAAAGCATACACTTTAGTTCTATCTTTAACTTTTAACAAAGAATCTTGCTCTTGAACAATGACAAAAGGTATTTCCTCTCTATTACCTAATGAATCTACATAAAAAAACTGATGCTTCTGAATACCATAATTGGGTTCAAATTGGGTTTCTAAAATACCATTTTCAGGAATTCTATAAACTCGTTTCCCATCCTCATATTCTTTGGGTTCTCCTTTAGATTGATTAAAAACTATTAAAACAGGACCTTCATAACCTTTAGGAATTAATCGTATAGAATCTTCTCCCTCTTCAGCACAACTTAAAAAAATACACCCTAATATTAAAGTTAAAATCAAGTTTCTCATATCATCTAATTTTGATTCCCAAATAACTGATTATAATAATCTCCATACTTTTCTCTAAACTCATCAATACTCATACTTTCAAAATTCTTGTTCCATTCATCAATAGATATGGTTTTGTCTCCAGCTTGTATTCCTTTAAAGATACCGTCGCCATCTGTTAGAATCGAAAGATTAATATTCATCATCATAGGACTATCACCATTTCCCGGTAAATGAGTAAACATTCCTGTTTGCACACTAGTTGCCGTTGCAAATGCTCCTAGAAAAATAGTATTCCCATTAACATCTTCTACATAAGCTTCTGCATTTGGAAAAGCATCTCCAGTTATGTTACCGCTAATATTAAGCAGTTGGTCGCCTCCATCTAATTGAGAGACTTCAACATTTAATCCTGAATGAATATCAATGTCTGGTGTCATAAAGCTTGAATCAATTGAATGTGGTGGCCCAACTGGACTAGGAGCTACTAATAAAGCTGCATTACTACCATAAAGGTGCGAGTTTACATTTCCAAAGGAAGACCCTGAATCATCTACATATGCCCTTGAATAGCCCATAGCGCCATAATAACTATAACTAAATGTCCCTGTTGCTCTGTGAGTATAAGCTCCAGTATCAGTTTCATAACTTGTTTGTTGATGTAATCTAGATTTCGAACTATTATTTGCACTAAACCCTCTATCGTCTCCAGCGAATTGATTCCCTAAAACGAAGCTCTTTGTTGGAACAAAACTTCTAACGTGGATGATGATTGGGAACATTCCATCTGGGTCTACAAATAACATAGGATTATTAAATGCATAGTTGTAAGTGGATTGTGAATACATTTTCTCTGCCAACGGGTCAATATTCATCCAACGTCCAATGGCGGGGTCATAGTTCCTCGCCCCAAAGTCATAGGTGTTTATGTCAAGGCTCTCATCAAACTCTTTCCCGTTGTACTTCCAACGTTGGGCTACATCGTTTCCAAGCGATGAAATCCCCGGGCCATAACCTTTGTGCTGTAAACCATAAGGGTAATAATTGCTCTCCTCTATAACCTCAGCAGTCGTTACACTGCCATTGTTATTGGCATCCATATAGCTCAAGCGTATGTTGCCCAAGTGGTCCTTGTACTGGTACACATAATCATAGCCTCCACTACCACTCGGGGTCACATAGCCCTCAGCATGGCTAAAGAACTGTAATTGGTTTCTCATAGATGTAATTCCCGGCATAGTCTCCACCGCGCTGCCTGGCCTGATCGCTAAAAATGCCTGCTAGGCATTTTTTAACGCTCCATCCTGTCACAGAACCTCCTTCGGTCACCTCTTTTCTCAGTTTGGTGCCCAAAGCGTTGTAAATATAGTTAATTCGTTAGTTGTTTTTCTCAAGAAAAAACCACAACTTTTTAACATGTACTTTTTTTGAATTTTTCATTGTGCGAGATAAGAACACCTCACATCTAGGTCATTTATGTGTTTTCTATTTTATAGTTTTTTAAAATCATTTTTAAATCTCTATAATTAATTTTTAAACTTTCTATTTCTTCGTCGTTCCAACCAAATTCATCGATCTTCCTAATAAGCGAGTTTATCTCCCTAAGATAATTGTTTGAAAAATCCTTAATAGGAACTTCGTAATTTGCTTCCAACTCATCACTAGACAAAAAGATTAGATTGAATACCTCTTCTTTAAGGTAAGTGACCCTAACCGTAAAAGGTCCATCCATAAATAAAAATTCATCTTGTAATCTTTCATTTAACAACAATCCCTTTAGAGCAGAACACCACCAATTCAAAATGATGATCACAAAATCATTCCAACCTTTTTCCGGGAAGGAAAATTCTTGGTCGGTAAAATAAATGTTTCCAAAAACTCTCCCCCCTTCTTTGGTAATAGTTAATGTGTCAATTTGTATTCTCATATTATTTTAATGGATATGCTGTTTCTATGATTTTTATTTTAGTGTTTATCCACATTTCAATTGTATATCCATTATCTGCTGCACCTCTAACTTTAATGCGGTTACCCTGTGTCTAAATTTTTTTGATATTTTTCCACTAATGCTCCCATTAAAGAATCGGGGATATTAATTTATAATCTTATTATCATTAGAAGAATATCGAATAGGATAATCATCTATCATTTTCTTTAACGATTTTAAGACCTTATGGATATTGACATCGTATAGCTCAAACTTCATTTGATATTCTACATCCTTTGTATAATCATAATTTTTGCCTTTAGGGTGTAAATTAAAATCTAGGTTTATTGATAACTTCAAATTCCTTTTATCATAACTGAATGATAATTCATGCTCTAAAAAACTAATTCTATCATCGACTTCCCTCGACTTTTCAATATCTGAAAGCCAAGAATATAGTTTAGATAAATCTGTTGAGGTTAAATATGCACCGTTAGCCTTCCATTGATAATTCTTATCAGAAGCATATACTTCGATATTTAACCAGTTTAAATCTTCTAGTATATCGGAATCCAGAAATTCATAGCCTAATATCCCTAGCCTAAAGTGTTTATTTTTATCTCTAATAGAAAGCATTACCTTATATTTTTTACTGGCCTAATGGTTACAATTACTTTGGTTTGAGGGTTGATTATAACTTCTACTCTTTTATGTGAAAAGCCTATTGCTCCTCCTCCTGCGTCAAACTTGGAACCTTTGTTTATGATTTGTTTAAAGTCATTCAAGGTTCTAACCCCTAAATTTTGAAGTCTTATATCTTTCAATCTAGTTATCGCATGCCCCGATAAACTTAATCCAGTTCCTTTAAAAGCTTTAACCAATTGATGATGAGTCAAAGACCTTAAAGATAAATTTTGCACTAATCCTTTAAATTTTAATAGGTTGCCACTAGATCCGAGTCCTCCTAGTAAGCCCATTGCCCCAAGTCCTCCTAAAGGTTTTATTCCAGTAACTGTACCTTCGGCATCGACATTATAAGTAATCCCGTTTATGGTGACTGACCTAGGTTCCAAGTTAGCATAAGCCTTGCCGAGTAGTGTACGTTTTCTGGGTAGAGCTTGAGTACCTATTGGAGCATTTATGTCCACGTATTCTTCTTCATTGGAAGAGTCAGAACTGGCAACCTCTACTTCATCCAACAGGGTTATATGGTTTTTGTCACTGTCCCTGTAATCGTCATACATTTCATCATCAGGGCAAACCACTTCATTCCCGTTGGCATCAAAACACTTCCCGCCATCTGGGTCAAAAGCCACTACAGGGTTATTACCCATCGCAATATAAGGAGACCTAAACTGTTTATATGGGTCTATGGCAACAAACCTTCCAGTGGCTGGGTCGTAATGCCTTAATTCAAACTCGTACATTTCATAACCCAAACTCTTAGTGAGTTCCTGCCCCTGATATTTAAATTTCTTCGCTACATCATTTCCAAGCGATGAAATCCCTGGTCCATAACCCTTGTGCTGTAACCCAAAAGGGTAATAATTGCTCTCCTCGATAATCTCATCGGTCGTCACACTACCATTGTTATTGGCATCCATATAACTTAATCGTATGTTACCCAAGTAATCCTTGTACTGGTAGACATAATCATAGCCCCCACTACTCTTCGGGGTCACATAGCCCTCTGCATGCCTGAAGAACTCGAGTTCTGGCCCCTCTCCTGTATGGTCATCTTCATAGATATATTTCCCGGCATAGTCCGTCGTCTTTGTCATAGAACCTCCTTCGGTCACCTCTTTTCTCAGTTTCATGCCCGAAGTGTCATAAATATAATTAATTTTCTAGTTGCTTTTTACAAGATAAAACCACAACTTTTTTACGGTTGTGGTTTTGTTGTTGTTGTTATACTTCTACCTACAGCAGATGAATGTGCGAAGTAAGGGGGCGTTCGCTCAGTACTCACACTATTTTTATTCATTATACTTTTCGGAGAGCGAGGCTTTCAACACTTTCTCTTTTGTTATGCACCTCAACCATTCAACAATCTTTTAATCTAATTCCATTTCCTGTTTTCTTATTAGCATCAACACTAAACGTTTCTAAAAAATAATCATACTTATCAAAATTAAAAGTAAAATCTATTTTATCACTTAACATACTAGCTATTTCATTATTTATATCATATTGTTCGTAAAGTAATGAATCTTTCTCTGAATAACCGAAAATTTCCTTCAATTCTCTTAACGAGACTTCTTCTTCAGATAAAATTCTATCTCCGATGAAAGTATCTCCCTTTTTTTCGTAAAAGGTTATACATCTTTGTATTTTAAAATCTTTCATTATTTCACTATTTTTTATCTGTTTTCCTTTTTGGATCACCATCTTTTTTCTTTTCCCCTGTATCAGGATCATACGCTCCTTTATGTTTCTTACCTGTTTTGTCATATACTTCCAATTCTCCATGTTGAGAATCCCATTCGCCAATGTCACCATTAGGCAAATGCCATCTAGCTCTCTCATTTTTACGTTTAACTTTGGTAGCCCCCGGGAATCCCGGAAGAGTTTTTGGAGGTGGTATATAATTAAGGGATTGGGTTATTAAAGCATGGTTTTCATTAACAAAATCTTCTGACTGTATAAGTAAAGATATCAGCATTGCTCCAGTCAAAAGCTCTCCTACTGCTGCTACATCAGCTGGCCCGGGTTCTGGGCCATCTAATTGAGAGGTTGTGGTAGCCATTAATACTACTCCCATAGCTATTTCATCTACATGGACATTCATAAACTTTTCTACCTGAACGTCTTCGCTTCTTAAAAACTCTCTTTTGCCTTTATCAAAATTAGAATCTGAATTCGAAACTTCTACTTCCCCTAAAACAGTTATATGTTTTTCATCACTTTCCCTATAATCGTCATAGATTTCAGAATCAGGGCATGCTACTACATTTCCATTACCATCATAACATTTTCCACCGTCTGGATCAAAAGAAACTACAGGGTTATTACCCATTGCCATATATGGAGAATGAAATTGTTCATATGGATCGGTAGTGATAAACCTTCCTATTGCCGCATCATAATGCCTTAATTCAAACTCGTACATTTCATAACCCAAACTCTTAGTGAGTTCCTGCCCCTGATATTTAAATTTCTTCGCTACATCATTTCCTAGCGATGAAATCCCTGGTCCATAACCCTTGTGCTGTAACCCAAAAGGGTAATAATTGCTCTCCTCAATGATCTCATCGCCCGTTATACTACCATTACTATTGGCATCCATATAGCTCAAACGTACGTTCCCCAAATGATCCTTATATTGATAAACATAATCATACCCATTGCTATTGGGAGTCACATAGCCCTCTGCATGGCTGAAGAACTGTAACTGGTTGTTCTCATAGATGTAATTCCCGGCATATTCCGTTACCTTACCCGTGCTTACCGTTTTCTTTAACTTGACACCCGTCGCATCGTAAATATAAGAAATATTTCCACCTCCTATGGTGATACTGGCAGGTAAATTCAGGTGATTATAGGTGATACCATCCGTTGGTATCCCTTTGTTCAAGTCCTGGGTAAGGTTGCCATTGGCATCATAATCATAATCCGTCCCCGTGTTCCCATCCTTAAATCCATAGGTATCATTACCGTCGTCCAATACTTTGGTCAGTTTGTTGCCTACTCCATAAGTATAGGTAAGGGCATCCATTTGGCCATAGGCAGTAATTTCCCCGTTACTCTCCATAGCTGTGTGCCCCTGCCTTTCCAAGGCGGTAATGTTCCCGTTCTGGTCATAGGCAATACCACTTACATTGTAGTTGCCGGTATTGTCCGTTGCTCCCGTGATCCGGTTAAGCGCATCATAGCTGTAGGTATACTGATTACTTACAGGATTACTGGTCGAATTCTCACTTTGGGTATTCCATAGGGTTTGGCTGATGTTCCCGTTGAACAGCTTTTTATCGGTATCAGCGATGTCATTGTACCTGATCTCAAAACCGAACAAACTTGTTCCCAAACTCGATGGGGCATTGATCTTCTTGAGCCAGCCCCTGATGTTATAATCATAGCTGACCGTTTGTAAAGGGGTGCTTTCGGTGTTCCCTACCTTTTTGGTCTTGAGCTGTCCCAGATTGTCGTAGACATTATGGGCGATCAGTTCCCCTTTTTGGGCTATTGATAAATGAAGGGTCTTACCGCTCGAAGCCACAAAATGAAAGCCCGGCTGCAAGGTAAAGGACCCACTGGCCTCTTTTATAGTTGTCTCGCTTAACGGAGCCGAATAGGACTTGTTTACATAATCTGCCGTGTCGTCACAGCCTTCAAAACTGCTTCCCTCTCCTATACACTGATAATGGTCCACAAGCCTGCCCCTATGGTCATAGGTGTAATTGTCGATCGTCACTATCCAGGTGCCTGTCCCTTTCCGGTGCTTGGTCTTGCTCACCAAGACCTTTCCGGTAAAGTCCAGGTCGCTTTCGTTGATGGTCGTGGTGTTCAGGTAATCGTTCTGCTCGGCCGTATAGATCGCCCTTCCTTTTTTGTCATAGCCCGTTATGGTGGTGGTCCACGTGTTCGGGCTGTCATCATCGAGCACCTTTACCTTGCTCACCGTTGGCAAGCCTTTGGTTTCTATACCAGTGGCCTTTGGCTCACCATACACTTGGGAAGGTACCGTTAGGCCGTCCGTGTCCACATAGGTGTCGTAATAGTTCACCGTCAGGACTTCACTGAAACTGTCCGGAAAAGCCTGTTTGGTATAATGTACGGGCGTTCCCGCATAGGTACTTGCCGTAGCTGTCTGGGTTTCAAACTGTGTGCTGAATGCGTCTGCCGAGGCTTGCATAGCTGTCCTGTCATCAATGCTCTGGACAATGCCCGTATAGGCCACCCGGCCAAAGGCATCGTATTTGGTGAACAGCCATTCGTTGTTGTCCCTCTGGTTGGCATCCTGGGCCAGCACCGGTTGGTCGAGTCTGTTGTACACAATGTGTTCCCAGCCCTTGCCCGGTATCTTTTTCTTCACCAAGCGGTTCTGCTCATCATACTTATATTGATATCCTAAAGCATTCAAATTTGACCTTAGAGTAGCTATATTCGCTGTTGTCGCATTAATCTTTGGAGGCAATACATAAGTCAAGTTTCCAAAAAGGTCATACACATAATAGGTGTCGTGTTGCACCTCCGATTCCCCTGCCGAGATGCTCCCGTCCATATTTATGTCCGATGGGCCATAAGTGCGTTTCAGGACCGCCCGGCCCTGCTTGTCCTTGAACTCTTCCGTGGTATGGAGGTTCCCGTCACCCGGTTGCCAGTTCTCGTCCTTGGTCACGGTCTTGTACAGTTCACCGGCCAGGTAATGGCCTACGGTATCTATTTCAAGTTCCGGGGCCTCTGTATCCCCATTTACAAAACCTACTTGGAACAGCCGTACTTCATTAACGACATTTATATCATAAGAAAACTCGATCTCATGCCCGCCGTCTTTTTTCCAGGATTCTCCTGGGGCTGCCTGTTTTAACACCCTGTTGAGTGGTGAAGGTTCGAACACTTTTTCTGAATAAGGGTTCGCACTCCCTTGTACCACATCGTCTGGATAATGCGATTCATAATACGTTTGGGTTTTTCCGTCAGGGTCCATTCCCCGGTAATTCCCTATGGTACCCCCCGCCATATATGGGAGCCATTCCTTGTCCTGCCTCCCATAGTCGTCATAACCGATATGGGTCACGATGTCCTGTGACCCCGGAGAGGCTTTGATGCCCACCTGCTGCATCGGACGGCCAAGGCCGTCGAAATAGGTGACCTGTTCGATCACATCGCTGTTCTCATTGATACCCCCGGGGGCAGTCATAGGGCTTTGGTAGGTACGGGTGTAGATATAGTTCTCGTTGCTCAAGGTCGCTTCTTCGTAAGGACAGCCATTGTTGTCCCCGTATTCGTCCGGGCACTGGTCGTTGTTGTTGGTCACATAGCCGGAAGGCTTAACACTTTGGTACACCGTATCGCCAGGTTCCCCAAAACCGTCACCGTCGGCATCCCTGTAAAAGTTCTGTGGGGGGATGTTGGTGATCAGCTCGGTCGAATCATCGTGATCATCATCATTGCTTACATAACCGGTAGGCCGGTCACATGCCGATTGTGCCGCATTAGGATCTCCATAGCCGTCACCATCGGTATCGGCATACCATGTAGCATCAGGGTTTAATGAAGGATTACCGTCATTACAATCCCCTAATGGTTTTGTAGTAGTACCATATCCTGCTCCGGGGCTCGTACATTGTGTTTTTGTTGAAACTGCATACCCGTCACCATCAGCATCCAAATACCAAGTAGTATCAGGATTTAACGAAGCATTGTTGTCATTGCAATCCCCCGTGGGCTTTACGGTTCTTGTATAACCGGATCCAGGGCTTACACATTGTGTTTTTACCGTAGCTGCAAAACCGTCACCATCGGCATCTTTGTACCATTTGGTGTCCGGGTTGATCGCCACATTGGAATCATTACAGTCACCCAATGGCTTTACGGTTCTTGTATATCCCGTTCCCGGGCTCATACATTGTGTCTTTACCGTCGCTGCAAATCCATCCCCATCGGCATCCTTGTACCACTTGGTGTCCGGGTTGATCGCCGCACTGGAATCGTTACAGTCACCCAATGGCTTTACACTCCTTGTATATCCTGATCCAGGACTTGCACATTGTGTCTTTACCGTGGCTGCAAATCCATCCCCATCGGCATCCTTGTACCACTTGGTGTCCGGGTTGATCGCCGCACTGGAATCATTACAGTCACCCAATGGCTTTACGGTTCTTGTATATCCCGTTCCCGGGCTCGTACATTGTGTCTTTACCGTCGCTGCAAAACCGTCACCATCGGCATCCTTGTACCATTTGGTATCCGGATTGATCGATGCATTGGAATCGTTACAGTCCCCCAACGGTTTTACTGTCCTTGTATATCCTGATCCAGGACTTGCACATTGTGTCTTTACCGTTGCTGCAAAACCGTCACCATCGGCATCCTTGTACCATTTGGTATCCGGATTGATCGATGCATTGGAGTCATTACAGTCCCCCAATGGCTTTACCGTAGTGGAGTAGCCTGAACCCGGGCTTGCACATTCTACACGGGTAAGTTCGGCATAACCGTCATTATCTACATCTTTGTACCAGGTTTTGGAACAAGAGAGCTGACTTATTTGTTCACCAATAGCGACATCATCACCTCCAACATTCGCCCTGCCTACGAGAATAACTGTGCGAGTATTACCAGTATTGTTTTCATTACAAGTCACAGAAATAGAAGTGCCCGTCTGGGAAATGGAGATCCAACTAGGGATCGACTGCCCACTTGAAGTGGTAAAAGAAAATGTAGCAGTACTCGAACTACAATTGGAGAAACTAAGGTTATAGTTTTTGGTTTCACCAAAAGGATTAAAAGTACCCCCGCTAAAACCACTTACCGAGCAAGGTTCCGGTGGGGGTGGGGGTGGCTCGGTCCCTTGTTTTACTATAAAACCGTTGACCGTGTTGCCGTTGGCCCTCACCGGGATACTGGCTTCCCTGTACCCGCTCGACAAACTTTGGGCGGTAACCTGTATCGTATAACCGGATACATTTACCGTCAGCCAACTGGGCACGTTATAGACACTGATCGTTGGGTTATCACAGCCCCCGGAAGGAAAACTTACGGTTGTTGTCTGGTAGCCCCCGTTTAACGGAAATTCCAACGGGTTTTTGCTTAGTGATGAGCTATAGCACTGGGCCTCTATTGTTGTTAGCCCGGTAAAGCATATAAAAAGGAGTGTCGTATATATCGTTTTTAAGAGGTAGGTTTTCATAGGTATTGGCATTAGTTTTGGTCTTTATAGTGGTACTTGTTTTCGGAAAGCAGCTCTCCCGCATCGTTTTTTACAAACTCCAAGCGGTTGAAATCGTCGTATTCATAATAGGTCGTGTAACCTTTGGAATCAGTGATCGTGCTCACCCCTACCAAGGGGTCGTAGGTGTAGGTCGTTACTTGGGCATTGGGCATCGCATCCCGGATATCCTCCAGTGCACTGGTCAGACTACTCTCACTTCCGGTGTTCGAGGCGTTCTTGGC
Source organism: Galbibacter kalidii (assembly GCF_026241135.1). Lineage (GTDB taxonomy): Bacteria > Bacteroidota > Bacteroidia > Flavobacteriales > Flavobacteriaceae > Galbibacter. The sequence goes on from NZ_JAPFGA010000003.1 coordinate 323,760, forward strand.
AGCTGTGATCAGGGAAGATGGAATACTCCCATAAGAGGTTACGTTCGCGATCTTAGCTATGGGATATTGACCATTATACCCCCACAGGTACACTACCGAAGAGCCGTTCGCCTGTTGCATTTCCTCTGGGTTCCCGTAACTGTCATAGCGTTTGTACTCGATCCGTGGCTCTATAGGACCACTCCCCTTCGAGGTTAACACCTTCTCTGGCAAAATCCTATTACTGCCCCAATCCTTATAGATGGTTTTTGATAATTCTAAAAGAACTTCATTCGATTCCCCGTTCTCGATATTATAATTTTTCTTTTCAATTACCGGAGACAAAATATTTCTCGAAACCATTGCTGTATAAGGAGCTGTTGAATAATCTTCAGGATAGAAGTAATCCTCTCTCAAATGCTCCCCGAGACTAGTTTGGATTTGTTTCTTTTTCAAAAATAAATGGTTATTATACTCGTACTGTCCCCTAGTTATCAAATTACCGCTATCATAATAGGACACTACTTTAGTGCTATCTAATCTTTGATGAAGTTGGTTAAATTCAATATTATAAAAAGTAAAGAAATATGCTTTCAATTTCACGTTGGCGTTATTCTTCACAACTTTAGAAACATCTAGCCCACGAGCAACCATGTTGGCATTATGAGAATAGTAATTGTTTACGATTTTTAGTGTATCTAAATCAGTATTCAAGTAAACCGTTTTATTCTCGAATGTACTTCCAAAGGTTTTATCATAATAGAATTTAGGTAAAAATTGAATCTCACTATGTTGCCATGGATATCCTTTACTTATACTCCACTGATCCGATCTTCTCCTATCTATAAAAGAGGTATCAAAATAGTGTTCTATTATACCATTACTGCTTGTTTCATCTCCAATAAACTCTGTTACCTTTCCATATATAATAGGAGAACCATTAATGCCCACATCACAATTCGAGGAGGAAGAAGCTGTCATTGTATTGGAAACAGGGTCTGTTGTCCTGTCATATGCATTCATAAAATGACTTTGATAGTATACATCTGAGTTTAGCCTATAATACGGATCTGAATATTGATAAGTTCTTTTTAGATCATTATTTCCTGTCCTGTTAATAATAGATTTTACTCGAATTCCTGCAGTATAATCATCATTACCTTCATATTCATAAATGCGTTCTCCCCCAGATGGAAATACAATTTTATTTAACACCCCTAGCTTCGCATAATTATAATTAGGAGACCTGTCGGCGTCTCCAAAAATATTAGCTACATAAGGCGCCCAAAAAAAATCTGGAAGTAAATCTTCATTCCATTCTCCATTATAATATCCCCAAAAATCTATTTCAAAACTATTTTGGGCATTACTATTAAAAGGTTCATTTTCAATATATGGAAATCGTCCATTTTCATATTCAAAACTATATTTGGAGATTTCCTTGTTCTTGGAGTCTAAAAAACTAAGTTCATCTAATTTATACCAGTTCTTACGATTAGCCTCAACATTTGCAAATTTTGAAAGGTCAAATTTGATTGTCCGAATAGGATTGGCATTGCTTTTTTGATATATTTTTATGTCCTTTAATAAACATTCCGGATAGTCATATAAATAATTGAATTGAATATGACCTGATTTAAACTCTATACTTCTAATTCTCTTTTTGGTATAATAATAAACATTATGATTTACCGTGCTACTTATAGTATGAGCTCCACCTACTGATGTTATGGACTTACTGAATTGAACATTATGCTTTTTAAAATATTTTAATCCATCGGCACGGACAATGACATCTTCATATTTAAAATGAATAGTGTCCCTTTTGTTTTTGGATATTATTTCCATTAGTAACCAGGAGGTCCTTCCTAAAGGAAATGTTGAGGTAGAAATATTTGAATAATCTTCATATGCTGTATCAATTCCGTTAAAAGACTTTCCAAACCTGTACAACGTCCCCGATTCATCCAGAATATCAAAATACTGAAACTTATTATCGCTAAAAGTGGGAATAATTTTGACAGGTTGATAAGGCAGTAATTTTGGCTTTAAAAACTCACTTAACTGCTGGTTTCTTCCAAAAACAAACTTACCCGACTTTCCGTTCGGCAGGACAAAAGAAAACAAATCAAGAGATGAATCCTTATGCCCCAATGCTATTTGATCGAGAACTAAGGCATCATCATCCTGTTCTAAATTATTGTTATTACTCGAAATTTCAGCTTCCAAAGGAATATTAAAGTTCCAAAATTTCTCATCGGCTTCATCATTTATTGATCTCGCAATAAGACCAAAAGCGTTTAACGACCATCCCAGACCAACAAATCCGCTAACATCCTCATTGGGCTTAAGGCCAGAATAACTATATGATAAAGAAATAGGGAAGCTTATGTCTTTATACTCAATATTATAAATAGGAATATTCATGCTGGGAATACCTAAAGACAATTGATTAGGAAAATCAATAAACTCAATAAATTTTTGAGACTCTGGTGAGGGAGGAATAATTTTAGGTAATTCGTAAGACTGTCCTAAAACGACATTAAAAGTCATTAATACACAGATATATAGATATTTAGCTTTTTTCATGTTCATATTCATTAAATATTTTAGTAAATTTCGTTTAGTCGTGGTTAACTTCTAGTTTTTTGATAACTTTCTGTTGTTTAACTACAATCTCCTTCAATTGTTTTAAAGTTTCTTCGTACTTATTAATTCTTTTCTGCTGCTCAATAGTATAAAGCATCAACTCCTCGATCTTCTGTAAAAGCTTTGCATTCATATCACCTAGATAAATCCCGTTTTCTTCCACTTCTATAGCCGAGGGAATATCCTTAAGATGTCCGTTTTCTTTAATATGCTGTTCTACTTCTTCGAGGGTTGGGAGGTTGTAATCTTTTTCAAAAACAAAATCGCTCCAGCTGGTCTCTACTTTGATTTCTTTAGCTCGGATTTTTCCGTTGACAGCTAATTTCCAGTTCCCAGGATTGATTGTTCCGATTCCTAAGCTGCCCTTAAAATAAGACCGCTCCCCATTCCCCCTTAACATGGTAGAATCACCCAATTTAAAATACCCATATTCTCTCCCGTCATCAAACTTAGCCAAGTGCAATCTTACCGACTGTGAATTGCCCTCTTCGGTTATCATCAATCCACTATGTCTGTTAATTTGGTTGATATGTAACAACGATTCCGGGGCAATTGTATTAACCCCTACTTTTCCTCCGGAAAGTATAGAAACCCTTTCTTTAGAGCCGGTGGCGTCCTCGAACACACCCCATCGATCTCCATTAATCATTCCACTAGCCCAAATACCATTGCTGGATGTACTTTGGAACAGACTTACGTTGTTGGGTGAATTCAGGATTATTTTACGATAATTCTGAGTTAAATCCTGAGCAGAAGCTTCTACAAAAAATATAATGACAAAGATTATAACTAGTTTTTTCACTCTTCAAATTTTTTAAATAGTTGGTTGATAAGTTTCTGTTGTTCTTTTACAATTATTTTAAGTTTTTCCACTTCACTTTCCTCTTCTTTAAGTCTTTTCTCTTGCTCAATAGTATAAAGTGTGAGTTCTTCAATTTTTTGTAGCAATTTTATATTCATTTCACTTAGGTGAATCCCGCTCGTTTCCATGTCTTTGGCAGACGGGATTTCAGGGAGGTGTCCATTTTCCTGTATAAATTGCTGAACTTCTTCTAATGTGGGTAAGTTGTAGTTATCTTCAAAAACAAAATCGGCCCCGGCATTGACGGTTACTTTTACTTCTCTGGATTCAATTTTTCCGGCAACAATAATGTTTCCTGCACTACTAACTCCCCATAACCATTGAGAATTATTATTTGTAGCTTTAACAGGAGTACTTAGTTGATTCTCTGCAGGTCCTTTAATTTGTTGATAGATATAACCGTTTTTTATAGGTGAGTCGGTCGGAAGTCCAGACATGGCACCATGATTTCCGGAAATAACTTCCATAAACATTCTAGGGTAATGCCCCTGACTATAGAAACCGGGGCCATTCCCATTGTAATTGGAATATCCTCCAAATATAGATCTGTATGAAATATATTTACCGATATTTCCACTGATACCATCGGTATATGTTGATCCAGAGAAGCTTCGGTAGATATTTGAAGTGACAAAATCACTATCTGATAAAGTTCCAAAGCTTATTATGCTTGCAGATTGGGACTCACTGGAACCGTTTACATGCAATTTTGTTCTAGGAGTGCTAGTGCCAATACCTATATCCCCATTTTGATTAAGGACCAAAGCATTAGAATTATTTTGATAGTTGTATAAACTAAATTTACCCAATGTTGGATAATTTGACAGAAAACCCCAGGTTGTTTCACCTGCATCCTGAAACCTTATGATAGACGGATCTCCATCCGTAGTTGTATTAATATGGATCCTTGAATTCGTGTTGGCATCCGATTTAACTTCGAGTGTGGAAGAAGGAGTTATAGTACCGATCCCCACATTGCCTGAATCAGGAAAAGTATTGGTTTGGGACCAACTAAGTATCGGTATCAAAAGATATAAAAAGTAAAGTTTTCTCATTCCTTATCCTTTATTGTTTCTATTTCTTTCTTTAGCCCTGCAACTATTTCTGTGAAATTTTCTTCTTGCTGCTTCAGGAGTTCTTGTTGCTGTTTCACGAGCTCTTGCTGTTCTTTTATCATTTTCTGTTGCTCAATAGTATAAAGCGTGAGTTCTTCTATTTTCTGCAATAGTTTAGCATCCATCTCTCCAAGGTAAATACCATTCTTTTCTACTTCTTTGGCAGAAGGGATATCTTTTAAATGACCTTTTTCCAGAATATGCTGTTCGACTTCTTCAAGGGTTGGGAGGTTATAATCTTTTTCAAAGACGAAATCACTCCAGCCAGAGGCTTGGATCTTTACCTCACGGGCCCCGATAGAACCTTCTACGGCTAGTTTGTGAGGGCCTGTATTTCCTGTTCCTATTCCGACACTTTTATTGTTGTATATACTCATAGCACTGCTGCCATCTATCTGAAATCCAATTCTGCTACTGGAGTCTCCACCAGCAAAATTCATATAGGCATTACCATCCCCGCTAACAAAGAAACTGCTGTAATTGGTTGTTGTATTGGAAGAAGAAGTAATCACTCCCTTGACCTCTAATTTACTCCTCGGGTTCATCGTGCCTACTCCTAATCTACCATCTGCATGCATCACCATAAGCCGTGTTGAATAATTTGCCCAACTGAACAATGGTCGTTCTGTAAGCATACCATTATACCTTCTTGCATTAAAACTAACCACTGGTGTTGAGCCTGTATCATTTTCCGGATTTACCTCTCCCATAAAGGTTATGGCGGTTCTATTGTCTGTAACATGCTTCCCTTTGATCAACGGAATAAATTGCCCCGGCTCTCCAGTGGTATTGGCAATTAACAGATGGTCTGATAGCGCATCTTGCGTCCGAAACCTTAAAAAACTTTCACTGGCGGTACTGTTTACAACATCTATATATGTTTGAGGATCTGTGACTCCAATTCCTATCCTTTTTGATGCCAGTATGTTTCCTGCAACTTGAAAATCTCCTTGTGTATTCAGTGCAGCTATAGGTGTAACTCCATCTACACCCCATGTCCATCCCCTATTCGACACATCATTCATATTCATCTTTATGCTATAATCCGTAACAGGGCCGTAATGGTACTCAGCCGTATTCCCTATATGGATTTTATAGGAATCATTACCACCCCAAAATCGGAATCCATACCCATCCCCGGCAGTTGCGTCATAATAAGTTTCTTGTGCTAACAGACTGCCACATGTCAAACTGCTTATTATTAAAAATAGCTTTAGCTTTTTCATCTTAATCTTCTTTATTGTTCTGTATTGACAACTTTTGTTCTATCTGCTCCAGTTTTTTGTACAATTGTTTGTTTTGGGTTTGCAGGTTTGACATTTCTTCTTTAAGAATCTTATTCTCTTGCAGTATTTCTTGTTGTTGAATTGCACTGGAGGTCAGTGATTCTATTTTCTCCTGAAGTTGAATCTGGTATAATGTCAGCTCTTCAATTTTCTTTAAGAGCTTCATGTTCATCACCCCCAAATCTACTCCATCCCGTTCCATTTCCTTTCCGGGATCGATCTCCGGCAAATGCTTGTTTTTTTTGATATATTCTTTTACTTCCTTTAAGGTCCTTAGGTGATATTCCTCTTCAAACACATAATCCGGTGCATTCACCACTTCCACTTTAACTTCTTCACTACGTATCTTTCCGTCTACCACCAATTTAGAACCAGGATTTGACACCCCAATGCCGACATTACCATTAGCTCCATTGAAGATTATAAACTGGTTTTCGTCCTTGTCATAAAACTCTATGGCATCAGAACCTCCGCCACGCATCAATATCCGGGTCTGCAATTTTTCATAAAGTGAACTATAGGTCTGGAATTCCATAGTATAGTATCCTCCCACATGATTTGATGTAATTTTCTTTGGAGCATTGGTGTTGCCTTTATTCAAATCTATGGTCAGGGTAGGACCTACAATACTGTTACTTACAGCAATGTTCCCGTTTACATCCAATTTTTGGGTTGGGGTGGAAGTACCAATACCCAATCGATCGGTAAAATAGGAATACTTCGTATCTCCATCTATGGAGAAAATTCCTGATCCATTACTGTAATCTTCCACCCGTAATTGATTAGAGGACGTTCTGTAAAACATCCCCAGCAAAGGAGTACCGCTGTCATCATCAAAGACGAACCCATGAGGACCTGAATCCCCGCCTGTCCCTAAAAATATTGTTGCCTGGTTCTTATCGAGGATCTGGTCTTGGGTAACAGTTTGACCATAAGAGAAACAACAGGCCAATAGTAGTACGATAGAAAGTAGATTTTTAGTCATTTGTTAAGTTTTAAGATATTGTATATAGTGAAGTTTTCATTCTGTAAAATCCCTAATATAAAGGCAGTAATATCTTACTGAAACAATGGAATATTTTTAGAATCTTAGTAAATTGATATTGGAAATATCCGTTTAAGTATAATATCGGAGTAGAAAAGAATATAAGGATATCCTTTACATGAAGATGTGCAATCATAGTAGGTTGCCAGGTTTTTAGGTTACAAAATTTAGAATGAGGGAATGCTAAATCATGCGTATAGCCTCAAAAATATAAAATTTTCTTAAATATCAATAGAAAATTAGAAGATTTTTTTGAAAAATCTAGACGGTTCTTATCTTATTTCTCTTTACACATGGTAGCATCTCATAAACTGTGTAAATAGAAAATATCGGGGGTCATGACCCCCGATATTTTTTTATTAATTTTAAATTTTACACAGTATGAAGAAAGA
>NZ_JAPFGA010000030.1 GCF_026241135.1 Galbibacter kalidii
TTAAATCAGTTCCTGACGATCTATGAAAAAAGGGTCAGACTCTAATTAAGAATCCAACCCTCGATATTTTTACTTACACACTTTTTGGGATAGTGTCTTTGATTTGTAAGTTATCGTGAGTTCGATTTATACTCTTTTACTCTTCAATCAGATATGCTATATGGAATTGTGAAAAAATGTAAACCATTAAGGCATTAAGAGATATTATGGTGCTTAATGAATTTCCTTAACTCCTTAATGGTTCTTTCAACCTTTTATTTTTAGATATTTAATTTTAATAATTGAACCTAGGTTAAGTTAACTATCAGGCTTATTCCGAGGTAGTTTACTTTATTTCTTTATAATATTTTTTCACAATGTTTTCCGCAGGTTTGTTTTGAGGTGTAAACTGATTGTTCGCATTGCCTCCAACCCGATCGTGCTCCATAAACCATTTCCATAAAAATCCACCGGAGAACCAATCTTCTTTCCAGACCTCTTCATATAAAGCCTGTAAGGTATTGGTTTGGGCCTCATGATTAAGTGAATTCAATTCCCGATCACTTACCCAAGGCTCTTTCCCTGCAAAATCGATGTTTCGGTAGCCATATTCAGTAAAAATAATTTTTTTGTTTTCTTTTTCAGAAACAGATTTCAATTCATCTTTCCATTGTTGCCATCCTGCTTTCGCCTCATCAACCGTCGGGGTTTTATTTGTTGCCACCGGAAAATAAGCGTCCACACCGATATAGTCCAAGGCATCCCAAAAAGGGACACGTTTATACTCATCCCAATTTGCTGCATATGTCAGTTTTCCTTTGTAAACCGATTTTATTTCTGCAATCAACTTATGCCAATAACCCGGGCGGTTTTCTATGAATTTTTCCAATTCGGTTCCAATACAAAACAACTCGATTTGATTTTCTTCAGCTACTTGTGCAAACTCCAAAATAAAGCTGCTGTAGGAAGTTTCGAGTGCTTTCCAGTTTTCTTCCGAATTCATTTCCAACAAACCTGTAAACTGTCCGTGTCCTACCCAAATTTGTGGTTTTAGCATCACGTGGATTTTATTTTTATGAAACATTTCAACATACTGCTTTACCCCATGTTTTGTTTCGCCATACCATTGCCGTTCTTGATTGTAAATTATTTTGGGATGATCCGGGCTTTTGATAAACCCGAAGGGCATAACGGAGACATAATTGGTATGAACATCCAGTATGGGTTTAATATTGGCTTGTCTAAGCGTGTCCCGTGAAGCAACAAAACTTAGTCCGTTGATTTTGGGAAACGCAGCTTCACTCGAAATGCTTTCCTCTTTTGAAGAAGTGTTTTTTTGCACACAACCCAAAAAGAGAAAAAGAATACATATAGAAAAAGCAAACCGGGGTAAAGTCATCATTAATTCAAAAAAACCGATATTCAAATATAGACATACACAAATTAAAATTCCTTGAATGCGTATTATATTGCCAACAATTTTGACTTTGACTTTTGGTTTATATATTTAATTTTGGAAGGTAGTTTACTGTACTGCCTAAACTTTGATAAAAATGACTTTTGACAATCCGGTTTTGTTCTTCTTTGGTGCCCTCGGGGTTTTTAACGGGCTCCTCATAAGTTTATATCTTTTATTCTTCGCTAGGCAAAAACGGATTCAAAACTTCTTTTTTGGGTTGTTGGTGTTAATGCTAAGCTTGCGAATAGGGAAATCGGTATATTTACTTTTTACAGAAAATAGAGACTCTCTTTATATACAGATAGGATTATCTGCCTGTTTTTTGATTGGGGTTTCCTTGTATTTTTACCTGAAATCTTCTGTAGAAAATATAAAAACAGCTCCGCGTGCTTGGAAAATCCATTATGGGATTTTACTACTTATTGTGCTTTTTGTAGGTATTATAAAACCACGAGCAACCAACATAGAGCTATGGAATAATTATTTTACGTTGTTTATTTATGTGGTCTGGGGGATTTATTTACTCATTTCAGGCTTTGTTTTGAATGACATTATTCAAAAATTCTTTAATAAAAAGGAAAAGTCTACTACCCAAGAGTTGTGGTTGGTTGGAGTTTATATAGGGAACGGATTAATTTTCATGGCTTATGTAATCGGGTATTTTTATCTTTATTTAATAGGGACATTGACATTTTCATTAGTGTTTTACGCCTTGTTGTTCTTTTTACTGTCCAAAGGAAACAGAGATAGCATTTTCCGGGACATACCTCAAAAATATGCGTCTAAAAAAATTGAAGATGTTGAGGCTAAAGCTTTAGCAAAAACCCTGAATGAAGTGATGCAGAAAGAAAAGCTGTACAAAAACCCTAACATCAAATTAAACGATGTAGCCGAAAAAGTAAACATTTCAACCCACAAACTGTCTCAATTGTTGAATGATAATATAGGAAAAAGCTTTGCCCTATTTATCAATGAATATCGGATTGATGAAGCAAAAAGACTGATTAAGGAAAGTAATCAGTTTACACTGGAGGGCATTGGTTTTGAAGCTGGGTTCTCTTCAAGATCCACATTTTACAACACCTTCAAAAAACTTGTCTCGCAAACCCCGGCGGAGTTTAAACGCCAGTTTTCCTAGTTTTTTATCCAAATTTATAAATCCGTACATCTCTATTATAACCCAATGCTCCATTTTCATTTTGTTTATAGATGTTTGCCTGAAATTTAAACATCGATCAAAATGAAGCATTTATTTTTTGGGTTAGTTACAATATTCTTTTTTTCTTCTTTTGCTGGGATTTCTCAAACGAATAACAAGGACCGTATTGAAATAGAAAAAGCACTTCAAAATTATATAGAAGGAAGCTCTTATAATCAACCGGAGCGTATAGAAAAGGCGTTTTTCCCCATGGCAAATTTATATTTAGACCATAAAGAAAAAGACTTGTGGATCGTACCTATTTCAGAATATACAAGCTGGTTTAAAAAAGGGACACCAGGGGAGTATAATGGACGAATAGGGAAGATAATATCCATTGACTGTTATAACAATATTGCTTGGGCTAAAGTAGAAATATTGTTTCCGACCAAGGGATTGGAATTTATGGATATGTTTTTACTGAAGAAAATTGAGGGAAAATGGAAGATCATTAGTAAGTCTGCCGGAAGTAAGAAAAGTAATCGATCTGGGGACCGTATTCTTTTTATTGTATCCAATGCACATTATCATGGCAACTCTGACATACCAACGGGAAACAGTTTTTCAGAAATAGTAAATGCCTATAACACTTTTAAAGAGTCGGGGTACACAGTAGATTTTGTTAGCCCGGATGGAGGAAGCATACCCCTTGCCTATATCAATACCTCAGATTCATTGCATAAAAAGTATTTATACGATCCGGACTTTATGTATGCTATAAAACACACCCGAAAACCAGAAGAAATAAAACCCGAAGATTATAAGGCAGTTCATTATATCGGTGGAGGAAGCGCCATGTATGGAGTGCCTGAAAACAGTCATATTCAAAAACTATCAATGACAATTTTTGAAGAGTATAATGGTATTATTTCTTCCGTATGTCATGGAACCGCAGGAATCGTCAACTTAAAAACAAAAGACGGAAAGTATCTTGTAGATGGAAAAGTGATCAGTGGATATCCTGATTCTTACGAGAAACATGATGCAGATTATTTAAAACAATTCCCTTTTCATATTCAAAAGACAATTGAAGACAGAGGTGGAACATTTAAGTTTTCTCCAAGAAATTCTCCACATGTAGAAGCACAAGAAAATCTGATTACCGGTCAAAACTATTTATCATCAAAAGATGTCGCTCTAAAAATAATTGAGAAGTTAAAAATGGAAAAAAAGACCGAATAACTAACCAAGATTAGAAATTTTCAAGGTTGTTTGGAACTGATGACATGAAGATAAATCAAATGCTTGTAAGTTTTATACGGATAAAAGGAATATTGCTGTTATTTTGTCTTTTGTGTAATATATATGTGATTTTTGGAAACGCAGCTTCACTTGAAATGTTTTTTTCTTCTGGAGAAGTGTTTTTTTGAACACAACCCAAAAAGAGAGGAAGAATACATATAAAAAAAGCAAACCGGGATAAAGCCATCATTAATATCAAAAAAGAGGAGTTAATTTGGGATTTTTAAATTAATTGAGAAAAGTAAAGTGATTGGCTTCGCTCAACTTTTATTCAACGATGTGTATAGCTGAATCCATTTCAGAAAGTCTAAAATAGCCCAGCGCGTAATTTCCCTCATCAGTTTGGTTGATGATGTTTCCGCGCACATTGGCCGATGGAGTATTAAACGGATTCCCTCCGGAGTTTTCCAAGAGGATCGTCATATAATTGTAAAATTGTTCAGACATTCCTCTTAGGCTTACGTATATTTCATCACCGGTTTCGAGATCATCATCTTCATCTATAAAAGACTCAAACATTTCATTCCCTTGTGTTAAGTCATCATTTGTGGCGTTATGTTCAGGAAACGATAAAAAATCGGCATTAAATTCCGATAGGTAAAAGTTATCTTCTTCCCCGTTATCCTGATAATAAAACTTAATTTCAATATTTTCACCAAAAAAGCCACCTTCATCATTTTGTACTATATGAGTAATTTCGGGTGTGGCAACCAATTGTTCACTCGCCGTATAGGTTTGTCCGTCAACCAGCACCATTAGCTCATAGGTCTCGTTGATTTCAGGGATAAAATCTGTACAAACATATTCCCCTGTTCCTTGGCTTTCTACAAACTGAAATTCAATTCCTTCACTGTTTGTAACTGATACCGTAGCGTTGGAAACCGGAGGGATTTCGGTAGCGTAATAATCGGTTGTTGTGCTTATTTTTATGGTTTGCTGAGCTCCATCGGTTCCTTTTTCCCAAGCAATCCCGGCATCGATGACCAAGCGAGGTTTTGTGGTGTCTAAGTCCAGATCGATCGAATCCTCACAGGATGTTAGCATCAAAAAGGCTACAAATAAATTTATGGAGGTATATATTGATTTTTTCATTTTTTAAAATTTAAAATTATAGGAAATACTAGGAATGATACCAAAGATTGAAAGTCGTATGGCTTCGTTTGCCCCGGTATCTTTGTTGGACTCAAACGTAATTGAAGCCGAATTCTTCCTGTTGTAAACGTTATATATGCTAAACACCCATTCGCCCTTCCATTTTTTTTCACTTTTTGGCTTTGGGGTATAGGTAGCCGAGAGGTCCAAATGATGGTAAACAGGAAGTCGGCTTTCGTTTCTGGAGCTGTAATTAGGAATGCGAATGTTATCAAACTCATATTGGCTATTTGGGAAGGTTCCCGGGCGACCGGTTTGGAAGGTGAAATTCCCTCCAAACGACCATTTGTTGCTCAGTTTATAATTTCCCGTTACAGAAAGGTCATGTAATTTATCGTATGTAGATAAATACCACTCCCCGTTTGCTATTCCTGTTTCTTGCGGTGTCCGGCCGGGGGTTTTTTGTTCAGCACGGGAAAGCGTATAGGCAATCCACCCGGTGAGTTTTCCTGTGTTTTTCTGGAGCAATATTTCCCAACCATAAGACCGGGCTTTGCCGTTGAGAATAACCTGTTCGATATCATCATTGGCAATAAGGTTGGCCCCATCAACATAATCAATTCGATTTTTCACGGTTTTATAAAACACTTCGGTTTCTATGGTGTACGTGTTGTTTTTAAAGTTTTTGAAGAACCCTATAGCCGATTGATCCAATAATTGAGGTTCTATAAACGGTCCGCTGGGTGTCCAAACATTTACCGGTGAAGGGGATTGGTTGTTGGCGAGCAGGTGGATGTACTGTGTCATCCGGTTGTAGCTGGCTTTTATAGAGGTGTTGTCATTTAAGGCATAAGAAAGACCAATTCGCGGTTCAAAATTATTGAAGTTTGATATGGTTTTCCCGCTTTCGTATAAGGTTGTTCCTGTGGGTGTCCCTTTTTCGTATATCTGAAAATCGGGATTGAAAACGACCGCTTGATCGTTTTCATAGTGATTGATCTCTTCTTTTCCATATCTGTAAAACATACTAAACCGTAACCCGTATTGCAGTGTTAAATTTTCAGACAGTTTATGCTCGGCATCAATATAAAAAGAAGGTTCTAAGGCATATTTTTTATCTAATTGTCGGTAATTGACCCTGGCACTTCCTTCATCAGGCTCTAATGTTCCGGGATTGAAATCGTAATAAATGGCATTTGCTCCATATTGCAGGCTAAGATTGTCTGAAAAATGATGACTGAAATCATATCTTAGACCAGCACTTCCTATGGTACTTTTCCATGAAAAATCGAGAATGCCAAGATCTAACTTAAAATTATAATCACTATAAAAAGTAGATAAATTTGAGGTTATATCATCTGAAAAATGATGATTCCAACGCAAGTTGAGCATGGCATTTCCATAGGTGCTTGAAAAATTATCACTAATCTCGAAGAAATCCCGACCATAATATCCAGAGACAAATAAACTGTTGTTTTCGTTCAACTTATAATTCAATTTGGAGTTGAGGTCGTAAAAATAAGCTGAATTGTCATTATTAGCCAGTTTTAAAAAAAGATGTGCATAAGAGCTTCTTCCTGCAATCAAATAAGAGCCTTTCCCCTTTGTAATAGGCCCTTCAGCGAGCAATCTACTTGATATAAGTCCAATTCCTCCATTCATATGAAAATCTTGAAGATCCCCCGTTTTTTGACGGGCATCTAAAACGGAAGAAACCCGTCCTCCATATTTGGAAGGGATCCCGCCTTTGTATAGTTTTAAGCCACTAAGAGCATCGGCATTGAAAACCGAAAAAAATCCAAAAAGATGGGAATCACTAAAAATTGGGGAGCCGTCCAGCAAAATAAGATTTTGGTCTGCAGCACCACCACGCACATTAAACCCAGAACTTCCTTCACCGGCATTAGTAACCCCCGGGAGTTGCAAAAGCGCTTTTAGCGGGTCGGTCTCACCAAGCACCAGCGGCATACCCTTTATTTGCTCTGCCGATAGGCGGTTTAAACTCATTTGTGGTTTCCTGATCTCGGCAATGTTGTTTTTTTGGGTGATGATAACTTCATCCAATTTTTGACCACTATCAAACAAGATATATTTTTTATTGATGTTTTGGTACAGTTCAATAGTTTCTTCAGCATTCAAAAAACCAATATAGCTAATGCGTACGGTGTAACTTCCTTCCGGTAGTTTTATGGAAAAAAGGCCGTTGTGGTCGGTCATTGTTCCGGTTTGTTCTTCTTCTATATAAATATTGGCACCCAGTAGAGGTTCGTTGTTTTCGTCCAATACTTTTCCTGAAAAAGTGTGTTTTCGGTCCGCTTGTTTTTTGGTGATGGTAATGTTCTTTCCGAGTTTATTGATGTTGTATTTTGAATTCTTTTTCAAATACTCAATGACGGTATCGATTTCTTCTGTCCTGAACCGTATGTCGAAACCTACTTTTTCCTTAGTGTTCAACTTGTTGTCGTAGGCAAATTTATACTCACTTTTAGATTCGATAGCAGAAAACACCTCCTGTAAGCTCGGGTTTTTCAGTATAGTGGTGTCTTCTTGTGAGAAAGAGACTAAAGATATTAATAGTAGAACTAACAAAAATAATTGTTTCATTCGTTTTTTGATTTGTGTGGTTGATGAATTTTCTTTTTAAGACTGTTTCGTTTTTTGATGCTTTAATCCTGATATAAAGTGATTTCTTTTTTTGTATTATTTATTTCCGGATCCAGATTATAAATAGTGGCTATGGTATTGATTAAATTTTCCAAGGATTCGTTTTTGCTGATACGCAGGGTAACACTTTCGTTGAGCAGCATAGGGTTTGCTGTGATTGTATAGCCGTAGGTTTTTTGTACATAGTTTATGATTTCGATCAAACGTGCATTTTCAAAATCGATATAACTTTTGGTTGGATTATTGTTTTTGTCAAATGATTTTACTTCGGTGCCTTGTTGGTTGTATACAAACTGTTCGCCCGGAGCGAGAATCCAGTCTTGTGTGCCGCCCTCAATTTCCATTTTTATGCTTCCTTCATAAAGGGATACCTCGACGCCTTCATCAAACAGGCTATTCACGGTAAACGAAGTTCCGAGAACCGAGGTTGTAGTTTTTTTACAGACAACTGTAAAAGGGGAGTGTTTGTCTTTTTCAACCTCAAAAAAAGCTTCACCTTCTATTTTGGTTGCTCTGTGTTTTTTGAAATCTTTGGCATAAAATAGTTTGGCTTCAGGTTGAAGGCTCACCTTGGAGTTATCGGGGAGGGTAAATTCCCGAACATTTGAAGAGTTGTTCTCTACAAGTAAGAATTCTGTTTCAGTATTAAGGATAAATGGAAGTGAAACAAAAATAAGCAATACAGCAGCCACGGCAGCGTATTTCATGATGTTTGCTTGTCGACGAGGCTTGTTCATCGGAATAATTTTGGAAGTATCTTCCCCAAAAGCTTTAGCAGAAAATCGTTCCCAAGAGGATTCAATTTCTTCCTTTGTTTCTGAAACAGGATAATCTGCTTTCCAAAGGGATTTTAAATAGTCGTTTATCTTTTCTTTCATTTCCATCATGTTTATAGAATTCTTTCACAGAAAAATCCGTTTGAAACCATAACAGCAGTGATCTGATCTGCTATTTCCCTGTTAGCTTCAACCCTTAAAATCCTGTCACAATCTTCCAGATCGAAATTCATGATACAATCAGAAAAATAGAGTTGTAAGACTTTTAAAAGCCATATTGATTGTTTCTCTGACAGAACATTGGTTTTAAATATTTCGAGAATCATGATAATAGTGCTAATGATTGCTTCTATCTATATAACAATCGAGAAATTAAAAGTTCCTAATGGAGACATTATTTTTTTATGTTTTTTTTGAGGAACTTGTTTGCCAAGTATATGTGGTTGGCAATGGTTTTTGGAGAAAGAGAGGTGATGGTTTTTATTTCTTTATAAGAATAACCCTCGATTTTATGGAGTTTAAAGATTTGTTTTTGCTGTTCGGGAAGTTGATTCAAGACGGCATATAGCTGTTGTTTGTCTTCTTCCACTTTGGTTTCATCAACCAGCGGTTCACTATCAATATTTTCAGAAGACAGGTTGTCGAAGGTGTCAAACGAAATATTCTTTTTTTCCTTTTTTATATGATTGAGAATAATGTTTTTACAAATAACAAAGAGTTGCTTGTCCAGCAGGACGTCCTCTTTCAGCAATTCTCTTTTGTGATAAAGTTTTAAAAAGGTTTCGTGAACAAAATCCTCTGGTGATAAAAAATCAAAATTGAACTTTTTCCCTATACCGATGAGCTTCGAATAATACAAAACATACAAGTCTTTAAGTACGGCCTTGTCACCGGCTTTAAGTTTTGCAATGAGTTCTTTATTCTTTTCAGTTTCGTTCATTGAGGTTTTCAAAGGGTTGGCTGCAACGATACTACTAGAATTAACGCTATTACTAAATCAATAGTATAACATAAAACTAAAGAAATTGTTAATAAAAAAGACCCTTCATAATGAAGAGTCTTTTTGTCTGTCCTGTGTGCGGGTGAAGGGAGTCGAACCCCCACGCCTCTCGGCACTAGATCCTAAGTCTAGCATACCTTGCACCAACAAAACACAAATTAACTCATTTACAACCACTTATGTGTTTTGTCATTTTATTTAAAGTCATATAATATCAGTTAATTTCAACATTTGTTGTACCTATGTTGTACCCAAAAAACCCAATAAAAATGTACCTTTAAGGTAAGTTTTTGACAAAATGTTGTACCTGATTTGACTTTCGCAACTTAAACAGGTCAGCTATGTCAGCAAGTGCAAAAATTATTCTACGAAAAAAACCCAATACCAAGGGAATGTTTCCTTTGGCAATTAGGATAACTAAAAACCGCCGTTCTACCTATAAACATATTGGTCATTATATTGATATAGAAGATTGGGATGAGAAAAACCTTCGTGTAAAAAAGTCCCATCCCAATGCAAAAAGCCTAAATAGCTTATTGTCCTCAAAACTTACAGACGTGAATAAGGGCTTAATGAATCTACAAAGTGAGGACAGCGATGTATCGGCTACCCAGATTAAGCGGAATATTTACAAACCTATTTCAAGTTTGACGTTCTTCGATTATGCAAACGAGCATTTAGATACGCTTGAAGCTGACAAGAAAATGAATAGATATACTACAGATTCTGCACTCATAACCTATATCCGTGATTTCCATAAATCAAAAGAATTGCGCTTTCAAGAAATTAATCTGCGTTTTCTCAAAAGATTCAAAACCTATCTTATGGGCAATAGAAACTTAACGGAAACTTCTGCGCTGAATGTAATGGTATTGATTCGTTTGCTTTATAATAGAGCAATTGCTGATAAAGTAGTAAGTAAAGATTTATACCCTTTCGGTAAAGGTGGTTTCAAAATCAAATTTCCACAAACCATTAAAATAGGGCTTAATAAAAAGGAAATAACAAAGCTTGAAAAACTTCAAAACTTATCAGAAGTGCAACGTCACGCATTAAATGTTTGGCTTTTCAGTTTTTACTTTGCAGGGATGCGAGTTTCGGATGTTCTTTTCACCAAATGGTCAATGGTTTATGATGGAAGATTGAACTACAGGATGAGTAAGAATACCAAAATTGTATCGCTCAAAATACCTAAAAAAGCAATGATAATTATGAAGTACTATGAGAAGTATAAAAATGGTACTGATGATTTTATTTTCCCTGAAATGGAAAAGGCAGATTTCAGTAACGCCAAAGACGTTTATAATAAAATCAAAGTGGCTACCAGTAAATTCAACAAGAACCTAAAATCAATTGTTAAAAAAGCAGGAATCAACAAGAAAGTGACAATGCATATTGCGAGGCATTCTTTTGGAAACATCGCAGGGGATTCTATTCATCCATTGATGTTACAAAAACTTTATCGCCATAGTGATTTAAAAACAACTTTAAACTATCAAGCTAATTTTATACATAGAGATGCAGACGATGCGTTGGATAGTGTGATAAACTTTTAATAATAAATTAAATAACAATAGATAAAAATCGGTAAATTCCAACCAATTGACATCGCAATAATTTAAGTTATATGAAAAAACAGCACAATAACCCATTCATTCTTGCTCTTAAAGCCCGCAATCTCACAGTAGAAATCCATCATCATTCTGCATATCAAATCGTTCTGTCAAATGATACACCCTTTAATTCGACCATCAGTGGGACGCTACACGAACGCATTCACGGTTTTCTGATAAAACCTCATGTGCCGCATTTTTGCGTTGCAGAAAAAGGAACATTGAATGTTTTAAATATAGAACCCTACTCAAATATTGGGTTGGAACTAGCAAGTAGGTTTAAAGAAAATCAGGATTATTTGGTCTTTGACTCACCACCCGAAACAAATTCGTTCTTTCAGACACCAAAAGACAGTTTAGATGTTACCAAAATAGTTGATGCTTTGCTCTCTAAATTACCTTCTAATAACTATGACGAAAGAGTTACAAAAATAGTTGAATACATTAAGGCTAATTACTTTCAATCCGATATCACGCCACAAACATTTACCGATATAGTTTTTCTTTCTCCATCCCGTTTAGCGTCACTCTTTAAGCAACAAACTGGTAGTAGTCTTTCCAAATATTTACTGTGGACACGGTTACGCCAAGCCATCTATCTCGCACTTTCCGACAAAGACAGAAGCCTTACCGATATTGCCTACGATACTGGCTTTTACGATCTCCCCCAATTAAATAAGTATATGTACGAAATGTTTGGAATGCCTCCTAAGGCCTTAAAACATAATAGTGATTTGATTCAGATTTATTAACCCTACTATATCCAATTTAGATTTAGTTTAAGCACTTGCAAACGGCACCTTCATTTTGCAGGCGCCTTTACATTTTGTAACCTGTCCCATTTTCCAAAAGGCAAACGGTCATATAAACAGGTCATTTTTTGATTTTTCTCTCAGTTCTGCTTACACTTAAAAAGCACATCGCCTTGGCACAATAGTGATTTGATACAAGTTTGAAGATGAACTTGTTCGCAACTTTGTGATATCATTTTGAACAATTAAAAATAATATCATGAAAGCAATAGTGTATAAAAAATTTGGAACTACAGATGTTTTACAAACTGTAGAACAATCTAGACCTACTATTAAAGCAGATCAGGTACTGGTCAAAGTAAAAGCATTTTCTATCAATCCAATGGATTGGAAAATCAGGAAAGGAGAAATGACATTAATGTCCGGCTCAAAACTTCCAAGGCACACAGGCACTGATTTCGCTGGTATCGTTGAAGAAATTGGATCCTCTGTCATTGGCATAAAAAAAGGCAATGAAGTTTTTGGGGTGGTCAAAAACATGATGAAAGAAGGTGCATCGGCCGAATATGTTGCCGTGACATCTTCATTGGTTTGGAAAAAGCCTTCCAATATCAGTTTTCCCCAAGCTGCCTCCATTCCAGTAGTTGGCACCGCAGCCCTTACAGTATTAAAAAAGATGGGTAATATCAAAGCACAGACTCAAATTTTAGTGAATGGGGCTACCGGAGGTTTCGGTATGTTTCTACTTCAATTATTAAGAGAAAAAGGGGCAAACGTAACGGCTGTTACAAGCACTAAAGGCATAGAATCAGCCAAAAAATGGGGTGCAAATTACGTGATTGATTACACTAAAGAAAATGTACTATCACAAAAAAACCGCTACGATATTGTGATTGATTTATCAGGCAAAATGGGTTACACCAAAGCCAAAAAAATCATGAAATCAAAAGCCCTGTTTTTAAATCCGACGCCAAAGCCTATTGAAATCCCAACTTCGCTTTTCAAAAACTTATTTACGTCCAAAAAACACATTGTTATACTCTCAAGCCCATCGACAAAGCATACAGATGTTTTGGTAAGTTCATTAAAAAAAGGATTGCAAATTGAAGTCAACAAAGTATTTCCGTTTGCACAATACAAAGAAGCCTATCAATTCGCTGAAAAAGGAGGATACATAGGAAAAGTTGCCGTAGAAATAAATCAGCAATCCTAATACTCAAGACGATGTTAACAAAAATAGACAATACCATAAAATATGGTAAACAACATGGTGGCTTTGGAATCCAAATTTTATATCCGGGACTTATAAGACCTGAACTAAATGATACTGGTTTTTCTACCATTGGAAGAATTGATCAAGCACGGGTAACGCCCGGTACACTCATACCGATGCATCCGCATAAAGATGATGAAATACTCACGTATTTGCGCAGGGGTAAAGTAAGTCACAAAGATTCAGAAGGACATGCTGATATCCTTTCAAATCAAAGATTGATGATGATGAATGCTGGCTCAAGATTTTATCACGAAGAGAAAGTTCTGGAAGAGGGAGAAGTATTGGAAGGCTTGCAAATTTTTATTAGACCGGAAAGTGAAAATTTAAAACCACAAGTACAATTTTATCAATTATCAAAAATATACAGTATCAATCAATGGCGAAAAATAGCTGGTAAAGGCAATGATTATCCACTGCAAATAAGAAGCAATACTTGGCTTATGGATATGCAGTTACAAAAAGGTGAAGAAATTCTTTTGCCCGAACTATCTATGGAGAATATATCATTCCTATTGTATGTCTTTAATGGAGAAATACAAGTCAATGGCACTATGCTGCTCAACACAGGCGAAAGTGTTTTGATAGAAAATGAAAATCCAGCTTTCACTGCTATTGAAACAGCTGACCTTGTGCTATTTATTACCCAAACGAATGCAAAACATTTTGATGGGGGCATGTACAGTGGCAATCTCCACTAACAAGCATGTAAGCAAAATTAGAACAGTGATTTGATACAAGTTTTACTTCTCTAATCACAACATCTTTGCATAGTAATAATCAACAACAATTTAAAAATCATAAAAATGAAAAAGAAAATAGTAATCCTTGGAGCCACTGGAACCGTGGGTAGTAAAATTTCAGACATCCTTTTAAATGAAGGGAATCAAGTAACTGTATTTGCCAGACATAGTGATAAGTTACAAAAGTTCAAAAATAAAGGTGCTCAAGTAATTACAGGCGATGTAAAAGATGTTAACACACTTATTGATGCATTCAAAAATGCAGATAGTGCTTTCATCATTTTACCCGATAATGTAAAAGCAGAAAACACAAGAGCATACCAAAGACAGGTTACAAGCAACTATATAGAAGCTATTGAAAAATCAGGCATTAAATATATTGTAAACATGAGCAGCCTTGGTTCCCACATGCATGAAGGTAATGGCATCATGGGCGGTACCGGTGAGCAGGAAGTAAGGTTAAATCAATTGAAAGATGTAAATGTATTACACATTCGTTCGGCCTACTTCATGGAGAATTTTTTAAGAACAATTGGTTTGGTTAAATCCAAAGGTATCAATGGTACTGCTGCAGATGGCGACCATGCCATACCCATGGTTGCTACGCAAGATGTAGCGAAAGTTGCAGCGGCACATCTGTCAAATCTTGACTTTACGGGTAAAAGCGTTCATGCAGTAATGGGACCAAGAGATTATACCTACAGAGAGTTTACCAATATCATTGGCAAAGCCATCGGAAATCCTGAATTACCTTATGTGCAAATCCCCATAGACCAGGCAAAGCAGGTATTCTTAGGTAACGGTTTTTCAGAAGATTTTGTAGATAATCTGTTAGGTATGGCGGTTGCTATCCAATCAGGAATGATGAATTATCAAAAAAGAGATAAATCCACTACAACCCTAACTACAGCAGAAGAATTTGTAAATGAAATTTACCTGCCTATTTACAATAGTTAATGCTAATAGTGATTTGATACAAGTTTCAAAAAAATATTCAGCTCAACTTTGTATCATAAATAATAACACTTAAAAAATAAATAAAATGAAATTATTAGAAAAAACAGAATTAGCTGGATTAAAACTAAAAAACAAAATGGCAATGTCTGCGATGACAAGAAGCCGTGCAGACATTCATGGTATCGTAGGTGATATAACAGTTCAATACTATACCCAAAGAGTTAGTGCAGGTCTGATATTTACCGAAGCCATCAGAATAAGTGAAGAAGCCACCGGTAGCCCATTAACTCCCGGTATTTATACCAATGAGCAAATAGAAGCTTGGAAAAAAGTTACTAAGTCTGTACACGATCATGGAGGCCTCATCATCGCTCAGCTCTGGCACACAGGCCGTGTAGGACATTCTATTGACAGGAATGGTAAATTACCGCTTGCACCATCCCCACTTCCTATACAAGGAATGCAACATTTTACCTCACAAGGCATGAAAGATTATGAAACACCTCAAGAAATTACTCTAGAAGAAATCAAACAAACAGTAAAGGATTATGGGCAAGCAGCCAAAAATGCAATTGAAGCTGGATTTGACGGTGTAGAGCTTCATGCGGCAAATGGGTATTTACCAAGTCAGTTTTTGGCAGAAAGTGCCAATCAACGAACTGATGAATATGGAGGCAGCATTCCCAACAAAGCCCGGTTCACCGTGGAAGTAATGCAGGAATTGATCAATACAGTTGGCGGTGATAAAGTAGGAGTTAAAATATCACCTTTTCATCCGTATGGCGACATGATTTTGGATGATCCTGCTGAAACTTACACCTATCTGATCAAGGAACTGAACAAATTGGATTTTGCTTATGTAGAATTGATGAAGAGCAGCCCTTATTTCCCTTCCCCTTCACACTATCCGGAGGATGATGAAATCGAATTGTTTGGTAAAATAATAGAACAAACCGTTATTGCAAATGCAGGCTATGACAAGGACTCCGCTGGAGCAGAACTTGAAAAAGGAATAGCCCAAATGGTCTCCTTCGGAACGCTATTCTTAGCGAATCCAGATTTGCCAAAAAGATTTGAAAAAGATGCCGCACTTAATGAACCAGACAGGGCCACCATGTTTGGCGGCGGCGAACAGGGCTATATTGACTATCTATTTTTAAAAGAATAAAAAACAAGTAAAAACAATAAAATGAAAAATATATTCAAAATCGTAATGATGCTGGTGGTGTTCCAACTTACTAGCACAAATGTAAAGGCACAAACGGTTCCAGATAGCACCATGCAGCAGATTAAGGATTTCAGGGCATTTTAGAAACCCTAGGAAAGGTTTATCCACCTGATAGTACGGTCAATATAAAAGAAACGACCATTTCGGGAGTAAAGAGTTATTGGTTTAATCAAGACTTGCTAAATCAAGGGGAAATAATTGTTTATCTGCATGGGGGCGTTTATACCTATGGCAATTTTAATACGTATCATACCATGTTGACCCATTTGGCTTCATCATTAAATTCACCCATGGTATACATTGAATATTCGCTATCCCCGGAGCATCCATATCCTACGGCCAACAACGAAATATTTAAAGTGTATAAAGAGCTGCAAAAAAAGTACAAAGACTATAAAATAACGGTGATGGGAGATAGTGCCGGGGGTGGCTTGGCAATAGCATTGATAAAGGATGCACAAAAGGCCAATCTATCAATGCCTGCGTCTTTAGCGCTGATCTCTCCGTGGATTGATTTAAAGTGCGCTAATGATTCATATGAGACCAAACAAGCATTGGACCCGATTCTAAGCAAGGATTTTTTGTATAACCATGCTTTAATGTATTCTTCAAACAATATTAAAGAGGCAGATCCAAGTGAATTGAAATTCAAAAAATTCCCTCCTGTCTTCTTGTTGGTTGGCACGGACGAAGTATTGAATGATGATGCCAGAAATTTCTATACATACATTACTCCGATTCAGAAGATATCCAAATTTAAAGAGTATGATGGGCAAAAACATGTCTGGCTGTTTTCCCATATCGATTCCAAAGCGTCAATAGAAGCAATGGAGGATATAAAAGAGTTTATATCTTCAAATTAAAAATTTGATAAAGAACATTATAACGGCTCGGGCGGCGTATGCCAGTTTTCTTGAAAGAAGCTTGAGTCGCTAATATTGAGTATAAAAGCGGTAATCAGGCAGCTATAACAGATAAAAACGGTAAGTTCAAGAGGAGAAAAGGAAGTCTCAAAGCGAAGAACAAATATATTCTTCAAACTAAGGCAAGGTGAGTTTATTGCTTTTGAGATGGAAAAGACAAAAAATTAAGTTCAAGTTGCAAAAAATATTGAAGGCCAGGAATAATCATTCGTCAAAATTTTCGTTACCTAATCTAGAAATTAATCTGAAAAATGTATAAGAGTTCAAGAAAATTGATTGGCGATTAGGCTTGTGGCAGAATGTGAGATTTTGTTATTTTTTAATTAATTTTTTAGAGGTGAGTATTTAAATACGTATCTTCAATCATGGTAAATATATTAAAAAATGGACATATTTAAAGGGCAAAATCTTCTGGAGTTCTCCGATCGCTTTAAAACCGATGGAGACTGCAAAGAATATCTAGCA
>NZ_JAPFGA010000031.1 GCF_026241135.1 Galbibacter kalidii
GGCATGGGTGGTTCAAGGGTCCGGGGCATCATATAGGCCACCACCTCGGTCAGGGAGGCCATCCGTTCGCCTTGCATCTGGACTAATAGGCGTGCCAGGGTAACGGAGCATGAGCAAAAAGGAAGGGGTTGTGTCCAAGACCTTTCTTATGAAGCGCTTTTCCCGGAATCCCTGCCTGCCTCCAGTGCAGGGAGCGCAACGGAATGTAGGGGAATGGGCTGAAGGCTTAGCATGTTAAGTGAGCTATAAAAATATTTTTATAGCTCATTGTTTTATCATATATTGAGCCATATATTAAAGCAATATAGCTCATGGCTTGGAATTGGCAACATAAGGATTGGCCCGGTTTTACATATGACAAGGAAGTTTTGACCGCTTACGAAAAGGATTTTCTTCAAAAAGCAGGGATCTTATATGGCAGCTTAAGGCATATAGATAATGAAGGGCAGGATGTGCTAAAGGTGATGTTAATGAGTGATGAGGCCTATAAAACCTCTGAAATAGAAGGAGAGCTGCTAAACAAGGATTCTTTACAGTCCTCCATTAGAAAACATTTCGGGTTAAAAGGGGAGCACAGACGTGTTTCACCTGCTGAATATGGGGTGTCGGAAATGATGGTCGATCTGTACAAACACTATCAAGGCCCGTTATCCCATGAGCAATTATATAAATGGCACGGGATGTTGACCAATGGACGGCATGATTTATTGGATATGGAAAGCTACCGAACCCATGAAGACCCCATGCAGGTTATATCCGGGGCTATGGACCGTCCCAAGGTCCATTTTGAAGCACCGCCTTCCCACCGTGTAAAAAAGGAAATGGATGACTTTATAAGATGGTTTAACACAGCGGAAAAGGGAAAGGATGCCCTTGAGCCACTAACCCGCGCCGGTATTGCCCACCTCTATTTCGAGAGCATACACCCCTTTGAGGACGGAAACGGAAGGATAGGACGTGCCATTTCAGAAAAAGCACTATCGCAAAGTTTACAAAGACCGACATTGATTGCGATTTCCCACACCATAGAACGCCATAAAAAAAAGTATTATGAAGCCCTCCACCGGAACAGTATCGGTTTGGACATAACCCATTGGTTGGAATATTTCTGTGAAATGGTTTTACAGGCACAGGACCACACGCAGGGTATGATAGACTTTCTTATTGAAAAAGCAAAGTTTTACCAACGTTTTGAAGGCATGCTAAACGAAAGGCAGGAAAAAGTGGTCGCCCGTATGTTCAGGGAAGGTGTTAACGGGTTTAAGGGTGGATTGAGTGCCGACAACTACATCCGTATTACAGGGACCACGGCATCCACTGCAACACGGGATTTGCAGAAACTGGTGCAGTTGGGGGCATTCCTAAAAACAGGGGAACGGAAAGGCACTCGGTATTACCTGAACATCAACCGCTCAAGTGCCGTTATGTAAAATTCATTAATTTTATACCATGCCAACCATTTACGACACCCCTCCAATAGAAGTCCAGCAAGACCTAGAATTGCTAAAACAGGATTTAGACCAAAAAATCCCTGCCAAGCAACTGGACAGGAACTTGCTCATAGCCACTTGGAACATCAGGGTTTTTTGGAAACCTCACCCGTAAATGGGACAGTAATGATGAGGACAGCCCCAAGCGGGACCTACACTCAATACTCTGCATGGCCGAAATCATCAGCCGTTTTGATGTCATCGCAATACAAGAAGTAAAAGCCAACATTAGGGCATTAAGGGACACCCTAAAAGTATTGGGAAGTAATTGGTCGCTTATCCTTACCGATGTGGCCAAAGGCGATTCGGGCAATGGGGAACGGATGGCCTACCTGATGTCGGACCATTATCCCCTTTGGGCTGAGTTTAGGGTGTGATTTTTGAGAGGGT
Organism: Galbibacter kalidii; assembly: GCF_026241135.1. GTDB lineage: Bacteria > Bacteroidota > Bacteroidia > Flavobacteriales > Flavobacteriaceae > Galbibacter. The sequence continues at coordinate 1,881 of NZ_JAPFGA010000031.1, forward strand.
TTTCACGGGTTTAACCCGCCTCTAGTTTGTGTGAACATATAAACCTCTCAAAAAAAACAGTATAAAAAAAACCTACCCTTTCGGGTAGGCTATGTTAAACCACACGATGGTGCTATAGCTCAAAGCTAATGATTTCCTTTTCAAGCTCCCCCTTTCGGGTTTCCAAAGTGGATTACAAATGTGTTGAGACCAACTTGATAAGGTTGGAATTGGTGGTCTTGAATTCCATCCCATGGGAATCCCTTAAATAAAAGGAACTGGAATCGCCTTGGTTGTAATTGAACTTGGTGAGTTCATTCAAGGTCTGCACCAGTCGTTCCCTTTGGGTGGCCAATCCACGCAATTTCTCAAATTTTTGGATACGGTCATCCAGGTTTACGGAAGCCTTATTGGTTTTTACTGCCTCTTTGACCTTTGCAGATGCAGGTGATTTACCGATGGCTTCTTTAGTCAACTTCTTTTTTACTTCATTTTTGGATGAAGCGGCTTGCTTTTTTGCAATCCCGTTTTGTTTTACTGTTGTTGCCATAATTGAAAAATTTTAAGTTAAACAATAATTAAAGTTTTGGATGCCCTTGGCAAGGTGCTGTCCAAAACAGGGCAACAACCGGTACACCTATGGCAAAGGCAAGGCACGGGCGGTTATTTTTCTTCGAAAAATGTTCGGCGTCCCGAAGGGCTTGGCCTTGCAAATGCGGCTGGTGTGTGGCTACCTTTGCCAATGGTTTGGGATGCACTGCCAAAGCTTGGCGAAAGTTAAAAGGTGTTTAGTTGGAATTTTGTGGCAGTTAAAACATAAAAGGACATATAAAATGATTATCAAAATGCTGTCTTTAAAAGATGGCAGTATGATTTTGAAAAACCACAATTGGAACAATTTTTAACTCATTCAAACAAATAGTAAAGGTTTTCGTTCAGATGGGACGAGACATCCTCACAGTTGGTCAATAGTCAATAAAAACGATTTAGTAGGTTGGATTTTAGAATAAAAAAACGTGTGGGAACAACGGTAGTCGTTGCGTAAGCCTATAATTTTTAAAATCATAAGATACATATGGATCCTTTTTAGGGCTTTTATTTTGTAGCGTAATTTATGCAACCTAAAATTAGAGAGCCTAAAAATGTTTAAAATATGTTGTATGAGCGTTTTTACAACAAAATGAAGTTCTTGTATGCTTGCTGCCCCGCTTTTAGTGTGTTTTTCTATAAACTTCAGATATTTTTTAAGGTTATAGGCAATGGCCGAGAGCTGCATACACTTATTGGCCTGTTTTAACCCAATGGTATTTACTTTTCGCAAGCCCATAAACTGGGTCAATGTCCCAAAAACGGGTTCTACCGTGACTTATCAAGAATTATGTTCAACCCTATTTACAGCGTTTATTCCCAATTTTCATTTCTCATTAGTATTTGTACGTTGTTTTTTTGATTTCCAGGAAAATGAATACCGTAACTTCACCCCGTACGCCAACATACGCACATTATCGGCATAGGAAGAACCCATTTCTTTGTTTGTTGATGTAAAAATAGAATTGTATTCAAAGACTTCCGGTTGGGGGGTATTGTACACAATTAGGTTTTCGTTTGTTGTGGTTTTATGTATTTCGTTAAGGCCATATTCCAGAAAAAACCCTACAAAAACTTTACTGTTCCCCCTGACAACTTGCTTTATTCCCGCTTCCAACAACAGGCTGAACGAAGTCTCTAAATCAAGATCTTTTTTACCACTATCTATTCGGTTTCTTTGGCCAAAACCCATAAACATTGGTCCCTCCAATTCAGCATCCCACCGGGGGTAATATCCACTGGTTCGCAAGCTTTGCATTTGGACTTGGTATTGTGCATTTATCGGAAAACCAGCTTTGACCCCGCCCATAGCATAAAACCCGGTAACGGCCCGGGTTTGGTAGCGTATCGTAAGCGGGATATTGATAAAGGAGGCATATTGATTCTCTATATAGTTTTCAGCTTGGTATTGAAAAATAAAGGGATCACCTTCCATATCGACAGTTTCATAACTATCCTGCAAACTGTAATAGGAAGCTTGGCTCCGGTAGGATTGGAATTCCCCGCCGATACCAATACTCCAATGTCCGTTCAAGCCATAGGAATAAGAAACCCCCACTTGACCACCGGTTTCCCCTGTATGGCTTCCCTTATTTAGTTTATAATCCAAGTAAGAAAAAATCCCCATTCCATAAATGGACAGTTCATTCTTATCCTGGCCATATCCAAATTGAATACAACAAAGACAAAAAACAATAAAGGTTTTACAACTAAAATTACACATAATCGCTTTGTTTTTCTTTAGAAATTTACTCACTAAGTGAGCCTTAAAATGCCTCGGGAACTTGCCCCCAGGTTTTTCATTCTACAATAATTTTAAAAGACGCCTGGTGTTTGTTTGTTTTGCACATAATAAGATACATGCCCGATGCCATATTGTGCATCGGTACGAAGGTTTCTTTTTTGATCGTCCGGTATTGTGCTAAACCTTTACCGGTAAGCGAATAAATATTTATCTGCATACCGTTTTGTAGTTCTGCCATTGGGAAATCTGCATATACCCGAATGTGCGCTGCGTTTTTTACAGGATTGGGCGAAATATCTACGGAATACTCCATATCGCTAAGTTCCACTTGAAAAGTACAGGGTTGCAATACCATACCGTTCTCCGTGGTCATTTCTACCCGATACGCAGCCGTAGGATCCAGCTGATCCGTGCTGTTGTCTCCAGCGGAATAATACTGCCCGGTACCGATAAGCTGGTTGTTTTTATACCATTGGTAAGCCACAAAACGGTAGCCGCCATTGGTTTCCGGATTGTTGTTGACCATCAGGACATTATTGAATTTTTGAACAATAATATCTTCAAAAGAGAGTCGCTTTTCCACCCTTATCAGGTAGGTTTTTGTGCTGCTGCCGTCCTGCGAGGTAATCTGTACTTCTTGAGTATAAATACCCGGTTTTGGAACGGCTATTTCAAAGGTATGTCCAGGGATTACCTGTGCATTGACCTCGGTTTCGATGTGTACAGCAACAACATTGCCCGTAAAATCGCAATCGGCTGTGTAGTGGATTTCCGGACCGGGGTTTTCATAAACCTGGTCTTCCACTTGAATGTTATGCATGGACGCATCCGGGTCCCGACTGTTGATCTGCAACACTTGTATCACCTCATCGGCAGGAAGGTAATTATCGTTCCCTTCTTGCTGTGCGGTAATCTCCACAAGGCCCGATGTCAATAACATAACCAAACCTGAAGCACTTACATCGGCTGGCGGAGTATCGGCATTGTAGTCAAAGATGTAGCTTACCTGTAGGCCGGAGGTGGTTATCGCTTCTAACTGGAAATCGTCATCGTCTTCCAAATACTTGATGGGAAGCGGGTCAAATAGAATTTCCTGCGGGGCTTTTTCGATGGTCAATACGGCCGTCAAGGTAATCGCTTCACAATTGACCGCAGTCGCCGGCGGGGCGATTTCCGCCGTAATGGTATAGGTTCCGGCGTCAGTAGCTCCGTTGGGAACTCCGATATCGGGGCTGGTGGTATAAGAAACGCTAGCACCGGTTGGCAAATTGTTGACCGTTATGGTATGTACATTTCCGTCATAGGTTACAGTAGTATCATCAAAAGTTACCTGATCCAAAGGCGAAGGTAATACCACTACATTTTGTGTTTGCGAACTCGTATTGCCATTACCATCGTCGTAATTCCACGTAATTGTATAAGTTCCTTGGTCGGTATAGCTCAATGGGTCATTGGTCGTGGCGTTAATGCTTCCTTCGCAATTATCCGTAGCTGTAAGAATTGGGATATCGACAGCGGTTATTTCGCATTCCTTTTCAATATCCGGTAAATTCGCCACATCGGGAACGGGAGCTGTAATATCGTTGACAATAATGGTTTGTGTTTGCGAACCGGTATTGCCGTTGCCGTCATCATATTCCCAGGTAATCGTATAACTTCCTTGAGCGGTATAACTCAACAGGGCGGTGGTCGTTGCATTGATATTTCCCGTACAGTTGTCCGTGGCCGTGGGAATCGGAATATCGGCAGCGGTCACTGCACACTCCATTTCAATGTCCGGTAAGTTCGCTACATCGGGAACGGGAGCTGTAACATCTTCTATAATAACATTCTGCGTTTGCGTATCGGCATTTCCGTATGGGTCTTCATACGTCCACGTAATCACGGTAGTGCCTTGCGTGCTAATCGGGAATGTGGCATCATTGGTTACGGTTACTGTTACACCGCAATTGTCCGTGGCGGTTGGCGGAGTAATGTCGCTTTCCAAAACTTCACATTGGGCGGTAATATCCGCTAAGTTTGGGCTATCCGGAGTTGGGGCAAGGTTATCTTCCACAGTAACCGTAGCTTCACAAGTGGTGGTTGCTCCGTTCTGATCTTCTACGGTAAGCGTTACCGTCTGTTCGCCGAGATCATCGCAATCAAAATCAGTACGGTCTATACTCAGGATCACCGGCCCTTCATCGTCATACGAGCCGTTGTCAATGTCTTCAGCAATGATACTCACTTCACCATTAGCATCCAAAGTCACCGTGATGTCTTGGCAATTGGCTACGGGAGGTGTATTCTCTTCCCCTTGGTATTCATAAGCCCCCATATCGATTACACCATTATTGGCGAAGTCATCCACTCGAGGGTTCCCCGCCAAATCCACATCGTTGGCCAAATTGCCGCCGGCAGTGGTATAGAGCCCGCTATCGCCGGCATTGATGGCGGGGCTGGTATCGATAAGGCTATAGTTGCCGCTTGCGGCATCGGTAAAAATATCGTCTGCCGTTAGGCTTGTGGCATCGATATTCCCGTCAGTAGTATCGCTACTGCCCATAATAATACTGTTTCGTGGGGTGTAAGAACCGACGATGCTATTAATTAGGGTATTCCACACAATACTGTTGGTAATGTTTACTAAACCCATATCATTATATATTCCATCACCCTCATTTCCTGCAGTATTGTTGGCGAGAGTTACATTAATTAACTCAGATGTGCCAAAATTATATATCCCCCCGCCGTTTTGGGTCGATGTATTTCCAGAAATTTCCACATTGACCATGACCAGATCGATTAGACCGGAAATACCGCCACCATTGATAGCGGTATTTCCGGAAACCTTGACATTGGTCAGACTGATTGTACCTATATTAGCTATCCCGCCACCATCCAAGTTGGCCCTATTTCCGAAAATGGCCACATTGGTCAGGAAAAATGTACCGGTGCCCCTATTATATATCCCGCCACCATCAAAGTTGGCCCTATTTTCTGAAATATTCATATTGGTCAGGCTTAGTGAAGAACTATTTTTATGTATCCCGCCACCTTGTTGCTTGTTAATATTTTCCCCATTAACGAAAAAATTGTTATTATTTCCATTTGCATTCCCACCGCTTAGGGTAAAACCGTCCACCAAGGCATTGCCAACATCGTTTGCAGCGATGAGGACGTGGTAGGCGTTGTCGGAGTTATCGCCGTCTGTACCGAGGTCGCCACTTAAAATAGAGCCCCCTCCGGCTCCCTCTGTGGAGGAGGGAACGATGCGGTTGTCTGTAAGGTCGTCTATGCCGTTATCCGGATCAAAACCGCCATACAGTTGTACGTTTTTCACCATTACAAAAGCATTGTCGCGGTTGCCGTTTTGGTCGTATTGTTCATCTGCGGCGTTGTAGAAGGGTTTGTAGGTGCCTGTGGCCACCCATACCTGTAAGGAGTCGTTGGCCAGCCAATTGTTATCGGCATCGTGTTGCTCTCTTGCCCATTTGAGGGCATTGGCGAGATCGGGAATGGCGTTTGCCCATGAGGAGCCGTCGCCGTCGGTATAGTTTGGGCCGGCTTCATCTACGTTTATATCGACATAAAGCACGCCATTGGTGGGGATAAAGCTAAAGGGTTCGCCCTGGTATTCGTAGGCACCCATATCGATGACATCATCGTCCGGCTCGCCGTCATACACCCTCGGGTTCCCCGCCAAATCCACTTCGGCTCCGCTCAGTGCCCCCATGGCGTCTATCCAGAGTTGGTTGTCGCCCGTATTGATGGCGGGGCTTTTGAAATGGAAGCTAAAGTCGCCGTTTGCGGCATCGGTAAAAATATCGTCTGCCGTCAGGTCTGTGGCATCGATATTGCCTGTACCGCTATAATCGGTTTGGTCTTGTACCAGGCTGTATTCCGTATCGGATAATTGCCCCTCTACCCCGTTTCCAAAAATAATGGAATTACGGATAACAGGCGTACCAGAAGCATTATACCATTCACTGCCATTATTAGATGCTGTATTTCCACTAATGCTTACATTGGTCAAACTTGGAGAAGAACCCTGGTTGTATAATCCGCCGCCATTTTGATCTGCCGCGTTATTGCTAATCTCTACATTAATCAGGCTTGGAGAAGAATTGGAGGTATTATACATTCCGCCTCCATAAATAGCCGCTCTGTTTCCAGAAATAAATGTGTTTGACAGCGTAGGACTGCCTTGATTATTATAGACACCTGCTCCGGAACAACCCGGGGTATTGACCGTAGTATTACAGGTTTGTGCATACCCTGCGGTAATGGTAAAGCCGTCCAACAGTGCGGTGTTGTCTGTACCGGAACCGTTTACCACCGTATAGCTGTTGTCGCCTTGTATTTGGGTATTGGGGGCGGTAATAATATCGGTCGCATCATCGGTGTCGATATCACCGCTTAAAATACTGGTGTTGGTGGCAAAGTCACGTAAAGTGAGCTCGTAAGTAGCTGGTTCGTTTCCGGCAAAGCCACCGTATAGTTCCACGCCGTTGACCAATTGGAACGTGGCATCGCGGTCGGTGGCATCAGCTGTGGGGGTATATTTGCCTTTTGCCACCCAGATTTGCAGGGTACCGTCTGTGGTCGCATCCCAGTCGGTTGCCGCCCAGCTTAGGGCATCCCGCAGCTCGGGGAGGGCGTTTTCCCAGCTGTTGCCCGTGGGTTGGTATCCCGTAGCGGTTTGGTTGACCTCTTGGTTAACGTAGAGGATGTTGTTGGCATCGGGGACAATAGTTAACTTTAGTTTTATTACCCATACATCGTCAAATCCTTGGTTTCCGGAAGTGATGTCCCCATTGTTGGAAGTGGTATATCCGGCAAGGATATAGCTGCCGTTACCGGTGGGGGATATGGAACGGGCATAATCTTGAGCTGAACCTCCGTAGGTTTGCTCCCAGGCTAAACTTCCGTCACTATCTAATTTTACTACCCATACATCGAGACTTCCTTGGTTTCCGGAAGTGATGTCCCCATTGTTGGAAGAGGTGAATCCGGCAAGGATATAGCCGCCGTCACCGGTGGGGGATATGGAATAGGCTTCATCACCAGCTGAACCTCCGTAGGTTTGCTCCCAGGCTAAACTTCCGTTACTCTCTAATTTTACTACCCATACATCGAGACTTCCTTGGTTTCCGGAAGTGATGTCCCCATTGTTGGAACGGGTACGTCCGACAAGTATATAGCCGCCGTCATCGGTTGGGGATATGGAATAGGCATAATCATCAGCTGAACCTCCGTAGGTTTGCTCCCAGGCTATGGTTCCGTCACTATCTAATTTTACTACCCATACATCGGCACTTCCTTGGTTTCCGGAAGTGATGTCCCCATTGTTGGAAAAGGTCCTTCCGGCAAGGATATAGCCGCCGTCACCGGTGAGGGATATGGATTGGGCATAATCACCAGCTGAACCTCCATAGGTTTGCTCCCAGGCTATGGTTCCATTACTGTCTAATTTTACTACCCATACATCGGCACTTCCTTGGTTTCCGGAAGTGATGTCCCCATCATTGGAAGAGGTGGACCCGGCAAGGATATAGCCGCCGTCACCGGTGGGGGATATGGAATAGGCTTCATCACCAGCTGAACCTCCGTAGGTTTGCTCCCAGGCTAAACTTCCGTTACTCTCTAATTTTACTACCCATACATCGAGACTTCCTTGGTTTCCGGAAGTGATGTCCCCATTGTTGGAAGAGGTGAATCCGGCAAGGATATAGCCGCCGTCACCGGTGGGGGATATGGAATGGACATAATCAGCACCTGAACCTCCGTAGGTTTGCTCCCAGGCTATGGTTCCGTTACTGTTTAATTTTACTACCCATACATCGTTAGCTCCTTGGTTTCCGGAAGTGATGTCCCCATCATCGGAGAGGGTGAATCCGGCAAGGATATAGCCGCCGTCACCGGTGGGGGATATGGAATGGGCATAATCACCAGCTGAACCTCCATGGGTTTGCTCCCAGTCTATGGTTTGCCCCATCAGCCCGTTGCCGGCAAATAACAGGATGAGCAAACAATGTAAACCCAACGCTGTTTTGAAAGTAGCGGTAAACCAGTAATAAACGGCTTGAAATTCAAAGTAAAAGTGTTTCATTGGTTTTGTGTTTTTTGCACCGTAAAAGGATACCTGTTTACGCGAATTAAGGGTTAAGAATTGGTTTTAAAAAGCAAGTTGTAAGCTTACCAAAAATGTGAATCATCAGCCCATTTGTTGACCTAACCTTGCTTGCATTTTGTATCTGTGTTTTTTCATTAATCGATAGAATTCCCCGACGCTCTGCGTCGGTGGTTTAGAGGAAAGTTTGAAAACCTAAGGTTTTCATCAAACTAAAAATAAACTTTCTTCCGTTGAATACCTCGATGGCTCTGCCTCGAGGATTATTTAATTCTTAGCCTGTCTGCCTGCACCGCCTTCTGTTACATAGCGGATGGTTTGCGCCGTAATGGCATTTCCCAAAAACAACATAGCAAACAGTATGGTGAAAACTGTTTTTGCCTAGATAACAAACATGTAATAAATGTGAAAAGCCCAAAATTATATAACCCCCTTATTTTTCCCGTCATAAAAGCGGGTGGTTTTCGGGTAGTTTCACCAAATAATTTATAAATTCGTTATCCTAATGGCCTGTGGTTGAAACAACCCGGTTCATTCTATCTGTTCAAAATAACGCTTGTTACGAAAACTTAAGCACTATGTTTCATCCCTTTCTAATGAGAACCAAACTTAAAAGGGCCTGTACGATTGGGAAATTGTTGCTGTTGTCATATCTGTTCACTTCCTGTTCAACGCATAGTGAGGTAGATTTTCACTTTTTTAACGACAACGATGCTCTTATTGCGAACAACAACTGGGCAACAAAATACCTCTACCACCAAAAAACTACTCGTTTTATCAATAACGGGATAGAAAATGGCCTGTACTATCTTTATTTCCCTGCCGACAGTGTTCCATACACTTTACAGTTTGCTTCGCAACACATTACGGTTGAATCTGCAATTCAGGGAAAAGACACACTAAAAAACACCGGACAACTAAGGTACCCTGTTTACAAGCTTTCCGGTAATAGCCCTGCCTGGTTTAAAATCAATTGCCAGAAAGAAGGGTATATTCCGGTATGGTATTATCCCGGCAACAGTTTTTACAAAGCGCAAAGTCATGAAGTTTTGATTATTGGCCTGTATTATGGGCTGGCCGTAACCGTTATTCTGTTTAACCTGTTGTTTTATTTGATTACCAAAGAGGTCTCCTTCTTCTATTATTCGCTGTTTACACTGAGCATATCACTTGCGCTCTGGTATACCGATGGTATGTTTCAGTTCATGGCAATGCCTGCATGGTTTATTCATTATTTCGAGATTGTACTGCATCCTTTGGTGGCCTTATCGGGAGGATTTTTCGCAATAAACTTTTTACATTTAAAAAACTATATACCGCATATCCGTTTGATTGGATGGATAATCTGGGCGCCTTTGCCCGTATTGTCGGTGCTGTATTTGCTTACCGGACATTCGTTCTGTTTCCTGCTGCTTGAGGCATATACGCTGGCAGTACTTACCTTTTATTGGTTACTTGGGGTTATCTACACCAAAAAACTGTTTTATGCCCGTTTGTTTGTAGCCGCTTATTTTTTAATCCTGATATTGGCTATTGATTTTTACCTGGCAAAACTGCTGGGGTTTCAGTTTATGGACATTGAGCCGGGGACGTTAAAATTGGGGGGTGTATTTGAAATGTCTTTGCTCACATACACCGTTTATTACCGGATGAACAAGATCAAGGCAGAAGTAGCAGGGATGAAACAACAAATAGCGAAATATGTAAAGGAAATTATGTTGTTGCAAAGCAATTCAGATCCATCAAAAAATATAGAAACCTCCTTCATATGGGCAGACCTTTCCCATCGTGAAAGGGAAGTGGCCAAACTTGTGGCAAAAGGCAAAACCAATCAAGAAATTGCAAATGAATTGTTTGTCTCGAAAAACACGGTTAAATACCACATCAAAAATATTTTTGACAAACTGGGCATTCAATCAAGGAAGAAGCTGACATTGGCCGCAAATGGTTTACAGCCAACCAAAGAGTCCGCCAGACCGACAAAATAGCCTATGGGTTGATTGACACAGGATTGATTCCGTAAAAAAGAAAGGGGTATGTCTTTAAGCATTAAGGGGCACACCGGCATTTCCGGAACATCGTTGGCACATACTGGATTTTCCTGTTCTTTATCGACAATCCCCCCCGTTTTCCTAAATCTGGAGATTTTGATTACTGCTGCGCTGTATTTGGAATTAGCAGCAGATTCCACCTGCATCAAGCTGTCTCGGTAAAATAGGGCTTTTCTATAGTTGTCCGATTTTAGGTAGTCGCCCTAGACGGAATATAGATATGGCCTCTCTATGGATTCGTTCGTGATTATTGGCTAAGTCAGTTAGGGCATATCCTACGTTCTGCCTTGGCCTTTCTTTACCGATAGCTTGGAGTTTAAACCGAACCTTTTTATCCTTCCCATCTGCAAAAGCGATAAACTCCCCTTGCTTTAGCCTAAAAAACAAGTCCGCCCTCCGTTTGGACACCTCTTTTTCCCCTTTGGTAACACGGCTTTCATAACTGAGTCCGCTGCTTTTACTGATGCTCTTGGTCGGGGTTTTGATGATTTCAAAAAAACGTTCGTAGTATTTGGCAGTGTCCGGGTCGTTGACCTTTCCACTACCTTTCCGGTAATATTGGGTGAACATATAATATCCCTGAAAAAACAGCACAAAAAAAACCTGCTCTTTCGAGCAGGCTGTTTTAAACCTCTGGAAAGGTTATAGCTCAAAGTCCACAATCTCATTTTCCAGTTCCCCTTTTCGGGTCTCCAAGGTGGATTGCAGATGTGTTGCAACCAACTTGATCAGGTTGGAATTAGTGGTCTTGAATTCCATCCCGTGGGAATCCCTTAAATAAAAGGAACTGGAATCGCCTTGGTTGTAATTGAACTTGGTGAGTTCATTCAAGGTCTGCACCAGCCGTT
>NZ_JAPFGA010000032.1 GCF_026241135.1 Galbibacter kalidii
ATCAGTTCCTCACAATCTATGAAAAAAGGGTCAGAATCTAATTAAGAATCCAACCCTCGATATTTTTACTTACACACTTTTTGGGATAGTGTCTTTTATACCTTAAAGCTTCGGGATAACAGAACTTTTTTATTGTCTTTTTCGGGTTTGCTATGTCTCAACCTATAAACCGACTTCACCTTCTATTATGTGTTTGGTATAGTTGTTTGTATATTTTCCTTCCCCCCAAAAAAACCAAATTGTATAACATTACCTTACCGTTTATTTTCTTCTCATTCCGAATCCGTCTCGTCCTTGAACGAGATTGTCACCAAACCTGAAAGTCACTCCACCGACTTGTAGATCCGCCAGGTTGTCAATTTCATCTTCATTTTTATTTGTCCAGCAGTCAATTGCTGTAAACTCAAAGTCTTTCGGAACGGGATAAAAGAATATTTGTGTCCCCCCGTCATACGTGTTTATTTGAGTTTTATAGTCCTTGAACCTTGCGCTAATGTCACCGATTGTGATTTTGAACGTGTCGCCCCAAAATCCCAAGTAGTCTATGGGGTGGTCAGGATCGTCAATTGATAGACTTGGATTGATGCAAGCTCCTTTAAATCTCTTGTCATAGGTGTCAAGGAATTTTGAGCCCCTTATCTCGTTATTAGGATTAGGTTTCTCTGTCCCAATGATATCTGTCAGTCGGTGAGTTGTCGGGTTATTTTCTTTTTTTAAAATGTCGCAGATAGTGTCGAACCACTCCAAGTCTGTCAGAGAGGCAAGTTTTTTTCTTATTTGCTGAATGTCTGTCATTTTTCAATTGATGCCAACGTTCAGCTATGATCCATACTTTGGTAGTGAGCGGGATGGATTCATAGCATTTGAGGGCGTAATGTTTATCGTATCGCTTCGTTCACCATTTTGCTGTCTACAAATTGCTCAAAGCTGATTATTTTTCCGTCTTTCAATTTCCAGACATGGGCTACTCTGGCTTCAAAAGGTTTGTTTTTTTGTAAATTCCTGTATACGTGCCATAAGCAACTACCTTATCATCATCGGCAATATAATCTTCAGGTGTAAATTTGTAATGTATCCATTCATTTCCCAATCGGCTAAAAACATTTTTGGTGATGCTTTCCAAACCTATATAAGTACCTGCATACGGAAAACCTTTGGCTTCTGTCCAACGGATATTTTCGGATACATATTTGGCAAGGTTTCTGCTATTAGATTCAAAAGTTTTAACTCCGTTCCTCAAAAGGCAAGATTATTCCCTTTTCTAAATAATCCTTTAATCCCTTTAGCAGCATAGCCCAACAAAATGAAGCTATCCGAAAGTGGGTGTTACATTCCGGCCAACCAAGATGGGTGAAACGCAGGTACACATTGCCATTTTCTTCGGTCATATCAAAACCAAATGTAGTTGAATCCCAGTCCAAGTCTGATTTGGTCATTTTTACGGAAAATGTTTGATTTGAGACTATCTCATTTACTTTTCCGTACCAATCATATTCTGGTGTAAAGTAAAAATTATACTCCGCTCCCAATTTGGGTCTCCCTGCGCATTTTAAAGGCCACCAATTGACTATATGTTTAGGTTCAGAAACTGCTGAAAAAACCTTTTCTATTGGTGCATTTATAGTCAAATCGTGATAAATCCCAAAGCTTTTGTCCGATTTAGTTGTTGTTTGAGTTGTCTTCATATCGTTTTTTTTTTGAATTACCGCCATAGTCCAATAATCAGTCCCATCACAACAAAGCTAATGGTTACATAACCACCGTGAATCAACATATATTTTGTGGATTTTCTCTCAAACTGCCCAATGGTAAATATGGACATCGTCACCCATCCAAAACCTGCCAAAAAACCTGCAATGGCTCCCCAACTTGCAGTTGTCTTGGCATCATTTAAAAACATTGCCAGATTAAAAGCCATAACAAATGAAAAAAGAAAGGTAAGTACAAATATTTTACCCATATTTCCTTTTTTCAGGTCATCTTCCGAGAAATTATTTTCTTTCATCCAAACCTTTCCAAATAGCACAGGTGAATACCAAAGACCACCTATCAGGAAATTAGACAAGGCAGCGACAATTACTGCTAGCCAATTTAATGTTGAAATGTCCATATTTTTACTTTTTTTAAGGGTTTACTTTCCATATTTTATCTGATGCTTCTAGATATTCGGACAATGCTGCCGAGCCATACCAGCTATAAAGTTCAATATCCAATAAGCCTGCTTTAATGGCAGGATCTGTTTGCAATAATTTTTCAGCATCTTCAACAGTGGTTACATCAAGAATGAAAATGCCGCGATAGTTGTCGTCGTTTTTCCCAAACGGCCCTGCAACTATCAATTTCCCTTCCTCAACCAACCGGTTTATATTGTCGAGATGCCCCCGAAAGCTTTTGTTGATAAGAGCTTTATCGGTTGTTTGATTGGTTCCTGTTTTAAGAATTACAAATATGTAGCTTTTCATTCCGTTGTCATCTGCGCCTAATTTTTGTGCCAATGCTTTGTCGTAATTGGGATTTGAAACGGTTGAATCGTTCCGGGTTTTCACTACATTTTGCTTTATCATTTTGTAAGCAAATCTTTTCTGGTTTCCGTCTGATACTTTCACAAACACTTCTGTGTTGGATAATTTTTGGTAAACAATCTTTTTAGGGAAGTCGTGTTTGGGGTTTTCAAAAGTATATGTGCTATCGCTTTTCGTCAGCTTAAAATTTATGCTCCTGCCCTTATTTTGATTTAAGACGGTGGCGGTATAGATGGTTTCATTTCCGTTTCGTGAAATATCCAAGTATTCGGAAATTGAAATTTGTCCAGACTCTATTTTATACGAAAATCCTTTTAGGGTATTGTTATTGAGTTTGTCCCAATGTTCATAGGTTTCTTTGTTTTCTATTTTCCAAGTTCCCTGCAAAAATTCAGGAAAATTTTCTATCAATGAGGGATCTATCTTGCTTGTTGTTTTTTCTTGAGAGGTTGTTTTTTGTTTATACCAATCATATGTCTGCTTTTCTTGCCACTTGTTGTCTATGAACGAAAATGATGTGGTGGAGTGCTTATTTTCTAAAAAAAGCGTTATATGTTTTTCTTTCCAAATGGTTCCATCTGGTTGCGAAAATGTTTGGATAGATTCGGTTCTATTTGATTCAATAGATTTTATTTCTCCACGTCCCATAATATTGCCATAACCAAATTGGTTTAACATCGTTTTTTGGTTTTCATTATCCCAATACTGACGAAATTGCCAAAAATCATATTCTTTTCCATTTTCGGTTATTCCGTACAACCGCCCAACAATGCTTGTATTTCCCAATGCGTACTTCCATTCAATAACATATTTTTTGTATGGTTCTTTATCTGAGAAGAAGGGTGTGTTGTCGGCTACCCAAATTCCTTGTAATTGTTGCATATTTTGAGTAAACCATTTAGGAATTTGGGTATTTTGGGCATTTGCTGACCAAGTTATTAAAAAGTAAATGAAAAGTAGAATGAACCGCATTAGTTTAATGTTTTAGGATTATTTTTTGGTAGCTTACTTCGATGTTTGGTTGATACGTTATCGTTCGTTGTGCACTATTATCCAAGACTGTAATTGATGCAAATGGTTTGTTTCTGTTAAATTCAGATTTTAAGATAACCATTTCCTCTCGTAGGCCTGCCTTTTGTGCATTACTATTATTGTAGACTTCCTTTATTGTCTGCCTATTTTCAACCTTTTTACTTTTAAATCCCTTGTCAAAAAAGGTATTTCTTTCTTGAATAAGCTTATAGTCGTTGCTTAACCAACCTAAATCATTCAATGTTATGTGTTTGCCATCTCTGATATGTTTGTCCCAATCCGATTTAGCATCAATTCCATATGTTTCGGCAATTGCGAAAAAGTCCGGAAAGCTGATTTCGCCTTTATTTTCCAATGCTTTTTGAATGATTTTGTACAGAAAATCCTCAATATTTTCTTTGTTTTCAGTTGTTTTTCGAATAATATTATCCCACTTAAAACCCAATAAATCGCCTCTGTAATAGGAGACTTTTTCATAAACATTATCAAACAGCCCCAGGCTGTCAACTTTTTTAATTTCATCTATATTTACAGTATGATGCTGGTTCAACGAATATTTTAAAAGCGTTTCGTTCAACATATCAACTAATTGTTGTCGGTTAATCAGTTTCTGGTTCAGGAGCATTATTCTTGGAGCGTAAGATGTAATACCTTCATTGAAAAACTCCGTTTCGTATTCAGAGCCTATTCCAGTTTTATCCCGTTCAATATCTGCCATTAAAGGAATCCAATTATGTAACGTTTCGTGGGCCAATAATTGTAATAAATCGGGGTTCGAAGCACCTTTTCGAACCAATGCTACAAAAGCATTTTCTATACCTGTTCCGGCTAAAATGCCGTCTCTTTTGGTAACGGAAATTAAGAAATGTTCATTTTCAGAAAAGTCAAAAAGCTGACGTTGGTAATTGATGATGGTCTGAATGTCTTCTACCATCTCAAGTTCGTCTCTAAAGTGGTGGCTGATGATAACATTTATAGGTTTTCCTTGACTTTCTATTTTATAATAATCATAATCTCCTCCTGCAATGAAAGGTTTGAAATCGTTTAGGTTTGTTCTAATAGAAAAATGATTTTCACTTGTTTTTGAGAGATTTGTAAATGTTACCCAATTATTGGGAACATTATTGAAATGAAGGTCGAACTCATACTCTTTTTTTTCAAGACTTAATGTAAGCATCCATTGCGGATAGAAAAAATGAAACAACTCTGGCTCGATCACAGGACTAAAGGATGAGGTTTCAGACAACTTGGGGTCAAAAGAAATGGTGTAATTGATAGTGATAACTTTGGAAGGCTGGTGATGGATGACTCTTTTTTTGGGTTCACCAAAAACAGTTTCTACTTGTCCATTCGATACAGTAAACTCAGCTATACTTCGGTAAATTTCATCCGTTCCATACTTATCATCTGGTAGTGAAATAGTGGTGATACCATTGGAATTACCTTGAAAAGTTGTTTTAACAGTAAGATTAACCCTATCATCTAACGGAACAGGCGTAATTTCGTAAATTATGGTATTTTCAGAATGGTTATCCTTGTCTTTTACCGAACAGTTAACAAGAAAAATCAGTAATACGAAATATGTAAATCCCTTTAAATTCATTATAGGGTAAAAATTAGATAAAGTGCAAAATTAGGGAGTTTTTATGACTAAGTATTGTAAAAAATTAACCTCCCTTGTCCAATGGGAAGAAATTGGGATCGGAAGCGTTATACCCACTTTTAATGTACTTTGAAGGATTAAAGCCACAAAATTCCTGAAATTCCTTTATGAAATGTGATTGGTCCGTATATCCCGTTTCGTATACAATATCAGTCCAAATAATTTCTTCTTTTTGATTGATGTTTTCCAATAAGGCATTGAATCGAAAAATCCTATGCAGAACCTTTGGGGTAAGTCCACAATATTTTTTGAATTGGTCTATAAGATTTTTTTGTGTCTTTGGATAATCTTTCAGTAATTCATTGTGTTTGGAAAAGGGGTGGTTTTGCAATTTTACCACAACATCAATTATTTCTTGGGGAGGTGCTTTTTTCTCGTCAAGGATTCCTACAAGCCATCGTTCAACAATTTTAAATTTATCAGTGATGTCTTGCTCGTTAAAAATATCGTTGCGAACTTTTAATATGCTATCTCCGAAGTAAGTTTCAGCTTGCCTTATGGTATGGTTTAGTTCATTTATGGGAATTTTTAAAAACGGAAATGCTCCTATTGGTTTGAATTGAATGACAAGCATTTCAGAATGTTGATGGGCAGATATATTGAGGTGTTTTTGTTGCATACCTGAAACCCAGTTTTCTTTGAAGTGGCCGATTGGTTTTAATTCGTTATCAAAGGTGTTTCTTTCAAACCCGTCCAACTCAATAAGAATAAAGATGTTGCCTGTTGGCACAACCCTTTCAATGCTATGTTCGGGAACATAGTCTTTGTAGTAAAAGATACTTTGTATGTATCTGTCTAAAGGATGCTTTATGTTAAGTGTCTCAAATACCACTCTTGTCGGTTTTTCAGTTTTTACCATTACCACAACGGTTTTGTCTAAGTGACAGTAACGGGAAAATGCACGAGTATTTTCTAAATATAGTAAAATGAGTTGAATTTCTGATTAGGAAATTCAGCCGTTATTGCACTTACACGTTGTGTCTTTTGCACAAGTTAGCAAAAAATTGATATAGGATTGATGTTAGCTTGAAAGTTGACTTTTATCTTGCAGTATACCAAGAAAAAAGCGTATCACAAAAACTGTTCAACCAATCTAAAAAAGTACTTGAACTTTATAAAAAACACGCCAAAAGTAGTGAGGGATAAGGCACTTTGTTTTGTATCATAAAAACATTCTTGTACGGGTTCATATGTTGGGTAACTGTAACTAATTCAATTCCTTTTCAATCAATACTATTATATTTTCCGGATGTTGACTGAACATGCCTTTCCAATCCGGATCAGGTACCAAACTTCTGTACAGCATTACTAATGCCAAACCTTCATCCTGTGACCACCATTTCTTGTTTCTCCTAGTTGCTTTTATCGCAACATCTTTTGCCACTTTTCCGCCTTTAGGGTGCTCAAGCCAGGAGACTATTGCATATTGGCCAATACCTTCCATAGTGAGGAAGACGTGATCCATTTCAACCAGAATTCCTTTTTTGGGCTTCAAATATTCCTCCTGACGTTTTCTTAACTGCGCTAACCCTTGCTTTGCGAGCTCTGTCGTTTCCTTTTTGTTTTCTGCTGTTGCCGCTCTGTAAAACAAATCGATTTCCCTTTTAAATCGCTCAACATAGATGGGGTCATCGGAAAAATAATTCTGTATAATATCATCGTTGACATTAAAATCAAACTTGTTGTTCTTTTCAAATCCGGAAATCTTTGAACCAAATCCGTTCATTTGTCTGGTATGGGCAAATTCATGAACAAAAATACCGGTAAGCATTTTGTCAAGCCCAACTTCCTTACTATCGACACCGGCACTTTGCCAAAAGGATGGGGCTGCCATAACAAAAAAGGATTCGACGCCTTCTTTTTCTGAAGGAGCGGCAAAGGTCATTAATTGTACCGGAACTCTTTGTCCGGTGGGAAGGCTTAGAGTATCATTATGAGTGGCTCTTTTCCAAGGCAATTTTTCACCAAATAGTTTTGGTCCGTTGAATTTTTCACCACCTGGAGCAGATTCGTTGGATGTCGTGTAAACGTATTCATTATCGTAGAACAATACGACCGGTGGGTTGGTCCGGGGCAGTTTGAAGACATCACCGGCAATCAATTCCCAGGCATCGAACCAATTTTCAAGCCATTCCAACTCAATTTCCTGGGAATCCTGTAACACCTCACTTTTTACCTGCTTGTTATTTTGACAAGGGAAGAAGAATCCAATTGCCACTATAAGAATCAATTGTTTCATTTCGGTGATGTATTTTTTATTGTTCCAGCGGTCAAGTATAAGCGTAGTACGGGTTTTGGAGCGATTCATTGTCCACCTGCACTAAACTTTGATAAATGCTAAAGTGTTAAATTTTAGCGATTTATATCGAATTACGTTTATATAATGTGCCTGTTGCACAAGTTAGCAAAAAATTCATATAGGGTTGACATTATGTTTTCATAGGGTATATAGATTGAAGTGTGCAAGGAAAAAGAGCGTACCAAAAACTGTTCAACCAGTCCGGTTGATTGATCGTATACCGGAACAGAACTTCCATTGCCGGTTGAAAACACTATTGGTGTCAAACAGGTTAATAAATGTATGCAGCTCTCCGCTATTGCCTACAATCCGAAAAAGCACCTGAAATTCATAGAAAAATGTGTCAAAAGTAGAGTAGGACAAGACACTACACTTTTATCATAAAAATGTTCTTGTATGAGTTCATAAGATTGGTTTTACCCCCTTTTCTTAAAGTGCAATTGATCAGTCAAAAATACCGCCCTAAAAGAAGGCTATGGGGGAAATATTTCATAAATCATAAGATTGTGCAACGGTTACCATTGCTGGCATTTGAACAAGCTATTGCCAACAACAAAATGAATAATTAATTTAATTTTCATCCTTAATAATTAATAGTTATGTAGGGTCATAATAAATGCCAACTCGTTATATGATTAGTAAAATACATTTTTATCCCTTAAACCTACCTGTCGGCAGGCAAGATTTCGGAATAACAACACTTTTTGATTTGTTATGTCTCAACCTATAAACCGACTTCACTTTCTATTATGTGTTTGGTATTGCTGTATATTCCCCTCTTCTCCAAAGAAACTAAAAAATTGGAGAAGTAAATTACTGAAACCTGTAGAAGTGTTATAATGGTCTTTTACCCTATTGAATAATTGAATATCAGTGTTTTACCCTTGATTGCTGTTTTGTTTTTATTAATCTTGTATTTGTATAATTTAAAGGTTATAAGGGGGCTATGGATAAACAAGTGAAAGTTTTCCTTTTATACATATGAAAAAGTCTGCCGAAACGAATTTCGAGCAGACTTTTAAGGTTCCCCCAAACCTACAATTGTAAATATTTTTAATACTGAAAAATCGAAAGGTTTCAATAATATATTAAAGTTACTTGTTTATTATAAATCTTCAAGGGGGGTTTTTCCCCTTTTTCAAAAATCAAGATCTCAAAAAAATCTGTTGCGTGCGGTGCCGGATCAAAAAAAACATTTGGATTGTCTTCGAACCTATGTAAATCCACCAGCAATTCGAATCCATACTTTCTTTTTTCAAAAATGAATTTTCGCAAACTGTAATTTAATTTGTTGTTTTTTATACGTTTCAAGATGTTAATTTAACATATTGAAGGTCAATGATATACATTTTGAAAATTCTGTTTATTGCAGTTTTGTTTTTGCAACAGGTATATTTCTTTACAAATATGATGTTACTTTTATTTCATAAATGTAAATTAAAACCTCCCCAATCATTCATAGGTATTTCCCCTTTCCTCAAAATAAGCTATATCTTTCGGTTTCCTATATGAGAAAAACAGACCCAGCTTAGTCAACATGGCGTTCATGTTTGACCGGTATCGGCCACATGAACGCTTAGTTATTGGCTGTGGTTTTTATATTTTTTCAATCAGTTCTTTAGGTAATATTTTTTCTAAAATCACTTTTTGTTTTTTCTCAATTACTAAAAATTTCCAATCAGTTTGTCCGTTTTCCGATATTCCATAAACGTCCTTTTGAGATTGAATTTCAAAAAAACCTGTTTCTTCATTATATTTTACATTGTCAGAACCAAAGGTTTGTTCAAATGAGAGTTTTGTCATATTTATTCTCATTTTCTTTTCATCTTCAGTTTCCTCTTCTTCACTATTGATTTTCATATTCATTTGATTTGAATATGTCAATAATGCATAATATTTGTTTTCTATTTTTTGAGCATCATTAATTTTTAAAATCTTGGGGTTCTTTAATTCAAATTCCATTGATGGGTTATTGAAGGTTTGTTCCATTAAATTTATCATTTGCGATTTAGGAATAATCTCAAAAAATTCAGGGGTGATAAATTCCATAGATTTCTCAAATTCCATATTCACAATTGAATTTAAGTACTCGGTAAATTCCGATTCAATTTCTTTTTTGTAATCTTGGGCAATTCCGACTGAAAAGATTGTCAAAAACAGAATTGTAAGTAAGTTCTTCTTTAAGTTCATTATTTTAATTTAAGGTTTGTTGGTATGAAGATAGCCAAAATTTATAAATTCAGCCCTGTCCCAAAAATTGTCCTGTGCGTTTCATTTTCTTTTACTTCTGCTTTTATGTTGAGGTTTGTGGGGTTCATTTGCTTTATACGGTTTACAAATAATGTATTGTTAGCATAATTGGTGAAATAACAAGTAAAGTTTTTTCATTTGTGATTGTTTCTTATATGTTTACCAACGGTTCGGCTAGGGTAGTTGTGTGGATTAGCACTTAGCTTTGCAAGTAAATACCGAGCTGAAAATTTCGCAGGACACGAGCGCAGCGAACTGGCGTCAGCAATTTTCAAAAGAGGCAAGAACAAGCAATTACGTATAGCATTGTTACAGTCAGTTTTTATAGTTTTCCATTAGGAATTTATATTGTTCCGCTAAAATGTTTGGATGAGTTCCATGCCCAGCTCCTTTCACAAAAGAATATGTTTTTAAAGGTTGTTGCAAGGCATCAAAGTAAGCTTTTGAAATCTCAAACGGACTTAAAATATCATGCTCTCCCTGAAAAATGTGAACGGGAGCTTTCAAATGGGTGCTGCTTTCCCACAGGTTTATTTTCTTGCTCATCCCGACTATCCCAAGGTTTTGGTCTCCGATAAAACTGAAGAAAGAATAGTCATCTCCTTCAAACCTGTTTTTTGCATCTGTTTTATTGTCGTAATCTGGAGAAGGATTCCACCAATTCTGCGGAACAGGACTGGAATATTTTCGTTCATATTTTTTTATGATTCGAAATAACCTGCCGGCAGTCATTCCATTGTCGTAGGGTGGTTTTCCAATTTCTGTGAGCTGTTTCAATGACTCCTGGTCATTTTCCCGTGTTGCAATTTCCTTGATTTTTTGATAGGCAAATTTTAAATCTTCAGACGGATTTACGATTTGGGAATTGCCTATATAGCATCGAAACAGTTCCGAATTTTCCCCCAACATTTTTACAGCTAAAATTGACCCCCAAGATTCTCCCATAAGAATAATCTTTTCCTGATCAAGATAATCAATCAAATATCCGGCCACCTCAACTCCATCTTCAATCATCTGTTCCAAACGGAGGGGATTCGACTTTAAGAAATCAGCATCAAGCTTGTCAGGTGTATTTTTGCCATACGTTTTTCCTGAGCCTCTTTGGTCCCAGTTAACGATCGTAAAATCTTTCTTCCAATCGTGAAATATAGTATCCGCATAGGGGCTCATTGGACTCCCTGGTCCACCATGGATATATAATATTACTGGATTGTTTTTGTCATGCCCCTTAATAGTGATCCATTGTTCAATTCCTCCGATTGTCACAAATTTTTCTTCTTCAATGCCATCACCGTTTTGGGGGTTGTGAACCAATGAGGAACCTTGGGCAGAAAATGCAGCTAAAAATAATAGACAAAATATCTTAAAGTGTGTGGTATTTTTTTTCATATGATTTAATTGGCTGTAATGACCTGCTAAACGCAGTTTAGTTTTACGAATGAAAAGATAATAAATAATAGTTTGAGAATTTGACCTATGTAGGTTAGAGGTTTCAAATTATTGTTTACCGGCAGTCATTATTCAATTTGGTTTAGCAGATCATTATGGTCACACTTGCTACTGTCCACCCGCACGAAACTTTATTAAATGACAAAATACTAAAATTCAATACTTTAGGCTGCATTAAGCATAGCCAATCTATATGTTGTACAACTTGTTATATGATTACTAAAATACATTTTTCACTCCCTAAACCTACCTATCGACAGGCAAGATTTCGGGATAGCAAAACTTTTTATTGTCTTTTACGGGTTTTGCCATGTCCCCGCCTTCATGCGTTATAAATTGACCTTACGTCTAAGATCTTATGTAAAATAAAGTGCATCATACTTGCATTACATACACCCGTATGAGTACGATTACCCCCATTAAGAGGAAAATCACATTAAGCACCCAGCTCGCATGTGCTTTTTTTGAAAACCCATATATGCCCATTAAAAGACAGCCGAGACTATACATTCCCAGATACATCATGGACTGACTACTAATGATGTCAAAACTGTTCAGACTGAAAGCCAAAAGCGCAAAGACTGAACCTATCCAGCCTATTATTTCCCATATGTATTTTCGAAATTGTACCATATCTTTGCTGTTTAAAATCCGTTAAACATTCAATACCGCAAAGGAACGACCGGGGTATTGAAATAAAAATGCTAATATTGGATTAACTAATGCAAGAATTGAATCAATACGAATGGAGCTTCAACAGATAAAATACTTTTTAGCCTTGTCAGAAGAACTTCACTTCTGGAAAACATCAGAGCGGATGTTTATTACACAGTCAGCCCTCAGCAGACAAATAAAAGCCTTGGAAGCTGAGCTGGGTGTACAGTTGTTTGAGAGAAGTAAGCGTACAGTAAAGCTTACCGAAGCCGGTATGTTTTTAAGAGACCGATGGCATCCCATGTTGGATGAAATAAACAGGGTACATATGCAGGCAAGGAAGATTCATGAAGGGGCTTCCGGTTTTATCAGGATGGGTTATCCCGGATTATAGTTTTATGCCCAAATTGATTACCGGGATATCTCAAGCCTTACCGGATTTAAAGATGGAACTGATAGAACCTACCGATATAAGTTTTGAGCAATTGCTGCTCAACTATCAAATGGATATGGCTTTTAGGCGCGATCCGGCTGTAAACCCTGCCTTACAATCGACTTGCCTGTATTCAGAAACCTTTGCACTTGCTGTGCCGATGAACCATCATCTTAATGAGGATAATTTTAAAGGCTTACAAGATTTAAAGGAGGAAAAATTTATTCTGTCAAATTTAGGACAAGCCACTTTTTATGCGTCGAGCCTTCGCCAAATGTTCGAAGATTATGAATTTGATCCCAACGTATATATAGAAACAGATTTTGGAGGCATGGGACTCGGACTCGTTTCTCAAGGTCTTGGGGTAACGATTCTTCCGTTCTCCTATTCTTATAGCGCCTTACCTAATGTACGTTTTATTACACTACCCTATGAAGTGAATCTTTATGTAACATGGCGGAAAAATGATAACAGTCCGATGCTGAATAATATCCTAAGATTAGTATCGGAAACTGCTGGTAAATTTCTTACGGAAGAGGAGGGGAGTTGAATGTTGAAAGAGTTTGATATTCTCCGGGGACCGGGAATTATCGAAACCTATGAAAGCCACTTTCTTTTACTACTTCCTGACTTATGAATTGAATAGGGATTTTAGAGAAGGCTATTAAAATGGATCATTCCTAAAAGTTGTGTGAGAATTGAAGTAAAGTTCGATCTTTGCAAAAAAAATACTTGCATTGGAATTATCACTAGACCTATTACGATTTA
>NZ_JAPFGA010000033.1 GCF_026241135.1 Galbibacter kalidii
AAGGAAACAATATTTAATAACCTTATTACCAAAATGGTCAATAGTGATGTTGTATATCAATCGAAATTGATAAGTAACTAACTACTGACCTCTATAATTTTTAATCGATTTTAGTTTTTTTTTGAATTATTTTAGCCAATTCAGAGAAAGTGTTCCGTTATTTATGTTAGAAATAATTCAAATAATCGCCCTTATTCAGGGCTTGTTTCTTTTAAGTGTTCTGTTCGTTAAACAAGAAAGTTACAAGCGGGTAAATTTCTTCCTGCTTCTAGGGTCAATTATTGCATTGCTTTTGAACATTGTCGGAGATGATGATTTTAACCTGCTTTTTTCTAATGCTAATTGGTATTTTTTCCAATCTCCATTAATCATTACACTGTTCTTTTTACTTATAAAGTATCACAATTCTAAACAAAATAAATTTCAACTTAGAGATCTTCTTTATTTTATTCCGTATTTGTTTTTTATTACGCTTCAAATCGTAGAAGACGTTAATAGCTTAGTTAATAACATATGGTTAATAATAGGAGAAATTCTGATAGGCGTAACGCTATTAGTTTATTTAGGTTTTACCATCTATGATATCATTAAAAACAAAAAGGAAAGATGGATGCTGTTATTTATAATGCCTTATGCTTTATTGAACTTAATAGACGAAATTTCATTTATTATAACAAAAAGTCATGATTATTTCTCCTTCATAGAAACCTATGGAATTATTGGATTATCAGCAATACTTCTCTACATTATTTTATTTAAGCTTGTTGTATCACCAAAATCTATACTACCAAAGGCTGATACAAAGGCTTATAAAACTTCAAGTCTTAGTAAATCCAAAGCAGAGGTATATAAAAGGGAGTTTTTAAGGCTCATGGATAAAGAGAAGCTTTATACTAATAGCAATATAACGGTTAACCAAGTAGCTCAAAAGATGGGTATTCCAAGACAGTACTTATCTGAAGTCTTGAATGTGTACTTAAAATCCAATTTTCAGGACTACATGAACAAGTACAGGGCTGAAGAATTTGTAGAATGTCTCAAGGATGACAAGTTCAAGAATTATTCTATTATGGGCATTGCCAACGAAGTTGGTTTCAAATCCAAATCCTCTTTCAACACTACCTTTAAAAAAATATACGGGGTTACCCCCAGTGAGTTTAAAAAGGCATTACCTTCAGTAGTTTAGGCATTACCTTTTCTCTTTATTCTTCATAGAAGAATTACGTTCCAAATCCGCTTTCAGAATACCTCTTAGTAATTAAAGAAGCCTCCACTTTCTGATGAATATCGGATTATTTCCTTAAATACAATTGCCAAATATTGATATTATGGCAGTATTTCTGACGGCTATTTGGAATTGATAGCCTCAAATAGTATTGCCCAATCTGCAGCGGGTTTTTGGATTACCATGACTTTTCAGCTCAAACTTAAACAGACAAATCCTCACGACTCTAAAAACGAAAAAAAAGCCACAAATTCTACAGTTGGCGGCTTTTTAAGTGCGAGAAGCGCATTTAGAACCTTTGAAACTACACAATCAATAGAGTTTAAAAACCTAATAATCAGGACGTTAAAATCATTCTGATAACAAACAGGTACTGAAAGCGGATTTGAAACCTACTTCATTTTAATCTCTATGGAGGTAAGTCTAATTTTACCCCGGTTGAATGAAAACCTTAATCTCAAATTTCTAGTAATTATGACAAAAAAAAAGCAATTAAAACCCTTTAGGTCAAGAAAAAGGCAGGCCTTATTTGTGGTGATGATGTTGTGTCCAGTATTCTTTTTTGCACAAACAAAATATACAATTAGTGGTGTAGTGAAGGATGTGGCCAACGGTGAAACACTCTTGGGGACAACTGTCCTTTTAAAAGGTACTTCCATTGGAAGCACGACCAACGAATATGGTTTTTATTCTATCACAGCGCCTGAAGGTAATTATACCTTAACCATTTCCTATTTAGGATTTACAACTTTTGAAAGGGCTATAAACCTTAGCTCTGATCAAAACCTCAACATTGAGATCAAAGAGGATGCCGCTCAATTAGATGAAGTAGTCATCACAGCTGAAGAATCAAAGAAAGTTGACCTTCGCACACCACAAATGAGTGTGGCAAAACTCTCAACTAAGGATATCAAAAAGATGCCTGTTGTTTTGGGTGAGGTAGATGTGATCAAGTCCATTCAATTGCTGCCAGGTGTTACCAACGCCGGTGAAGGTGCATCGGGCTTCAATGTGCGCGGTGGTGCAGAAGACCAAAACCTAATTCTTTTGGATGAAGCAATTATTTACAACGCCTCCCATTTGTTTGGTTTCTTCTCAGTATTTAATGTTGATGCCATTAAGGATGTTAAACTTTATAAAGGAGGCATTCCCGCACGTTTTGGAGGGCGAGCTTCTTCGGTACTGGATATACGTCAAAAAGACGGAAATAGTAAAGAATTTGAACTCACTGGCGGTATTGGTGCTATTTCCAGTCGTTTGGCAGCGGAAGGGCCAATGTTTAAAGACAAAGGTTCGTTTCTAGTGGCTGGTAGAGCTTCTTATGTAAATATATTTTTAGCTCTGGCTGACGAAAACAGCAGAGCTGGATTTTACGATTTGAATCTGAAAACAAATTATGAAATTGATGGGAAGAATAAACTATATCTATCTGGTTATTTAGGCAATGATAACTTTAACCTAGGAGGACTTTTCACTAATTCATACGGAAACCTTTCTGGAAACCTGCGATGGAATCATATTTTTAATAACAAGTTATTCTCCAATGTATCTTTAATATACAGTCGATATAATTACAACCTGGAAATTCCTATTGAAGGACTTGATTGGACCTCAGATATCAGCAATTATAATATGCGCTATGACTTGGGGTATTATGCAAGCGATAAATTAAAATTTGATTTTGGAGTAAATAGTATTTATTACAACTTTAATCCAGGGAGACTCAATCCTTTAGATGCAACTTCGGGTGTTAATCCAGAGAAATTAGACAACAAATTTGCTTTAGAAGCTGGAATATATGCAAGTTTGGAACATAAAATTTCTGATAAGCTCACCGCTCAATATGGCTTGCGCTTTAGTTACTTTAATCGACTAGGAGAGCAAACCTTGAACAATTACGCCAATAATTTACCCGTAGTTTACAACGAAGAATTAGGCATTTATGAGCGTGCCGACCCTATTTCCAGTACCAATTACGGTAAGGAAAAAAGCATAGCTACCTTCAATAATTTAGAACCTCGGTTTGCACTTTCATATCAGCTTAACGAGAAGTCTTCCTTTAAGGCAAGTTATAACCGAATGGCCCAATACCTGCATTTAATTTCCAACACCACATCAGCCACGCCATTAGATGTTTGGGCACCTAGCGGAAAATTTATTGAACCACAAATTGCAGACCAATATGCTGTAGGCTACTTCAGAAATTTCAAGGAAAATATGTTTTCTATTGAAGCCGAAACCTATTACAAAACTATCGACAATAGGGTAGATTATATCAATGGCGCAGAACTTATAGCACAAAACACCATAGAAACCGAAATTTTAACTGGTGAAGCCCGTGCATATGGATTAGAATTTTTATTGCGAAAAAACAAAGGCGATTTTACAGGTTGGCTGTCATATACGTGGTCAAAATCGCAACAGCGCACACCCGGCGGAGCAGCAGGCGGATTAGGTATTAACGACGGGAAATGGTATAACTCTAACTGGGACAGAACCCACGACTTTTCGTTTACTGGAAGTTACAAACTCAACGAAAAATGGCGATTTGGGGCTAATATGGTATTCCAAACAGGACGACCTGTTACCTATCCTGACGGACAGTTTATATACAACGGATTATCCGTAGCGACTTATTCTGAAAGGAATGCAGACCGATTGCCGGCCTACCACAGACTAGACCTTTCTGCAACCTTAACACCTCGAAAAAATAAAAATAGAAAATGGCAAGGCGAATGGGTATTTGGCATATACAACGCTTATAACCGAAAAAATGCAGCCTCTATTTCTTTTGGTCAAAATCAAGAGACAGGCGTAACTGAAGCCACTCGTACTGCCATATTTGGTATTGTTCCTTCAGTAACATACAACTTTAAATTTTAAAACAATGAAAAATATAAATATATATAACAAATTAGGGGTACTCCTTATAATAATAGGATTATTAAACTCGTGTACCGATGTCATAGATGTTAATGTCCCAAACGGTGGCGCACGATTGGTGGTTGATGCGTCTATTAACTGGCAAAAAGGTACTTTGGGAGAAACACAAACCATTCATCTAAGAGAATCGACCGCTTTTTTTGATAACAATCCAGATGTCCCTGTTACGGGTGCTTCAGTAACAGTAACCAAAGAAAACGACGGGTCACTATTTGTGTTTGCCGACCAGAATAATGGTAGTTACACAGCAACCGATTTTGTTCCGGAATTAAACGCATCGTACACTTTGGAAATTCTTTACAACGGCAACTCCTACACAGCAACCGAAACCTTAATTGCAGCACCTATTATTAATCGAATTGAGCAAAGCATTGAAGGTTCTGGTGATGACACAGAAATTCAGCTTCAAGTATTTTTTGACGACCCCGGAGATGTTGGAAATTATTATTTAGGCGAATTTACTCCGTCTAATTTACCACTGCCGTCCCTTGCAGTTATTAGCGATGAATTTACAGATGGCAATGAAAATTTTATTGAGAACGATAATGAAAACTATGTTGCTGGAGCAACTGTAGGTATTAATGTGTATGGTATTTCACAACGATATTATGACTATTTGAACATATTGATCCAACAATCTGGAAGTGATGAAGCCGGGCCTTTTCCAACTACCCCGGTACAGTTAAAGGGAAACTGTACCAATGTCAATGATTCCAACGAGGAAGTATTGGGCTTTTTTAGGCTAAGTGAATTTGATACGACATCATATACGATTGATTAGCAGTAGGATAAAAAGGTGGTTTTAAGGGACACAAATGCGTATTTGGAACTATTGATGATTGAATGAACAAAATTTATTTACACCAATAAATTTTGAATACGCACCCCGAACCACCTCTATTTTTCCATCCATTTCCCGCAGATAGAAAATGCGTGGGAATCCGATGAACTCTTAGAAAGCTCAACACAAAAATTTTATAAATGAACCCGAAAAAATTCATCAATGCTATAACGAGGAAAGCATTTAGGCATCTTACCGGTAGTTTTAAAAACAAGATAGGTAAAACGGTCAGTACTAATGATGCTATCGAAAGGATCCTAATTTGCAGACCGAATCATAGATTAGGAAACTTACTGTTGCTTTCACCTTTGGTCCAGAAGTTGGAATCCACATTCCCGAATAGCGAGATCGATCTGCTGGTAAACCAATCCTGTGCAATCCAACTATATCAAAATTATGATAACGTTGACCAAGTTATTGAACTTCCGCGGAATCCCTTCAAAAATCCCATAAAGTACATAAGAACATTTGTAGGGTTTAGAAGCAAGAAATATGATCTGGCCATAAATGCCGTGATGGAATCTTGTTCTGGAAGATTATTTACTAGCATTTCCAATGCAAGCTTCAAGTTTGTAGGTGATAGGGGTACGGATAAAAAAGAAAGACATATTGCTAAGCAAGTGATCTATTCCTTGAGGGAGTTTTTGCCCACTATAGGGGTTAAGGCAAATGATGCGATGCCGGCCAGCTTGGACTTGAGACTTGCGAATGATGAACTGATACATGGCGGCAGTTTGGTATATGACATCGTCCAAAACGCACAACCGACCATTTGCTTATACACACATACTACTGATACCAAATCCTATACAGAAACATGGTGGCTTAATCTATATGAACATCTACAGAAAGCATTTCCAGAGGTAAACATTATTGAAGTACTTCCAAAAGAAAATATCTCTAAGATTGGTTTCAGAGCCCCTGCTTTGTATTCCAACGATGTAAGGGAATTGGCGGCCATGATTGCAAATACAGATGTTTTCATTGGAGCCGATAGCGGAGTAATGCATCTGGCCAGCTCGTCCCTTACCCCTACCATTGGTTTATTCTCAGTTACGGATACAGAAAAATACAAGCCTTACAACGAGGGTAGTGTCGCCGTAAACATCAATGAGGTAGAAATCGATGCATTGATAGTATTTGTTAAAAATACGCTATATCCAAATCTAAACACTTCAGCTTGAGACGTATGGGTAACATCAAAATTTTACAGGGAAGTATGTACGGTTCTAGAGCTCTGGTTGCGCTTTTATTTTTGAGTTCGTCAGTAACGTATGGGCAGGTGGAGCCG
This sequence comes from Galbibacter kalidii, assembly GCF_026241135.1. Classification (GTDB taxonomy): domain Bacteria; phylum Bacteroidota; class Bacteroidia; order Flavobacteriales; family Flavobacteriaceae; genus Galbibacter. The sequence goes on from NZ_JAPFGA010000033.1 coordinate 6,301, forward strand.
CTGACTTCACCTCAAAAGACCCATAAGATTGCAGGAGATGTTTTGCTTGGTGCAATGCCAGCTTTGGCTTTGGGTTCTACATTCATTTGGAAAGATGGTCAAAAAGGAACTTATCAATTTTCCAAAGCCCTAGCTGGCACTATTGCATTAACGTATGGTTTAAAACTAGTCATAAACAAAGAGCGGCCGAATGGTGAAAACAACAATAGTTTTCCATCTGGTCATACTTCTGTTGCATTTGCTAGTGCTGCATTTGTGCAGAAAAGATACGGTTGGGAATATGGCATTCCTGCCTACCTCTTGGCAGGATATGTTGGATATACAAGGATTGAAGCAAACAAGCACGATGGCGTGGATGTGCTAGCGGGTGCTGCGATAGGTGTTGGGATGAGTTATTTGTTCACCCAAAAGTATGATGGGGAAAAGAAGCTAGTAATTTCTTCAGGCTTTATTGAAAACACCCCTACAATAGGTTTAACCTACAAATTTTAATGTCTATTGGGAAAGATTACTTAAAAAACAAAGGATATGGAGAAAAATTTTGAGTCGGTCATACTGATTACGGCATACCATGAGGAAAAGAACAACACACAAAATATCATAAATAATGATTAGGACAATAACACTCTTGCTTTTTTTAACCACATCATTGATGTACAGCAATGCTAAAATTATAGTAACAGGAAAAATACTGCAAAAGGAAACCAATACGCCATTAGAGTACGCCACTGTTTCCTTTACAGAAACAGGACAGCCAAACCCAAAATACGGGGGAATCACAGACGAAAATGGGAACTTCTCGATTGAAGTGGAGAAAGGAACGTACACAATAAAAATTGAGTTTATGGGCTTCAAACCATTTTCTCTGGATAATAAAAGGATTGAGGAGGATCTGGATTTGGGGATACTCTATCTTTCGGAAGATACGCAATCGCTAAGTGAAGTTATTATAAAGGGCGAGAAAGGTCTATTTGAAAACAAACTTGACAAAAAGATCTATAACATTGGTCAAGACTTGACAGCGCAAAGCACAAATGTACTTCAAGCTTTAAATAATGTGCCTTCAGTTTCGGTTTCAGTAGATGGTGCTATTACCCTTAGAGGTAATAGCAATGTACGTATTTTGGTAAATGGCAAACCATCTGGATTAGTGGGCATTAGTGACGCCCAAGGGTTAGAACGCCTATCTTCCAATGCTGTGGAGAGTATCGAAATTATAACCAACCCATCCGCACGGTATGATGCCGAAGGTGCTTCAGGGATTATCAATATCATTCTTAAAAAAGGAAGGAATCTAGGGTTTAACGGTTCGGTTCAGGCAGTTATGGGAGTACCCGAAACCTTCGGTATTGGAGGTAACTTAAACTACCGGACAAATAAATTCAACGTTTTTGCAAACGTCAATTTCGAAGATTCAAAACGCCCAGGTAACGAATCAGCAAACACGACATTTTTAGACGAAACCACAGGCACAGCAACAGGATTTTTAACCCAAAGTCAGGACATCACCCGTGGCGGATCGGAATATACATTAGCTCTAGGGGTCGATTACTATTTTAACGAAAAACACACACTCACTTTTATGGGCTTATATGCCAATGAAGATAATGACAACAACGGGCTTTCCACTTTTAACACCTTTGATGTTGATAGAACTTTGATAAGTACAAGATTACGTGACGAGAGGGAATTGGAAGAAGATGCCAGTGACGAGTACACACTGACTTATAAATCCATTTTTGATGAAGATGAAGAACATTTGTTGATTGTTGAAGCCAAGTATGACAGCAATACAGAAATAGAATCGGCAATCTTTAACGATACCTATAGCTTTGGAAATTTTGAGGATGCCCAAGACCGCACCGCAACCGAAGAACGCCAACGCAATTTATTGATACAAGCGGATTATGTGTTTCCGTTTTCTGAAACCGGTAGTTTTGAAACAGGCTACCGCAGTACCATGCGTACCATAAAATTCAATTCAATAGTTGAAAATTTTAATACCAGCACCAGTATATGGGAACTTGACACCAACTTAAGCAATCGAATGGATTATGGCGAAGATATTTACGCCGCGTATTCGCAATACGCCAATACCTTTGATAAGTTTACTATACTTGCCGGTCTGCGCTTGGAAATTACCAATATCGATGTTACGCAATTTACGGCCGATGTAAGCTTTGGTAAAAACTACAGCAACCTGTTTCCTTCATTCCATCTGGGCTATCAACTTACTGAAACCAGTGGACTCAAAACGAGCTATGGCCGACGTATAAGTCGCCCTAGCTTTCGTGAATTAAATCCATTTTCAGGCTATTCCAACGATTTGAGCCTTCTTTCAGGAAACCCGGATTTAGACCCTGTTTTTACAAATTCTTTTGAGTTAGGGTATGCTAAAAACTGGGATCAAGTATCGTTGGAAACCATAGGGTATTATCAATATTCCGAAGATATTGTTCAACTCATAACTACCAATTCAGGTATGGTAAATGAAGAAAACATCCCCATATTGATTACCAGACCATTAAATGTAGGTACGGAAAACAGATATGGTATTGAAGTATCATCCATTTACAGCCCAGCAAATTGGTTACGGGTCAATGGTACTTTAAACTGGTATCGTTTTGAGCAAAACGCCAGCTTTGACAATACTATTCCAGATTCCAATGACAACAGTGACCTTATTACGCAGAGGCAATCACTAAATACCACTTCATCCAGTTGGTTTGCGCGATTATCGCCAAAGATTACCTTGCCCGAGGATATCGATTTGCAAATAGGCATTCAATATGATGCTCCCTTTAAAGAAGCCAACACCACAAGACGCGATATTTTTGTGGCAAATGTATCGGTAAATAAAGAATTATTTAATGGCAGAGGAGCAATAAACCTTAATGTTTCCGATCTATTCAACTCAAGAGTTAGTCGCCGAGAAGCCTATAATACAAGTTTCCTCTCTAAATCTGAATACCAATACTTTGAGCGTCAAATCAACCTTACGTTTACCTATAGATTTAAAAATACCATAGAACATCGTGATGATGGTGATGATGGCGACGATGAAGATTATGACGAATCTTAGCTGATTAAAAAGTGAATGGACAAATGACAAAAAAAGATAAAATAATAGTAACGGGAGCTACTGGTCATTATGGGTATGCCGTTATTGAATCATTGATCAAAAATGGGGTGAATGAAAGTTTGATTTATGCAATGGCCAAGGATAATACTAAGGTAGAGAAATTAAAGTCTTTGAATGTAAATATTGTATTCGGAGATTATAACAACTACAGTTCAATGTTGAAGGCCTTTTCTGGTATTGACAAACTACTTTTTGTTTCAAGTGACGAACTGGAAAACCGTAGTGAGCAGCATATTAAAGTTGTGAATGCGGCTGTAGAATCTGGAATTAAGGATATTCTTTACACAAGCCAGGAGCATAAAGAAGTTAATTTTTCCCTTATTGAGTTTATACTAAGTTCCCATTTAGCAACAGAAAATGCCATTAAAGCAAGTGGTATGAGTTATACCATATTGCGAAATGGGTTATATATGGACATATTGCCTTCATTTTTGGGTGAGAACATTTTTAAAAATGGTATTTACCTGCCAGCCGGTAATGGGAAAATAGGATTTGCACTACGAAGTGAAATGGCGGAAACGGCAGCCAAGGTTTTAATCTCAACGGGGCATAAAAATAAGACGTATAGTGTATCCGGAGATAGTTATTCGTTTTCAGAAATTGCAGAGTATATTTCTCAAATCACAGGTAAAAACATCACCTATTTAAGCCCTAGTTTAGATGCATTTTTTAATACTGTAATTGACCAAGGAATGTCTAAAAGATGTGCTAAAATGATTGGTGGGTTCTCCGCAGCTACAAGACAGGGGGAATTGGAAAGTGACGGTTTACAAATGGAAAAACTATTGGGTCGAAAGCCCCTATCTGTGAAACAATATCTGGAGGAAACTTTTATTTGGAATTTTTTGAGCAGTGTTGGGTAAAGAACAAATCCAAGCAAGAACACACCTTACTTTCTAAGATTATGGTTATACAAATTAAATCTCACAGAAAATATAATTCTTAAAAAATAGCAATGAGCTGGAAAAGTATGTCTTTAAAACCGATATAGGTTCGGTATTTCAAATGTTTTAGATCTACTACGTAAAATGTATGTATGAAAATTACCCTTTGATTGGTTAATAGCAACTAATCAAGTCACTGCCTGGTCTATCCTTTATTGGATTGACAGGTTGGTAATAAAGTTACTACTTTAAATAAAACTAAAATGAATAAAACAATAATTGTGCTTTTTCTATTATTATCCGTTTTAAAGGTTAACGGACAAAACACTTCAATGGACTCAATAAATATAAAGGTTCAAGAGCAAAACGTTTCAATTGACTCGACAAAAAACAGGAAAAATATTAAATACAAATCACTCATAATTCCAACTGCTTTAATCGGATATGGAGTTGTTGGTCTTACAAGCTCTACTTTAAAAGATATTAATACCAGTGCAAAAAATGATTTTAGAGGGTATGATGATAGGAAATTAAACATCGACGATTTTTCTCAGTACAGTCCGTTTTTATCTGTATATGCATTAAATGCGATGGGCATACAAGGAAAAAATAATTTTAAAGATCGAACCATCGTTTTGGCAACGGCATATATTATTATGGGTGGCTCTGTAAACATCCTAAAAAAAACCACAAATGTTACCAGACCAGATGGCTCCTCCACAAACTCGTTTCCTTCGGGGCATACGGCTACGGCTTTTATGGGTGCCGAATTTTTATATCAAGAATATAAAGATGTATCGGTTTGGTATGGCATTACCGGTTATGTGGTCGCTGCTGGCACCGGTCTTTTTAGAATATACAACGAAAAGCATTGGCTTACCGATGTTGCCACAGGTGCGGGGATCGGAATTTTAAGCACCAAAATTGCTTATTGGATTCATCCATTAATTAAGAAAACAATTTTCAAAGACAAGGAAAAAACAACTGGAATTGTTATGCCTTTTTATAATGGAAGAGAATATGGATTGGGATTATCATTGAAATTCTGATGTGTTTATGTTAAAAAATAGCGTCAAATTAGTTCATTTCGTATTAATAGCAAGAAGAGTTTATTTTTGACCAAAACAAATAAAATAAGCTCATTTACAATGACTTATGTGTTTTGTTAATTTTCTTTAAAGTCATTGAATATCAGGTGAAATCAACATTTGTTGTACCTATTGTTGTACCTGAAAATACGGGGAATTTCGTATCTTTAAGGTGAATTTTTTGGGGCTACTCAAATGTTGTACCTGATTTGACTTTCGTAGGAAAAGCAGGTCAACTATGTCAGCAAGCGCAAAAATAGTCTTACGGAAAAACCCCAACGCTGTTGGACAATACCCCCTTGCCATTAGAATTACCCTAAACAGACGTTCCAGCTATAAACTTATCGGGCATTATATTGACATGTAAGATTGGGATGATATAAACAAGGAAGTCAAAAAATCCCATCCTAATTCAGAAAACATAAATACTCTTCTGACATCGAAGTTAACAGAAGCCAAAAAAGGACTTATTAATCTCCAAACTAATGACAAAGTGTATTCCGCTCATCAAATAAAAAAAGAGATTTACAAACCAACTTCCAGTCTCTCCTTCTTTGACTATGCAAAAGAACACTTAGAAGCTTTACAAGCCGAAAAAACAGGGCTGAATCAGCAAGAAATAAAAGCCCTCGAAACCATTGAGAATCTCTCCTCTGTAGAGAGGCACTCTTTAAACATTTGGTTGTATAGCTTTTATTTCGCCGGTATGCGGATTTCAGATGTACTATTTACCCGATGGTCACAAATATATGATGGCCGGTTGCATTATAGAATGGGTAAAAACAAGAAATTACTCTCTCTAAAAATCCCTAGCAAAGCAGCCAAAATTTTAGAGGAATATGTGGCGGTTCGATTCCACGATGATGATTTCATATTCCCCGAGATGAGAAAAGCAAACTTGTCCGATGCCAAGGATGTGTATAACAAAATCAAAACAGCTGCCAGAAAGATCAATGGTAATTTAAAACAAATCGCCTTAAAAGCAGGTATCCGAAAAAAAATCACAATGCATATTGCCAGACATTCGTTTGGGAATATTGCGGGAGACGCTATACATCCATTAATGTTGCAGAAGCTCTATCGACACAGTGATCTAAAGACTACTCTGAATTATCAGGCCAATTTTATACACAAAGAAGCCGATACAGCTCTCGATAGCGTTATCAATTTTTAATTCATACATCGTACAAACTTTCAACTTTACGTTTGATTTGTTTTGCCACGAAGATTAGACTTCTACATTTCTATTATACTTCATAATGTTTCTTTTCTTTCATTCCAATTCTACTCTTTGTCATCAATTCCAACCAAACATTTTCAAATTTTGCCAATTGTTAGCAATGCATCCCAAACCATTGGCAAAGGTAGCCACACGCCAACCGCATTTGCAAGGCCGAGCCCTTCGGGATGCCGAACA
>NZ_JAPFGA010000034.1 GCF_026241135.1 Galbibacter kalidii
TAAATCAGTTCCTCACAATCTATGAAAAAAGGGTCAGAATCTAATTAAGAATCCAACCCTCGATATTTTTACTTACACACTTTTTGGGATAGTGTCTTTTTGTTATCCCCCCGGCTACCTAAAACCATAATAATTTATTATCAATAAGAAAACCTAAACATTACTTCTACCCTATAATTTCGCTTTGAATTGTATCCAAACAGGTGCTAAATCAATATTATGACCCAAAGCGATTTTTACCTTTCTATTATCATCCCGGTATATAATGAGGAAGAAAATATTAATTTATTGGTTGAAAGGATAGACGTTGCACTTGCAGGACTTTCCTATCAGATCGTTTTTGTAGATGATTTCTCTACCGATGATACACGGGAAGTGTTGCGCAACATAGAGCACCATCATCTATTTTTAATCGAACTGAAAAAGAACTACGGACAAAGTCTGGCTTTGGCTGCCGGTATCGAATTTGCCACGGGGAAATATATAATCACAATGGATGGCGACCTGCAAAACGACCCTGCAGATATTATCCACATGGTTGATACGGCAGAAAGAGGAAATTGGGACGTCGTAACCGGATACAGGGGAAATCGAAAAGATAATTTTCTAAAAACCATTCCTTCCAAAATAGCAAATTTCATCATCCGCAAAGCCACTAATTTAAATTTGAAAGATCAAGGTTGTGCTTTAAAAGTGTTCACTCGCGAAACAGCAAAAGAACTGAACCTGTACGGAGAAATGCACCGTTTTATCAACTTGATGGCATACCTGAACGGGGCTCGTATCAAAGAAGTAAATGTGAGCCATCATCCAAGGCAATTCGGAAAATCAAAATACGGGTTGGAGCGTATCTTTAAAGTCATCAACGACCTCCTTCTCATTATTTTCAAAAGAAAACACCTGCAAAAACCCATGTATTTCTTCGGAAATATCGGGCTTTTATTTTTCTCTTCCGGTTTGTCGATAAACTGCTATTTACTGATTGTAAAATTATCGGGGCAGCGAATAGGTGACAGACCTCTATTAATGCTAGGAGTGTTGTTCACCATAGTAGGGATCCAATTTCTCACTATGGGAATTTTGGCCGACTTGCTTATGAGGACCTATTATGAATCACAACAGAAAAAACCGTACAAAGTAAGAGCCGTATTCAGCAGAAGTATTCCAAATGAAGAAAACAACAAAAAAAGCATTAAGCTCGCTTATTAAAATAGGAATCAGTTTACTGCTGCTCTATTTAGTCTACACAAAAACAGACTTCAAGGAAATATACAGGACACTCCTCAAAACGGACTTCCCACATCTTCTCCTGGCAATCCTAAGTTTTATCACTTCACAAATCGTTTCCTCATACAGGCTTAACTACCTGCTGCATCACAACCAATTGCCACTCTCACCACAGAGCAACTTAAAACTTTACCTCTTGGGCATGTTTTATAATTTTTTCATTCCTGGAGGAATTGGCGGTGATGCTTACAAAGTCTACATTTTAAATTCAACTTTCGAATGGCAAACCAAAAAAGTCCTGAAAACCGTTTTCCTAGATCGTTTAGTGGGGTTGATTGCCATTTTATTGTTCATTTTATTAATAATCACTATTCTTCCGGCTAAAATATTTCCGTTAGAAGGAGAAGGCTACAGGATTTTCTTTATCATCGCTACGATATTGTCCGTTTTCCTTTCTGAAAAAGTAATGACCTCTTTTTTTGAACTGAAAAAAACACCCTATTATCATACCTTGCTTTACTCCGTACTGATTCAACTATTACAGGTTTTGTCGGTTGTTTTTATCATGAAAAGCATGCATATCAACCCGGAAAACTTTTTCATCTATATCTTGATATTCCTTATTTCATCGGTTTTATCCATATTCTCATTTGCCGGGATTGGTGTCAGGGAATATCTTTTTTTACAGGCATCAACACTTTTCAGTCTTGATGAAACCACCGCAGTGAGCATAGGCGTTGTTTTTTCTGTGATAACTGCTATAGTATCCTGTTTGGGGATATATTATCATTTTAAAAAAATCCAACTCAAACTTAAAACCATATGACAGATCAAAGAATACTTCTTTCCGGTAAATATCTCTATGTCACACTCTATGTATTATTAGCTGTGGTTTACATCAGCGGAACTTTTATCCCTTTAATGGAAAATGATTCTGCACAACATGCGGTCATGGCCATGCGAATGTATTTAAACAACGATTATATCCATTTAATGCGAGGCTTTGATGATTATCTAGACAAGCCCCATATGCATTTTTGGTTATCTGCCCTTTCCTATAAACTCTTCGGATTAAATCAATGGGCTTACCGCATCCCAGCTTTGATTTTTACAATTATAGGCGCCTACTCCTGCTACAAACTCACCGAAGCATTATACCATAAAAATTTTGCACACTACGGAGCTCTCATCTTTTTATCCTCACAAGCCATTATTTTAGCCAATCACGATGTGCGTACCGATGCCGTGCTTACCGGAGCCGTTATTTTGGCAACTTGGCAACTTTATGTTTTTATCAGAACCAATAAATTAACTCCCCTGATCATCGCTGCCATTGCCTTGGGCATTGCCTTTTCCACAAAAGGTTTGTTTGGTGTTGTTATCGTCGGATTCGCCATACTTTTCCATATCGCTTATACAAAAAACTGGAAAGTGTTGTGGAATTACAAAATACTGATTGGCTTTCTTATATTTATTTTGACCATCACCCCTACCCTTTATGCCTATTACATCCAATTTGATATGCATCCTGAAAAGGTGGTTAAAGGACATTCAAACATTTCTGGAGTCCGTTTTATTTTATGGGATCAGAGTTTCAACCGGTTAACATCAACAGGGTTCTCAAAACAAAACCCTGACTATTTTTTCTTTTTCCACACCCTGCTTTGGGCTTTCCTTCCATGGGCTATTATAGCTTATAGTGGAATATTCTCTACATCGAAAGCTGTGGTCAAAACAAGGTTTAGATACAATATCAATTTTGAAGTTCTAACATTGGGTGGCATTTTATTGACGCTTTTGGTCATCAGTTTTTCACAATTTAAACTGCCCCACTACCTAAATCCTATTCTTCCGATGCTATCGGTCCTATCCGCAGGATATTTATACAAACTTACAAAAGAAAATAAGACAAAAATCATTCAGATATTCTTGTACATTCAATACGGAATATGTGTTATCGGTATCCTCGCTCTGACCGGCATTCTTTTTTTTACCTTTGAATCGCCATCAGTATTAACATTAGTTGGAGCCTTCTGCTTTTTCACAATCTTATTGTGGAGTATTTTTAAAAGAAATTACCTGCACAAAACCCAAAAAATACTTACTGTTTCGGTTTTGCTTATGGTTTTGATTAACTTTTCACTCAACACCTATTTCTATCCACATTTATTGGAATATCAAAGTGGAGGCATCATTGCAAAAAAGGTCAATCAGCAAGCTATTGAAAAAGAAGACCTTTATATTTTAGACAAACAATACCGATGGTCTTTGGATTTCTACAGTAAACGCCACACCCCTTCTATCTCTATGGAAGAAATGAACCAATTGAAAAAAGAGGTTTTGGTAGTAACCACTAAAAAACAAAAAGTGGATAGTCTATATACAAATAAACATATAAAAGTAAAAAAGGAGTTTATTATCCCCCATTTCAGGATTACCAAGTTATCTGCAAAATTCTTAAACCCAAAAAGGCGCACTTCACAACTGGACAGCACCTATGTTCTGAAGGTGATGCCCCGGTAATTCGTTTTTTAAAATTGTCCCTTGGGATTTCGGTAACTATCGGGCTTAGGGGTATTTTCAATTACCATTATACAAAGAAAATGGGGATGTTGAAAAAAGTAAAAGATGTGAAATATGATAATTTAGGGGCACGAGCGTGAAGCTATCGCTAGTTCTATATTACTCAATAACAGTATAAATTATTTTACAAAATAAAACGAGCCATGACATACCAATTTTCGGCCACCATTGAAAAAATAGGCATCAATCCGTTTCTGTTTGTTCCTGAAAACATATTAAAATCCATTTTTGAGCAGGCTAGGAAGGACAAAGGTCCCATTCCCATAAAAGGTGAAGTAAACGGGAAAACTTTAGTGAAATATCAAGGCGACTGGTGGTTGTAAATCAACACAGCTATGTTGAAAAACTCGCCCAAGCGCATTGGTGAGACCATAGACATTAGCGTTCAATACAATCCTGAGCCGAGGACGATTGCCATTCCCCTAAGCTGAAAAAAGTACTTTACGACAACAAAAAAGCGTTAAAAACCTTCAACAGCTTAACACCTTCGCATCAAAAGGAAATCGTGCGTTATATTGTCAAATTAAAATCCGAAACGAGCGTTGACAAAAACGTGAAACGCGCCATAAACCACCTGTTGGGCAAGGAGCGTTTTGTGGGGCGTGAACTATAGGTTTACCTCATTTTCCGATAAGCTAAAGGCTTTTTATTAACTTTATCCATATAGAGAAATTTGATATGGGCAAAAAAATACGATTTCTGTTCGCTTTTTGCACTATGCAGTATGTGCTTTGCACTACTTTGGCAATCGCACAAGAAATCACTTATGCCCAAAAACAAATATCCTTTCGTGAATTAACGGTGGAACAAGGTCTGTCGCAAAACAGCGTGGTCAGTATAGCGCAAGACAGCACGGGCTATATGTGGTTTGCCACACAGGACGGGTTAAACCGCTATGATGGCAAGAAATTTACTTATTTCAACAAACAGTTTGAAGACGTAACCCGACAACATTACAGCAAACTTGGTAAGGTGTATTTTGATAATAACGGTATACTTTGGGCAGTTACTGTTTCCGGGATACTTGAACAGTACAACCCTGCAACAAGCCATTTTGTGGAAATGTCCAACATAAAACAGGTCAGCACCCTGTTTCAGGATTCTAAAAACAACTATTATATAGGCACTTACGGAAAGGGCCTGTACAAAATAAACCCCAAAACCAAAGATACTCTTCAGCTTTTAAAGCCCGAAGACCTATCACGCTCTGTTTATGGCTTTTTGGAAACCGGTACAGGCATTTTGGTATCAACTTCTGGAAAAATAATCGAAATCAAGGGAAACACCTATCAGTACATACCGGCTGACACCGAAACGCATACCAATTTCAACGCACTTTCAAAAGGAAAAAACAGCAGTATTTATTTGGGAAGTTATGGTAACGGACTGTTTATAAAACGGGCAAACGACGAGACATTTAGGAAATTTACAGGCTTTGCCTCTGCCTCATTCCCCACTGACTTAAACATTGAAGATATTTTGGTCGACACACAACAACGCCTTTGGGTGGGCACTTACGGAAACGGTGTTTTTCTCGTTGATTTCAACACTAAAAACATTCGCCACTTTACTGCTAATAAAAACGACCCTTATGCCCTGCACTACAACGACATTTTGTGCCTGTACGAAGATTTTACAGGAACCATTTGGATAGGTACCGATGGTGCCGGATTGAGCTATTATGATGAACATTTGGCCAAGTTCAATGTCTTCACCAACAAACAGGCACCACAAAACATAAATGTAGACGTAATACGGGCCATAGCTGTAAATAACGGCACCGTCTGGTTGGGCACTTCAGGGAAAGGACTAACAAGGGCGAATTTTAAAACACAGCAATACAAGACCCTGACAAATGAAAATTCGGCCTTATCAGGCAATCGCATTATGAGCCTCTTGCACGATGGCAAAACCTTATGGATAGGTCACCAAACCAACGGCTTGCAGGTCATGGATGTCAACGGGAACATAAAATCGATAGAAGCATCCAAAAATTTTACCATTTGGAAAATGACTAAAGGGGAAAATGACAACCTATGGCTTTGTACCAGAAACCACGGTCTTATTTTATTTGACAAATTAGGGCATATTACCAAGCGGTTTAACATCGATAATTCAGCATTGACAACCAACAACATCCGTACGGCTGCGTTGGGAAAGGGTTCTTTGTGGATAGGTTCAGAAAGTGACGGCTTGTTTCGCCTGGACAACAAAACAAATACCGTTACAAAAATCAACGCTGTTCCCGACAAGATAAAATCACTATACTTTGACGGCGAGTTGCTTTGGGTTGGCACTAACGGCAACGGATTGATAAGTTATAATCCTAACGATAAAACCGTAAGGACTTTTACCACCGAAAGTGGCTTGTCCAATAATGTCATCTACGGTATTTTGTCCGGCGACAATGGTAACCTCTGGTTAAGTTCCAACAAGGGCATTACCAAGTTTTCGTTAGAAGGCAACAACTCCAACATAGAAAACTACCGCAATTACGACGGACTTCAGGCTTCCGAATTTAATACCGGCGCCTATTTTAAAGACGCTAACGGCACATTGTATTTTGGTGGACTGGAAGGGCTTAACTGGTTTAAACCCAACCGACTTACCTATAATCCTGTAAAACCAAAAACGGTGATTACAGGTATAAAGGTGTTTAACAAACACAGAGTAATGAAAGAAGGCCAACGGTTAAAACACAGCGAAAACACCCTGACTTTTGATTTTGCTTCCCTGCATTTTTCGCAACCAAAAAGAAACCAATTTCAATACCGCCTGCTGGGCAACGATACAGAATGGATAGCCCCTGGGAACACCAATACGGCCCACTACACCAACCTGCCACCGAATGATTACGAATTTCAGGTTATTTCCAGCAACTACGACAGTATATGGAACACGGTACCGGCCACCTATTCGTTTACCATTTTAAAACCTTGGTACACCACATACCTTGCCATTATAGGCTATACCCTTTTGCTGTTGATGTTTTCCTATTATTTTTACCGCTATTTAAAGTGGCGATGGCAAGTAAAAAACCAATTGCGCTTGGAACACGAAGAAACCGAACGTCTTAAAAAATTGGATGAACTAAAAACCAAGCTCTACACCAACATCTCACACGAATTCCGCACCCCGCTCACACTTATTGCCGGTCCTGTTGAAAACCAACTGAACAAGCCCGACCTAAACGAAAAAGACAAAAAGGAACTGGGCTTGGTAAAATACAATACCAATAGATTACTTGAGCTTATCAACCAAATGATGGATTTATCAGTACTTGATTCAGCTCAAGGTAAGTTGCATGTTTCGAAAGGCAATTTAAACACCTTGTTGTTGCAACTGATTGAAACTTTTCAGTACAAAGCCAAACAAAAGAAAATTACTGTTCAAAGTACAGTGCAAGGCCTGCACGATTGCTGGTTTGACAAAGATGTGGTTGAAAAAGTGGCCACTAACCTACTGTCCAATGCCATAAAATACGCCCCTAAAAACAGCACGATACTTTTTAATGCCAAGGAAAGCAACAATACCTTTATTTTAACCGTGGTCAATGAAACCAAACAACTAAACAGCAATAACCTGTCAAGGGTTTTTAAACGGTTTTACCAAGACAACGAAACCTCAGAAGGCGTGGGCGTTGGGCTGGCCTTGGTAAAAGAATTAGTTATTTTGGCCAAGGGTACCGTAGCGGTCAACACCATTGAAAACACCAAAATACAATTTACGGTAAGCCTTCCGGTAGATAAAGCCGTTTTTGAAGCAACGGATTTTTATGTTGAAAGTGAGCCTGAACCCCGTAAAACATCAACAAAAAATGCTTCTGAGAACAAACCGGTTTTATTGCTGGTTGAAGACAACAAAGAATTGCGTAATTTCATCGCTTCAAATTTTAGAGGTGAATACCAAATACTGGAAGCTGAAAGCGGAAAAACTGGCATTGAACAAGCCCAAAAACACCTGCCCGACCTCATTATCAGCGATGTGATGATGCCCGTAACAAACGGCTTTGAACTCTGCGACGCCATTAAGCAAAACGAGCTTACCAGCCACATTCCCATTATCTTGCTGACCGCCAAAGTGGGCGAAGAAAACGAAATACAGGGCTTTAATACCGGTGCCGATGCCTATATAACCAAGCCCTTTAGCACCGAGAAACTGAAAGTACGTGTTGAAAAGCTTATTGAAATCCGAAGGAATATTCAAAAACATTTTAACGAAACCCTAACCATAAATCCCGACTTGGCCATAACCGATACGGAAACCGAATTTTTAAAACGGCTGCAAGTCGTCCTTGATGAACATATTACCAACCCGGAGTTTACGGCAAAACATTTTGGCAGGCTTATGGCCATGAGCCGTACCCAACTGCACTGCAAGCTCAAAGCCGTATTTGGGGCAAGCACCACGGAGTTTATACGAGCCCAACGCGCTAAACTGGCAGGAAAATTACTAAAAGAAACCAAGGCAGCTGTTTCTCAAATAGCTTACCAAGTTGGGTTCAATTCCGTCGCTTACTTCAATAAGGTGTTTAAGGACGTCTATGGTATTACGCCGGGGCAACACCGCTCAAAAAGCGCCCAATAATCTGTTTTTTTTTAAGGTTTGAACATTTGTTAAAGCCTTTGGAACATATCTGCAACCCAAAGGCAATGTCCCTTTTTACTTTTATCCCACCAAACAAAACGGCTTGCTTGCTTGACAAAGCATAAAACACGTAACCGTTTAAATCTTTATATTATGAAAACACAAAATTTTGTCCACCGTAGTTTTAGCGTAGGTGGAAACACACTTAAAACACTGCTATATGCCTTTATGGCCACAGCACTGATGTTTAACCTGTCCTGCTCGCCCGAAGACGGTCGCGACGGCATGGATGGTGAACAAGGTACACAAGGCGAACAAGGTCCGGCTGGTGAAGACGGCAATGCCAATGTGATTGCCTCAGACTGGTTTGAGGTCGAATTTGACGATGTGGACAATAACGACCCGCCCACTGCGGGCATTATGTACATTGACATTCCTGAGATTGATCTGAACGAGTTTATCGAAACCGGGGGCATCATCCTAATGTACAATAAGATTTTATATTTCTCTTCTATTTATTTGACCCAGATACTTCCCATAACACCCGACAACACGCCGGGCACTTACATTACTTATTTTAGCATTTATACCGGAGAGGATTTTGAAGACCCGGGCCCTAGCATAGAACTAACCATTGAAGCAAACGATGTTTCCAGTCTCGAAAACAACCCGGATTTCGCCTTTAAATACGTATTGGTACCCGCCGCCAATACCAATATGGCCGCTCGCCAAGTACAGGGCAAAACCAAAACGTGGAGCGAGGTGGATGTTAACAACTACGAAGAAGTCATGGAGTTTTTAGGGCTGGAAGAAGAATAAAGGTAACTTTTTATAAAGTTAGTTTGAGTTAGTCTGAAAAGGCCATTGAGCTTGGCGAAACCGGTTTAATGGCCTTTTTTAATCTAAGCTAGAATCCCATTCAACTATTCTTTTACCATTTTGAACATTTGTTAAAGCCTTTAGAACATATCTGCAACCCAAAGCCATGTGCCGCTTTTACCTTTACCCTACCTAACAAACCGCAATTGACAATGGGGGCAAAAAAACATCATAAAAACAAACTTTATATGAGCATAGACCACCTTAAAAAAGGCACTTACAAACTAAACATATTATTAAAAAACAAGGTGATAAAATCTATTAATATAAAAAAAGAGATATGAAACGGGCAATCTATTTTTACACAGCGCTCTGCCTAATGGTTTCTACCATTAGCTGCAGCAACGATAATGACATAGGCACAACATCGCAACCCGAAGCGACCTTCGAAGGCCTGGGTACGCTGGGTGGCACCAATAGTTATGCCTATGGCATTTCAGCTGATGGCTCGGTTGTCGTCGGTGAAAGCAATAATCCGGATAATAACCTCGAAGCCTTTCGCTGGGAGGGTGGGACGATGTCCGGTCTGGGTACGCTGGAAGGTGGTAGCCATGCATGGAGCGTCTCAGCTGATGGCTCAGTGGTCGTCGGATATAGCTACAATTCGAATAGTAATGACGAAGCCTTCCGCTGGCAGGGCGGGACTATGACCGGTTTGGGTACGCTGGGCGGTGACCATAGTTATGCTGAGGGCACTTCAACCGACGGCTCGGTGGTTGTCGGTTATAGCTACAATTCGGATAACAGACTCGAAGCCTTCCGTTGGCAGGGCGGGGCGATGGCTAGTCTGGGTACGCTGGGGGGTAACTATAGTTATGCCTATGGCATTTCAGCCGATGGCTCGGTTGTCGTCGGTGAAAGCAATAATCCGGATAACAACCTCGAAGCCTTCCGCTGGCAGGGCGGGACTATGACCGGTTTGGGTACGCTGGGGGGTGGCACTAGCTATGCCCGGGGCATCTCAACTGACGGCTCGGTAGTAGTCGGTAACAGCAACAATTCGGATAATAACTTTGAAGCCTTTCACTGGAAAAACGGAGCCATGCAAGGCTTGGGTGATCTCTCGGGAGGCAACTTTTTCTCAAGGGCCAAGAGCGTATCCGCAGATGGGACCGTAGTGGTTGGCCGGGGCACCTCGGGAAGCGGCTACGAAGCTTTTATATGGACCGCCGGGGAAGGCATGCAAAGCCTGCAGGCCGTGTTGGAAAATGAGTACAACCTGGACTTAACCGGCTGGACACTCTCCAGAGCAGAAGACATTTCCGATGATGGCACCGTCATCGTCGGGTACGGCACAAACCCAAACGGCGACACCGAAGCCTGGCGGGCGTTCCTGGGAGAACCCGTGGCCGAGACAGAGGCCTCTTTGCCTTAGGGCAGAGCCCATAACACCCAACAAATCATTCCCATTCGGAACTTACCTGTAAATGATGCAAAGTTTTAATTGAAAACCAAAAACTAGACAGCAATGGAAATCTTTCAAATGACAAGCCTTTTTGTAGGGATAATAGTATTATTAAGTTGCAGTAATGATAATGACATTATAGCCCAAGACCTATATCCAGTGTTTATATAACGGGTTATGAATCGAATGGATCAAAAAATATCGCTACGCTATGGAAAAATATAGAGACACAGCCCCTGACTGATAACGCAGAAGAGGCATATGCGTTTTCTGTACTAGTTCAATAATTCAAAAAAAAGAACAATGAAATCCTTTAAAATAACAAGCCTTTTGCTGGCAGCATTATTCTTGATTAGCTGCAGCAATGATGACGACATAATTATAGACCCGGCAGAAAACTGCAAGATTATAACCATGACCTCAGGTTCGGGCAATAGTTCAACCGTTTATAACATCAGTTATAACAACGACGGAAAAATAAGCCAGTTAAGTCATCCGGATGGAAAGTTAACCTGGTTATATAACAGTCAGGGCATGATACACAGTCGTTTTGATTCAAATAATCACCTGTACTATAAAGCAGATATTGAA
Organism: Galbibacter kalidii; assembly: GCF_026241135.1. Classification (GTDB taxonomy): domain Bacteria; phylum Bacteroidota; class Bacteroidia; order Flavobacteriales; family Flavobacteriaceae; genus Galbibacter. The sequence continues at coordinate 11,273 of NZ_JAPFGA010000034.1, forward strand.
CTGAATGCCAACGGGCATCCGATATCAATAGCTGCAGAAAATTATGATAATAACGGAGATGTGACTTCGACTACTGTGCATAGTTTTGAATACAACAATCAGGGTGAATTGATAAAATGGATACAGAAAACAGGCAATAATCCGGAAACAACACAAATCTTATCGTGGTCAGGGGGGAATTTGACCCAGGTCTCATCTGAGACACACACGTCAGAATATGAATATTATACAGACCAAGTTGTGCAGCAAGGCGATTTTTATCAGCTTTATTTTACTGCAGTATTTGGCACTTCAATGATTAACAACAAAAATCTGGTAAAATCTACAGAGAGCAGTAATGGTGACACACAAAATGTCAATTATGAATATGACCAGGAAGGCAGAATTACAAAACTGACCATTTCATACAGTAGTGGCGATGAACTTGAGTTAAGCTACCAGTATCAATGCAATTAAATTTTTGAAGTATTCTTTTAACACAAAACACAATCGTTATGAAAACAATTATGACAAAAACCTTACTATACACTTTTATGGTCATAGTACTTTTGTCCTGCTCGCCCGAAGACGGCAAAGACGGTATGGACGGCAATGCCAACGTAATGTATTCAGACTGGATAAGCATCCCTGTTTCTGAATGGAACGAATTAGGACCCAGTTTGACCATTGCCGAGATATCAGCCCCTGAACTGACAGAGGATATTATAGATCAAACAACCGTAATGTTGTATATGCAAAGTTTTGGCTCTACCAAAGTTTTACCGCTTGCAACACCACAAATATCTATCCTCTTTGCTTTTAGCATTGAAACCATTAGCATACAGATCAGTCTTTCCAGTGGTTCAATCAGCGAAACCACCACCGGCATTGATCCCGAATATTATCAATACCGTTACCTGCTTATTCCGGGCGGGATACAGAGTGACACTTTACAGTCTGGCAAGCCCGACACGAACGATTATCATGCCGTATGTGACTATTACGACATTCCAAATTAACACTACAGGGGACAACTACATAATGCTTTATTATATAATTAAATCCAGTAAAAACAAAAAAAAGGACCCGATCACAATAAAATGACCGGGTCCTTAAAAGAAGGCGGCGACCTATCGATGACGTTGCCAAAAGCTATGCTTTTGTGCAAGTCACGACCAGGGCATCGGCTTTAGGCCGATCGTCTTGGCTCTC
>NZ_JAPFGA010000035.1 GCF_026241135.1 Galbibacter kalidii
AGAGGCTTCAAAGGAAGCATTGACAGCGCCTACCGTTCTGTTGGTGCTGTTCCCTTTCTGGCCTTCCAAATCATCCCTTTGATAGCCAATATTAAAGCTTAAATCCAGCTTTTCTTTCCATAAGATTGTGGAAGCATTCAGGGTAATGTTTTCAAAATCGTTGTTAAAGTAAAAGGCCCCCAGGGTTTCATAGCCCGGGTCGATACGCTCATATCCAATTCCAATAGAAGAGTTCCCAAAACTGTAGTCCAGACCGGTATTGATGGCACTGTAATATTCCGTGGAGGTCCTGCCTTGAAAGAACAGCCCTGAGAATACCTTTTCATTATTGGGATTAGGTTCCGCCCTTAGGTCCTGGGTCATGGCCGTGGAAGCATATTCTGCCCTTAACCGCATCCCTTTTAGGATTTCATAAGCCCCTTCTATGCTCAATACAAGGTTTTCCTTGGGGAGCACGTTCTTATCTTCCGGGACCATAGCGATGGAGTTTACCTGATCACGGGCATAAAACCCGATAAGCCCGACTTCATATGTATCGGCCTTGTAACCCACTTTGGCTCCATAACCCATCCGTTTATAGGCGGGAATGGTCTGTGGATCTCCATCATCTTCCACTGCTTTTAAAAACCTTCCCGTAGCTGCACTAAAGGAGAACCCGCCTTTGGGAGTGAGTTCCAGGCCGCCTCCGGTAAACTGGTGGCCGCTCAACGTATAAGGGGAAAAGGACATATTGATATCCCCGATATGGGCCTGTACCCATTTGTACTTGGGGTGCAGGCTGAGCCTGTTAAAGTTAAATGGCAGTTCATAATCCAGGTTCGATCCCTGGTTGGTAAAACTATAGCTTATGGGCATGGAAAATTCAAAAAAGCCTATGTTAAGGCTCCCTTGCAGGAAATAGGTAAAGGGTTCCCTGCTGTCTTCCTGGTTGGATGAATAGAACACACTGTTGGCAGAAATGCCCCCTCCGATTTTAAATGCTTTGCCCTTGCCAATGTTTCCGAAATCAATCTGCTGGGCTATGGTTATTATAGGAAACAACATACAAAGCCAAAAAACCAATATTAACCTATTCGGCATCCATCCCTTTATATAAAATGATAGAAAACGCTTAAGGGTCCCATTTAGCGGATAACATGTAAATATTTGTAGTAATTGTTTTTTCAAAAAATTATAATTTTAAACTATGTGCCCCACAACCCCAATTGTTATTGGAGCTGTGGAGTATAGCTGCCCAAAATCTTGAGCTAACAATAAATTCTTTCCCGTTTGAATTTTCTTAAGGACTCCCCGCTACGTATGCTTGATTTTACAATTTATCATTTGCGATTAGCATTTGAGAGAACTGATATATAGCTTCTATAGTTTTATCCAAGTGTTTCTTAGAACTTAGGTTTTCTGGTTTTAATTCAGTTAAAGGATAAAAAGTGTAATACCAAGCATTATCAAAATAACCTATTGGACATTCTTTAACATTTGATATGATCAGTTTTTTTCCTCCCATGTCGCCAAATTCTATATATGCGTAACCTATAAGTACGCTATCTTCCTTGTTCTCCCCTTGGTATATTTCATATATAGTCTGATTTATACTCTTTTCATCCATGACGCTCCAAGATACACCTGATTCAACCTTTACAATATATAATGGGTTTCTCTTGTCCCGCTCTACCTTATACCCAATGTTCTTTATAAATTCGTTTTCCTTTTCAACTTTTTCTAGAACAAAGCCTGGTCTCGAATTAGTGGTGCTTATAAGTTCTTTTGTTTTGGAAGCACTAAACCCATTAGTACTTAAGATTCCATTTTTTAATAAATACTTTGCGATTTGTTTTTTGCCTAAATAAAACCAATCATTCTCAATCCCAATACTGTCGTTTTCCTTAACACATTCAATAATGTAATAATCGTTCCTTTTTGCTTTTCCAAAGAACTTAGACTCCTCGGAAACCAACTTCGCATTGTACAAAAGCTCATTTTGGTTGTTCCTTACTTCATAATAATTGGTTGCCCCTTTGACTTTTATCTTTTCCAGGCTCCCAACTTTTTTCTTGTCCAATAAAATTTCCCCTTTTTTCACTTTTAGGTTTTGAGCATGCATAAAAGTTGAAATAAATAATAGTGTAAAAAATAATTTGCTTTTCATTCTTCTTAAATTTATAATTAATAATATAACCCTGTCACAGTCCCTTAATGTAATCCAGCCATCGTAGAAGGCATCAATAATATCTATGGTATCATCACTTTTGTCACAAAGGCTTAAACATTTTTGTTTTCCCTAAAGTAATCCACTAAATCCTTTGGGTAATACTGGCAATCCCGAAAACTACTATCATCTAAATCCATAATGGCTACCACGGCAGCGGTTTCAAAGCTCCAATAACCGAAATAGATAACTTCTCCTCTCCGGTTTGGTTTATGACTGTCATACCAACCAGCATCTTTGTGATTTTTGTACCAATCTTTTGTGGTAAATTCCTTTATCAGATTTTCAGCTTTGGCATTGTCCGTTTCAGTTATGGCTTTGCGTAGTTTTTCAAAAACCTTTGGTATGCCGAAAAACTCCCGATAACTTTCCTCTATTATTGGTTGCCTATCTTTTAACTTAGCTCTTATGATAAATTCAAACAAAAAATCTTTGACACTATCTCGGTCTATTACTTCAACTAACTTTGTAAAATCTGCTTCATTAATGTTTAGCAAAAGTCCTAATGACAGCATCCAAAGCATTTGGTCATATGCCCCAAAACCATATTGATTTAATATAACCGATCCAGTAGGTTTTCCCGTTTTAATTTTCCATGCATCATCTACCCAGCTTTCATATGTTAGTTCAATTGCTTTTAATAAGTCATCTTTTAAATTTTCTATTGGATACCCCGCAGAGTATTTGGCGGATAAAGTGTTAATGTGTGAATATGACATGCTCCGCTTTAGAATGTTGATCCGCTCTTTGGCTATTTCACCTTTGTCCAATATCTCAACATCTTCCAATTGAAATTTTTCAGACCTTCTTAGCCTACTTTCCCAATATTTGGAATTTTTTAAATTATCTCTCATAGTATTTATGGATTAATAGTTCCTATAATATTAGCTGCTTCATCTAATTCTTTATAAATAATCGAACCATCTGGGGCAACCTCTGCTAAAAGTCTTCTATAACCAACTGCATTGATATCTTGAAATATGATTGGTCCTACTGCATTCTGTAATCTATTGCTGCCCAATATCCATCCATCACTCATTTGTGCAGGTAAAGGCGTTGTTCCATATTTACCGATATCATCAATAACAGTATATCCTTGATTTCTCATAGCCTAGGAAACTATGCCCTCTGTTAAATTTTCACTTGTTTCCATGCACCTTGGTCTAAACATTATCATTCAATCTGTCAACCTCATCTTGTAGTTCTTGATCCCAGATATACTCTATTCCAATTAGCATGTATTGGGGGGACATTTTGTGTTGTGTCATATAATTTATGTACAAGTCTACTCTCCCAAAAACCGAAATTTACTTCAACATTTTGAGCATTATCATTCTTATCAAAATAAACCGCTGAAAAACGTACTGTCCCTTCAAGTCTCATTATATCCAATACCCCTTTCCTCCAATATACATTTCCTATATCATCAATTAATTTTAGTGCTAGTTTTTGAAATATTTCCTTCATTTTATTTAATTTTCAAAAGGTTGATTATATTTTTTGCCATCTATCCAATAATCAACTTCAAAGCCAATAGGTCTTTTAGAAGTTCCATCAAAAATTGCGCGTACCTCAATTTTCACATCTTCACCCTTAATCATAGCATCTGCCCATGAATTCTCCATTTGCTTCCAAGCCCCTTGGTTTAATGTTGCTGATTGTGGATATAAGTTAATTTGTTCCTCAGGACCAAAGAAACGCGACCCTACGATATGCCCTCCTTGATCTGACCCTCTTATCCCTTCTTTTATATCTACAGCTCTTATTTGTTGGTTCCCTAAACGAACCCTTGCAATGTCATCAAGATCTGCATTCGTTTTTATAACCCTTCCTAAATCATCTGTTTGGTATAAAAATCCATCAACTTCATAAACCATATTTTTTATCAATGGAATTTTGTTCAATACTGGATTTCCGCGTATACCAACCTCTATACGCGCCGGAGCTACTATTTTATCTTTATATACGGTAGCCCATTTTTTCCCGAACCATCAATTACCTCAAAAGCTTCATCATTAATTTTATTAAATTTCCATGTATTTGGAAAATCCCCTTTCATGGTATTTACAATGTCATCAAGTAAGTTCTCCACTTGATTAATTATCCCAAAATGCCCATCCAGTTCCTTAATTCTTACATCCCCTCGCTGGTGTATGCGTCACGCTTACACTAGTTGGAGAACACATGATTTAAGTGTTTTTATTTTCCCTAAAGAAGTCTACTAAATCCTTGGGGTAATATTGACAATCCCTAAAACTGCTATCATCTAAATTCATAATAGCAACTACAGCTGCAGTTTCAAAACTCCAATAACCGAAATAGGTGTCATGCTTACTTTTATGGCTATTGTACCAGCCCGCATCTTTATGGTTTTTATACCAATCTTTTGTGATAAATTCCTTTATCAAATTTTCAGCTTTTGTTTTATTTGTTTCAGTAATGGCTTGGCGTAGTTTCTTAAATGTGTCTGGAATACCAAAAAACTCCCGGTAGCTTTCTTCTGTTATAGGTTGCCTGTCTTTTAACTTTGCTCTTATAATAAACTCAAACAAATAATCTTTTACACCATCTCGATCTATTACTTCTGCCAGCTTTTTAAAATCAGCTTCTTCAATATCTAACAAGTAGCCTAAGGAAAGCATCCATAGCATTTCATCGTAGGCAGACAAAATATATTGGTCATGTTCAACGGGAGGAGTGCCTTGTTTCAATTTCCAAAATCCATCCCAGCTTTCATGGATCAACTTCACACTTTTTTTCCAGTTGAAAACTAATTCTTCAACTGAATAACCAGCAGAATACCTAGCTGATAGTATCGTCAAATTAGTCCATGATATGTTCCTTTTGACAAATGAAACTCTATTATCTTTTATCTCTCCATTCTCACATTTGGATATCCATATTTTATTTGATACTACTTTATTTGCAATAATTCTATCAAAGAAGTTTTTATCTTTTATTTGGTCTCGTAACATAAATAAGATGATTTAGTGATTAAGGTGTAAATGTTCCAATGGAATTACCTAATTCGTCAAGTTCTTTAAATATAATTCCCCCATCTTGAGCTATTTCAGTAAGTACCCTTGTATATTCATTTGCTAATATTTCATTAATTAATTGTTCATCGCCAACAGCATTCAACAGTCGATTAGATCCTGTAATCCATCCATCACTCATCTGTTTTCCATCTGCCGTAGATCCAAGTTTGGCATATCCCTTATATTTCGATTCTACAATATAATATTTACCATTTTTAACAAAAACATGATCAATGCCTGTCTCTCCCCAACTGTCGAGTAATGTTTCATTTCTTATATGTAGTGGTTGATATCCTTTTTCAACAAAATAAACATCGGTTGCCATTTCACCAAAAACTCCTTTGGCATTTCTTTTAGCTTCAGATATAGTCTTTCCTTTGTATTTTTCTATGACGTCTTTTTGTTTTTTATATGCATCATCCATCCATTGATTTGCCTGTCTAACAACCCCAAAATGCCCATCAAGTTCCTTTATCCTTGCGTCATCAGCCCCATATTTACTTACAAGAACCTCTCGATGCTCTTCATAAGCCTTTTTGGCCTTAGCCCGGCTTGCAGTAAATTTCGCCCTGAGTAAACCGGAACCTAATAGACCTAATTGGAGGTATGTATTATATTCCTGAAAAGTTTCGCAAAACGCTTCGTTCCCTTCACAAAGATCGGTATACCTTATCAAAATGTCAGCCGTAGCACTGGATATTTCAACACCTGCCAGAGTGATCCTGCCTATTTGTTGCAGCCTGGTCAGGTGCCTTAGTTTGGTCACATTACCAAAGGCGGTCAGGGTAAGGGCTACATCAATGGTCAGCCCGATCTGGTCAAGGCTTTTTTCCAAGTTGTCCTTTTTGGCGGTTCCGGCAAAGTAAATAGCAGGCACTTCGGTTTTGGTGATCTTCCCTTTGCCGCCATTTTCAAAAACGATCCATACCGGTTGGAAATAATCATATACGAGGTTTCCATGGCGGCCATATATGGTTTCAGTGGCAATACGGACCCCGTTTTGGTTGAACGTGGTGGGCTCATAGCTCACATTGGGGAACCAGGACTTTCCATCATAGGTAAGCACCCTTGGGCTTAAGTCCCCATTGTCCAACAACTCGTCGACGTAGGTATATCCTTCGGTATTGGCATACTTACTGCCCTGCCATAGACCATAAATCACCTTTAAAAAGCGGTCAAAGTTATTTTCGTTCCCCTTCCAAAAGGTTTGTGCCCCTGTATTATCAATCCCTTTAAAGAGTTCTTTCAATAATTCCGGGTCACCGTCCAACTTGTCCAAAAATGTATTGGAGTAGGTGGCCAGGTCTCCACTATAGTTCTCTATAAGGTCAAGGATCAAATCTTCATAATATTCGGTCAGGGCAAAACCGTGGTCCGCTATTTTTTTGATAATGCTGTACTTATCATCTACAGAAAAATACATCGCTCCACAATTGGCAATGGATTTGAGTGCCTTGACATCATCATCTGTAAAACTTTCCTTGTTGAGTACCTGTGCAAGGACAGTTTGATAATCTTCATATATAGCATTTGGATTATCCGGGAAGAGATACTCCTGAAGTTTTTCGAGCTTATCTTCCGTATGGCTTAACTCGTTATATTTTTTAGCTGTGATCACCACCCCACCATAATCCAGGGTAAACACATCATAATGGCTTGTTTTCTTGTTGCCCCCTGAAGTAGTTTCTTCGGAAGCATATTCAACTTTGCCTAAACGGGTAGGCTTGGAAGCCAGTTTAACGGTAATCTCCCCATAATCATCAAACCTGGCGGTAAAGTCCTGTCCGACTTTATCAAAATAATCATTTGGAAGCTCCCGGGAACCACCTACATAACCACACCTGATCTGTTGGAATACCTTGGAGATGTATTCCTTGTCATCATAAAAGAGTTCTTCTTCAGTGGTGGATGGGGTAAAGTTAGAAACTAAGTTTTGTTTTACGTATTCATCATTCTTCCCATTGGCAAAATCTTCTTTTGCTTGCTTAATTGCCTCTTTAACCTTTTTCTTATCGTTTATAAAGTCTTGAAGGTTTTGTTGTTGTTCCTGAGTCATTCCATTATTAGGATCATTCAAAACCTCTTCCATTAATTCTATGAAAATGTTTGCCTGCTGGTTAATCTCGATATTCTCTTTAATAGACTCAATAATTTCATCTAATGTGAATCCTAGAATATTTACCAAATCTGCTACCCCTTCCACAAATTCATCCACGCTTTCTATATTCTCCCATTCAGGGTCATAAGCAGTTTCCACTTCGCCCTGTATCAGCTGGTACTCGGTGTTGATCTGTACATTGTTAAAGACCACTGTGATTTTGGTATCGGCCAAGTACGGAACCCTGATAAAACCCTTTCCGCTAAAACGTCCATTGGCCCCGGTTACTTCCGTGACCGTTACCGGAAAATCCCCGGCAGTAAAGGTCTCATTCTCGTTTAAACTTTGCAGCGGGTTTTTGTTGGAAATCGTCACCTCAGGTGGCAATCCACAATTGTAATAGGTGCTCTCTTCAGGGGTGGGGGTGGTAAACTCCCTCGGGTCGGAATAACTAAAACCGCTGCCGACATGGCACTGTCCGCCCACCCGGTATTCGTAGGTGGTACCGGCCTCCAGGTTGTGGATGGTGGCATAGGGGTTGCGGGAATTCACCTCGTACCACTCATAATCCACCCGTTCGGGATCAAACTCAATAAGGTCTTTTCCTTTTTCAGCCCTTCGTTTGTTGCGCTTTTCCCTACGTGCCCTTTGTTTTTCGGTTTCTTCCTTGTAATCTACTTTCCGGTACTGTACCCGATAGCTTAAATGATCGAGGTTTGGATCCCAAGTAATGCGTTCACTACTGGTACTGATGGCCTCGGCCAGGATAAAGCCCGGGGGGTCGCAATCCGACAGGTAGGTGAACCAGAAGATCTCGCTGTACCCGTTGTTCTTATAGAGGGCCGTTTCTTCGATCCCGTCACTTACAAAGGCCCGTACCTGCCACCCATAGGTCTTCCCATCGATCAGTTGCGGGGCGATGTCATTATAAAGAAAGGAGCGGTCTCCAAAGGTTTTGGTCTGGTACAGTGGTGGGCTTGCCTGAAAAGCTGCCCGGGGATCGATCTGGGTATCCCAGAGTTCCTTTAAGATAAATTCATACTCCACATTCGAAGGTTCAATCCCCCTGGGTGTCCAGTTAAAATCTATGTTCTGGGGAAGTTCAGCACTTACCACATCACCGGCCCTTGGAAAATTCAATATAGGAGGGTCATGCAGGACCATATAGACTAGGTCACAATCACCACCGGGTTGGGAAAGGCGCTTGCCCGATACCAGGTCATAGACCTCAAAGCAAAATTGATACAACCCATCAGGAAGTGGCTGGTGGTACATTTGCGGTGAAATCCCATGTAGGTTCTCCAACCTAAAATAAGCCCCTAAATCTAAATTGGTAAAGGTGTTTGGTTTTCCACCATCCAAAGTGATAAAGGGAGCGCCAGTCACTACTTGACCACTGGTGAAGAACACTTGGTTATTGCGCTTTACAATTAACTTTAACCGAACCTGCCTGTTAAAATCATTGACATCAAGTAAGTTTAAAGTTACCGTAAGCCGCTCTTGAATGGAGGTAGTATACTGCGAAAGCCGGACGCTATAAGGTTTGTGCATTTGTGTAGTAACACTTACCGGATATAGCTGGGCATGTACTTGGCCAGTGATCAGTACTATAAAAAGGATCAGTAGCTTTTTTATTCGCTGATATCTACTTGATTTATTCATAAAATATGTATGCTGGTTATAATTCTTTTATATTCCTCTTTAACTTCCTTGTTTTTGTACTTTGATATCTACTATGATATAGGATTGCTGCCCGTCCCGGACAAATTCCTTGACCTTGACGGCCCCTTTGCGCCCGTCCCCGGTCTGGAAGAGTACGATCCTGGGCACCACACTGTCGTCAAAATCCTGCATTCCCGCATTGGTATCTTCAATGGTAAGCCCTGATAGTATACTGCCGTTGCTCATGGCATCGAACTCTCCTGCGCTCAGCGAAGCCGGACACCCACAGGATTCCTGTAGGTTGATAACCTTGGTGTGCGCTGCCCCGGGGATGGGCTCAAAAGTAAGCTCTTCCGCCCGGTCGGGCGATACAAAGCGGTTATAGGTAAAGTTGCCGTTCAGCCCGAAATACACGATATCGATCAGCGGCCCATTTTCATCTGTTACCTGATCACGGTTATACACCCGCCTGGTAGTGGAAGAGAAAAACGCCCCGATATGGTTACTACTATGGGCGGTATTGATCCCCAGTTTAATATTTTCAAAAGTCCTTAGGTTCCTGTTTTGGTACACGGTAACCGTTTTAGAAATAGTCTTTGTTTCTTTGCCATTGGTGGCCTCCAATGTTATGGTATGGGTGCCGGGGGTATTGAAAACCACCACTGGGTTTTCCTCTGCGGAAGTGGCCGGTGTCCCGCTTTCAAAGGTCCAATGGTGACCGGTGGCACTGGTACTGTTGTCAATAAGGCTTACCGATACCGGTACCTGATGGTCATCGTCCTCAAAAGCCACTTCCATATCAAAGGCCGCTTCCAGGTAAGGGGCAACGGTAATGGTCTTTTGCTCTTGATAGGTATCCTGTCCATTGCCCGCCTCCAGGGTAATGGTATGCTCCCCGGGCTCGGTGAAAACAACATTTTCGGGGTGCTGCATATCCGAAGACACCGGTGTCCCCCCTTCAAAGGTCCAATGGTAGGTGTTGGCCCCTTGGGTCGTATTGGTCAGTTTAACTTCCACCGGGCTGTAGTTGCTTTCCAAAATTTCGGTAGTAAAGCCGATTTCAACAGCGGTAATGAGTACAAGGGTCAATTCCTTGGTGTCTGTACTCCCGTCCCTGTTTGTGGCCGTTAAGCGTATGGTATATGTTCCGGGTTTGTCATAGGTAATAGCCCCCGGGTTTTTATCTTGTGAGGAAGAAGGGGAGCCCCCTTCAAAACTCCACCGGTAATTATCAGCGCCTTCGGAGGAATTGACAATGGCCACTTCTACCGGTACCGAAATATCATCGTTTGCAATGGTGGCCTTAAAATCCGCCACTACCGGAAAGGCCTCCTCTTTGGCACAGCCGCCCATCCCCATGGCCAATACGATGGCCAATACTGTTTTTATGTGTTTTTTTTTCATCATTCTATCACAATTCTTCTGATGTCGCGTACCTCCGGGGTCTCCAACAAAAGGATATAGATCCCCGGGGTCAAGAAAACCTGGTACTGTGTGGTATACTTATCCGATCCATGGAGCAGGCGGTCGTCCACCGGGCTATTGCTGACCTGGTCAAAAAGCCTGAGCGAGGCCGTGGCAGGCTCGGCCAGGGTGACCGCTACGGTAAACCGTCCGCTGTTGGGGTTCGGGTACACAAGGAACTCCTCTATAAAAGGGTTTTCGGTATCCCCCACGTCCGGCAGGTCACGGGCATGTTCCACCACCACCGGTTTGGTATGGTCCTGGTAGCATTCGCCCTGGTAGGAACGCAGGGTCACCTGGTAAACGCCTACCTCATTAAACCTCAGGGTGATATTTTCAGGGGTCTGCTGTATGGTTTCTGCTTCTTCGGGCAGTATCCACTCCGTATGCTCACTGATGGGGTCACTGGTATTGACCAGTACGATATCTTCCCCTGTAAAGCCCTGGGTGGCGATCACAAACTCCGAATCGATATCGGCCGTGGACGTCGCAATGACAACCGTGTCGCTGCCCGTACAGCCCTTACCGGTCGTCACCGTGGCCGTATAGGTCCCTGCCCGGTCCAGGCTCACCTCGGGGGAAGTGCTGTTATACCCGTTATCGGACTGCCAGTGGTAGGTGGCCCCGGGATCGTCGATACTTATGTCCAATACCAGTTCCTGTCCGTTGCACAAGGTCCGGTCTTCTCCAAGGTCCACGATAACCGGTTCCGGGTCTT
>NZ_JAPFGA010000036.1 GCF_026241135.1 Galbibacter kalidii
TGCTAGATATTCTTTGCAGTCTCCATCGGTTTTAAAGCGATCGGAGAACTCCAGAAGATTTTGCCCTTTAAATATGTCCATTTTTTAATATATTTACTATGATTGAAGATACGTATTTAAATACTCACCTCTATTCAAGGAATCTTTTTTTGTGTTTTTGGTTCCGAACAGCAAAATATATTAACAACTCAAAAACTAGAAAAGAAAGAATACTTAAAACTGTAATTTTAGTTTTTGAGCGTATGGTTTGCTCATTCAATTGTTTGATTAACTTCTCTTTCTCGGACAAAAGTTGTGGCTTGTCATATTTCTCAACAATATTACTTTTTAGATACTTATAGTCGTTCGTGAGTATACTGTCCAGCCTTAATAATGCATTAATGTATTTTAATTCTTGTTCTTTCTGATTGTTATTTTTGGCATTGTCAATTAAATAATGGTATCTGCGAGGCCAATAGGAGCCCAGTCAATCAATGCGTCCACATGTTTGAAAAATTTGTTCTTGCCCGTGCGCCACTCAACATGCCCGTCGAAAAATCCCATCTGTACCTTTTTTGTGTTCCTATAGCGTTGCATACATCTTAAAGGTACGATCCCAAACAACACATGTCAAGATCATGAACAGACTTTTTTACTCATTTAGTGCAAAGGTCTCTTTAGGCTAATCTTTGCGAGCTTTGACTTGCTATCTTATTCATGTATAAAGACTTATTTCCTCTTCATAGAATAATTTTTTGGAGAATCTAAAGCAACACCTTCATTTATATCATTTTTATTATCATTTGATTTAGAAGTTGGAGTGATTCTTGTATTTAATGTTCTAGTAAAACCATCCAAATTACTAGCTATACTTGATGTAGGCACTCTATTTAATGACTCTGTAGAAGCAGTAACATCTTCCTTCCATATTAATGATGATTTCTGCTGCACCAATTTTTCTAGAAAAGAATCAGACATTTTCCAGTGTGGTGCATTACGTCCAGCTTCAATACGCATATCAAAACCATTACGAGTCACACTACGAAGCTCTCCTTCTGAATTTTTTGTTTCATAAATATCTCCTCCAAGAATTCTAGTATGAAAAAAATGAGCAGCAAAATTAATTTCATCACTATCAGGAGGTGGTACATATTTGTTGTTCATTTCCATATTAGATGTGGTTGGGAGAAAACCATTTTGTAAATAAAACCCACGCGCCGATTGTATCACCCTGTCAGCTATCACACTTGTCACATTTAAGCCATGCATTTTATAATAATTTATGGCTTCTAAAATAAACAAGTCAGTAATTTTTAAACCACCCGGAGTCCAAATATCCGTGATTATCAAAGTTTCTCCGGAAAGTTCAAAGCCAAACATTCCACTGTTTTCTTTGGATTTATAATCTCTAAATGATATTTCTCCTTTTAAATCTAGCTTATCAGGAATTTCCAACTCAATAATTTGTTCGGTCAATGTACTTTTATATCTTTTAGTTGGCATGATTTCATATTTTTTTAATTAATGAGTCATCTATGGATTTTAGTCCAAACAAAAACAGAGTTTCATCGTTATCATTGATAAGTCCCAAAGCTTTTACACAAGCTACAGGATTTTTCTCTATTGCTTTTGAAATTCGGCTATTTATAATACTGCTGAGAGATGCTCTCTTGTTAAATTTTTCAACCGGCTCTAATTCTATGATGCTAAAATCGCTAAGTTCCCCTATAGACACCCCTGAAAAAATACCATAAGGAGTACACCTTACCGAAGAACGAACTAAATACTTTAATAGCGATAGTCTTAGTTTTTGAGCTTTTTTGTCGTTTAAAAAACTTTTGTCTTGAAGCCAACCGTTAAGTCTTTTGTACAAAGCAGGAGAAGTTAAGTAGATAGCTTCTTTTATTAAGTTGTTCTCCCAAATTTTGCTTAAAACAGCGTCTTTTACTTCACGGTTTTTAGTAAGTTCAAAATATCTACTTAACGGCCAAAGGGAAGTCCTTAGACAGTATTTGTTTAGGGTTTTGTAAGGAGGTTGTTTGTTTTCCATTTTAATTGCTCACAAAGTAAAAAACCCTTCTCGGATTATGGTACAGGTTGAATTGATTTACAGTAAAAAGATAGTTGAAATTTATAAATTTCAACTGATTGTGGTTGTTTTTGATGAGAAAAGTTAAGGAGTTTGGAGTGTTAAAGGTGTAAGCCCTTGAAAATAAACCACCAAAAAACACAATGGACAACTGTTTAAATACCTTTTTAAAGCTACTCAAATGTCTCAAGGTAAAGCACACCAAAGCCTACGCAAAAGACACCATCCTGTCACATCCCGATTATCCTAGTATGCTGGCCATTTCGGACGCTTTGGAAAAATACAATATTGAATGCTACCGTACAAATAGACAAGGAGCGTTTAGCAGAACTCCCGTTACCTTGCATAGTACAAGTAATGGACAAAAAGGATGAACGTTTTGCTCCATCTTCACTTTTTTATGTTTTGACAGATGTAACGAAGAACTCTGTTGGTTACTTTAATGATGAAAATAAACGCACACAAGTAGATAAATCGCATTTTCTTAATATTTGGACAGGTATAACGTTACTTACTGAAAAGAAAGAAAACTCGATTGAGCCGAATTTTGATAAAAAACTGAAAGAACAAAAAGTTGGTAATGCCTTAGCTGTTTTAGCATCTGCCTGCATTATAATGTGGGCAGTTACAGGGTTAAGTAAAGCCTCGTCCATAAGTATAGCTTCCATATTCTTTATTGCATTAGTACTTGCGGGATTGGGCATATCTACTTTGTTGTTATGGTACGAAATGGATACTTATAATCCAACCCTACAAAAGTTCTGTTCCGGAGGCAAAAAAATGAGTTGTGATGCGGTAATAAACTCAAAGCATGCAAAGGTTTTGAGCAAAGGCATTAGTTTAAGTTCGTTGTCGTTTTCTCACTTCTTTGCTTCTTTTATGTTAATGCTCATTTTTTCATTTTCAATCTCAACATTTAATTTCTTGGAGGTGTTAAGCCTGTTTGGTATTCCTGTTATGGCTTATTCCATTTACTTTCAAATGGCCGTTATAAAAAAATGGTGCAAATTCTGTTTGATGGTTATTGGAGTATTGGCACTACAGGTAACGATAACTGCTGTAGTTGGAATTGAAATGGTTTCTTTTTGGGATTATTTACCTGCCTTTATGGCCTTTTTTTCCATGCCTATACTCGGGTGGAACTGGTTGCGAACACTACTTTCAGATAAAAAAGGGGTTCACCTTTACAAAAGAAGTTTGGGTAAAATAAAAAATAACCCGGCAGTATTGCAGGTATTGTTGTCTAAGTCCCGTAAAATAGAAACCAGCCCAAAAGGTTTGGGCATTATGTTAAAAACCGAAAAGCCAAAATACCATGTATTAAAAGTGTGTAACCCCTATTGTGGCCCTTGTGCCAAGGCACATCCAGTTTTGGAAACTTTGCATAAAAAAGGCATTATTGATTTGCAAGTGCTGTTTACGGCCGCTCCCGATAAGGCTGACCCTAAAACTGTACCGGTAAGCCACTTATTGGCCATAGCCGGCAATGAAAACCAAAAAACTACCCAACAAGCACTAGACAACTGGTATCTGGCCGATAAGAAAGATTACGAACGCTTTGCACAACAATACCCTATGAATGGGGAGTTGGAACAACAATGGCTAAAAATAGAAGCCATGCACCAGTGGTGCCAGGCCGAAAATATAACTCACACCCCAACCATCTTTATCAATGGGCACGAACTGCCCATTGAATATAGCGTTAATGATTTATTAGAGGTATTGGTATAAAATATTCTTGCAAGAATAGACACAAACCGTGAGTGTCTTTAAATGTTCACGCCAAAAATAATTTTTAAAACGTTTAGTTATGTTAAACAAAATTCTTAATTTGGAAGGAGTTACTGTTCTCGATAAAAAACAGCAAAAACTAGTTAACGGAGGAGAAGGTGGCTGTGGAGCCTATATTCCGGCTGGTCAATCTGGTAATACTACTAGTTTTGAGCCTCCAAATGGTGGTGCCTCTACAGGTAGTAATAAACCAACGGTATTTTATGATATTTCATATGCTGAGGCTCAAAGTGTCATACAAGGTGTTTCTGGTGCTCGATGGTGTTGTGCCTCATGTTCAACTGCGTCTTCGTACTAAACACTAAATGTTTTATAAAAAGTAAAAATATGCAGATAAAGAATGTTTATAAGTTGAGTTTAGCTTTGTTGTTGTTAATATCATGTGATAAAAACAAGACTTCAAACCAAATATCAAAACCAAATATATCGGAAAGCAATTTGATTACTGTAATCTTTGATGAAAGAGATTATTCTAAAGATACACTTTGGTATAAAAATGGAGGATACTCACCAACTCTAGATTTGATTGTTTATTCTGAAGATGATGACTTTATAGTAAATAAAATTTACCCTAATAACCATTTGGGGTATAGGGATACAGTAGACATAAAATCTAAAAAAGGCATTGTACTTCAACATAGATATCATTGCTACTTTAAATCCCTATACAATTTTAAGCCAGGAGACACAGTTTTTTTAAAAATATAATGACGGTGTGCCTATAGTCAGTATTTTAAATAGAGAAGTAAAGGATAACGATTTAAATTTTCAAAAAACCTTTAACTTGAAGCTGAAAAGACCTGTGAGCAGAGAAGAATTTATACTTAATAATAAAAGGCAAAGAACTGACGAAGAACTTGAAGTGTATAGAGAAAACAGGAATCTATCCTTATTAAAGAATAATGACACTTTAGATTATTTATTCAAGAATAAGTTTTTTGAGTTATACATATAAATTCCATATCTTTATGGCCTCCAAAATAAAGAAAAATGGAACAATTTAAAGGTCAAAATATCATAGACTTTATAAAAGTCTTCCCTTATGATGCTTCCTGCAAGCGTTATTTGTCTGATTTAAAGTGGCACGACGGTTTTGAATGTTCTAAGTGCGAACACAATAGTGGGCACCACCGCAGCGACCACAGTTATTTTTGCTACAGGTGCCAACACGTTGAAAGCCCTACCGCCGGGACACTTTTCCACAAGGTGAAGTTTGGTCTTCACCGCCGTGAAGGTCTGTAAGAACAAGCGTATCAAGCGAAATAAGGTGTTTAAGGAACTAGCACAAGTGAGCAAGTCCACCATGGGGTGGTTCTACGGGTTCAAACTACATTTGGTCATCAACGACCGTGGCGAAATCCTGAGCTTTACCATTACACCGGCCAACGTGGACGACCGTGAACCGTTGAAGAACGAAGGGTTCTTGCGGGGCATTTACGGAAAACTCTTCGGCGATAAGGGCTACATATCCAAACAACTGGCCGAAATCTTGTTTGTGGACGGCATCCACCTGATAACCCAATTGCGCAACAACATGAAAAACAGCCTGATGACCCTGTCGGACAAGATAAACCTCAGAAAACGATCCATCATAGAAACCGTCAATGATGAACTGAAAAACATGTGCCAAATCGAACACTCAAGGCATCGTTCCCTAGGGAATTTCTTTACCAATCTCATCGCTGGGCTTATTGCCTACTCCTTTTTCCCTAAAAAACCTTCGCTCAAATATCAAAATGCATTGGTTACCAATCAGATAAGTGCTTTCTGATTAATCGAACTCAGGTTGGTAATAAAAACCGGAATGAAAAAAAGTCCTCTTGTCTTAAAATATTAAGGGGTAAATTACTACTTTGGTTTTTCATATAACACGTTGACAGAAATTCTAAAAAGAACACCATAACATAATGAAAGTCATTATAAATACCCTATTGATAACCGTAATCTTTGTAGCGAGTGTAATATTGTAGTTCCCAAAAACGAGACGAATTCAACCCCAAAGTAGTTTATAAATCTGATGATTTAATTATAATCCAAATTTCCGAAAACTCATTTGAACATACATCATTTTTGCAAACCCAAGATTTTGGAAACGTCCCTTGCAACGGTTTAATCGTAAGCGATAATAATGAAGCAATAGTTTTTGACACTCCGACCAACGATATAAGTTCAGAGGAACTAATCAAATGGATAAAAGATACACTTCATTGTAAAATAAATGTAATTATCCCGACCCATTTCCACGATGATTGTTTAGGAGGACTAAAAGCATTTAATGATAACGAAATTCCTTCGTATGCATATTTCAAAACAATTGAGCTTGCACAGGAAAACAATTTTGTTATTCCCCAAAATAGCTTTAGAGATTCGCTAATATTAAAAGTGAGTGATAAAACTATTATTGCAAAGTATTTCGGAAAAGGTCATACGAAAGACAATGTTATTGGCTATTTTCCAAGTGAAAACATAATATTTGGAGGTTGCTTAATAAAAGAACTTGATGCAAGTAAAGGCTATTTAGGAGATGCAAATGTTGAAGATTGGTCAAGTACATTAGAAAACATTAAAAAGGAATATCCAAATGTTAAAATTGTTATTCTCGGTCACGGAGACTATGGAGACAAAAAATTACTTGATTACACAATTGACTTATTTAAGGCTGAATAAAAGAACTTCTGTCAACAGCATTTAGCGGGGTGTTGGCAACAAGTTGAAAAACTGAAATGGAAGAAAATAAAAAAATAGCTGATTTACCATCTTATGCAAAACCTCGAAAAGAAATTCAAGGAGCATTTGCAATTGGAAAAATCATCAAGTTCTTTTCCTTTTTTGGCTTAAAAAATAACAGTTTGAACGAAGCATTTTCTAAAATTCCTGATCTAAAAAGGGAGATTGAACATTTATCTGCACTCATTAGCGTTTCGTTATAAGTCGAACATTTTCAGTTTATTACAGTTTTATTCTTTGAAATTTTGTAGATGGTCTTTTTTAAACAGTTGATTTGCAGTTGTTTTCTCAAAAATGGTAATGCTCAGAATCTGTAAGATTTCGTACATTGTTTGTGGCAAGTCTAGTCTTTTTTTCACGATAGCCACTATGGCATAAACGGCTATGGCTGTCCATACCTGTGTTTTGACAGCATTGGCGCTGTGCCCCCAAAAGGATTTGATTTTCAGGTGCTGCTTTATCCATTTGAAAAAGGTTTCTATTTGCCATCGGTGCTTATAGAGTTGTGCTATTTCCAGTGCCTTCAAGTCAAAATTATTGGTCAGGAACACTAGGATCTTTTCCCGTTCGGTGTCATAATACTTTATCCTCCTGAGTTTTTTGGGGTAATATTTGGACGGGTAGTGGCTCTTTAACCGTATGGTTTGGTCGCAGCGTATCCCGGCAGATTTACCGCAGGGCAGTGGGCAGGTTCTTTTAAAGGCCATGTTCCGCTTGGCACGGGTTACAAAGAAAGCCTTGTCCAAGGTAATGCTGTAAATCCGTTCAAAATCTAGGTACCCTCTGTCCATAGACATAGAAACCGCCTTTTTCAAAATCTATCATCTCCAGCACGTTCACCTCGTGCACTTTGCCCGTGGTAATATGGACAAAGCAGGGAATGGAATTTTTCAGGTCCAACTGCAGGTGAAGTTTTACGGCTGCTTTGTTCCTGCGGAACTTTGCCCAAGGGTACATGCTCAGGCATAGGTCTATGATGCTGGCATCTATGGCGAAGACATTCTTTTCCAGTTCCAGCTCTAACTGATTGCCGTCTCCGTAAAGTTTACGCGCCTGCGCAATGAGGAGCATGGCAAAATCAGCATAAATGCGCCAGTTCCCTGTTCTCGTATGCTCTAGATAGGGTCGTCTTGGCCACTTCTTTGCCTATGCCAAGATGGTAGAGCTTATCAGCATTGGCATTTAGGCACAATACCGTGTCGCTAATGGCTTTCACGGTGGGTCAGTTGCCCAAAGGCCATGCACAGGAACTGTCTCCAACAGCTAAAATGCCGGGCTTTGTAATTGCCTTTGTATTTGGAAACGCACCGGTTAAAATCATTATGGTCTACAAAGGACATAAGTGGGGGGGGGAAAAACATATTTGCCTTGGTTCATAAGGAAAGTTTTTGGTCGCAAAACCATAAACTTAACTCAACCATTTCAAATCGTTTAAACCTAAAATCGCTCGCAAGCCTCTATCTACAATAATTCAAAGAACTTTTATTTTTTTAAACGCAACGCTAATGGCAATATTTAGATAGTAATACATCTATTTCAATCCCATATTGCTTCTTAAAATTTAAGCTTTTCGCGATAGTAAAATCTTCACAGGCACTTTTCTTTCTTTTCAAAGCTAAATTAATTTTCCCCCTAATCATATAGGCATATGAATTAGTTTGCAACAGACTTATAGACTGGTTAATATCAGTAATTGCCTTTTCAACATTTGAAATTTGTAACCAACTATGAGCTCTGTTGCAAAGAGCTACGGGATGTTGGGGGCTTAACTGTAGAGCCTTATTAAAATACGATATAGCTTTCTCGTGTTGATTTGCCTTTTGATAAGTATACCCTAGATTAATAATCGTTGAAATATTATTCGGATTCTTATTTGCTATTGTATGTAAAACCTCTTTGGCTTTTTCATAGTTGTTGAGTTCAACATGTAATGCTGCTAATAAATTCAACCCATCAATATTCAAAGGATCCTCTTTTAGAACCAATTTTAAAATAGGGGCAACCCCCAAAAAATCACGAATTAGAAATTTAGCACTTGCTAGCTTAACCTGATAATCAACCAATTCATTACTGCCTACCAATACAACAATCTTTTCATAATCTAAAATAGCTTGCTTATATATTCTAAGGGCTAAATAAAATTCAGCCCTAGCATTAAGTAAAAGAACTGATCTAGGAAAACGGGTGAGGGCGTGGTTTAATGTATAAATAGATCGTTTATACTCTCCAAGTTTAATCAAATACTCATATTTGTGAAAGTAAAATTCAGGAGGAGACATATTCCCATCTATTTCTATAGCAGTCTCAATGCTTTTCAGTGCCTGTAAGATTTTGTTTTTAGAGGCATACCCAAGAGCTTCTTTGTAATATAGACTACCATTTTGTCCTGCTATACCTAACGAAAAAAAAAGGAGAAAAATTAAAATTATACGTTTTGCTATTCGAATCATCTTTATTGAAGGTCTTGTGCTTTTCTTTTTAGGTCTTTAATCGCATTAGTGATATGGTTCTCTACAGTTTTTTTACTAATGCACATAATTTTAGAAATTTCTCGAATACTTCGACCCTCAAGCCTCTTCATTATAAATGCTTTCTGTCGTTTTTCGGGAAGAGATTCGATATATCCTTTAAGAATGGACTCTTTAATAAAGTCATAGTGTTTTTCATTATTAATTATACCCACATTATTCTTCTCTTTATAAATAGTTTTCATAATCCCTTTCTTTTTTGTATGTCTATATAGTAGGTTGTATGTGTTTAATTTAATAGCTTTGTACACATAACCATCTATGTTTTCGATTTCTGACAAGTCTTTTTGCAATAAATCTAAAAATAGATTCTGGACGATATCCTTGCTCATCTCCATGTCTTTACATATAGAGTAAGAATAGGAAATCATTTCCTGCTTTTTCTTGATATAAAATTCCTCTATCATAGCATAATGATTATATTATTTATACCCGTTGTGCATTTTAAACAATGCTGATTTTAATATTATTGATATTTCTGTTGAAAATGAATTTATTGATGTACTGTGAATTACAGTGAGTGCCGTTATTTTCGACAATACCCTTGTTTTGAACCCTTCAAAAGATTTAGCATAGTTCCTGCGGATCATAAACTGGTCGCATAATTGAGAAAACAAGGTCTCTATGCGTTTTCTGGATTTTTTAAACACAAAGGGCTGATCTTTGTAATCCCGTTGGTTCTTGCGCATCGGGGTGCTCAATTCAATTTGGTGGTTCTCAAAGAGGTTCAACTGGACTTCTGACGAAAGATACCCCTTGTCCCCGAGCAGGACACAATCGGACAACTGGGCCTTGATATCATCGAGATAATTAATATCATGCACAGATGCCGGGCTCAGGTCAAAGCTTTGGAACACCCCACCCACAGAGCAGACCGCATGTAGCTTATACCCATAAAAATAAAGGCCCTGTGAGGCACAGTACCCTTTGTCCGGGAAAGCATAATCCTCTTCCTTGCAAACCCTGCTACGGGATGAACGGGAGAGCTTGCACACTTCCAACGGCATGCTGTCCACAACAAAATAATCTTCAAACTCGTTGAAATACCTGGCCAAGGCCCCCGTATCTTGTCCAAGTAGGGCATTAAGCGCCTCCGGCGACGGTTGTACACGCTGCGTTCAATCTTATTGGCAAGATGGCCAGGGAGCATCCGGAAAAGGTGGTTTTCACTGTCAATCCCCATATATTCAGCGGTTAAACACAATCCTACTACTTCCAAATCACTCATCCGGGGGCTTCGCCTTTGGTATGGGAGCAGTTTTTCTTTTGATATTTTTCTTAGCACTTCCAATATTCTTTCGTAATTTGCATTTAAGTTGTTCATTGTAA
>NZ_JAPFGA010000037.1 GCF_026241135.1 Galbibacter kalidii
AGAGGCTTCAAAGGAAGCATTGACAGCGCCTACCGTTCTGTTGGTGCTGTTCCCTTTCTGGCCTTCCAAATCATCCCTTTGATAGCCAATATTAAAGGTCAAATCCAGTTTTTCTTTCCATAAAATGGTGGAAGCATTCAGGGTAATGTTTTCAAAATCGTTGTTAAAGTAAAAGGCCCCCAAGGTTTCATAGCCCGGGTCGATACGCTCATATCCCACGCCTATGGATGAGCTCCCAAAACTGTAGTCCAGACCGGTGTTGATGGCACTGTAATATTCCGTGGAGGCCCTGCCTTGAAAGAACAGTCCTGAGAATACCTTTTCATTATCGGGGTCCGGTTCCGCCCTTAGGTCCTGGGTCATGGCCGTGGAAGCGTATTCTGCCCTTAACCGCATCCCTTTTAGGATTTCATAAGCGCCTTCTATGCTCAATACAAGGTTTTCCTTGGGGAGCACGTCCTTATCTTCCGGGACCATGGCGATGGAGTTTACCTGATCACGGGCATAAAACCCGATAAGCCCCACTTCATATGTATCGGCCTTGTAACCCACTTTTGCTCCATAGCCCATCCGTTTATAGGCGGGAATGGTCTGTGGACCTCCATCATCTTCCACAGCTTTTAAAAACCTTCCCGTAGCTGCACTAAAGGAAAACCCGCCTTTGGGAGTGAGTTCCAGACCGCCCCCGGTAAACTGGTGACCGCTCAAGGTATAAGGGGAAAAGGACATATTGATATCCCCGATATGGGCCTGTACCCATTTGTACTTGGGGTGCAGGCTCAACCTGTTAAAGTTAAAGGGCAGCTCATAATCCAGGTTTGATCCCTGGTTGGTAAAACTATAGCTTATGGGCATGGAAAATTCAAAAAAGCCTATGTTAAGGCTCCCTTGTAGGAAGTAAGTAAAGGGTTCCCTACTGTCTTCCTGGTTGGATGAATAGAATACACTATTGGCAGAAATGCCCCCTCCGATTTTAAATGCTTTGCCTTTGCCAATGTTTCCGAAATCAATCTGCTGGGCTCTTCCTATATAGGAAAATAAAAACACACCAAAAGCAAGGAAGATTTTACAAAATCCTTGTCTTTTTATGTTGATGAATTTTATATATGGTGATTGTTTATTCAAAGACAGTATAGTTTTATTTGCTTTCTTCATAAATATGCAAGACATCCATACTGTCTTTAATATAAAGCCTCCCTTTATGATAAATAGGCGGTTCAGCTTTTACACCTTCTGCAACATCCAATTTCTGTATAAATTCTATCTCATGGGTTTCGGTATTGATTTTACCGAATTTGCTAATGAACATGCCCATATTGGTATGAGTGCCGTCAACAAAATATAAGCCACCATCTCCGAGAGAATTCATATGTTGGGACACCCAGAGATCATTTGTTAGCTTTTTATCAACCAATTTTTCACCCGACTCAATATCAGTAACTTCATAAAGTCCATGCGCAAAACCATATAAATAGCCCGAACTTCTCTCTAACTGATAGTACTGAAAACTTCCATCTCTTTTCCAAAGCAATTCACCAGATTCAACATTTATACCGCGTAGATAATCGTTACTATCTGGTGCTTGCCCTGCCATTGATGGAACCACCAATACACCTTCATACAAGTAAATATCTCCCGCTACCTTTTCGCCTTCTGGAAAAGAATAAGTCCAAGATTCCTTTCCAGTATCAAGGTTCAAACAAATAAAATAGGTAAAATTAATATCTGTGATAAATAACTTCCCTGCTATATTTCTGGCATATCTGTGACCGTGGAAATCTATCTTCCAGAGTTCATTACCATCATGTCTGTTATAACATCCTACTCTCACCGCTTTACTATTTCGGTCATATAGCTGCTCACAAATATGGGATTGACCCAGATGTGCAACTCTTCCAAATTTACCCTCCCAGATTTGATCCAAACGTAAGGAAGTTGGGTTTAGAGTGTAAATTGAACCATCACGATATACAAAAACACCATTCTTTTTTACGTTTAGCAAAAAGCTCTTATCAAAGTGTCTTTTCTCTATTTCTGGCATATCCTTTTCAGAGCATGAATAAGAGTGAAGATTATTTTCTGTGTCAAAAAATAGAAATCTGTCACTAACAAGTGTTAGAGACGCGTATACGTTTTTAATTTCCCTTATTTTATGCCAAATCATTTTACCTTAAAAATTTCATTAAAATTTGTTTCAATCAAGTCCAAAAGATCATCTACTGTAGGTTCTTCAATATCTTTAACCCATTTTTTTACTACATCGTCAGAAATATTCGCACTCTCTAAAACTTCCATAAAATCAGATTTGGTCAGGTTGCTTACTTTTTTACCGTCAAAAACCCATTTAATCTGGTCTAAAGAGGTGACTTGAGGCAGTTTTAAATCCAAAATCTTATGACAAAGATTCCAAATAACTTTCATCTATTATTTCTGTACCATTTCTTAATAACATAGCATCTAAATAATTTGCCATTTCAAGAAAGTTTTTCAGGTCTTCGGGTTTAGGTACACGTTCAAAACCAATGTTGACCGAACGACTTACTGGATTAAAACCAACATTAATATTGTAGTAACCCTTTTTTTTATCAAATTCTCTATAACAAGCCCCCTTATTAAGACTTGCCAAAACACGTTCTTTAAAAGAGTCAGGAACTTTATCAATATTTGCTAATAATTCCTTTCCGTTTTTTGTGTTTTCTTTCCAAATAAACTCTTCAGGATGATTATCAATAAACTCTACCCATTTTAAATATTCAATTTTGCTATTACTTTTATCCCCGCCTAAATCATATGGTTCTTTTGCTATTGTAAATATGTCATTCCTTTTTAATTTCATAATTAATAGTTTATAAAGTCTTCTAATGCTTTTATTTCAAATTTAATATTTGAATTTACGCCATCAAGTTTATTCATCCATATTGTCTTTAAAGCGTCAGTTATGTTCTCCTTGGGCATATAAATATGTATTTCAGCTTTGTCAAAAAACATAGATTTGCCATTACTTACTAAACCATCTAAATTTTCCCATCCTTCTTTTAAGAACTTTATATTTTTTTTAATTGGTTCAGAGGCCAACCATTTAGTTACATCGGTAGTAGCTGTTGTCTTCATTGAAACAGCAGTTTCAACAAAGATTTGGTCACCTACAGTACTTCCTTTATAAAAATCTACTCCTTTAAAATTAGAAGAAATATCACCTGTATGTGCCCAACCATCTGCTTTTTTATAACGGTAATGTCCCATCATATTTCAAAGAATATTTGTGGGTAATAGGCTTTCCATGCTTCCTTAAGATAGTCTAATCGTTGTTTTAAAGTAAGCTTTGTAAAATCATCTAAAGTGTTTACAACAAACTCCCTGGCTTTTTGCACAGCCACTTTATATTTCCCTTTGGCATCTTCAACAATGTTAAACACCCGTTCGCTAAGGCTTCTACCATCACTCATATTAAGAGTGTAGCCTTCTGGGGTAACCAACTGCCCTATGGGTTTTAAGTTTTCGGCTATGCTTTCTGTAATAACTTCTACAAGCCTTATTCGCTGCCCTATAATGGTAGCAAAATGTTGTCCATCTAGTAATAAATCACCTGTAGTGAGCTAGTGCAATCCTTTGTCAGACAGGCATAACGCTCGTACCACCACAACTCACAAATTATATTTTTCAAAGAACTTTTTAAATCAAAATCTTATGACAAAGACTCCAAATAACTCTCATCTATTATTTCTGTACCATTATTTAACAAATAAGCATCTAAATGTTTTGCTAAATTTAGTAAGCTTTGTAATTGTCTAAAATCAATTGATCTCATATTGGTAATAGATATTAAACCAAAATCCTCAACAAAAAGGACAATTAACTCATAATATTTTTTCTTCTCATTATATTCAGCACACGCTTTTAATTTATTAAGTCCCTTTAATGTCTTATCCCTGAAAGATTCAGGAATTGCCTCAATTTCATTTAATGTTTTTTCCCCTTTTTCTGTATTTTCAAACCAAATAAAGTAATTATATTCTTTTTCAATTGAGTCTACCCAATTATCTCTACTTATTTTGTTCTTGATTTCTCTTGGATTGATTTTATACAAATCTCTTGATATTGTAAGGTTTACATTTTTCATTTATTCTCAATTTACAAAATCTTCTAGTGCATTAATTTTAAAAGTAATCTCAGGTCTTTCAGTAGCGAGTTTGGTTAACCACTTTGTTTTTAATTGGGGATTTATATTGGCTTGTGGCATATAAATATGAACTTCAGCAACATTATATTTAATTGTTGTTCCATTCCAAGAAACACCATCACCAGTTAATTTACCAATCTCAAGATTATCCAAGTTGCTTTTGACAGGATTAGAAGCCAGCCAATTATCTACATTTGTAGTGGTGGTGGTTTTCATAGATACCACAGTTTCAGCAAAAACATCATCACCTACTTTTGTGAAGTCGTTGTAAAAATCTATTGCTTTAAAATTATGTGCAATATCTCCAGTATGTCCCCACCCTAATGACTTCTTATAGCGGTAATATCCCATCATATCTTCAAATAACTTACGTTCAAAGAATATTTGTGGATAATAGGCTTTCCATGCTTCTTTAAGGTAATCTAATCGTTGTTTTAAGGACAATTTAGTGAAATCATCCAAAGTATTAACTAGTATTTTCCCAGCTTTCGCAACGGCAACCCTATACTTGCCTTTGGCATCTTCAACTATGTTGAGCACCCGCTCGCCAAGGCTTTTGTTATCATCAATTAGAGTGTAACCTTCGGGGGTTACCAATTGCCCTATGGGTTTTAAATTTTCGGCTATGCTTTCTGTAATAACTTCTACAAGCCTTATTCGCTTCCCTATAATGGTAGCAAAATGTTGCCCGTCCAACAACAGCTTTCCTGTGGAGGCTTCCAGTTGTAAAACCACTTTTTTGCTAAACCTGGCAGCCGATTTAATGAAACTTGCCATTGAAGATGGTATCTTCTTTAGCATTTGGAAGGTTTCCGAAGTAATCTTCCCTGTTTTTAAAGCAGCTTTTGCCTCTGCCACACCAAAGAAAAACGAAGCCACTTCAAAAATCAATTTTCCTTGGTTGTAGCGGGCTTGGGCATCAAGTGCTACTGTTTCATCTATGTACTTGTCAAACTCATTGCCAAACTGCTGTTTTAAGGTGTCGTATAAAGCATCTTCATTGTGTAGTTGCTCCATGAGCAGCAACAGTTCTATGGTCTGCTGGCGGGTCTGTATGGCCTCTGGTGTCCAGTAGTAAGAATTGTTCAAAGGTTGCCATGCATATAAAAACTTACCAGCAGCTACCGTTGTCGGTATAATTTCCCAAGCCCCGTCTATAAAGCCTGCATAATAGGCCATGGCCGGGTTTGTGTTTTGATCCTGCCAGAGGCATTTGGGCACGATCCCCCCGGGTGCCGCTGAAATGTCATTCCCGCAATGCTTGGCAAAACCTACCGCTATTTTCAGTATTTCGTAAGTGGTAAGTCCGGCTATTAGTTCATCGTTGGCATAGGGGATAAAGCCTTTGTATTCTTCCAGGAGCCTGTCCATCGCCTCCGTAGCGGTCACTACTGCCGAGCCTATGCTCCCTTCATAATCATGGGCAAGGATGGTGTTGTATAGGTCTACAAGGTCATCGCGGGCCAATGAAGTGCCTTTAAAATAATTACTACCAAAAGCAACTTTATATTTTACTTGATTCTTGCCGTAATCGTAATGCAACCATAACAGGTATTCATCGGCCCCTATATTGGCCAGTTCCGCTTTAGCCTGCCCTACATTTTCCCAATCATCCAGGGACCCTGTGTCCGACTGTGTCAGCAATAAACGCTTGTTGGGCTTTAAGGCGACCTTGACAAGGGTGTCCTTGACTTTATCCTGTTTCTTTAATTCATCTAATTGGATATGCTGTTTACCATCAATATTTTGTATGGTTTTTTCACTGTTAATTGAAAAATTGATCACCCCGTCAAAGTAACCGTCCCCGGCAATGACCTCGTTATTGCTTTCAATATGCTTGCCGCTTTCCAGTTCGTTGAGCTTGTCCACGGTCTTTTGGACAGCCTGGGTCACCTTTTCCTTGTCCTCTTCTGTACTATCGCTCTTTTCGGTAAGGGTGTCCACACTTTCGGAAAGGCCTTCCTTGGTACTTTCCAGTCCTTCCTTGACCGCTTCCGGAACACTTGGGTCATCCATAACGGCATCCAGTTGCCCGTCAAGCTTGCCTTTTTGGGTTTGTAGCTCGGCTATTTCCTCCGGTGTGCCTGTCCAATTGTTCAACAGGTCGGTGATGCCATTGACGATATCCTGGATATCCTGTGGCAGGGTGGCAAGACCTTTTATTTCATGAACATTGCTCCAATTGGCATCATAGGCCGTTTCTACTTCCCCCTGTATGAGCTGGTAATCGGTATTGATCTGTACATCGTTGAAGACCACACGTATTTTGGTGTCGGCCAGGTAGGGCACCACGATAAAGCCCCAACCACTGTACCTTCCGTTCTCACCACGTACCTCTTTGACCGTTACCGGAAAATCCCCGGCAGTAAAAGTTTCATTTACCCCTAGGTTTTGCAGCGGGCTTTTATTGGAGATGGTCACCTCCGGGGGCAATCCACAGTTGTAATAGGTGCTCTCTTCAGGGGTGGGGGTGGTAAACTCCCTCGGGTCGGAATAACTAAAACCGCTGCCGACATGGCACTGTCCGCCCACCCGGTATTCGTAGGTGGTACCGGCCTCCAGGTTGTGGATGGTGGCATAGGGGTTTCGGGAATTGACCTCGTACCACTCATAATCCACCCGTTCGGGATCAAACTCTATCAGATCTTTTCCTTTTTCAGCCCTTCGTTTGTTGCGCTTTTCCCTACGGGCCCTTTGTTTTTCAGTTTCTTCCTTGTAATCCACTTTTCGGTACTGTAACCGGTAGCTTAAATGGTCGAGGTTCTGCTGCCAGGTGATGCGCTCACTGCTGGTACTGATGGCCTCGGCCAGTATAAAGTCCGGTGGGGCGCAATCCGATAGGTAGGTGAACCAGAAGATCTCGCTGTACCCGTTGTTCTTATAGAGGGCCGTTTCTTCGATGCCATCACTTACAAAGGCCCGTACCTGCCAGCCATAGGTCTTCCCGTCGATCAGCTGGGGGGCGATGTCATTATAAAGAAAGGAACGGTCCCCAAAGGTTTTGGCCTGGTACAAGGGCGCACTGGCCTGAAAAGCTGCCCGGGGGTCGATCTGGGTATCCCAGAGTTCCTTTAAGGTAAATTCATACTCCACATTCGAAGGGGCAATCCCCCTGGGCGTCCAGTTAAAATCTATGTTCTGGGGGAGCTGGGCACTTACCACATCACCGGCCCTTGGGAAATTCAATACCGGTGGGTCATGAAGGACCATGTGCACCAGGTCACAATCACCCCCCGGTTTGGAAAGGCGCTTGCCCGATACCAGGTCATAGACCTCAAAGCAAAATTGGTACAATCCATCCGGAAGTGGCTGGTGGTACATTTGTGGTGAAATCCCATGTAGGTTCTCCAACCTGAAATAAGCCCCTAAATCTAAATTGGTAAAGGTTTTTGATTCTCCACCGCTCAAAGTGATAAAGGGGGCGCCGGTCACTACTTGACCACTGGTGAAGAACACTTGGTTATTGCGCTTTACGATCAACTTTAACCGTACTTTCCGGTTAAAGTCATTGACATCAAGTAAGTTTAAAGTTACCGTGAGCCGTTCCTTAATAGAGGTGGTATACTGGGAAAGCCGGACACTATAGGGCTTGTGCACCTGCGTAGTGACACTTACCGGATATAGCTGGGCGTGTACTTGGCCAGTGATCAGTACTATAAAAAGGATCAGTAACTTTTTTATTCGCTGATATCTACTTGATTTATTCATAAAACATGTATGCTGGTTATAATTCTTTTATATTCCTCTTTAACTTCCTTGTTTTTGTATTTTGATATCTACGATGATATAGGAATCCTGTCCATCCGATACAAATTCCTTTATCTTAATAGCCCCTTTGCGCCCGTCCCTGGTCTGGAAGAGTACGATCCTGGGCACCACGCTATCGTCAAAATCCTGCATCCCGGCATTGGTCTCCTCGATGGCCATGCCAGAGAGCAAACTGTCATCGTTCATGGCATCAAATTCAGCTACACTCAGCGATGCCGAGCACCCACAAGATTCCTGCAAATTGATCACTTTTGTATGGGCCGCCCCGGGAATAGGCTCAAAAGTGAGGCTTTCAGCTTCATCGGGCGACACAAAACGGTTAAAGCTAAAGTTCCCGTTCAGTCCAAAATACACGATATCGATCAGCGGCCCGTTTTCGGTTGTCACCTGGTCCTGGTTGTACACCTCCCGGGCAGTGGCCGAGAAAAATGCCCCGATATGGTTACTGCTATGGGCCGTGTTGATCCCCAGTTTGATATCCTTAAAAACCCTTAGGTTGGTATCCTGGTACACGGTGACCGTTTTGGAAACCGTCTTGGTTTCTTTGCCATTGGTGGCCTCCAATGTTATGGTATGGGTGCCGGGGGTATTGAAAACCACCACCGGGTTTTCCTCTGTGGAAGTGGCCGGTGTCCCGTTTTCAAAGGTCCAATGGTGACCGGTGGCACTGGTACTGTTGTCAATAAGGCTTACCGATACCGGTACCTGATGGTCATCGTCCTCAAAAGCCACTTCCATATCAAAGGCCGCTTCCAGGTAAGGGGCAACGGTAATGGTCTTTTGCTCTTGATAGGTATCCTGTCCATTGCCCGCCTCCAGGGTAATGGTATGCTCCCCGGGCTCGGTAAAAACAACATTTTCGGGGTGCTGCATATCCGAAGACGGCGGCGTCCCCCCTTCAAAGGCCCAATGGTAGGTATTGGCCCCTTGGGTCGTATTGGTCAGTTTGACTTCCACCGGGCTGTAGTTGCTTTCCAGGATTTCGGTAGTAAAGCCGATTTCAACAGCGGTAATAAGTACCAGGGTCAATTCCTTGGTGTCCGTACTTCCATCCCTGTTCGTGGCTGTTAAGCGTATGGTATATGTTCCGGGTTTGTCATAGGTTACAGTTCCCGGGTTTTTATCTTGTGAGGAAGAAGGGGAGCCCCCTTCAAAACTCCACCGGTAATTATCAGCCCCTTCGGAGGAATTGACAATAGCTACTTCTACCGGTACCGAAATATCATCGTTTGCAATGGTGGCCTTAAAATCCGCCAGTACCGGAAAGGCCTCCTCTTTGGCACAGCCCCCCATCCCCATGGCCAATACGATGGCCAATACTGTTTTTATGTGTGTTTTTTCTATCATTCTATCACAATTCTTCTGATGTCGCGCACCTCCGGGGTCTCCAACAAAAGGATATAGATCCCCGGGGTCAAGGAGACCTGGTACTGTGTGGTATACCGGTCCGATCCATGGAGCAGGCGATCGTCCACCGGGATATTGCTGACCTGGTCAAAAAGCCTGAGCGAGGCCGTGGCAGGCTCGGCCAGGGTGACCGCTACGGTAAACCGTCCGCTGTTGGGGTTCGGGTACACCATAAACTCTTTTACAAAAGGGTTTTCGGCATCCCCCACGTCCGGCAGGTCACGGGCATGTTCCACCACCACCGGTTTGGTATGGTCTTGGTAGCATTCGCCCTGGTACGAACGCAGGGTCACTTGGTAAACGCCTACCTCATTGAACCTCAGGGTGATATTTTCAGGGGTCTGCTGTATGGTTTCTGCTTCTTCGGGCAGTATCCACTGCGTGTCCCCACTGATGGGGGCACTGGTATTGACCAGTACGATATCTTCCCCTGTAAAGCCTTGGGTGGCGATCACAAACTCCGAATCGATATCAGCCGTGGACGTCGCAATGACAACCGTATCACTGCCCGTACACCCTTTGCTCGTAGTTAGCGTTGCGGTATATGTTCCGGCAGTTGTTAAGTTTACCTGGGCATTGGTGCTTGTAAACCCGTTGTCGGACTGCCAGCGGTAGGTAGCCCCGGGATCGTCGATACTTATGTCCAATACCAGTTCCTGTCCGTTGCACAAGGTCCGGTCTTCTCCAAGGTCCACGATAACCGGTTCCGGGTCTT
>NZ_JAPFGA010000038.1 GCF_026241135.1 Galbibacter kalidii
AAGACCACAGGAGGGTATAACCGGTCATCGGGATATGATATATCGGTAGGGGCCTATGACAAGAACGGGAACATTACCGGCCTATGGAGGAACAATGGAACGGGGCGTATCGATGACCTTACATACAGCTACCATAACAATGGGGTAAGTAACAGGTTAAGGAAGGTTGAGGACCCATCTGGAACAGAAGGCTTTGTAAATGGTGCCAATACGGCAACGGAATATGAATACGATGTCAATGGGAATATGACCAGTGATGCCAATAAAGGGATAACCAGTATCACCTATAACCATCTGAATTTACCGACAAGCGTTACCATAACCGGTGGAAATATTTCTTATATTTACGATGCGACGGGAGTCAAGTTAAAGAAAACGGTAAGCACGGGTAAGGTAACGGAATATGCCGGTAACTACATCTATGAGAACAACCAGTTACAGTTCTTCAGCCATGCAGAAGGCTACGTGACCCCGAGCGGTAGTGGGGGCTATGATTATGTCTACCAGTATAAGGACCACTTGGGGAATATCAGGCTTTCTTACCAAGATGCAGACAACAATGGAAGTATTGCCACAAATGAAATAGTAGAAGAGAGTAATTATTATCCCTTTGGATTGAAACAAAAAGGATATAATAACGTTGTTTCACCAGATGGAAATGCGTTGGCACAACAGTGGAAGTTTGGAGGAAAGCAGTATCAAGAAGAACTTGATTTGAATTGGTATGATGTTACGGCACGTAACTATGACCCTGCTTTAGGAAGATGGATGAATATTGATCCATTGGCGGAGAAAATGAGAAGGCACTCGCCTTATAACTACGCTTTTGATAATCCTATATATTTTATAGATTATGATGGAATGATGCCATCTGGAAGTTGTTGCGGGCCTATAGTACCTTCTCCCCTTGGGTGGGCTGTAAAAGCGGCAGCTGCAATTGGGAGTTTTCTGGGAATGGATCCAATCAATGTTGAAGGATCGGGATCGGATAGAAGCAGTTCCAATGGCTATGAATATGTGACGGAAGATGGGCAGCCTTCAGGTGATCCAAGTACGGTAACCAAAACAGATGGAACAGTAGAAGAAGTTGATGTCACAGGTCTGGAACCATTGATGACAGTAGCCGGAGGCAAGAAAGCATCAAGAGGTAATGGAATGACCAACGCAAAGAATCCGGCGAAAAAGAATGCTGCAAGTTCCTTTGCGGACGGCGCTGAATCAGCAAGTGATGTCAGTAATTCAGTTGATTCTGTTGACAATGTACCCGATGGTGGAGGGTCAATGGAAACTTCAAATAAATCGGAACCTGATACAACTTTTATTACTAAGAAGGCAGGAACAATTACAACAGTAGTTAATAGCAATTCTCAAGTAACTTCCTTTGGAAATATTGAAAATGTAGAAGTGACTGTTCCAAAGTCAAAAGTTGATAGTGTAAATAGGGCATCTGAACAATCACTTCAGTCTCAGGGAGAACAAATGGATAATAATAACCAAAGACTGTTAGACTCTTTAAACTTAAAATTATAAAATAGATTAAAATGAATAGAATAGTAGCATTGTTAATGGTAAATTTTTTTGTTATATGTGGATGTAATAAAAAAAAATTAAGTGAATATGAAAAATTGAAAGCTGAAAATGACTCTTTAAAGATTATATTAGAGGAAATTCATAACAAGTATATTTTTGATAGTATTTCCTTAAGGGATATACCATCTCCACAGAATACTTATAAGCCAAATTCTACAATTACGGGAGAAATCGTATTTGTGGGATACAATTTTAATAAAAAGTCAAAGATGAACACTATATTAGTTGATAGTTTTTCTTTAAATCCAGAAAGGAAATTATTTAATCCTGATACCTTAGAAATTATAAATGGAGGATTTAGATATGAAAAGAAATTGGGGGTTGAAAAATTAAAATTAAAAGGATTGTTAGAGTTTAGTAATCCATATGGCAGAAGTTATGAAGGAACATATTTTACTACCATTAAAGTTAATGATTAACCGCCCGTTTGTAACGGGTGGCGGTAAAAGTAAGCGACCAAAAAGAGGCTAAACAAAGCGAAATTTTAAGCATTTACCTAGCGCAGGAAGGATTATCTGTCGTAGGTATAGCAATAACTGCAACAACAAAATAATAAAGCCACAACCAGTAAAAAAGTTGTGGTTTTATCTTGAGAAAAACAACTAACGAATTAACTATATTTACAACGCTTCGGGCACCAAACTGAGAAAAGAGGTGACCGAAGGAGGTTCTGTGACAGGATGGAGCGTTAAAAAAATGCCTAGCAGGCATTTTTAGCGATCAGGCCAGGCGGCGCGGTGGAGACTATGTCGGGAACTATATCTATGAAGATGTTCATACTGGGGAAGGGCCAATATTGCAGTTCTTTAACCATGCTGAGGGTTATGTGACCCCCAATGGCAGTGGTTATGATTATGTGTACCAGTACAAAGACCACTTGGGCAATGTGAGGTTGAGCTATATGGATGCCAACAACAATGGTAGTGTGACTACTGATGAGATTGTTGAAGAGAGTAATTATTATCCTTTCGGCTTACAGCACAAGGGTTATGGTCCAGGGATTTCATCGCTTGGAAATGATGTAGCGAAGAAATTTAAATATCAGGGGCAGGAACTCACTAAGAGTTTGGGTTATGAAATGTACGAGTTTGAATTAAGGCATTATGATGCAACAATAGGAAGGTTTATTACTGCCGATCCATATGAACAATTTCATTCTCCATATGTGGCAATGGGTAATAACCCTGTAGTTTCTTTTGATCCAGACGGTGGAAAATGTTATGATGGTAATGGAAATGTAGTAGCATGCCCTGATTCTGAAATCTATGACGATTATAGGGAAAGTGATGAAAAACATATAACTGTTTTAGGGGAAGTAGAAGTTTCGAATTCAGATTCTAATTTTGATAAAGGAAAAAGAGAGTTTTTAAGAAGCGAAGACGTTCAGGTAGAAAAGTTTATAAGAGATTTTCCAGCTATATGGGAGTTATCTGGATGGGATCATTTTGTTGCAGAAATGGCCCTAAATCTGCAAGGATACAGAGTAGAACAAGGTGAGGGTGGGAACTATAATGTCGGTGCAGAAGGTAATGTAATCTCTGGGCCTTATTTAGCAGGGCTAGGAGCAGCTGGTTTGATTGGAGGTGGCCCTAAAAAGATTCCGAAAATAAAATTGAATACGAGCAGCGTTACCAGAAGACAGGCATTTAGAAAGGCTAAAATTGGTAACAAAGTACCAAGGAGCAAACAACCTGATAGAGTTTTCAATGTACGTGAAAAAGGAACGGGAAAGCTGCTTAAAGTATATGAGTATACAAATTCTAGTGGCAAAAAAATACTTATTAGAGGAGATAATGCTAAGATATACAAGGATGGAGGTATACAAGGCCGCCATTTTAATGCAGGACAAAAAGGTACTAAACTGAAACAACATCACTATTACGATAACTAATGATTTATGGTTTCTATTAAGCAGCATAGTAACTTAATTAATACATACTTCTATTGGAATGCTTGGAATACAGATGAGAGTTTTAATTTAAGCGAGCTCAATAATAGTCAAAAGGAGAAGTTAGAAGAAATAGAGGTTATAGAAATATTATTCGAAGCTGAATCAGAAGGGGAGGATTTGTTTAGCCCCTATGAAAACTTTTTGCGCGACTATTTTATGAAATCTGAAAACTCTTCATATCTGTTTGTTTGCGAGTTATGTCAGAAGCAAAAAACAAAATTAAGGTCTTACAAAGGTTTTATAAAAAAGGAGTTTAAACTTTCCTCAGATTTTTGTTTTGAACTAGAAGTTGACTTATTAGAAGGTTATTCTATGTTCGGGATTCTAATAGAGCTAAATCAAGATACGATTCATACAGTTTCAAAGTTTTTTTTATCGAATACAAGTAGTTTTATAATCAATTTTGGTAAGACGATTAAAAATAAAGAATTATTTATTAGAAAGGTTATAAATGACTATGTGATTAACCATAGTAATAGTTCCTATATTGATTATGCTAAATTGACTTTGGATTTTTGTTCTGAGAGGTGTGTTGTTTATAGGACTGGGGGTGATGGAGGATCTAGTGAAATCTCTTTACAAGCATTCTCCAAACCAGAAACAAAAGACTTGATTTTGCTACAAGCAGAAATGATAGTTTAATTTTTATTACTTATAAGATTATTGTGTGTTTATCATGAGAAAGACAATTGAAAAATTAACTATATTCACGATGTTTCAGGAATAACTCCGCTCTCCAAAGAGTAAATGAAAAAAATAATAAGTTCTAATGCTGTACGAATGTCTCCTGACTTCGAGCAACAATAATAGCAAAAAAGCCACAACCATAAAAAAGTTGTGGTCTTATCTTGCAAAAAACAACGGATTACGCTGGGAATTATATTTATGGAGATGATCATACAGGGGAAGGGCCAGAACTCGAGTTCTTTAACCATGCAGAGGGCTATGTGACCCCGAATGGCAGTGACTATGATTATGTTTACCAGTACAAGGACCACTTGGGGAATGTAAGGTTGAGTTATATGGATGCCAATAACAACGGTAGTGTGGCTACCGATGAGATTGTTGAAGAGAGCAATTATTATCCTTTTGGGCTGAAACACAAAGGATATGGTCCGGGGATTTCCTCACTTGGAAATGATGTGGCGCAACGGTGGAAGTACAACGGGAAAGAGTTTGATGAGAGCCTTGATATCAACACCTATGATTTTGGGGCAAGGAACTATGACCCCGCATTGGGTAGGTGGATGAATATTGATCCATTGGCGGAGAATTACGATTACCTGTCTCCATATGTATATACAGCTAACAATCCTGTATTCTATATTGATCCTGATGGGCAAAGAATTGCAATATATGGTGATGAAGAATATAGAAATAAAGTGTTGTTTCAATTGGCTTTGTTAGCTGCATCTTCAGATACAGGGAATGATTTAGTTATGAATGCTATTAACAATAAGAGAACGCTAGTCTTTGCTGATATCGAAGGAGAACTTGGTAATAATACGTTCGATGGAGTTGGAGGTCAAAATTTGGAAGGCGAATACAATGTAGTGGGGTATAATGCTGATGGGGAAGGTTTTTTCGACTCAGATAATGGGAGAAATGGGGAGAAATTATACAAGAACTCTTCCACCACATTGGCTCACGAATTAGGACACTTTGAATCCATTACCAAAGGAAATGAGAGAGGTTTGCTACTCGACAATCAAGGAAGAGCATCTTATGATAGAAGCGATGAAGTGTATGCGGTTGAAAGAGAAAATTCGGTAAGAAAAGAACTTGGACTTGATGAAAGAACCCATTACGGAGGAAGAAATGTTTACGGAAAACAAGCACAAGGGACAGAATACCCTGGATATTATAGACTGGCTACTAAAAAAGATTATGCTATTAAATCACAGAATCAACAAGCGCATAATCAGCAAGCGGGTGCTACCGCTAGACAAATTTATTATAGTGCCAGAGTGAAAGATTATAGAGGAGGATATTCACATTTTGGTTCAAAAATATCAAATAGGGCAAAAAAACCTGCCCCAGGAAAACAACTGATCTTAGATGGAATTAAGGAATAAAATATATTATTTGTTGGCTTTGGTAATCTTTATTGGGTGTAAACCCGATATGGGTGAAAGTTTAATAGACAAAGTTGATTTAGGGGAATGGAAAACATCTATGATGCAAACCATTAACAATAATTGCGAGGTTAATCATCAACGGTTCATAGACACCATTAATCACCCGCCTTTTTTTGTAGAAGGCAAAAGGATTAAGAGCTTTGATGAATTAGTGGATTTATATATTTCAAAAAGAAAACCTTTCTTGGAGGAGTTGATAAGGCATGAAGAAAAGTTGAATATCAAGAATGGTCAAATAAGTATTTTGGAAATGTATACACCAAAAAATAGTAGATATGTTATTCATTCTGATGAAGATATGATGTTGGAAATCAAGGGAAAAGATGAAAAGTATCAAGCTCGACTTTTAAATGAAGATGAAAAGACCGATCATTATTTAGGGGAGGGTTTCGATGCCATATGTACAAATCACTCTCCTTTGCTGGGTCTAAATTTATTGGAGATATATTCAATAATTACGGTTAAAGGTGATTCTGTTAATTACAATATCCGTAACATTGTCATGTCTGACTAAAAAAACAGAAGCAGCCCACCTGGCAGTCTTTTTATATCCCCCGTTTGCAACGGGTGACGGTAAAAGTAAGCGACCAAAAAGAGGCTAAACAAAGCGGAAATTTTAAGCATTTACCTAGCGCAGGGAGGATTATCTGCCGTAGGTAGAACAATAATAGCTGCAAAACCACAACCAGTAAAAAAGTTGCGGTTTTTTCATGAGGAAAAACCGCTGATACCGATAAAAAGCTGTTCAACGGGAACATCGGTCAGACCTTATGGAATACCCAAAGTGCCAACAATACGACCAACCCTGTAAGTGGTCAATATACCTACAGCTATGATGCACTTAATAGAATCACTCAGGCTATAGACAATACCACCAACTATAATGTGAGCGGTATTGCCTATGACAAGAACGGGAACATTACCGCCTTGCAACGTAAAGGGAAGGTGGGCAGCTCATACAATACGATGGATGACCTGACCTATAACTATTACAATGGAGGGAACTTTTTGGTCAAGGTGAATGACGGGAGCAATAACCCTGAAGGCTTTAAGGACGGGACCAACAGCGACAATGACTATGGCAGGGATGCCAACGGGAATACCCTAAGGGACAGGAACAAGGGGATTACAGGTATCGCCTACAACCACCTAAATATGCCTACAAAGATTACGGTAACAGGGACAAATTCGGGGGTATTGGATTACAAATATTCCGCAGACGGTACAAAACTTCGAAAAATAAAGAACCAGGGAGGTAATGTTACTACTACTGATTATGCCGGAAACTATATATATGAGAATAATCTGTTAAAGCAGGTGAGCCATCCGGAAGGATATTTTGAACCGAAATCTAGTGGAGGTTATCAATATGTTTATTATCTTAAGGATCATCAAAGCAATGTAAGGATTACTTATGCGGATGAGAATAGAGATGGAGCCGTAGGAACTTCCGAAATTAGAAGGGAGCAAAATTATTATCCTTTTGGGCTTGAACATAAAGGGTATAATATCGGAATGTACGGGGTGAAGAACAATCTGAAAACTTTTCAAGATCAAGAATTTACCGAAGATTTAGGGCTCAATACCCATGAATGGAGATATCGTATAAGTGACCCTGCAATAGGTAGGTTCTGGCAGGTTGACCCATTAGCGGAAGATTATGTGCATAATGGGGTTTACAATTTTTCTGAGAATAGGGTTGTTGATGCGGTAGAACTTGAAGGGCTAGAGTCAGTATTGGTTATAGATAAAGATGAAAGACCTCAAGATGATGGTACTTCAGGAACAACATATACTGGAGAAACTTACTATTTAAATGAGGAGACAGGTGAAGTAAATGGACCTTATAGCAGTAGTACCTATCCTAATTCTAAATCTAATAGTGATAATTCAACGAAATATAATACATTGAATGAAGGAGAGCATAAGTATAATAATAGAAGCGGTCATAAAGGTGGTACTAAAAAAGGACTTAATATTGATGACAAGGGAGATAGAAAAACAGATGGCAAAGACCCTGAAGGAAATGATGTTACTATGCAATATGTAAATTATCACTCAGGGGCTAGTGACAATGGAAATTATAATAGTAGAGGATCTGCTGGATGTATAACATGTGATCCTGATGACGCGGAAGCCTTTTTTAATAATTTTAATTGGACTAATTCATCTGAAACTAAAGGGGACTCTTCTGGTACTATAAACGTAGTTAGAGGGGATGGTGATGAAACAGATTTACATGTTTTATTATTAAAGATAGATGGAAAAATAATTCAAATAAAAAATTATTTAGAAAATCAAAAAAAGAAATAATATGGATATTTTTATAAGAATGAATAAATACTTAATACTCTTATTTTTATTAAGTGTTCTATATAGTTGTAATCAAAATGCAAAAGAAGAAAGTAATAAAGTAAACAAAGTCTCAAATATGGCTTTGGATTCACTTTTAACTGAAAAAAAAATATTATCAAAAAGAAAAGAGGTGACATCAAAAGAGGTTACAAATACAATTGAAAAAAAAGATTCAATTAAATGTAATATTGATGTTATAGTAGAAACATATAATAATGTTAGCAGTTTGGATAATAAAATGATAGAATTGTTTTTATTGACATTTGATAGTGAGTGCATAAATAATGTTGAATATATGGAATTTAGCAATGAAGTTCTATTTAAAGTCTTACATAATGAACCAGGCCTTGTGTTAAAGTTAATGTCAGAAGATAGTTCGTTAGAAAGAAAAGCTATACTTAATACCTTAGCAAACCCTATAAATGATGAAATTAATATAAATGATTTGATAAATAGAATTGAGAATATAAAAACTAGAGATTATATAGAAATGCGAAATCAAATATTGGATTCATTAAAAAAGGCAAAACATTTATTCTCCGAAGAGTAAATGAATAAAAATAGTACGAGTGCTGCGCGAACGTCTCGCAGCCCGGCCATCGTGACGGTGGACAGGTTCGGGTACGACCACAGGGGCAGGCTGCTCAAGCAGGAACAGGCACTCGGTGGCAGCACGGAGCTAATCGCCGGGAACATATACGACGACCTGGGGCAGCTCAAGGCGAAGAAAGTGGGGAACACCGAGAGCAGCCCCCTACAGATGATCAACTACAAATACA
>NZ_JAPFGA010000039.1 GCF_026241135.1 Galbibacter kalidii
TTTCTTCATACTGTGTAAAATTTAAAATTAATAAAAAAATATCGGGGGTCATGACCCCCGATATTTTCTATTTACACAGTTTATGAGATGCTACCTAAAAATCATTTATTCATTAGGAATTTTTTATTTAATTTCTCTTATAATTGATATTTTCTTTTTCTTTAATAATAGAAAAATTTATGATGGTGTATTCCAGTTTCCGTATGAACCTGAGTATCTTATTGTAATTAAGTGGTTAATGATATTTATTATCATTATTACATATTTATTTATTCTTAAATTAAAACGAAAGGCTTTATATATAGCTATTTTTCTTAACTCAATCTTTTTGTTATTATTTTTATACCATTTGGTCAATGGAATAGGTTATAAAGGAAGTATAATATACAATATGAAATTAATTGAAATTACTTCTTTATTCTCGTTATTCTTCCTTTTAAAAGTTTTTATGCATAACAGAGGTAGTACGGTCAATTAAGAGGTGCACAAAGGAAAAGGCATGAAATAAAAAAGTTATAAATTAAAACCCCCCAGCTGCGCGAAGTGTCCTCACTTCGAGCAATTATAAAAGTTAAGAAAGCCACCTTCGGGTGGTTTTTTTATGCATATGCTTTTTTAGCTTTATAGTCTCGGAGTAGTGCATCTATTACATTAAAGATCTGTGCCTGTGACACAAGACCCGAGTATCCCGACAGACTTTGGGGCAATAGATCAGCTCTCGTATACCTATGATACCGGCAACCAGCTTTTAGGAGTATCCGATCAGGTCACGGGAGTGACCTCGGAAGTGGAATTCAAGGACGGGAACACATCAGGGAACGATTATGGTTACGATATTAATGGTAACCTTACCCAGGACTTGAACAAAGGGATACCAACGGACGGTATCACGTACAACCATTTGAATTTACCAACCAGCGTTACCATAACCGGTGGAAATATTTCTTATATTTACGATGCGACGGGAGTCAAGTTAAAGAAAACGGTAAGCACAGGTAAGGTAACGGAATATGCCGGGAATTATGTTTATGAAAACAGTTCTTTGAAACAGATTGCCCAACCTGAAGGATATATAGAGCCAGTTGGTAGTGGCTGGCAATATGTATACCGCTATACGGATATTTGGGGGAATACAAGGATTACTTATGCGGATGACAATAGGGATGGAGCCGTAGGAACTTCTGAAATAAGAAGGGAGCAGAATTATTATCCTTTTGGACTTGAACATAAAGGGTATAATATCGGAAAGTACGGGGTGAAGAACAATCTGAAGACCTATCAAGGACAGGAATTTACTGAAGATTTAGGACTGAACACCCACGAATGGAAATACCGCGTTAGCGACCCTGCGATTGGTAGGTTCTGGCAAGTTGACCCATTAGCAGAGGATTATGTTTATAATTCTACCTATGCTTTTCAGGAGAATAAAATGGGAATGGGGGTTGAGCTTGAAGGTCTTGAAATGGTTCCCATAAACGGTGATGGAATTGCACGGGCTTTTAAATCTAAAGTGAACGAAATAGGTGATAGTATTGAGGAAGGGCGGAACAGTTTTGTAAGCCTGTTTTCAGGAAATATTGAAGGTAAACGTATTAATATGTCAGGTGATGGGCTTACTATTTATGGAGACAACAACTCCCATGATGGCTCTACACAAGACAATGGTAATAGTAGCGGACCTTCAATAGATACAGATGATTTACCATCAGCTCCAGCCGGAACTTTTAAAGGAACAAAAAAATTAAAAAAACTCTCAAGAGCTATAAGTAATGGAAAAAATGATGGGAAGGGTGCTATGAAAATTTTTGATGCGGCTCAAGAAACTGTTGAAGCTACAGAAACTAGTGACACCACAATTGAGGTAACTACCTATTATGTTAAAGAAGTTTATAAAGATGAGAATGGTGAAACAGTTGTTTTAAGGGGAAATGATACACGAGACACAACGATAAATAAAAATCAGGTAAGAAATGTTAGAGGGTTTGAAAGAAATAAGAATAAACAAACAGAAGAAAGAGTTAATAGCATACTTGACTAAAAGATGCTTTTTTTTAATGATATTATTCTTTTCATGCAAGCGAGAAACACATTTTGTAGAATCACATTACTACAAAACAGGTAGTCTTTTAAATGAAGTTTCATATAGAATAGAAGATACTGTTAAAGATGGTATTTCAAAAGAGTATTACGAGAATGGTAGCATAAAAAAAATTGTGAATTATGAAAATGGGAAGCTTAAAGATACCTCGAAAATATTTTTTGACTCAGGAGAGTTAGAATTTTTGGAAGTTAGAACAAAGGATACAATTTATACTTACCACTATTATAAAAATGGAAAAACATCCATAAAAGGAAATTTTTTAAATACTAATCCCCCTAAGGAAATAGGTTGGTTTAGGCTATTTAGTGATAATGGAATGTTAACTGATAGTATAGAATATGTTATTATAGAAGGTAATAGCATCCTAAACCAAAGGAAGCATTATCGTAATAATAGCATCCTGATGGATAGCAGCAATTTTTATAATTTTAAACTAAGTAAAATAAGCAATAACTCAACTCTTCATCAACTAAAAATCAAATATATCCCTGAGATAAAGGAGGCTCAAACTTATTTGGTAATTAGTGATAGCACCTACACAGGCTATGATGATATAGATGAAAGTATTTTAGATACTTTTTATATGGAAAATAATGAATTAATTGCTAAAAAAGCCTTTGACAAAAAATATAAAAAATTAATGGGTTTTTTTTATGAATACAATCCTATTGTAAAAGATACATTAGAGAATGATAGTATTAGGATAATTATTCAAGAAAAGAAAGTATACTTTAATGAAACTGTATATGTCACAGATACAATAGACAAATAAAATTTAGAATGCCCCCTCGCTGGCGCAAGCATCTTTTGCTTGTGCCTATACAATAACAGTAACAAGACCAAGACCACAACTTGTAAAAGAGTTGTGGTCTTATCTTGCAAAAAACAACCAGAAACTATATTTACGATGCTTCGGGTGTCAAGTTAAAGAAAACGGTAAGCACGGGTAAGGTAACGGAATATGCCGGTAAC
Organism: Galbibacter kalidii; assembly: GCF_026241135.1. Lineage (GTDB taxonomy): Bacteria > Bacteroidota > Bacteroidia > Flavobacteriales > Flavobacteriaceae > Galbibacter. The sequence continues at coordinate 3,074 of NZ_JAPFGA010000039.1, forward strand.
TACATTTATGAGAACGACCAATTACAGTTCTTCAGCCATGCAGAAGGCTACGTGACCCCGAGCGGTAGTGGGGGCTATGATTATGTCTACCAGTATAAGGACCACTTGGGGAATGTAAGGTTGAGTTATATGGATGCCAATAACAATGGTAGTGTAACGACTGCTGAGGTTATAGAAGAGAGCAATTATTATCCCTTTGGACTTGAACACAAAGGCTACAATAATGTGGTCAATGGCGTTGAAAACAACTACAAGACGTATCAAGGAAAAGAGGAGGAAAAAGAACTCGGAAGAAACACTTATGACTTTGGGTGGAGGGATTTTGACCCAGCGATTGCAAGATGGACAGTGATTGACCCGTTAGCGGAAAAGTATTACAGTCAATCTCCTTTTGTTTATGTAGCTAATTCTCCTATGGTCTTATCAGACCCGAATGGTAAGGAAATATCTTTTTCAATTACTAGAGATGAAGATGGGGAAATAACAGGAATAACAATAAATGTAACAGGAAAAATAATAAACAATTCTAGTAGAAAATTAAATCAAAAACAGTTAGAAAGAAGAAGAGATAGGATTTTAAAAGGTCTTTCTAATATAAAGATTGAAGGAAATGGAGTTGCTGTTAACTTTACTGGTAATATTGGAATTGCAAATTCAGAATCTGACATTAGTAAAACCGACCACGTATATCGTTTAGTGGATGATATATCAAAAGTACCAGGAGCTAATCATACTAATCCGAATACTAACCCAGAAGGGTTTGCACCTCTAGGTCAAAATGTAATTTATTTAGAAAATGATTTTACTTCTAGAACAGCAGCACACGAAACTGGTCATTCGGCAAGTTTAAAACATATAGATGATAGTAGTTTGAGAGATTTTGAGCCTTATGCAGTAGATTATTTTAGGGGCGTTGCTAGATCTCCACAGCATGCTGCAGCTGAACAAGTTAGTGCGGAAAATTATGTTTATAAGATATATAACACACGATATTCAGCAGATGATTTTCCAAAGAATTTAATGCACCAATCAGCTACGAGAAACTCTAAAGGAAATCCTGTAGCGGGCAATAAAGTAACAAGAGGTCAAGTAACATCAATAATATATAAAATAGAAAATGGACAAATTAATAAAGGTAAACAGAAATAGTATTTTTTTAGTTCTATCTATCATTTTGATTTCTTGTTCTGCAAGTAGGTTATCAAAGAATGATAAAGAGTTGATGAATATTAATTTTTCTTCAATATACAACGATGAAAACCTCACTTTGAGTATTAATGGTTCTAGTTATTATGTCAATCAGCCCATAAAAACAGATAGGTCTTTAGGTATTGATATGAAGAGTTATTTATCAATAAAGGATAATAAAATCTATTTAAAAGGTGTTTTTACTGCGAAAACTGCTCCTGATTTAGATGAGAATTATACAAGAGAACTTAAAATAGATACCATTTTAAATCGAAGTAATGGCAGTAACATACTAATAAAAGCTAGAAAAGATACTTATACTGTGAAACAACAGAATAGGGTATTTAAAGTAGAATAAGAAGGAGCACTTGGGGAATGTAAGGTTGAGTTACATGGATGCCGATAACAACGGTAGTGTGACTACCGATGAGATTGTTGAAGAGAGCAATTATTATCCTTTTGGCTTACAGCACATGGGTTATGGTCCGGGGATTTCATCGCTTGGAAATGATGTTGCCCAACGTTGGAAGTACAACGGGAAGGAGTTTGATGAGAGCCTTGATATCAACACCCTATGATTTTGGGGCAAGGAATTACGATCCTGCATTGGGTAGGTGGATGAACCTTGACCCATTAGCAAATAAATTTCCTTCATATTCACCATATGTATATAGTATTAATAATCCAGTATTGTTTATTGATTACGATGGTAAAGAACCTGACCCAGTAATATTGAAAGTTGTAGTTGAAGCTATTCAAAATGCTGCAATAGCTATTGCCAATCGAAGAATAAACCAAATTAAACAGAAATTTAATGTCCCATTCATTGATAACAAAGAAACTTTAGCTTCAATACCATGGAATGAAAAATATAGATATAAATCTGGAGTTTGGAATGCAATAAGCGGAAGGAATGAAACGAGATTTGACGCAAATATAAACGTGTTTGGGAAAAGTTTTTCAAGCGAGATTACTTATCAGCATAAATCATATAAATCTTTGATGGATATTAAAGATGTAGTTGTACAAAAAGGTGAAAATGGAAAAAGATTGGTGGCGAATTTTTTTACTTCTGGATATTTTGTTAATTTAAATACTGGAAAGGATCTTACAACTATTTATATAAATTTTGTAGATGAGAAAACTCATACTGAGTTTGAAGAGGCTTTTGAAAATGAGATTGAAAAAGAAATAAACAAATTACTTGAAGCTAATCCCGAACTAAAAGAATTGTATGATTTAAATAGCCTTTATAGTAAAGTTGAAAGAAAATATATAGAAATAACAAGTAAAGACGGGGAAGTGACTGATGAAGAGAAAGAAATATATCAGCATATGAGAGATTCCCTTGAAAAATCAATAAAAAAATGGGAGGAACAATATAAATAATAGAGTTTTATATTATGAAATTAAAGGTATACATTACAATAATTGTCTTAACAATTGTATTGATTGTAATCGGGGGTAAAAATTATTTAGCAAATCAAAGAATACATAATAATAACCAAATTGTATTTAATGAAGATGTGAAAATCTATCTAAAAAAATATAATGAAAAAGATACTATACAATACAAAAAGTGGTTAAAATATATAAGTGGATTAAAGAATAACTACATTCGTTATTTTTTAATAAATACAGATAAAAAAATTTATTTTTCAAATAATTCGGAGAATAAAATTGAAATATTAATGAATGAGAATGGGGGGTATCATTTTAAAAGTTCTATTAAAATAGCAAGGTTAGATTATAATTTCAACGAAAAACTCGTTGAATATATAGCTTCGTATTTACATAAAATTGGAATAGATAAAGTAGTTATATTTACACCAGTACCAATTGATATTAATGAGTTTCCTCCCCCAGTAGTGAAGTATTATGGAAATGATGAGAACGGAGAAATCCCTGAGAAAGTAGATTTAGATAGCTTGTAGTTTGTTTATTGTAACCATACCTAGGATTTCCACGATAAAACAGGGTATGAATGTTAAAAAATAGTTTCGAAATCCCGATACCCATAGGGACTCCCAGCTTTGAGTGACAATAGTAACAAAGCCACAATTTGTAAAAAAGTTGTGGTTTTATCTTGTAAAAAACAACTAAGAATTTAACTATATTTACAACGCTTCGGGTGTCAAGTTAAAGAAAACGATAAGCACGGGTAAGGTAACGGAATATGCCGGGAATTACATTTATGAGAACAACCAATTACAGTTCTTTAACCATGCTGAGGGCTATGTGACCCCGAGTGGTAGTGGAGGCTATGATTATGTCTATCAATATAAGGACCACTTGGGCAATGTAAGGTTGAGTTATATGGATGCCGATAACAACGGTAATGTGACTACCGATGAGGTTATAGAAGAGAGCAATTATTATCCATTTGGGCTGAAACATATGGGGTATGGACCAAGTATATCCTCGCTTGGAAATGATGTGGCGCAACGTTGGAAGTACAATGGTAAGGAGTTTGATGAGAGCCTTGATATAAACACTTATGATTTTGGAGCTCGTCACTATATGCCCGATATTGTTAGAACACCTACAATGGGTCCTCACGCCGAAAGTTATTTTTCTGTTTCGCCATATAGTTTCTTTGCCAATAATCCCATATCTTTTGTTGACCCTACTGGTGAGGACATCTTATTTTGGCAATGGGAAAGAGATGATGAATTAACTCTTGGTGGAACCTGGAAACAAGTTACTTATGACCAATTGGATGAGAAGACCCAAAAAGGCTTGGAAGCATTTGCTAAGACAGAATCTGGATTTGCTTTTTTCTCAAAATTTGCAAATAAAGGGGATAAGATTGGGTCTGTTGAATTTGGTGCGACAGGTGATTATGCAAATCATAATTTGAATTTTGGAGAATTAGAGACAGGAAATGAAGGTGGTACACCACCTCCAATTAATCAAAGTGCTTTTGGACCAATGCAAGAAGGTAAAACCAATAATTATGTGGACTTTTTTTTAAGGGTTAACTACAATATTGAGAATAGTGAAATAAACATTCCTGAAACTATAGGTCACGAAGCATTTCTACATCTTTCACAATATGTAGATGATTATATCAAAGCTTTTGAAGCTAACGATTCGGAAGGTGCACAAACAATTATTGATAAGCATCAAGAAGGGAATCCTAGTGGGGCAAGAGACCACTTATCGATGTACTATAAAACTAAAAAGGCGCAAAAATATTACACATTCATAAATCAATTAAAAAGCATATTTAACCCAAGAGAAGTACAAAAGCACATAGACAATGAAAGAGCGAAGAATTATAATCATGCAAAATTTAAACTTAAAAAATCTGAAAGGAAGGGGTATTAGTTTTTGGGTTCTATTGATTCTTGTTTCTTTTTTTTCGTGTAAAACCGACAAGGATAATAGGGGAAGAATTGTAGAAGGCTATTACTATGAGATAAGTTATAAAAACAATAACAATAAAAATTACACCCATAGGAAGTATGTGTTTACAGGAGATACCATAATGGTAAATGTTGTCCGTTTTGACGAAAATGGAAATGTTCTGCCAAGCGATGGAGAAAATGCCTATTATCTAAATAGAGATGATGATATTATGATACTAAAGGGAAAAAAAGCCTCACCAACAATAAGCGGTGTTGTTTTTACAACTAAAAAGAAAGACTCTTGTTGGGCTTTTTTTCATCCATTTTATCACAAAACTATTAATTGCTATAAAGGCTTGAACAATGAAGGGTTATTTGTCTTTAGTTCAAGTCAATCTGGTGATGATGGACACGATTGGGAAATGTTTTTAGATGAAAACTATTCTTTGGTTAAAAAAATCAGCAACACCCCTTTAGAAAATTTTAAATCAGAAATCAGAGTTGACCCAAACAAAGTACCCCAAAAAATATTAGATAAAACAGAATAATTAGAAACACCTTTAACGAGGGATCATAAATCAATAAAACCCCGTTAGCAGAAAATTATGTGCATAATGGGGTTTATAATTTACCAGAAGGAAGCAAAATAAAAATAGTGATAAAGGATGAATAAAGTATTAGTGTTAATTTTTCTATTAGCTGGCCTTACTTCTTGCTCTCAAAATTTGGATTGCACTGGGTTTAAGCAAGGAGGTTTTATTATTCCAAACGATACAACAGAAGGGACTACATCGTATAGAATTATAAGGAACGATACACTTCAAACAGAAATTGATAGCGAAGGAGTGAAAAGATATTCTAAAATAAAATGGTTAAGCGATTGTCGTTACATATTGCTATATGATGAAGATAAAATGCTTTTAAATGATTTTCAAAAGAAAGTTAATAGTGTTGGAGGTGTTATAGTAGAAGTTATAAAAATAGAGGATAACTGTTATCATTATACTTCTAATATAAAAGGAGACCCACCTAGTGAGCGGATTAATGGGGTAATGTGTAAGACACTATCCCAAAAAGTGTGTAAGTAAAAATATCGAGGGTTGGATTCTTAATTAGAGTCTGACCCTTTTTTCATAGATCGTCAGGAACTGATTT
>NZ_JAPFGA010000004.1 GCF_026241135.1 Galbibacter kalidii
TAGGTCACAAAGCAAGGAAACAATATTTAATAACCTTATTACCAAAATGGTCAATAGTGATGTTGTATATCAATCGAAATTGATAAGTAACTAACTACTGACCTCTATAAACCAAAATTGTTCCGATGCCAGCCGAATTTTTAAAGATTTTGTAGCTGTCTGAAATTCCTGTAATTCCTGCGGAACTAAGTTTGCTTTCGTTGTTTTCTTTTACAGTTGAAAGCTGTCCTTTGTATTGAAAACCGATGACCAATCCTGAAGACGGAAAAACTTTGTACTCGCTTTCCAATTCATTCTCCGATACTACAAAATATTTTATGTAGGGTTTTAGTGTGTCAGTCGGAAAATGTTTGTCAAATTTCATTCCTGCCTGTCGTTGGTGAAGGTTCTGTAAAATTGCATACAACGGGTTGCGGCTATGAAAAGTAGCGTGCAAGTACACGCAAACCTTTCCGAGTAGCCTTATTGGTTTAAAAATACAAAAAACTTCGGGTTAAGCCTTTAGTAGCTATTTTTTATAGCCGCTGTTGGGCGTTCGGCTTTTTAGTACGATGTTTCTATTTTTCAAAAACGTCTTCTTTTCACCATTCGTTCTTTTTTAGGGTCATAATAATAAGTCGGCTCTCTTCTTCTCATTACTATTTGAGGTTGTCGTGATGGTGTTTTTTGTTTTTGTTGTGTTTTTTCTTTCTCTGGGAATAATTGTCCTCTAATATGTGTTGTCTGAACAAAATCTTTTTTTCTAAATCCAACAACAATTGCTTGTGTTGCGACCCTTTGAGGTAATAGACACCATAAAGTATTTTTGATATTGTCTGTCGTGTCTGCCGATAAGCCAAGAAAGTCAAAAATTACAGGAACAGAACTGTCAATCCAATTTTTCGGGAAGACTTCATCAGGAAAATCCACGAAAAAAAAGCCTTGTTGGTTTGTTCGTTTAAAATTCTGTATTCCTTTCCGAAAGCGGGGATAATCTCTTTTCAAGCGAGTCCCGTCAACAACCCAAAGCATATTTTTGTAAAACCTTTCACGGGATATTTGTTCTTCAGGTTTTATGGCTGAATGTTGAAACTCTATGACAAGATTATGAGTTGTCCGAACGTCTGCTATATGTTTTTCTCCTGTTCGTTCATCAAACAATGTTATTTCCTGCCATTCCGAGGGATAGTTGTTTTTCCAATTACGATGCCATTCAGTTTCCGGCTCCCACCAACTGTCACAGGATTTAGTGCTACGGTGTGCCCAATGCCAAACTTTTTTATCGCCACATTTGGCAATAACAGGTTGAGAGCAATTAGGGCAAAGTCCTTGTTGCTTTGGTTGTGCTTCTACTCGCTTATTGTCAATTAGTGCAAAACGCATATTTTATAGATCGTCTATTGCTTTCGCTTTAATTATTTTGCCGTTGATTTTGTCAAAATACCCTAATCGTACAAAACATCTAACGACACTTTCGTGGTCGATTGACAATTGAATTTCGCCTTTGTCTGTTTGCCAAACAGAGTAGTATTTACAGTTGTCAAATTTAACTCTGTACATTTTGGTTTCATCGTCTCTTGGTTCTGGATAACTGTCAAATTTTTCCACAACATTTTTCGGTTCTCCATATTTTTCTGTCAACAATTCTTTTAGCTCAAAATAATTGCCTGAAAGAGTTGACCAAGTCTCACGTTCTGGGAAAATTACAGCTATCTTATGAACTAAATCCTTTTGGGTTAATGTTGAAACGCCTACATAACAATCTTTATAGCCCGCGAAATCACCGTTCAAAATCGCAGTTTTGTCTTCTGTTCCTAAATGTTTAAAACCGCTCTGTTTTATTTTAGAAACATATTCGTTAAGTGTTCCATCAATCGGAACTCCTTTGAAGGTAAGATGCTCTGATGTTTGAGCAAAAGTTAACGTTGTCGATAACGCAAGAATCAATGTCAAAAATAATGTCTTCATATCGTTGGTTTTATTAGATTCATTGTCTGTGAGTGTTCGCATATGCTGACGCCCAACTCGTTATATCAGCACTAAAATAGTGATTTACCCTTAAAATTACAGGATGACCACACTTTTCCGTTTTGTTATCTATTAATATAAATATACCTATAAAACAAATAACGGTCATAAAAGGCAGCTATAGGAGCCAATATTTTACAAATTATAGACTTGTGCAACTACCGTTGTTAGCCATAGTTATTTTTCAGTAATAATTTCTTTCAATTCCTTAATTTTCCAATCTCTGTTTTCTTTAACAAATAGTTCTATCATAGCCGTATGACTAGAGCCAGCCAAAACCATTACTCGTTCATCTGAAATGAAAGTATTTTTTTGAATCAATGACCACATATACAAATTCCTCTTGTACCATTCTGAAGTCAAGTAGACACCGTTAAATTCATCTGTAGAACCCGCCACGGGAAACATATTGATGTGTATGTCATTGGAGGCATATCTCATCTCTTTTGTGTTCATAGCAAACGTGAGCTCTTTAAGAGTAGTTCCAGATTCAATCATATTATCAAAATCTGCTGTAAATTGAGCAATAGATTTTTCGATTCGCTCTTTGAGTTTAATTTGATTGTTTGATTTAATATCATTCATAACCTCTTGATAAGGGAATCCCGTTTCAAGGTAATCTATTCCATAAACTTTGTCCAAATTATTCTGTTTTGCAACCCTAAATGCTAATTGAAAGATTTCGTTTTTTAGATAAAAATCAGAAAGACTGTCATTGGTGAAATATTTATTTTCTTTATACAATTGATAAAGAGAATCTAATTCATTTTGTTCGTTGTATGGCCATTCCACGAATACTTTGGTAGGATTGTATTTTTTGATACTTGAAGAAATCTGTTCTAATTCAAGTTGTGACTTCTCACTTAAAATATCGAATGATTTAGTTTTTGCTACATCAGCACCCGGGTTGTTGTAGTGAAAAGTTCCTATAAGAAGAATTTCCTTTTTTTGGTCTAAAATAGTGGTTGTTGTATTTTCAGTCTTATATTTCTCTTTACAACCAATTAGAATACTTATTAATAAAATTGAAATTAATCTGATTTTCATTGTTTCTTAATTATGGCTAACTTGTTATATAAACACTAAAATACATTTTTACCCCTTAAACCTACCTATCGGCAGGCAAGATTTCGGGGATAACAAAGCTTTTTGTTCTCTTTTAATCTTTTATTTTGTCATAAATATAAAAGGAAATTACGCCTAGTCTATACGAATATCTTCCCCCTTCCCTCAAAGAAACAGAATTGCTAGTATCTTTCATTATGATTTCCCGTATGACAAAATAAAACCGTCTATATCAGCCCTTTCTTGGTTAAGACCACAAACAACTGTATAGTAGTTCTAACCTTATACTGCTTACGTAGTTTTGCCAGTAGTTTTTCAATACTGCTTAAAGAAACGGAAGAATACCCTTTTTTTATGAGCCATTCGCTAACCTCCCTTTGGGTATAACCCCTTGCAAGCATTGCTATTATTTTGTGTTCTTTTTTATTCATAATATATTCTCATTACTTAATTATCCTAATTACCTTGTTTTAACTCTTCTTGAAACACTGTATAGCCTCAAAAGATTGATTTTAACCCTTTTCTTAGAGTCCAATTATTAGTACGTAAAAAACAAAACCGTCTTATAAGACGGCTATGGAAGTCAATATTATATAATTTATGGGCTTGTGCAATCGGTTACTATTGTTGTGGCACGTTTTAATTCATTTTTTTATATGTCTTCCACAATGAATATTGCATTTTTGTTAAGGTCATAAAATCCAAATTCATTTGTATTCCAAGATGTATTTAACTTCAATTTTTCTTGCTTCACTGTTCCTCTATCTAAAAATTCTTCGAAAATCGGTTGCAGGTTCTTTACAAAAATCTTAATGACCGAACCACCAAGTAAAGGGTCATCTTCTGTGTCAGCGTGCCATTGTAGATGTATGCATAAATTTTTTCTTCTCATTACAGCATACATATTGTCTTTGTGCAATAGTTGAAAACCCAAGTATTTTTCATACCAGCTAACATCTCTCTCAATATCTTGACTTGGTAGTACAGGTGAGATTTCTATTAATTTAGTTTCCATAAAGTTCAGGTTTAATGCGCTACAACTCGTTATATCAATCTAAATATAATGATTTAACAGAGTTATTTTCCGAACATCAGTACTTTTTGTTCCTGATTATAATTTTATACGGGGCTTTTTCCCCTTCCCCCAAAGGAACCAAATTGCCCGCATATTTCATTACGGGTTACCTTATGGAGAAATTAACTCTCCAAATATTATGAATCCTTATCTTGGGTGGTGTGAGAGGCACGCTCCGTCATTTAATGGCAGAGCCATCCTCTCCAATTGTAAGCAGGCTTTTTTCGTACAGTTTGGTCTTCAGCATTGGCTTGATCGAATTGCTAATGTGTATGACTCTGGGCGTTGGCGATATTCTGCTAAATACTTTCTATGCACTTCTCTTAAATAAAATTAATGCCCTAAACAACAAAAGTCGTGTAGGGCATCATCTTGTAGAAAACAAAGTATATTTGGCTAACTCTATTCTACCATAACATTAAAGGTGGCTTCAATATCTGTTTCTCCACCTGCATCTCCAAGACCTGTATTTGGTTTAGTAGGTTCGTGACGCAATGTAAAGGTTAGTGTTCCAGAACTGACAGCACCTGCTGTGAGCGTAAATTCTGTGCCCAAGGGATTTTCTTCACTGTCAAAGTTGCTATAGGCCGTTGTTACGTCCAAACCGCCACCTGATGTATAGAAAAATTGGTGGTCTAAACTTTCTTCTTCTACTTCTTCGGTAATGTTTTCGGCAGGGCTTTCGGTTTCGTTAAGCAGAACGATGGTACCATTATATGTAACTCCAGCTGCCAAATTCCCTGAAACTGTAACAACAGGTGCGTCTGGACCATCACCGTCCAAATCACGGGTCTGTAAAGTAATGGCTGTCCCACCGCCATCAGGCGTAAGGGTTGCTGTCATCGTAGTAATCACCTCTTCTTCATTTACTGGCTCTGGCGTATCGTCGTCATTTGAGCAGGATGCAAATAATAGTGTTGCAAATAATACTGTACTTAAAAATTTTACTTTCTTCATTTGGTTTTGTTTTAGAAATTAATAATTGATTTTAACATTTAATAAAAAGTTTCTGCCCAAATCGTCTGCATAATAGCGCAAACGGTTTAGGTAATTTCGGTAGGAAGTGTTCAATAAGTTGGTAATTACAAATCCCACAGTTAGTGTTGATTTTTTTGTAACTTTAAAATCGATGTTTGAATTAAAATTCAGTAAATGGTAGTCGTTTGGTGGCGTACTAACGTCCACCGTTTCCATTGTTTCTGTTTCTGGAATGAATACTTCAAAATTATTATCGGGATATTCATTTTGTCGAAAGTTGTATTCGCTCTGTAATGACAAGCGGATATTATTGAATTCCGGATTTTGATATACGATTTCGTTCTTCGTATTTACAGGTGGCATACTTATTAATGGCTCATCTCTGGTGCGGTCGTAGCCCTTAACCAAAGAAAACTGATGGTTAAAGTGCAAGTTTTCAGCAAAATTATACGATGCGTCAACATCTATGCCCAACAATCTCGCGTTGGTCTGCCTATATTCCCAAACTTGAAAATTGCCTCTTACAGTTTGCTGAATCTCTGTAGGTTCAATAACGATAAAGTCTGAAATGGTATTGATATATGGATTTACGGAAAAACTGAAGATATCATTATCACGTTGAAATGTTAATGACATTTTATGACCAATTTCTGATTTGAAACGCAAATCGCCCAGCTCTATTCGGGAAGCTGAATGGTGTAAACCCTCACTAAAAAGTTCTGAAGGATTTGGCGCTCGTGAAGCAATTGAGTAGTTGAAAAACAGTTTATAATCATTACCAAAAGAGTAGGTAGCTCCTAACGTTGCTGAACTATTATAAAAATTTAATTGTGGATTTGTCAAAATCTGATTGTCCAGTTCTTCAACCACTATTTCTGGAAACAGTTCGTCATAATTACGTGATTCCCAAAAGGATGTTCGGTAAAACTTGAAAACGTCCATATAGGCGTAATCAAAACGGCCTCCTGCTTCAAGAAGCCATTGGTCATTCAATCGGTAATCTGCTATGGCGTATATTCCCAAGTCATATTTATCATAATCTGGTATCAATCTGCGAACTCCGGTATTTGGGTCTGCAAAGTTGTTTTGATATCTTGCCGTTACACCAGCTTTTAGACTTATTGCATCGGTCAAATGGGAATCTAAATCCAGCATAAGGGTATGAGTGTCCAGTTGCAAGTCTAATGAAGCGTTGTCTCTGTCTGCACCGCGCCTGATATCGAATTCCAAACGATTGTTCCTTTGAAAATCATATTGTAAACTCAATTTTCCAAAACTGTCAAATCTTTTGAAAGCTTTTATTCTTGCCAAATGATGGATTACATCTTGTTTGGGCGCATTGATTTGATATGTAAAGTCGTTGATGATTAATGGTCTGTCACTATTTATGGCTCGAATTTGGTCTTGTGCACCACCCAAATGAGAAGCCCTTAAAATACCGATTTCATTTTTAAAGAGTGAGTAATATGCCTCTAAACCATAGTTGAAACGGTTAAGACCCACGTGTAAAGAAGCATTACGTTCAAAAATGCCTGTGTTGCTCAGGACATAATCCGGTGCTTCAAAATCGCCAAAGCGTTTCAACGTGCCCTGTGCCGTTGCATACCATCCACTTTGATAACTTTTGGTCAATTGGGATGTGAGGGAAGAACCACGCCCATTTGTTGCTATTGTAAATAAAGTCTTGCCGTAGAGGCTATCTTTTACAGGAACTTTCGAAGCTTCGGCTACAATTACGCCACCCACGGCATCGCCACTATATTGCAACGCACCAGCGCCTTTTATTAACGTAAGGTTGCCGACCGAATTGATATCTACATTTGGGGCGTGTTCAGCTCCCCATTCTTGGTCCTCCATTCGAACCCCATTATTTATAATAACTACACGACTGCTATGAAGACCATTAATCAATGGTTTTATAACGGTATTACCCGTGTTTAAGGAAGAAACACCGCTCAAACTGTTTAGGGCATCACCGAGAGAACCGCTACTGAAACGTTCCAATTCTTCTTTAGAAATATTGTTTTCAAGTATTGTTTTGGATTTGTCGCTGTAGGCTTTTCCTTCAACCGAAATTTGGTTGAGCTCCTCTAAATGATGCTCCAGTTTAAAGTTTTTGGTGGTATTACCAGATAGTTTGACCGTAAACCCTTTCGTTAAGCAATATGGATGTGACACCTGTATGTGATAGGTATCATTACATAAGTTTTTAATGGTAAATTTTCCGTTAAAATCAGTCTCTACAGCTTGTTCAGTACCTGCAACAATAAGAGTTGTTCCAATAAGCAATGAGCCGTCGTGAAGGTCTGTGACAGTACCAGAAAGTGTGTTGTTACAATTTTGTGATATAGATGGAATACTGCACAATAGCAGTATCAATAGAGCGTACTTGCGCATATAATTTCTTAATTAACATTAGAAAACTATTTGTCGATTAAGAAAAAATAGGTGGTGCGCGAAGCTGGGTGTTGGTTATTTTAATGGAATGAAACTGTAAAGAAGCAAAGTCTACATTAATCTTTACAGGAATTTTTGGTAGTAATAAGTCAGGATATTTGGCTATATCGTAGTTGAAAGACACAAGATGAAAATCACATGTATCACATTTGGTAATGGATTTATGAATGTGTGAGGTCTTTTCAGAACAAGTGATATGTTCGTGACCTTCGAACATATGAAAAAACTGAATGGCAGTGGGTAACATTAAAGCTGCAAAGAGCAATAATGCTACTATATTTTTACCAATCTGTTTTTTATACTCCATTGTTCTTTTCTGATAACCAAAACGCAAAAATAAAGAAATATTGTGGAATTTACGTAATAACTGTGAGTTGAATTGCAATATCTTGATTTCAGTCTCATTTTGAAGTTGTGGGCGAGGGATTACTTTTAGCTCTTTTGTTTTTTTGGCTTTGACTTTTGCGTGGGGAAAAACAAATGTGCTAAAATGAGCGGTGGGCTTTTTCAGCTTGTGGTTAACTCGTTATATCATTCCAAATATAATAACTTAACGGCGGACATCAGTACTTTTTAGGTTTCTTTATAAATTCAAAAACTGATATAAATATAAACCAAAATCTCCCGATTATCTGAGGGGGGGCCTTTTTCAAAAGAAGTAAATTATGGAAACCCATAACCCCATAAAACAAAAATGCCAACCTCATTGGACTGGCAATATCATATAAGTGTAGCTTATTTCATTCAGAAATCACCAGCATCTTAAACTCTTTTTCTGCTTTTTCCATGATAAACCCCTGTTTTTTTGAGACATGTTTATGAGTTTTCTCAAATCCCAAAGAACTTGTGTGCAGATTGAATTCTGTCTTTATAATACCATTTATGCGTTCGGCTATGGCATTTTCATATGGATCACCGTTTTCTGTCATGCTTATGGCAATCTTGTTCTTGAGCAATAACCCGACGTATTGAGGGGAACAGTATTGAGAGCCCCTATCGGAGTGGTGTATCATCGACTCTTTATACATTCTATTGTTAAGGGCCATTTGCAAAGCATCTATACAGCCCTGTGCCGTTAGGTCCATTCTAAAACTATAACCCATTATTTTTCTTGAATAAGCATCTGTTATTAAACTTAAATAGCCCCATTGATCAGCTATCCTGATATAGGTAATGTCACTGACCCAAACTTGCTCTGGCCGAATTATAGAAATATTTTTGATTAAATTTCCATACTTTTTTATCCAATGCCTTGAATTGGTAGTTATAGCCTTACGTTTTCGTTGTCTTACCAATAAATTGTGATCCGACAGTAAATGGAACTATGGTTATACCATGAGACAAAAGCCTGTCTTGTAAAACATGGTGCAGTTTACAGGTGCCCAACCGGGCAGGTCCTTCCTAATATCAATAACTTCCTGAAGGATGATATCCTCTTTGACTAAATTGCGCTCTTTCCGCAGATGGCATCATAGTAGGCATGCCTTGTTTTGCCAAACGACCGGCACAACAGACCTATTCCTTGCTTAGGGAAGTCCTGTTTCATCTTTAAGACTGTTTGGCACCAGATTTTTTCTGATATCGATCTTGAGCTGTTCTTCGGTCACGTCAATCAGTGTGTTCAAGGCCTTGATCTTTAGTTCAGCCTCTTGTAAGGCTTTCTCCAAGGCCTCTTTGTCTGGTGATGGTTGTTGCTTTGCCATTGGAGGTTGTGTTTCTATAAAAGATTAACTTTTTCTTTCTTAAAACGCAACAGCCAAGTCCTAATGGTTTTTTCTGTCTTGATACCGTAAGCTATTTGAGCTTCTTTAATAGTCATTCGACCTTGCTCTATACCTGTAACAATGGTACGCTTTTGAAGATTGGTATAGCTTTTTCTTTTTAGGTTCTGGTGGTAATGTTCTGATCCGTATCGCTGCATCCAGCTAGCTAATGAACTCTTGCCTAGTCCATAAATCCGGTTGGCTTCCTTCCTTGGCAAACCCTCTTCAACTTCTTTGACAGTCTTTAAAATCAGTCGCTTATCATAACGCCCATTTTTGCTCGAACGATCAAAGTAGTTTTCTTGTTGACTTTTTGTTTGCATACACTTGTTTTGTATATAGCTATTTCAGGACAAGACACAGTTATAAAACCATAACCAAGCGTCCGGAATATAGTGTGTTGGATATGTAGGATGATTTTATTCCAAATGAGGGCGGCTTTGAATGATATATTTAATGGTATAATTGAAAATTACAACTAAAACCCCGCCAACGATAAAAGCGAAGCCTGTTGCCCCACCTTTCAGCTTTCCGTTAAACATACGGTCAAATAATAGGTAAATCACGACACATCTAAAAAGCCCGCTAGACGATTTGCAGTTAATTATAAAATGTAACATTCAAGAACTTTATTCGTCCTTAAAAGAAAGGAATATTAAAAAATCATGAATACAAAAATTAAATGTCTCTCTTTATTCATCTTTTCTATATTATTCACAAATTGTAGGACAGAACAAAAACAAGAGGTAAAAAACGTATACAAACATTACCAAACTATTGATTCACTTATATCAAATTGCCACAATATTGGAATTTTCAATGGCAATGCAATAGTTTCAATAAAAGACACAACTGTTTATAACAAATCCTTTGGCTATATAGATGGTTCGGGTTCCGAAAAAATAGATAGCTCTTCTATTTATAGCATTGGCTCAATTGCAAAAGAATTCAATGCGATTTCTATAATGATTTTAGCCGAAAAGCAGCTTCTTGACATTAACGATTCCATTGATAAATTTAATCTTGGATTACCTGAATGGTCTAAACAAATAAAAATTAAACACCTTTTGTCCTACTCGTCAGGATTGCCCGGAATCGATTATGAAAATTCACATAATAACAAGGATGTTTATAATAATTTAAAATCACTACAAAAACTAGACTTTGAGCCTGGAACGAGCTATAATTATAATAACAACAGTATTTTTCTGCAGCGACGAATAATAGAAAAAGTATCAGGTCAAAAATTTGAGGATTTCGTAACTGAAAATATTATAAAACCGCTAGAACTTAAAAGTGCTGTTTTTGACCCAGATTCAAGCAACAAACATCTGGTTAAGGCATTTAATAATGAAAATAAAAATGATAAAACAGAAAGAAGTCCAATTACCGGCTGGGTACACTTATCGAATAGCGATTTACATAACTATTTGATTTCCCTACATAGTGGTAAAATAATATCGAAAGAATCACTTCTTATTCTTGCCCATACTAATTTTCAAGGAAAGCAATCCTCATTGGGTCGTTGTGAATTAAATGACAATCAAATTATAACACATTACCATCAAGGGTCATCCTACAACTTTGAGGCGTTGCTATATGCTAATTCAACATTGGGGTTATCCATAACAATGACAACTAATAACAAAAACTTTAAACTCGGGGAAATTGCAGATGCCATTGAAAATATCATACAGGACAAACCATTTGAAATGCCTAAAAAGTCCGTTTATTTAACAATCCGTGAAAAATGTTATGACAATGTGGATGAAGGAATTAGCTATTATTACGAATTAAAAAATCAATTTCCTGACGACTATAATTTCTCAAACCCATCTGAATTAGCCAGAGTTGGATATAAGCTGATTGAAAAAGACCAGATTAAAGACGCTATTAAGATTTTTAAACTTCTAGTAAAAGAATTTCCAGATGAACCCTATGCCTATGATAGTTTAGGAGAAGCATATTTTATAGATAAACAATACGATTTGGCATTATCCAATTACAAAAAGGCCATAGCGCTAGGTGGCACCAACGGGAATGCGAAAAAAATGGTGGATGAAATAGAAAAAGTAAAGGGTAAATAACTGGCTACAGCATTCATCAATTCAATCTGTCATTAAAACAAAAATTAATCAAAGTTCATCAAATGAAAGCAACCATATTCCTTACAACTTTAATTGTCTTTTTAACCCAAATCAGCATTGCACAAAATTTTAACCACGCCAAATTAGACAATTATTTTGACGCCCTTGAAACTAATGACCTGTTTATGGGAAGTGTTGCCGTTTCCCAAAACGGAGAAATCATTTATACGAAATCCGTAGGGTTTTCGGATTTCGAAAATAAAGTTAAGGCCAATGAGAACTCTAAGTACAGAATTGGGTCAATTACCAAAACGTTTACCTCAGTCTTAACACTGAAAGCAGTTGAGGGGAAAAAACTTACCCTGGACCAAACCATTGAGAACTATTTCCCCACCATCAAAAATTCGAATAAAATCACCATAAAACATTTGCTTAGTCATCGGAGCGGAATACATAATTTCACTAGTAATGAAAATTATCGAACCTGGGATAGACAAAGCAAAACGGAAAGGGAAATGGTCGAAATCATTACTAAAGGAGGTAGTGATTTTGAGCCTGGAAGTAAAACAGTGTATAGTAATTCAAATTATGTTTTACTGACCTACATTTTGGAAAAAACATTTAAAAAGCCTTATTCAGCGCTTTTAAAAACTTACATCACAGAACCTGTTGGGTTAAAAAGCACCTTTTTTGGCAAAAAAATCAATACGGATAACAATGAATGTAAATCTTATAAGTTTGTCGATAATTGGAAGGCGGAATCGGAAACGGATATTTCCATTCCTCTGGGCGCGGGCGGAATCGTATCGACATCAAAGGATCTGGTAAAATTCAGTGATGCTTTGTTTAACGGAAAGCTCCTGAGTGCTAAAAGTCTGGAATTAATGAAAACTTATAGTTTAGGGCTTTTTCAGGGGAAACTCAATAATAAAACCAGTTTTGGGCACAATGGGGCGATTGATGCTTTTACTTCTTTATTCAGTTATTTTCCCGAAGAGAGCATTTCCTTTGCCTTGACATCAAACGGAAAAAACTATGATAATATCGATATACTGAAAACGGTATTAAATGCTATTTACAGTAAGTCTTATGAAGTACCTAAAAAATCCATTTACTTGGAAATAAGTGGGAAAGTTATCCAGGACGTATCGATAGGTATTGAATCTTACCTTTCATTGAAAAAAGAACACCCTGACGAATATGATTTTGACAACTCCAACGAACTGAACAGACTTGGTTATGTCTTGTTAGAATTAGACAAAAATCAATCCGCTATCGAAATTTTTAAATTAGCTACGACTGAATTTCTAGAAAATGCAAACTTATTTGACAGTCTGGGAGAAGCATATTTTATAGACAAACAATACGATTTGGCATTATCCAATTACAAAAAGGCCATAGTGCTAGGCGGCACCAACGGGAATGCGAAAAAAATGGTGGATAAAATTGAAAAAGTAAAGGGTAAATAACTGGCCTTTATTCATACTCCTTATATTTTAAGGTTACATAGCCTTCACGACAACTTTTAAGAAGACTATATTTTAATAACTAATCATATCGGTTTGTGTATCTTCTGTCTAATCTTGTGTTGGAGGATAAGGAAAAGTTACAGTTGGAATTGCAGGAGTTGGATGGGAGTAGGAAAATTACCTTAAAGCATTAATTCCTTTTCATTACATTTAATTTATATTCTGAGATTAAACTATATCTGCAATAGTCGTTAATATTCAATGTATGCTAAAATGTAATCTACATCCAAATAAAAAACATCTTGATTGTATAGAGCGATGGTTAATTGATGAAAAGGATACAACTAATCAAGGGTTTTATTGTAATTGGAATATAATCTTACAGGCATTTGCAGAAAAAAGAATGAGTGTAATTACAGATAATAATGCTATCGGATTTGTGGTTTATCAAATGTATGATTTTATGGCTGTGATTGATATTATCGAAATAAAACCATCTGAACGAGAAAAAGGCTTTGCTAAGAAGTTAATTAAAGAAACTTTGCGGTTTTTCAAGTCAAAAGGAGTATTAGTTGTACAATTATTTTGTTCGCCTGAAAATTCTGAACCATTTTGGAAAAAAAATTGGCTTTTTGAATTTTCCTGAAATTCCCCATCAATCAAGGATTAATATGTATAATCCTCTTATTGATACGGCGGCTCCTTCCCACAAAGAAAATACAGAATCAGTAATCAGGCTATGGAACTGTGAACCCTATCAAGCAAGAGGTGTTAAACCAAAATGGAGGTGGGAGTTAAGTTTCTTAGAGGATGAAAAAACATTGACTAAACCAATAATATTCCCAGTTTATAGGGATTGGTAAATTGAATTAACCCTACCTGATAGAAATAATATATTAGACAAAATCAAATATTGTGGAATAGATTTGGCTGACTATGGCGGTTTTATGGTAATCCGGCATATCAATATTTGAAAAAACTTCTGTTCCTCTTTAATACAAAAAACTTTACTGAAGCTTTAATTTTCCTCAAATATTTATCAATTTAAACCATTTTACTTTAAATAAAATGAAAAGGGGTAAATGTTTTACCTGAGCAGACTTTAGGGTATTAAAAAAGGGCTTCAATCTCTTGAAACCCTTGTCATTGCTAGTAGCGGGGACTGGACTCGAACCAGCGTCCGCCTTTGGGCGGATATGAGCCCTCCTTATATATTTTGTCACAAACCCTTTTAAAAACAAAAAAGAGTGACCATTTCTGATTACTCTTTCTTTAGTAGCCTTGACAGAACAATTTTCGAATCATTTTATTGATGATTTAAAAAAACTAACAAATGAAAATGATAGCTAAACATTGATTATTAACATATTACAAACAAAAAAGTAATAATTGATTAAAAATCAAATCAAGCCTAAAGCTTCGGTTCGAACTTTTTCAAAACCATACTTCTATTGTCTGTTGAAAATTTTAATATATCGTTAGACTCTTCAATAATCCATTGATCTTTATCAATTAATTCCTTTAGTATATTTTGTTACTCCTGTGTTAATAGAGAATCTATATTTCTATTTTCTGTTAAAAGTAAACCAAAAGAATATACTACTATACTACTCATCGAATGGGACAGGTATAGCCGAAAAGCTTCAGGTACTTATTTCAAAAGGAATGTAATAACCAATCACTAAAGTCTTACCAGTATTTCTACAAAATTAATTACGTACTTTGTTTCCATTATGAAACTGTTGATTGTAGAAGACGAACCGGAATTACTTCACAGCCTGGAAGAATTTGCGTCCAAGGAAGACTTTATGTACGATTCCGCTGCAGGATACCAGTCGGCTATGGAACGTATTTCGCTCTACGATTACGACTGTATTATCCTCGACATCAATCTTCCTGATGGGAATGGTTTCGATTTGCTGAAAATCCTTCACCACGAAGGTAAGACAGATGGTGTGATCATACTTTCTGCCCGCCATTCCTTGGATGATAAGTTAAAAGGATTGGAGCTCGGAGCCGACGATTACCTCACCAAGCCGTTCTATTTTTCGGAACTCAATGCCCGGATCAAGGCCATTATCCGAAGAAAACAGTTTAAAACCAGTAATGTTGTTCGTTTTGCCAACTTGGTGATCGACCCGGATCAATATCTGGCAGGTATCGATGACCTCAAAAAACCCATCTCCCTCACCAAAAAGGAATATGCCATTCTTGCCCACTTGGTCAGTAACCATAAACGGGTCATCACAAAAGTAGCCCTGGCCGAATATATCTGGGGGGACTATGTGGACGAAGCACAGAGTTTTGATTTTCTTTTTTCCCAGATCAGGAACTTAAAACGCAAATTAAAAAAAGCCGGTGCCCAAGTGGAAATCCATAATATCTACGGGGTAGGATACCAAATCAAATCGATATGAAGCTGCTTACCTATACTTCCCGTATTCAACTTGTTCTCTTCCTGATCCTCTTTGGAATCTTTTCGGTGCTGTTCTTCCTGGTATTGAGTTGGAATGTCCTCCAAAATGTAGATGAGGTATTGTTTAACCGGAAAATGAACCTTTTAGCGTACCTGGAGGAAAATCCCCGGGCGCCCTTTGCGGAAGACAACCCTCTGGACGATTTTACTTTTTATCCCATAGATCAGGAAACCTTTCAAAAAGGAAAGGAGGTATATACAGACACCCTCGTTTACGAACCGGTAGATGACGAACTGGACGAATACCGTAAACTCAGCACCTATGTAAAACTACATGGAAACTATTACAGGCTGGAGATTGTAAAACCCCATCTGGAAGTAACGGAAATAATAAGTACCATCGCCATTACCCTGGGAGGATTGCTCCTGGGAATGACTTTGTGTTACTATTTGTCGCAACGCTTTATATCCAAAAAGATATGGAACCCTTTCTATGAAATGCTGCAGAAATTGAGGCATTATCGGCTGGATAAACAGCAAATACCTGTCCTCTCCCCTTCCCGAATTGATGAATTTCAAACCCTTCGGGATGCAATCACAGAACTGATGCAAAAAAACAAAGAAGTATTTGACAGCCAAAAACAGTTTATCGAAAATGCTTCCCATGAAATGCAGACACCACTATCGGTTATCCAGTCCCAATTGGAAACATTGATCGGACAAGCCGGTCTTACCAAAAAGCAGGCTTCCATCATAGAAGGTATCATCGGCTCTACGCAACGATTAAAAAAACTAAACAAAACCCTCCTGCTTTTGTCCAAAATTGAGAACAGGCAATTTCTTTTGGGAGATAAGATCAATATCCGTGAAATTATTGATCGGTTACTTGAATTTTACGACGAACAAAAAGCAGCGCTGAAAATTGACGTTACGATTGAACCACACAATGATCCTATCGTGCAGGGAAATACCATACTTACTGAAATCTTGGTTCAGAACCTCCTTAAAAATGCGTTTCTGCATAATATCCAGGACGGAACGATAATCATTTCCTTAACACAGGATACCATGACCATTGCCAACACAGGTCCAACAGAGTCAAAATCGGACAAAATGCCAACAATGGAGAAAGAAAAACTTTTCAACCGTTTTTACAAGCAGTCCGGTAACCCTGACACTTGGGGACTCGGATTGGCCATTGTCCGGAAAATAGCACAGGTCAGTGACTGGAAGGTAAGCTATCATCAACAAAAAGAATTACATGTATTTACAGTATATTTTGAAAGTACTTCTTAGGAACCTAAAACCTTTAAATCTGAAAGCCTTTGGGTTTTTCTTCCCAACTTTCTACAGAATTGTACCATAGTTTTATGGTTGTTATTTAAAAAACTAAATCATGAACCGAAAAGAATTTCTGAAAAACAGTGCTATCATAGGCGGTGCGACCATCCTGCCCGGCAGCAGTGTTTTTTCACAGAACGTTACACAAAACGGTATTGACAAACTGGTAGATAGCGAAGGTAATTTTATACAGCAATCCCTTCCCTATAACAAAAACTTCCTGGAACCCCACATGGATGAGGAAACCCTGCACCTCCACTTTGAATTCCACCACGGAGGCGCTGTAAAGGGAGCCAATAAGGATTTGAAACAGATCAAACAACTTGTCCAAAAGGGTGATATGGACATGACAGACCTTTGGACGAGAAAACTGGCCTATCATTTTTCCAGTCATGTATTGCATACCATTTTCTGGACAAACCTGACCAATAAAAAAACAGAACCCAAGGCAGAATTGCTTTGGCAGATTGAAAAAGATTTCGGCTCGTTTGACCACCTTCAGGCATATATGGCTAAAGTATCAAAATCCGTTGAAGGCAGCGGTTGGGGGATATTGGGCTATCAGCCGTATTCCCGGTCACTCACTTTATTACAATGTGAAAACCATCAGAAACTAACACAATGGGGCGTAGTCCCGCTTTTGGTGATCGACGTTTGGGAGCATGCTTATTACCTGAAATACAAAAACAAAAGAAGTGATTTTGTAGACACTTTAATGGAGATCATTAACTGGGACAATGTAGCGGAACGGTTTTTAATTGCCAAAAAGCTGCATGGATAGTTTTTGATAGATTCCCATTAAAACCCATAATCCTTATCCTATTTTTTTGTCTAAGTAATATATGATTGAAGAAAAAGTTCCCTTTAAAGAAGCCCTGAAAGTATGGATTCGGGTAGCCATTAACAGCTTTGGCGGCCCGGCAGGGCAAATTGCCGTAATCCATAAAATTCTGGTCGAGGAAAAAAAGTGGATCAGCGAAAACCGTTTCCTCCACGCCCTTAATTATTGTATGCTGCTACCGGGACCGGAAGCGCAACAGCTCGCCACCTATATCGGCTGGTTGCTTCATAGAAAAAAGGGAGGATTAGTCGCAGGGATCCTGTTTATCCTACCCGGTTTTATTTCCATATTGATTCTAAGTGTCCTCTATGCCGTTTACCGCGATATGGGAATCGTAGAGGCTCTTTTCTTTGGAATCAAGCCTGCTGTCTTGGCTATCGTTATCGGGGCAGTTATTAAAATAGGAAAACGGGCACTTAAAAATGAAATTATGGTGATGATGGCCGTACTGGCCTTTATCGCTATTTTTTTCTTTCAGGTTGATTTCCCCTATATCGTTGTTGCTGCCGGTATGATCGGCTTTATCGGAGGAAAGCTTTGGGAAGAAAAATTTCATGTCATCAAAGGGCATGAGGAAAAAAATGAAGAAGAAAGCGCCTATGTCATAGACAGCTACATCCAACCGATAAAACCATCCTTGGTAAAAACACTTAAAACCGTACTGCTTTTTTTAGTTTTATGGGCACTGCCGTTGGTAATGATTGTCTTGTGGATAGGTGTGGAAAACATCTTCTTTTCAGAAGGCTTGTTTTTCAGTAAAACGGCTGTGGTCACCTTTGGTGGCGCCTATGCAGTGCTGGCCTATATAGCCCAAAAAGCCGTGGAAGATTATGGTTGGCTGCAAAGCGGGGAAATGCTGGACGGACTGGGCATGGCTGAAACTACTCCGGGTCCGCTAATCCAAGTCGTGCAATTTGTCGGTTTTATGGGAGCCTACCGTTTTTCCGGCACCATGGATCCCCTTACTGCCGGGATCTTGGCTTCCGTGTTGGTGACCTGGACAACCTTTATCCCCTGTTTTTTGTTTATCTTCAGTGGCGCCCCCTACATAGAATACCTCCGGGGAAATAAAAACCTCACCACCGCACTGTCCGGAATTACGGCTGCAGTAGTGGGGGTTGTATTGAATCTAGGGGTATGGTTCACCATACATACGCTTTTTGGCCAAGTGAGCGAAAGGCATACTGCCGGAATAAGATTAATGATTCCGGAATGGAATACCCTCGATATAGCCTCCCTGCTCATAGCATTGATTGCTTCTTTTGTATATTTTATTTTAAAATGGGATATGCTAAAGACCATATTTATCAGTGTTTTATGTGGCATCATATATTATTTTGTTTTTAATATATAGGGGGATTTGTGCCCTCAGTAATTCATTTTCCCATATTTCTACAGAATTTGCCTGTAACTTTATGTAAAAATCATTATGAAATGGCTACTGATGGTCATAAGCACTTTTTCGGTTTTCAGTGTCTCTGCCCAGACCAATATGCCCAACACCATTCATGCCCATTATACACAAGAGCCTATTCAACTGGACGGAAAGTTGGACGAACCACCCTGGCAGCAAGCCATACGTATTAGCAATTTCACGCAGCGGGAACTGAATGTCGGGGAGCCGGCCACCGAAAGAACAGAAGTGGCCATTGTCTATACTGCCAAAACCCTTTATGTTGGATTTTGGGGTTATGACAGCGAGCCGGGCAAATTGGTTGCCAAGGAAATGAAAAGGGATTTTAGCTGGGGAAATGAAGATAACTTTGAAGTGATTATTGACACCTACAATGACGACCGCAACGGTTTTCTTTTTGTCATCAACCCTAATGCCGCACGGGCAGATGCTCAGGTGCTTAACAATGGGGATGCGTTCAACAAATCCTGGGACGGAGTGTGGAACGCCAAGACCACCATCACCCCAGAAGGTTGGTTTGCTGAAATAGAAATTCCCTTTTCCACCTTCAAATTCCGAACCGATATAGACAAACAGGTTTGGGGCATCAATTTTGAACGCAACATCCGCCGGAAACGGGAACAATTGCTCTGGCAGGGTTGGTCGCGCGATTCGGAACTGGAACTGCTGAACCGGGCAGGAACACTTACAGGGCTGGACAACATTGTCAGTAAAGATTTTATCGAAGTAAAACCCTATGCCATAGGCGGTGGTGAGTTTACCCCGGATCGCAAAGAAGGGCAACTGAATGCCGGAGGGGATATCAACTACCTCATTACGCCCACTTTACGGGTGAACCTGACCTTTAACACCGACTTTGCCCAGGTGGAAGACGACCAGCAGCAGATCAACCTGACCCGTTTCCCCTTGTTTTTCCCCGAACGCAGGGAGTTTTTTCTGGAGGGACAGGATTTTTTTGACATGGGCATGGGCAATAAGATTATTCCCTTTTACAGCCGGAGGATCGGACTGGCAGAAGACCGCTCCACCGTACCTATTATTGCCGGGGCGAGGCTCTTGGGCAAGGTCAAGAATTCAACCTTGGGGGTAATGTCCATCCAAACCGCAAACCGCGACAGCATCCCCTCCACCAACTATTCCGTACTGAGTTGGAGACAGGATGTATTGGAACAATCTTCCGTAGGCATCCTTTCGGCCAACAAATATGAGAATGGCAGACTACACAGTACTACCGGGGCTTATGGACTATACAGCACCTCCATGCTCTTTGGCAACAAAAACCTGAATATAGGAGCTGCTTATACCCAGAATTACAATTCGGATGATTTTAACAGTAAGGCCAATGCGAACCGTATTTACCTGAGCTATCCCAATGATAAGGTAGAGTTTGATATGTCCTGGCAGCGAAGTGCCACCGCTTTCAACCCGGAAGTAGGATTCCTGCGCAGGGACAACTTTCAGGAATTTTATACCGAACTGGAGTGGAAGCCCCGGCCTAAAAACTTTCTGAAATGGATTCGCCAGTTTAGCTTTAAAGGGCTTGACATGAATTATTTTATCTTTGATGATACCGGAAGCTTACAGAGTTTTTTTTATGAAATCAGGCCTTTGGGGTTTGAAACCCGTAGCGGGGAATTTTTTGAATTTAACCTGCAAAGAAGGGCAGAAAACTTTCGGGAACCCTTTGAAATCACAGAAGGAATCACCATCCCCGAAGGCGAATACTGGTACAACAGGATGGAAATACAAGCAGCAACTTTTCAAGGGCGTACCGTGTCGGCCTATACCAAGATTAACTGGGGTGATTTTCTGGATGGGAATAGCACAGAAAGCCAATACGAACTCTCGTGGAGGGCCAGCCGTTATTTTAAAATAGGGGCTAACTATGAAAGGAACTGGATAAGCCTTCCGCAGGGCAATTTCAACACCAGCTTGGTGGGAAGCCGTGTCGAGTATGCCGTAAATCCCAACCTGTTCGGGTCACTGTTTTCACAGTGGAACAGCGAGGATGAAGAAGCAATCCTCAATTTCCGCCTGCAATGGATACCCATTATCGGTGCCGATTTCTTTTTTATCGTCAACCAAGCCTATGACACTAAAGGAGGGGCATGGACATTGGAACGCACCACTATTTTAGGTAAATTGATATGGAGATTTGTAATTTGAAAAATTTAAACATATGAAATACATATTTGTCAGTTTGATATTGGTATTCCCTGCATGTAACCCTTCGGCAGAGGAGGTCACGGTATATACATCCGTGGACCAGATATTTTCAGAACCTGTGCTGAAAGATTTTGAAAGAGAGACCGGCATTAAAGTAAAAGCGGTGTATGATACCGAAGAAACCAAATCCACCGGAGTGATGAACCGGCTGATCGCCGAAAAGGATAATCCGCAATGCGATGTCTTTTGGAGCGGCGACCCGATACGAAATGGGGTTTTACAGTCCAAAGGGATTACCGAACCCTATCAGTCGGAACAAACTAAACAGATCCCGGAATACTTTAAAGAACCGGATAACCAGTGGATCGGCTTTTCGGCCCGTGCACGGGTATTGATCTATAACAAAAACCTGATCGCCCCCGATTCTTTACCGGAATCTATCTTTGACTTTACACGACCACGTTTCAAGGGAAAATTTGCTGTTGCCAACCCCTTGTTTGGCACGACGACCTTTCATATGGCGGCGATATTTACTGCCTTGGGTGATGAAAAAGCCAAAGCATGGATGAACGCCCTCAAGGAAAACGGTGTGGTTATCGCTGCCAGTAACGGGGATGTTAAAAAACGGGTGATGAACGGGGAACTGGCCTTTGGGCTCACCGATACCGATGATGCCTTCGAAGCCAAAAAGGAAAGCGATGAAGTAGATTATATTTTCCTCGATCAACAAGAAAGAGGTATTGGCACCCTGATTATGCCCAATGCGGTTAGCCTTATCAAAAATGCTCCGCATGACGAAAACGGAAAGAAACTCATCAATTATCTATTAAGCCGGGAAACTGAAGCCAAACTGGCCGTATCCTGTGCACAAATGCCACTGATCAAAGGAACGGAAATACCGGGGGTGCCTTCACTGGATAATATCAAAGCGATGAAAATCGATTACAAACAAACCTCCGAAAAACTGGAAGGAATACAACCTTGGCTGAAAGCATGGATCGAAGAGTAAGCGCTTATATCATAAGGTTTGTTCCCCTACTGCTACTGTTTATACTGCTGGCATTACCGCTTTTGCTGCTACTTTTGCAATGGCTTACCGGTACGGATAGCACAGTGCTGTTCTCTTTTATCGATCGGGGAACCTTGTGGTTGATTGGCAGGAGTTTATGGTTGTCCTTTATAGTGGCGTTACTCGCTACTTGTATCGGAACCGCTTGCGGGTTTTTGCTCTATAAATTTAATTTTCCTTTCAATAAATTTTACCGGTTGGCATTGCTGTTGCCTTTGCTTATTTCTCCCTATATTTTTGCTGTGGCCTGGAAAGACGGCCTATTTTGGTTTTTTGGGAATACAGCGGCTGTGTATTCTGAAGCCGGAGTGGTCATGGTGCATGCTTTTGTCTATTTCCCCCTGGCCATGCTTATTACCGGGAGTGCTTTATCACAGATCCATTCCGGTTATGAAGAAGCGGGCCTCATGGTTGTTTCCTTCCGGAAAATGTTCGTAAAAATCATTTTCCCCCTGATCCGTCCTGCTTTGACCACTTCTTTTGTGCTTATCCTGATATTCAGTCTGAGTGATTTTTCCGTTCCTGCTTTTTTTGGCGTACGCACCTTTACTACGGAAATATTCACACAGTTTTCCGCTTTGTATGACCTTCCAATGGCTATCGGACAATCCGTATTACTGCTGCTGGTCTGCCTTTTGCTGATGTTGACAGAACACCGTTATTTATCGGATGCCCCTTTCTTTTCTGTATCGACAAAGGGAAGCATCTCAAAAAAATACGATGTAGAAAAACGACAAATCCTATGGCATGGCATCTTCTGGTTATTACTTATTGTAGCATTACTGATTCCCGTGTCTATACTGATAATCCAGTCATTGGGCGGAAAAACGTTGTTCTTTTCCCAGGCCTGGGAACTGGTTTGGCCTGCTGCTGTTCAGTCCATTAAACTGGCCACAATAGGTGCGCTGCTGATTACCGCCCTAGGGTTATGGACAGCCTATGAAAAAGAACGCAGGTCACACCGGTTACCCAATGCGTTGCTTTTACTGACCTTTATTGTTCCTTCCACCGTATTGGGTATTGCACTGATTCGGTATTATAACTTTCCTGTATTGAATTTTATTTATGGTACCGCTGTGATCCTGCTTATCGCTTATACAGCTAAGTTTGGTTTTATAGCCTCCAGGATTACGGGGAACAGCATAAAACAGATACCTGTTTCATTGGGAGAGGCTGCTTCTGTAATGGGCATTTCTTCTCAAAAGATCTTTTTGAAAATACACCTGCCTTTAATGTTGCCATCCCTGTTCACCACCTTTGTCCTTTCCTTCATCCTCTGTCTGGGGGAATTAGGGGCTACTGTGATGGTATATCCGCCGGGCATGGAACTCATGCCTGTCAAAACCTTTACCATTAGTGCCAATGCCCCACAGGCACTCACCAGCAGTATGACCCTGATCAATTTGGGAGTAACAACAGTATTGCTCCTGTTGTTTTTTATTATTGGAAAATACGTATTCAAAAAATACCGATATGCCTGAAATCACTTTGGAACATATAACGCACCATTACGGGGACAAGGAAGTCTTAAAGGATTTTTCTTTTGCTTTCAAACCGGGAAAAACAAGCTGTCTTCTCGGCTCGTCGGGCTGTGGTAAAACCACAGTGTTGCGGTTGATTGCGGGGCTGGAAAGCCCTAAAGATGGAATCGTGAAAATAGATGGGGCAACGGTAAGCAAAAACGGTGAGATCACTGTCCCACCCCATAAGCGTAATATTGGTTTTGTCTTTCAGGACCTGGCTCTTTGGCCACACTTTACGGTGTATGACAATGTCGCTTTCGGTTTAAAGGAAAAGAGAGAACGAAACATTAAAAAGAAAGTGTCAGATATACTGGACTTGTTCGGTATAAGCGATAAAATCCGGAAATATCCCCACCAGCTTTCCGGCGGACAGAAACAAATGGTGGCCATCGCCCGTTCGCTGGTATTGCAACCTGAAATACTCCTTATGGATGAGCCATTGGCCAATATAGACACCCATTTAAAAGAAAATATCTTGGCACACCTAAAAACGGTTCAACGCCAACAACGGTTCACCATGCTTTATGTGACACATGATCACGAAGAAGCATTTCACACCGGGGATCACATCCTTGTTATGAATGCAGGGAAAATAGAAGCAGCAGGAACTAAAGAAGAAATCTGCAATTCAACATCCAAATATGTAAAATCATTTCTAAAACTTTATACAGATGAAAACTAAAACACATATTTTAATATTGGTTATGACATCGATTTTCACCGTTATAGCCTGTAAGGATTCAAAAGTGAAGCACACCAGTACTCAAATAGAAGAAATACATGCCCGGGCACAATTTCCGGATACCGTGGACCCGGCTGAAAAAACCAGGTTTGATTTTGAAAATTATACCGCCGGTGAATTGCCGGGCGAATGGTCTGAACACCATACCGGTTCGGGGGACACCGAATGGAAAGTCACAGAGGATAACGGGAACAAGGTACTGGCACAGTTGTACGGTAACAACCCGAACAATCATTTCAACGTCGTAGTGAACAATAACATCATGGCAAAAGATATGGTACTTACAGCCCGTTTTAAAGGGATAACCGGCAATCACGACCAGGGCGGTGGTTTTGTATGGCGGTTTACGGACAAGAACAACTACTACGTGGTTCGTGCCAATCCGCTCGAAGATAATATGGTACTGTATAAGGTGGAAAACGGCAAACGTACCGACCTGCCGTTGGTGGGCAAAGGAAGAACTTATGGGGTGGATGTATCCCCGCTGGGCAATCGCTGGCATACGCTAAAATTGGTAGTGAAGGGAGATCTATTTACTGTTTATCTCGATGACGAAAAACTTTTTACCGTACAGGACACCACTTTTGGCAGTGCCGGTAAAGTTGGTTTCTGGACAAAAGCGGATGCCGTAACCTACTTTGATGATTTTGAAATCGAAAAGTATTAGAAAATATTTAGTTGATTATTAATCGGTAAACTCGATAGACTCGAAAAGTAAGGAGGGCTTATAGTCCAGAGTGGTTTAGTGTTTACTTGTTCTAAAATCTCAGCCCTTCTTTTTTTGATAGTTTCAACCACTCATTCATTTTACTTCGTCTTGTAACTTTGAGATTTTATTTCTTATCCAAATAGGAGGATTTAAAATTTCTTGTCTTAACGTTTCTGACGGAACCTTACCCTAATACCATCTTTGTTTTTTCCCTTACTGAATCATCAATATTATCCTTTTTCAAGTATTTGAAAGCCGACAAGAAATATCGATCTTGAAAGTCAAACAAATAAATCATCCATATGAAAACAGCTTACTTATATGTACGTGTCAGTACAGACGAACAAAAAAGAAAAGGTTACTCATTACCGGAACAGGAGGATAGGTTATTGAAGTACTGTAGGCAGAACAATATAGAAATCAAGGGCATTTATCGTGAAGATTTCTCGGCCAAGAATTTCAACCGACCCGAATGGAAGAAGTTATTTTCGGTTGTCAAAAGTAAACCAAAAGAAGAGAAGAATATACTATTCATCAAATGGGACAGGTTTAGCCGGAATATTGAATATGCCTATGAGATGATCGGTATGCTCCGAAAGTACGGAACGACGGCAATGGCCATTGACCAGCCCATAGACTTTTCCGTGCCGGAAAGTACCGTCATGCTTGCCGTTTACCTATCGGTACCAGAAGCGGAAAACACCAGAAGGGCAATGAACACCGCAAATGGTATCCGTAGGGCAAAACAGATGGGCAGGTATCCCAGCAAAGCCCCTTTGGGCTTCATCAACCTGACTACAGTGGATGGCAAAAAATCATTGCACCCAAGCAACCCGAGGCCGGTATTGTAAGATGGGCCTTCCTCCAGCTTGCAAAGAACATCCATACGATTGAGCAAGTCCGGAAAATGGCAGATAGCAGGGGATTGAAATGTTCCCGTTCATATTTTTTCCGGCTTATACGCAATCCGGCCTATTGCGGTCTTATCACCATAAAATCTGAATCTGGGGAAAAATACATGGTAAAGGGCATCCACGAGCCATTGATTTCCGAAGCACTGTTTTATGAGGTTCAGCGCATTATTACCACAAAGAGGAAGGTTAATGCTAAAAAAGACGATCTGAAAGCAACCTTTTTCCTAAGGGGGTTTTTGGTGTGCCCCCTTTGCGGCCGAAAGCTCAGCGGAAGCTTTTCCCGAGGCTCAACCAAAAGGTACCCATACTATCATTGCCGGGGAAGGTGCAAGACACGGGTCAATGCACTCTTTCTGAATGAATGCTATCAGCGTAAACTTCAGCAATTGGTGCTTTCAAACGGAGCAATTGATTTGTTCAAGAGTATTTTGGAAGACTGGAATACAGGGATACTAAAAGCAGAATATTTACAGAACCGAAATCTGGTGAAGAGAAAGCTAATTGAACAGCAGTCGATTCTTTCCAAAGCCAGAAAGTTATTTGTGGTAGATGTATTAAAACCTGATGACTATAACGAATTAAAAAGGGAATATCTCGTCAATTCCAAATGCTTGAAAAGGGAGTTGAACGACATCAATGTTAAATTAAGGGATATTGACAAACAAAACCAATTGGGAAGCCGGTCTTTTGTAAATATTCTTCAGGTATTCTCAAGCTTGGACACAGCAGACAGGAAGCATCTTGTCAGCCTTATCCCACCGCTTAAGGTTGATTTCCAAACAGGGGATATTTCTCTGGATCTTCACAGTGGGCTATCAAAAATATTATTAACAAAACGACAAGCAAAAAAGCAATGGATATGAATTTTACCGATAAAAAGGTTTCAGTTAAGCGGGCAATTATGATATTAGCAAAAAATAACATTGAGGTGAACGATGAGGAAGCAACTGTAATATTGGACTTCCTTTACCTAATGGCGAAAAATCATAAAAAATACAGGGAAGTAAAGGCATCTAAACCTTAAGGAGAAATCGAACTAAAGAAAAGAACAGCATAGAGATGTCTTGGAGCCGTTTTTCAGACAATCTCTTGCTTTAATCTAAAAGTTTTAGCCTCAAAGATCGAACGATAAATGACCAAACCCTAACAGTTTGGGTCACAGGTTTTTATTTGTATAAAAAAAGGAGACAACTACTGGGTAGTGTCTCCTTAAGTAGCGGGGACTGGACTCGAACCAGCGACCTTCGGGTTATGAGCCCGACGAGCTACCTACTGCTCTACCCCGCGATATATGTTTAAACTAAAATTTCAACCTTTTGCTTAACAGATTTACAAATATCTCCATTAATGCGGATGCAAATATACAACATTTTTATGCTTTTGCAAGTCGTAAAAAGGAATTATTTGAAATTATCTCCTTTTCCATTTTTTCTTTCCTAAAATCAATGAATTAAAGATTATTTCTTTTTCTTTGAGCATAACGGGATATTGATTTTTAAATAAAATTCCCCTACTTTGTGAGCATTATTGTTCACTCATTAATCGCAAATAATTATTTAATTGTAAAAAAATACTGTTGTTTTAAGATGACAGTAAAAAGATAACTACATGGAAGATTATGGTTTTCTCTCAGTTCTACCCCCTATAATTGCTATAATCTTAGCGCTAAGAACCAAACAGGTGTATATAGCTTTATTGTTTGGAATCTGGTTCTCCTGGATGATCATTAGTGATTGGAATGTGCTCGATGGAACCTTGGCAGCCATAGAGAGCTTGGTCAATGTGTTTAAATCTCCCGGAAATACGCGAACCATTATGTTTAGTGCTTTGGTAGGCGCTTTACTTTTGTTTATCCAGTATTCAAAAGGAGTAGAAGGTTTTATAAATGAATTGAATAAACTCATTGTTTTCTTTGAAAAGAAACAGAAAGGGTACAGTAGGGTCATTATTCAATTATTAGCGATGCTAACCGGACTTTTGTTGTTTGTGGAAACAAGTATCAGTTCCTTGACGGTTGGAACCCTTTATCGACCTGTTTTCGATAAGCTTAAAATCCCAAGGGAAAAGTTAGCTTATATCGCAGACTCTACTTCAGCTCCGTCTTCTATTTTAATTCCGTTTAATGCTTGGGGAGCCT
Source organism: Galbibacter kalidii (assembly GCF_026241135.1). Taxonomy (GTDB): domain Bacteria; phylum Bacteroidota; class Bacteroidia; order Flavobacteriales; family Flavobacteriaceae; genus Galbibacter. The sequence continues at coordinate 28,174 of NZ_JAPFGA010000004.1, forward strand.
TTATTATGGGACTTTTGTTAACACAAGGAATCGATAGTCCTTTTTCATTGATGATTTCGTCCATTAGATATAATTTTTATCCCATTCTTGCAGTGATCATTGTTTTTATTGTTATTGTTTCTAAAAAGGACATTGGTGTAATGGCTAAAGCTGAAAAAAGAACCCGGGAAACGGGAGCGTTGATGAATGAGAATTCAAAGCCCATGCTTTCAGATACCATTACTTCATATGAATCTAAACCCGGAATAAAAGCGAGGGCATACAACATGATTGTTCCCCTGGCAACAATGGTTGTGATGATGCCGATAAATTTGGCATTTACGGGGTGGAATGAGGTAACGGATTATACTTCTTTTTCCGATCATCTTTTTCAGGCTATCGGAAAAGGTTCCGGCTCTGCTTCGGTTTTGTATGCGGTAACCACAGCAATTTTAGTGGCCATGATCCTCTATAGGTCACAAGGGATTATGAAAATCAGGGAAATGGTCGATCTGGTACTAAAAGGGATTAGCGAGCTAATGCCACTTGCTTTGCTGATGTTGTTAGCTTTTGCCATAGGCGATGCATGTAACCAACTGGGAACGGGGAATTATGTGGCAGAACTTTCCAAAGAGTGGTTGTCACCTCAACTTCTACCAGCCATAATTTTTGTCATCAGTTCTTTTATTGCATTTTCAACAGGAACTTCATGGGGGACCTTTGCCATTATGATGGCGATATCCATACCGATGGCAACCGCAAACGAATTGGATTTGCCTTTGGTCGTTGCTGCTACTTTGGGAGGGGGAATATTCGGAGATCATTGCTCGCCTATATCAGACACTTCCATTATTTCATCCATGGCTTCCGCAAGTGATCACATAGATCACGTAAATACACAGCTCCCTTATGCGCTTATTGGCGGGTGTATTACAGTGATCATGTATTTGATCCTCGGATTCGTTTTTGTTTAATGCCATCCTTATATCCGGTATAAAAAGCTACCTTTGCATAAGTTTTTAAACGAGTTCAATAATAAGCAATGGGGAAGCATAAAGCAGGTTTTGTAAATATTATCGGAAATCCGAATGTAGGGAAATCCACCTTGATGAATGCCTTTATAGGCGAAAAATTATCCATTATTACTTCTAAAGCACAAACGACCCGTCATAGAATTTTTGGGATTGTGAATGGAGATGATTTTCAGGTAGTGTTTTCTGATACGCCGGGAATCATCAAACCTGCATATGAACTTCAACAATCGATGATGGATTTTGTAAAATCGGCCTTTGAAGATGCCGATGTACTGATCTACATGGTCGAAATAGGTGAAAAGGAATTGAAAGATGAAAACTTTTTTAAGAAAATAGCCAATTCCAAAATTCCTGTATTGCTGTTATTGAACAAAATAGATATTTCTTCGCAAGAGGTTTTGGAAGAACAGGTGCAGTTGTGGAAAGGGAAAGTTCCCAATGCGGAGATCTATCCTATTTCAGCTTTGCAGAACTTCAATATAGATACGGTCTTCAATAGGATATTGGAATTGTTGCCCGATTCCCCGCCGTTCTATCCCAAAGATCAGATAACCGATAAACCGGAGCGCTTTTTTGTCAATGAGATCGTTCGCGAGAAAATACTCTTGAACTACAAAAAGGAAATTCCGTATGCGGTCGAGGTCGAAACTGAAGAATTCCTTGAAGATGAAGAAATAATTAGGATTCGTTCTGTGATCATGGTAGAACGCGATTCACAAAAAGGTATTATTATTGGACATAAAGGTGCTGCCTTAAAAAGAGTGGGAATGCAAGCTCGAGCAGATATGGAAAAGTTCTTCGGAAAGCAGGTGCATATCGAGATCTATGTAAAAGTGAACAAAAACTGGCGTTCCAACCAGAACCAATTAAAGCGTTTTGGGTATAATAAGAAATAATCTTCATGTATATTTAGCACGCTGATGAGCTGAAAAGTTTAAGGTGTCCAGAGACTTCATTTAGTTCCCATAATAAAAGGAGAACAGATAGATATTTGATAAAATAGAATTACCTTTGCGCCAGAAAATTAACCCCACATCGTTGGGGAAATGATTAGTTGTCAATTAATAGTTGTTATATGAGTGCTATTGTCGCTATTGTAGGAAGACCGAATGTTGGGAAATCAACACTTTTTAATCGTTTGATCAAGAGGAGGGAAGCCATTGTGGATGAAACGAGTGGAGTTACCAGAGATCGCCACTATGGAAAATCTGATTGGAACGGACGGGAATTTTCAGTAATCGACACAGGTGGCTATGTAGTTGGAAGTGATGATATTTTTGAACAGGAAATAGACAAACAGGTGGAGTTGGCTATTGAAGAAGCCGATGTCATTATTTTTGTGGTGGATGTAGCAGTAGGAGTTACCGGAATGGACGAAGAAGTAGCACAATTATTACGACAGGTAAATAAGCCGATTCTCGTGGCAGTAAACAAAGTGGATAGCGCCATGCGTGAAGCCGATGCTGTTGAATTCTATTCTTTGGGACTTGGCGATTATTACACCATTTCGAGTATCAATGGAAGTGGGACCGGAGAATTGCTAGATGCACTAGTAGAGCATTTGCCTGAAGATTCAGGAGCAATAGAAGACGAATTACCGCGTTTTGCTGTGGTGGGAAGGCCCAATGCCGGAAAATCATCTTTTATCAATGCCTTGATAGGGGAAGAACGTTATATTGTGACCGATATCGCCGGAACAACCCGCGATAGTATAGATACCAAATACAACCGCTTTGGGTTTGAATTTAACTTGGTCGACACGGCAGGGATACGAAGAAAGGCCAAAGTAAAAGAAGATGTTGAGTTTTATACCGTAATGCGTTCGGTGAGAGCTATAGAACACTGTGATGTATGTTTGTTGGTGCTTGATGCAACCCGCGGATTTGAAGGTCAAGACCTTAATATATTTTGGCTGGCGGAAAGAAACAAAAAAGGGATAGTGATTTTGGTTAACAAATGGGATTTGGTGGAAAAGGACACCCATAGTGTTAAGAAATTTGAAGCCTATATCAGAGAGCAAATAGAGCCGTTTATCGATGTCCCTATTGTTTTTATTTCCGTTTTGAACAAACAACGTATTTTTAAAGCGATAGAAACAGCCGTTGAGGTGTATAAGAACAAGACAAAACGTGTCAGTACATCCAAATTAAACGATGTGATGTTGCCTACCATTGAACATACACCGCCACCGTCTCACAAAGGGAAATATGTGAAAATTAAATTCTGCACACAATTACCGACGCCAACTCCGCAATTTGCTTTTTTTGCAAACCTGCCACAATATGTAAAGGCTCCCTACAAACGGTTTATCGAGAACAAGCTTCGGGAAAATTTCAATTTTCACGGTGTGCCTGTGCAAGTGTATTTTAGGAAAAAGTAGCAATTCCTGTTAAAATAATATTAAAAGTGACAAGTACTATTATCTGTTAGAATGTTTTATCATATTTTCGAGGAAACTCATAAATTGATGAAGCACTTACTACCTCTACTGTTTTTTTCCCTCATTATTCAACAAGCAATTAGCGCTCAGGACTATCAAATTATAGGAAAAGTCACCGATGCCGATACCGGTGAACCTATGGAAGCATCGACTGTTTATGTTGAAACCATTCAGGACAGCACCATGGTGTCCTATACAATCTCAGACAAAAGCGGAGCATTTGATCTGGAATTCAAAACCAATCTAAAAAAACTCAACCTTTTTGTGTCCTACAACGGGTATCAGCCTGTACAAAAAGAGATCACTTTAGATCAAAGCGTTATACAACTGGGTAATGTGGCACTGGGCATACAAGCGGAAGAACTGGAAGGGGTAAGTGTAGTGGCCGAACGTGTTCCGATTACGGTTAAAAAAGATACCTTAGAGTTTAATTCCGATTCGTTTAAAACCCGTCCGGATGCCAATGTTGAAGATGTGCTGAAAAAATTACCGGGGGTTGAAATCGATAGCGACGGGAAGATTACCGTAAACGGAAAAGAGGTCAATAAAGTTTTGGTAAACGGACAAGTGTTTTTTAGCGATGACCCCAAAGTGGCTACGAAAACCCTTCCAAAAGAGATTATCAATAAAATACAGATAACAGATACAAAGACCAAAGAACAGGAATTTTCCGGTGAAGCCGGCGATGGCGAAACCAAAACCATCAACCTGACCATCAAAGAGGATAAAAATAAAGGCTATATGGGACGGCTTACGGCCGGCTACGGAACCGATGACCGTTATCAGCTCAGTGGATTACTGAATTATTTTAATGATACCGAACGTATAAGCGTCATGGCAGGAAGGAATAATATCAATAATGCAGGTTTCTCTTTTGATGAGATCTATGATATGGTAGGAAATACCGGACGTAGGGGATTTTCATTCAGTTCCGGCGGAGGTTTTTCTGTTGGCGGATTGTCTTTTGGTTTCGGTCAGGGGATTGTTACCTCTTCAAACCTGGGGGTGAGCTATGCCAATGCTAAAAAAGATGCTTACGAAATAGGCGCCAATTACTTCTTCTCTTATAGTGATTCTTATAACAATGAGAAAAATTCAAGGGAAAATTTATTGCCCGACAATCACTTTTTTACCGATAGTGAAAGTAGTTTTGAAGGATCGACCAGCTCTAACCGGGGTGCGGCAAACTTGGAATTTGATGTTGATGAAACCCTTCGCATCTCCATCGAACCAGAACTGACTGTAAACAGGACCAACTCCATGGATGTGGGGAGTACAGTGACCACAGATGAGTTTGGAGAGCTAATAAACAGTAATGAGACAACCACCTTTTCAGACGGGATGCAGCGTAATTTCCGAAACGAAATGGATATAATGAAAAAACTGGATACATTGGGAAGAATGATTCGATTTGAGTTTTCAAACAATAATAGTGTCAACGAAAGTGTATCCAATTTCAACTCCATCAGAAATGTATATGGGGACAATGCAAGCGAGGAAATATTAGATCAGTTAACAGAATCGGATAATAAAACCGACTCCTATGAATTAGGGGCTTCTTACACGCATCCAATAACCAAGCAGATGAAGGTCGAATTGGAATATGAATTCAGCGATAGTAAAACCCAAAATGTAAAATCGGTTTACGATTTTGAGGCTGAAACAGGCGATTACACTGGATTCAATTCTATATTGAGTTCTGATTTTGTTTTTGAAAACAAACAGCACACACCTTCTGTCTCGCTGAGAAAAGACGGAGAGAAGTTTAATTTCAGGTTAGGGGCTCGTTATATACTAACAGACTTGGATAACGAAGACTTTCTACAGAGCAGTGCGTTTTCAAACAATTATGAAAATTTGTTGTTTAATGGTAGGGTTAGTTATAAACTAGGAAAGAACAAACGCCTTGGTGTTAATTATTGGGCGAGCCTAAATATCCCTTCAGTGAGGCAATTACAACCTATCCCGGATGTTAGTAATCCTTTGAATGTAGTAATCGGAAATCCAGATTTGGCACCAACAGTAAACCAGCGGATCAATTTGAATTATAATGACTATAATTGGAAGGAACGAACAGGCTTTTTCTTATACACTGGCTTTTATGAAGAGAAAGATAAAGTGGTAAGTGTGACCACAACCGATGAAGATTTCTTAAGGACTACAGAATACACCAATGTTAATGGTAATCACAATGCCTATCTGGGGATGAGTTATTCCAAACAAGTTAAAAAGGACAGTACATACACCTTAAAAGCGTCTCTGTCTCCTCGTTTTGAGTATCGAAACCAAGTGAGTTTTAATAATGGTTTAAAACTTGAAGCTAAAACCTATACAATAACGCCAAGAGCAAGTATAACTTTTAATTACAGGGAACTGCTCGAAATTGAACCCGAATATAGTATAACATTTAACAACACAAAATACAATTTAGATGCTTTTGATAACATCAACTATGTAACACACAGAGGGGCATTAAGGACAACAACCTATTGGCCAAACAACCTCATTTGGGGAAATGATATTGTGTATAATTACAACGGAAATGTGGGAGAAAGTTTTGATAAGGATGCGATCTTCTGGAACATGAGCTTAGGGGTGGAATTCCTCAAGAAAAAACTCAATTTTAAGGTAATAGCATACGATCTACTCGATCAAAACATCAACACCCGAAGGACTACCGGTCAGGATTTTATACAGGATTATCAAGGCACGGTTTTACAACGGTATTTTATGGCAAGCCTCACTTTTAAGTTCGATCAATTTGGAGGTTCTGGCGCTCCCGGAAGAGGAGGGTCTCGTTTTAGGTGATTGTAGTTTTGTTAAAGAAAAAAATTATTTTAAATCCTGTTGGGTTCCTACCTGACAGGATTTTGTTTTTTAATAGAAATTGAATTTAAAAACATGGTAAGGTTCTTACCAGCTTCCTCCGGCACCACCACCACTAAAGCCTCCACCGCCAAAGCCACCTCCGAAACCGCCACCAAAGCCACCACCGGATGATCCTCCAAAACCACCACCACCGCCAACGCTGCCACGACCGAGATTGCTTAAAATGATCATGTCCCATATATCGATGCCTCTATTTCTACGGCCTCCTGAGCCGCCACCACGATTGTTTCGGCTTCTGGAAAGGATAATGAGAATAATAAAAAAGAGGATAATGAAAAAGATCATATTACCGCCAATACCTTGTGAGGTTCCTGATGATTTTCGGGTGCCTTTGTATGTGCCGTTAAGCAGTTGGATAATAGCCGTAGTCCCTTTGTCGAGTCCGCTGTAATAATCTCCTTTTTTAAACTCCGGGATGATAATATTCCGGATGATCTCCCCATTAATGCCTGCCGTCAGTTTTTGTTCAACTCCGTATCCGGGAGCGATCCATATTTTGCGTTCTTGTTCTGCGAGCAATATAAAAACCCCGTTATCTTCTTTGGCTTGCCCAATTTTCCAATCGTGTGCCCATCTCGGGGCTAAAAGTCCGATGTTTTCCCCTTTGATGGTCGGAACAATTGCTACAACAATTTGCGTACTGGTGGTATCGGAATAATTGATGAGCTTTCTCTCCAAAGCTGACATTTCCGAAGCGGATAAGATCTTCGCATAATCATAGACACTGGTTTGCTCACTCGGAACAGCAGGGATGTCAAACTGGGCAAAGAGCGTTTGTGAAAAAACACATCCGAGGAATAATAATAAGACCAAGTTTTTTTTCAACATGTTAGCTTTTAGAAATTTCATCAGGGAGTTCGTTGATATCGTTGTGTTGCCATGGAAAGTGTTCTTTTAGTTCTTTTCCGGCCATTAAAATACCTTCGACAAGTCCGTCCTTAAAATGTTTGTTCTGAAAATGTTTTTGAATGATGTCTTTGGTGCTGTTCCAAAAACCGTTGGGCACTACCTTATCGATTCCTTTGTCACCATAAATGGCAAAAGTCCTATCGTTGGTAGCCACATAGATCAATACCCCGTTCTCGTCTTTGGTATTGTCCATTTTCAGCAGGTGAAAAACCTCGAAAGCACGATCAAGCGGGTCTTTTTTACTTGAAGCTTCAATATGAACTCGGATTTCCCCTGAAGTTTCCTTTTCAGCTTTCCTAATGGCCTCTATGATTTCTTCTTCCTCTTTAGCGGAAAGAAATTGTTCTACTTTTGATGCTTTCACACTGATGGATTTATAAGGTTACAGCATAAAGAGCATAACATTGGAAATGTCTTTATGCTCTTCTCTATGTTCTTTTTCTTAAAAATCAAACTCAACGTCTACAGGTTCTTCAGCTCCCGCTTCAGCATCGAAATAAGGTTTGCCTTCAAACTCGAACCAACCGGCCAGTATAACGTTTGGGAATGTTTTTACATGATTGTTATAGGGTCTTATCGCTTCATTAAAACGAGTCCTGGCTGTTTGTATGGTGTTTTCCGTACTGGTCAGTTCGTCTTGTAGCTTGAGAAAATTCTGATTGGCTTTCAGCTCGGGATAACGCTCTACTGTAACCAACAATCGGGACAAAGCACTACTTAACCCGCCTTGAACCTCGTTAAACTGTTGTAATTGTTCCGGGGTGACGTTGGTAGGGTCGATGGTTGTTTGTGTTGCTTTTGCACGGGCTTCAATAACCTCGGTTAAAGTACTTCTCTCGAAGTCGGCAGCACCTTTTACAGTATTTACAAGATTTCCGATAAGGTCGTTTCTGCGTTGGTAAGCAGTTTGTACATTACCCCAGGATTCAGAGACACTTTCGTTTAAATTAATGGCCGTGTTATTGAATCCAACTGCCCATCGGTAAAACCCGAAACCGATAACGACCAATACGATTAATGCGATAATCCACTTTTTCATTTTGCTGTGTGTTTTAAGTTGTATAAAATTAGTGAAATGACTGTGAATGAAGGTCACATGTCAAAGATTTTGATACTAAATACTATAGTTGATCTTTGATCTTTGTGAGCTCAGCTTTCACTCCTTCCAATTTACGAATTATCTCAAAATTTGAAAGGGTTTTTTGCTTTTGTTCTTTTAAGTGAAGTTTAGCACCGTCCAATGTGAATCCACGCTCTTTGACCAAATGGTAGATAAGATTCAGGTTTTTGATGTCTTCTTTTGTAAATTTCCGGTTGCCTTTGGCATTTTTCTTTGGCTTTAAGATGTCAAACTCTTTATCCCAAAAACGGATTAGGGAAGTGTTCACATCAAAAGCCTTGGCAACTTCGCCAATGCTGTAATACAATTTTTCCGGGAGGTCGATATGCATTATTAATCCAGTGATTGGTTTTCCTGTGATGCTACGTGTAACAATGCTTCATATTCTTCAGAAGATAAACTTCCGTAGTAAAAATTGATAGGGTTGATCTTTTGACCGTCTTTCCATACCTCATAGTGTAAATGAGGTGCTTGAGACCTTCCTGTGCTTCCTACAAAACCAATAAGGTCACCACGCTTTACTTTTTGTCCTCTTCGTACTTTGTATTTGCTTAAATGGGCATATAGGCTCATATAACCAAATCCATGATCTATCCTGATATGTTCTCCATATCCGGTTGCTCCGTTGTCGGCACGCTTAACAACACCATCACCGGTGGCATAAATGGGAGTGCCTTTGGGTGAGGTAAAATCCATACCCCAATGCATTTTACGTGCTTTAGTAAACGGGTCTGATCGCCATCCGTATCCTGATGCCATTCGGGTCAAATCCTCATTGCTCACAGGCTGAATGGCTGGAATAGCAGATAGGAATTTCTCTTTTTCTTTGGCAAGTTCAGTAATTTCATCCAGTGATTTGGACTGAACGACTAACCTTTTCTGAATCTGTTCCAGTTTTTTAGTCGTATTGATGATTAAATCGGAATTGTTGAAGCCTTCCATGTTTTTGTATCGGTTGATACCACCAAAACCAGCCATTCTTTGTTCTTCCGGAATAGGACTGGCTTCAAAATACAATCGGTATATGTTGTTATCTCTGTCTTCAATATTGGCCAGTACGTCTTCCATCTGAGACATTTTCTTGTTGAGTAACTCAAATTGGAATTCATAATTCTTTAACTCCCGGGCTTGTGAAAGTTCTTTTGGGGTGTTCACAAGATTAGTGTTTAAAAGAATAAGCAAGCAAATACTGCCAAAAAGGAAGGCAGCCAATAGAAAAAAACTAATGTTAACAGCTTTTTTACCCTTTTTGGGTTCAATACGTCTGTAGGACAATGTATCAGAGTCGTAATAATATTTTACCTTCGCCATTCGTTTAAAAGTTCTATTTTTGCGACATTATATGGTCGTTCGGGTGTTTTTGTGTAACGAACAAATATATAAATTGTTTTTCAGTTAGTGCAATTTTTAGAAAAAGTTAAGATTTTATGATGAAATCGAGAGAGATAAGAAAGCAGTTTTTGCAATTCTTTAAGGAAAAAGGACACGAAATCGTGCCCTCTGCGCCTATGGTAATCAAAGATGATCCTACACTAATGTTTACCAATGCCGGGATGAACCAATTCAAAGAGTATTTCCTTGGCAATAAAAAGCCGAAAAACAAACGCGTTACCGATACCCAAAAATGCCTGCGTGTAAGCGGAAAGCACAACGACCTCGAGGAGGTAGGGAGAGATACCTACCACCATACCATGTTTGAAATGTTGGGGAACTGGAGTTTTGGTGATTATTTTAAAAAGGAAGCTATCACCTGGGCGTGGGAATTGCTTACTGAAGTTTATAAGATCGATAAGGAAATTCTCTACGTAACAGTTTTTGAAGGTGCTGAAGGTGAAGGACTCCCGATGGATCAGGAAGCCTACGATTTTTGGAAGGAAATTGTGCCGGAAGACCGTATCCTGCTCGGAAATAAAAAAGATAATTTCTGGGAGATGGGGGATCAAGGTCCCTGTGGACCGGCATCCGAGATACATGTTGATATCCGTTCCGAAGAAGAAAAGGAAAAGGTTTCCGGAGCCGAATTGGTCAACCAAGACCATCCGCAAGTCGTGGAAATATGGAATTTGGTGTTTATCGATTTCAACAGAAAAGCTGATGGCTCTCTGGAACGTTTGCCCGAAAAACATATAGACACCGGAATGGGCTTTGAGCGCCTTTGTATGGTGTTGCAGGACAAGAAAAGTAACTACGACACGGATGTTTTTACACCTCTTATTCGTGAAATTGAAACGATAACCAATTCCAAATACGACAAAAAGGAAGAGATCGATATTGCCATTCGCGTAATTGCCGATCACGTTCGGGCGGTTTCGTTTGCTATTGCCGACGGGCAATTACCAAGCAATACGGGAGCCGGATATGTGATCAGACGTATTTTGCGCCGTGCTATCCGCTACGGATTTACGTTTTTGGGACAGAAAGAACCGTTTATCTATAAATTGGTCGATACTTTGATCAAACAGCTACACGAATTTTTCCCGGAGCTTCAAAAGGAAAAAAATATTATGGTCAACGTCATCAAGGAAGAGGAACATTCGTTCTTGAGAACATTGGACCAAGGTTTGGTCTTGTTGGATAATATCATCAGCACAAACAAGGGAAAAACCATTCCCGGAAGTAAAGCTTTTGAATTGTATGACACCTATGGATTTCCTATTGATCTAACGGCATTGATCCTCCATGAAAAAGGATATGAACTGGACGAAAAAGGTTTTGAAGAAGAACTGGAAAAACAAAAGAACAGATCCAGGGCAGCTACAAAAGTAGCAACTGGTGATTGGGAAGTCCTGGAGAATGATCCTGTGGAAGAATTTGTGGGCTATGATAGTCTGGAAACCCAGGTGCGTATTACAAGATACCGAAAGGTGGAAAGCAAAAAGGAAGGGGAGATGTATCAGTTGGTTTTCAATATCACGCCTTTTTATGCTGAAGGTGGCGGACAAGTAGGTGACAAAGGTTATTTGGAGTCCCCCAACGGCGATGTGGTTTATATTGTTGACACCAAAAAAGAAAACAACTTAATCATTCACTTCACCAAAAATTTACCGGCGAACTTGAATGATACTTTCAAGGTGGTTGTGGATGAAAAGCAACGAAACAGAACAGCCGCAAACCATACAGCGACACACTTGTTACATCAGGCATTGCGAAGTGTTTTAGGAACACATGTGGAACAAAAAGGAAGCATGGTGCACAGTGGTTATCTGCGATTTGACTTTTCACATTTCAGTAAAGTCACTGCGGAAGAATTGACAGCGATAGAAGATTTTGTAAATGCGAGGATTCGTGAGCAACTTCCGTTACAGGAAAACAGGGCGATTCCATATCAAGAGGCCATCGATCAAGGAGCCATGGCACTATTCGGAGAAAAATATGGTGATTTGGTGCGTACCATCAAGTTTGGGGAGAGTATGGAGCTGTGTGGTGGAACTCATGTAAAAAATACAGGAGATATTTGGCATTTTGTCATAACCGGAGAGAGTGCGGTAGCAGCCGGCGTTAGAAGAATTGAAGCCATTACTTTTGATGCGGCCAAAGCCTATTTTGCTGATCAAGCCGCAGCCTATAAAGAAGTGAAAGCAGCGCTAAAAGGCAATGCAGCCGATCCGTTGAAGGCGATTACCGCTTTACAGGAAGAAAATGCAACATTGAAGAAACAGATCGAACAATTGCTGAAAGATAAAGCCAAAGGACTAAAAACTGAACTGAAAGCACAGTTGGAAGAGGTTAATGGAGTTCGCTTTTTAGCAACAGAAGTCGATTTGGATCAAGGTGGGATAAAAGACCTTGCGTTTGAGTTGGGTAACGAGTTTGATAATTTGTACTTGTTGTTTGGGACAACTCAGAAAGGAAAAGCGATGTTGACGTGTTACATTTCCAAAGGACTGGTGAGTGAAAAGGACTTAAATGCCGGACAGATCGTTCGCGAACTCGGGAAATTGATCCAAGGCGGCGGCGGCGGACAGCCATTTTTTGCTACTGCCGGAGGAAGAAATCCGGAAGGGATTACCGAAGCCTTGAAAAAGGCGAAAGATTATATACAATAAATCAAACTATTCCCTTTCCCCTTTGGGGAGAGGGGAAGACGCTAAGGCGCAGAAAAATAAAAAAAACTGGAATGACAGAAAATGAGATTTCAAAAATAGCGGTTGACTTATGTTATAAAATACATGTAAAGTTAGGTCCGGGGCTTTTGGAATCAGTTTATGAATCTGTTTTGTATTATGAGTTGAACGGGAAAGGGTTGAAAGTTGAAAGACAAAAACCTTTACCTGTTGTATGGGATGATTTAAAAATGGACGTGGGTTTCAGAACTGATTTGATTATTGAGAATAAAGTGATTCTTGAACTTAAATCTGTTGAAACCATAGCGCCGGTTCACCCAAAACAACTGCTTACATACCTAAGATTGACCGATTTAAAATTAGGCTTGTTAATCAATTTTAATGAACCTCTAATCAAAAATGGGATTACGAGAATTGTAAATAATTTATAGAGACCTCAGTGTCTTTTCGAGAAAACAAAAACAGAATGCTTTAGCGTTTTTAGGTTAAAAAATAGCGCTCTCTGCGCCTTAGCGTCTTTGCGAGATGAAACTACAAACCAACATACCACTACACCCGGCAGATAATCAGATAGATTACGGGAGTAGGGTGTGGTTGATGGGTTCCTGTTTTGTTGAAAATATCGGGAACAAATTTCAGTTTTATAAATTTCAAACAACGCTCAATCCGTTTGGGATTATTTTTCATCCCCTGGCGATTCAAAATCTATTGCAACGACTTGCTGATAAAAGGCTTTTCACAGAAGAAGATATTTTTTTTCTGAATGGTCGCTGGCACAGTTTTGAGGTGCATTCGTCTTTGAGTGATGCCTCAAAGGAAAATTTGCTATCGAATTTGAATACGATTGTTCGTGAAACTACCTTTTCCCTTCAAAAAGCTTCTCATGTGGTACTGACCTTAGGTACCGCTTGGGGTTATCGCTACAAAAGAACTGATCAATGGGTGGCCAATTGCCATAAAGTGCCACAAAAGGAGTTTGATAAAGCACTTTTATCGGTAGGTGAAGTGACTGAAACCTTGAAAAGCTGTGTGGCATTGCTTCAAAAGATTAACCCGAAGGCTGAACTTATTTTTACGGTTTCACCGGTTCGGCATATAAAAGACGGTTTTGTGGAAAACACCTTGAGCAAGGCGCATTTAATTTCGGCTGTGCACAATGTGTTACAAAAAAATCCCCCTTCCCTTAGGGGAGGGGTTAGGGGTGGGGCTTACTTCCCCCCTTCGGGGGGATTGAAGGGGGATTATTTCCCCTCCTACGAAATCATGATGGACGAGCTTCGGGATTACCGGTTCTATAATCAGGATATGTTGCATCCCAACGCCACTGCGATCGATTATATCTGGGAGCGTTTCTGTGAAGTATGGGTGTCGCCTTCAGCAGGAAAGACAATGAAGGAAGTTGAGAGTGTTCAAAACGGCTTGTCGCACAAACCTTTCAATCCGGATAGTGAAGAACACCGGCGTTTTTTGGAGAAACTTCAGCAAAAAATTGCGTATCTTTCTAAGCAATATCCTCATATTGAATTCTAACCGTTATGCGAAAAATACTTTTCGGGGTTGTCATCACACTATTGCTTCTATTGGTTTTTCAGTGGTATAAACGCTATGAAGAACGAAATGCCTATTTGGAGGAAAGCACCCAGCTTATTCGTCAGCAGGTAAATAATGTCGGTAAGTTAGTGGTTACCGAAGGACATTTCTCAGAAGTGTACAACTATAAACAATCCGAAAAAATACTGGCTAATTTATGGACTACAGAAAAGCGTGCGTTGGTGGTTGTCAATGCTGATGTGAGTATTGCATACGACCTGAGCAAGCTTGAGTTTGAGATCGACGAAGAAAACAAAACACTATACATCACCACTATTCCCGAACCGGAATTAAAAATTGCACCCGACCTTAAATATTATGACATTTCCAGTGATTATTTGAACCCTTTCAACGCCGATGATTTTAACAAGATCAAAAGTAATGTGATGAAATCGGTTAGGGGTAAAATTGACCGTTCCGGATTGAAAGAAAATGCTGGAAACAGATTGATAAGTGAGCTGTCAAAATTTTATATCCTTACCAACTCTTTGGGATGGAAGTTGGTTTATAATCAACAGGAAATAAATTCCTCAGGGAGTTTTGAGACGTTAAAGTGGAAGGATTGATTTTGTTGGCATGTTTATCTTATTGATTTACTTCGATTATCAAAGAAAAAGAGTAGTTCTATAGTTTCTGAAGTTTTATCTACACGATAAAAAAGGCTAACATTTTTATGGATAAATCCCTTTCGAATATCGTTTTTGTTAGAAGATTTGAATTGAAATGGGTTGTTTTTGATTTGTTCTAAGGTGTCGCTAGTTAATTGGTAGAAATCTTGTATCTGTTTTTCTCCCCAATTAATTTCCAAGAAATCAAGAATTTTGGAAAAACTCTTTACGGCATTTTCAGACCATATTATTTTCACAGTCCGACACGCTTTTTTATGTCTGACATTACCTCTTCGTGACTGCGTACTCTCCCTTCCTCAATATCCTTGAGGCCTTGCTGAATCCCTTCTTTTTCCTCTTTGGAAAGCTCGTCCCACCAATCTTTTGAAGTAGAGTCTCTCAAATATTTTAATAGATTGATGGTTGATATGTCATTTAAAGAAGCGATCCATTCAATCAATCTGTTCTTTTCTGCTTGTACATCCATAATAAACAAATTTAGGAAAATTAATGATAGATGTCTATTTATTTCCCAATTCTCTCCTTAACCCAAGTCAGGAATTCATTCTTAAAATCCCTGTTATTCCACTTGACATCCTTGGCGATATCGTCTTGTTTTTCAACTACAGCTTTGTTTTGGATCTTTTGGTAATGAATGATGGGCTTTTCACCGGAATGGGAGCTCCAATAGATGTCTTTAAACAATATTTGTCCATTATTACCCAGATGCAAAATACTGGCACTATAATCGTTTTGTCCGATTTGTGAGGTGTAGATAGCCGTTTTACTGTCTTTGTCAAGTAGAATACGGGCTGCCATAGACGGACCTGAAAAATCAGGGTTCTTCTCAAAGGTCTTTTGACCCGGATTATATAAATAAACCACAAAAGTAGTATTGCGGTTGAGGTCATAACCATCAGGGAAACTCAGGTCTGTATGTCCATCGAAATTGATGTCGAAGTCCGCCGGTTTAAAATCTTGTTGAGAGAGCGACGATATTTCAACAGATTTTTTGATGGGGGATAAAGGCGCTTCAAATATAAATCGATGACCGTTAGCTGTAACAAGTTCTCTTTTGGAAATGGAAACGTTGATGGTCTTCGGATCGGCATTGGTTTTTCGGGTGTATCGAACTGAATATTGCCATGCAGCATCCATTCCGTTGATGTCGAATGACTTGCTGTGTACTTTAAACGTACTGTCAACAAGGCTTTTGTTGTACAAGGCGCGGGTTTCTTTTGAAGTGAGTGTATCGGTAGAAATCAAAGAGAACTTGAATTCTTTGTTGTAGCTATAGGTTGTCATAATAGAGTCCGTGATATATTCCACTACATGTTTGGAGTCTTTGGACAGGGTTTCTACTACTTTGGTTTGTTTAAAAAGAGAATCGTTTATGAATTCGCTATAATGCTCAGTTCTTGATTTGGCATTTTCTTCAATACCACTAAGGGTAATATTAGTATAAACCCGTGTGGTATCTTTGATGATCAGTTTATGAAGGAGGCTACTGTCAGAAACAAAATAAAAAGTATTCAGGGCCGTAGCGTTTTTAATGTTCAGCAAGCCGTCGGAAGCATATATTCTTTGTCCGTTGGAAAGCGTGTCCAATAGGACATCACCGATAATCTGTTTATCTTTTCTGATATTGAAGAATCTTTTTTGGTTTTCAATATTGTGAACAAACTTCTTTTTGCTGAGCAGATTGAAATAAAAATTTGCCGTCTGTTCCGATTCTTCAAAAGAAACCGGTTGAACATTAAAATTGATATTGTAGGCTTTGAAAGCGGCGTTTTCGGAATCGTTGCAATAGACTTTATAGCGGTTGTTGCTCAATTTGTCGATTCTGAAAACAGTTCCCCTGATTTTCGAAATAACGGTTTTATTGTCTTTTATTACCGCCGTTTCTTTGAATTCCTGTAGACTGTTATTGCGTTTGGTCTTTCCGTATAAACCCATGGCAATAAATGCAGAATCGGCAGGCCGTACTATTTTCGCCTTGTAAAAAACAGAATCGTTACCCGAAAGTCTGTTGTTGTGTCTCCGTAGTGAATTTTTGATGAGTTCTTCATCTGATATTTGCACCTCTTTCTCTTTCAGCTTTAAAGAGTCGGCTGTAGAAGTACCTGAATCACTGTTCTTGTTATCGTTCTTACACGATATGAGAGCGATCAAGAAACCTATGATAAGAAAGTATTTTTTCAACGTATTCAGAATTGGGTTGGGTTAAAAATATGAAATCTTTTATTACTAACGTGTGCTAAAAACATAAAGTGTAGTGAGTGTTAAACTTTTTAGTTTCACATTATCACGCTTTTACAATTTCACCATTTACAAGGTCAATCCCGTTGTCAATAAGGTGTCCGGCTTTGGGGTTGTTCTGCTTTACGCTTTCCAGATGAGCTGTAATTTCATCAGCAAAATCATCATCGCCGTTGCTTTTGGCGAGTTCATACAACTCTACCGACAGTAACCAATCCTCTGGATAATATTCCATGAGTTGCTCAAAGACTTTATGTCGTGAAATGGTCCTGTTTTTTCCTTCCCTAAAATCCCTGACTTGTTTGTACAGGGCTTCCAGTTTTTTGGTATGCGGATTTTTCTTCGGTTTGATGGTTGTTTCTGAAGGCGTATGCGTTACCATATCATAACTATTCACATCCGCAGGGCCACTGTATGCGGAAACAACGCCTTTCCCTACGGCCAGGTTGTAAACACCCCATTCCGGTTGGAAGAGAACGGTATCATTGTGGGTCACCGTACAGTTTTTTATGCTGATAAGGATAATTTTCCCCATTAAATTCCGTGTACCGGTAATAATGGTTCCTGAAACTGTGATGTTACCTTCAAATTCCAATGTGACTTTGTGTTCTTCGTAGATGTTGTAGGCTTTTAGGTCACGCGGGCTCATATCTTCAATAGCGAGATTGATGCCTTTGAGTTTACCAACAGGGCTTCCGAATCCGTCCGGATGTTGTTCTATTCCGTGGCCTACCAATTCCTTTCCTCGGTATGAAAGCGCTGTAGCATCTTTGGTTTGAAAATAAACCACTTTTCCATCATCGGCAATCACATCAGAAAAGACACCTGAAACTTGTATGCCGGTACTCAATTCAATAGTACCCAAGGCGTTGGAAGCAATGAGTTTTTCTATGCCTTCGAGCCCTCCTTTCCGCAGGGCCATACCGTTGGCAAATTCTTCAAGGATAAGACTGAGGTGTGCAAAATCGGGGGTTACATACAGTTGAGGTTGTGGTTTGGTGATGTCAAAATCCTGATAAGTTGCATCGATAGCGTATGGTATTTTTTTTACCTGATCGGTCATGCACCATTTGCTTTCCCCGATGGAAGACAACAATCCGGCTCCATAGATCTTCGGGTCTTCAATATCGCCTATCAGTCCGTATTCCACGGTCCACCAATGCAGGTTTCGAATCAGAGCCATTTCACTGGGTTCCCCCATATTTTGTTGAAGTTCGTCTACCTTTTTTTCGGCTTTTTCAATTTCTTCTTCGGAAGTGCCTTCAGCCTCTTTTATGATGGAAAGATGGCGAATGGCTTCATACATTTCATAATCTTTGGCGCTGGAGATGGACTTACAGCCTATTTCCCCAAAGCGTCTCAAGTACTCGGCATATTCCGGATTGGCAATAATAGGGGCGTGTCCTGCACCTTCGTGGATAATGTCCGGTGCCGGGGTGTATTCTATATTTTCAAGTTGACGGATATCAGAAGCAATCACTAAAACATTGTATGCCTGAAACTCCATAAACGCATTGGGTGGAATAAAGCCATCAACAGCAACGGCTGCCCATCCGATGTCTTTCAATATTCGGTTCATTCCGTACATATCGGGAATATGATTGATGGAAATCCCCGTTTTTTTCAAGCCTTCAACATAAGAATGGTGTGCTACCTTACTGAGATAAGCTACGTTTTTACGCATCACATAGCGCCAAACAGCTTGGTTTATCGGAGTGTATTCGTTGTAGTTTTGTGGTTTGATAAACTGTTTTAGATGTTTGGGCAAACGATCTAATAGTGGATTACTTTCGTATGTATTTTGCATAAAAAAGGTTTTTTGCATCAATAAAGATACAAAAAACCTATGGTTCTATTATGCGAAATGAGTTATAAAGAAGTAGGTGTTTTTCTTGAAAATTTCAAGTACCAAATCTCATTTGTTGTACCCATATCGAGTTGCTCTCCTCCTTTGGAGGGATTGGGGGAGGGTAATTCAATTTTATATCACCCTCCGACTCTCCCAAAGGGGGGAGGGAAAGATCCTGATTTCGGACTTCCAACTATCTTACAGCTACACTAGTAGCCATAGGAGGGAACTTAGCAAGAATTTCCTTTACAAACTCATGGATACGTTCTTCTTTTTTGGTAATGTCTCCATTGGTGATCAAATGTCCGGTTCCTTTACCTTGCCATACCAATTCTTTGGCTCCGGCATCAATTAGGTCAATGTATAGCGAACCTTCGGTTTGTGTGGATACGTTGTTATAGCCATAACCGCCCCAAAACGGAGATCTGTACCAGCCCCATCCCCATCCCATGTTATTGTACACGGAAACACGGTCTACTTCGGTAGTAAAGATGCTTACCAAAATATCAGGATTTTCAGAAAGTTGATAACCTCTCGCCGTTAATTCATATTGAATGGAACGCAGGATTCTCTTTTTATCCAAATCGGAAATGTCGGCCTTATCGATACCGGGCTTGTAGAAAGCAAAGGTCTTGTACTTTCCGAAGTCTACTTTTCTGTCGTAATCTGTAGCCACTCGCACTGATGTACATGCACCCATCATTAATGCGATGACCAAGATGCCGGTAAGTTGTTTAATAATTTTCATCTGTATGATTTTTTGAGTTATTCCTTATATATTATTCAGCAAACTATCGTCCACATCGTTTGGCAAAGTGACTTTAAGTTCCGGTGTGGCCTTCATGGCGCGTTTAATGGCAAAAACAGCTTCTTCATTTCTTGCCCAGCTTCTTCTGGCGATACCGTTGTTAACATCCCAAAACAACATCGATTGTAAACGTTGACTTGCTTCTTTAGTACCATCAAGAATCATGCCGAATCCACCGTTTATCACCTCTCCCCATCCAACACCACCACCGTTGTGGATGCTTACCCAGCTGGCGCCTCTAAAACTATCACCAATAACGTTATGGATGGCCATATCTGCTGTAAAACGAGAACCGTCATAGATGTTGGAAGTTTCCCGATATGGGGAATCTGTTCCACTCACATCGTGATGATCTCTACCTAAAATTACGAAACCTATTTCATTTTCGGAAATAGCTTTATTAAAAGCTTCAGCAATCTTCATTCTTCCTTCAGCATCGGCATAGAGGATTCGGGCTTGAGAGCCTACCACCAGCTTATTTTGCTGTGCTGCTTTGATCCACTGAATATTGTCTTCCAGCTGTTTTTGAATTTCACCAGGGGCTGTTTCTTTGATTTTTTCAAGTATCTGACAAGCAATTTCATCGGTTTTTTGGAGGTCTTCAGGATTTCCACTGGCACAAACCCAACGGAAAGGGCCAAAGCCGTAGTCAAAACACATAGGGCCCATGATGTCTTGTACGTAGCTTGGATAAGCCCATCCCCCAACCCCTTCCCCAGAGGAAGGGGAGCTTATAAAATTACCATCTTTGTCTTTGTAGATTTTAGCTCCGGCACGGGAGGCTTCGAGTAGGAAAGCATTTCCATAGTCAAAGAAATACGTTCCTTTTTCAGTATGTTTATTGATGGCTGAAGCATGTTGCCGTAAACTTTCCTGAACCTTTTCCTTAAATTTTTCAGGATTATCCGCCATCATTTGTTGGGCTTCTTCAAAAGAAAGTCCTGCAGGATAGTACCCGCCTGCCCACGGATTGTGTAGTGAAGTTTGATCGGATCCAAGGTCGATATGGATATTCTCTTTGTCAAAAGCTTCCCAGACATCTACCACATTTCCGGCATAGGCAATAGATACGGTTTCTTTGTTCTTTTGTGCAGTTCTGACGCGTTGTGCCAATTCGCTGAGGTCGGATATCACTTCATCGACCCAGCCTTGTGAATGTCGGGTTTCGATAGCTTTTGGGTTGACTTCCGCACAGACGGTAATACATCCGGCGATATTTCCGGCCTTGGGTTGCGCCCCACTCATTCCACCCAGTCCGGAAGTGACAAAAAGAGCCCCGCCCCCTAGCCCCCTCCCCGAAGGGTTGGGGGAACTTTTACTAGTTTTGCGTAAGGCATTCAAAACGGTTATAGTCGTTCCATGTACGATACCTTGCGGACCGATATACATATAACTTCCGGCAGTCATTTGCCCGTATTGTGTCACGCCGAGGGCATTGAACTTTTCCCAATCATCCTGTTTGGAATAGTTGGGGATCATCATTCCGTTGGTAACCACGACCCTGGGGGCATTTTTATTGGATGGAAATAGCCCAAGCGGATGTCCGCTATACATCACCAGTGTTTGTTCGTCACTCATTTCAGCTAAATATTTCATTGTAAGCCTGTATTGTGCCCAGTTTTGAAAAACAGCCCCGTTTCCGCCGTAAGTGATCAATTCATATGGGTGTTGTGCTACCTTGGGGTCCAGATTGTTCATGATCATGAGCATGATCGCCGCTGCATGTTTCGATCTTGCAGGATAGTCATCAATCGGCCTGGCATACATTTCATAATTCGGACGATAACGATACATATAGATACGTCCGTAGGTGTCGAGTTCTTCTTTAAATTCAGGAATCAATTCCTGATGCAAGCTTTTGTCAAAATACCGAAGCGCATTTCGCAGCGCCAATTTTTTCTCCTCATCAGTTAGAATATCTTTCCTTTTGGGTGCGTGATTCACCGTTTTGTCATAAGGTTTTGCCTTCGGAAGTTCGTTGGGAATACCTTCAAGGAGTTGTGATGTAAATATATTTTGTGTGTCGATCATATCTTGATTTGTATTGAATGTCTTGTGGCTTAGTTTCGTTTTCTGTCAAATCCGTAGGGACAGTGTTTGCATCCGCTTTCACAGCAGTATCCTCTCTTCAGGTGGTACTGTGCCGTAAAGACGCGATATCCCTCGGGGGAAAGATAAAAATCGCCCTCTTCAGGGGGAATTATTTTCTTCATCATTTTTTTATATGTTAAATATCCCGCTATCTTTACAAAAATACGTGAAATTATTTCACTCATGTATTTCCCTGAGGTGAAACTGGAATTTGTATTTTTTGTTACGGATTTTAGTTTCTACTGAAGAAAGGTAAAATAAAACAACGCCCCAACGATTAAGACAGCTATGATTCTGATTTTTAAATACATTTTGCCCAAACGCTATGTGGGGTTAACGCTCTGGCCCTTAATTATTTTGAGGGATGATGAGCTGAAGGACGATACTATTTTGATCAACCATGAAAAAATCCATTTAAGACAGCAAATGGAACTATTGGTGCTGCCATTTTTTCTCATTTATTTTATGGAATGGCTGATAGG
Source organism: Galbibacter kalidii (assembly GCF_026241135.1). Taxonomy (GTDB): domain Bacteria; phylum Bacteroidota; class Bacteroidia; order Flavobacteriales; family Flavobacteriaceae; genus Galbibacter. The sequence goes on from NZ_JAPFGA010000004.1 coordinate 50,296, forward strand.
GATTTTCAGGTATTGGAATCTGAATATGGCCTATCGGAATATCAGTTTTGAGCGGGAAGCCTATCAAAACGAATGGAACCCGGACTACCTGAATGAACGTTCCTCATGGAGTTCTTTTAAGTATATGTTTTAAATCAGAATGCAATGAGGCAGCCTGCAATCACTTAAATTTTGAATATTAAACCTTGAATTTTAAGCTTTGCACAATCAAGAGATTTTTCTGAAGGCAATCGCCCATACTTCAATCCGACTTTTTATCAAGCGGGAGGACTTGATCCATCCTTTTATCTCCGGAAATAAATACCGAAAACTGAAATACAATTTGATTGAAGCCCAAAAGCAGGAGCACGACAAAATGCTGACTTTTGGCGGGGCTTTTTCAAATCACATTGCAGCTACCGCCTATGCCGGTTTTGAGGCCGGATTGCAAACCATAGGTGTTATCCGTGGGGAAGAACTGGAAGGTGAGATCGACAACAATCCAACCCTGTCCTTTGCTAAAAAACACGGAATGCAATTCAAATTTGTTTCCAGAAGTAACTATCGCAATAAAAATTCCGAGGAATTTTTGAAAAGTTTGAAAGCCGAATGGGGTGATTTCTACCTTGTTCCCGAAGGAGGAACAAACGCCTTGGCGGTCAAGGGATGTGAAGAAATTCTAGGTGAAGAGGATACCGATTTTGATTATGTATGCACGAGTGTTGGGACGGGTGGCACCATCTCCGGACTTGTTAATTGTTCACAACTCCGTCAACAAGTTTTGGGGTTTCCCGCCCTGAAAGGGGATTTTTTACAAGATGAAATACGTAAATTTGTGCGCAAAGATAACTGGGAACTGGTTTCCGATTATCATTTCGGGGGCTATGCCAAGATCAATAAGGAGTTGATAGATTTTATCAACGGTTTTAAAAAGGAAACGGGCATTCCATTAGACCCTGTTTATACCGGAAAAATGATGTTCGGCATAATAGAAATGATAAAAAACGGTTATTTTAAGGAAGAAACCAGGATTTTGGCCATCCATACAGGGGGACTGCAAGGAATTTTGGGGATGAACCAACGTTTAAAACAAAAGAATTTACCATTAATACAATGATGTTAAAGCGTATAATTGTAGCATTTCTTGTCTTGTTTTTAGTGAGTTGTGGGGCAAAAAAAAGAGCAGCTTCAACTAAAAAAGACCGACGAAGTGAAACTGTAGAAAACACACGAACACCTTCAGGGAACGACCGAAAACGATCCACAGAAACTTTAGAATCCACATCCAGAGCAACAGTCTACACTGAAACCGTCGAAGAATACATCGCAGTGTACAGTCCGATAGCGGAAAGGCAGATGAAAAACTACGGAATTCCGGCCAGTATCATTTTGGCACAGGGTATTCTGGAAAGTGGTTCCGGAAAAGGGGAGTTGGTGCGGAAAGCGAATAACCACTTCGGAATAAAATGCCATAGTGGATGGACAGGAGCTAAAGCCTATCACGACGACGACCGTCGCGGGGAGTGTTTCAGAAAATACAGACATCCTGAGCTTTCCTATCATGATCATTCTGAGTTTTTAAGTACGCGAGGCCGTTATAGCTTTTTGTTCGATCTCAGAAAAGACGATTACAAAGGATGGGCACGCGGACTGCGATCTGCCGGATATGCGACAGACAGGCGTTATCCCCAAAAGCTGATTACGTTAATCGAACGCTATCAACTGTATAAATATGATGACAAGGTGTTGGGGAATAGGCGATCGCGAGTCAGGGAAGCGAGACAAAATACTTATGTAGTTTCAAAAGGAGATACGCTTTATTCCATTTCCAGACGACACAATGTTTCGGTAGAATCGATCAAGCGCCGAAACGGATTAAAAGACAACAATATAAAAATAGGACAGGTGTTATACCTTAACTAAAAGTAATACATGATGATGCAATATAAACGAAGCAGTGCACTTTTTGCAGAAGCGTCCAAATACATTCCCGGCGGAGTAAATTCTCCGGTGAGGGCTTTTAAAGCTGTGGGAGGAACGCCCATATTTGTAAAAGAAGCAAAGGGAGCGTATTTGTATGATGAAGACGGAAATAAACTGATAGACTACATCGCTTCGTGGGGACCGATGATTCTGGGGCATGCATTTCAACCTGTGGTGGATGCCGTTGTGGAAAAAACAAAACAAGGGACCTCTTTCGGGACACCTACGGAAATAGAAACGGAGATTGCAAAGCTGGCCGTTTCCATGGTGCCCAATATCGATAAGATCCGTTTTGTGAACAGTGGGACTGAGGCCTGTATGAGTGCCGTGCGTTTGGCACGTGGATTCACGGGCAAAGAGAAAATTATCAAATTTTCGGGTTGTTACCACGGGCATTCTGATTCTTTTTTGATACAAGCGGGAAGCGGAGCCGTTACTTTCGGGAGTCCGAATAGTCCCGGGGTGACTCAGGGAACTGCAAAAGACACCTTGTTGGCTGACTATAATAACCTGGAAAGTGTAAAAGCGCTGATTGAAGCTAATAAAGGTGAGATCGCGACTATTATTTTGGAGCCGGTTCCCGGGAATATGGGTTGTATTATCCCTAAAAAAGGTTTTTTGGAAGGCTTGAGAGCACTTTGTGATGAAAATGGCATCCTACTTATTTTTGATGAGGTGATGACCGGTTTCCGTTTGGCAAAAGGCGGGGCACAGGAATTCTTGAATATAAAAGCCGATATCGTGACCTTTGGAAAAGTAATTGGCGGCGGATTGCCCGTAGGGGCTTTTGCGGCGCGTGATGAGATCATGAACCATTTGGCGCCACTCGGACCGGTGTATCAAGCCGGAACCCTGAGCGGGAATCCTCTAGCGATGGCTGCCGGACTCACCATGCTGAAATATCTGGATCAAAATGAAATAGTGTTTAAAAGTCTGGAAGATAAAACCTCCTATTTGCACGACGGGCTTGAGCGAGTGCTGAGCGAAACAGACCTTACCTATACCATCAACCGATTGGGCTCTATGATCTCGGTACACTTTACCGATGAGGTCTATGATTTCAAAACTTCGGCAAAAGGAAACAACGAAACCTTTAAAAAGTTCTTCCACGGCATGCTGAACGAAGGGGTGTATCTCCCACCAAGTGCTTTTGAAACTTGGTTTTTAAACGATGCACTGACTTATGAAGATTTGGATGATACCATAGCCGCAGTAGAGAAAGTGGTGGGGGAGTTGTAGGTTTGGGCTAACGGTTTTATATAATTATTGTGGCATCTGAGCCCATTCAAAAAAACATCCCCCTCCTCGCACTGGCTGGCTCCATCGCTAAAAAGGTACACTGTACCTTTTTTTAACGCTCGACCCTCCCTTCAAAGGGATAATTTTCAACTCCTCCTAAAAAGTCCAACAGCTTCGAGGAGTTGTGGGTGGGACTGTAGGGCGATGGAGGCCATGGAGTAGAAATCGCGCATCCAGTCTTCGAGGGTACCAAGGGCGGTGTCTTTTTGTTTGGTGGCGTCCTGGCTTTCTCCTTCTTCACGGGCGTATTCGGCGCGGGCGGACTTGGTTTGCTGGATGAGCTGTTGTGCTTGGGTGAGTTCTTCTGCGGTCATATTGTAGGTGAGCAGTTGGTTTTTGATGTCTTGGTTGACGGCTTCGTTGAGGGTGGCGTAAAACTGTTCGATCTGTTGGATAAGGTTATGGTAGGCTGTGGGTTTTGCGCTTACTACCTGAAGTTTTGCCAGTATGACGGGTTGGTCGCGGAACTTCGCCTTGGCTTTATTGCGGTGTTCGCCGTAAAGGTCCTGTAATTCTTCGTAGTGTTTACTGAAAACCTGATAGGCATCCCGGGTTTCGCGGTCTTCTTGTTTGTTGTGCTGCCATATTTGTATGGCCTGGTCGTAGAGCGCTTGTCCTTCGGACAGCTTTTCGGCATCATAGCCGTATTTGGCGATTTGGGTTTTGATTTCCGGTTGTGCCTGTGCGTTGGTCAGGGCGGTTTGCCATTGTTCCAGCATGGCGGTTTCTGATTTTTTTGATGTTAAACTCATATTTATACATTTTTAATTAAGTTCGGTTGGGTCAATTCCTGTTCCGGGAGGATTGAATCGTGTTCCGACTGGTTCAAGTTCTATTCCGACAGGATCGAATTGCATTCCGATAGATTAAAGTTCTGTTCCGGCACGTTCAAATCGTGTTCCGATAGGCTTAAGTTGCGTTCCGACACGTTCAAGTTCTATTCCGATACGTTCGAATTGCATTCCGACAGGTTAAATTCCTATTCCGATTACTAATTTCAGTGTTTATTTCCTCTAAACTATACTTTTGAGCATTAAAAACAGAATTTTTGTTGTGAAATGTGAATCTTGTGGTGAAAATAAGTTTTATCGATGTATTTAGGTTACAAGCTGTTATTTTGATTAAGTTTTTTTGCTCGCCCGCCGGCTGGCCCATTCACTAAATTAGTCCACCGGACTAATTCTTAACGCTCTGTCCTGGTGCGAAAATTTATTTTTTGTGAAGTGTATGTAGGTTATGTGGGGGGTGTTTGGAATGGGCTTGGGATGTGCTTTTTATGAAGTGATAGGCTTTATTGCTTTGTTTAACCGCAAAGTCGGGAGACTTTGCGGAGCGGGTTTTATTTTCGTTTTGTATAAAATTGTATTAATGTCTATTTAATATTGGGTGTCCATATTCAATGCGCCAGTTCATTTCTAGCATATTAGCATAACTCTCATAATAACTTTTATTGTTCTTTGGTTCTGGTAACTGTTTCAATATATTTTCATTTTTGTTGAAATCAAAATATGAAATTGCCCAATTATCAATGTTAAAGTTATTTCTATTCCTTAGATTTAATGTACCTGTTCTTGGGTCATTGGAAAAAAATTCTTGATTTATACGTCCTCGAAGGTCGTAAGAGCTCTTTTCTTTTACAGTTTTTCCTGAATAACCACCAATACCATTATAGACTACTCGAAAATCATTAACCCTTATATTACAAATGTAATTCAGCTCTTCACGTTCTCTAATAAGCTTTTCTATAGGAACTTCCGCTTTGTGGTTGGGATTGTTTTTTGTCTTTTTTAACTCGCCAAAGGTTAAGTTTGTCCAAATCCAATATATACCTCGCCCTTTTCCCAACTTTGGATTGTTCCTAAATTCTTTTACACTCCAATAATTTTGCAATTGTATTTTGTTTATATCTTCTAACACTTTTTTTATACCCATAACAAGTTTTTGAAACCTTAATTATGTGAAATGCGGACTTTACCTAAAGTTTTATCTTCATTAAATTCAAATCTGTAATCCTGTTCTCCTTTTCTGAACTCAATATAATTACCAATCTTTTGTGTTTTAATTTTTGATAGTTGCTTTTCCACATCTTTTATTGTACTTTGGTTGATAACTAAATCAAAAGGAAGTCCGCTAACAGTTTTACCATTTTTCCCCTCAATTATTAACCAGCCTGTCAACCAACCTATATTGGTTTCTTGAGCATTCATTGCAGTTAAAACCACCCCATTTGTTAGTGTCCAATGAAATGATTTATAGCCAAAGTAATCATCTTCTTCTATAACAGGCTCAACTTTTAATGCTTTTTGAATTTTAGTTATAGTCATTGGGAATTTTATACTATCATCAGAAAAAAACAATTCTTCAATTCCTTGTACATTCCATTTCATTGTATCAAGTGATGGATTGTCACTTAATGGTTGAGGGTTATATATTTCGTTGGGATATTCAGTGATTTCATTAGCCTTTACAGGTCTTTGATTAGCTTTAACTTCGTTATTGTTTGTTCTGTTCTGTTGCGTTACGATTTGTGTGTTATTGATTTCTTTATCAATAAGATAATCCGTTAGTTTTTTTGCATTAACAGCAGACATCCCGATGCTTTGAAATTGTTGAAACACAAAACCTCTCCCACCACCAACACGAAGTACGTTTTGAAAAAATTCATCTTGTAGTTTTTTATTTTTGCATATATTCTCTATCGCTATTTCAATGTCAACAATTGAATTTAATCCAATATTTCGAGCAGATGTTATCATCCAAGCTTTGAAAGCATCATTTCCATATTTGTAGTTAAAATACGCATTTACACAGAAATCCTCTCTAACTTCTTGCGATAGTTGTTTCGTTTGTCCATAAACAGACTGTATTGTTAAAATAATGATTGAAAACATAACAGTCATAAAAGTTTGCTTTTTCATTTTGTATTTACTTTATGGAATTTGAAGCTGTTTCACGGAACATTACCGACTAACTTGTTTATACGTAATATAATTAAGCATATCCACTTAAAAAGTCGGGATATGCGTAAGTTTTATATCTCCCCGAAAATAATTAAATTTAATCTAAGTGTATTACGGAAATCCACAAAACGGGTGTATTTATTGTTTTTAGGGTGGGTGTTTGTTATCTGGGGTTTGGGATTTCTTTCCCGCCCGCCGGCTGGCTCGTTCGCTAAAATAACCCACTGGGTTATTTTTTAACGCTCCGCCCTCCTCAAAGTCGGGAGACTTTTCGGAGCGGCTCGCAAGCCATAGCTTATAGGTGTTGTTGTGGTGTAGTTTTTTTATTCAGTCATCCTATTTTTCAAGTCCATTCGTTCGTGTAAAATTCTGATGACCTCAATTTTACCTTCTGAAAGTGGTTGGTAAAATATGATATGCTTGCCAGATTTTAATCCGAGTAAGTTTTTGCTTATTCCGTCATATTCTTTTCCAACATTAGGATTTTCTCCAATTCCGTTACAAGCAAGTTTTATTGTCGCATAATATTTGTCCGCTTGCTTTTCTGACCATTTTTCAAAAGTATAGTCCCAAATGTCGTTCAAGTCGTCAATGGCTTCCTGTCTCAATATAACTTTAGCCATTTTCTCGTTTTTCGGCTTTTAATCTTTTTAGATTTTCGTCAAAGTCAAAGTCTTCAACCAAAGGACTGTTTAAACCCTCTTGTATTGCATTTCGCAACGCAATTACTTTGTTTTCCTCGTTTTCTAAAAGTCGAAGTCCAGCACGAATTACTTCGCTGACGTTTTTGTATCGTCCAGCAGAAACTTGGCTATTTACAAATTGGTCAAAATAATTTCCGAGTGATATGGATGTGTTTTTCATTTTTAATTAACTTTACTCAAATTTACCTAAAATTGGTAATTTTTCCAAATCACCCCAGCGTGCTTGTGTAAGGATAGTTGTGTGTGCTAGCAGCTAACTTACTAAAAATGGAACATTTTCCTCTGGTTGGATATTCCGTTAATGTTGACCCCCAAAGTCGGGAGACTTTGCGGAGCGGGTGTTTTTTTAACGCTCGGCCCTGTTGTGAAAAGAGAGGAAGTCGGGAGTCGGGAGTTTTTGGGTTGGTGTTTTTTAGTTGTGGTTTGGGATTTCAAAACCCTCCGTCTTCAGTTCTGCTATCGCAAAACTGAATCCACCTCCCTTCGCCACAAGGGAGGAGCTGTGTTTTTTGCTTTGTTGTTTATTTATAGATTGTTTTGACGGATCTATGGTGAATGTAAAAAAAGGGGAAAACACCCTTAAAATTACATGCTTTTACCTCTGTTTTACTGTGTGTATGTGTTATAGTTTTGGCAGTATGAACAGTTTATCTTTAATCGTCGAGAATATTAAAGCAGATACCCAACTGAAAGAAGTGGAGTGTGACGGGATTTTAATCCCGATCTACGGACATCTCATTTGCACCGGGGAGTCGCACCGGATGATCGTTTATTTTGTAGACAGACAACACACCTTTTTGCCTTCCAAATATATTGAAGAGCATAAACTGGCCGTTAAATTCGTTTCGCACAAAGAAATGGACGGCTATTTTATGCTTACTAAAATAAAGGAGCCTGTTTATGCCTATCTAAATACGGTACATCCTGAACTGAATTGCTTATCGGTCAACGAACCGGTAAGGGAAACGTATTATCAATTGGCCCATTAAGTGGTCGTTGAAACTGTGTAATGATTTTTTTGTTTGGATAGTAGTTCCAGTTTTTGTTTGAGTGAAAAGAGGTTGTCTAAAAAGCCCTGAACAAACTTGATTTGTCACCCTGAGCTTGTCGAAGGGTAGTCGAAGACGCATTGATAATCAATTAATGATGCTTCGACAGGCTCAGCATGACATCTGAGTTTATAGCTTTTTAGGCAGTCTCTTTTATGTGTTATTTTGTTGTTGTTACTTTACCACCTCCACAAATAAACCATCATCGGTTTTATTCACTTTTGCCAGTTTGTGCTTGGTAAGGCCTTTTATGGTCTTGTCCCATTTTTTGTTGCTTAGCTCTGATTGTGCTTTCAAGTCGGATAAGGGCATGGGTTCTTGTTTTTTCAGGAGGTCAAAAACCATTTTTTCTTCTTCGTTCAACGCGACGTCCAATTTTTTCTCCGGACGCATTTGCGGGAAGAACAACACTTCTTGAATGGACGAGTTGTTGGTCATCAACATCACCAAACGGTCGATTCCGATTCCGATTCCCGAAGTAGGGGGCATTCCGTATTCCAAAGCGCGAAGGAAATCCTGATCGATAAACATGGCTTCGTCGTCTCCTTTTTCTGAGAGTTTCAGTTGTTCTTCAAAACGTTCGCGTTGATCTATCGGGTCGTTCAACTCCGAATAGGCATTGGCGAGTTCCTTTCCATTGACCATGAGTTCAAAACGTTCTGTCAAAGCCGGATTATCACGGTGTTCTTTGGTAAGCGGACTCATTTCTTTGGGATAGTCGGTGATGAATGTCGGCTGGACGTAATGGTGCTCACATTTTTCACCAAAGATCTCATCGATCAGTTTCCCGATGCCCATACTTTCATCAACAGGGATATCGAGTTTTTCGCATACGCCATGCAATTCTTCTTCATTCATTCCCGCCACATCATAACCGGTGTGGTCTTTTATGGCTTGAAGGATAGGCACACGCGGGTAGGGCGCTTTAAAGTCGATTTCATTATCGCCTACTTGCACTTTCGAACTTCCGTTGGCATCCACAGCTACTTTTTCAAGTAATTCTTCGGTCATACTCATCATCCAGTTGTAATCTTTGTAGGAAACATAAAGCTCCATCACGGTAAACTCCGGATTGTGGGTTTTGTCCATTCCTTCGTTACGGAAATCCTTGGAGAACTCATACACGCCGTCAAAACCGCCCACGATAAGTCTTTTTAGGTACAATTCGTTGGCGATTCTCAGGTAAAGCGGAATGTTCAACGCATTGTGGTGGGTGACAAACGGCCGTGCTGCCGCTCCCCCCGGAATGGATTGTAAAATCGGGGTTTCCACCTCGATATAGTCACGCTTGTTAAAGAAATCGCGTATGCTGTTTGTTATCTTGGTTCGTTTTAAGAAAGTCTCTTTTACATGCGGATTCACGATTAAATCCACATAACGTTGTCGGTAACGCAATTCCGGGTCGTTAAACTCGTCAAACACTTTTCCTTCGCTGTCTACTTTTGGCAATGGCAACGGACGAAGGGATTTGTTCAGCACCGTAAAGTTCTTCACCATCACAGTCATTTCGCCTACTTTGGTCTTGAAGAGTGTTCCTTCAATACCGATAATATCACCGATGTCGAGTAGTTTTTTATAAACGTCGTTATAAAGCGTTTTGTCTTCACCGGTACAAATTTCATCCCGGTTAAAGTACAACTGAATACGCCCTTCACTATCCTGCAACTCAGCAAAAGAAGCCTTCCCCTGGATACGTCGGCTCATCAATCGTCCGGCAAGCACCACCTTCTTGTCCTCCTCAAAAGTTTCCTTGACCTTTTTAGAGGTATGGTCAACCGGATATAAAGCTGCCGGATACGGGTTAATGCCCAATTCACGTAGCTTTCCAAGCTTTTCCCTGCGAATGATCTCCTGTTCTGAAAGTTGCATAGTCTGTCTTTTGCGTTTTAAGCTTGCAAATTTACATGAATTTTTTTTCATTAGAAATTCCAAAAAGCTAATAAAATTTTATTGGTCTAAGTTGTGGGTTTAAACCCCTGCCCCCGAACCGTCGGGGTATTGCAGTTGCTTTTAGTTTCTATAAATTATAGCCACAGATTCACGGATATATTTAACTCCCCTCCTTTGGAAGAGTTGGGGGGGGAAAGCATTTGTGAATTAGTGGCAAATAGACTTTCAGTTCACTGCAATCCCTCCCTCGAAAAGTGTAACAAAATGAGGAATATGACGTCATATAAATAAATCATCAATTATATTTGTCATTTACCTTGGCCTTGTTCCGATGTAAAATACCAAATAATAAAACCCACTTAGTGGGATCAGTCAAAAAACAAATCAAAAATGAGTATCTGGAGAGTATTGCTTTCAATTTTATGCCCGCCTTTGGCCGTATTGGACAAAGGTTGCGGTTCTATCGTTATCGTATTTATATTATGGCTTTGTGGGTGGATCCCCGGAGTTATCGCTGCACTTATTATTTTAAATAATCCGAATAGGTAGAAGAAGTTTGTTGTTTTTGACCAAGAACCTCCTATTGTACGTCCCTGATATGGGTTGACCACATATATTATAGGTCTTAATTTAAAGTTACTTAATAATAAAAACAAAAAACGGTTCCTCCCTTCAGACGAAGGGAGGTGGATTCAGTTTTGCGATAGCAGAACTGAAGACGGAGGGTTTTGAAATCCCATGTCATTGGTATAGAACAAATGCTCGGTGATTTAACCATAAAGCTTGGGCTTTCAAAACTCCCCTTTCTCCGCCGTTGGCAGATTCATTCCCCTCTTCGTCTGAAGAGGGGAGCTGTTTTGATAACTAATGAAAGAATATTATAGATTCAAAAATGGTCAACCTTATTTAGGGATATACTGTACTTCTAATTTCGTATTTCGTACTTCTAACTTCCTTCGTATCTTTGTCCCTATGAACAAAGCTGTTGAGTTACAGGATTTAGGTTATAAAGATTACAAGGAAACCTGGGATTATCAGGAGGAGCTTTTTAAAGGGATTTTGGATATCAAAATTCAAAACCGGCGTGAGAATACGGATAAAGAGACGCCTAATTATTTCCTTTTTGTAGAACATCCACATGTGTACACCTTGGGAAAGAGTGGCGATATCGATAATCTTTTGCTAAATGAAGATCAATTAAAAGCAAAGGGGGCTACTTTTTATAAGATTAATCGCGGGGGTGACATTACCTATCACGGCCCCGGACAGATCGTAGGTTACCCCATCCTGGATTTGGACAATTTTTTTACCGATATTCATAAATACCTCCGCTTTCTTGAGGAAGTCATTATTCTTACTTTGGATGAATACGGTATCAAAGCGATGCGTAGCGAAGGCGAAACAGGGGTGTGGATCGATGTAGGAACTCCTTTTGCCAGAAAAATTTGTGCGATGGGCGTGCGGGCTTCCCGCTGGGTAACTATGCACGGATTTGCTTTGAATGTCAATTCCGATTTGGGGTATTTCGACAATATTATTCCGTGTGGGATTAGGGGAAAAGCTGTAACATCACTCAATGTAGAGCTGGGAAAACCCGAAATTCCGGTGGAAGAAGTAAAAACAAAACTGTTAAAGCATTTTAAAGCACTTTTTGAAGTGGAGTTTTTTGAAAGGGAAAAAGTGTAGATTAGATGGTAGAGGGTGTCTAAAAAGACTGTTTACACAAATTGTCAGTCTGAGCCTGTCGAAGACGATTTAATTCTCATTACACTTCGACAGGCTCAGTGTGACAAAGGTTTTAAAGACTTTTTTAGACACTCTCTTGCTATGAAAGAGCCTGCCATTTATTAATTCATTTTATAGCAGATAATCGAGTTTTCATCACCAACAGTTACAATCTCTGGTTTTTTATCATTGTCAATATCGGCCATGTCGATGGCAGAATCACCATAAACAGGGAAATTCTTGATCATTTTTGCGTTGCTGTCATATAAATACACCTGATGTGTCTGCCTGTCGGTTACGGAAACGTATATTTTGTCGTTGAGATAAAATATTCTGGGTTCGGTGTAGATGCCGAAATCCAATGTAGCTTTGTTCTCTTTGACAGTTAAGATATTTTCAGAAACCGTGGCCAGGGTTTTGGTGGTGGCATCTATCCTGTGTTCATCTTTCAGTCCTAACTCAATTTTGTTGATACCTCCTTTTTGATCAATTTGGATCAGGTCTCCGGAAGAGTTTGTTGTTGTAAATCTTCCGTTATAGAGATATACCTTGTTACCCGAAAAGTCAATTTTCCCATTAAGTTTGATCCTGACACTCCCCGTACGGTGAAGAATATCCAATTTTCCGTCAGATTCCTGCATCACAATATAATCTTTGTTCCCAATGCGGATATGCTCGGGTGGGTTGATCAATGGATTTTGGGTTTTCTTTAATGTAAATCCGCTAACGATAGAGGCGTTGCGGTCATACATTTTTATTTCGTTCCCCATCACGACAAGGAAGCGGTAATTTTTGTTTTTGTCATAATCAAAAACAGCCAAAGGTTGCGTAATGGTGTTTTTAAAACTCAGTGGAAAAGGCGGAACATCTTTTCCGTTCCTGTCAACGATCATCAATTTGTCAGCGGTGGTGAAAGCAAGTTGTAGTCTTCCGTTTCTGTAGAGGTCAACCTGGGTGATATCACCTTTTATTTTGCTGTCCAGTTTTTTCTTCCAAAGCACTTTTCCTTCAGTAGAAATAAGATAAAGATTGTTATCGGCATCCTGAATAACGATCTCCTTTTTCTTGGTGTGGTGATTCAAAAGAAATTGTGGTCTTGTAATGGGTTCGGCATCCAGTGTCGTATTGTACATCTGGGTAATGAGGCTGGAGCTGGTTGTGGAAGTGTTTGCTTTTTTCAGCAATGCATGAAAATGTGCAAAATCACCTTCAGCTATATATTGAACCGCTGTAAACTTATAGTCTTTAAAATCTTTTTTAGCAATTCCTTTACTGAAGTCTTCAGAGAGAATATTGTTGTTGTCTTTTAGTTTTTCGAGATTCCCGACAATTAAAACTGAAGATTCACCGGCAAGTTCACTTCTTAAATTTTTATAGGTGAGTAGTTGTGACAGGGTTGCATTGTTCTGGAAGTTGGAGATGATGTCTTCCAGCACCTCACGATTTTCAGTAAAAACATAGAAATCACCAATTTTAGCTACCAGGTTTGTGGGTAGTTGCCCCACAATTTTTGAAAAATTGGTAGTGATCAGCTCGTCTGTGTTGAGTTGCCAGATGGTTTGATCCCGATAAGAGCTTTTTCCACTCACATATTTTTGAAGGATATCTTCAAATTTAACCTCCTGAGTGGTTTTGACAGCGAAGACTTGAGTGTCGTTGAAGCTTATTTCAGCTACTTCCGTACTGTTAAAGAAAAGGGAATCACTTGGTTTTCCCAGTTTTTCGGCAAGCTTTTCTTCTAATGGATATGATACAAAATAGGAAGTGTTGAGCGGAGTGATATCGGCAATACTACTAGCGCCCGGAGCGGTGTATTTAAGAATATTCAACGTGTTATTGATGGAATCACTCGCCACGGCAATACCGTTGAGTTTGATGTAATCTTGAGCAATACTGGAATCGAAGGAGGTCCAATCGTTGAATTTGGTCAGTTTTTTGGCAAAAGTGCCGGAAAAGACATTTTCAAAAAACGAATTCCCTTTTTTGTGATTGATAAAGATGTTTGCCGGAACATTTTCCTGAGCTACTTGATATAGCTTAAGTAGTTTTTTATCGGTATAGTCCGCACCGTTATTTCTTATCAGGTTTTCTATGATGAGTTTTGATGAAGATCCTATAAAGTGATCGTCGATGGAAGTACTGTATATTTTTTTATCCCCAATGGACAATACTTTTATAGAAGCATTTTCATAAGTCAGGGTTTCAATTTTTCGATCGGTTGTAGAATCAATGGCAAATAGTTCGTTGTGGTTTTTGGTGATAAAAGTATAGTCGAAAGCATTTTTCCCAATTTCATTAAAAGCCAGAAGTGAAGTTCCATTCGGGTTCAGATACTTTAGGGAAGAAAGCAGGGACTGTGAATTTTTATAAGGACCGATGTTTTTTAATTCTTTCAGGAAATTATTGTTGATGATCTCACTTTTGAAGGCTTGGTAGTCATTGATCTTGATAACTGATGTAGCGTTAAGCGGGGTATAGGAAACAAGTCCGTTATCACGAGGGGTAGGTTTTTCACAAGCGTGAATAAGAAAAAGGACGATAGGCAACAACCAAAAATATCTTTTCATCTGTTATTTTAATTATTTCTTCAAAGTCATCCCGTCCCGATAATAACGAGAGAGGTCAACATAAATTGCCATGGTTCATTCTATCATAAACCAAGAAGCTCAGCACAAAAATATAATTTAATTGTCAAGTGGCAATTTCAAAAAAATAATCGAAATAATGTTAAAAAATAGGTTTGTGATAAAAAATAAGTTGTTAAATGTGAGAAATTATGTCAAAATGATATTATTTTAACTTATTAAATATTTAATATGTAGAAAATATGTCAATAATAAAGATTTTTTTTAAAATATTAATATTTATAAGTGTTTTTATTTTTATTATTAAGAAAAATTTAAGATATTGCATATGGCTAATTCAAATAAATTAAAGATGAGATTAAAATTTACTTGGTTGCTAACACTGTTCTCGGTGTTAGTAATGCAGTTTTCTTTTGCACAGGAAAAAGAGGTTACTGGAATTGTAACCGATCAGGACGGCTTGCCGTTACCGGGTGCAAATGTAACTGTAAAAGGAACAACAACAGGAACACAAACAGATTTTGACGGAAACTATTCTATCTCTGTTGCTACAGGAATGACTTTAGTCTTTTCATATGTAGGTCAAACAACACAGGAAAGGGTAGTAGGTGCTTCGAGCACGATTAACGTAACCTTACAAGAAGATGCTGAGGCATTGGAAGAGGTGATAGTAACGGCTCTGGGTATTAGGAGAGAAGAAAAAGCCCTAGGTTATTCTGTACAAGGAATCGGAGGAGAAGACCTTACCGAAGCAAGGGAAAGCAACTTGACCAATGCTATTAGTGGTAAGATATCCGGTGTTCAGGTAACTGCCACTTCTGGTAGTGTAGGTGCCTCTTCAAGGATTGTACTAAGAGGAAACTCTTCTATTACAGGTAATAACGAGCCGCTCTATATAGTTGACGGTGTGCCTATTGATAATACCAGTTATGGTAACGCAGGATCTGGCGGTGGTGTCGATTTACCAAATGGTGCAGCAGACATCAACCCGGATGATATAGAATCCATATCCGTGTTAAAAGGACCTAACGCCGCTGCCTTGTACGGATTAAGAGCAGGTAATGGTGTGATTGTAATTACAACAAAAAGGGGCTCAGCTGGAAAAAAATTCAGTGTATCTTTAAATACCAATGTGACTTTTTCCAATCCTCTAATCCTGCCGGACTATCAAAACAAATATGGCCAAGGTGGTGACACCAGTGGTTTTGAATTTGTGGATGGTGCCGGTCATGGTATTGGCGATGGAGTTGACGAAAGTTGGGGGCCGCCCTTGGACACAGGTTTAAGTTTTGTCCAATGGAACTCACAGTTGCAGGGAGGAGGGCCATTGCCGTGGGTTTCCTATCCGGATAATGTTAAGGATTTCTTAGATACAGGAATCAATATAAGCAACAACTTGTCTTTAACTACTGAGAACCTGAGGCTGTCAATTGGTAATAGTGAAGAAAAAGGTATGATTCCATTTACTGAACTCAATAAATTTACTGTAGGTTTTGCTGGCAATTTAGAATTAGGCGATCAGTTTACTGCGGGGCTTAATGCTAATTATTTCAATGTCGATAGCGACAACTTACCAATCACTGGGTACAATAACGAAAACCCTTTCCAACAATTTATATGGTCTGCCAGAAATGTTGATTTTCAACAATTGAGGGATTGGAGGAACTTTCCCCTGGCTCCTGAGGGTACAGCAGCCGCAGGAACTCCCTTGAACTGGAACCACAACTTCCAGAACAACCCATATTGGGTACTCGAGACCAACAGGAACACTCTTGAAAAGGACCGTTTGGTAGGTAATATAGACTTGAATTATGATATAAACGATTGGCTGAGTTTAAACACCAAATTAGGTGCTGATTTCTACAGTCAATTTGAAACCAGGCGCAAAGCCAAAGGAAGTAACGGTGCTCCAGATGGATATTATCTCCAAATCCAAAGACGTTTTGAAGAGATTAATGCCAGCTTCTTGGTAAGTATGAACAAAGACATTACTGAAGATCTTTCATTTTCGCTTAATCTGGGAGCGAATCACATGAACAGAAGGTACAACAGTACTCTGGGGGAATTGCCCGCGCTAGAGCTTCCCGACCTATACAACCTGTCTAACTTACAAACAGGATCTACAGCACGTTTAGACAATGCTGAACAGAACCAAAAAATTAACAGTTTATACGGTTATGGTCAGCTAGCTTATAAAGGCTTCTTATATGTAGACTTTACCGGAAGAAACGACTGGGCTAGTATTTTACCCATTCAAAACAACTCCTTCTTTTACCCCTCTGTTTCAGGATCATTGGTTCTTTCTGATGCATTTGATTTGGGAGAAAATATCGATTTACTCAAACTAAGAGGAGGTTGGTCCAAAGTAGGTAGTACAGGAGCGCTCGATCCCTACAGTATTAATGCGACATTCAACTTGACTAATACAGGTTTTGGTAACCAGGGTTCTGTACCAAACACTCAATTTAACCCTGATTTAAAAGCGGAAACTGTTACCGGAATTGAATTTGGTCTTGACGCTAAATTTTTCCGAAACAGATTAAGGTTCAGTGGTACTTACTACGATCAAAAGAGTGAGGACCTGTTAGTACCTATTCAAGTGTCCGCATCAACTGGTTACACCAGTGTATGGGACAACATTGCAGATATGAACAACAAAGGGGTTGAAATCCAACTCGGAGGTACTGTATTGAGATCGGATGATTTTAGTTTTGACATAGATCTGAACTGGGCTATAAATGACAACCAAGTCACCTCACTAGGGGAGCTTGACACTTATATCCTAGGTGGCCAATGGGGAGTTACCCTGGAAGCCAGACCTGGAGAACCTTATGGTGTAATCGTCGGTAGAGATTTTGAAAGGACCGAGGATGGGCAAGTCATCTATGAAGATGGTTTACCGCTAATCGACCAGACCGCACAGGTACTTGGAGACATTGCTCCAGACTGGACCGGTGGTGCCAACTTTGCTATTAGGTATAAGAACTTCGATTTTTCAACGCTGATAGACGCCAAGATAGGCGGTGATATCCACAGTATGACTTATGCTTGGGGTAGATATGCCGGTACACTGGAGGAGTCCACCATAGGAAGAGAAGACGGTTTGGTAGGAAATGGAGTGATGTCTGACGGAAGCGGAGGATATGTTCCAAATGATGTGATTATTCAAGCCAAGTCATTTAACCAGGCTTCGTATAACAACTCTGTTGAATCAAGTGCTGTCTTTGATGCTTCATACGTAAAATTAAGACAGGTCACTTTGGGCTACAGTATACCGTTAAGGTTATTGGAGAACACACCTGTGGAATCGATTAAATTTTCTGTAGTAGGTAGAAACCTAGCAATATTATACAAGAAAGCGCCACATATTGACCCCGAAACAGGGTTTAGTAGCTCTAATGGTGAACAAGGTCAAGAATTCGGTCAATATCCTTCTGCAAGGAACATAGGTTACAACATAAGCATAAAATTCTAATAGGTTAAAAGATATATCATGAAAAGAATTAAAAAAATATTGTTTGCGTTATTCAGCCTCGCATTGATCACAAGCAGTTGTGACAAAGACTTTGAGGAGCTGAACCAAGACCCGAACAACTCTACGGCACTTCCTGCCCATCTATTACTGGGCTCCAGTCAAAGAATATACACCAATGTGTTATATGGTGTTTTAGGAGGTACAGGAGGTGATATGGGAGCCATTTGGGCTCAACATATGACCAAAGTGCAGTATAATGATGAGGAAAGGTATGTACCACGTAGAGGTGTAATTGATAATATATACAATTCTATTTACTCTAATGTTGCTTCTGAAACCAACGCCATGTACAATTTGGCTGCGGAGGAAGAAAACCAGGTACTTCAGGGCGCTGCCTTAGTAATGAAAGGCGTTGCATTCCAAACTTTAGCGGAACTTTACGGCCCCGTACCTTTTACCGAAGCATTAGACCAAACCATTTTAAAACCCGCCTACGACGATGAAGCAACAGTTTTCGAGGGGGTAATTGATCTGTACACTCAAGCAGCCGGCTTGCTAGGCTCAGGCAACGGATCCATTGAAGCAACATCAGACCTCTATTACGGAGGGGATGCCTCCCAATGGAGAAAGCTTGCCAATTCGTTAAAATTCAGAGCCTTGATGAGGATTTCTTCAACGCGGGATGTGAGTTCAGAATTACAAGCCTTAGTTAATGGAGGGCAACTCTTTACCTCTAATGCTGATAATGCACAATTACCGTATTTAGAAGCTTCACCAGACGCCAATCCATTTTATGAAACCATCGTTTTTGGTTCTAGGTTGGAATACAAAATAAATTCAGCATTGACTGACCTTATGGAGTCTTTGAATGATCCAAGGTTGGAAGTTTATGCAGGTGAGAATGTTGACGGAGATATTGTCGGTAAGCCGTCCGGATATGGTAGCCCAACAACGCTTCCAAACGAGGATCTTGGCTATACCTATGCTAATATTTCCGGTTTGGGTGATTTTTATCTTGACCCTACTTTGCCGGGGGTGTTGATGTCGTATTCACAGCTTAACTTCTTAATGGCTGAGGCCGCGAATGAAGGTTATATTTCGGGGGGCACAACTCAAGCCCTTGAGTATTATATGGAGGGAATACAGGCCAGTTTTGATTTTAATGGTGTTGATGCTTCCACATACTTAGCTCAGACAGATATAAGTTTTTCCTCACAAGCTGAAGCGAGAACTAAAATAGGCCAACAAGAATGGTTAGCATTGTTCGGGCAAGGTTTTGAAGCATGGACAGAATGGAGAAGAACCAAACTTCCAGCATTAAGTCCTGCCATAGAAGGTGCTCTTAATCAAATACCTTCTCGATATTATTACCCTACTACCGAAGTTTCTTTAAATAAAGACAACTACGATAGTGGTGCGCAAAGAATAGGAGGAGATGAATTAACATCTGCATTATTCTGGCAGTAAATTTTAGACTTTAAAAAACAGTAAAAGATGAAAAATATAACATATATAATTTTTGCTTTATTCATATTATCCATCCCGATGTCATGTGTTGATGATGATAATGATGAGTTAACGGGTAATGCGGCAACTGGAGGTGTCATGATTGATATTAAATCTGACTCTGAAGGACAATTTTTAGGATCACCTGAAAGTGGGGTTGACCTAAGCGAAGCTATGGTGGATGTCACTTCAGCCAGTCTCCATTTGGTGATAAACCAAGTTTCGGGCTCACTTGAAGATGTTGAAAAACTAGAGATTGTCAAATCTCTTAACGGAGGGGAAGAAAGTCTTGTTTCCGAAACCACATCGCTTCCTTATACTTTAGATTTAAACTCGATTGGGGATTTACTTTCCGGAACAGGTGTATCTGAATCTGATTTAAGGATTGGCGATCAACTGGCGTTTAAGATCAAGGTGTACAAAAGTGATGGAGATATTCTTTCCTATGCCAATTCTATAGGAGTGTTTGCGATGACTTTAAACTGCTCTTATGACCTTGCGGGCACTTATACCATGTCCAATACATATTGCGAGAGTCTGGAAACAGTTACTATTTCGCAAAATGCAGATGGAACATGGTATGCTTCAACTGCTGACGGAGGTTTGTTGCAGTTCTGTACTACAAACACTTCATTGCAAAATGACGGTAATTTTTCAGTTTCTTGTGGAGGTGTAGTCCCTCCAAGCGATGATGTTGCCTTCTGCGGTAGTAATGGAATTGGATGTATTACTGGAGGTACTTGGGATCAAGAGACCGGGATTTTGATTTTAGAGCACAGTGACGCATTCTTTGATGCTGGGAATTATACTTCGACTTATGTCAGGCAATAAGATTTAAAATGAACCACCAAATAAATAAAGGTCGTCTAACAATATTTAGACGGCCTTTTTTTCCTCCCTTTTGCATCTCTACATTGATTATTTCTTTATTGTAAAAAGGAGCCGATAAGTTTCTTTTAAGCTAGGCTTACTTTTATTAGTGTCTAAAATAGAATATTAAATGATTTTACTAATGAAAACAATTAAAAGTAAAATTTTAAGTAATTTTTAATACTATTTTGGTAAAAAATAACATTTTGAAGCATTTTTGTTTTTGTTGTTAAGAAAAATTTAAGATATTCGGTGTTGCTAATTCAAATAAATTAAATATGAGATCAAAAATTACTTGGCTACTAACACTGTTTTCGGTGTTGGTAATGCAGTTTTCTTTTGCACAGGAAAAAACGGTTACTGGAAATGTAACTGACCAGGATGGTCTGCCGCTTCCTGGTGCGAACGTAGTAGTAAAGGGTGCCGGCACAGGTACTCAAACAGATTTTGATGGTAACTACGCCATCAATGCTGAATCAGGACAAACTCTTGTTTTTTCCTATCTTGGAATGGTAAGTGTTGAAGAAATTGTAGGCTCCAACAACACTATTAGTGTTCAGCTAAGTGAAGATGCACAAGCCCTTGACGAGGTTGTAGTTGTAGGTTATGGTACGCAAAGCAAACGTAAATTAACAGATAATATCGCTAAACTTACAGCTTCTGACATTGATGAAGTACCAACCCCCGGCCTACAGAATTCACTTTCAGGTAAAGCTGCTGGGGTGCAGGTGACACAAACCAATGGTAAAATTGAAAGTGGGGTTTCCATTCGGATTCGAGGAGTTTCCAGCATTGGTGCAGGAGCTGAACCTTTATACGTTCTCGATGGAGTGCCGCTAATCAATGATAACGAATCAAACAACGGATCACCTACCAATCCACTGCTAACCCTGAGTTCAAACGAAATTGAATCGATTGATATTCTAAAGGATGCTTCTGCATCGGCAGTGTACGGATCCAGAGGAGCCAACGGAGTTGTGCTTATTACCACCAAAAGAGGAAAACAAGGAAAGGGCACCCTATCTATTAATTTGTCTCAAGGCTTCAGTCGCCCTACCAACAAAAGAGAGTTTCTCAATGCCTCCGAATATGTAGAGCTACTTACGGAGGCCGCAGTCAATTCTATGGGGCAAGAAGACGGAACCGCTTATATAGAAAGTTTCTTTGACACATATTCTGCTGGTACAGACTGGCGTAATAACGAAGTAGACACGGACTGGCAATCTCTCGCCTTTCAAAATGGCTACACTACAGATGCCGACGTTTCCATGTCAGGCGGAAATGAAAAAACAACGTACTTCTTCTCAGGGTCATACAACAACACCGATGGTATTGTAAAAGGGAACGAACTCGAAAGAATTACCTCCCGGATAAATGTTACCCATAAACTGTCCGACAAATTTACTGCCGGTGCCAACTTAAGTTTTTCAAGAACAGACATTGATAGAATTGCTAACGACAATGCTTTTGTAACACCATTACAAGCTATTGCACAAGCCCCAATATCACCAGCATTTTTAGATAATGGAGATCCAAACCCGGATACCATTTATGCTAACTTCCTATTACAAGATCGACATGCATACTACAATACTGTAATCAGAAGGGTTACCGGTAGAGCTTTCGGGGAATATCAATTTTTGCCATTCCTTAAATTTAATTCCGACTTCGGTTATGATCTTTACTATCAAACAGAAGACTCCTTTACAGGAAGACTGGCTCCGTTTCAATCTACAAATGGAGAAGCTTACGCCTCTTCTTTGGGAACAGAATCATATGTTTTTAGTAACTACTTCACCTTCTATAAAAACATCAACAACACTCATGATATAGAAGTTGTTGCAGGGACAGAATTTAACAAAACCAATAGAAGGTTTCAAAGTGTGACAGGAATTGAATTTCCTACAGATGACTTCCAGACCATCGACAGTGCTGCGGAGATAACAGCAGGAAGTGGAAGTACTTCAGGAAATCGATTTGTTTCTTATTTTGCCAGAGCAACCTACTCTTTTTTGGACAAGTACCTGATCAAAGCAAGTATCCGTCATGATGGTTCTTCTCGTTTTGGTAGGAATGTACAATTTGGTACTTTCTCCGCCTTCTCTGCCGGATGGATCATTTCAGAAGAAGAGTTTCTACAAAATTCTGAAGTTTTATCTTTCTTAAAGCTAAGAGCTAGTTGGGGAGAAACCGGAAATGCCAATATTGGAAACTTTGCGTCGCGAGGACTGTTTGGCGGAACCTCATACAACCAACGTCCTGGTATATCACCAAGCCAAGCAGAAAACTCTCTGCTCACATGGGAAAATGTAACTCAAACCGATTTCGGTATTGAATACGGTTTTCTAAATAATCGTATTTCTGGTGAAATTGATTATTATATCAAAGAATCAGATGGCCTTATTTTTGACACTCCCTTGCCTGGCACTTCAGGGCAATCCAGTATCCAGAAAAATATAGGCTTGATGGAAAACAAAGGGGTTGAACTTGTTTTGAACACCAAAAATGTCCTAACCGAAAACTTTAAGTGGAATACCAGCATTAATATCGCGAAGAATGATAACCAGGTAAAATCACTACCTAACGAAGGCGCCGATATTATTACCGGAAGATCAATCTTAAGAGAAGGTCAGCCTATTTCGGCATTTTACCTATTGGAATATGCAGGAGTTGATCCGGAAAACGGAGATGCCTTGTTTTACACCAATACTGAGAATGCTGACGGAAGTCTTAGCAAGGAAACTACTAACGACTCGAACCAAGCAAGCAGAATTATTGCAGGAAAACCCTATGCAGAATGGATTGGAGGTTTAACCAACACCATTACATATAAAGGAATTGATTTCAGTTTTACATTCCAAGGGGAATGGGGAGCCAGCATCTATAATGGTGGTGGTATTTACCAAACCGCTAATGGAGATTATTTCGACAACCAGACCAGGGATCAAATGAGAAGATGGCAAAACCCAGGAGACATTACTGATGTTCCTCAAGCCCGTTTGTTTGGAGGAAATGGAGTCACACATTCTACCCGATATTTACAAGAATCAGACTTCATTAGACTGAGAAACCTGACACTAGGCTATACCTTGCCAGAACAAACCATAGAAAAAATGGGGCTTAGTAAACTACGTGTATACTTCACAGGTCTCAACCTATTAACTTTTACAGATTACGATGGGTACGACCCTGAAGCTCGTAGCGATGCCGGTTCTGGTGCCGGAGTTGATTTTTATTCAGCACCTGCAGCATCCACATATTCTATTGGTGTAAATATTAACTTTTAATGAAACGTATTATGAAAAGATATAACCTTACAGGGATTCTGGTTTTGATTATCTTATTTGCTTCATGCGAAGATGAACTCAACCTTGAACCCGCTCAATCAATTTCTGTAGAAACAGCGCTTTCCACTTCGGAAAACATACAGAACATCCTTATAGGTACTTATGCAGAAGCAGGGCAATCTGATTCCTATGGTGGCCGCCTTCAAATGCTTTCAGACCTATATGGATTTACAAGTCAAGCTTCGTGGAATGGTACCTTCCAACAACCCAGAGAAGTTTTCAATAAAAACATATTGACCGACAACAGCTTTATCAGGGACTACTGGTTGAACTCGTACGAAGTTATAAATCAAGCCAATCTGGTAATCGATCATATCGACATTGTTGAAGCCGAAGTTCAGAGCACGGTACTCGGAGAAGCAAAATTTATTCGCGCCCTTGCTTATTTTGATTTGGTGAGGCTTTTCGGTAGTCAATATGTAGCCGGACAGCAAAACAGCCAGCCCGGAGTTCCTCTTTCCCTAGAAGGGATTATCGATTATTCCGGAGATTTAGAACTCCCGAGGAGCAGTGTTGAAGAAGTATACATTCAGGTTATTAATGATTTAAACGATGCTTATGGGTTATTACCTGCTACAAATAGCTTCTTTGCCGATAAGTATTCAGCACAAGCGTTACTGGCCAGAGTCTATCTTCAACAAGGAGATTATGCAGGTGCCAGAGATACAGCACATGATGTTATTGAAAATAGTGGGCACGCTTTAACCGGTACCTATGCAGCTGCGTTTAATAACGATGTTGATTCTTCCGAAGACCTGTTTGCCTTTCAGGTAACCACCCAAGGCGGGACCAACCAACTCATTGTTCATTATGCAGATCAACCCAACGGAGGAAGAGGAGATGATATCACTGTCAACGACGAATACCTCGCCATGTTTGATTCGGCTGATGATGTGAGAGCTTCATTCTTTTATCCCAGTGCACAAGGAGGAGGAAGACTGACATCCAAATACACCAATCAATACGGAAACATCACACTTGTCCGTCTTGCTGAAATGTATCTTATCAGAGCTGAAGCTAACCTAAATGAAGGAACATTCATCGGCAATAGTCCTGTTGACGACATTAATGAAATCAGAATACGGGCTAATGCAGAGGCTTTAGCTGCCGTAACCCTTGACGATATTCTTTTAGAAAGGGAGTTGGAATTGGGCTTTGAAGGTTTCCTAATCCATGACCTAAAAAGAACCGGAAGAGCAGTAGGAACAATTCCTTCGGATGACAACAAACTCATCTACCCTATTCCGCAAAGAGAAATGGATGTAAATTCACTTCTTGAACAAAACCCGGGATACGGTTTATAAACTCTCTAACATATTAAATTTGACAAAGGCTGCCTAATTTCAGGCAGCTTTTTTTGTTATTGGTTGGAATAGAAGATCACAAATCAAACTTCAACTGCTCAGGCAATAACCGAAAAGATTTTCGGTGGTATTTGGTGATACCATATTTTTTTATGGCTTCCCTGTGTTCTACTGTGGGGTAACCCTTGTTCTTTTTCCAATTATACATAGGAAACTCTTCATGGATCTTTTCCATATAAGCATCACGATAAGTTTTTGCCAAGATAGATGCTGCGGCAATACTCAAATATTTACTGTCCCCTTTTACGATACATTGATACGGAATATCCAAATAGGGTTTGAATTTGTTTCCATCAACAATAATATACTCGATAGCAGTCTGTAATTGCTTCAAAGCTTTGTGCATTCCCAAAATGGAGGCGTTCAGGATGTTTATTTCATCTATTTCCACAGGAAAAATATGGGCAACACCAAAAAAAGAGGCCTCTTCTTCGATGATGGGCTTTAGTAGATTACGTTTGCGTTCGCTTAGTTGCTTGGAGTCGTTAATGACTTTATTTTCAAAATCAGGAGGGAGAATAACGGCAGCGGCCGTCACGGGGCCGGCCAAACATCCTCTTCCGGCTTCGTCGGTGCCGGCTTCAAGAGGGTATGAAGAATGTGATTTCAGCATAAAATAGAATCAATGTAGTTGTAAAAATAGTAAAAATTAGCTCTTCTCTATAAAACTCTTCAAGGGTTTCAAACCCTTGAGGGGCTCAACTTCTCAGGGATGTAAAATTTTGGCATTTGGCATTTGGCATTTGGTGCTTGGAATTCGTGATTTGAAAATTTTAGCACTTTTACTTGAAAAATCTCCATTCCACAATTTCAAACTTTTATTTTCGTTCAAATACTGTACTTTTGTTTTTCAAATAAAAATGGATGAAGTGTATTAACTCACGAAGTGAGATTTTATATGTTCCGACGCTTGTGTCGAAATGTTTTTTAGGTTTTCTGCCTAATATCTCGTGGGCTTATCCCAAGAGGGTTTGTTTTTTGTTAGTCTTTTTTGCGTTTGGTATTGGGTTCACCAATGCGCAAGACAAACCTATTCCTGAGCTTGATAAGGATACGGTTCCTGAAGTTGTTAACGACACAACCCTGGTTGCTGCCCAAAAAAGAAAACAACCAAAAAAGAAGAAAGGGAAAGATGGCGAATTTCCTATTGAAGATTATAAAATCATCTCTTATGCAAGGGATACTACACATTTTGATACAACCCTGACCATACAGAAAGAATACAAGTATAATTACCTTCGGAGAGACGATTTTGAATTGCTTCCGTTTGCCAATGTGGGACAGACGTACAACGTACTAGGGGTGCGTGTAAAAGAGTCGAGTTTTTATCCGAGAATGGGGCAGACGGCCAAGCACAATAACTATATGGAGGTGGAAGATATCAAATATTACAGGGTGCCCACACCAACAACCGAACTTTTCTATAAAACGGTTATGGAGCAAGGACAGATCCTGGATGCGATGATCACATTGAATACTTCCCCGCAACTCAATATGTCCATTGCCTATAAAGGAATGCGCTCTTTGGGAAAATATAAAAATATCTTGTCAAGTACGGGGAATTTCAGATTTACTACCAGCTACCAGACCAAAAACGGACGGTACAGAATGCGATTGCATTATGCAGCACAAGATATTTTGAATGAAGAAAACGGTGGATTGGCCGTTCCGGAGCAGTTTACCGGGGAAGACGATGAGTTTGATGACCGTTCCCGTATTGATGTGAAGTTTGAAGATGCTGAGAATTTCTTGTTGGGGAAACGTTATTTTCTGGATCATGAATTTTTTATTGCCAAACAACAGGATTCTTTAAAAAATTATGGCCTTTCGTTGGGACATATCCTCACTCATGAAACCAAGACGTATGAGTATCGGCAAAATGGGGCGAATGCTTATTTTGGAGATGCTTATCAAACCTCAAACCTGAATGACAAAGCAAAACTGAGAACCACCACCCATCAGTTGAATTTGAACTACAGCAATAAAATCACCGGAAAGGCTACGTTTTTGGTGAACTATTACAAATACAATTACTTTTTCAATAGTTTGGTGATCTCAGAGGAAGATGTGATTACCAATCAGCTTCGGGATAATGAAATTTCCCTCGGGGGGAAATGGTCCAAACGGATAGGCGGATTTTCATTGGCGGGCGATTTTACCCAGAATATCGTTGGCGATATGGGAGGAACGACTTTCAACGGAAAAATGGAATATCAGTTAAAGGATAATTTAAATGTGAACGCATCCTTACACTCCTCGTCAAGGATGCCTAACTTTAACTACCTCCTTTATCAAAGTGATTACAAAGAATACAATTGGCAAAATACCGAGAATTTTGAAAAGCAAAAGATATACACCATACAAGGAGCGATCAGCCATAAAAAATGGGGGAGTGTGGATGTTGCTTATACCGTAATGGACAAATATGCGTATTTCAAGGAAAGGATCGATCAAGGGGATTCGCCCTCTACAACAGAGGATGATGTACAATATGTAGATCCTATGCAGTTTCAAGGCTCTATTAATTCGATGAAAGTGAAATTCAGCAATGATTTGCACTTTTTACGCCGATGGGGACTGGCCAATACGGTGATGTTTCAAAGCGTAAGTCAGAGTGAAAACATTTTAAATGTGCCGGAGATTGTGACTCGAAATACACTTTACTACTCCAATCATTTGTTTGACAAAGCACTTTACCTACAAACAGGGGTAACGGTGAGATATTTCAGTAAATATTATATGAATTCCTATAGCCCTGTTTTGGGAGAACTCTTGATTCAGGACAGGGAAGAGATCGGGGAATTCCCGATGATGGACTTTTTCATCAATGCAAAAGTACGCCGTACGCGCATTTATCTAAAAGCTGAACACCTCAACTCGTTTTTCTCTGAAAACAACTATTACAGTGCACCAAACAATCCGTATCGCGATTTTATTATTCGTTTTGGAGTAGTCTGGAATTTCTTTTCTTGATATAGATGTTGTGGCATTCTAAAACGTGTCTTACCTTTAGGGAATCAATCTAAAAGGTTTATGACAATAGAAAAATTCACCAATGACTTTCCCTTAGCAAATCACTCAACCTATTTAAATACCGCAGCATCCGGTTTGATGTATGAAAGTTTGATGGAATGGCGGCAAGGCCAGGATATTGATTACCTGATAAGTGGAAGCAAACTCAGGGATTCCGCCGGAAAACGTATTGAGGAGATACGCAAAACCGTTGCCGGTTTTTTTGATGCTGATGTTGAAAGTACAATGCTTGTTCCTAATTTTTCATTCGGATTAAAAACATTTGTGAATGGTATCAATAAGAAGAAAAAAGTACTGCTGCTGGAGGAAGATTATCCTTCTGTGAATTGGCCTTTTTTAAGCGGGGGATTTGATAAAGTGTCTTTTGTAAAGGTCGATCGCGATCTGGAAAATAGGATTGAAGAGGCTTTTAAAACGGATGAACCTGACATATTTGCTTTTAGTATTGTACAATACATCAGTGGTGTAAAAATAGATCTCAATTTTATCAAACAACTGAAAAAAGATTATCCCGAAGTGATTTTTTTAGCTGATGGAACTCAATATTGTGGAACAGAAGCGTTTTCTTTTAAAGATTCGGGGATCGATGTGTTGGGAAGCAGTTGCTACAAATGGTTGCTTTCCAGTTATTTCAACGGATTTATGCTGTTTTCTGAAAGGATGAGCGAAATGCTTTTTCCTGATTCTTTTGCGTTTGAACCACTACCAGAGCCATTTTTGGAGGGAAAAAACCACTTGATGTATCATTTTGAGCCGGGACATCTCGATACCTTGACTTTGGGGAGCTTGAATTTTTCCCTGCAACAATTCAGCACCATAGGAATGGAGGTTATTCAGGATTACCTCAAAGAATTATCAGTATATGCCAAAGAACGTTTGAGCGAGCTGAAGGTCATCTCCGAGGAGGTTTGCAGTAGAAAGGAGCATTCTACCATATTCAATTTGGAGATTGATAATAAAATGGTTGGAGCCATGAAATCGAGGGATATTATTTTTTCCATGCGGGGCAAAGGTGCCAGAGTAAGTTTTCACATCTATAACAGCAAAAAAGATGTGGATAAATTGGCTAATATCCTGAAACACCAATAGCGTAGCATTTTTTATTCATAGCCGTGTATTTTTAAGTATTTGAAGTTTTGGTTAAGGCTGTTTTAATAAAATGATAAATAGTTGTTTTTTAGTTGTTTATGCTGATTTTATAACTTAATTTTGAGAGGATAACCATTAAATCAAATACTTGAGAATTATGGCAATTATGAAACAATACTTAAAGTCAAGACCAGTGTGTAAGGTGACATTTACTGTGCCTGCTAAAGAAGCAAATGAAGTGGTCGTTGTAGGCGATTTCAACAACTGGAATTCTAAAGAAGCATGTTTAAAAAAGCTGAAGAACGGCAATTTTAAAGGAACTTTTGAAGTGCCGAAAGACATGACTTATGAATTCCGATATATCATAGACGGAACATACACCAATGAAGCCGAAGCTGACGCATTCAAATGGAATGATTATGCTGGTACTGAAAATGCGGTACTCTACGTGTAGATCAACCGTATGATGTTATCATTTTGCAAGCCTGATACCGGTAAATTGCCATCGAGAATGTGGGTGAAGGAAATTCCTGTAGGTATAACGGGTGAGGCTTTTGGAGGTAACAACAGAACCGCCTCGTAATACCTTTTGGTTGACCATGAATTTTCCCGTCCGCTCTTTTAAACTACCTTGGTTTTTTTTGTATTTTGGATAAGGAAGATAAGCGCTTGCCGTCCATTCCCAGCGTTTTCCCCAGTCAAAATAATCTTGTGCAGTTTCCCATTCGAATTCCGTTGGCAATCGTAAACCGCGCCATTCGGCATAGGCAAATGCCTCATAATAGGAAACATGGGCCACAGGGGCTTGAAGATGGAGTTTTTTTAATCCTTTGAAGGTGTATTGATGCCATTCGCCATCTATTTTATGCCAATACAAAGGGGCTTCAATCTGGTTTTTTTTGATCCATTCCCATCCTTCTGCATGCCAAAAATCAAAATTGGAATACCCACCATCATTGATAAATTCCAAATATTCTTCGTTAGTGATGAGTTTGTTCTTGATTTTATAATTGTGAAGATATACCTTGTGCTTGCCCAATTCGTTATCAAAACAAAAGTCTTTGGTAGCATGGCCTATTTCATAAATGCCTTTTGGTGTTTTGATCCACTTTGATTTCTGCTTTTCGATCTTATTTTCTTCAAAAGTTTCAGAAAATACAGGAAATAAAGGATTAGTCCCCAGAATGTATTTGATATCGGTAAAGAGCAATTCCTGGTGTCTTTTTTCGTAGTGAATACCAAGCATCACCAATTCTGCTACTTCTTCGGTTAAATAATCGTCCAGAAACTCAGAAAGATAATTGGTGACATGGTCCCTGTAGGTATAAACTTCTTCAATAGAAGGGCGAGTCAAGTTCCCGCGACCTGTTTTTGAAAGATTTTGATAATCACTTTTAAAAATGTTACTATACTGCGGATTGTATTCAGTATAATTTTCATCAAACTTCTTCAGGACAAATTCTTCAAAAAACCAAGTGGTGTTTCCCAAATGCCATTTCGGAGGAGAAACAAAGTTAGCCGATTGCGCCACGTAATCTTCTTGTGTTAACGGAGCACAAATTTCTTCGGTGGTTTGTCTTGTCTGAAGAAAATCATTGATTATTTCATTGGTAACGATCATGAATTTCGTATATGCTGTTAGTTTGACAGTTAAAAGTAATGATTTTAACTAAAGCTTTACGTATCAAGCCGTTAAAAATTATGAACAATCAGATATATTCCCCTCGCACATTACACCGCTACAACACCTTTAATATGCGGGTGTGGATCGTAATTCTCTAACGTAAAATCTTCAAATTTAAAATCGAATATGTTTTTCACTTCCGGATTCAGTTTCATGACAGGAAGTGGTCTTGGTTCTCTTGAGAGTTGTAGCTCTAATTGTTCCATGTGGTTGTTGTAGATATGGGCATCGCCAAAGGTGTGAACAAAATCACCGGGCTCATAGCCGCAAACCTGAGCCATCATCATGGTAAACAAGGCATAGGAAGCAATATTAAAAGGTACACCCAGAAAAATATCGGCACTGCGTTGGTATAACTGGCAAGACAGCTTTCCGTCAGCTACATAAAACTGGAAAAAAGCGTGACACGGAGGTAGCGCTGCTTTGCCGTTGGCCACATTTTCTGAAAAAGAAACAGAAGTATCCGGCATAACACTCGGATTCCATGCAGAAACCATCATTCTCCTGCTGTTTGGGTTGTTTTTAAGCGTATTGATCACCTCTTTTATCTGATCGATCTCTTCGCTGTTCCAATTCCTCCACTGATGTCCGTAAACAGGTCCGAGATCACCATTTTCATCAGCCCATTCATTCCAGATACGTACACCGTTTTCCTGTAAATATTTTACATTGGTATCTCCTTTCAAAAACCAAAGCAGTTCGTAGATAATGGATTTTAGATGTAGCTTTTTGGTCGTCACCATAGGGAAACCTTCGCTCAGGTCGAACCTCATTTGGTAGCCAAAAACGCTTTTTGTTCCGGTTCCTGTCCGGTCTCCTTTTTCATTTCCATGTTCTAAAACATGCTTTACAAGATCGTGGTACTGCTTCATTTTTTCTATTCTAAAAAGGAATGACTTAATGTAGGTCGAAATTTTGGGCAATTATAAGGATGTCTAAAAATTTTGTTTTTACACAAATTGTCAGTCTGAGCCTGTCGAAGACGATTTCATTTCTATTGCACTTCGACAAGCTCAGTGTGACATAGGTCTTCAAATTTTTTAAAACCCTTATAAGATACAACGAAAATAAAAAAAGAGCCATAACATTTTATTAATGTAGGCTCTTTTTTATCAAAAGGTTATTAACCATCCACTCACTAAGTGGGTTTTATTTTGTGTCGATTTGAAGTAATTTTAAAATTTTGTGGAATACCTCATTGTTTTCATACACTCCGGTAAATTTATTTGAATGCGGTCCGTAAGCAAAAATAGGAATTAGTGTGCCGGTATGATCGTTTGTAGTAAAATCACCTTCAATGGTATGGTTTTTCATATCCCCTTGAGGGATGCTAAACCCTCCGGTTTCGTGATCAGCAGTAATAATGACTAGGGTTCCCGGGTTTTGATCGGCAAACAGGATGGCTTGGCTTACGGCTTTGTCAAAATCAATGCCTTCGCTTACAATGGTACTTGTACTGTTGGCATGTCCGCCACTGTCAATTTTTGCAGCTTCAACCATCAGAAAAAATGGTTTTTGTTTGTCTTTTAAATACGTTAAGCTGTTTTGGGTAACTTCTGCCAGTAAATCATTTCTTCCTTCAAGAACAGAAGGAACTCCATTTTTAGCCATAAAATAACCGACTTTATCAGTTTTTGCTTGGGCAATGGCATTGGGGGAATCGACAAGAGTGAAATCTCCATAGGACTTAAAGTGATCTTTCCCACCGGCAGCAAATAAACTAACATTGCTTTCTAAAAAATCTTCAACAATACCTGAAGTCATACCGCGATCCTTCACATGGGCATAAAATGCTGAGGGCGTAGCTCCTGTAATCTGATCGGTAGTCACAAGACCGATGTTATAACCGTTAGGATGGAGTAGTTCTGTGATGTTGGTGATGGGCTGTCGCAACGAGTCCATTCCAATAGATCGGTTGTAAGTCTTTTCTCCTGTAGCGTAAGCAGTTCCTCCCGCTGCTGAATCCGTAGTAAAATCATCTGAAGATTGGGTTTTCAACAGACCTATACTTTTTAGTTGTGTAATGGTCAATGCACCATTATTGGCCAAAGTGGCTGCGGAAAGCTGTGTTAAACCATTGCCATCTCCTATCATCAAAATGACATTTTTGACGGTTTCCGGCTTTTGATCGTGTTTGAAAGTAGGATGATATACTTCTGAAAACACCGTGTTGGTATATACGCGTTTTGATAGTGTACCGACATAATTCACACAGGTAAAAGGATAATCAGTATTGATAAAATCAATCCCGAGATCAGAAAAGGCTTTCCACGCTGTTTTGGTGTCCGGAGTGGCCCAAAAACGGAAAGGTTTGTTGTATGCATGCGTTTTGTTGATAACTTCAGTAACCTTTTCCAAGTCTTCTTTTGTAAGTCTTCCCAGGCCGTTCCATTGAGAGTAATTGCGGAAACTCAGGCTGATGAGCGCTACTTTCTCCCAGGATTCTTTAGGAATGTTTTCCAGATCTTGATAATCGAACTTTATAAATTCAGGGTAATTTATGTATTCCGATGGTTTTGGGCGATTCCCGGAAATAACAAATGTTAGTTTTTTGTTTTGAGTCAGCTTAGGGTACTTTTTTAAAGTGACAATTAAGGCATCCAGCGTTTTGTAAGCATCAGATTTAAAATCAATGAGCAATTGAAGGTCTTGTTTTTCTCCAAGACCCAAAGCGAATGCCTTTTGTAAAGGTTGAAGGTACAGATTCTCTATATACCGGCCTTTCTTGATTTCGCCTTCGCTATGTGTAGCATACAATTGTCCGTTTTTTAGGAATACATCGACTTCAATAGAATGTACACCTGACGAAAAAGCATTCCAAAACGGAACGGGATGCTCATAATCGTTATGGGAATGAATTTTTGTTTGTTGGGCCTTGCCACTAACAAAAAATAAAATGAGGAAACCTAAATAAAGATACTTTGTTTGCATGCGGGTAAAACTACAATATCGTCTATAAGCGAATTTAAACATAAAATTAAATCTATCTCAGGTTAAGGTTAACTACTTTGATTTTTTAAAGGAATACCAGGTTAACCATTAATGTTGAATTAACACTTTTAACATTAAGTTCAAACAAACTTGTTGCTTTCTTCATTTAAGGGTAACGACTTCTGATTTTCATCGCTATTACTTTGCGCAACTAACATTTAAATCAATATCATAACATGTTTAAACATTTTAATTCAATACTGTTTGTGTTTTTAATGGGCTTTATGTCTATTTCATGGGCACAAACAAGCATTTCAGGTCTGGTAGTAGACGAAGAAGGTGCTCCCATACCAGGCGCTAACGTGACAATAGAAGGGACAACCCGAGGAGTGCTCACCGATTTTGACGGAAATTTCACTATAGAAGTTGAAATAGGGGATGTACTTAAATTCAGTTATGTGGGGATGAAACCTCAAGGAGTGAGCATTACAAATTATAACGATCTTTCTATAGTGGTGCAGACAGACCAAATGGAATTGGAAGGGGTTGTTGTGGTTGGATATGGAACCCAAAAGAAAACCGATGTAACCGGATCTATCGGATCGGTAGCTAATGAAGATTTTAACAAAGGCTTGGTGAGCAATCCGGGGCAGCTTTTGCAAGGTAAGATTGCCGGGGTAAATGTTTCCGTAGTTAATGGAGAACCCGGAGCCTCACAAGATGTGATTATTCGTGGTGTAGGGAGTATGCGTGCCGGTACGACCCCTCTTTATGTAGTGGATGGTTTTGCATTGGACAATTCTTCAACAGGGGTAGCAACCAATCCGTTAAACTTTATCAATTCAGAAGACATTGAAAGTATAGATGTGTTAAAAGATGCGTCTGCTACAGCAATTTATGGATCGAGAGCAGCCAATGGGGTGATTGTAATTACCACTAAAAAAGGAAAGTCCGGTAAGGCGCAAATGGACTTGAGTATAACATCGGGTGTTTCTACCCTTGCCAATAAAGTGGATGTGTTTACTGCTGATGAATTCCGCCAACAAGTGGTAGCTGCCGGGGGTACCCTCGATGATGGTGGTGCAAATACTGATTGGCAAGATGAATTGACCCGAACAGCTTATTCCAAGAATGTAAATTTATCAATGAGTAATGCGAGTGATAATTTTTCATATTATGGCGCACTGGGGGTTAAAGATCAGGAAGGAATTTTAAGAGGAAACGATCTTAAGCTTTATTCAGGGCGTTTGAATCTTACTCAAAAGGCACTTGAAGACCGGTTGAATGTAACATTTAACTTATCAGCAACAAGAACAGAGAATACCAGGGTAGACTCCAGGGCTATGGTTACTAATATGTTGCAGTTGAACCCTACAACTCCGGTTTATACCAATGGTGAACCAACCTTGTTGGATAATATGCTAAACCCGCTGACCCGTGAGGAGATTTACAGTGACGATGCGATAAACAACCGTATTCTGGTCAATATTTCCCCTTCAGTTGAAATTATAGATGGCTTGACTTATAAATTAAATGTAGGAGCTGATTATTCGACCACAAATAGAGATATTCAATACAAGCCCTATCCACTGTTGGAAGATTATATTAACGGTGGTTTAAATTCTATCACTACAACCAATAAAAACTTTTTGGTAGAGAATACCTTGACCTATAATTATTATACGGAAAAGCACAATGTGTCTTTTTTGGTGGGGCAAACCTATCAAGAGACCTTTGCGCATCAAAAGCGTTTTGATTTAGAAGGGTTTTCGGATAATGGAATAGATCCGAAGTATCAAGATCAGATCAGTGGGGAAAGTACACCGACATATATGAGTACTTATGCTTTTGAAAATCAGTTGCAATCTTTCTTTGGCCGGCTTAATTATGTATACGACAGCAGGTACATGCTTACAGCGACCATGCGGGCCGATGGTTCGTCAAAATTTGGTGACAATAATAAATATGGATATTTCCCTTCTGTTGCTTTAGGTTGGAATATCATGAATGAAGATTTCTTAAGTTCATCTGATGTTATAAACAATCTTAAATTAAGAGCGAGCTGGGGTAGGACAGGGAATCAGGAAATTCCTCCTAAAATAACAAAGTTGAGTTTTTCCGATAGCAAAGGTGAAAATGATACTTATCCTATTAATGGAAATGAAACGAATATAGATGATTACCCATACGGAACCATTTTTACGCGTTTGGCCAATCCCGATATTCAGTGGGAGGTTTCCACGCAAACCAACGTTGGGCTTGATTTCGGCTTCTTTAATTATAAACTGACAGGGACGATAGACTACTTCAATAAAGTTTCTGAAAACATTTTGCTGGAAGTAACCCCGGCAGATCCGGTGCAACCAACGGACAGGTATTGGACCAATATCCCGAATATGCAAATCAAAAACAACGGACTTGAAGTCGCTTTGGATTATAGAGGGAATTTCACTGAAGATTTCAGCTACAATATTGGGGGTAATATGGCTTATACAAAGAATGAAGTTGTGGATTCTCCATATAAAGTGTTAACTACGGGTGCCGCACAAGGCGCCGGACAAACCGATGCAACCATAAATGGTAATATCAATGGAGAACCCATAGGATCATTTTATATGCAGGAATTTTTGGGGATTGGTGATGATGGTTTGAGTTTATTGTCTGATGAGCGCACAATAGTGGGCAGCGCATTACCGGATCTGGTTTATGCTTTTTATCTGAACCTGGCTTACAAAAGCTTTGATTTTGAATTGAATTTTAATGGTGTATCCGGTAATAAAGTATACAACCACAATGCCATGACATTATTTAATAAAGGACAATTGGTTTCCAATTTTAATACCACTGATATGACAACTCAATATCCTAACGAGGATATCACAAACTCCAATACCGTATCGACCCGCTATTTGGAAGACGGTGATTTTCTACGGTTGAATAACGCGAGTCTGGGGTATAACTTGGATCCGAAACAGATAGGTTTGGATAATGTGCTTACTAACATCCGATTTTCCTTAACAGGTCAGAATCTATTTGTCATTACCGATTATAACGGATATGACCCGGAAATCAATTCCAATCTCTCAATGGATGGAATCCAGACATTCGGAATTGATTATTTCAACTATCCAAAATCAAGAACAATACTTCTTGGTTTAAATGTATCATTCTAATCAAAAAAACACTTCAAAATGAAGAATACTATTTTAATTACACTTTTCGGGGTTTTCTTACTGTCAAATGTAAGTTGTACCGATTTAGAAGAAGACGTTTTAGACGAATCCCTAGAGGGAAGCGGACAGGCTGAAACCATTAGTGGTGCGATAGCCCCGGCTTATGGACAAGTATCATGGACATGGAGGCACACCAATTATTACGGTTTACAATTAATTCCTGCTGATGAAGCCATATTGCCTTATCGCGGAGGAACAGACTGGTTTGATGGCGGAAAATTTCTGGATGCCCATGCGCATACCATTTCTCCAAGTAATGATTTGGTTGGGAGCGCATGGAATGAGGTAACCAAAAATATATCGAGAACACTTTTGGCTATAGAGGTTTTAAGACCTTTGGCAGAAGAAGGAGATACGGAAGCCGAAGGAGCTTTGTACGAAATGATCGCCTTAAGAGCTTATTTAAACATGCTGATGCTGGATAGTTGGGGATTGGTATTCAAAAAAGAAGTATCGGATGAAGATTCTGAAATTCTCCGCCGGGAAGAGGCTATCGGTTATATTGAAAATGAACTTTTATCAGTGGTAGATGTTATCAATACCGACAGGGAACCTGGTCGAATGACACAAGGCGCAGTTTGGGGTCTGTTAGCAAGACTGTATCTGAATGCTGCTGTTTATCGCGATCCATACGGAACGCCACAATTCACTCAAGAAGATATGGACAAGGTGATCATGTACACAAGCAATATTATCGATTCGGGTAAATTCAATTTATCACCGGAATACTTCGATTTGTTTAATGATAATAATCACAAGAATGCTGAATTGATCTTTGCATTGGATCAACGAGGTGTGCTGAGAAGGGAGCATAGTCGTTGGGCATATTGGTCGCTTGCAGGATCTTGGTTTCCCAGACCTGAACATCCAAGTGCAGATGGAACCGACGGTCCGGCCATTACATCGGATTTCTACCAAACATGGGTGGATGCCTATGGAGGTGTAGATCCTGCTGATGCTGATGCAAGGTTTTATAAGAAAAATCAGGAGATTCCGGAAGAACTTCAGGATCTAAGCGGACTTTCACCCTTAAATGATCAGGATCATTACTATTGTATTGCTGCTGAAGATTTTGAGATCGACAGAGGGATTATAAGAGGTATCATTTGGGGGCCTAGAAAAGATGAAAACGGTTCGTTCTACACCTGTGATGGCGGTTATCGAATCTATCCTGTAAAACAAATAAAAGGAAATGGCCCTGATAAGGATGTGGGATATGTAAATCATATTGAGCAAGTTGATTTCACCAATGAAGGAAGATTGCACAGGAATGGTTACCGTGTTTCCAAATACCAGTTTAGCCATACTTCGCCCAACGGGAACAATTACAGCAGTGTAGACCTTGTCTTGATGCGTTATGCTGAAATATTTTTAATGCGTGCAGAAGCCAAATTGAGAAACGGGGATAATGCAGGTGCTTTAGCCGATGTGAATACCGTAAGGACTTCCAGAACTGCCCGGGAACCTATTCCTCAGGCACTTTCTTCGATTGATATAGAAACCCTGTATCGTGAGCGTGGTTTTGAATTGTATTGGGAAGGGTTTAGAAGAGGAGATCAAATCCGATTTGGGCATTATGAAGATTCATGGACTGAAAAAACGGATAGTGATGTGAATCATCGTTTGTTCCCTATTCCTCAAGATGCTATAGACGGAGCTTCCAATTCCCCCGGGTATTTGGAGCAGAATGAAGGGTATTAATCTGATTTAACTTTTTTAAATAAACCACATTGAGGCTTTCTGTTAAGGCTTGATGTGGTTTATTTATTGAATAATTGTTAATCATAATGCTATGTCTCCTCGAGCGCAGTCGAGAGGTCATATGCTTTTACGTTTTTAAAATTAGGTCTCGACTGCGCTCGACCTGACAATCAGTTATATTTTAATGAAAAACAACACATATATATTATCAGTTTTGATTCTCTTGCTAATGTTCACGTTTGAAGCATGTAGTGAAAAAAAGGAAAAACCACAATCGGAAGAAAAAGAAGAACCTTTAAACATCATTCTTATGATTGGTGATGGCATGGGAATCTCACAAATTTCCACTGCCTTTTATTTTGGTGATTCCATCCCTAATTTTGAGCAGTTCTCCAGTATTGGTTTTGTAAAAACATCATCGACTAGTCACACCATAACCGATTCAGCTGCAGGAGCATCTGCTTATGCTACGGGCGAAAAAACCTATAATCGTGCAATCGGTGTTTCTAAAGATACAGTGGCACTACCTACTATTTTAGAAGATCTGAAAGATGAAGGCTATGGAACTGGTTTGGTCAGTTTGACCACAATAACACATGCCACACAGGCGGCTTTTTATGCACATGTGAAGGATCGCGACATGCACGAAGACATAGCGATGGATATGGCAAATGGTAAAGTGGATTTCTTTGCCGGGGGTGGACTGAAATACTTTGCTGATAGAAGTGATGGTAAGAACTTGTATCAGGAATTGGAGCAAAAAAATTATCATATGGACTCTTTAAAACTGAGTCAGCCTGATCCGAATAAGAAAAACGGATATTTGCTGGCAGATGAGAGTTTGCCTTCTAAAGTTGAAGGGCGAAAAGATTTTCTGCAAGATGCCACCCGATTAGCTCTTGATTATTTTGATGCTAAAAAAGAACCTTTCTTCCTGATGGTTGAGGGATCGTATATCGATTGGGCGGGGCATGCAAATGATGATGATATGATGATTCAGGAAGTGTTGGATTTTGATAAAACCCTAGGCATTGTGTTGGATTATGTGAAGAAAAATCCGAATACATTGTTGGTAGTAACAGCCGACCATGAAACAGGCGGAACATCTGTCGGAAAACACTATGAAGTAGCTGCTGACGGAAAGAAAACTGAAGTGCCTGAAAAAGTAGCTATTTATTTTAATACTGATCAACATACGGGAGAATTAATTCCTGTATTTGCCAAAGGAAAAGGAGAGCAGCTATTTTCCGGTATTTATGAAAACAGTATGATTTACCACAAACTAAAACAAATACTCAAGCAGTAGTTGCTTACTGAACTGACTGCCCGTAGTTGAAATTCGGATCCAGTTTATGTGCCTTCATCCCGATTCGGAAAATGGCATAGGTAACATTTTTAAAAGGATCGTGGTAATTTCCGGAAAGCAGGTCAGTATTGCTTACATGAGCCGGGACGAGTTTACCGTAAGTGGGATAGTAGTATGCATTGGCGTTGATGAGGGTTTTGAAATCCCTTCCTCTGGCGAGAACGCAAAATCCGGGGGATAGGGAACCAATGCGAACGCGTTCACTCCCGCCGGTATATTCGTCCTTGGCTTTTTTTGAAAGAGCCAATCGCAAAGGTCTGCTTTTAAAAAGCACTTCCGGTTTTGATCGGTTTAGTTTATTTAAAAGTTCGTCGATGAGGTTAATGGCAGTATTTGTTATAGCAGGGAATCCAATGGCAGAAGTGAAGGCTGTTCCTGTATCCGATTTTAAAAATTTAAAAATGCGTTGCCACCACCTTGGTTCTAGGTGTTTGACCACTTCAAAGGTCATTTTGGCCAAACCACCCGGAATTTCAATCGGTCGGTTTCCGAAGGCTTGTTTAAAATCGGTTTTAAGGTCCCTGGGTTCTACGGGTTTCTTTTTAATTTGATTATAGAGATCCAAACCGGCAGCAATGCTCCAAAAAGCTGCGTCAAAATATTTGTCGGAGGAGTTTTCATCCTTTCCAATGTTGATCCGCATCGTAGCCCGTGTTTTTTTATCCACTTCTACATCTTTTCCGATATGAAAAGACTGCATTTCCATGCTCATGAGAATATCCGGTTCTTCTTTCGAGCCGTCGATAAGTGGGGTGACCTCAGAAGATTCAAATACAGGGGCACCCTCTTCCTTATTTGATAATTGAAAAACAATAAACTGATTGCTCAGCTCACTTTCATTGATGATCTTACCGTCTTTTTGACTAAAAGCGATGGTACCACGACTATTGGGCAGTTGATAAGCCGCCAAATCGGGGTTTTTAACCGCTTTCTGAAGCGTTTTTGCTTCCCCCGAAATAAATTCAGGGCTTATAATATCATCTTGGTGGAATTCAAATGGTTTCATGGTCTGCCTATTTTAAAAAATGAGGGGTTACTCAAAGATAATGGATATAAAATAAAATCTAAATGGAAATTCTTTCAACTTTGAGAAGATAAACAGATTTTACTTCCGCAAAGTCAGGAGTCCCGAAATTCCTGAGCTATTGCTGCCGATAATTATCGGGATTAGTTTCCACAAACATTAGACTTCCAAAATAAATTACCCTTTTAAGAATTTGCACTCTATTATATCACTTGCTGTTGTTGCTCTGAATTTATAACTACCAAAGACAAGAATAAAATTTTCAATTCCGCTATTGCGGGAAATTGCCCAAATTGCACTTTATTGCCTCGAAATACAAATAAGGATTTTTAATACTGTAAAAAATCCAAATCTTATTTTTGACAGAATTTTCTTATATAAAACCTTGTTTATTCCTGTAGTTAAGAGAGAGTTTCCCCATATCAACCCCTAGGATACCCCATAGATAAGCCATTACATGTACTAAAACAGTGTTTTTTTATCCATAAAATATCCGCAATTGCTGATAGTGTGGAAATGTTTTCCGTGCAGTGTATTATTCATGCACTGTTTATAAATGGGATATATAGTTGTTAGAGCTTAGTTTTATAAAGAATATACAAAGCAATAAAATATAGGGATACAAAGAGGATCAGGGTTTTCGTGTTTATTTTAAAGGATGCCCACTCCATAGTAGAAGTTGAGGTTTTATCAACTCCAAAAATGTATATCAACACAAAAAATAGAATGGTAATTATTAAAAAGTATACTTTTTTCATTTTAGCTTTTTATTCTGTTGCTCTACTCCTCGAAGTCGCCCGACTTCGAGCAAATGAACCGGTTTTACTTCCGCAAAATGAGAAGGAATTTTCGGATTTGATTAATATTCTAAAGGTTCTTTTATGGCATAACGCACCCGAATAATAAATACAGTTTCTTTTTCAATAAGATAGGATATTCTATAAGAGTGTTTTTCGTAAGCTCTAATATTCCCTTTATTGTTTTGTTTGAGCGTATCTAATTTATAAATCTCCGGATTTGTAGCTAATATTGAAGTCGATTCGTAAATTTCTGTAATAATTCGTGTTGTGATTTCAACCGATTCGGATTGTTCTAATAGGTCTAAGAAAGCTTCGTGTAGTTCTGCATCAGCTTGATGTGTCCAAATTATTGTTTTGTCCATTGCTTGATACGTTCTCCCATTTCTTTATGAGTGTAAACTTTCCCACTTTCTATTTGCTTAATAGACGCATCAATTTCGTTGTTGTATTGCTCGATACTAATACGGTCTGACGATACTTTTTCTCTGTACTTCAACATATTCTTAAAAACTTTGATTAAAGTAGGATCTTTTACTTTATCCAGTTCTTGGTGTATCCATTTTAAATCGGCTTGTAAATCCATAATGATGATCCTTTAGATATTGTAAAGATACAATTTATGTTCAATATGTTTAGTTTGTACAAGCGCATAGATTTTACTTCCATAAAATCAGCCCCGAAGCTTCAGGATGCGGAACAAGTCCCCCTCCCTTGGGGAGGAGCTAAGGGTGGGCTTTTCACCCAATAATCATCCCCGCAATAGTCGCAGAAAGTAAGGAAGCCAGGGAACCACCCAAAACAGCTCTCATCCCAAATTCAGACAAGGTTGTTCGCTGCCCCGGCGCCAAAGAGCCAATACCACCGATTTGAATCCCGATGGAAGCAAAATTGGCAAATCCGCAGAGCATATAGGTCGCCATGATAACCGATTTGTTGTATGTAAAGTGTGTAATGCTGCTCATGTTTTTTAATTCGGCTAACTGTATATAACCTACAAATTCACTAGCAGCCAGTTTAATTCCGAGTAATTGTCCCATAAGCATCATATCTTCCTTGGCAACACCGATCAGCCACATGAGAGGAGCAAACACAAAACCAAGAATGGACTCCAAAGAGAATTTTTCATAGGGAGTATTGTCTGCCAAAACAGAATTGAGCGTAGTAAAATCACCTATCCAGCCCAAAACATGATTGATCATAGCAATAAAAGCGACAAAAACTAATAACATCGCTCCTACATTTGCGGCCAGTTTTAACCCTTCGGTAGTTCCGTTAGCAATGGCATCCAGGATATTGGCGCCTATTTTATCTGATGAAACTTCAACATTGGTGTCTATTTTTTCTTGCTGCGGATAGAGCATTTTGGAAATAACAATTGCTCCGGGAGCGGCCATTACAGATGCGGCCAATAAGTGTTTTGCAAATTGAAGGCGAAGTTCGGGATCGTTACCCCCGAGGAAACCAATATAGGCAGCCAACACCCCACCGGCGACAGTAGCCATACCGCCTATCATCACCAATAAGATCTCTGATCTTGTCATGCGTTCCAAATAGGCCTTGATCATCAAGGGGGATTCCGTTTGCCCCAAGAAAATATTTCCGGCAACAGATAAACTTTCAGATCCGGAGATACCCAAAAGCTTTGTAAGTGCCCACGCCATACCTTTCACCACAATTTGAATGATACCCAAATAGAACAATACCGATGTGAGTGCTGAAAAGAAAATAATGGTCGGTAGTATTTGGAATACGAATATAAATCCGTAACTGTCTTCATTCATCATATCACCCAAAAGGAATTCGCTTCCGGCCTTGGTGAAATCGAGGATCAAGACAAAAATACCTCCAATCCACTCAAAAATACTTTGAACAAAGGATATTTCGAGTACGCCAATGGCCAAAATCAACTGTACAGCCAGTCCTATCCCTACGGTTTTCCAGTTAATACCTTTTTTGTTGCTGCTGAATACAAAAGCGATGAGGAGTAAGCACAGCATACCTACAATACCTCGTATAAGACTTTGAAAACTGAATCCCTGACTGGGGATAAGTGAAGCAGTATCAATTATTGTGTTATCTTCATCGTTCTTCTGGGAAACCTGAAAATGAAGCGCGGTTTCTTGATTTTTAAGTACAAGTGTAGAGTCTGTAAGCGTATTTACCTTAAACCTTTCAATACTATCAGCAGGGATGTCGAAATAAAAGATGAGGTTGTTGTTTTGATAGATGTAACTCCCTTTGAAACGCTCTTCGTTTTTGTTGAAACTGAAATCCCCATTTTTAAAACTGAGCTCTTTGATAGAGGAAGTGGTCGGGTTGTCTTTGGATAATTCCCAGTTTTTTTGGATAGACTGGGCATTTAAAAACAAGGCTGTAAAACATAAAGCCAGGAGTAGAGATAGTTTTTTTTTCAACACGTTTACACGTTTTTGTTTAACAAAATGCTAATTTGGTTACGGTTGGTTGCACAGCGTTATTTTTGTTCTCTTTTGGAGATTTCATCCCTGATCTTGGCCGCTTTTTCATAGTCCTCGTTGGAGACGGCTCCGTCAAGCATTTTATACAATTCTTGTAGTGAATATGTTTTGTATGAAATGTCGCTTTTTTTGGGTTTTTCTTCAGTACTCAACACTTCAT
Source organism: Galbibacter kalidii (assembly GCF_026241135.1). GTDB lineage: Bacteria > Bacteroidota > Bacteroidia > Flavobacteriales > Flavobacteriaceae > Galbibacter. Next base: position 94,530 of record NZ_JAPFGA010000004.1, read on the forward strand.
CTACGATAATACTTTCTTCTTGATCTTCATTTTCTTCCTTCTCTTCTTTTGAGGAAAACTTGAGATAGATGCCGGCTTTATCCAATATGTTTTTATATGTAAAGATTGGTGCGTTGAATCGGAGGGCAAGGGCAATAGCATCACTGGTCCTGGCATCGATGATCTCTTCGATTTTATCGCGCTCACAAATAATACTCGAATAGAAAACCCCATCGACCAATTTATGGATAATTACCTGTTTGACCACAATGTCAAAACGGTCGGCAAAACTTTTAAAAAGATCGTGTGTCAACGGCCTTGGCGGTTTTATCTCTTTTTCTAATGCTATGGCAATAGATTGTGCCTCAAAAGCCCCAATTACGATAGGGAGTTTTCGTTCACCATCAACTTCGTTCAAAATTAAAGCGTAAGCACCATTTTGAGTTTGGCTATATGAAATTCCTTTTATGTTTAATCTGACTAAACTCATACATCATCTAAAAATAGCAAGGGCTGTCTGAATCATTGGGCTTATCCCAAAATTCAGACAGCCCTTCCGGGCACAATTTAACAAAAATTATGCGTTATTTGCCTTAAATTCCTTCAATTTTTCGATTAACTGTGGTACCACTTCAAAGGCATCTCCAACCACACCATAATCTGCTGCCTTGAAGAATGGAGCTTCCGGGTCGTTGTTGATCACGAGTTTTACCTTGGATGCGTTGATCCCGGCCAAGTGCTGAATAGCTCCTGAAATCCCGATAGCGACATAAAGATTGGCTGCTACAGGCTTTCCAGTTTGTCCAACGTGTTCGCCATGAGGTCTCCATCCCATATCCGATACCGGTTTGGAACATGCGGTAGCCGCTCCGAGTACATCGGCCAATTCTTCGACCATGCCCCAGTTTTCGGGTCCTTTTAATCCGCGACCACCAGAAACTACGATTTCTGCATCGGCTATGGTTACTTTTCCGCTTACTTTGTCTATTGAAGCCACTTCTGTAGAGAAATCGGCATCGTTTAATGCCGGGGAAAAGTCTTCGGCAGTGGACGTAGCACTATTTTCTTTGAGTCCAAAGGCATTTTTAGAAAGTCCGATAAGTTTTACATCCGTAGTGATTTCAGTGATATTGAAAGCCTTATTGGTGAAAGCAGTCCTTTTCACTTTAAATGGACTTTCGCTTTCAGGCAAAGCAACAACATTAGAAGCATAACCGGCTTCAAGGTTGATAGCAAGTACAGGAGCCATGAATTTGGCGTCGGCGCTGGAACTTACCACGACAACCTTACTACCTTCTTTTTCGGCGGCTTGTTTTAACACATCGGCATAAGCTTTGGCGTTGAAATTGTTGAGTTTATCATTTTTTACAGAAAGTACCTTGTCAACCCCATATTTTCCCAATTCGCTGGTGTCATCGGCATTGATGGCTACGGCAGTAACCGTTGTACTTATCATATCAGCCACTCCTTTAGCGTAAGAAGCGACTTCAAATGCTGTTTTTTTGAATTTTCCGTTTTCCGTTTCAGTATAAACAAGAACAGACATATATTTTTGAGTTAAAAGTTATGAAGTTGAAAATTTAAAAGTGACGCTTTGGTAAGTTACTCTTCTTAGTTAACTACGTCATATCTTCTTATTTCAAACTTCGTATTTCTAATTTTATATTACTTTGGCTTCGTTGTGAAGTAAGTTTACCAGTTCGTCCAGATTATCAGGCGAAACAAGTTTTACCTCTCCTTTTGGCGCCGGTTTTTCAAACTTTACTGCTTGAGTGGTGTTGGCACTATCGGTAGGTTCTACTACATTCAAGGTTTTTTTACGGGCCATCATAATACCACGCATGTTTGGGATTTTAAGGTCGCTTTCTTCAACCAAACCTTTTTGTCCGCCGATAACTAGCGGCAATGTGGTTTTAAGGGTTTCTTTCCCACCGTCTATTTCACGGATGGCAGTAGCGTTTTCACCTTCAACTTCCAAACCGATACAATTGTTTACATAATTGGCGTTGGTCAATGTAGCCAACATGCCGGGTACCATACCCCCGTTGTAGTCTATGGATTCCCTTCCGGCGATAACCAAATCGTAATCTTTGGCGATTTCAGCAAGTTGTTTGGCAACAAAAAAACCATCGGTTGGTTTTGCGTTAATCCTAATAGCCTCGTCGGCTCCTATGGCCAAAGCTTTTCTAAGGGTGGGTTCGGTCTCAGCTTCACCAACACTGACCACAGTAACGGTAGCGCCTTGTTTCTCTTTGAACCACATAGCACGTGTTAAACCAAATTCGTCATTCGGATTTATAACAAATTGCACACCATTTGTATCAAACTTGGTGTCTCCATCAGTAAAATTTATCTTTGATGTAGTGTCTGGCACATGGCTAATACACACTAATATCTTCATATTTCAGGTATTTTATTGTGATTTTAATAAATGTGCTACGAAGATACTGATATTTTATAAAATATGCTATGCGCGCATAATATTTTTTTATTCAAATCTTCTTGAAATAGTTATTTTAGAATTACTATTTTTGCTATGCCAAAAAAAGGACTAAAATAATATCAATATAAAATAGATGAGAACAATTCAGTTTAGAGAAGCAGTATGCGAGGCGATGAGCGAAGAAATGCGCAAGGACGATACAATATATTTAATGGGAGAAGAAGTAGCAGAATATAACGGTGCGTACAAAGCTTCTAAAGGAATGTTGGACGAGTTTGGAGCAGATCGTGTATTGGATACACCTATTTCTGAACTTGGTTTTGCAGGAATTGGAGTTGGGTCGGCAATGAATGGAAATAGACCTATTATAGAGTTTATGACCTTTAACTTCTCTTTGGTTGGAATTGATCAAATTATCAATAATGCTGCTAAAATAAGACAGATGTCTGGCGGACAGTTCAATTGTCCGATTGTTTTTCGCGGACCTACGGCATCTGCAGGTCAGTTGGGCGCAACCCACTCACAGGCTTTTGAAAATTGGTTTGCCAACTGTCCCGGGCTTAAGGTAGTAGTTCCTTCAAATCCTTATGATGCAAAAGGATTGTTGAAATCGGCTATACGGGATAACGATCCTGTGATTTTTATGGAATCTGAGCAGATGTACGGAGATAAAGGAGAAGTGCCAGAAGATGAATATACACTTCCGCTTGGGGTTGCCGACATCAAAAGAGAGGGGAATGATGTGACGATTGTTTCTTTTGGTAAGATTATTAAAGAAGCCTACAAAGCAGCCGACGAACTGGAAAAAGAAGGTATCAGTTGTGAAATCATCGATTTAAGAACTGTTAGTCCGATGGATCACGATACGATATTGAAATCAGTTAAGAAAACAAACAGATTGGTTATTCTTGAAGAGGCTTGGCCTTTTGGAAATGTGGCTACAGAAATTACATATCAAGTACAGTCACAGGCATTTGATTATTTGGATGCTCCGATTGAAAAAATAAATACTGCAGATACACCGGCACCATATTCTCCTGTTTTATTCGAAGAATGGTTGCCTAATGCAGGCGATGTTGTTAAAGCTGTTAAAAAAGTTTTATACAAATAATAGGTTCTTTACGTTATTATAACTTCATCGGCTATATATTAGCTGGTGAAGTTTTCTTTTTTATAAAATGAGCATAACAATTGAGTTGATACCAACCGATATGTCTAATGGCGAAACCGAAGGTTCACGAACTCAATTAATAAAACATAATGTATGTGCATAATTCCATCTGACCTTTAAAAAGCAATAAATATGAACAGATGAAACAGGTATTTTTATTGACCATATTGTTCTTTTCAGCTACCCTTTTTTCTCAAACAAAGGTGAGTGGAGTGGTCGTAGATGATTTTGGAGCGGTGATTCCTTATGCAAATGTCATGTTTCAAAACTCTACTGAAGGGACGATCACCAACGAAGAAGGTCGTTTTTACCTTGAATCGGACACTACCTATGATGTGCTTTCGGTAAGTTTACTGGGATATACTGCTCAAGAAATAGACTTGGAGAAAAAAGTGAATTACGATATGGAAGTCATGCTTACTGAGGGGGAGGAATTGGACGAGGTCGTGCTTTATGTAGGGAAACGACCGAAGAAGGACAATCCGGCAATAGCGATATTGAAAAAAGTTTGGGCGAAAAAAAGGCAAAATGGAATCTACTTGTTCGATCAGTATAAGTATGATAAGTATGAGAAGATAGAATTCGATTTCAATACCATCGACAGTGCTTTTATGAACAGAAAACTCTTCAAAGGAATGGAATTCATCTTTGATGAGGTCGATACTTCTAATGTTACCGGAAAAACGTATTTGCCTATTTTCATCAACGAATCGATAGCTGAAGTATATGGCGACAACAATTTAAACGAGAAGATAGAAAAACTGAAAGGGAACAAAAATTCAGGTTTCAGTACGAATCAGAGTATTACGGCTTTTGTAAAAGACCTTTATGCCGATTATAACATCTACAATAATTATATTAAGCTTTTCGACAAGAGTTTTGTGAGCCCGCTTTCAAAAACAGGAGTCGATGTATATAACTATGTCCTTTCAGATAGTGCATATGTAGATGATAAATGGTGTTATAATATTACTTATTACCCGAGACGGACAAATGAACTGACATTTAAAGGCTACTTTTGGGTAAACGATACCACTTTTGCAGTAAAGGATATCAATATGCAAGTATCTAAAAGCGCCAACTTAAATTGGATAAAAGAACTGTATATTGAACAGGAATTTGATGTCTTGAACGACTCTGTTTTCCTTTTGAAAAAGGATTATCTGTTGAGTGATTTTAGTTTTCGGGATAAGGAAGAATCAAAAGGACTTTATGGAAAACGGACGACGGTTTATGATAATTATGTCTTCGACGAAGAAAAACCTAAAAGTTTTTATAAGCAAAAGGTCGATCCGTATAACGAACTTGTCTACAACAGAGACGACTCCTTTTGGGATGAAAATCGTCTGGAGAAACTGAATGAAGACGAAAAAGGGGTGTATACCATGCTGGATACACTTAAAACCGTACCTAAATTCAGACGTCTATATGATCTCGCTACGATATTGGTTTCGGGTTATGTCGAGTTTCCTCAGATAAATTTTGATTACGGACCCATTTATTCAACCTTTGGTTATAACGATGCTGAAGGTGTTCGTTTACGCGGTGGCGGACGCACCTATTTTGGTCCGAACGATCCTTGGCGATTAGAAGGGTATGTCGCCTACGGATTCAAAGACAAAAAGATGAAATACGGATTTTCGGGGAAATGGTTATTAGACAGAAGGAACCGACTGATCGTTTCCGCAGGAACAAGAAGGGATATTGAACAATTAGGGGTAAGTCTGACATCTTCTGCTGATGTCTTGGGGAGAAGTTTTGCCTCATCGGCTGTATTTACGGCGGGAAGTAACACAACGCTTACAGATATCAACCTAACAACAGTAGGGATTGAATATGAATTTCTAAAGAATGTAACCTTTAAAACCGGAGCTACGTTTAAAACTTTAAAATCCGCTCTCCCGAATGATTTTAACCTTGATTATGTAAATCCGGAAGCCCCTGACGGAATTTCAAGTCAGGTTAAACAATTTGATGTCAATCTCTCATTGGACGTAACACCAGGCAGAAAAACAACCGGGTATGGGGTGGAAAGAACAATTTTGAGTAGTAATTATGCACGCTTATATTTGATGTACACTACTGGTTTGAGAGGATTTCTTGAAAGTGATTTTGAATATGAAAAGTGGCAATTTTACTACAGACAGCCTTTTCAATTGGGTGGATTGGGACGAACAATCACTACGGTTGAAGCCGGGAAAACCTTTGGGGAAGTGCCACTTGGTTTGCTTAGCCCCATTCCGGGGAACCAAACTTATTTTTCGATATTCAACACCTTCCCGAACTTGAATTTTTACGAATTTGTGACCGATACTTATGTTTCCGGACAGATCGAACACAATTTTAATGGGAAATTGTTTTCCAGAATTCCTTTCCTGAAAAAATTGAACTTGAGGGAGATTGTAGGATTCAGAGCCGTTTGGGGAGAACTTTCAGACGCCAACAGGGCTTTGAGTGCACCTACGGGAGCGGTGCTTCTTGCTCCGACAGACGAAGTGTATTATGAGTATTCTTTTGGGGTGGGGAATATTTTTAAAGTTATTCGTATCGACTTTAACTTCCGCGGAAATTATTTAGACCTTCCCGATGCCCGTCCGTTCTCCATCACTGGGAATTTTGAATTTTCTTTTTAGGGAATTGTTAATATCACGTTCGTGGAATGGGAAAAACGGTTAACTCCTCTCCTTTGGAGGGGTTGGGGGAAGACTTTTGGCAAAGATTCAACAAACTAAATCCTTTCATTCATTGCCTATATAGCGATATTTGACTACTTTTGCAGTCCTTAAAATGTAAGTTTTATGTGTGTTTAGTGAAATGAAGTCAGTCAATAACACATAAAACTCGTCTAAACTTTTTTGATTGAAGCGAAAAATGATGATTTTTGTTCCATATGAAGGCTTTTTTGAGCCGCATAGCCATAGCTACGTGGTGAGGAAAAGACGAATATGGTGCAAAAAGGGCATTTTTTCAGCCAATTGAGAAAAGTTTAAATGAGTTCATAGTTTAAAAAGAAAAACAAAACAAGATGAGTTCAGATCAAATAGAATCTTTTGATGTATTAATTGAGATCCCAAAAGGGAGCAGAAATAAATATGAATACGATTTTAAATTGAAGAAGATACGATACGACCGTATGATTTTTTCTTCGATGATGTATCCTGCCGATTACGGCTTTGTGCCTGAAACATTGGCATTGGACGGGGATCCCCTGGATGTGTTGGTGTTGGTTACCGAGCCTACTTTTCCGGGATGTGTGATGGAAGTAAAGCCAATCGGAGTATTCCATATGGAAGACGAAAAAGGACCGGATGAAAAAGTAATCTGTGTGCCGATTTCAGACCCGATATCAAATAGGGTAAGCGATTTGAGCGAATTGAATCCGCATTTGATCAAGGAAATAGAGCACTTCTTCCAAGTGTATAAAGATTTGGAGAAAAAGAAAGTGTCTATCGGTGGATGGGGCGATGTTAATGAGGCCAAAGATATCGTTGTAAAGTGTATCGAACGTTTTAAGAGTAGCGATATACCAAAAGAAAAGGTAAGTATCCAATAGAGGAAAACAAATAGAACTTGTTTAAACGAGTTCATATTTAAATTATAGAGAAAGCAATAACCGAAAAGTTATTGCTTTTTTTATTCTAGTGGTTTTCTTACATTTATCCGAAACTTATTTACTAACGAACCTTTTAATATGGAATCTAATATTATCTACGTACCTATTGTAATGGCCATTCTTGGCCTTATTTTTATGGGTGTAAAAGCAGTTTGGGTTAAAAAACAAGCTGCCGGGAATGAAAAAATGCAATCTATTTCAAAAAGTATAAAAGAAGGAGCCTTAGCCTTTTTGCATGCTGAATATCGCCTGTTACTCATATTTGTCATCGTTGCTTCTATTGCGCTGTTTGCTGTTTCATCCTTTGTTGATACTACGAGTTGGATGATCGTTCCGGCTTTTGTTATCGGAGCTGTCTTTTCAGCATTGGCAGGGAATATCGGGATGCGAATCGCTACCGAAGCTAATGCCAGAACAACTGAAGCCGCAAAAACGAGTTTACCTCAAGCCTTAAAGGTTTCTTTTGGAGGAGGTACCGTTATGGGGCTTGGTGTTGCCGGATTGGCGGTATTGGGGCTCAGTCTGTTTTTTATGATTTTTGTTGGACAATTCATGGGGCAAGAAGGTTCTTTTTATAATAATATGACTGTGGTTCTTGAAGCGCTTGCCGGATTTTCGCTGGGAGCCGAGTCTATCGCACTCTTTGCCCGTGTTGGTGGTGGAATCTATACCAAAGCTGCCGATGTAGGAGCCGACTTAGTAGGAAAAGTTGAAGCCGGAATCCCGGAAGATGATCCCAGAAACCCGGCGACGATTGCCGATAATGTGGGAGATAATGTAGGTGATGTAGCCGGAATGGGAGCTGATTTATTTGGATCGTATGTTGCTACAGTGTTAGCCGCAATGGTGTTGGGGAATTATGTCATTCGCGATATGAGTATTGATACACCTTTTACTGATGCTTTTAATAATATGGGACCTATTTTACTTCCTTTGGTTATTGCCGGAGTGGGTATTTTGGCTTCTATCATAGGGACTCTTCTAGTGAGAATTTCTAATAATGACGCAAAAGAACCTCAGGTTCAAAAAGCATTGGATATGGGTAATTGGGGCGCTATCGCCCTTACATTGGTGGCGAGTTACTTCTTGATAGATTATATGTTGCCCGAAACCATGAATATGAAATTTTTTGGAAGTACTGAAACGGTAGCCATTCCTTCGATAAATGTATTTTTGTCGGCTTGCATCGGTTTGGCCGTGGGAGCATTGATATCAGTTGTGACTTCTTTTTATACCAGTTTGGGTAAGAAGCCTGTATTGGATATTGTGCAAAACAGTTCTACCGGGGCGGCAACAAATATTATTGCCGGTCTTGCCGTAGGGATGAGATCAACGTTTTGGTCGGTATTGTTGTTTGCAGCGGCTATTTATGGTTCTTATGAATTTGCAGGATTTTACGGAGTAGCGATAGCGGCTTCGGCTATGATGGCTACAACGGCGATGCAATTGGCTATCGATGCTTTCGGGCCGATTGCCGATAATGCCGGAGGTGTTGCCGAAATGAGTGAATTGGAGCCGGAAGTAAGGGAACGCACCGATATATTGGATTCCGTAGGAAATACTACCGCAGCCGTAGGGAAAGGTTTTGCCATTGCTTCTGCTGCATTGACGGCCTTGGCGTTGTTTGCGGCCTATGTTACTTTTACCGGAATTGATGGTATCAATATTTTTAAAGCTGATGTGTTGGCGGCTCTTTTTGTAGGAGGAATGATTCCTGTAGTGTTTTCAGCTTTAGCGATGAAATCCGTTGGAAAAGCGGCTATGGAAATGGTACAGGAAGTAAGACGACAGTTTAAAGAAATCCCCGGAATTATGGAAGGAACTGCCACTCCTGAATATGGGAAATGTGTGGCAATTTCAACCAAAGCTGCGTTAAGGGAAATGCTTTTGCCCGGATTGTTGACCATTATTACCCCTATTATTATTGGAGCAGTTTTTGGTCCTGAACCCCTTGGTGGATATATGGCAGGAGTTTGTGTGTCCGGAGTAATGTGGGCGATTTTCCAAAACAATGCTGGAGGGGCATGGGACAATGCCAAAAAATCGTTTGAAGCCGGAGTGGAGATCAATGGTGAGATGACCTACAAAGGTTCGGATGCACACAAAGCGGCAGTGACCGGAGATACGGTTGGAGATCCGTTTAAAGATACCTCAGGACCGTCTATGAATATTCTGATAAAACTCACCTGTTTAGTAGGATTGGTTATTGCGCCTATTTTGGGCGGACATGGCTCAGATGAAATAGTGGCCAACTCCAAAGATATCCTTCAAAAAGAGATAAGAGTTCAAACGAGTGCTGTAGATGAAGAAGAAACTAAAGCAGTGATAACTATTACAAAAACAGTTGATGGAGAAACCGTGACCGAAGAAAAGGTGGTTGAGGGAAATGCTGAAGAAATTCAGGCTAAAGTAGAAGAACTAAAGAAAAAGGAATAACCTCTGGTTTTCTGTTATCCCGAAGAGGGTGAAAGTAAATTTTTCAGCCTAAATCATTGTATATCAAAAAAATATGATTAAATTTGTAACAGAAACTGTTGCCCACAATTAATGAGTAGGATGTGGGTAACTTGGGGTAGTTTTGAGAAGCTAAAAGCGTTGTCATCAATGTTTTTAGCTTCTTTTATTTAGAATCATTGTTGTTCTATAAAAACTGAAGCAATAGGATAGAGCGGAAATGTTTTCTGTGCCAAGCATTATTCATGCACGTTAAAACAAACCGTTTATTTCTGCATCGATCATATTGATAATCTCTCCCAGGTCTTCCGGATTGTCCACAAAATTGTATTTGTCCACATCAACGATAAGTAGCTTTCCTTTGTCATATCCATGGATAAAGGCTTCGTAACGTTCGTTCAGCCGACTTAGGTAATCAATAGAGATCGAATTTTCATATTCGCGTCCGCGTTTGTGGATCTGATTGACCAAATTCGGAATCGAACTTCGAAGGTAAATAATCAGGTCGGGCGATTGCACCAAACTTTCCATCAATTCAAACAAAGAAGAATAATTGTTGAAGTCCCTGTTGGTCATCAAGCCCATGGAATGCAGGTTGGGAGCAAAAATATAAGCATCCTCATAGATGGTCCTGTCCTGAATGATCTTTTTTCCACTTTCCCGGATTTCCAGTATTTGACGGAAGCGGCTGTTGAGGAAGTAGACTTGCAAATTGAAGCTCCAGCGTTCCATTTTCGTATAGAAATCATCCAGATACGGGTTATCCACAACATCTTCAAAATGTGCTTCCCATTTATAATGTTTAGATAATAATCGGGTTAAGGTGGTTTTTCCGGCTCCTATATTGCCTGCTATTGCAACGTGCATGGACGATTTGTTTTTTAAAAGATAAATTTAGGTAAATATACGAGATATGCCCGTTTGATGAAAAATAATTTTGAGGAGATACCATCCTTTTAAAAAAATCGGTTAAACGTTTTTAAGTTTCAATCTTATTAGTACATTTGCAATCAGAATTTTGAGGAAAGATTTGACTGATTGCCACCTCGTAAAAAAAGAGCTAAAGCAGTAATCACTTCTTTAGACGCACCTGTCAAAATTCTTTCCCAGTTCTATAAAGTAGAAGATTAAAGAAAATTATGGCGTATTTATTTACATCGGAGTCCGTAAGCGAAGGACATCCGGATAAGGTCGCAGATCAGATAAGCGATGCCCTTTTAGATCATTTTTTAGCATTTGATCCTGAAAGTAAGGTCGCGTGTGAAACCTTGGTTACTACCGGACAGGTGGTTTTGGCCGGAGAGGTGAAAAGTCACACCTATCTCGATGTGCAGAACATTGCACGGCAAGTGATCAATAAAATTGGATACACAAAAGGAGCTTATCAGTTCAGTGGGGATTCTTGTGGTGTTATTTCGCTGATACATGAACAGTCCAAAGAGATCAACCAGGGAGTCGATCGCGCTACTAAAGAAGAACAGGGAGCCGGTGACCAAGGGATGATGTTCGGCTATGCGACCAAGGAAACCGAGAATTACATGCCCTTGGCTTTGGATATATCGCATAAAATTTTGATTGCCTTATCAGATTTGCGTAAAGAAGGAAAAGAAATAACCTATTTGCGTCCTGATGCCAAAGCGCAGGTTACAATCGAATATTCTGATGATAATGTTCCGCAGCGGATCGATACCATTGTGATTTCCACACAACACGATCAGTTTGATGACGACGATGAAAAAATGTTGAACAAAATCAAGAAGGATATTCTGGAGATATTGATTCCGCGTGTTGTAAAACAATTACCGGAATACATTCAGAAATTGTTCAACGATCAGATAAAGTATCATATAAACCCAACCGGGAAATTTGTTATAGGAGGTCCACATGGCGATACAGGACTTACGGGAAGAAAGATTATTGTGGACACCTACGGAGGTAAAGGAGCACACGGTGGTGGCGCATTTAGTGGAAAAGACCCGAGTAAAGTAGACAGAAGTGCAGCTTATGCGGCCCGACACATTGCTAAAAACTTAGTAGCAGCCGGAGTGGCTGATGAAGTATTGGTTCAGGTAAGTTATGCAATTGGTGTAGTAGAACCTACATCAATTTTTGTAAACACCTACGGAACTTCAAAAGTACCTTTGTCTGACGGAGAAATCGCCACCAAAGTAAGAGAGTTGTTTGATTTGCGTCCGTTTGCCATTGAAGAACGTTTAAAATTGCGCAATCCGATCTATTTGGAATCGGCTGCATACGGACATATGGGGAAACAACCAAAAGTAGTGACCAAGGTTTTTGAATCTCCGTATAACGGAAGGATAGAAAAAGAAGTGGAATTGTTCACTTGGGAAAAACTGGATTATGTGGACAAGGTAAAGGAAGCCTTTTCCTTGAACTCGGTTAAACAAGTTCATTAATAGTAGATTACAAGTAGAAGATTTGGAAAATCAAATATTATTTCTGAATCTTTGACTTAGTGTAAGTTGAGTGGCCAAGAAGCAACTCACTTAATGTTCACGCAAATACTGAGATGTTATCAAGAAAGGCGGAAGGAATAGACCTGATGATGCCTTAGCAACCCTTGTTCCTCCCCCTAACCCCTCCGAAGGAGGGGAGTTTTTGGCTCCCTCTCCGACTAAGTCGGAAGGGCCGGGGAGGGGATAAGAAGGTGCTACATTCTACTCTTAGTACTGAATTTATTTCAGGACAGGGATAGATAACGTTGAAATTACTTCCCGTAGTTTTTACAACTTTCTTTTTAACATCATATACATAGAAGTAAAAGTATCCGAATTGATTACTTTTTTAACGATATGCTAATGATTGTATTTACCGAATTTCCAAAATAGGGATAAGAAAACATAGAAATAAAAAATAAAAGTTGAAAAACGAATTATTGCACATATCACTTGAGAATTTCACCACGCTAAGCGGTGTGACACAGGATTTGAACCTGTCCTACCAGCTTTTTGGTCGGCCTTTGCATTCGGCGCCAATTGTGATGGTAAATCATGCGCTTACGGGGAATTCGAATGTAAGTGGAGAAGATGGCTGGTGGAAAGACCTGATAGGAGAAGGAAAGGCAATCGATACAGATAAATACACCGTTCTCGCACTTAATATTCCCGGGAACGGCTATGATGGTTTTATCATTGACAATTACAAAGATTTTGTAGCCCGTGATGTTGCCCGAATCTTTTTATTGGGATTGGAAAAATTGAAGGTAACAGAATTGTACGCACTTATCGGTGGCTCTTTGGGAGGAGGAATTGCATGGGAAATGGCAGCTTTAAAACCGGATATAACCCAACATTTCATTCCTGTGGCAACCGATTGGAAATCGACCGACTGGTTGATTGCCAATTGCCAGATACAAGGACAATTTTTGGTCAACTCCAAACAACCGGTACACGATGCACGTATGCACGCGATGTTGTGTTACCGTACTCCGGAGTCGTTTAAAGAACGTTTCAAGCGAACGACCAACGACGAACTTCAGGTGTTTAATGTGGAGAGTTGGTTGTTGCACCACGGAAAAAAATTACAGGAACGTTTTCAGCTGTCGGCCTATAAATTGATGAATCAGCTCTTGAAAACCATCGATGTAACCCGAGAGAGGCCGGAGCACTTTAATGTGTTGGAGTCCATTCAGGCCAATGTACATATTATCGGGGTGAGTTCCGATCTCTTTTTTACTGCGGAAGAAAATAGGGAAACACACAAGCAGCTGGCACAGGCAAGCGATCGTGTGCGATACGGAGAGATTATTTCGGTACACGGGCATGACGCCTTTTTAATAGAATATGAACAGTTAGAAAAATTGATCGGAGGCATTTTTGAATCGTCTCTTAAAGATAACAAGATGAAAGTTTTAAAGTTTGGAGGAAAATCCCTGGCCAATGGCAAAGGGATCAATAATGTAGTTGATATTATAACCAAAAAGGTAAAGGATGGTGAACGAATCGCAGTGGTGGTTTCTGCAAGAAATAATGCTACGGACGAGTTGGAAAGTATTTTAGATACTGCTTCCAGAAATCAGGATTACCAGCATTTGTTTGAAGCGTTTAAAAAATACCAAACAGAGGGTTATGAAAATTTAGACCTTTCAGCCGAGTTTGAAAAACTTGAAAAACTGTTTTCCGGTATAAGCTTGTTGGGCGACTACAGTGCCAAGGTGAAAGATGAAGTGCTGGCACAGGGAGAGATTATTTCAGCTAAATTACTCACAGAGATACTAAAGGAAAAAGGGATCAAAGCCAACTTTACCGATTCCCGAAAACTGATAAAAACAGATACTGCTTTTGGGAATGCACAACCATTGGAGAAATTGTCTAAGAAAAATATAGTATCACACTTTTCTGAACATAATGGAGCAACGGTTAATATCGTTACCGGTTTTATCGGTTCTAACGAAAAAAACGAAACGACCACTTTGGGAAGAAACGGAAGCAACTATACGGCTTCTTTGTTGGCCAATTTCTTGGATGCAGGGGAATTGCAAAGTTTTACACATGTGGATGGTATTTTTACCGCCAATCCCGACTTGGTGCCTACAGCACAGCGAATCGAAGAGCTTTCTTTTAACGAAGCGAATGAGATGGCCAATTTTGGGGCAACAATCTTGCATGCAAAAACCATTATTCCGCTACTTGAAAAGAATATTCCGCTGCGGATTTTAAACACCTTCGACCACGATAATGAAGGGACTTTGATTACAGCCCATCCGAAGAAAAAAGGCACCAAATCCTTGTCAGTTTTGGAAAATGTGGCCTTAGTCAACCTTGAAGGACGTGGATTGTTGGGGAAAGCCGGAGTCGATGCGCGTATTTTTAATGCGCTTGGAAAGAAAGACATCAGTGTGAGTATAATTTCCCAAGGTTCTTCGGAAAGGGGAATCGGTTTGGTGGTCAATGCAGAAGATGCTACCGAGGCGGTTATTGAACTGGAAAAAGAGTTTGAAAGCGATTTTTACTCCAAAGATGTCAATAAGATCTCTGTGGTAGATGATGTCTCTGTGATCTCGATTATTGGTTTGGATTTGAGTAGTTTCCATAAACCTTACAACGCACTTATCAAAAACCAAGTGGTGCCCATCCTTTTCAACAACACCGTTACCGGGAAGAATGTGAGTTTGGTAGTGAAACATTCAGAATTGCACAAAGCACTGAATGTAATTCATGGGGAGATTTTTGAAATTTCAAAGAAAGTTAACATCGCCATTTTCGGTCATGGATTGGTAGGCGGTACCTTGATCGATCAAGTGCTTACATCAGCGGCAAATATTGAAGAACGTAAGAAGATAAAACTCAATATTTTTGCGGTTGCCAATTCCCGAAAATTACTATTGGATAAAAAAGGCATCGATGCAGTTTGGAAAGATGAGATTCAAAAAAGTGAAACCGTATCGGATATTCAGCATGTGATTGATTTTGCAAAAGAACACCATTTGGAAAACCTAGTGGCTATCGACAATACAGCGAGCAGTGAATTTGTTGAAAATTATGGAACATTGGTTGAAAATGGCTTCGATTTGGTATCGTCCAATAAAATTGCCAATACCTTGAGTTTTGATTTTTATAAGGAGCTAAGAGCCTTGTTAGAGAAAAATCAGAAACAATATTTATACGAAACCAATGTTGGGGCGGGGCTTCCGTTGATAGATACTATCAGGATATTACACCTTTCCGGGGAAAACATCACACGGATTCGCGGTGTCTTTTCAGGAACCTTGAGTTATTTGTTCAATCGTTTTTCTTCAGAAGAAAAATCATTTAACGAGATTTTAAAGGATACGATCGACAATGGATTTACAGAACCCGATCCGAGAGAAGACCTTTACGGAAATGATGTAGGCAGGAAATTGCTTATTTTAGCAAGGGAGCTCGATCTTCATAATGAATTTGAAGATGTAAATATCCAGAATTTGGTGCCCGAAGGACTTCGGGATAAAGAAGTGCCGGAATTTTTACAAAGCCTCGAACAGTTCGATGAACCTTATCAGCAAATAAAAAATGAACAGGAGGAAGGACACGTTTTACGTTATGTAGGCGATTTGCACGGCGATCTTCAGCAAGACAAGGGAGAATTGGACGTGAAACTGGTTTCTGTGCCTTCAACAAGTGTGTTGGGGCAGGTAAAAGGAGCCGATTCCATTTTTGAGATTTATACCGAATCCTATGGTGACCGACCTATTGTGATCCAAGGAGCTGGTGCCGGTGCGGCAGTAACCGCAAGGGGTGTTTTTGGTGATATCCTGAAATTGGCAGAACGTGGATAACAGTAGGGGGCGAATCCGTGTATTCGCCAAAAAAATAAAAACAACAAGTTAAAATAATGAGCAAAAAGAATTTTGAAACCGAAGCGATCAGAACACAAATTGAACGATCTGAATTTTTAGAACATTCCGCACCCATATACCTGTCTTCAAGTTTTGTTTTTGAAGATGCTGAAGATATGAGAGCTTCGTTTGCAGAAGAGAAAGAGCGAAACCTCTACAGTCGGTTTACCAATCCGAATACGACAGAATTTGTAGAAAAGATCTGCAAGATGGAAGGTGCAGAGGCCGGATATGCTTTTGCGACCGGAATGTCGGCAGTTTTTTCAACCTTTGCTGCTTTGTTGAATAGCGGTGATCATATAGTGTCTTGTCGATCGGTTTTTGGTTCAACACATGCCTTGTTTACCAAATTCCTTCCAAAGTGGAATATAGAAACATCTTATTTTAAAGCAAATGAGGTCGAGGATATTGAAAAATTCATTCAGCCCAATACAAAAATACTTTTTGCTGAAACCCCAACCAATCCTGGTGTGGATGTGTTGGATTTGGAATATTTGGGGGCTATTGCCAAAAAGCACAATCTTATTTTGGTTATCGATAATTGCTTTGCAACCCCTTATTTGCAAAAACCACTCGATTTTGGCGCGCATATCGTTGTGCATTCCGCTACAAAATTGATCGACGGACAAGGCCGTGTTTTGGGGGGTGTAGCTGTTGGCCCATCAGATTTGATCAGGGAGATTTATCTTTTTTCACGCAATACCGGTCCGTCACTTTCGCCTTTTAACGCCTGGGTGTTGTCAAAAAGTTTGGAGACCTTGGCAGTAAGGGTCGATCGGCATTGTGAAAATGCACTGAAAGTAGCTGAGTTTTTGGAAAGTAACGAACATGTAAATTGGGTAAAATATCCATTTTTGAAATCACATCCGAAGTATGAGGTTGCTAAAAAGCAAATGAAACAAGGTGGTAGCATCGTAGCTTTTGAAGTAAAAGGCGGTGTGGAAGCCGGTAGAAAATTTCTGAATAACATCAAAATGTGTTCGCTTTCGGCCAATTTGGGTGATACCAGAACCATAGTGACACATCCTGCATCAACTACGCATAGCAAACTTTCTGAGGAAGACAGGATGGAAGTGGGCATTTCCGACGGACTTGTACGTGTTTCTGTAGGTCTTGAAAATGTTGAAGATGTTATAAATGACCTTCAGCAGGCGTTAAGTAGTTAAAATTCTTAAAAATGGTTTGTTTTTTAGGAATTAAGTATTACTTTCGTCTTTTAATTCTATTAACCTATCGATTAAGTAGAGTAATAAAATTGATGGACTATGATTTTGGATAAAGTATTAGAAGGAAACCGCAACAAACAGAAGGCAAAAATCGCTTCATCAGAAAAAATAAGCAGAAGCATTGCCAAATCAGTGAGCTGGAGGATTATTGGTACTTTAGATACGATCGTGATCTCTTGGCTTGTTACAGGTACTTTAACATTGGCATTGTCCATAGGCTTTATAGAATTGATCACGAAAATGACCCTTTATTTTTTCCATGAAAGGATATGGGAGAAAATAAAGTGGGGAAAGTAAGGCATTAAAGAAAGTTGTTTTTCAGGTAATAAAGGAAGATAACAACATTGCAAATAATGAAAACTTGAAAATATGCAAAGTTTTAGAACAGAGATTGAGAATCCCGTTGTAGAAAGAGATATTATAGAATTAGAGAAGAAAATTCGTCTTTTTAGAGAGGGAAAAGTAGATGAAGAACGCTTTAGGAGTTTGCGTTTGGCACGTGGTGTTTACGGTCAGCGTCAACAAGGCGTTCAGATGGTTCGTATAAAGTTGCCCTACGGAAAGGTAACAGGTGATCAGCTATTGCGTATTGCTGATGTTTCTGATGAGTATTCACGCGGGCGATTGCATATTACAACCCGTCAGGATATTCAGATTCACTATGTGAGTTTAGACAGGACTCCTGAGCTTTGGGCAGAACTTGAAAAAAATGATGTAACATTGCGTGAAGCATGCGGAAATACGGTTCGTAATGTTACGGCAAGTCCGGAAGCGGGTATAGACCCTGACGAATCTTTTGATGTGACTCCGTATGCCGATGCAGCATTCCGTTTCTTTTTGCGGAACCCTATTTGTCAGGAAATGGGAAGAAAGTTCAAGATGTCTTTCTCTTCTTCAGATTCTGATACGGCCTTGGCTTATATCCATGACTTAGGGTTTATTCCGAAGATAAAAGACGGAGAAAAAGGTTTTAGAGTATTATTAGGTGGTGGTTTGGGTTCTCAACCGAGACATGCCGATGTGGTCTATGAGTTTTTACCAACAGATCAGATCATACCGTTTATAGAAAGTGTCTTGAGGATTTTTGATAGACATGGGGAGCGCTCGAAACGTTTAAAAGCAAGAATGAAATTCCTGGTTAAGGATATTGGTTTAGAAGCGTTTTTAGAATTGGTTGAAAAAGAAAAAATTGCACTAGCTTACCAGTCATATCCGATAGATGATAGCGGTTTTGAACCCGACCATACCTTTTTAGATAACATACAGGTTCCAAAAGTGGAATTGAAAGACGTTGAAGGCTACGAAAAGTGGAGAGCTTCTAATGTTTCTGAACAAAAACAAAAAGGATTTTACGCCATCGGTATCAAAGTGAAGCTAGGTGATTTCTATACAGATAAAGCAAGAAAACTGGCTGCTTTGATTAAAAAATATGCAGCTGATGAACTCAGGTTGACCTTGCGTCAGGATATTTTGATCCGTCATGTAAAAGAAGAATTGTTGCCGTTGTTCTATTTAGAGCTGAAAGAAATGGGCTTTACCGAACTAGGGTATAATTCTACAGTAGATATTACGGCTTGTCCGGGAACAGATACTTGTAATCTAGGAATTGCGAGCAGTACGGGAATAGCCGATGTACTGGAAAAAGTGTTGGATGAAGAATATCCTCAGTATAAAGACAATCGCGAGATAGCCATTAAGATCAGTGGTTGTATGAATGCATGTGGACAACACAACATGGCACATATAGGTTTTCAGGGAATGTCGATCAGAACCAAAGATAAATTGGTAGCACCGGCACTTCAGATTTTGTTGGGTGGTGGAGTCCTTGGAAATGGAGAAGGAAGATTTTCTGATAAAGTGATAAAAATCCCTTCCAAAAGAGGGCCACAGGCTTTGCGTTTGATCTTGGATGATTATCAGCAAAACAAAGAGAAAGAAGAAGACTTTTTAGCGTATTACGATAGAAAAGAGAAAATCTATTTTTACGATTTTCTAAAACCTTTGTCGGATACCGATAACCTGACTGAAGACGATTTTGTAGATTGGGGACATGATAAGAGATATGTTCAGGAAGTAGGAGTTGGAGAGTGTGCCGGAGTTGTGATCGACTTGGTAGCTACGCTGTTGTTTGAAAGTGAAGAAAAAATTGAAAAAGCACAATTTTCTTTAGAAGAAGGAAAATGGGCAGATAGTATATATCAGTCATATACGTCGTTGGTAAATACCGCTAAGGCATTATTGACGGCAGAAAATAAAAAAACCAATACCCAAGCAAGTATCATTAACCAGTTTGAGGAGGTTTTTGTCGCAACAGGTAAGATAACACTAAACTCATCTTTTCCTGATCTCGTTTATCAAATTAAGAATAATAAACCATCTGAGGCATTTGCAAAGTCGTTTTTAAACGATGCGCAGGCTTTTTACCAAAAAGCTGATGCTTTCAGGAAACAAGAATTAGCTCATGCGGACAAATAACCAACCAAAACTGACTTTAGTAGGGGCAGGTCCGGGAGATCCGGACTTGCTCACTGTTAAAGGTATGAAAGCTTTACAAACAGCTCGCGTTGTTTTGTACGACGCCTTAGTCAATAAAAAGTTGTTGAAGTATGCACCGGAGGCAGAACACATTTTTGTGGGAAAACGAAAAGGTTGTTATGCCTATCGCCAGGAACAGATTAATGAATTGATTGTGAGCAGAGCAAAAACACACGGACATGTAGTTCGGTTAAAAGGAGGTGATCCTTTCGTTTTTGGTCGAGGAGCAGAAGAAATGGAATATGTAACAAAATATGGTATTGAGACAGCCTTTGTGCCTGGAATATCATCGGCTTTAGCAGTTCCGGCATATCAAAATGTACCACTGACCAAACGAGGAAGCTCTGAAAGTTTTTGGGTCATTACGGGCACCACCAAAGCACACAAATTGTCAAAAGATGTGGAGCAGGCTTCAAAATCATCGGCTACGGTTGTGATTTTGATGGGTATGAGCAAGCTGGGGGAAATCACAGCATTGTTTAAAAAAGAAAACAAACATCAACTGCCGGTGGCTATTATCCAAAGTGGGACCACGGCAGAAGAAAAAATAGGAATTGGAACTATTGACACCATTGAAGCGGTTGTTGCTGAAAAACAATTGGCCAACCCGGCAATTATTGTCATTGGAGAGGTTGTAAACCATCGCGAAAGTTTAGCGGCGGTATATGAACAGGCAAATACTGTTGTAAAATAGAGAGATATGGAAGGGGTAGCACAAAACGAATTGTATCCGGTTTTTTTGAAGGTCAACAAACTCAATACCCTTATTGTCGGGGGTGGGAATGTGGCCCTGGAGAAACTTACTTTCCTGCTGAAATCGAGTCCGAATGCCAAAGTGCAAATGGTAGCTCCCTTTTTTAAGGAAGAAACCGTTGAAAAAGCAGTGGCACATGATGTGGAGATGATCGAAGATCATTATAATAAAAAATATCTCGATGGAAAACATATTGTGATCGCTACGACAAATGACGAGGAAGTGAATGTTGAGGTGTATAAAGATTGCAAAGCGAATAATGTGCTTGTGAATGTAGCCGACAATCCGCCATATTGCGATTTTTATATGGGAGGAATTGTAACCAAAGGAAATGTAAAGATTGCCATTTCGACCAATGGAAAGTCGCCGACAACGGCCAAACGATTAAGACAGTTTTTTGAAGAAGTGATTCCTGAAGATATCGACGAACTTGTTCAAAACCTGAATAAATACAGAAAGACCATCAAAGGGAATTTTGGGGAGAAAGTTGAGAAACTGAACGAAGTTACCAAGAGTTTGGTTTCAAAATAGAAAAAGAGAAAAAAGAAAGAAAAAAGTAAAAGTTAGAAGAGATGATTAAAACAGATATGCTGATTATTGGCGCAGGGCCAACGGGATTGTTCACTGTTTTTGAAGCAGGATTGTTAAAACTGAAATGTCATTTGATAGATGCCTTGCCACAACCAGGAGGGCAGTGTTCGGAAATCTATCCGAAGAAACCTATCTATGACATTCCGGCCTTTCCGGAAGTGTTGGCGGGTGATTTGGTGAAGAATCTGCTGGAGCAGATCAAGCCTTTTGAACCCGGATACACCTTAGGGGAAAGAGCAGAAACCATCGAGAAGCTGGAAGACAAAACCTTTGTGGTTACGACCAATAAAGGGACAAAACACCACGCGCCGGTGGTAGTTATAGCCGGAGGTTTGGGTTCGTTTGAACCGCGTAAGCCAAAGATCGATAGTATTGAAAAATATGAAGATAATGGTGTGGCATACATGATTAAAGATCCGGAGATCTATCGCGACAAGAAAGTGGTCATCGCTGGTGGCGGGGATTCAGCATTAGACTGGTCTATTTTCTTGGCCGATGTGGCTTCAGAAGTTTATTTGGTACACCGTAGAAATGAATTTAGAGGTGCTTTGGATTCCGTAGAAAAAGTAGCCGAACTTTCTAAAAAAGGAAAGGTAGAACTGATTACCGAAGCAGAGGTGGTACAAGTACACGGTGAAGATAAACTGGAAGCAGTAACGGTAAAACACCTTAAAAACGGGGAATCGCATATCGAAACCGATCACTTTATCCCGCTTTTCGGACTCTCACCAAAACTCGGACCTATCGGGAATTGGGGATTGGAGATTGAAAAAAATGCCATAAAAGTGGATAATTCATATGATTATGCAACCAACATTCCCGGGATTTATGCCATAGGTGATGTGAATACATATCCCGGAAAATTGAAATTGATCCTTTCCGGTTTCCATGAAGCAGCAATTATGTGTCAAAGTGCTTATCAACGAATTTTCCCCGACAAGAGGTATGTTATGAAATATACAACTGTAGGTGGTGTTCAAGGCTTTGACGGAACCAAGAAAGAAGCGAAAAAAGAAGTGGTGAAGAGTATAGTGTAAACCCCTTTTTTACTTGTATAGCAGGACAAGCCTAACACATTGTGAAGGTTTGTCCTGTTTGTGTTTTTGGTCGGAAGTGTCACGCGAAAATTGATGAATTCCATTTGTTTAAAGGGTAAATGTAAGTTATATTTGCAGTTCATTTGTTCATAAGCATACTGAACGTTATCAAGAAAGGTGAAGGGATTAGACCCATAGAAGCCTTAGCAACCCTTAGTCTCCCCCTAACCCCTCCCAAATGGAGGGGAGTTTAATTAACTCCCTCCCCGCCTCTGGCGGGAGGGTTGGGGAGGGGCCGAGAAGGTGCTACGTTCTACCACGCTTTGACGTGGGCAGATAACAAAAAGACTTCTGTTTTTTTACTTCCCGTTTTCTTGATAATATTTTTGTATAAATGCTGTATTTTGTTGCTTGTTCATACTATTGTAACACAAAGTACAGTTGAAGGAATATGTGATTGAAAATCTCGTATCAGTAAACAACCTCGGGGTAATCCCACGAGGCATTAGGGGGAAAACCTACCCGTCGCTGTGAACGACGCAAGTCAGGCAGGCGTTTGGGCATTTCAAATCTCACTTAGTGAGTAAAAAGAAAAATTGGGAGATGAAAAATATAAAAGAAGAACTTAAAAAGAGGATTTTGGTCTTAGACGGAGCCATGGGAACCATGTTGCAACGTCATAAATTCACCGAAGCCGATTTTAGGGGAGACCGATTTAAGGATTTTGAGCATCCGCTTCAAGGGAATAACGACCTGTTGTCATTAACCCAACCGGAAGCCATTGCTGAGGTACATGCAAAATATTTTGAAGCTGGAGCCGATATTGTAGAGACCAATACATTTTCAGGAACAACCATCGGGATGGCCGATTATCATTTGGAGGATGTTGTGTATGAACTCAACTACGAATCGGCTAAAATAGCCAAAAAAGTAGCTGATGAATTTACAATCAAGGAGCCTGAAAAACCTCGTTTTGTAGCAGGTTCTATTGGACCGACCAACAGAACAGCCAGTATGTCTCCTGATGTGAACGATCCCGGTTTTCGCGCCATTACTTTTGACGAATTGCGAATTGCCTATAAGGAACAAGTAGAAGCACTTGTAGATGGAGGGGTGGATATTTTGCTTGTCGAAACAGTTTTTGACACGCTGAATGCGAAAGCGGCTTTATTTGCCATTGAAGAGGTGAAAGATGAACGTAATATAGATGTTCCGATCATGGTGAGTGGTACAATTACTGATGCGTCGGGACGAACACTATCCGGACAAACAGCTGAAGCTTTCTTGGTGAGTATTTCCCACATCCCTTTATTGAGTGTTGGTTTTAATTGTGCTTTGGGTGCCGATCAACTATTGCCCTATGTAAAAAGATTGTCAGAACAGTCGTCTTTTTATGTGTCGGCACACCCGAATGCCGGTTTGCCCAACCATTTTGGAGAATACGACCAAACAGCTGAAGAAATGCAGGAGTTGGTAAGAACCTATTTAGATGAGAATGTCGTCAATATCATAGGAGGCTGTTGCGGAACAACCCCCGAACATATCAAGTTGATAGCAGATTTGGCGAAAGAATATGAACCGAGGAAAGTGGTTGTTGGTTGTTAGTTGTTGGAATTTCAATGATAATCATAAATTAAAAAATGAAGTCGTATCTAGAATTAGACGTTTGGATTGAAGCAAGAAAGTTAGCGAATGATGCTTATGCGATTACTAAAATCTTTCCGAAGGAAGAACAATATAGTATGATAAGCCAAATGAGGAGATGTGCTGTTTCTGTTGTTTCCAATATAGCTGAAGGTTGTGGGAGGAGTTCTTCTAAAGAGACAATTTATTTTTTACACATTTCAAGAGGTTCTTTATTTGAACTTGAAACTCAGGTTTACATTGCATTTGATCAAAATTATTTGGAAGAAAATAAGCTAAATGAAATTTTGGAGCAAATTACTGCCTGCAAAAGATTAATTAACGGCTTCATAAATTATTATAAGAAACTGTGATGGCTGAAAACGAACAATCAACAACCAACAACCAACAACGAGCAACCAACAACCAAAAGCAATTAAAACTTTCGGGCTTGGAACCGTTGGTCGTGACCTCGGATAGTAATTTTATAAATATAGGGGAACGAACCAACGTTACCGGATCACGTCGTTTTCTTCGTTTGATAAAAGAAGAAAATTACGATGAGGCTTTAGAAGTAGCCAGAGCGCAAGTTGAGGGTGGTGCACAGATCATTGATGTGAATATGGATGAAGGAATGCTTGACGGAGTCAATGCCATGACAACGTTCCTAAACCTAATCGCAGCAGAACCTGATATTGCCCGTGTTCCTGTTATGATCGACAGTTCGAAATGGGAGATTATTGAGGCTGGACTTAAGGTGGTACAGGGGAAAGGAGTGGTGAATTCCATCAGTTTGAAAGAAGGAGAAGAGGAGTTCATCCATCGTGCAAAACAGATAAAAAGATATGGAGCGGCAGTGATCGTTATGGCGTTTGATGAGGACGGACAAGCCGATAGTTATGAAAGACGTATTGAAATATGTAAACGATCGTATGATGTCTTGGTAGAAACAGTGAAATTCCCTCCTCAGGATATCATTTTTGATCCAAATATTTTTCCGGTAGCTACGGGAATGGAAGAACACCGACAAAATGCGGTCGATTTCTTCAGGGCTACACAGTGGATCCGTGAAAACCTTCCCCATGCACATGTGAGTGGGGGTGTGAGTAATGTGTCCTTTTCTTTCCGTGGAAATAATACGGTTCGCGAAGCGATGAACGCCGCTTTTTTATACCACGGCATAAAACACGGAATGACAATGGGGATTGTCAATCCCGAAATGTTGGAAGTATATGATGAAATTCCGAAAGACCTTTTGGAATATGTTGAAGATGTATTGCTGGATCGGCGGGATGATGCTACAGAACGCTTGTTGGATTTTGCTGAAACCGTAAAAAACAATGGCAAATCCGATGAAAAAAAGGTCTTGGAATGGCGAAGCGGGGAATTGCAAGAACGTATTACCCATTCTTTGGTAAAAGGAGTGTTGGAATTTATTGAAGATGATGCAGAGGAAGCCCGGCAATCGGTAGAAAAACCGATAGAAGTGATCGAAGTGTTTTTGATGAATGGAATGAATGTTGTGGGTGACCTTTTCGGAAGTGGAAAGATGTTCTTGCCACAAGTGGTAAAATCGGCCAGGGTGATGAAAAAGGCGGTGGCTTATCTCTTGCCGTTTATTGAAGCTGAAAAAACCGATGATTCACGTTCCGCAGGAAAAATATTAATGGCCACCGTAAAGGGTGATGTGCATGATATCGGAAAGAATATCGTAAGTGTAGTTTTGAGTTGTAACAACTATGAAATCGTAGACCTTGGGGTGATGGTACCGCCTGAAAAGATCATTCAAACAGCTAAGGACGAGCAGGTTGATGTTATTGGGCTTAGCGGACTTATAACACCTTCTTTGGATGAGATGGTTTACCTGGCTAAAGAATTGGAAAAACTGGGATTAAGCATTCCGGTTATGATTGGAGGGGCAACAACATCCAGAGCACATACAGCGGTGAAAATCGCTCCGGAATATTCAAAGACAGTGGTTCACGTGAACGATGCCTCAAGGGCTGTGAATGTTGCCGGAAGTTTGATCAATCCGAAGCTGAAAGAAGACTATGGAATTGCACTAAGAGCGGAATACGATAAATTGCGCGAAGGTTTTTTAAACAGATCCCGCCAAAAGAACTTTTTGAGCATAGAACAGGCACGGGCCAATAAATTATCATTGGATTGGGACGAATATACACCTTCGAAGCCTGATTTTATTGGGGTTAAGCAAGTGGAAATAGAACTGGAAGATCTCAGGGAGTACCTCGATTGGACACCATTTTTCCGTTCATGGGAGTTGCATGGGAAATATCCGGCGATTCTAACGGATAAGGTAGTGGGCGAACAGGCATCCAAGTTGTTTGCTGAGGCTACCGATATGTTGAATAGGATCATTGATGAAAAATGGTTGACTGCCAAAGGGATTCTGGGTATTTTCCCTGCCAATCAGGTGGATGATGATGACATTCAATTGTATGATGAAGATGGAGCAGAATTGAATAAATTCCTAACTCTTCGTCAGCAATCACAAAAAACCAAAGGAGCGCCTAATATCGCTTTGGCAGATTTTATTGCACCCAAAGATTCAGGAAAACAGGATTATATGGGCGCTTTTTGTGTCACTACCGGATTTGGAGTTGATGAGATATCAGATCAGTATATAAAAGATCTGGATGATTATAATTCGATTATGATTAAAGCCCTAGCCGATCGGTTGGCTGAAGCTTTTGCTGAATATTTGCACGAAAAGGTGCGTAAGGATATCTGGGGATATGCTTCTGATGAAAAACTGACCAATGCTGAATTGATCAAAGAATCCTATAAAGGGATTCGTCCGGCTCCGGGTTATCCGGCATGTCCGGACCATTTGGAGAAAAAAGTGATTTGGGAGGTTTTGGATGTAGAGAATGAAATAGGCGTGAAGCTTACCGAAGGCATAGCCATGTGGCCAGCATCATCCGTTTCAGGATATTATTTTGCTCATCCGAAAAGTAGATATTTCGGACTGGGGAAAATTAAAAAGGATCAGGTGGAAGATTATGCTAAACGTAGGAATATCAGTATAGAAGAAGCTACCAAATGGTTAAACCCGAATATAGCGGATTAATATAAATTTGGTCGGAAGTCCGAAGACAGAAGTCGGAAATTTTGAAAAACAATCCCCCTCCTTTAGAGGGGTTAGGGGAGGATTAGAGATACGTAATAAATCCAATTAAACAATAAAAATGAAATCAAAATTTATAGAATTATCCTTAGGAAGTCATATTATTGTTCATGGATACGATCAGTTGAATAAAGAAATTACAGAAGAAGTAAAGTCAGACAGGTTTTCTAAAAAGTTGGTCGCCCTGTC
This sequence comes from Galbibacter kalidii, assembly GCF_026241135.1. Lineage (GTDB taxonomy): Bacteria > Bacteroidota > Bacteroidia > Flavobacteriales > Flavobacteriaceae > Galbibacter. The sequence goes on from NZ_JAPFGA010000004.1 coordinate 121,630, forward strand.
CAGGATCAAATCAGTAAGTGAAAAATATATACTGACAGACTACCTCGGCGGTCGATGGATTTACTGGGAGTATGAAGGGGATTTTGAAGACATTAGAAAAAAATTATTATAACCAACCAAAACGAGTAAGAATAGAATAGATGAAAGTAACCGATCATATAAAAAGAGCCCAAGGGAAAACTTTGTTCTCTTTTGAGATTGTACCACCCCAAAAAGGAAAAAAAATTGAGGATCTATACAAAAATATCGATCCGTTAATGGAATTTAACCCGCCTTTTATTGATGTAACAACCTCTAGGGAGGAATTTGTTTATGTTGAAAAAGATGGCTTGTTGGATAGAAAAATAACAAGGATGCGTCCCGGGACAGTGGGAATATGTGCCGCCTTGAAACACAAATACAATATAGATACCGTTCCGCATGTACTCTGTGGAGGATTTACCAGAGAAGAGACAGAATACTTGCTGGTGGACTGCCATTATTTGGGGATTGAAAATGTGATGGCCCTACGTGGCGATGCGATGAAACATCAACGCTATTTTGAGCCTACAGAAGGAGGACATCGGTATGCAAATGAGTTGGTGAGCCAGATTCGGAACCTGTGTGAGGGGAAATACCTGCATGAAACTATAGAAGCTAGTAAAACTGATTTTTGTATCGGTGTGGCAGGATATCCTGAAAAGCACCTCGAAGCCCCTTCTTTGGACTTTGATCTTAAAAAACTAAAAGAAAAAGTTGATGCGGGTGCGGATTATATCGTAACACAGATGTTTTTTGATAACAGCAAGTTTTTTGAGTTTGTAGAAAAAGCCAAGGCATTCGGGATAGATGTGCCTATTATTCCGGGTATAAAACCCATTGCTGTAAAAAGACATTTACGATTATTACCTCAGGTGTTTAAAATAGATCTTCCTGAAACGCTGATTACTGAAGTAGAAAAATGTAAAGACAACAAAGAGGTGCGTCAGGTCGGAATCGAATGGTGTATTCAGCAGTCTAAAGAATTGAAAGATGCAGGAGTACCTTTACTTCATTATTATTCCATGGGGAAATCGGATAACATAAAAGCTATTGCATCGGCAATATTTTAAAATATAAAATTACTTTTGCCGTTGAACTAAGTGGTATGCAAAAAACTATTGTAGTCCTTTTACTGTTATGTTCCTTTTCTGTGAGTGCACAGCAGGAAGCAAAAACGAAATCTTATATCGATCTTAATTATTTCTACGGAAATATTTCAAGACATAACAACGATATCTATCATTTAATAACAGGGCATCCCGAAGGGTATATCCTAAGTTGGAACCGGAAAACCTATGGGAAAAAGGAGTGGGAACAACTTTTTAATTATCCCGATTACGGACTTTCCCTGGGGTATCAAGACTTGAAAAACAAACACCTCGGTGATAATGTCGCGATTTATGCACATTATAATTTTCATTTTTTTAACCGAAACCTGATGTTCCGTATCGGGCAGGGGGTTGCCATAGCAGGAAATCCATATGACAAAGAGGAAAACTACCGAAATGTCGCCTTTGGTTCCCGGTTCATGAGTAGTACCTATATGATGCTCAATTATAAAAAGGAACGCATTTTTGACAGATTCGGACTTCAGGCAGGGCTGACTTTGATCCATTATTCCAACGGAAATACTAAAGCGCCCAACACTAGTATCAATTCGGTTGCATTTAATGTCGGACTCAACTATCAACTGGATGCTGTTCAGCCGGAATATATTGATGATGATCTTAGTTTGAAATTCAACGAACCTGTGCGCTATAATTTTGTTTTCAGAACCGGAATTAACGAGAGTGATGTGGTGGGAAGCGGACAATTCCCATTTTATGTCTTTTCTTTTTATGCCGATAAGCGGATCAACAAAAAAAGTGCTTTTCAGTTAGGGACCGATATTTTTTATTCAAATTTCCTGAAGGAATACATAGAATACAGCGGAATAGCCTATCCTGAGCGAGGTATTGATGGAACGGAAGATTTTAAACGAACAGGGATTTTTATCGGTCACGAATTATTTATCAACAAATTTTCGGTCATAACCCAAGCCGGGTATTATTTGTATTACCCTATCAATTATGAAGGGGAAGTCTATTTAAGGGGCGGACTGAAAGGTTATTTTACGAAGAAGAAAAACCTGTTTGGTGTCATAAGCGTAAAAGCGCATGCCGCCCAGGCAGAGGCTATCGAAATCGGAATTGGTTACAGATTGTAAAGAATGGAGAATAAAAAGAAATATAAGATCCGAGTTTTTAAGCTGACTTTTATTACTGTGCTGTTCTTTTTATCAGCATGTAACAGTGAGAGTGCGAACGATTGTTTCCAATCCGCCGGAAAAATGGTAAAAGAGGAAAGGAGTGTACAGCCGTTTACCAAAATTTTGGTAAACGAGGGTATATCAATGGTAATTAAACAAGGGGAAACTTATAAAGTAGAAGTGGAATCCGGTAAGAACCTGTTGAACGATATTACAGCAGAGGTTATTGACGGTCAACTGATCTTGACAAATGAGAATGTTTGCAATTATGTGCGCGATTATGAACTCACGACTTTTTATGTAACAGCACCGGAAATTGAAGAGATTCGAAGTGCAACACAAAGGGAAATCCGTTCGGATGGGGTGTTGAATCTTGAAAGTCTTATGGTTTATTCCGAAAATTGGAGTGAAAATGAATATTTAACCAGCGGGGATTTGTATTTAAATCTGAATGTAAATTCGTTCCGAATGGTTTTTAACGGACTCTCCAACATTCATCTTACAGGAAGTGCAAGCTCTCTTAACATTAACATGGCTTCCGGAAACGGACGCTTTGAAGGGGAAAATTTTATGGTTGAAAATGCTCAGGTGTACCACAGGGGATCCAACGATTTGATACTGAATGTGCAGAATTCTTTAAAAGGGAATATCTACAGCACGGGTGATATTGTTTTGGTGAGCAGGCCTGAAACCGTTGAGGTGGAAGAACATTATCAAGGACGACTTGTTTACAGGGATTAAGGAGAGGTAAGTTCGATAAACAAATGCTCCAACCCTTTATTTTTTTGATTTAGTTGAAGTGTTTTGAGTCCGTTGTCATGCGCAAAATCAAACACGGTTGATCGCATGTCTTTTTCTGTCTCAAAAGTAATTTCATAAACAAACCCAATAATGTTTTTTACCTTTTTCACCTTCGGTAATTGCTGAAGGAGGACTTCTTCAACCCGATAATCAAATTCAACGGCTATTATTTGTTCCTGTGTTTTTCTGAGATCGCTTAACTTTTTGTCAGCTACGATTTCTCCTTTATTGATGATAATCACACGGTCGCATACAGCTTCTACCTCCTGCATGATATGCGTAGAAAGTAAAATGGTCTTTTCTTTACCGATATTTACGATAAGTTTCCGGATCTCTATCAACTGATTAGGATCTAACCCAGTGGTGGGTTCGTCCAGAATCAAAACATCCGGGTCGGAGATTAAAGCGGCAGCCAGCCCCACACGCTGACGGTATCCTTTGGAAAGTGCTCCTATCTTTTTATTCGCTTCAGGTGAAAGTCCACATTGGGAAATAACAGTTTCAATCCGTGTTTTGGGAGCCTTGTAGAGGGAAGCCGTGTATGCCAAGTATTCCCGCACATACATATCCATATGTAGCGGATTGTGTTCAGGGAGGTACCCTACGCTTTTTTGTACGTCGTTCTTTTGGGTGTCAATATCAAAATCGTTGACTTTGGCATGTCCTTCGGTGGGTTGGAGGTAGGTCGTCAAGATTTTCATCATTGTTGATTTTCCGGCACCATTAGGCCCTAAAAAACCAACAATTTCCCCTTTGTTGATGGAAAAAGACACCTTGTTGAGCGCGGTTTGCGCTCCGTAGGTTTTAGTAATATTGGAAACAGCTATAGACATATTTCAAATATAGGTGTAAAGTTGAAAGTTTGAAAGACGTGGGGATTTAAAACCGTTAAAATGGTTAGTTTATTGCTGTCTTTACTCTGCTAGCGCGAAAATGTTCCTTAAATCCGCGTTATCATATTAGTTGTCAAAATTTGGTGCTCATGTCAAACACGATAGTGTGGAAATGTTTTCCGTGCAATGCATTATCCACGCACGGTAGTACTTAATACTTTGTACTAACTACTTTAATACTTTTCTTCACTTCTTCGGCAGTACTTCTGGCGGTGTTTATATCTTCGTGGACAATGGTTACATGGCCCATTTTCCGAAACGGACGGGTTTCGCGTTTTCCATAGATATGAGGGGTAACGCCTTCCATGTCCATGATTTTTTCAATGTTTTTATAAACTACAGGTCCGTTATGTCCTTCTTCGCCGACAAGGTTCACCATGATTCCGGTCACTTTGCTATCGGTTTTTCCTAATGGAAGTCCGAGAATGGCTCTTAGGTGTTGTTCAAACTGATTGGTATAGCTGGCTTCGATGCTGTAATGTCCGCTATTATGAGGTCTGGGGGCTACTTCGTTGATCAGGATTTCGTCATCTTGGGTCTGGAACATTTCCACAGCCAAAAGTCCTACGTGTTGGTAGGCCTGGGAAACCTTGAGGGCGACGAGTTGTGCTTTTTTAGCTACTTGATCATCGATGCGAGCCGGACAGATCACATATTCTACTTGATTGGCTTCGGGGTGGAATTCCATCTCTACCACCGGATAGGTTTTTACATTTCCTTTGGTATCCCGGGAAACAACAACTGCCAATTCATTTTTAAAAGGGATCATTTTTTCAGCAATACATTCCCCTTCCGGCAGGGTATCGAGATCAGAATAGGTTCTGATGACCTTCACCCCTTGTCCGTCATACCCAAAGCGGGCACTTTTCCACACAAACGGGAACGATAAGGATTCGTTTTTAATGGCAGTCAGCATTTCATCCGGATAGGCAAAACGGGAAAAATCGGCCGTTGGGATGTTGTGATCCACATAAAAAAGCTTTTGTTTGGCCTTATTTTGAATGATTTTCAGTGTTTTTGATGATGGATACACGGTTTTTCCGTCTTTTTCAAGTTGTTCCAGTGCATCTACATTTACATTTTCAATCTCAATGGTAATGACATCTGCTTTTTTTCCGAATTTATAAACGGTATCAAAATCCATCAAATCTCCTTTGAAGAATTCGTTACAAGCGATTCTGGAAGGCGCTTCATCGCTAGGGTCCAGTACGAGAGTATAGATATCGAATTTCCGGGTTTCATTAAGCAACATTTTTCCCAGTTGTCCGCCTCCCAGAATTCCCAATTTAAAGTCAGATGAAAAATAATTCATTATAATTGAAGCTTTATAAAATTTAAATGTTTATACTGTTTTTTGAAAAATATGTCGCAAAAATACGGTTAATTGTGAAATACTGGATGAAATCGATTAATTTTAAAGGGAAAACAAAATTCTATATATTATCTTTGCAACTTTATAATTTTAAGAAACTTGATAAAGCTTCACGATAAATACTTTGAGCCTTTTATTTCGGCTGATGAGATAGACGCTGCCATCAAAAAGATGGCTAAAGCGGTAAAAGCCGACTTTAAAAATGAAACACCCATCTTTGTATGTGTGTTAAACGGGGCTTTTATGTTCGCTTCTGATTTCATCAAACATTATGATCAGCCTTGCGAAGTGAGTTTTGTAAAACTGAGTTCCTATCACGGAATCTCTTCCACTGGGATTGTGAAAACACTATTGGACGTGTCTGAAGATATAGAAGGGAGAAGTGTGGTGATTTTGGAAGACGTGATCGACACCGGAAGTACGGTAAAGGAATTGGTGTCTATGTTTTCAAATATCAATGTAAAACGGTTTAAGATAGCCTCTATGTTTTACAAGCCGGAAGTGTATTCGGGAGAATACAACATCGATTATGTGGGAATAGAAATTCCGGACAGGTTTATTGTGGGCTACGGACTCGATTACAACGAATTGGGAAGAAATCTACCTGAAGTATATCAAATAAAAGAAGAATAAATATGATCAATTTAGTACTGTTCGGCAAGCCCGGAGCAGGGAAAGGAACTCAAGCCAATTTTTTAAAAGAAAAATATGATTTAAAACACATTTCCACTGGTGATGTTTTTCGATTTAATATAAAAAACGGTACCGAATTGGGTACACTTGCAAAATCATTCATTGACAAGGGTGAATTGGTTCCGGATCAAGTGACTATTGATATGCTAAATGCAGAGGTTGAAAAGAATCCCGAAGCAAAAGGTTTTATTTTTGACGGTTTTCCACGAACCAATGCACAGGCCGAAGCCCTTGATTGTTTGATGGAAGGAAAGAACATGATGATTCACGCGACCATAGCGCTCGAAGCTAACGACGAAATACTTATAGAACGTTTGTTGGAACGCGGGAAGATAAGTGGAAGAAGCGATGATCAGGATGAAAGTAAGATCAGGAACCGCTTTGAGGAATACAATGAAAAAACAGCGCCCTTAATCGAATTTTACAAAAGCCAAGGGAAATTCCACAGTGTGGACGGCATTGGTTCTATCGAAGAGATTACTGGTCGCTTGAGCAAAGTGATCGAAGCTTTGCAATAATATCAGCTTAACCAGCCGGAACTCCAAACCCAACACCAAAAACGAAGAAGATTTAAGATGACAGAAGGGAATTTTACAGATTATGTAAAAATAAAGGTAGCATCCGGAAAAGGCGGACAGGGTTCCAGCCATTTACGCAGGGAAAAATATGTGGCCAAAGGAGGCCCCGACGGTGGTGATGGTGGCCGAGGAGGCCATATTATCATTAAGGGGAACGAAAATCTTTGGACCTTATTCCATTACAAATTCAAAAAACACTTTCAAGCCGGACACGGAGAACACGGAGGGAAACAAACCAGTACGGGTGCCGACGGACAAGATGTGTATGTTGAAGTGCCTTTGGGGACTTTGGTGAAAAATCCTGAAACGGGAGAAACCTTGTTTGAGATCACCAAAGACGGTGAAGAAAAAATAGTGGTCAAAGGAGGTAAAGGTGGACTCGGGAACTGGCATTTTAAGTCATCGACCAATCAAACACCGCGATATGCACAACCGGGATTGCCGGGAGAAGAAGCTGAGCTGCTGCTGGAATTAAAATTATTGGCCGATGTAGGCCTAGTTGGGTTTCCAAATGCAGGGAAGTCAACCTTACTTTCTGTGATTACTTCGGCTAAGCCCAAAATAGCTGATTATGAATTTACAACCTTAAAACCGAATCTCGGGATCGTTAAGTATCGGGATTATCGCACTTTTGTGATGGCCGATATTCCGGGTATCATTGAAGGCGCTTCCGAAGGAAAAGGACTCGGACATTATTTTCTTCGTCATATTGAACGTAACTCTACGCTGTTGTTCCTTATTCCGACAGACAGTAAAGATATCTATAAAGAATACGAGATTTTACTAAACGAACTTAAAAAATACAATCCGGAATTGCTGGATAAAGAGCGTTTGGTAGCTGTATCAAAGTCTGATATGCTGGACGATGAATTAAAGGCGGAGATGAAGCAAGAACTCGACGCTTCTTTTAAAAATATAAATTACCTTTTTATTTCATCGGTGGCACAACAAGGTATCCAGCAGCTTAAAGACAAACTTTGGGAGATGCTGAATGCGGAAGAAGAGTAGGATCTGGTAATGTTAACAGACCCTGTAATTCGTTTTTTTGTTTATCTTAGTCAAAAGTTAAGCCATGAAAAAAAATATTTTCTCGCTACTACTATGCATAATGATGGTTTCTTGTGGTTCCGTAATGGTGAACTATGACTATGACAAAGCGAGGAATTTCTCCAAATATACCTCATACAGTTTTTATCCCGATATGGAATCGGGACTAAGCGATCTTGATACAAGACGTATTACACATCAAATAGATAGTTTGTTGCAGTCCCGGGGATTTGAAACTTCTTCTTCCCCCAATATTTATGTCAACATCAAGAGTTCTGTACGTCCAAAACCAAGAAATAGCTCTGTCGGAATCGGAATTGGCGGAACCGGACGAAATGTGGGTGGAGGTGTTTCCGTTGGATTGCCTGTGGGGCAAAGAGAGCTTTATCGTGAGATTGTTATTGATATTGTTGATGCTGTTGATGACGAATTGGTATGGCAGGCCGTGAGTGAGGGCACCATTACAGAAAATATGAAACCGGCCATGCGCGAAGCCAAGTTAAAGGAAGTAGTGGAGAAAGTGTTTTCCAAATATCCGCCAAAGCAATAAGGGTATTTACAAGCAATTCCGAAGGACAAAACAAAACTTTTCTTATGTGGAAAGAAAGCCTTTTTGCATAAGGGAATTACTGACTATTTTTTATCTTTGACCGGAATAAAAACACGTATTTTGAAGATTCATTTTATAGCCATTGGCGGCAGTGCGATGCACAATCTTGCATTAGCATTACATCAAAAAGGATATACAATTACAGGAAGCGATGACATTATTTACGAACCTTCCAAATCCCGTTTAGAGGCAAAAGGTCTTTGTCCGTTTACTTTTGGTTGGTTTCCTGAAAAAATTACCCTTGATCTGGATGCTGTAATTCTCGGAATGCACGCCAAACCCGATAATCCTGAATTGGCAAAAGCACAGGAATTGGGCGTGAAAATCTATTCGTATCCGGAATTTATTTTTGAGCAGAGCAAATACAAAACCCGTGTTGTTATCGGTGGAAGTCACGGAAAAACAACCATCACTTCGATGATCCTTCACGTGTTACACTATCACGATAGAGAGGTGGATTATATGGTGGGTGCACAGTTGGATGGTTTTGATACCATGGTGAAACTTACTGAAGAAAACGACTTTATCGTTTTGGAAGGAGATGAATATTTGTCGTCTCCCATAGACAGAAGACCCAAATTCCATTTATACCAACCCAATATTGCTTTGTTGAGTGGAATTGCCTGGGATCACATCAATGTATTTCCGACCTACGACAATTATGTAGAGCAATTTGATATTTTTGTGGATTCGATCGTAGAAGGGGGGAGCATTACCTATAATAAAGAAGATGAAGAGGTAGTAAAAGTGGTCACAAGATCAGAAAATCAAATTCGGAAAATACCATATATCACACCGGAATACACAGTTGAAGACGGAATTACCTATTTGGAAACCCCGGAAGGCGCCATGCCTATCGAAGTTTTCGGGAAGCACAACCTTAACAACTTAGCCGGAGCCAAATGGATTTGTCAGCATATGGGAATTGATGAAGTCGATTTCTACGAAGCCATAGCGAGCTTTCAAGGGGCTTCAAAACGTTTGGACAAACTAGCTGAAAAAGGGAATAGCGTTGTTTATAAAGATTTTGCACATGCACCTAGTAAGGTGAAAGCAACTTTGGAAGCGGTAAGAGAACAATTTCCGCAGCGACAGGTGGTGGCTTGTTTGGAATTGCACACCTATAGCAGCTTGAATGCCGACTTCCTGAAAGAATACCAAAATACATTGGATCCTGCTGATACTGCTGTTGTTTTTTATTCCCCTGAAGCTGTCAAAATAAAAAAACTCGATGAAGTGACCCCCGAGCAAATAGAAGAAGCCTTTGGACGTGAAAATCTTATAGTTTATACCAATCCACAAGATTTTAAAGAATATCTATTCAAATTGAAACTCGACAACACTGCTTTGCTTTTGATGAGTAGTGGGAATTACGGCGGACTCGATTTTGATGAGGTAAAAGGTTTGGTGGGTTGATGTTATAATAGCAGGGTGTCTAAAAAGAAAAAGACTGTTTTATACAAATTGTCAGTCTGAACTTGTCGAAGACGATTTGATTTTCATTGCATTACACTTCGACTGTGCTTCGACATGCTCAGCATGAACATTGGTCAGTGTGACAAAAGTTTTCAAGTCTTTTTCTTTTTAGACACCCTCTTCTTTTAGCATCGAAATTTTATAACGAAATTTCCTAGAGAAAGATCCAACTAAACAAACATCTTCATTGTCATTTTATCAAAAAAACCACAAACTAAGTATTTAAAACACACTTTAAGATTATTTTTTTTGGAATAATAAAAGTAAAATGTACTTTCACTAAAATAAGTGAGTATTTTAAGGTGGTTTTCCACGTTTTTATGGAAGTCATTTTAATTGAATTAAACTAATTAAACAAAAAAATGAAGAACAACTTTTTTCTTATGAGACTTAAGAAAAACAGTAGCGCATGGTGTATGTTGTTATTGTTTTTTGGGTCACCATTGCTATTTGCCAATGATGCAGATGCGATACAGTTAACCGTAAGCGGTCAGGTGACTTCAGCTACAGATGGTATGCCATTACCCGGGGTAAGCATTATGGTGCAGGGAACTACCCAAGGAGTGGTTACAGATTTTGATGGAAATTACGAAATTGGCAGCGTCGCATCCGATGCGGTATTGGAGTTTTCCTATATCGGGTTCAGCACACAATCAATCTCGGTTGATGGTCGTTCCACGATCAATATTACCTTATCAGAAGACTTAGAACAACTAGATGAAGTTGTTGTAGTGGGTTATGGTACACAAAGTCGGCAAAAAGTAACCGGAGCATTGTCATCGATAAAGTCGGAAGACATTGTCACACAGGGTTCTGCAGGAGTGGAAAAAGCCCTGCAAGGAAAAGTTCCCGGAGTTCAGGTCGAATCAGCTGGCGGAAATCCAGGATCTGGAGTACGTATTATGATCAGAGGTACAGGTTCGCTAGGGAACAACGACCCTTTATACATTGTTGATGGTGTTCAGGTGAATGACATCAATAATTTAAATCCAACGGATATCTCGTCAATGGATATACTAAAAGATGCTTCTGCAGCTGCCATCTACGGATCCAGAGCAGCCAATGGAGTAGTTATCATCACGACGAAGACAGGAAGATCAGGAGAAAACGTTATCGATTTCAGTACCTATTACGGCTTCCAGACCATAACAAACCGAATGGATGTATTGAATGCTTCAGAATGGGCTACAGTAAGTAATGCAGCTCACGATAATGCCGGACTTCCAAGATTGGAGCTTGCTGAAAATCCGGAATCACTTGGTAAAGGTACCGACTGGCAAGACGAGATTTACAGAACGGCTCCTATTAAAAATTATACATTATCAGCCAGTGGTGGTGGCGAAAATTACACATACAGCCTATCCGGAGGATATATTGATCAGGATGGTATCGTGAAAAAAACAGGATACAACCGTTGGAACCTTCGCTTAAAATCTACTTTGACCAAAGGAAGATTTAAATTAGGACAATCGGTAATTCTATCTAAAGAACACTGGAGAAGAGCTGAAGGCCTTGGTGGACAAGGAGGAAACGCCGTAGGATCGGCACCAAAAATGATCCCTGTCTTTGATGTCTACAATCCAGATGCTGTTGGAGGTTATGGAGGTGCTTACGGACCTGTGGTGGATATCGCTAGTCCCGTAGCCCAGTTGAATTTGAGAGAACCTGAAACTGACACCAAAAAAGCAATTCTAAATGCTTTTGTTGAAGTAGATATCGTTGCCGGTTTGAAATATAAATTCAATGCAGGTTATACCTCTACTGAAGGTCACGATTATACCTATACCTATCCGTATGAAGTTGGGGCTTTGTTTACCAATCAGGATTCAGATTTGTATGAAAGACGATTTGAAACGGATTACATATTGGCGGAAAATACCCTGAATTATGAAAAGACTTTTGGAAAACACAGTGTGAATGCATTGGTGGGATATACATTTCAAAATACCGAATTTAGAGAATTGACAGGAAGCAAGAGTGGAATGCCTCCTGGAGTATTTGTGCTTGATGCCGGAACAGTAAATGCAGCAGCAGGGAGTAATGCATGGGAAAACTCTTTGGTTTCCTATTTAGGAAGATTGACCTACTCTTTTGACGATCGTTATGTGGTAACAGGAATTATCAGAAGGGACGGTTCTTCAAGATTTGGATCCAGCAACCGTTTTGGTAATTTCCCATCCTTGGCATTCGCGTGGAATATTTCAAATGAATCCTTTTTTGAAAGTATAAAACCTACGGTTAGCAATGCTAAACTTAGAGCGAGTTATGGGGTGTTAGGGAATCAAGAATTTGATGATTATCGATACAGTCCCGCGATCAGCTTGAATACTAACTACGTGACAGGACAAGGTCAAACCTTATGGCCGGGAGCGATACAAACGGCTTTTGCAACACCTGATATAAAGTGGGAAACTTCAAAAACATTGAATATAGGTGCTGATATCGGATTCTTTAACAGAAAACTACAATTCATCTTTGATTATTTCGTAAAAGAAAATTCAGACGTATTGTTGCAGGTGCCCATTCCAAATTCAACAGGAGCCAGTGGGAACAGTCCGTTTATCAATGCAGGGCAAATCACCAACAAAGGATTTGAAACCTCTTTGTCATTCAACAATACACATGGGGATTTCTCCTATCAGATAACAGGAACTTTGGCGGCTGTAGATAATGAGGTAGATTATTTGGGTACAGGTTCCCAGCAAATTTTTGGCGGACAACCGACACACCACGGAGCTTCTGCTACCGTAACTCAAGCTGGATTGCCTGTGGGATCATTTTATTTGATCAAAACCGATGGAATTTTTAATTCTACGGAAGAAGTCAATGCACACACTAGCAATGGCGAACTGATTCAACCAAATGCACAACCGGGAGATATCAAGTTTGTCGATCACAATGGTGATGGCCAAATTGATCAGGACGACAGACAGTTTCTGGGAAGTCCGACCCCCGATTTTACCTACGGTTTGGGAGCTAACTTTGCCTGGAAAGGTTTTGATATGAACTTGTTTTTCCAAGGAACGCAAGGAAACAAGATCTACAATGGAATACGTCAGGATTTGGAAGGAATGAATTTAGAGTACAATTATGCTAAATCAACGCTTAATGCCTGGGCGGTAGACAATCAAAACACCAACATCCCAAGAGCGGTGATTAATGACCCGAATTTGAATTCAAGAACTTCAGATCGCTTTTTGGAAGACGGTTCTTATTTCAGGTTTAAAACCCTTCAATTGGGGTATACCATCCCTTCAAAAGTGTTGGAAAGTGTGAAGATCAATAAGCTTAGAATCTATTTGAGCCTCGATAATGTTTTCACCATTACCGATTACTCCGGATATAACCCTGATTTGGGAAGAACCGGTTCCGTATTAGACCGCGGAGTTGATTTTGGGCATGTTGCCTATCCGTTATCCCGTACATTGTTAACAGGGGTAGAGCTATCATTTTAAGAAGCAAACACTAAAGACAAAAAAATGAAGAAATATATTTATATACTGATGTTTTCATCCGCTCTATTAGCGTGTGATGATGAATTGGAACAGGTTAACCCAAATGTGGTTACGCAAGAAAATTTCTGGAAAACAGAAAATGATGTGTTGTCGGGCTTGGCAGCTACTTATAAAATGTTCAGGCATATCGATAACGGGTATTGGGGAGTAAGAGGAGTCGAACTGACCAATGGTCGGGGGGATGACTTTTTTATCAGAAATGATGTGAAAGCCCTTTACGAACTTTCAACCTTTACCAACAACCCATCAACGGGAACGCCAAGTTCGATGTTTACCGGAGCTTATACAGGGATTTTTAGAGCCAATCAGATTTTGGACAATATAGAAACCGTGGAAATTTCTGATGCTGAAAAAGAAGCTTTCATTGCTGAGGCAAAATTTTTAAGAGGATTGAATTACTTCCACTTAGCTATCAATTTTGGTGCGGTTCCTATTTTTACGACAGTTCCACAAACCCGAGAAGACTATTTTGTGGCACAATCGCCAGAAGAAGCAGTTTGGGAACAAGTGGAAAACGATTTTAAAGCTGCCGCTGCTGCTTTGCCGGTTACATATCCTTCTGAATGGGTTGGACGTGCAACTAAAGGTGCGGCGATTGGTTATCTAGGAAAAGCTTATCTATATCAAGAGAAGTGGACTGAAGCTGAAGCACAATTCGCTCAATTGACCGGTACAACCGGAGCACCTAAAGCACCGTATAATTATGATCTTTTGCCCAATTATGAAGACAATTTCGTTGCCGGAAACGATAACAATATTGAGTCTTTGTTTGAGATCCAAAACCAAAATGTTGGAGGGACCAATCCGTGGGCCGGAGAGAATGCAGATGAATCACAAGGGGTAACTACCGCACAGGAGTTTGCGCCTACCGAAGTAGGAGGTTGGTTTGAAGCCTTCCCTACCGAAAAAATCTTTAACGAGTTTCAGAAAGAGAAAACGGTAGAAGATGATTTCGATCCACGTATGTATGCTTCATTGGTGTGGGATTATCCCGGAGCGGAGTTCTATAACATCCCTTATACAGAAATTTCATCGCCTTTTGGGCATAGCTCCAGAATCAGAAAATATCAAAATTGGAGAGATGATGACGAAGGAATTTGGATATCAGAAATAAATGAAAAAGCATTACGCTTTGCCGATATTTTGTTGATGTATGCTGAAGCCTTGACTATGCAAGGGAGAACTACTGAAGCATATCCATTTGTAAACAGAATCAGGGAGCGTGCCAATCTGGCTGATCTAGCTGCCGGAATGGGACAAGATGCTTTGATGGAAGAAATACGTCATCAACGAATGATAGAATTCTTTAGAGAAGGATTCCGTTTTTACGACCTAAAACGTTGGGGATTGATTGGTGAAGAGATCGAGAACAGCGATAAGGTTGGTAAAGAATTCTTGACTTTACCAAAGCATGAATATTTCCCAATTCCACAAGGAGAAATGAATACAAATCCGGAAATAGAACAGAATCCGAATTGGTAAGAAATTTGAGTTAGCTTGATTTGAGATTGCTGTTTTTCATGCAATTTTAAGCCTGTGAGTTTTAAGACTTGCAGGCTTTTTTTGTAGTAGAATTATCCGGGTTGAAAAACTCCACCATTTTGATTGATAAAAGACGCTGCCTTCTAAAAAGAGTAAGTTCAGATGTCATACTGAGTAATGTTATGCTGTCGAAGAACGGTCGAAGTATAACTTATTGCAATCCAACATGTCTTCGCCCCCCAAGCGTCGGGACAGACTGACAAATCAAATTCACCAAGGGCTTTTTAGACATGTATTTAATAATTCAATTTCTTATAGAACATTTTTCATTCATGAGAGTATAACAATCATAATTTATTATATTTAAATCATGAATGAAAAACCAACCTCATTTTCGATTAAAAACTGGAGTGTAAGTGACCGGCCAAGAGAGAAATTGCGTCAAAAAGGAAAGGAAGTATTGACAAATGCTGAGTTGATTGCTATTTTGATAGGTAGCGGAAATCGCGATGAAAGCGCTGTGGAATTGTCAAAACGAATACTTTCTTTCGTGGATAACAATTTAAACGAACTCGGAAAACTCAAAGTAAGTCAACTTTCAAAATTTAAAGGGATAGGCGAAGCTAAAGCTATTTCTATAGTGGCAGCCCTAGAACTGGGGAGAAGAAGACGCGCCGAAGATGTCCTGGAAAAGAAGAAGATAAAGAGCAGTACTTCCGCCTACGAATTGATGCAACCCATCATCAGTGAATTGGAACACGAAGAATTTTGGATCGTTTATCTGAACAACTCCAATTCGGTGATACAGACATTACAGTTGAGCAAAGGAGGTATAACCGGAACATTGGTCGATGTGCGATTGGTTTTAAAGCAGGCATTGGAGCTTAATGCTACCGCAATTATCTTGGCGCACAATCATCCGTCGGGGACATTAAGGCCCAGTAAAGCCGATAAAGAAATCACCCAAAAAATAAAAAATGCAGCTTTTGCGATGGATATTAAGTTACTTGACCATCTTATTGTAACTGAAAAATCTTACTTTAGCTTTGCAGACGAAGGATTTTTATAAGAACTCATTTAAACTTTTTTGATCGAAGCGAAAATTAACTATTTTGAGCTTGGTTGAAGGTTTTTTTGAGTTAGGGTCGAGCGTAAAGAAAAGGTTTAGCAAACCTTTTTAGCGAAGGAGCCAGGTGGTGCGCTGGCAAATTATCAGACTCAAAAGAGTAATTTTTTAGCCGATTGGAAAAAATTTAAATGAGTTCTAAAAATGCTATTAGTTTATACGTATAAAATTACACCAAGGCTTACTTATATCATAAAGCACATTTTTTCAAAAATGTTGCTCGTTGATGTGAGTATAACGACCAAGGTAGAGGATTTTATAGCGCATAAAGGACCTAAGATTACCTACACCAAACAGCCACTGCAAAACGAATTTTTTATAAAAAGTCATGAATTGTTGTTTGAGCAGGGCATCTCTGATGTAGAGATCAATGTGCATATGTGGGACGACACTCCCTGTTTTTTTCCTACGACAGAGAAAAGTACCATCCCCTTCGATATTTTTGCTGCGGGTTTTTACCTGTTGAGCCGATATGAAGAGTATTTGCCCCATGTAAAAGACGAACATGGACGGTATCCGGTAGAACAGAGTTTGGCTTATCAGAACAATTTCTTGGAATTGCCGGTAGTCGATATGTGGGTGGTGAAACTCAAAAAGATCCTAAAAGCACACTTTCCTGAGATGGAATTTCCCAAAAGAAGCTATTCGCGAATGTCCGTTATGGATGTGGCCGTGGCTTATGCATACAGAAAAAAAGGGATTATCCGCACCTTTGGCGGTACGATGATAGACTTGTTTGCCTTTAGGATCGCTCGTGTTTTTGACCGCTATTTGGTGTTGTTGGGATTCAGGAAAGATCCATATGATTTTTTCGATAAGATAACGGAACTACATAAAAAATATAAAGTCCCTGCAATTTTCTTTTTTCTGATGGCTGATTATTCCGCATATGATAAAAATATCTCGGTCATCAATCCGAGTTTCCGTTCCTTGGTAAAATCAGTTGCCGATTACAGTATAGTGTCGTTGATGGCTTCCTATAAATCCTTCAGTGATATTACAGTATTGAAAAAAGAACGAAAACGGCTTATAGAGTACATCAACAGACCGGTAAAAAGAGTACGACAGCGTTTCAACAGACTGAATATTCCTGATACATATCAGCTTATGGTCGATGCTGGTTTTAATGAAGATTACACCATGGGATATGCCAGGGAAGTAGGTTTTAGAGCCGGAACCTGTACCTCTTTCTTCTTTTACGATATCAGTTTTGAAGAGCAAAAACCAATTAAAATCAATCCGTATTGTGTGCAGTACACGGCTTTGTATCAATATAAAAGTGTACGCAAGGCTCAGGAAAAAATTTCAGAACTGGAACAACGGGTAAGGGCAGTGCAAGGTGATTTTAATATGGTTTTTTCCAATGAGGTGCTGAATCTAAACGAAAGGAATTCCTGGCAAGATCTATACGTGAACTTTTTGAAGAACAATAGCTAAAACGAGCGCCTGCCAGGTAGGGTTGCATACGTTCTTAAATTTTTAATTAACTTATTGTCAAATTTTAAACGTGTGAAAAAATGTTGAAAAAGGAGGAGATCACCGATGTATTTTTTGACCTTGACCATACCTTGTGGGATTTTGAACGAAATTCCGGATTGACCTATGAAAAGATATTGAAAACAAATGCCATTGATGTTGGTTTGGAGCAATTCCTCGAGGTATACGTGCCTAACAATCTCAAATTATGGGAACTTTACAGGGAGGATAAGATCACGAAGGAAGCCTTGCGGTTTGAACGCTTGAAAACAACTTTCGATATGTTGAAAATAGCGATTCCTGAAGCTGTGATCTTAAAACTTTCAGACGATTATATCACACATCTGCCGGATTTCAATCACCTTTTTAGTGACGCCGTGGACATTCTGGAATATCTACATCCGAAGTATAATTTACATATCATAACTAACGGTTTTGCCGAAGTGCAACAGAAAAAGCTCCAAAATTCCGGAATTGACTATTTTTTTCAAGTGGTGATGAATTCGGAAACAGCCGGAGTGAAAAAGCCAAATCCGTTGATTTTTGAAAAGGCACTCAAACAAGCTCGGGTAAAGCCTGAAAATGCCCTGATGGTAGGCGATAGCTATGAAGCTGATATATTGGGAGCTAAAAAAGTAGGTATGAAAACCATTCTCTATACGCCAAACGGAGGTTATTTAAATGTTAAGACACATATAATTAACGAATTGGAAGAAATAAAAAGCTATCTTTAAGATAGGACAGAGCGTTAAAAATTAATCCGGTGGACTAATTTAGCAGTACCGAACGTTAAGAAAATGTCCGGTGGACATTTTTAGTGAAGGGGCCAGCCGGCGCGTGGACCAAATAAAGCCAGCCGGCGCGCTGGCAAATGAAACCACAGGCTTGTTGTGTGGGCATATAGAGCCGGGAGTCGCATGGACAAAAAAAGATTATTTTGCAGCCAATTGAAGAAAGCTTAAACGAGTTCATAATATTATCTGTTTTTTAAACGTTAATATGATATGCCAGGATCAACCATCCATAAAAATATTCTTCTACTGCTTATTGGTAGCTTGCTCATGTTTTCCTGTGTGAAAGATGTCGATTTTGATCAGGCGGAAACCTTTGAGTTGACACCGGTTGTGGATGTAAGCCTCGTTCATTTTGATATTTCTGCATCGCAGATAGGAGAAGCACAGGGGAATTCTTTGGGCTATACGTTTAGTGACAACACAAACATTGATGTCTTCTCAGAATCTTATTTTGATGATAGCCTGCAAGAAGCTGACTTCATTTTTGAATTCACCAACACCATAGCGCGTTCTTTTAGTGCCGAAATAATCTTGTATAATGCTTCAGGAAACCCAATTGACGACATTTCTGTTGATGTTAGTGCATTTGAAAATGTAACGACCGAAAGGAAGTATAACGAAAGCGAAATACAGACAATAAAGGATATGGAGCGTATAGAAGTGAGTTTGACCTTGGATAGTGGTACACCTGAATTAACCCCCGATTCTGAAGGAGCACTTTTGTTTAAATCTGCAGCAACCTTCCACATGTCTATTGATGATGACCAGTAAGATTACCTTGTTTTTGATGTTGTTAATCGGGATATGCTTGCATGCCCAAAACAAGCAATTACTCTATAATTTTACTGAAATTCCGCAATCCTTGATGATCAATCCGGGCGGAAAGATAGATTTTAAGTGGTATACCGGGCTTCCTCTTGCATCCGGGATCTATGCTAATGTCGGTTCGAGCGAGACTTCCGTTTATGATCTTTTTGCTGATAATGGGGTGGATTTCAATACCAAAGTGCGAAATGCAGTCTATAACTTGAATTCAAATGACGTACAGCGCGTCCATCAACAATGGGAAGTGTTTAATGCCGGGTTTAGGGTAGGAGGACTCTTCAGGGATGATTATATTACCTTCGGATTTTATCAAGAGATCGATGCTTTTAATTACTGGCCGGAAGACATGGCAATTTTGGCCTATGAGGGGAATTCCCCGAATATCGACAGACCCTTTCGCTTGGATGATGTTAATGTCAAAGGCGAACTCCTAACGGTTTTTCATGTCGGATTTCACAGCAAGATCAACGATAAGATCAATTATGGTGTTCGTGCCAAAGTCTACAACAGTATTATCGACTTTACCTCTACAAACAACAGTGGTTTTTTTGTTACTACTGAAGGGGATGAGAACTTTTATGCACACACACTTGTTTCTGATGTAGAAGTGAATACATCGGGTTATGCCAGACTTCGTGAGGATGATGTTGACGGTGCGGGGAATGTGATCGATATTTTGAAAAGCAGGAAGTTTTTTGGCGGTAATTTAGGTCTTGGGGTCGATTTTGGGATTACTTATGAACCCACAGAAGAGTGGACCTATACTGCCAGTGTTCAGGATTTGGGATTTGTAAGACATACAAAAAATGTGGAACGCTACCGATTGAGAGGGGATTACACCCTGGAAGGTATCGAATTACCTTTTGACGACTTGTTTGACAGTAGTGGTCTTACCGATAATTGGCAAGAACTTGTAGATGCGCTCGATGAGGCCTTTCCGCGGGATACCTTGACAAGTCCGTATACCACTATGAGACCGGTAAAGTTCAATGCGGCCGTTATGCATAATTACGGCGACAGATATGGGAACAGACCTTGTGATTGTAGGGACAATAACAGAAAATTGCCCAACTCAGTTGGTTTACAATTGTTTATGGAAAAGCGTCCCAAAAGACCGGAAATGGCCATTACAGCCTTTTATTACAGAAGGTTATGGGATTTTTTAAGAGGAAAAGTAACCTATACAGCAGATAAATTCTCAAAAACGAACATCGGACTTGGATTATCGACGCATTTTGCTAACTTTAACTTCTATTTGCTGACTGATAATTTGCTGGAATATCAAAATTTGGCGGATGCAAATAATGCCTCGATACAATTTGGACTGAACTACATATTCCCTATGGATAATTAATTTTAAACGAGTGAAACGAACATGAATTTTATTAATCATAAAACATACAAAACGTATGATTAAAAAATTCATGTGAGCCTGCCTGCCGGCATAGACAGGAGCGCAGCGGTTCCATGTGTGCAACAATTTTTTGCACATTTTAGCCATTGTAAAAAAAAATTAAACACATGAAATGAGCCATAACAATTGAGTTGAAACCAACTGATATGTTCAACGGCGAATTCCATCTGACCTTTAAAAAACAATAAATTTGAACAGATGAACAAAATTTTTTTATTAGGATTGTTTTTATTATCAATCGGTATGTATGCACAAAGCGATGATTTGAATAACTATAAATACATCATTGTTCCCAAAAAGTTTGATTTTCTTAAACAAAAGAATCAGTATCGAGTGAATACATTTACCAAATTTCAGTTTGAAAAGAGTGGCTTTACTGCGGTTTATGATGATGCCAAACCAGAAGAGTTGCAAACAAATCCGTGTTTGGGCTTAACAGCCGATGTGGTGAATAACTCTTCCATGTTTACGACCAAGTTGAATATTACTTTGGAAGATTGTAGGGGTGATATTGTTTATACCTCTTCAGAAGGAAAAAGTAAGACCAAAGATTACCAAGGCGCCTATCAGGAGGCGTTGGAAAATGCATTTAGATCGATCAAAACTTTG
The DNA here is from genome assembly GCF_026241135.1 of Galbibacter kalidii. GTDB lineage: Bacteria > Bacteroidota > Bacteroidia > Flavobacteriales > Flavobacteriaceae > Galbibacter. Next base: position 142,610 of record NZ_JAPFGA010000004.1, read on the forward strand.
AATTATGCATATGACCCTGTTGAAGCTCCGAGTCAGCCAAAAGTTGGAACCGTATCGGCTCAACCGACTGTAGTTTCAACTCCAACTCCGGTAGCCGAAAAAACAGAAACTGTTGTTGAAGAAACCACTACGGCGGTTCAAGAAGTTAAAGAAACCCCTAAAACTATTGTACCTGCGGCAGCAGAAACCGTACAAACAGCAAAAGATGCTTTGTTTGCACAGCCTATTGCCAACGGATTTCAATTGGTGGACATGACACCCAAAGTGGTCTATAAAATCCTAAAAACAACCCAACCGAATTATTTTATCCTTCAAGGAAAAAGCGGAGTGGTGTTTCAAAAAGGAGGTAAGTGGATCGCAGAATACTACGAAGGAGCAACCCTAAAACAAGAAGAGTTGAATATTAAGTTTTAGATACCACTTTAATAGCGTCCAAAACGTTTTTATTAAATTTTATAAATATACTGAATTTGCTGAGGTTTTGATGAGATTTCAATGTTTGTGGTTTGGTTCCGGCCTACGATAAAAATATTGAAAATCAAGGAAGCAGCGGTGGCTTAGAGATAAAAATCTGTTTGAGTTCCGCCTGAAGGCGGAATGAGTTATTTTTATCTGTGGTTGGGGATTCCGTAGTATTTTCTTATGTTTTTATCGTCAGCCTAGATTTTTTTGGTTCGTTTTTTCATCAATGAATTGCACAGCAATCATGAACACCTATAAAAACAATAAAAAAGAGGTGAATAAAAAAATGAACAGGTAAAATTTATTTAGGACGGAATTGATTCCACTTAAGAAAAAGTAATAAAATAAAACCTCACAGGCTTATGAAACTTGTGAGGTTTGTTTTTTAATGTTAGTTCGATGTAATATCGATCCTTCTGAAAGCCGTCAATTCGAGTGATTTTTTTCGTAGCTCTGCGAAGAAAAAAATTATATCGAGAATAGGCTTATGAACGGAAATCACTTGTTCTCGATACACCCTGTGGAATAGGTTGTTTTCACAACATTCCACAGGGCACTGAACTGACGTTGTTTAGTGAACAGCATCAATACCCATACTTATCCTTCCAACGTTTTTTGAGAAAATCCCGTAAAGCATTTTCACGCTGATTGTTTCCGGGTTCGTAGAAGGCAGTGTTCTCTATTTCCTTCGGAAGGAATTCCTGTTCTACAAAATTATTCTGATAGCTGTGGGCATATTTATAATCTTCCCCATAGCCCAGGTCTTTCATAAGCTTTGTGGGGGCATTCCTTAAATGAAGTGGGACTGATAGGTCTCCAGTCTGTTTTACCGTGCTTATGGCCTTGTTGATGGCTTCATAAGAGGCGTTGCTCTTTGCTGAGGTGGCAAGATAAACAGCACACTGACTTAATACTATCCTCGCTTCCGGATATCCAATGGTAGTTACCGCTTGAAAAGTATTGTTGGCAATAACCAGGGCAGTAGGATTGGCAATTCCAATATCTTCCGAAGCAGAAATAAGCATTCTGCGGGCGATGAACTTGACGTCTTCCCCGCCTTCAATCATTCTGGCAAGCCAATAAATTGCTCCGTTGGGATCACTACCGCGAATAGATTTGATAAAAGCTGAAATAATGTCGTAGTGTTGTTCGCCCGTTTTGTCATACAACACCGTGTTTTTCTGTACTTTTTTAAGCACCAGGTCGTTAGTGATGACTATAGGTTCTTCTGTTTCTGAATTGATAAGCAGTTCAAAGATGTTCAGTAATTTTCTTCCATCTCCACCCGACAATCTCAGCAGGGCTTCTGTTTCTTTCAGCTCAATATTTTTTTTTGAAATGATGGAGTCTTCTTTTATGGCCCTATCCAAAAGGGATTCCAAATCAGTTTTATCAAAAGCGTTTAAAATGTAGACCTGACAACGGGATAACAGGGCAGGAATCACTTCAAAACTTGGGTTCTCCGTGGTCGCACCAATGAGCGTGATCCAGCCTTTTTCAACAGCACCCAAGAGCGAATCTTGTTGTGATTTGCTGAAACGATGGATCTCATCAATAAAAAGAATAGGATTTTTAGCCGTAAAAAGTCCGCCACTTTGTTTGGCTTTGTCAATTACTTCCCGAATGTCTTTTACACCGCTATTGATAGCACTCAAGGTATAAAACGGACGTTCGCTTTCATTGGCGATAATATTGGCAAGGGTGGTTTTTCCCGTGCCGGGAGGTCCCCATAAAATTAAAGAAGGGATAGTGCCTCGCTTGATTTGAGCCGTTAAAGAGCCCTTGTCACCAACCAAGTGTTTCTGACTGATGTATTCCTCCAAACTTTTCGGACGGATGCGTTCTGCTAAAGGTTCATTCATGTTTCAAAAGTACATGAATTTTTTACAGAAGAAAAGTACGATTTTCAATGCATAAAATTTATAAAGTTGGTAGATTGTCATGTTGAGCTTGTCGAAGCATTTTAGTAAATTCCCTATTTCACAATAGCACTTCGACAGGCTCAGTGTGACAGCATTTTTGAGATCGCATTTTCGATATTTAACATCAATAAACTCACGTCATACCTATTTCCCCTTCTGACAAAATATCAGTAATTTTAAGTTGGTTCTAATTTTGATGAAGTTTACACATGAAATGCATATAAACTTTTTAAACAGATGAAAAAAGATGAAACCCTAACTTTTTCCCTTTGGATGCTTATCTATCCGCTGTTTTTTGGCCTGATCATTTGGGCCGTCTATTGGTTTGAGCTCACTTTTGGATATGACTTTAAGGATTTTGGGGTTAATCCCAGAACACTTTCAGGTTTGAAGGGCATTGTTTTCAGTCCGTTTATCCACAGTTCTGTAGATCACTTATACAGCAACACTTTACCGCTTATGATTCTCAGTTCGGCACTATTTTACTTTTACAATAAAATAAGTTGGAAGGTTATTCTCTACGGAATATTATTGAGCGGATTTCTTACCTGGTTGATAGGCAGGCCCTCTTATCACATTGGCGCCAGTGGATTGATTTATGTGTTGGTAAGTTTTATTTTTTTTAAGGGGGTGTTGGCAGGGAATAAACGATTGGTAGCGCTGTCGTTGGTTACAGTCTTTGCCTACGGAGGGATGTTCTGGTTTATCTTTCCGATAGAAGAAAAAATATCTTGGGAAGGACATTTATCAGGTTTTATAGTGGGTTTACTCCTCGCTTTTGTTTTTAGAAAAGAAGTGCTTCGGAAAGAAAAATACGATTGGGAACGCGATGATTATAATGAAGATGATGACCCTTTTTTAAAGCATTTTGATGAGGATGGGAATTTTATTGAAGCCCCCTCCGATTCCCCCGAAGGGGGAGAGGACAGTGAGCTCTTTGTTAATTATATTTATAAAGAGGGTAATCGTGATGATGAGTAAAGTCTCCTTTTCCACTAAAGGCGATACTCTTCCTTAAAAATGGAGGATTATTCCTCCCCGCCTCAGGCGGGAGGTTAGGAGGGGATTCTCTGCCGAACCACCTCATATAAAAAAGCCCCACAAGCTACAGATACATTAAGGGAAGCTATTTCACCCAGAAGTGGAAGTTTAGCCTTTTGATCGATAACTTTTAAAATAGAAGGGGAGATTCCACTACCTTCTGAACCCATAATAATAGCTGTTGGATTTTTAAAATCAACATCATAGAGAGCCTGATCGGTTTTTTCGGTCGCAGCGACCACCTGAATACCCGAAGCTTGCATATGGAAAACAGCATCTTTAATATGATCTACCTTGCAAATAGGCACTTTAAAAACAGCTCCAGCCGAAGTTTTAACCGTGTCTGCTGTTACAGGAGCCGCCCCTTTCTTCTGAATGATGATTCCGTGTACCCCGGTACATTCTGCAGTCCTGATAATGGCACCAAAATTTCGCACATCCGACAACTGATCTAAAAGTAAAAATAGAGGAGTGTCACCCGATTCGATGGTTTGCATGATCAGGTTTTCAAGGTCGTGAAATTCGATAGGTGATATATTGGCCACCACACCTTGATGGTTCTTTTTGGATAGTCTGTTCAGCTTTTCAACCGGCACAAAAGATGTGTTTATTTGATCTTGCTTCAACAGTTGTTCCAGTTCTTGAAACAAACTTCCTTTAAGCCCTTTTTGCACAAAAACTTTATCAATTGTTTTTCCCGATTGAATCGCTTCAATAACCGTTCTTATCCCAAAAATTTGGTAGTTGTTTTCCATGTTGGTAAAGGTACATAAAAAAACACCCCGCAATTGCGAGGTGTTTCAAATTATATAACTAAACTTTTTTGATAAGCTTAGTTTACATCCCACCATAATTTGGAATAGATAACATCACCATTACTCAATCTATCTGCAGCTTCTTTTCTGTTAGCTCCATTTAGGGTTTGTTCTTGAGCAGGGTATCGCATTCTATAAGGAAGGTCTGTAACTTGCTCCACTAATGGGTTGAAAGTTTTATCCAACCAAGTATCTGTTGATGGGATATACAAACTATAATCTTGATGAGGTGGGATTAAAGTTTTTGGATATCCTGTTCTTCTATACTCTGTCCAAGATGAAGTTCCTTGCATGTACAAAGCGATATATTTCTGAGTAAGAACATTTTCCATATTAGCGGCTGGTACTGTACCTAAATATGCAGTAGCGTCAGCAGATGCTACTCCCCATTTTTCCATAGAGGCGCTAATTCCCATTTCATACCAATCTTGGTCCCATCCGTTCAATTCACTTTGGATAAAGCAAATTTCAGAATACTCCAATAAGGTTTCAGCAAATTCTGGAGTGTCAATAATCGCACTACCCGGTAATGATTCTACTGTAAATGTTGCGGCATCTGCAGAACTTTCAGAAATAAACATTCCCACAAAGTTTCCTTCAGAATTTTCCTGAGCATAAATTGGCAAACGTGGGTCTGTTAGACCGGAAAAAGGATTAGGATTTGCTCCAGCAGGTTGACTAGTATGTGTATGGTCTACCAGATTTTCTCCTTTTAGCAAAGTAACAAAGCTATGTCCTACAGCAAAATCACTTCGGTTATTTACATGCCATGCTCTGTACATAGGAGATGCATTTACATCACTGGTTTCATAAGCAAACATTGCATTGTCACTGTTTGATGTAAATACACCATCAGATATTGCATCATTGATATGGGTGTTTGCTAAGCTTGCATCTGCACCTTTTATCTTATTGGCAATCTTCAGTCTAAGCGAATTAGCAAATAATTTCCATTTAGATACATCTCCGTGATATAAATTATCACCGTCCATTCCATCTAGACCAAGATTTAACTGATCTTGTGCCTCACTTAACTCATTTAAGATATCGGCATAAATCTTGTCTTGAGTCGCATATTTTGGAGTTAGAATTTGTTCTTCATCGGGATATCCGGCAGTACGAAGAGCCTCAAAATCCGGATCATCGCTACCATAAGAATAATAGGGAATATCCCCCCAAGTATCTGCCATATTATTGAACAAATAGGATAACATTATTCTGCTAACTGCAATTTGATTTACATTAGCTCCTGATGATGCGGCCGCATCTTTAGTAGTGGGATCTTCATTTAACTCTATAATTTCCCTAAAGTTCTCTGCGATTTCATAAAAAGTGTTTTGAGTTTGTCTCATAGACTCTCTGTACACATAACGGTCTTCATCACCATATTCAGATTGTTGCCAGTATTGCATAGTAGCATAGGTGAAACGACCTGAAAAGAAACCGTCACGGGATGCATCTACCATCCTTTTCATGTTATTATTAAATAGCGCTGATGTTGGTACACTACTTGGTTCATTTGGATTGTCTTCGTAATCCACATCACAAGCTACCGCTAGTAGCACCAAATTAATAATAAGAAATATTTTAAATTGTTTCATTTTTATAATTCTTTATTAATTAAAAAGTAAGTTTTAAGTTAACCCCATACGTTCTGAAAATAGGTTGTAACCCACCTTCTAGACCCTGTACGTTTCCAGATCCATTCGCTGCCATTTCAGGGTCAAAACCTTCTTTGTCTAACCCAAATGTTAGTAGGTTTCTACCGTATGCAGAAATACGAGCACTCTTCACTAGGTTATTAAACATCTCTGTAGGGAGATTATATCCTAATGTCAATTCTCTAAGTTTAATATAATCTGATTTGAATACAGATTGTGCACTAGGTGTACCAAAACCATGATAGTGATTTGCAGCCCAAGATGACCCAGAGACATAGGTTTCGTTAGGGGCAGTATCAGTAACTGTATATGTTCCATCTTCATTCCACGTTACAGTACCAGTTACACCGTCTAGTTTAATTCCTCCATCATCAGCAACAGGATCTCTTATCTCATTTCCTTGGTCATTTACACCAGCAGTTTCAGCCAGCATACCGGAATAGGTTCCCCACATGTGTGTTAAAGAGTAGAAATGTCCACCTTTGCGGATGTCAAATAAGAAAGACATATCAAAATTCTTATATCTGATGCTATTTGAAATACCCATTGTGTAATCCGGTAATACAGATCCTAATGGAGTTAAGTCTGGATTAACAGCATATTGTCCATTGTCTTGAATAACTTTATTACCTTGATCATCATATAGGAAATCATTTCCCCAGAGCATTCCATAAGTATCTCCAACACTAGCGCGTAAGGTTACTCCACCAAAAGGAGCTGCTTGAATATCTAAAGCTTCTAAATCACCATAGAGTTCTTCTAATTTATTGTCTACTTTGGTGTAGTTTACATTTATGGCCCATTCAAAATCTTCAGTTCTTACTGGAACTAAATTTACACCAATCTCTATACCTTTGTTGCTCATTTCTCCAGCATTGATGAATTTAGTATTATAACCGGTTGCCTGAGATACTTGTAAGGGCATAATTTGATCAAAAGTTCTATTGTCAAAATATGTAGCACTTATATCAACTCTATTGTTAAATAAGGCTAAGTCAAGACCAACTTCTTTAGACCTTGTCGTCTCAGCTTTTAAATTTTCATTTAACAACTCATCGTCCTTAAATAGCCGTGGAGTTGACATAAAAGAACCGCTGGTGTTATATACATAGGTAGAATATACATTATAAGGGTCTGTATCATTACCTACTTCTGCCCAACCTGCTCTCACTTTACCAAGGCTTAACCAAGGAGCATCAATAAGCTCTGAGAACAAGAAACTAGCAGAGACTGAAGGATAGCTATATTTGTTGTTATCCTCTGGTAATGATGAAGACCAATCAGTTCTGTATGTGGCTTCAACAAATAACAGATCTCTAAAATCAAAAGCTAATTGTCCAAAAACAGAGTTGATTGTTTTTTCAGTTGTAATGTCATTCATTAAAGGAGCATCTGCAGAGTTTTTCAGGTTATATACTTCTGGTACTACTAATCCTCCGGAAGATTGACCTCGAAGTAAATCAAATCTTCTTTTCATTTTATTCATACCGGCCATTCCAGATACACCAAAATCACCAAGATCTTTCGAATAAGATAGTGTTCCTTCAAAGTTGTATTCAGAATTTTCTCTTACTGCTTCATAATAACTAGAAGTAGATTGAGAACCAACAGCTGTTCTTTCTCGGATGCTGAAGTTAAAGTAATCACCATATGCACTACCTCTAAAAGTTAAATTATCTATAATCTCATAAGAAAAAGATGCAGAACCAAAAAAGCGGTTACGAACATCATCTGTATAGTTTTCGTAAGCTGTCCAATAAGGGTTGTCTGAATATTTAGGAGTTGGGTCAGAGAATGAATTTCTGTTCCATACACGTTGTTCTCCTGTCGAAGTTTTATATGCTTTTAATCTTTCATAATCCAATTGACGTTGTCCCCATTGGAAAAATTTCTGCCCAACGGAATTGTCTGAATAACCTAATGTAGGTCTTCCTTGTGAATCTGTTCTAGTATAGTTTAAACTACCGTTAACAGATAATTTTTCACTTAACTGTGCGTTGGCAGTGATTCTAAAATCATTTTTTAATTGAGAAGAATTAGGCATTGCACCATCTATGTTCGTGTTTTTATATGCGAAACGCACACCATAATCTTCACCTGTTTTGTTAACACCAACTGAGTTTGTTGTTGTAAACCCTGTTTCCCAGAAGTCTTCAACATCATTTTTTGGAGCAACCCATGGTCTTGTTTCTACAGTCCCATTTTCGTTAAATCCATCCCAGTGAACTACTTGAACGTTAGGGTTATATCTTGGCCCCCATGATTCATCCACTTGATATTGAGGAGCTAAATAGGTTTGTCCGTTATGGTCGACTTGTTGAAAGCCATTTACACCACCATCAGCATCAGATACAATGGCACCACCACCATACTTTCTTTGTAGATCAGGGATAATGGCAACGTCATTAAAGCTTACAGAAGAACTAACATCTACGGAAACACCTTTAGAGCCTTTTTTGGCATTTTTTGTAGTAACAAGAACAACTCCATTAGCAGCTCTTGATCCATACAATGCCGCTGCAGGACCTCTTAAGACAGTTATGTCTTCAATTTCGTCAGGGTTCAAGTCATTCAACACATTTCCGTAATCTACTCCACCACCACCAGAAGCAGTTCCACCACCGTTATAATTAGAGTTATCCATCGGGATACCATCTACTACAAATAATGGTTGGTTGTTTTGAGTAATGGAATTGGCTCCCCTGATAAGAATACGTTTGGAACCTCCCATATTGGATGATTGCGAAATTTGCACACCTGACACACGTCCTGATAACGCACTTATCGCGTCAGTTTGTTGTAGCTTATTAAGCTCTTCACCAGCAACCTCTGTCGCAGCATACCCCAAGGCTTTTTTCTTTCTGGAAATCCCCAAAGCAGTTACAACCACTTCGTCTAAAGCCTGAGCATCTTGCTCTAAGGTTACGTTAATGCTGTTTGAAGCACCTACTGTTCGTTCTTCGGTTTGTTGTCCGACAAACGAATAAACAAGTACGTCGCCTGCATTTGCTTGAATGGTGTAGTTACCATCAAAATCTGTTTGAGTACCCGTACTGGTACCCTTTACTACTACGTTAGCCCCAGGAAGTGGGAGACCGTCTTGGTCTGTGATCACACCTGTTATGGCTTTTTCTTGTGCAAAAGTCATCTGCACAACTAGCACTAGGATTAGCGCTAGCAATCCACTAAACTTTGTTCTCATTTTATAAATTTATTTGAATTAGCTGCTGCGAAAATGATAAATATGTGTTAATAATCCAACTTTTTTTTCATAAAATACTGATTCTTTGTTATAAAAAATGAAAATTACAATATCAGATGTTGTGGAATACGTAATTATCAGCAAAAGCTTGTAAAACTGAAATATTCGTAAAATACAGGTTGTTTGGAGCTTTTTTTTATTGAAATAACAATAATGTTAAAGTTTGTATTGGAGTAGAATAGGTGCTTTTGTTGTAAAGCACGAGGATATTTGTGATATTGTTAATATTTTCTTAAAATTATTTTCGCATCCTTGGCTGATGCAATTATTGGGTTGATTTATTTCTAATTTGCTGCCCATTGTGCATTGTAATCTAAAAAGAAAAAAGTTTTTCATCTGACCGGTGGTTAGCAAATTGTTCTTGCTGGAAAACATGACAATGAACAACTTAAATGCAATTCACGAAAGGGTATTGTAAGTACTAAGAAAAATTTCCGGTGAAAGGCTTGCTCCCATGCCAAAGGCAAAATCCGCAGATAGACGATTTGGAGATAGTCGGTTTATGCCTGGTCCTTGTGTAAAATGGAATTGACAGTGAAAACCGTCACATTGATTTAAGTGCCCCATGCGTAAAAAACAACGAAATCACAAAGAACAGCTTTTTGTCTTTAAAAACCGGGAAACGTATAGCATCCTTAATTTTCACAACTGTGCCAAATCCTTAGAAGGTTTTTGAAGCAAGAGTCTTGCGGGAATAATTACGCTTACTGTAATTCAGTATCTCAATAAATCTTTTCAACAGAAAGATCAATACTGTTAAGATCAGTAAGGACGGGTCATTTCATATTTTTCAATAAATATAACCCATGGATACTCCATAGATAAGCCATGGGTAGTTCATGAAAGGAACATGAATTTTATTAATCATAAAATACACAGAAACGTATTGATTTAAAAAAAATCATGTGAGCCGGCCGGCATAGGTAAGAGTGCAGTGGTTCCATAATGTGCAACAATTTTTTTTGCACATTTTGTGTTATTTCAAAAAGAGTTGAACATATAAAAAGCATTAAAATGTACAATGTGTTAATTATGATGTAATAAGGGCGCGTGTTTTTTGCTCTTTTGCATATGTGTATTATATATATGGTGTAGCTGAAATTGAAAAAACATAAACGTAATTGAAAATTAATTAATTATGATTTGATTTCTTGACAAATATTTTTACCTTTGCCACCCTTTTAAGCGAGAGGTGTGTTCTATCGTGAGATGTAAACCGACGTTTTATAAGGATTTTTTTAATTATAAAAACATAATTATTGTAAAGTAAATTATGCCAACAATTTCACAATTAGTACGAAAAGGAAGAGTCACAATTACCAAGAAGAGTAAATCGGCTGCTTTGGATTCGTGTCCTCAAAGAAGAGGGGTTTGTACGCGTGTTTATACCACTACGCCTAAGAAGCCAAACTCTGCTATGCGTAAAGTAGCAAGGGTTCGTCTTACAAATGGTAAAGAGGTGAACGCCTATATCCCCGGAGAGGGTCACAATTTGCAAGAGCACTCGATAGTATTGGTAAGAGGCGGAAGGGTAAAAGACTTGCCGGGTGTTAGGTATCACATTGTTCGTGGTGCTTTGGATACGGCCGGAGTTCAAGGAAGAGCGCAGCGTAGATCAAAATATGGTGCAAAACGCCCTAAAAAGTAATCTAACACTTTTAAAAAGAAGAAATGAGAAAAAGACAGGCTAAAAAGAGACCTCTTTTACCGGATCCTAGATTTAACGATCAATTGGTAACGCGTTTTGTTAACATGTTGATGTGGGATGGTAAAAAGTCTGTAGCGTTCAAAGTTTTCTACGATGCGATGGATGTCGTGGAAGAGAAAAAACAAGACGAAGAAAAAACTGCTTTGGAAATTTGGAAAGACGCATTGTCTAACGTGATGCCACACGTAGAGGTGAGAAGCCGTCGTGTTGGTGGAGCGACATTCCAAATCCCGATGCAGATCAGACCAGATAGAAAAGTATCCATGGCTATGAAGTGGTTGATTAGTTTTGCTCGTAAGAGAAACGAAAAATCAATGGCTCAAAGATTGGCTGCGGAAGTCCTTGCTGCTGCAAAAGAGGAAGGTGCTGCTGTTAAGAAAAGAGTAGACACTCATAAAATGGCTGAAGCAAATAAAGCATTCTCTCACTTTAGATTTTAGTAAAAAATAAAATGGCACAAAGAGATTTAAAATATACAAGAAATATAGGAATTGCAGCTCATATTGATGCTGGTAAAACAACAACAACAGAGCGTGTTCTTTTTTATACCGGTGTTTCTCATAAAATTGGAGAAGTGCACGATGGTGCTGCTACAATGGACTGGATGGAGCAGGAGCAGGAGAGAGGGATTACTATTACCTCTGCAGCAACTACTTGTACTTGGCAGTTCCCTATGGAGAATGCAAAACCAACTCCGGAAACCAAAGGATATCACTTTAATATTATTGATACTCCCGGTCACGTTGACTTTACAGTAGAGGTAAACCGATCATTAAGGGTTCTTGATGGATTGGTTTTTTTATTTAGCGCCGTTGATGGTGTAGAGCCTCAGTCTGAAACAAACTGGAGATTGGCAGATAACTACGGTGTTCCAAGAATTGGTTTCGTAAACAAAATGGACCGTCAAGGGTCAAACTTTCTTGCTGTTGCAAAACAGGTAAAAGAAATGTTAGGTTCTAATGCAGTGCCAATCGTTTTGCCAATTGGCGATGAGGCCGATTTTAGAGGAATTGTAGATTTAGTAAAGAATAGAGCAGTTGTATGGCACGAAGAAAACTTCGGATCTACTTTTGACGTGGTAGATATTCCTGCTGAAATGCAAGACGAGGTAAATGAATACCGTGCTAAACTTATTGAAGAGGTAGCAGAGTATGATGAAAATCTACTTGAGAAATTCTTTGAAGATGAAGATTCAATAACAGAAGATGAAATTCATGCAGCACTTAGAGCGGCTGTGATGGACAGAGCGATCATTCCTATGATCTGTGGTTCAGCCTTTAAAAATAAAGGAGTTCAGTTCTTGTTGGATGCTGTTTGTAGATATTTACCATCTCCTATTGATAAAGATGCTATCGTAGGGACTAATCCTAATACTGGCGAAGAAGTTTCTCGTAAACCATTGGTTGAAGAGCCTTTTTCAGCATTGGCATTTAAAATTGCTACCGACCCATTCGTAGGTCGCTTGGCATTCTTCCGTGCATATTCCGGTAAATTGGATGCCGGTTCTTATGTGTTGAACAACAGGTCTGGTAAAAAAGAACGTATTTCGCGCATCTATCAAATGCATTCCAATAAACAAAATGCAATTGAATGTATAGAAGCAGGGGATATTGGTGCTGCTGTTGGGTTTAAAGATATCAAAACTGGGGATACCCTATCTGATGAAAAATACCCGATTGTATTAGAGAGTATGGATTTCCCTGATCCGGTAATTGGTATCGCTGTGGAGCCTAAAACAAAGGCAGATGTAGATAAGTTGGGTATGGCTTTGGCTAAATTGTCTGAAGAAGATCCTACGTTTACTGCTAGAACCGATGAGGCTTCAGGTCAGACTATTATTTCCGGAATGGGTGAGCTTCACTTAGATATTATTGTAGATCGTTTGAAGCGTGAGTTTAAGGTTGAAGTAAACCAAGGTCAGCCTCAGGTAGAATACAAAGAATCTATTACGCAAAGAGCAGAACACAGAGAGGTTTATAAAAAGCAATCTGGTGGACGTGGTAAATTTGCAGATATTGTGTTTACACTTGAACCTGCAGAAGAAGGTAAAACCGGACTTGAGTTTGTTTCTGAAATTAAAGGTGGTAACGTTCCAAAAGAATTTGTTCCATCTGTAGAAAAAGGTTTCAAAGAAGCGATGAAAAATGGTCCGTTAGCGGGTTATGAAATAGACGCTATGAAAGTGACCTTGACTGATGGTTCATACCACGATGTGGATTCCGATCAGTTGTCATTCGAATTGGCTGCCAAATTAGGATTCAGGGCTGCTGCAAAAGCTGCAAAAGCTGTTGTCATGGAGCCAATTATGAAACTTGAAGTGTTAACTCCTGAAGAGAGTATGGGGGATATTGTTGGTGACCTTAACCGTCGTCGTGGTCAAGTAAGTGACATGAGCGACAGAGCAGGGTCTAAGGTGGTAAAAGCAAGTGTGCCGTTATCCGAAATGTTTGGTTATGTAACTGCGTTGCGTACCCTTTCATCTGGTAGAGCAACTTCTACTATGGAATTTTCGCACTATGCTGAAACACCTGCAAACATATCTGAAGCAGTTATTAAGGAGGCAAAAGGAGTTGAAGCTTAAATCTTAAGAAAATGAGTCAAAAAATCAGAATAAAACTTAAATCATACGATCACAATTTGGTGGACAAATCTGCTGAGAAGATCGTGAAGACAGTAAAAACAACCGGTGCTGTAGTAACAGGTCCAATCCCGTTACCAACACACAAAAAAATCTTTACTGTTCTACGTTCTCCGCACGTAAACAAAAAGTCAAGGGAACAATTTCAATTAAGTTCTTACAAAAGACTTCTTGACATTTACAGTTCGTCGTCAAAAACAATTGACGCTTTGATGAAACTGGAATTGCCAAGTGGTGTTGAGGTTGAAATTAAGGTGTGATAAATCACCTGCGAAGGCAGGTGTCTCATTGTAGTTAATGGGAGGATTTGCCTTTGAAGTTGAAAAGACCCTGAAACAAGTTCAGGGGATACATGTCCGGAGCTGTTAGCGAAGGAAAAACGGTAAAAAAATACATTCAGGGTTGAAAGTGTTTTTTTGACCCTGAAGTTTTTTAAATAAGTAATTAGTAATAATTTGATAGAGGATTGTTCGGTAGAGTTTATCAACCGTAAGTCCAAAATCGCAAATCGTAAATTAAATGTCTGGGTTAATAGGAAAAAAGATTGGTATGACCAGCATCTTCGACGAGAATGGGAAAAACATCCCATGTACAGTGATCGAAGCTGGACCATGCGTAGTTACCCAAGTCAGAACCAAAGAGGTTGACGGGTATGAAGCTCTTCAGCTTGGTTTCGATGACAAGGCAGAAAAACGTGCTAACAAGGCCGAATTGGGTCATGTAAAAAAAGCAGGCGTTTCTCCTAAAAAGAAAGTCGTTGAATTCCAAGGTTTTGAAGGGGAGTACAAATTAGGTGATACTTTAACAGTAGAAGAATTTGTAGAAGGAGAATTTGTTGATGTATCAGGTACGTCAAAAGGAAAAGGATTCCAGGGAGTTGTTAAGCGTCACGGTTTTGCCGGAGTTGGACAGTCAACACACGGTCAGCATAACCGTTTAAGAGCGCCTGGATCTATTGGTGCTGCATCATATCCTTCACGTGTATTTAAAGGTATGCGTATGGCCGGACAAATGGGTGCGGAAAAAGTAACAGTACAAAACTTAAGAGTATTGAAAGTGGTTCCTGAGAAAAATCTTTTAGTAGTAAAAGGATGTGTCCCGGGTCACAAAAATGCTTATGTAATCGTTAGGAAGTAATGGAAGTAGCAGTTTTAGATATCAACGGAAAAGAAACCGGAAGAAAGGTGAAGCTTTCTAAATCGGTTTTTGGTGTAGATCCAAGTAATCATGCTGTATATTTAGATGTTAAACAGTATATGGCAAATCAGCGTCAAGGTACTCATAAATCTAAAGAAAGAGCTGAGATTGTAGGAAGTACACGCAAGATAAAAAAGCAAAAAGGAACAGGTACCGCAAGAGCAGGAAGTATCAAATCTCCTATCTTTAAAGGAGGAGGAAGAATCTTCGGACCAAGGCCTAAAGATTATACACAAAAACTTAATAAGAACGTAAAGCGTTTAGCGAGACGATCTGCATTGAGTATCAAGGCAAAAGAGAAATCAATTATCGTTGTTGAAGACTTCAATTTTGAGGCTCCAAAAACCAAAGATTTTACTAATGTTTTGAAAGCTTTAGGGTTAGAAAATAAAAAGTCCTTGTTTGTGTTGGGCGATTCAAATAAAAATGTATATTTGTCGTCACGCAATTTGAAGATTTCAGAGGTTATAACATCCTCAGAATTAAGTACTTACAAAATTGTAAATGCAAAGAATGTAGTGCTTTTAGAAGGAGCTGTAGAGCAAATTGAGTCGAATTTAAGTAAATAAGAAACCGATGAGTGTGTTGATAAAACCTATAATTACCGAAAAAGCGACCGCAGATAGCGAGTTGAACAATCGTTATGGTTTCATTGTAGATCCTAAGGCAAACAAGCTGCAGATTAAAGATGCTGTTGAAGCTACTTATGGAGTTTCTGTTGAAAAAGTTCGCACAATGAATTACGGTGCTAAGAGAAGTACTCGTTACACAAAAACGGGTATCCAGCATGGGAAAACCAATGCTGTAAAAAAGGCTATAGTTCAAGTAGCTGAAGGAGATATTATTGATTTTTATAGTAATATATAAGTAAAGACAAGAAATGTCAGTTAGAAAATTAAAACCAGTAACCCCCGGGCAGCGTTTTAGAGTAGTAAATGGGAATGACGCCATTACTACTGATAAGCCGGAGAAGAGCTTGCTCGCTCCGTTAAAAAAATCGGGTGGTAGAAACAGTCAGGGAAAAATGACTATGCGCTACAAAGGTGGTGGTCATAAGAGAAAGTATCGTGTGATAGATTTCAAAAGAGCTAAAACAGGAGTTGAGGCTACTGTGGAGTCTATTCAATACGATCCAAACAGAACTGCATTTATTGCGTTGATTACCTATAAAGATGGTGAGAAGAGCTACATTATTGCTCAAAACGGTTTGCAAGTAGGTCAAACAGTTGCTTCCGGTAAGGGAGTGTTGCCGGAGATAGGAAACACAATGCCTTTAAGTGAAGTTCCACTGGGTACTATTATATCTTGTATAGAATTACGTCCGGGACAAGGGGCTGTGATGGCTCGTTCTGCCGGTGCTTTTGCACAGTTAATGGCAAAAGAAGGTAAATATGCTACCGTTAAGCTTCCTTCAGGTGAGACAAGAATGGTGTTGGCAGGTTGTTATGCGACAATCGGAGCTGTATCAAATTCTGACCATCAGTTGGTAGTTTCAGGTAAAGCAGGTAGAAAACGTTGGTTGGGTAGAAGACCAAGAACAAGACCGGTAGCGATGAACCCTGTCGATCACCCAATGGGTGGTGGTGAAGGAAGAGCTTCTGGAGGTCACCCAAGATCGAGAAACGGAATACCTGCTAAAGGATTTAGAACAAGAACTAAGTCTAAGGCGAGTAATAAGTATATTATAGAACGTAGAAAGAAATAAAAGTATTAAGAGATGGCACGTTCACTAAAAAAAGGACCTTACGTTCACTATAGTTTAGAGAAAAAAGTTCAACGAAATGTTGAATCTGGTAAGAAGACAGTTATTAAAACATGGTCCAGAGCATCAATGATCACTCCGGATTTTGTTGGACAGACAATAGCTGTGCATAATGGTCGCCAATTTGTTCCTGTATATGTAACAGAGAACATGGTAGGGCATAAGTTAGGAGAATTTTCACCAACACGATCTTTTAGAGGTCATGCAGGTGCTAGAAATAAAGGAAAAAAATAATAAGTAGCCATGGGAGTTCGTAAAAGAGAGAGAGCAGAGCAAATAAAAGAGGCTAAGAGAGATTTAGCGTTTGCAAAGTTGAATAACTGCCCAACTTCACCTAGAAAAATGAGGCTTGTTGCTGATTTGATTCGCGGTGAAAAAGTTGAGAAGGCACTTGCTATTTTGAAATTCAACCAAAAAGAAGCGTCAAATCGTTTGGAGAAATTGTTGGTGTCTGCAATAGCAAACTGGCAAGCTAAAAACGAAGATGCTGACTTGGAGGAAGCAGATTTATTTGTTAAAGAGATCAGGGTAGACGGTGGAAGTATGTTGAAAAGACTTCGTCCGGCTCCTCAGGGTCGCGCACATAGAATCAGAAAACGTTCCAATCATGTCACATTGGTGATTGGTTCTAAAAATAACACACAAAGTTAATAGATAAATAGTATGGGACAGAAAACAAATCCGATCGGAAATCGCCTTGGAATTATCAGAGGATGGGAATCCAACTGGTATGGGGGTAATGACTATGGAGATAAACTTGCTGAAGACGATAAAATCAGGAAGTATATCCATGCTCGTTTGTCAAAAGCTAGTGTGTCTAGGGTAATTATTGAGCGTACGCTTAAACTTGTAACCGTTACTATCACCACCGCTCGCCCGGGAATCATTATCGGTAAAGGCGGTCAGGAGGTAGACAAGTTGAAAGAAGAGCTTAAAAAGATTACTGAAAAGGAAGTTCAGATCAACATCTTTGAAATCAAAAGACCGGAACTAGATGCTAATCTTGTAGCTGCAAGTATTGCACGTCAAATTGAAAATAGAATTTCATACAGACGTGCGACAAAAATGGCAATTGCTGCTGCAATGCGTATGAACGCTGAAGGTATCAAAATTCAGATTTCAGGGCGTTTGAACGGAGCTGAAATGGCACGTTCAGAGTCTTATAAAGATGGTAGGATTCCTTTGTCAACATTTAGAGCTGACATTGATTACGCATTACACGAAGCTCATACTACTTATGGTAGATTGGGAATCAAAGTGTGGATCATGAAAGGCGAGGTATATGGGAAAAGAGAGCTTTCTCCGCTTGTAGGAATGTCTAAGAAGCAAGGGAAAGGTGGTAATGCCGGTGGAAGAAAATCTCGTCGTAGAAAGTAATTTTTTAAAGTAAAGAAAAATGTTACAGCCGAAAAGAACAAAATACCGTAAGCAGCAGAAAGGCCGAATGAAAGGGAACTCTCAAAGAGGGCACCAGCTTTCAAATGGTATGTTTGGGATCAAATCATTAGATTCGTCATTTATCACAGCGCGCCAAATTGAGGCCGCTCGTATTGCCGCTACTCGTTTTATGAAAAGGGAAGGGCAATTGTGGATCAAAATTTTCCCGGACAAACCAATTACCAAAAAGCCTTTGGAAGTGCGTATGGGTAAAGGTAAAGGTGCCCCTGAATATTGGGCAGCCGTTGTTAGACCAGGTAGAATCATGTTTGAAATAGGTGGTGTGCCTATGGATGTTGCAAAAGAAGCTTTAAGGCTTGCAGCCCAGAAACTACCTGTGAAAACGAAGTTTATTGTAGCTAGAGATTATTCAGCTTAATTAATTTAAGAAGATCATGAAACAATCAGAGATTAGAGAATTATCTACTGCTGAGCTACAAGAAAAGCTTGGTATTGTTAAAAAACAATATGCAGATTTAAAATTGGCTCATGCCATAACACCTTTGGAGAATCCACTTCAGTTGAGAAAAACTAGAAGAACGGTGGCTAGATTGGCAACGGAGCTTACTAAAAGAGAATTACAATAATTCGATTCTGCTAGAAGATGGAAAATAGAAATTTAAGAAAAGAAAGAATAGGAGTAGTTACAAGTAACAAAATGCAGAAATCTATTGTGGTTTCTGAAGTGAAACGAGTAAAACACCCTATGTACGGTAAGTTCGTGTTAAAAACAAAAAAATATGTTGCGCACGACGAAAAAGACGATTGCAACATTGGCGATACTGTAAAGATCATGGAAACAAGACCTATGAGTAGAACCAAATGTTGGAGATTAGTTGAAATCATTGAAAGAGCGAAATAATTATGGTACAACAGGAATCTAAATTAAAAGTAGCAGACAACACCGGGGCAAAAGAAGTTTTGACCATTCGTGTTTTAGGAGGTACTAAAAGAAGATATGCTTCTGTTGGTGACAAAATTGTAGTTACCATAAAAGATGCAACTCCAAACGGAAACGTTAAAAAAGGACAAGTATCTACAGCAGTAGTAGTTCGTACCAAGAAAGAAGTAAGACGACCAGATGGTTCTTACATTCGTTTTGATGATAACGCTTGTGTATTGCTTAACCCTACAGGAGAAATGCGCGGAACCCGTGTGTTTGGACCGGTAGCAAGAGAGCTACGTGACAAGCAGTTTATGAAAATTGTATCATTAGCGCCAGAAGTGCTTTAATACATTAAGGAAAATGATAAAACTAAAGATAAAATCAGGAGATACTGTAAGAGTGATTGCCGGAGACCACAAAGGTTCTGAAGGGAAAGTTCTTAGGGTAGATCGTGAAAAGAACAAAGCGATTGTTGAAGGGGTAAACCTTGTGTCTAAACACGAGAAGCCAAGTGCTAAAAACCCTCAAGGCGGAATCGTTAAGAAGGAAGCTCTTATTCATATTTCAAACTTGTCGTTGCTCGATCCTAAATCAGGTGAGCCTACAAGAGTTGGTTTTGAAGTGAGAGATGGTAAGAAAGTAAGATTTTCTAAAAAATCTAATGAAGTAATTTAATTATGGCTTACATTCCAAGATTAAAAGAAGAGTATAAAGAAAGAGTAATTTCTGCTCTTACAGAAGAATTTGGGTATAGCAACGTTATGCAGGTGCCTAAACTGGAAAAAATTGTTATTAGCCGTGGGGTTGGTGAAGCTGTTGCAGATAAAAAGTTGATCGACTATGCAGTAGATGAACTATCAAGAATATCAGGGCAAAAAGCAGTAGCAACAATGTCTAAAAAAGATGTTGCGTCTTTCAAATTGCGTAAAGGAATGCCAATTGGGGCAAAAGTTACTTTGCGGGGAGAGCGTATGTATGAGTTTTTAGACAGATTGGTTACTTCTGCATTACCAAGGGTTAGAGATTTTAATGGTATCAAAGCAAATGGTTTTGATGGGAGAGGGAATTATAACCTTGGTATTACCGAGCAAATTATTTTTCCTGAGATCGATATCGACAGAGTGAACAAGGTTGCCGGAATGGATATTTCATTCGTAACCACTGCTCAAACTGATAAAGAAGCAAAATCATTATTAAGCGAATTAGGATTACCTTTTAAAAAGAATTAGTATGGCTAAAGAATCAATGAAAGCCCGTGAGGTAAAAAGACAGAAATTGGTAGAAAAGTATGCTGAAAAGAGAAAAGCTTTAAAAGAAGCCGGAGACTATGAAGCATTGCAAAAACTACCAAAAAATTCTTCACCTGTACGTTTGCACAACCGTTGTAAACTAACAGGGAGACCAAAAGGGTACATGCGTACTTTCGGTATCTCTCGTGTTATGTTCAGAGAGATGGCAAACAAAGGTTTGATCCCGGGAGTTAAAAAAGCAAGTTGGTAAAACATTAACTGGTAGTAAGTTCATCCTGATAGCTATCGGGATAGAAAACTGTTACCGCAAATAAATAGAGATGTATACAGATCCTATAGCAGATTATTTAACAAGAATTAGAAACGCGAACAGCGCTGGGCACAGAGTGGTAGAAATACCAGCTTCTAACTTGAAAAAAGACATGACTAAAATATTATTCGATCAAGGATATATTTTAAGTTACAAGTTTGAAGAGAACTCCACACAAGGAGTAATCAAAATCGCTTTGAAATACGATAAGCTGACCAAAGAGCCTGTTATCAAGAAGTTGAAGCGTGTGAGTACACCCGGACTACGTAAGTATGTAGGGAAACATGAACTCCCAAGGGTTCTTAACGGACTTGGAATTGCGATCATATCTACTTCACACGGAGTGATAACAAGTAAGCAAGCCCAGAAAGAGAGCGTTGGAGGTGAAGTATTGTGTTACGTTTACTAATAAATAAAGACAAAAGAAATGTCAAGAATAGGTAATAGTCCAATAGCAATTCCGGAAGGAGTTACTGTAGATATTAAAGAAGACGAAGTTACCGTAAAAGGTAAACTTGGAGAATTAAAGCAAACAATTTCAAATGTTACCATAAAGGTAGAAGATGGAGAAGTTGTTCTAGAACGTTCTTCCGAGGCGAAAAACATTAAAGCCAAACACGGTCTTTACAGATCATTGATCAATAACATGGTTGAAGGTGTTTCAAAAGGCTTTACTAAAGAATTGGAGTTGGTAGGGGTTGGTTACAGAGCCAGCAACCAAGGGCAAAAATTAGATTTGGCCATTGGTTTCTCTCACAATATCGTTATGGAATTGGCACCTGAAGTAAAGGTGGAAACCATATCTGAAAAAGGTAAGAACCCGATTGTAAAACTAACTTCACACGATAAGCAATTAGTTGGTCAAGTAGCAGCTAAGATCCGTTCTTTCCGCAAGCCGGAACCTTACAAAGGAAAAGGAATCAAGTTTGTTGGTGAAGAACTAAGAAGAAAAGCAGGTAAATCAGCTTAATAATTAGCACTATGGCATTATCAAAGACTGAAAGAAGAAAGAGAATTAAAAACAGAATCCGTAAGGTGATTTCCGGAACGGAAACAAGACCGAGATTGGCTGTTTTTAGAAGTAATAAAGAAATTTATGCTCAATTGATCGATGACGTATCAGGAAAAACCCTGTTGGCAGCATCGTCAAGAGATAAAGAAATTAGTTCTGCAAAAGGTACTAAAACTGAAATAGCTGCCCTTGTTGGTAAAGCTATTGCAGAGAAAGCAAAGAGCGCCGGATATGAAAAAATCTCTTTTGATAGAGGTGGATATTTGTATCACGGTAGGGTTAAATCATTAGCAGAAGGTGCTAGAGAAGCAGGACTTAAATTCTAAGAAAATATGTATCAAGATTATAAAAACGTAGAATTAGTAAAGCCTGGCGGACTTGAATTGAAAGACCGTCTTGTAGGTGTACAAAGAGTTACTAAAGTTACTAAAGGAGGTAGAGCATTTGGTTTTTCTGCAATTGTAGTAGTTGGAGACGAAAATGGAGTGGTTGGTCACGGATTGGGAAAATCCAAAGAGGTGGCAGACGCTATTTCAAAAGCAGTTGAAGACGCTAAGAAAAATTTGGTGCGTATCCCTCTTAACAAAGGTACATTGCCTCATGAGCAAAAAGGAAAATACGGCGGTGCCCGCGTATATGTTCAACCGGCCTCACACGGTACGGGAGTTATAGCAGGTGGTGCAGTGCGTGCCGTACTGGAATCAGTAGGGGTACAGGACGTACTTTCTAAATCGCAAGGATCTTCAAACCCTCACAACGTGGTGAAAGCAACTTTTGATGCTTTGTTACGTTTGAGAGACGCCAAGACCATTGCAGCACAAAGAGGAATTTCTTTAGAAAAAGTTTTTAAAGGATAAATCAAGGATATCATGGGAAAGATTAAAGTTACACAAGTAAGAAGCAACATAAAGCGTCCTCAGGACCAAAAGAGAACGCTGGAAGCACTAGGCCTTAGAAAAATAGGTCAAGTAGTAGAGCATGATGCAACGCCAAACATCCTTGGTATGGTAAAAAAAGTTAAACACTTAGTTTCTGTAGAGGAAACTAAATAACAATATAGTTATGGATTTAAGTAACTTACAACCAGCTAAAGGTTCAGTACATAAAGATGGAAAAAGAGTAGGCCGCGGACAAGGTTCCGGTAAAGGTGGTACAGCTACCAGAGGTCACAAGGGAGCTAAATCCCGTTCAGGTTACTCTAAGAAAATTGGTTTTGAAGGAGGGCAAATGCCACTTCAAAGACGTGTTCCTAAATTTGGTTTCAACAATTTTAACAGAAAAGAATACGTAGGGATCAATTTGAACAAGTTACAGGAATTGGTTGATAAAGGTGTGGTGAAAGACACTGTTGATTTAGAACTTTTAGTGAACAACGGATTGGTAAAATCTAACGACCTGGTTAAAATATTAGGTGGAGGAGAACTAAAAGCTAAATTAAAAATATCAGTACATAAATTTACCGCCAGCGCAAAAGCAGCTATCGAAGCAGCCGGAGGTGAAGCAGTAAGTTTATAACCCAATAAGTAACCATGAAGAAATTTATTGAGACATTAAGCAATATCTGGAAAATCGAAGAACTAAGAGGTAGAATTTTAGTCACCTTAGGTCTTTTGCTTGTTTACCGTTTTGGTGCGCAAGTGGTATTACCGGGTATTGATACACAACAATTAGCAGAATTATCTTCCAGAACAGATGGAGGAGGTTTATTAGGAATCCTGAATGCATTTACAGGAGGGGCATTTGCAAATGCTTCTTTCTTTGCCTTGGGGATCATGCCTTATATTTCTGCTTCTATTGTAGTACAGTTAATGGGCTTGGCTATTCCTTACCTTCAAAAATTACAGAAAGAAGGGGAGAGTGGTAGAAAAACCCTAAACCAGATTACAAGATGGTTGACCATAGGGATCTGTTTGGTGCAAGCACCGGCTTATCTTTATTCATTAGGGTCTTTGGGAGTTCCCGATAGTGCTTTTATGATGGGTAAAGGCCTTGACTTTATGATTCCGGCCGTGTTGATCTTGGTTACCGGTACTATTTTTGCCATGTGGCTTGGAGAAAAGATTACCGATAAAGGAATCGGGAATGGTATCTCTTTGCTTATTATGGTGGGGATCATCGCTACCATGCCACAGTCGTTTGTTCAAGAATTCGTTTCGAGAACAGCAGGCTCTAACGGAGGGTTAATGTTGATATTGATTGAATTGATTATATGGTTTGTTGTAATTCTTGCATGTATCATGCTTGTAATGGCAGTGAGACAGATACCGGTTCAATATGCAAGAAGAACTGCTTCGGGTGGTTATGAAAAAAATGTTTTCGGTTCAAGACAATATATTCCATTGAAGTTGAATGCTTCAGGGGTAATGCCGATTATCTTTGCACAAGCGATCATGTTTGCGCCTGCATATATCGGAAGAATCGGACCTTTGAAAGATACTGGAGCTGGGCAATGGTTGCAAACAGAGTTTAGCAATATCTTTGGATTGTGGTACAATATAGTATTTGCGTTGTTAATCATAATATTTACGTATTTTTACACCGCAATTACAGTACCTACTAATAAAATGGCTGATGATCTGAAGAGAAGTGGTGGATTTATACCGGGAATTCGTCCGGGTAAAGAAACAGCAGACTATTTAGATAAAATAATGTCTCTTATCACGCTCCCGGGATCAGTATTCCTGGCATTAATAGCAGTATTACCCGCTATTGTCGTGAAATTGATGGGGATTCAACAAGGATGGTCATTGTTCTATGGAGGTACTTCATTGCTCATTATGGTAGGAGTTGCCATCGATACAATGCAGCAGGTAAATTCATACTTGTTGAACAGGCATTATGATGGCTTGATGAAAACAGGTAAAAACAGAAAAGTTGTAGCTTAATTATGGCAAAACAACCCGCAATAGAACAAGACGGAAGTATAATTGAAGCATTGTCTAATGCAATGTTTCGAGTTGAACTGGAAAATGGTCATGTGGTAACAGCACATATTTCAGGGAAGATGCGTATGCATTATATCAAACTTTTACCTGGAGACAGGGTAAAACTGGAAATGAGCCCGTATGACCTTACTAAAGCAAGAATTACTTATAGATATTAGATATGAAAGTAAGAGCATCATTAAAAAAGAGAAGTCCCGAGTGCAAGATTGTGCGTAGAAAAGGGAGATTGTACGTAATTAATAAAAAGAATCCTAGATTTAAACAAAGACAAGGATAAGTTATGGCTAGAATCGCAGGAGTAGATTTACCAAAGCAAAAAAGAGGAGTTATCGGATTAACTTACATCTTTGGTATAGGAAAAAGTAGAGCTAAAGAAATCTTAGAAAAAGCTCAGGTAAGTGAAGACACTAAAGTTAACGACTGGGCAGACGATGAGATCGCTCGTGTCAGGGAAGCAGTTTCTTCATATAAGATTGAAGGAGAGCTTCGTTCTGAGGTTCAGTTGAGCATTAAGCGTTTAATGGACATCGGTTGTCATAGAGGGATTCGTCATAGATCGGGTCTTCCTTTAAGAGGACAGCGTACTAAGAACAACTCTAGAACAAGAAAAGGTAAAAGAAAAACTGTTGCTAACAAGAAGAAGGCAACTAAATAATTAGACATTAGTCATTAGTGTTTGGGTGTTAGATGAATCTGTTTGAAATAGAAATGTTTAGGATTCTAACAACTAAAAACTAACAACTAGAAACTAAAACAATATGGCAAAGTCAAATGCAAAAACTGCTAAAACTAAAAAGCGTAAGGTAGTAGTAGAATCTGTAGGAGAAGCTCATATCGCTGCATCATTCAACAACGTTATTATTTCCTTGACCAACAAAAAAGGAGATGTTGTTGCATGGTCTTCAGCAGGGAAAATGGGATTCAGGGGTTCTAAGAAAAATACACCTTATGCTGCTCAGATAGCTGCAGAAGATGCTGCAAAAGTAGCTCAGGAAGCAGGTCTTAGAAAAGTTAAAGTGTACGTTAAAGGACCGGGATCAGGTAGAGAATCTGCAATCCGATCTATCCATAATGCGGGTATTGAAGTAACAGAAATCATAGATGTTACTCCATTGCCACACAACGGATGTCGTCCACCGAAAAGAAGAAGAGTTTAATCAATTTTTTAATGTTTAAAAGAAGGTTTTTACGATTATCGAAGGATAGCCTTAATTCATAATCACCTTCAAAATTATACAAAAACATGGCAAGATACAGAGGTCCAAAAACCAAAATAGCCCGTAAATTCGGAGAAGCGATTTTTGGAGACGATAAGTCTTTCGAAAAAAGGAATTACCCTCCTGGACAACACGGTAATAACCGTAGAAGGGGTAAAAAATCAGAATATGCTGTCCAGTTAATGGAAAAGCAAAAAGCAAAATACACTTACGGTATTTTGGAAAAACAATTTAGAAACCTATTTGAAAAAGCAAACCGTAGCAAAGGTGTTACCGGTGAAGTGCTTTTACAGTTCTGTGAGTCCCGTTTGGACAATGTAGTGTACAGAATGGGAGTTTCTCCTTCAAGAAGAGGAGCAAGACAATTGGTTTCCCACCGTCACATTACCGTAAATGGTGAAATCGTGAACATTCCTTCTTATCAATTGAAAGCTGGTGATGTTGTAGGGGTAAGAGAAAAATCAAAATCATTGGAAGCTATCGAAAGATCACTTTCCAACAATAGTAGTGTTTACGAATGGATTACCTGGAACAACGAGAAAAAGGAAGGTTCGTTTGTGAGCGTTCCCGAGCGTATCCAGATTCCGGAAAATATCAAAGAGCAATTAATCGTCGAGTTATACTCTAAATAATAATTAGACAGCAGTCGTACTATGGCAATACTAAATTTTCAGAAGCCCGATAAAGTTATAATGATCGATTCTACCGATTTCGAAGGTAAGTTTGAATTCAGACCTTTGGAACCCGGATACGGATTGACCGTAGGTAACGCATTACGAAGAGTTCTTTTATCTTCATTAGAAGGTTTTGCAATTACATCAACAAGGATTGATGGCGTTGAACACGAATTTTTTACAATAGAAGGTGTGGTCGAAGACGTTACAGAAATCATTTTGAACTTGAAACAAATACGTTTCAAAAGGCAAATTGATGATGTTGATAACGAAACCGTTTCCATATCTATTTCAGGTAAAGAACAGATCACTGCTGGAGATTTCCAAAAGTTTATCTCAGGTTTTCAGGTACTGAATCCAGATCTTTTGATCTGTAATTTGGATCCTAAAGTGACCATCAACATGGAAATCACAATCGAAAAAGGTAGAGGATATGTGCCTGCTGAAGAGAACAAGAAAGCCAATGCGCCTCTTGGAACTATCTTTACAGATGCGATCTATACACCTATCAAAAATGTTAAATTCAGCATCGAGAATTTCCGTGTAGAACAGAAGACTGACTACGAAAAATTGGTTTTCGAAATTGTTTCAGACGGCTCTATTCATCCAAAAGATGCTTTAACTGAAGCAGCAAAAATCCTTATCCACCACTTCATGTTATTCTCTGATGAGCGTATTACATTAGAAGCGGATGAGATTGCGCAAACTGAAACTTATGATGAAGAATCTCTTCACATGCGTCAGTTGCTAAAAACGAAGTTGGTCGATATGGATCTTTCCGTAAGAGCACTCAACTGTTTGAAAGCTGCGGAAGTAGATACACTTGGTGACTTAGTATCTTTTAACAAGAACGATTTAATGAAATTCAGAAACTTTGGTAAAAAATCATTGACTGAGCTTGAAGAACTTGTAAACAACAAAGGCTTGAGCTTCGGAATGGATTTGTCAAAGTATAAATTAGATAAAGACTAGCAATAATAATCCAATCTTCATAATTTGCTCCCTAGAGTGGGTTGAGCAAGATGAAGGTTTAAAACAAATGTCATGAGACACGGAAAGAAATTTAACCATTTAGGTAGAAAAGCACCTCACAGAAAAGCAATGCTTGCTAATATGGCTTGTTCGTTGATCGAACACAAGCGTATTAACACTACCTTGGCTAAGGCAAAAGCTTTGAAGCAGTTTGTAGAGCCTTTAGTAACCAAATCTAAGGAAGACACTACACACAACAGAAGAATTGTTTTTAGCAAAATTAGAGACAAGCATGCCGTAACTGAACTTTTCAGGGAAGTAGCTGCTAAAGTAGGTGATAGACCGGGAGGTTACACCAGAATTATCAAACTGGGTAACAGATTGGGTGATAACGCAGACATGGCAATGATCGAATTGGTAGATTACAACGAGATATACAATGCTGGTAAGCCTGCCAAGAAAAAATCAACAAGAAGAGGTAGAAGTAAAAAAGCCAAAGAGGAGGAAGAAGTAGTTGCTGAAGCACCTCAGGCTGAAGAAACATCTGCTCCAAAAGAGGAAGCTTCTGATGATGAAAAACCGGAAACTTCAAAAGAATAAAGATAAATAGAGTTTGATAATCTATTTAAAAAAGGATAAACATTTTTGTTTATCCTTTTTTATTTTATAAGAAATATTTCTTATTTTTTGAGGTAGAAAAATATGTGAGGACTCAAAACCTTTCATATAAAGAAGAAAGACATATTTCATCGATATTACGGTATAGTGAAAGAGAATAATTTAATAGATATATAAAAGGGTAAAAGAAAAATAAATAAGAAGTAGTCAACTATAGATTGGGTGCTATGTTAATTAATAATTAAATTTCTAAAAGGAGTTATAATTGTAACTCCTTTTTTACTGCAAAATTGTTTTAAAATCATATGTAAAAGTTATCTTTGTAAAACCTTTCTTTACAATGAAGTATCAAGAACACAAAAAAGCATTAATTCTTTTAAAAGACGGCACCATATTTTATGGGAAAGCCGTAGGTGATAAGCAAGGAACAGCATTTGGCGAAGTTTGCTTTAATACCGGAACAACAGGCTATCAAGAAATCTTTACCGATCCGTCCTACTATGGACAATTAATGGTGACTACCAATGCGCATATTGGGAACTATGGCGTTAAAGAGGGTGATGAAGAGTCTGAGACGGTTAAAATTGCCGGACTTATCTGTAAAAACTTTAGTTATACAGCGTCCAGGGCAGGAGCCACAGATTCCCTCGAAAATTTTTTAGCAGCTAATAATTTGTTAGCCATTTCTGATGTCGATACCAGGGCCTTGGTAAGTTATATCCGCGATCACGGTGCCATGAATGCTGCGATCTCTACGGAAGTTGATAAAATAGACGAGCTTAAGAAGCAGTTGGCTGAAACACCAAACATGGTAGGTCTGGAATTGGCTTCAAAAGTATCTACAAAAGAACCATATTTCTTCGGGGATGAAAACGCAACTTACAAAATCGCAGCTTTAGACCTTGGGATCAAAAAAAACATCCTTAGAAATCTGGCGAAGAGAGATTGCTATATCAAGGTTTTCCCATATAACGCCACTTTTAAAGAAATGGAAGCGTTTGGTCCGGATGGCTACTTCTTGTCCAATGGTCCCGGAGACCCTGAACCTTTGGAATCAGCGATTAATCTGGCAAAAGAACTTATCGAGAGAAACCTTCCGCTGTTCGGAATATGCTTGGGACATCAGATTATAGCCCTTTCTCAGGGAGTGTCAACATTCAAAATGTATAACGGACACCGAGGAATCAATCATCCGGTGATGAATCATTTGACAGGAAAAGGGGAAATCACTTCTCAAAATCACGGTTTTGCCATCAATAGAGAGGAAACAGAAAAACATGCTGACCTCGAGATTACACATTCACACCTAAACGATAATGAAGTGATGGGGATCAGACATAACAAAAAAAACTGTTTCTCTGTGCAGTACCATCCAGAAGCAGGTCCAGGACCCAATGATGCTACGTATTTATTTGATCAATTTATAGAAAACATTAAACAACAAAAATTAGAAACAGTATGAGTATAATTATAGGTGTTCACGCACGTCAAATACTTGATTCGAGAGGAAATCCTACCGTAGAAGTAGATGTGGTAACAGAAAGTGGAATTTTGGGCAGGGCTGCTGTGCCTTCAGGAGCTTCTACCGGAGAACACGAAGCTGTAGAACTTCGCGACGGAGGAAAAGATTATATGGGAAAAGGAGTGTCTGAAGCCGTAAAGAACGTAAATACCATTATTGCTGAAGAGCTGGTAGGTGCTTCTGTATTCGAACAAAACTTGATCGATCAGACGATGATCAACCTAGACGGAACTCCAAACAAATCAAAATTGGGAGCTAACGCCATTTTAGGGGTTTCCCTTGCCGTGGCTAAGGCTGCTGCTAACGAATTGGGAATGCCATTATACCGCTATGTAGGTGGTGTAAGCGCCAACACATTGCCAGTACCTATGATGAACATCATCAACGGGGGGTCGCACTCTGATGCACCAATTGCTTTCCAAGAGTTTATGGTAATGCCTGTTAAAGCGAAAAACTTTACACATGCCATGCAAATGGGAACTGAGATTTTCCATAACTTGAAAAAAGTATTACACGATAGAAACTTGAGCACTGCTGTTGGAGACGAAGGAGGATTTGCACCTACTTTAGATGGAACAGAAGACGCTTTGGATACCATCACCAAAGCTGTTGAAAAAGCCGGTTATAAAATGGGTGACGAAGTGATGATTGCGCTTGATTGTGCTTCAGCAGAATTCTATGAAGATGGAAAGTATAATTACGCCAAATTTGAAGGGGGTAAAGGAGCGGTAAGAACTTCAGAAGAACAAGCACAATATTTAGCTGACCTTTGTGATAAATACCCAATTATCTCTATTGAAGATGGTATGGACGAAAACGATTGGGACGGTTGGAAAGTGCTTACAGAAAAAGTAGGTGATAAAGTTCAATTGGTCGGAGATGACTTGTTCGTTACCAATGTTGAACGTCTTTCTAAAGGAATTGAGAACGGAATAGCCAACTCTATCCTTATCAAAGTAAACCAAATTGGAACCTTGACTGAAACAATTGCAGCGGTAAATATGGCTAAAAATGCCGGATATACTTCTGTAATGTCTCACCGATCAGGGGAAACAGAAGACAATACTATTGCAGATCTTGCCGTGGCTTTGAACACCGGACAGATCAAAACAGGATCGGCTTCACGTTCTGACCGTATGGCTAAATACAATCAGCTTTTACGTATCGAAGAAGAATTAGGAACGGTAGCTTTTTATCCTAAGGAAAAAGCATTTAAGATAAAATAAATGATCCTTATTTTAAATTGTGTAAAGCCTCCCGATCTCGGGAGGCTTTTTTATTTTGGGAAGATTTTAGTTTGAAATACACATAAACTTTTTTAAGCATATCATAACGAAGATGATTAAAATAAGTTTATGTGTATTCCTGAATGTGAAGAAATTTTTAGTTTCTTCATTTTCAAAAACTAAAAATTTTAAACAGACGAAAATCAAGTGTCTATATTCCCGACTAACCTCTCCAAAGGGAAGGGGTAACTGGCTCCCCTCCCTTGGAGGGGCTGGGGGAGGATTCATAAGCAGGTTTCAGAAATAATATCACTCCCTCCGTGAAACTAACATTATAATAAAGATCCCTCATAAGGATTAACATTGATTTAATCGTCAATACTTTTCTAATCTCATTATAATTGACTAATTTAAAGCTTGTTATAGGTAAGTTGTAAATCTCTTTAATACATTAACTTGTGAAATCTAATTTTCTTTTTGTCTGTGCCGAAAATGATGCAATTCTAAACTGTAAAGCAGGAGGGATGGGCGATGTGGTTCGTGATGTTCCCCGACAAATAGCAACCAATGATGACCTTGTTCATGTGGTGACCCCGGCATACGGGAGGCTGCATAAAAACGGGGAAAAAATAGCAGTACTGAAATTCTTATACAGAGGCTTGCCGCAAGAAGCTTTTCTGTATGAAATCCCCGGAAAGAAATCAATAGACAATATCAAACATTATGTTATAGATCATCCTGAGATTGTTTCCGGTGATATAGCCGATATTTATTCCAATGATCCCGATCAGCCTTTCTATACAGATGCTTGTACATTCTCTCTTTTTTGTACGGCTGTTGCAACGGCTATTAGAGAAGGTCTTTTTGGCGAACTCCAAATTGCTCATCTACACGATTGGCATACGAGTCTGTTGTTGTTCTTGAGGGAATATCATCCGAAATTCCAAGAATTGAAAAAAATACGCTTTGTGTATTCCATTCACAATTTGGCCATTCAGGGCATTAGGCCTTTTGAAAATAATTATTCTTCGCTGAAAGCATTTTACCCCGATATTCTTATTGATAAAGAACGACTGGCAGATACCAGATATAAGGATTGTATCAATTTGATGGTACTCGGCATACGTTTGGCAGATGCAGTTCATACGGTATCACCATCATATAAAGAAGATATTAAGAAACCGAGTAATCCACCGGATTTCATTGGAGGGGAGAGTTTGGAGGAAGATTTGAAGAATGCCAATATCGAAAACCGACTTTTCGGAATATTGAATGGATGCAATTATAAAAATTATACCCTTGCAAAAAGGAATACCCTTTATAAAAACAGTTTGAAGGCAATTTTTAAATGGCTGCAAGAACCCGGGAAAAAGTATAAAGCGGATTTTATGGCGCACACCGGAAGTAAAATAATGCACCTGATGGAAGATAAGCCAAACTTTATCTGTACCAGTGTCGCAAGACTCACGGAACAAAAGTTTTTCTTCTACAAGAACGATCCAGGATTGCTTATGAAATTATTGGATAAACTGGAAGAGAAAAACGGGGTTTATATTATTTTAGGTACCGGTGCTCCTGAATATGAAGAATTGCTAAGAAGTGTTAGCTATGAAAGAGAGAACTTGATTTTTATCAATGGTCAGTCTGAAGAAGTGATCGATTCGCTCTATTTGGAATCGAATTTATATTTAATGCCAAGCTTGTTCGAGCCCTGCGGAATTAGTCAGATGTTGGCTATGCGAAACGGACAACCTTGTTTGGTGCACGCTACCGGAGGATTAAAAGATACGGTATCACATCTGAAGTCGGGATTCGCTTTTGATGGGGAAACCCTTCAGGAAAAGACAGACAATTTTATTGCTGTTTTTGGAAATGCTGTCGATCTTTATTTTGAAGAAAAAGAAATATGGGAGCACATCTGTAAAACGGCCAAAAGACAAAGATTCAGTTGGGAGGATCTGGTGAGGAAGTACTACGAACAATTATATTTACTCCCTTATTTTCAAAAAAATACTTTTAAACCCAAGAAAAAATGGCCGGGGATAAAGTCTGATAATGTTATTTTTGACAAATAAAATTACTCTTTTGTTGTAAGTCGGTTTTTTCTTATTTTTCTAGTTCTCATCAGCAGAAAAACAGCAAAGGTTAACTCTGAATTAACAGTTTATTTTGTATTTTCGCATGACTTGTAAAAATGTTAAAAAATTAATATATAATTATGTCAGATACGGCTACTTTTGAGTATAAAGGTAAAAAATTAGAATTTCCGGTAATTGAAGGCTCTGAAAATGAGCTGGCTATAGATATTAAAGCACTTAGAGGATCTACAGGTATGATTACTTTAGATCCGGGATACAAGAACACAGGTTCTTGTGAAAGTGCTATCACATATCTTGATGGAGAAAAAGGAATTCTAAGATACCGAGGATATTCCATAGAAGAACTAGCCGAGAAAGCAGATTTCCTTGAAGTTGCTTATTTGTTGATATTTGGAGAGTTGCCAAACAAGGAGCAGCTTGATAAATTCCATAACGATATTAAAGCAGAATCTGAAGTTGATGAAGATGTAAAGAAGATTGTTGACAGTTTTCCCAGGACAGCTCACCCGATGGGGGTGCTGTCATCTTTGACAAGTGCTTTGACAGCGTTCAACCCGTCATCAGTAGATATAGATTCTGAAGAAGATATGTATCAAGCGATTGTTAAGATCATGGGTAAATTCCCGGTCTTGGCAGCGTGGACATTACGAAGGATGAAGGCAAAGCCTTATGATTATGGTGATTCATCCAAAGGGTATGTAGAGAACATGCTTTATATGATGTTCAAAAAACCAAATGAAAGTTATGTTGCAAATCCGATTGTTGTAAACGCGCTCGATCAATTATTGATCCTTCACGCAGATCACGAGCAAAACTGTTCTACTTCAACCGTTAGGATTGTAGGTTCGTCACATGCCGGATTGTTCGCTTCACTTTCAGCGGGTGTTTCTGCTTTATGGGGGCCACTTCACGGAGGTGCTAACCAAGCCGTAATCGAAATGCTTGAAGGTATTAAGAACGATGATGGGGACACAGCAAAGTATATGGCGAAAGCTAAAGATAAAAGCGATCCTTTCCGTTTGATGGGATTCGGACACCGAGTGTATAAAAACTTTGATCCCCGTGCAAAAATTATCAAAAAAGCTGCTGACGAGGTGTTGGGAGACTTAGGTGTTGAAGATCTGGTATTGGAAATAGCCAAGGGACTTGAAAAACAAGCTTTGGAGGACGATTATTTCGTGAAGAGAAAACTATATCCGAATGTGGATTTCTATTCAGGGATTATATACAGAGCCTTAGGTATCCCTACGGAGATGTTTACCGTAATGTTTGCTTTGGGAAGACTACCCGGTTGGATCGCACAATGGAGAGAAATGCGCTTGCGTAAAGAACCTATCGGAAGACCAAGACAAGTATATACAGGCGAAAACTACAGACCGTTTGTTGATGTAGATAAGCGCTAAGAAAAAAACATATCAAAAACGAGGGGTATATTTATAAATATGCCCCTTTTTTTGTATTATAGCGGCAGCTAATTTATCAGAAATCATCAAATAGAGAGGCCTGTGGAGTTACAATGACATTGCTATTCCATTGGTGAAGTTCCATAAATTGAACTCATGTTATAAATAAAAGGTTTTATGTTGAAACTGAATATAAAAGACGAAACCTCAAAATTGAAGGCTGTAGTCTTGGGAACGGCCAAAAGCAGTGGCCCAACACCAAAACTCGAAGAAGCATACGATCCTAAATCGAGAGAGCATATCAAAGCGGGAACATACCCGCTGGAAAAAGATATGATCCCCGAAATGAAGGCTTTTAACGCGGTGTTTGAAAAATACAGAGTGAAAGTTTTCAGACCCGAGGTTATAAAGGATTGCAATCAGATATTTTCGAGGGATATCGCCTTTGTGGTAGACGACTATTTTATAAAATCAAATATCCTTCCAGATCGTGAAAAGGAACTCGATGCCATACAATATGTGATTGACCAAATGAAACCTTCAAAAGTAATCACACCCCCGGAAGAAGTTCATATTGAAGGAGGCGATGTGATGTTGTGGAACGATTGCGTTTTTGTGGGCACCTATAAGGGACCTGATTATCCTGACTACATTACCGCAAGAACCAATATGCATGGTGTAGGTTTTTTAAAGGAAATGTTCCCCAACAAAACGATAAAAGAATTTGATCTTGCAAAATCGAATACAGTGGCGAGAGATAACGCCTTACACTTAGACTGCTGTTTTCAACCGATAGGGACAGACAAGGCAATTATCCACAAAGAAGGTTTCAGAAATGAAGCCGATTATCATTATTTGGTAGATTTGTTTGGAGAGGACAATTTGTTCCATATTTCAAAAGATGAGATGTACGAGATGAACAGCAATATCTTTTCGATTGCTCCCAATGTAGTGGTTTCAGAAAAAAAATTTGGAAGATTAAATGCCTGGCTTCGCAAAAATGATTTTGTGGTCGAAGAAATCCCTTATGCAGAAATTGCCAAACAAGAAGGACTTTTGCGTTGTTCTACCATGCCGTTGATCAGGGAGTGATTTTCGATATCCCCACCTAGCCTCCCGCCCAAGGCGGGGAGAGATGAAAGGCTCCCCTCCTTTGGAGGGGTTGGGGGAGGATATCCGAGCTAATTGGAAAAGTGAAGATGAGTTCTGTCATATAAATTGTAATTTTGCAGCACGATAAACAGGGTTTTGTATGAGTCAGATTACCGATACCATTTTAATGATTCGTCCCGTAAACTTCAGGATGAACGAGCAAACGGCAGTTAATAATTACTTTCAGGAAAATACAAATGTTCTGAATGAGACCATTAATGCGAAAGCACAAAGGGAATTTGATGCTTTTGTTGAAAAGTTAAGAGCTGTTGGTGTGCATGTTATTGTTGTGGAAGACAGCTTAGAATCCGATACGCCCGATGCCATTTTTCCAAATAATTGGATGTCAACCCATGAAGACGGAACGCTGGTTTTATATCCCATGTTTGCTGAAAACAGACGAAACGAAAGACGGGAAGAGGTTCTTAAAACCATCGAAAAAGAAGGTTTCTTGATTGAAAATGTGATGGATTATACTTCAGCGGAAGAAGAGGAGGTCTTTTTGGAAGGAACAGGGAGCATTGTTTTGGATCGAGTCAACCGTAAGGCCTATTGTGCATTGTCGCCAAGGGCAGATGAAGAACTTTTTATAGAGTTTTGTGAGGATTTTGAATACCTTCCGGTCATTTTTACGGCATACCAGTCTGTCGATAACGAACGAAAACCTATTTATCACACCAATGTGATGATGTGTGTAGGCGATGATTTTACCGTAGTTTGCCTGGATTCTATAGATGATAAAAAAGAACGGAAGAACCTCGTTAATCACCTTAAAAAAGACGGAAAAGAGGTTGTAGCGATTTCAGAAGAGCAGATACATCATTTTGCGGGGAATATGCTGCAGGTTAAATCCCAAGAGGATAAAAAATATCTTGTGATGAGCGATGCCGCTGAAAAAAGCCTCACTGAAAAGCAACGAACAACTCTTGAAAAATATTCTACCATCCTTTCCGGTACTTTAGAAACCATAGAAATTTGTGGTGGTGGAAGTGCCCGTTGTATGATGGCTGAAATATTTCTGCCAAAAAAGTAGTATATTCGGGGAACAGCAGCACACAATTTCATTTTTAAAAATTTATGCTTTCAAAAAAAACAAAATACGGCTTAAAAGCACTTACTTATATGGCCAAAAAGGAAAGTAGGGACCCAGTGCTGATTTCCAAAATAGCAAAAGACGAAAATATTTCAAAAAAGTTCTTGGAAATCATTTTACTTCAACTGAAAAACAGCGGTTTTTTAGGTTCCAAAAAGGGAAAAGGAGGCGGTTATTATCTAATTAGAGAGCCTGAAGATATTACAATAGCTTCCCTGATCAGAATATTGGAAGGCCCTATAGCCATGCTGCCCTGTGTAAGCCTTAATTTCTACGAAAAATGTGACGATTGTAAGGATGAAGAAACTTGTTCGCTCAGTAAATTAATGATCGAAGTAAGAGACAGCACGTTGAAAATTTTGGAAAACAAGACCCTTGCAGATTTAACACAATCAACACTTTCCGCATAGACTGAGATGTTATATTTTGTAAAAAATCCACTTCAGTTGTAATTTTTTCATTAAAAACCTACTAATTTGGTAGAGTATTAATATATTTGTCCTTCGGATTTAGAAAGATTATGTGTTATGGATTTGAAAAAGATCAATAAAGAATTAAAAGATAAGTCGCCCAAAGAGATTGTTGAGTGGGCGTTGTCACAAGGAGATAAACCAGTAGTAACTACTAATTTCCGTCCTTATGAAGCGGCGATATTGCATGCTGCCGCATCAGAAAAAAAGGACATCCCGGTTGTTTGGTGTGATACGGGATACAATACCAACAAAACATATTTGCACGCAGATAGAGTGATAAAAAACTTGGATCTGAATGTTAAATTGTACGTCCCCAAACAAACTGTGGCCTACAGAAATATGGTCATGGGAATCCCAAATATTGAAGATCCACAGCACAAGGAGTTTACAGCGCAGGTAAAACTGGAACCTTTTAGAAGGGCAATGGCAGAAAACAAACCCGATGTATGGTTTACCAACCTGAGAAAAGGACAAACTGCTTTCAGGGATACCTTGGATATCGTGTCCCGTGGAGAAGATGGTGTGCTGAAGGTGAGTCCGTTTTTTTATTGGACTGATGCAGAATTGGACGTTTACTTGGAAGAACACGGACTTGAAAATGAATTTCAATATTTCGATCCGACCAAAGTACTTGACAACAGAGAGTGCGGCTTGCACTTGAGTGAGAAATAATTAATTGGAGTATCAGAGTATCGACTTTTGTGTAAAACACTACTTCTGATAAATAAAAGACACTTCCCTTTGCTTAATTGTAAGTAAAGGGATTTTTTATGATTTAAATTTGCTGAAAATAAGTAACATATCCCTATTTTTATTGGAAATTTCAGTGTTGTGGCAAATAAAATATATCTAGCTAGTCTCTTGTTATGCATACTTTTGACCGGATGTGCCCCGGCAATTGTTGATGAGCCTATTGTTTTTGATGACGAAAGAAAAGAATTGACCTTAACTTACCTAAACGAACGTTATGGTTTGAATGTGGAAGAACCAACCATAGAACCTAAAATGGTGGTAGTTCATTGGACAGCTATTCCGACTTTTCAAAAATCATTTGATGCCTTTTATGAACCAACCTTACCGGATTCCCGAGAGGCAATTTCGGGAGCGGGAGCCCTGAATGTATCTTCCCAATTCCTGATAGATCGCGACGGTATCATTTATCGCTTAATGCCAGAAACCACGATGGCGAGGCATGTTATCGGTTTGAATCACTGTGCCATTGGGATTGAAAATGTGGGCGGAACGGAAGAAACACCCTTGACCGATGCACAGTTGAAGGCGAATATTAAGCTGATAAAATATTTAGACAAAAAATACGCTATTGATTATGTAATAGGGCATTATGAGTATCGACTCTTTGAAGGACATCGTTTGTGGCTTGAAAAAGACAACGGATACCGCACCGATAAAGTAGATCCCGGAAGGTATTTTATATCGGAAATAAGAAAATCACTTAAACGATTAGACCTGAAGCCCATGCCAGTCAATTCCCTTGGGGCAAGCTCGCAAAGCATTGAATAGAAAAATAAAAACATTTCGCGACGCAAGCCTGCCTGACGGTAGGCAGGCGTTGGAGCATTTTAAATCTCACTTAGTGAGTAAAACCTTAATTATTTTGAAGATGCAATACATTCAGCAAAACATAAAACGAATGAGCCTGATGGCCATGCTGTTGATCAGTATAAGTACACTTTCGGCACAAGATTTTTACAATCGCTTGTACGATACTTATGATGATTACAAAGAAGAAAGTATCACCATAAGACGTTTTACACACAGCAAAATCATGCCACTTGTAGAAGGTTTAAAGTCCGATGATTTTTTTGAAGTAAATAAAGTAGGCGAATCCATAGAGGAGCGGAGCTTGAATTTGATAAGTTTTGGTTCCGGGGACACCGATGTGTTTTTGTGGTCGCAAATGCATGGGGATGAATCCACCGCAACGATGGCGATTTTTGATATCATCAATTTTTTTAAGACAGATGATTTTAAAAAGGAGAAACAGGAAATGTTATCAGAACTTCGGATTCACTTCCTGCCAATGCTGAATCCCGACGGTGCAGAGCGTTTTACACGTCGGAATGCTTTGGGAATCGATGTGAACCGGGATGCCCTGCGGTTACAGTCACCCGAAGGAAAAACCTTAAAGCGGGTAAGAGATAGTCTTGAAGCTGATTTTGGATTCAATCTACACGATCAGAGTACGTATTACAACGCCAATAGAACCCCAAAACCGGCTACTATTTCCTACTTGGCACCTGCCTATAATTATGAAAAGGAGATTAACGAGGTTAGGGAGAATTCCATAAAGCTTATTGCTTATATGAACGACATCCTTCAAAAATATGCTCCCGGACAGGTGGGGAGGTATGACGATACCTTTGAACCGAGGGCTTTTGGAGATAATATCCAAAAATGGGGAACGAGTACGGTGCTTATCGAGTCGGGTGGATATCCTGACGATCCCGAAAAACAGGAGATCAGGAAACTGAATTATGTAACGATTTTATCGGCCGTCCATGCTATTGCTACCGGAGCCTATAAAAATGCGGATAGGGAAGACTACTTTAAAATCCCCGAAAACGACAGGAAATTGTTCGACTTAAAATTAATAGGAGTACAGTATGAACTGCTGGGAAATATCTATACAGTCGACCTCGGGATCAATACCCATCAGGTGCCAGCACATAATGATAAAGGCTACCTTTACAAAGGATCTATAAGTGATATGGGTGATCTTTCCACCTATTACGGTTATAAAAAATTGGATGCATCTACATATACGGTGGTGCCGGCCAAAATTTATCCGAAAACTTTGGAATCTATAAGCAGTATCCAAGAAAAAGGGGTGACGGACTTTTTAAAAGAAGGCTATGCTTTTGTGAAAGTAAAGCAAATCCCGGAAGATAAAAACGATGTGGGAATCCCGATACATGTGATCAGCGGAGATAAAAACACTGAAGTAAAATTTTATGTAGGGGCCAATCCAACATTCTTCCTTAAAAAAGATGGCGAACTCCGCTATTTGGTCATTAACGGATTCTTGGTCTATCTTTCTGCTCCTGAAAATGATTTTGGAAATGCTTTGATTTATAGGTGAAGTCGGGAGACGGAAGTCCGAAGTCAGGAGATTGTCCCCTTGAGGGGACCTTAGGGGTGTAAAATCCCAAGTTTTTGGTTTAATGCCCACGCGACAAGCCGGCCCCTTCGTTAAAAATGTCCACTGGACATTTTCTTTATACTCGGTTCTGCTAAAACAGTCCACCGGACTGTTTCTTTACGCTCAGCCCTCCTTGAGGACAAACAGGGGAGCAAAGTATACTTTGCTGTGAAGTTTGCGAGCGTAGCTCATAGGGGTGTTTTTACGTTAGTTAACGTATATTTTTACGTCACCCAACGTAAAAATTTAGGTAAACAACCAATTCTGTCCCAAATAAATTTTTATCTGTTCATTTTTTTATTCACTTCTCTATTTATTGTTTTTATTAGGTGTTCATGATTGCTGTGCAATTCATTGATGAAAAAACGAACCAAAAAAATCTAGGCTGACGATAAAAACATAAGAAAATACTACGGAATCCCCAGCCACAGATAAAAATAACTCATTCCGCCTTGGGGCGGAACTCAAACAGATTTTTATCTTTAACCCACCGCTGCTTCCTTGATTTTCAATATTTTTATCGTAGGCCGGAACCAAACCACAAACGTTGAAATTTCATCAAAACCTCAGCAAATTCAGTATGTTTAAAAAATTCAATAAAAGCGTTTTGGATGCTATTAGTAAACAGCCTAAACGGACTACCCCAACAACGTATTAGGACCACCATAATAAGCCGTCGGTTCGTTTTTTCACCCAAACAGAACAGTTTTTTGGCTAAGAGCTTCTTGAATATGCCTAAAGAAAAAGATTATATTTGATAAGAGAAATAAATGTCATTACGTTTATCCAACCGATTTTAGAGGCGTAAATGCCATTAATGGAGGTTATATTTAAGTTAGCTGTTATTTAAAAACAACCGTGGAAACAACAAAGAAAAATATAGACAAAGAATTAATTGATGAGTTGTTTGTCCCAATCCCGACAGGAACTGTTGAAATGAGAGATGACCGAACAAAGGAAATCTGGTTGGCTGATATAGACTCATTCGAATTATCGAAATTTCCAATTACACAGGAAATATATAAAGCATTGACCAACAAAAACCCTTCGACATTCAAAGGTGATAGATTACCTGTTGAGACAGTTTCTTGGATTGATGCAGTGAGCTTTTGTAATAAGTTATCTGAGTCTTTAGGAAAAACCCAATGCTATTCCATTGACCTCGAAATAAAGGAAATAACATTTGATTCGAAAGCAAATGGGTTTCGACTACCAACTGAAGCAGAATGGCAATACGCTTGTCAAGCCGGTACAAAAAATATTAGATATGGAGAGTTAAATGATATTGCTTGGTACAAGGGCAACTCTAATAATCAACCGCAAGATGTTGGGCAAAAGAAACCTAACGAATGGGGACTTTATGATATGCTAGGAAATGTTTGGGAATGGTGTACGGACATTTATGACAAAACCATTTACGGGGAATATCGGGTTTTCCGTGGTGGTGGTTGGTGCGACCAGGAAAGGAGTGTAATGGCGACAACTCGAAGAAGAAGCCACCCTTTCTCATTTAAAATAGACGATTTGGGATTCAGAATTGCAACGAACTCGAAGAAATAAAAAACCAACAACTAACAAAACCTATAAGCAATAGCGCCCTACGGAACACTATTGCTCATAGCCAAACCGTTAGTAAACATTTTGATTCCGTATCCTATTAACAATTTCTTCATCAGTCTGATAATCAACTGACCTTACATCATCACCAATAATTGCATCCTGTCTACCTAAATTATACGCTCGCAATAGTAATGGATTTGGATTCCACATTCTTGTTCTACCATCTAATTCGTCATTAAACCCACACATATAAGTATCCAATAATATTTTGTCTTGTTCGTTCATAATTTAAAACTTTTGCTAACAAGGTATCCTATGAAAAGCACTAGCCTAGTTCTTCAAAGTTAATATTTTAATTTTTTATCCATATCATCATCTTGTTTTTAAACGTGTTGATTTATGGATAAAGCTCGGTTCGTCTATAAATCAATATTTATATAACTTGCTCGACATCCTATGTGTGATCCCTCTGCTAGCGCGAGCTAATTATAAGTTTATATAAAGTAAGGTACGAGCAAGATGCTAGAGCCACATCACAGCTCATGGCTGCCCCCCGTTAGCGGTTATTTGAAGAATTTAACAATGGCATATTATTAATGGCCCAAGTTTGGATTTCTTTGATTA
Organism: Galbibacter kalidii; assembly: GCF_026241135.1. Taxonomy (GTDB): domain Bacteria; phylum Bacteroidota; class Bacteroidia; order Flavobacteriales; family Flavobacteriaceae; genus Galbibacter. The sequence goes on from NZ_JAPFGA010000004.1 coordinate 184,711, forward strand.
CAGGCTGCAATGACATACCTTTTTTTGTTAGTGAATATTCTACAGTCGGAGGAACAGTAGGATAAGCTTTCCTTAGTACGATTTCTCTCGATTCAAGTTCTTTAAGCGTTTTAACTAACATTCTTGTATTAATACCTTCAATTTTTCTTTCTAGTTCTTTAAATCTCAATTTACCAGCCATAAGGTTATTGATAATAATCATTGTCCACTTACCTGAAAGTAAATCCATCGCTTCTTGGAATGGACAATCTGAAGTTTTATTTTCTTGTTTAGAGCTCATAATATCTAATTACTTTACTTTTGGTAACTATATGCCATTTTGGTAACTACTTGTAAAAATACACCAAGTTTCTGAAATTTGTAAAAAATAATTATTTATGACAATTGATGAAATTAAATCCTACCTTCTCCAAAATTTTGATGATTTAAATATTGTGAAAGCTAAAGATGATTTGTTTTTTATGCATCAGGATAACGGCAAACTTCCATTTGTTACCTTGATAACCAAGGATAATGAATATGATTCGGTATCTAATCTTGACCGTGAAGGTTTCTACCGTCTAAATTTCTGTATGGACAAAGAAGCTTTTAAATCGAAGTTTGGAAATCTAACAAATAAAAAAGGAATTGAAGCATATATGAACGTGGGAATCGATTTTACAAAAGAGGACACATTATTGCCTCATCCTACATATGGCTCAATGAACTGGGTTTGTGTTGTCAATCCTTCTAAAAAGACCTTTGAGACTATAAAAAAAGACCTTGAATCTTCATTTAAGATTTTAAAAAGAAATAAAAGTTAAACGAATACGAAAACAACCACTAATCGAGTAGGCATCTCCCACTAGCGCGAGTAATTAATAGCTTATAAAGTAAGGTACGAGCAAGATGCCTGTCTGCCGATAGGCAGGCTCGCACCAGCATGCGAAAGTTTGAATAAAAAGAGGCTGTCTAAAAAACAATCTTTTTTAGACAACCTCCTTCCTTCTGATTTAGAATTTTTATTTTAACCGAATGCTTCCGGTTTATTTGATCATATCGTAGCTGCGCTTTACGAAATTCGTTAGTTCTTCACCTTTTAACAAGCCTTGTGACAAACGCGCCAGATCGAGTGACTGTTTGATAAGTCGCTCTTGTTTTGGCTTTGTTTTGGTATTCACTATCTGATTGACCAATTCATGGTTGGTGTTGATGACCAAATTGTACATCTCGGGCATATTGCCCATCCCCATCATACCGCCACCGGTAGCACTCATCTCTTTCATTCGTCGCATGAATTCCGGTTGTGTGATGGTAAAGGGTGACACGTTGCTGTCCAATGCCTCCAATTGCACGGTAAATTTCTCCTTCGGAACTACTTCATCCAAAACGGTTTGCAGCTTTTCTTTTTCTTCATCAGAAAGTTTAGAGATTTTTTCTTCATCTTTTTTGATGAGGTTGTCAATAGAATCAGCGTCCACACGGGCAAATGAAATGTTTTCTTTGCTGGTTTCCAATTTCTGGATCAAGTGGGAAACGATAGGAGAGTCCAGCAACAATACTTCATAACCGCGCTCTTTGGCTTCATTGATATAGGTGTGTTGTGCATCCTTATCACTGGCGTATAGCACAACGAGTTTGTCGTCTTTATCGGTTTGTGCGTCTTTGATCTTTTCCTGCAATTCTTCAAAAGTGTAATAGGTTCTGCCTACGCTAGGGTAGAGGGCAAAAGCATCAGCTTTTTCAAAGAATTTATCTTCAGACAACATTCCGTATTCGATCACGATCTTGATGTCGTTCCATTTCTTTTCAAAATCCTCACGGTTTTCGTTAAAGAGGGATTTGAGCTTATCGGCCACTTTTCGGGTGATGTAACTCGAAATTTTCTTCACATTACCATCAGCTTGCAAATACGATCTGGAAACGTTCAACGGAATATCCGGAGAATCGATAACTCCTCTTAACATAGTTAAGAATTCAGGAACGATACCTTCTACATTATCGGTGACGAACACCTGATTTTGATAAAGCTGAATTCGGTCTTTTTGAATATTCAGGTCGTTGGTTAATTTTGGGAAATACAAAATTCCGGTCAGGTTGAACGGGTAATCCACATTCAGGTGGATATGGAACAAAGGTTCTTCGAATTGCATGGGGTACAATTCGCGATAGAAATTTTTATAATCCTCTTCTTTAAGATCAGTCGGTTGTTTGGTCCACGCCGGATCCGGATTGTTTATAATATTGTCGACCGTGATCTTTTCTTCTTTCTCATCTTCACCTTCCCCGGTCTTTTTTGTTTCTTCCCTAGTTCCGAATTTGATCGGGATAGGCATGAACTTGTTGTACTTGGTCAACAGTTCAGTAATTTTTCCATCCTCAAGGAATTCCAAAGAGTCTTCGTTGATGTGGAGGATGATCTCCGTACCTCGATCTTTTTTATCGGCTTCTTCAAGCGAATATTTCGGCGATCCGTCACACTCCCAATGTGCAGCGGGTCCGTCTTTAAAAGATTTTGTGATGATCTCCACCTTGTCGGCTACCATAAATGCGGAGTAAAAACCGAGTCCGAAATGACCAATAATACCGCTGTCTTTGCCGGAATCCTTATATTTTTCAAGGAATTCCTCAGCACCGGAGAAGGCAACTTCGTTGATATATTTCTGAACCTCATCGGCTGTCATACCAATTCCCTGATCGATAATGTGAAGCTTTTTAGCCTCTTTATCGACCTTTACTTCAATAAAAGGGTTTCCATATTCAACACCCGGAGCCTCCCCGATATTGGTCAGGTGTTTTAGTTTTAGGGTGGCGTCTGTGGCATTAGATATAAGTTCTCTTAAAAATATTTCGTGATCGCTGTATAAAAACTTTTTGATCAGCGGAAAGATGTTCTCTACGGATACATTAATATTTCCGGTTGTCATATATATAATTTTTTTGTTATTATAATTCTTGGTATTGCAATGGCAAAAAAAATACCAATTCAGAGGTTGTGACAAGATGACAGCTATGTTTGTGTATCATTTTCTTTTGATAGAGATGTTGTTGAAGAGTAAATAAAAACTTATTTTATCCTTAAATTCTTACATTTTAACAAAATTTTTCGTTCAATTTACTTTTTTAATAATAAAATATTTCCTAACTTGGTGGAGAAGTTGATGGGAAAATGCTATGAAAAAGCAGCTTCCTTGAAAAAAGAAATTGATTTTGTTTATTTATTGGTTAGGTTGTTGTAGAAAGCGCACATTTTTTAATGTTGTGCTTTCTCAATTTTTAGGGGTTTCTGATTTGGTTTTTTCTTCAATTTAAAAGTAACCCATAAAGTGATCAAAGCGAGTACAATCCAGAACACATCGATAAAAAAGGATTGAAAATGTCCGTTTGCGTAGGCTTTCCAAAACCAATTTCCGGTTGTTATTCCGTTGCTTACAGGAATCAGTAAACCAAGGATACTTCCTGAAAGCAGGCAGTATTTATTGGTAAAGAAATGATTCTTTTTGATGATAAAAAACACGGAGAGGAGCAACCATCCAATGAAATAAAAATTGTAGAGGAACGATTGTCCTGCCGGATGAAAAACCTTGACAGCAATAAACGTAAGTGCTGTAATAGGGTACATGCTTAAACAAACCGAAAGGTAAATGTTGACCAAGGCGCTGTTGAAACGTCTCTTCTTTTCCGGAACATTTTTTTTGTCTCTTGCCACCAGCCAGATCAATACCCCAGAGATGATGACAAAACAGGAGACAATCCCCAAAACAAAACTGATGAGCCTCAATGCAAAACCCCCATAATCCCCATAATGTAGGCGGTACATCACATTTCTTACTCCATTGAGATAAGATGGATTGGTAGGGTCTTTTTGTGCTATGATCTCTCCTGTTGAAGCTTGATAAACGGTTTTACCAAGGTCATTATATACTTTTTTGTCATCGAGTTCGCCTTCAACAGAAACCCGCATATTGCTATCTCCGTAGTTGAAAATATGTACGTGGGAAATTTGAAAATCTTCCCATTGGTCTTTGGTTTTATCGATAAAGCCTTCAATAGACGGAATTTCATTCAGTTTTTCATAACCCAGGGCAACAGGTTTGTCGGCCAATTCAAGGTCTTCATACATTTTTTGCTGATCTCCGTCATATAAAAGCATGATGTTGGGAGCAGCTACGAGGGCAGTCAGCATAAAAAGCGAACCGGTAACAGCATAGACAAACTGAAACGGCAGACCAATTACTCCTAAAGCCGTGTGCGCATCAGTCCAGATGGTTTTGAGCTTGGCCTTTGGCCTGAAAGTATAAAAGTTGGATACGATTTTATTCCAATGCACTAATATCCCGGTAATAATGGCAAATAGAAAAAAGAGAGCGACAAAACCGGAGAGGTAATAGCCAATGGGGTATTTTATCTGTGCGAAAAAGTGCAGGCGATACAAAAATTCGCCCAAGGTATATGATTCCAGATAATTGTAGGTGTCATATGTTTTGGTGTCCATGTAGAAAAATGCGCCAACTTTGTCTTTATCAGCTGTCAGGGAGTCTTTGGAAGCTCCGAGATTGACACTCACCCTTCTTTCGTTGTAGTGGCTGGCGATTTCGATATCCCTTCCATAGAGTTGATAGGTGTTTTGAAGCGAATCTATAACCAAATCTATGTTGGCAGTAATACCTTGATAGTTGGGCGCAACAGCTTCGTTTTTTTGCCAATTGGCAATTTCATCCCTGAAAAAGGCAAAAGATCCTGTAAAAAAGATAATATAAAGAGCAGCACTGATGACAATCCCGCTTATGGTGTGTGTATTAAAAAGGATGTTGTATTGGCGCTTGTTCATTAGGATTCGATTATAGGATTGTACATTTTACCAAAATAGAAAGCAGCGTAAAAGAGTAGGGTAAGCAAAAGATAGATCCCCCAGACCTTCCATCCGTTTTTGCCCAAAAAAGCCAAGATCATAAAAACGACCCATAGGATAAACCCTGAATATGTTAAGGTCATCATCACATTGGCATGGTCAAGCCAAGTGGCCAATGCCAAATGTAAAGTGATGGTCACGAGATAACCGCCGAGGATTCCGGCAGATACTTTGGCAAACCGTTGCCATGGAGAGGATAAGTGTTTTTTGTTTGCAGGCATTATAGAATGAAAATTTCAGTAGTTAACAGACATAAAAAGACAATCAAAAGGGTTTTGTAGCTGAAAAGCTTTAATGGACTCAGTAATACAATCAAACTTCCTAAGGTCATGAGGATAATAAACCAGAAAAACAGTCCCGAGGCAAAGCCTTGATCCAAAATGATCAATACAGCAGCCAGACAAAGAAGGAAGATTCCGATAGGCTTTAAGAATTTACCTTTTTGCTGTAACCACAGGTCGAGTGGAGCCTTGTTTAGGACCGCACGTTTGGAGGTGCTGTACAAAGCGTAGAATCCGGTAAAAATCAATAAAGTAATAATCGAGATCATTTTAGTGGCTTTTTATAACAGGTACAACCCTGAAGGAAATTCAGAGTTGTACTGCCAATTCAAACTTCAATTTATACAATAGTTGGTTTAGGGCATGCAATATGTGGCGCAATGCCATATAAATTCATAATCATCTCCCTTATAAGTACCGGGAACTTCTTCTTTATAAGTTGTTTCTACAATATATTTGGTGTCCCAAGGTTGTTTGAATGAAAGATAGCCGTTTTCATCGGTTTCCAGTTTTTTAGACCATAGGTCGGCCACATAAATGGCAACTTCATTTTTTGACAATGGCTTGTTTTTATACAACACTTGTAGCTTTACTTCTTCATCTTCTGTTGAAATACGTTTAACGGTAAGTCCGTTTTCGTTTTGTGCAGCAGTATCGTTTTTTACATTGCCCACATGGACATTGGCCATGGCGTGGTAATGCGTTTTGAAAATACCAAAATCGTATTGGGTATAATCAATCACATCAATCTCGTTATTATTCAGAAGAACAGTATAAGTCCCTTCTTCTTCAGGAGTAAAAACAGCTTTGTAATAGGTCTTTTCTGCTGTGGTTTGCAGGACTGTTTTTTCCCCGGAAGGGCTTACAACCCACACGGTAAATTTACTGACCTTGGGAAAGGCTTCGCCTTCCACTTCCTCGATAACGCCATAGGTATATTCTCCATAATGGACTTTAATTTCTTGTCCGTTACCTACACTTCCCGTTGGGTTGGTTTCTATCCAAAGGTAATGCGCAAAAGAGGGTGCTATGGCAAAGCACATCATTACGATAGTTAAAATAGTTTTTTTCATTTTTGTCTTTTTTATGTTAGCAAAGCAACCATTTATTAAATATTGTCAGTCTGAGCCTGCCTACCGTCAGGCAGGCTTGTCGAAGACTTGTTTTACTTCCCTTCGACAGGCTCAGGGTGACAGTGAATTAAAATCTATAGGCTACTGTAATCCTTCCGTTGATTCCCGGTTCAGCCTGCCAGTATACATACGAACCGTATGAAGCACCTGAATACAAATATTCATCTAATATGTTGTTGATATTGAGGTTTACATTGAAATGATCGCTATGCCAGTTTAAACCTCCATCTAACCTAAAATAATTTGGTAGAAGGGCTTCATTTTCAGCTCCCCAACTCCATGATGCTCTGTCTACTTGGTACTGGTATCCTAATGATACTCCAAAACCGTGTAGGGCAGATTCGTTATTAAAATTATAGTTTAACCAACCGTTAGTCATATGTTTGGCGTGTCCGGCAATACGTGTTCCATCAAGATCCTCTACATTAGTGTTGGCATAATTTAAAATAACATTCAACTCCGGAGTAATTTCTCCCTGCACATCAAACTCAAATCCTTTTGATTGTACTTCACCGATCTGGATTGAAAAGTTTGGATTTTCGGGATCAGCTACCAATAGATTTTGTTTAGTAATTTGATATGCTGTTAAGCTTGTATTCAATCTTCCGTCGAACCATTGTTTCTTTATTCCTCCTTCTATATCTTTTGCTTCAACGGGATCAAATTTCTGCCCGGTAGCACTTGCTCCATAATTAGGGGTAAATGATTGATCATACAAACCATAAACCGTTAAACTTGGCAAAACATCAAAGCTCAACCCAAAACGAGGGGTGAATTTAGAATCATCACTAGTGTTTCCATATGCAAATATCTCTGCGTCTGTATATCGTGCAGCCAATGTTAATCTTAATCGATCATTAAACATCCAAAGCTCATCCTGAGCATAGAAAGCATTATATTTCATCCCTTGATGGTTGCCTTCGCCTCTTATTTTTACCGATTGTGACCTGTCGAATTCCGGGAATACTACATTACCATATTCCGGATTGAATATGTTAAAAGGCTCCTCAACATCAACAAGCCCTGTTTGGTTCCAATCTGCATAATAGCTCAAATCACGAAAATCAAAACCTCCCATTACACGGTGTTTTATTGGGCCGGTATTAAATTCACCATCCACATAAATTTGTCCTAACTGATTTGTGTTTAGTGCATCAAAAGCATATAACCTTCTGTATACATCTCCGTTGGGTTCTACGGCATCTGGCCACAAATCGCCACCTTCAACCTGATCATATCTCATATAGGTGTGCTGAGCTACTACAGACCATTTATCGTTGAATTTATGGGTGATGTTGGTAGTAAGGTTCAATTCTTCAATATTTGTTTTGGGCATATTGGGATCCAAACCACTAAAGTTCCTGTCTAAGCTGGCAAATCCGGCATCAGCGGGAGCAAAAACATAAGCCGCACCTAAAATTTGATCAGCTCTATGATAAGCAAACTCTGTAATTACCGATGTTTTGTCTGATATTTCATATTTTAACGATGGAACAATACTATATCTGCTGCTTTCATCATAATCCCTGTGGGATTCTGCCGTTTGGTACATGGCATTAAAGCGATATTGCAATTTTCCATTTGATGTTAAAGCGCCACCAGAATCAAAAGCAGCCCTATAACTGTTGAAACTCCCGGCTGTAAATGATATTTTGTTGATGCTCTCTTTGGTAGGCTTTTTGGTAACAACATTATAAAAACCACCCGGTTCTCCGGCAGAAAGCATAAATCCGGCAGGTCCTTTTACAAATTCGATCTGTTCTACCATGTTCATATCTTCTGATAATGGCCCCCATGGCATTTCGACATTCATACCATTTCTAAAGGCAGGTAGTTTAAATCCACGCATGTTGACACGGGCAAATGTTCCCCAGTGCTCAATCATCATGGCTCCACTCACATTTCGGGTTACACTCTCCATCATATTAATGATGTTCTGGTTCTCCAAAACTTCATTACTGATAATCTGAATGTTTTGAGGAAGTTTTACTACCTCAGTCTTCAAACGTAGTGAAGGTGAAGGTTTTTTTACCACAAAATCGTTGAGCCCGTTACCATTTACAACTACTTCATCCAGCTCTTCAGTATTTTCTTTTAGTGTGATGTTGTCAATTTGTGTGTTTTGGTCAGCTATAACTGTTACTTTGGATTCAGATTGAAGAAAACCAACACTGCTAACCACTATAGTGTATTTTCCTTCGGGGATATTATTCAGTTTGAAAAGCCCGTTTTCATCGGCTTGCGAACCTTTTTGGGTGTTTTTAAGCATTATTGTGGCCATTGACACAACCTCTCCATCTTCTGCAATTACTTTTCCTGTAATGCTACCTTCCTGGGCAAAAGTTGATGCACTTAGGAAAATAACAGATAGAATGAGTATTATCTTTTTCATTTCAAAATAGTTATTTATATTTGGTCTAAATAAATTGAGGGGCAAATTTAGTAAAGGAAGTGTACTATTAGTGACGCGATATGGATAAAAAAAGACGCGATTTTATTAATTGTGAATTAATCAATCTAGCGAAGTATAAACAGGATTTTAAAGATGCAATCGCATTTGAGGTCAAGTCAGTAGACGGTAGTGGAGTGCAATATTCAGAATATCAGTTAGATCCAAAATACGGTAAAGGGACTATCCACTATACAGAATTTGATGAGGTTGCTGTTTATACCTGCAATATAGAGTTGAAAAGGGATTTGGTTTTTTATGACGAAGTGTGTTGTGATTTGGTGCAGATGTCTTTTATGATCGACGGAGAAAAGATTATTTCATTAAACGGAATGAACGATGTATTGAATGAAAATCAGGAATGTTATGCAGTAAAAAGCTCAGTATTTAAAGGTTATACTAGGCTTACCGGAGAAAAGCCATTTCGGGAAATATTGGTTTTTTTACCTTTTTCTTATTTAAAACGGCGTGGGTTTGAAGATTTGAGTCCGTTTAAGTCTTTTACCGACAAACATTTGGTGCAATCCATGTCCAACGATATCCTTTCCATCTTGATGAGCATTCAGGAGACAAAACTGACAGGGATGTGTAAAAGGTTGTTTGTAGAGGCCAAAATTTTAGAATTACTGGCGCTTCAGATCACCAATTATAAAAACGGAAACCTACACAAAATCGGCTCTACACAGGACAAAATCCTGAAAAAACTCTACATGGCAAAACAACTGATGGCCGATAACCTGAATGGGAACTATTCCATAAAAGAATTGTCGAGGGAATTGGCATTGAATGAATATATATTAAAAAAGGAGTTCAAACGTGTTTTTGGTTGTTCTATCAACGAATTTTATTCCACCGAAAAAATGAACAAAGCAGGAGAGTTACTCAAAGGGACCCAGCTACCTATTTATGAGATTGCCGAAGAGATAGGATATAAAAATGCCACACATTTCAGTGCGGCATTTAAACGTTTTTATGGTAAAACTCCTAAAAAGTATCGTACTGCTTTATAGGCTGTTCACTGTTTTTTGAATGGCAACAAGATCGGTTAGTAGCTTTTCCAAATGATCGAGGTGAAGCATATTGGCGCCATCACTTTTTGCATTGGCCGGATCAAAATGTGTTTCCATGAAAAGTCCGTCTATCCCCGCAGCAACACCAGCTTTGGCAATCGTACCTATCATTCTCGGTCTTCCTCCTGTGACACCACTACTTTGGTTGGGTTGTTGAAGCGAGTGCGTGACATCCAACACAACCGGCGCATATTGTTTCATGGTCGGAATACCTCTAAAATCAACCACCATATCCTGATAACCGAACATGGTACCACGATCAGTAATTATCACTTCGTCATTACCGGAATCCAGTACTTTCTGTACGGCATGTTTCATGGCCTCTGGGCTCATAAACTGACCTTTCTTTAAATTCACGGTCTTTCCGGTTTTGGCAGCGGCTACCACCAAATCGGTTTGGCGTACCAAAAAGGCAGGTATTTGTAGTATATCAACATATTCAGCAGCCATAGTGGCATCTTCTTCCTTGTGGATATCGGTAATGGTAGGCACATGAAAAGTTTCAGAAACCTTGCGGAGTATCTTCAGGGCTTTTTCGTCGCCTATACCGGTAAAAGAATCGATACGACTGCGATTCGCTTTTTTAAAACTGCCTTTGAAAACGTAAGGAATTTTAAGCTTGTCGGTTATACTGACGACCTTTTCAGCTATGCGAAGCGCCATGTCTTCACCTTCAATGGCACACGGACCGGACAACAGGAAAAAATTATCGCTATCAGTGTGTTTTATTTGTGGGATGTTATTTAAATCCATCTTTTATTTTGATTTAGGATGCAAAGATACGGAAACGATGTTTTATTCCCGCGAAGGCGGAAATCCGTTTTTTTAAGACCTGACAGTTTTCCCGACGATAAATGTCGGGACAAGCTAAACCTGTCAGGCCTATCAAAAAAAATCGTCAAAACATTATCTTTCCCCTTTTATGTATAAATCAACAAATTAAACCGTACCTTTGCGCCCTTAAAAGCAAAAGGGGTATTATGACATCCATTAAAAACATAGCAATTATTGCCCACGTAGACCACGGTAAAACTACGCTAGTTGACAAGATTTTACATCATTGTGAACTTTTCAGGGACAATCAGGAAACCGGGGAGCTTATCCTCGACAACAATGACCTGGAAAGGGAGAGGGGAATTACCATTCTTTCTAAGAATGTGTCTGTAATGTACAAGGATACAAAGATCAATATTATCGACACTCCCGGTCACGCCGATTTTGGTGGTGAGGTAGAACGTGTTTTGAACATGGCCGATGGTGTACTTCTTTTGGTTGATGCCTTTGAAGGCCCTATGCCGCAAACCCGTTTTGTGTTGCAAAAAGCGATTTCCATGAAGTTGAAACCCATTGTGGTGGTTAACAAAGTGGATAAGGAAAACTGTACGCCTGATGAGGTGCATGAAGCTGTTTTCGACCTGATGTTTGAATTGGGCGCAGAAGAATGGCAGTTGGATTTCCCTGCTGTGTACGGATCTGCCAAGAATAACTGGATGTCTGATGATTGGCAGCAAGAAACCAAAAATATAGAACCACTATTGGATATGGTGGTCGAATATATTCCTTCTCCTAAAGTGGAAGAAGGTACTACACAAATGCTTATTACTTCTTTGGATTTCTCATCTTTTACGGGGCGTATTGCTATCGGACGTTTGCAGAGAGGGATGTTGAAAGCGGGAATGAACATTTCTTTGGTAAAAAGGGATGGAAGTATTGTGAAATCAAGAATAAAAGAACTTCACCTTTTTGATGGTCTGGGCCGTAAGAAAGTAGATGAAGTCCATGCCGGAGATATTTGTGCAATTGCCGGATTGGAGGGCTTTGAAATTGGTGATACTGTAGCCGATTTTGAAAATCCTGAAGGTTTGCCAACTATCGCCATTGACGAACCGACCATGAGTATGTTGTTTACCATCAACGACTCACCTTTCTTCGGAAAAGACGGTAAGTTCGTGACCTCAAGACATATCAAAGAGCGTCTTGAAAAAGAATTGGAAAAAAACTTAGCGCTTCGCGTGGAGCCAACAGACAGTGCCGATAAGTTTATGGTTTATGGACGTGGGGTATTGCACCTTTCAGTATTGATCGAAACCATGAGAAGAGAAGGCTACGAACTTCAAATTGGGCAACCTCAGGTAATTATAAAAGAGATTGACGGAGTGAAGTGTGAACCTGTTGAAGAACTGACCATTGACCTTCCAGAAAATATTTCAGGAAAAGCCGTGGAAATGGTAACGTTGAGAAAAGGGGAAATGCTGAGCATGGAACCAAAAGGCGACCGAATGAACATCGTGTTCAACATTCCTTCACGAGGAATTATCGGATTGCGTAACCAGTTGTTGACCGCTACTGCGGGAGAGGCTATCATGAATCACCGATTTTTGGAATATCAACCATACAAAGGTGAGATTCCGGGAAGAAACAATGGTTCGCTGATCTCTATGGAAAACGGAAGAGCTATTCCTTATTCAATTGATAAGTTGCAGGACCGTGGAAAATTCTTTGTAGATCCTAACGAAGAGATTTATGAAGGACAGGTTATCGGTGAAAATACACGAAGTGATGATATGACGGTGAATATCACGAAGACCAAAAAGCTTTCCAACGTACGTTCTTCCGGAGCTGATGATAAGGCGAAGATTGTTCCTGCCATAAAATTCTCTTTGGAAGAAGCCTTGGAATACATCCAAAAAGATGAATATGTAGAGGTGACTCCTAAGAGCATGCGTATTAGAAAGGTCTATTTAAAAGAAGTGGATCGTAAACGTTATGGAAAACAAATCGGTTAGTATAAACCGATAAATAAAATTAAAGAGGCTGCCTGAAAATTTAACTTTTTAAAGCAGCCTTTTCTTATTAACAAAATTTAGATAGAAGTTCTTTAATCTTAAAATTCTCCGTATGCCTGCCTATCGGTAGACAGGCTCCTATTTGCTTTTTCCGCCTTAGGCAGATCAGAACTGCCATTTTCAGGAGTTCAGGGGTGAGGTAAAATATAATCCCGAGTCTATTCGGGACGGTTTTTGACCCCGATGGCTCTGCCTTGAGGATAGTCAATTTCAAGAAATTTTTTATTTAACAACAACCAATTCTTTTGCTGCATAAGCGGCACCGATAATACCGGCTTCATTAAGCGATTCCGCTTGGATTACGGGTACTTTTACCTTTAAATATTTTTCATATTCATCCATGTGTTTACTTCCGCCACCGCCAATGATAAACAGGTCGGGGGAGAGGATGAGATCGACATATTTAAGGAATTTTTTAAAACGCTTCCCCCATTTTTTAAAACTCATGTCTTTATTTTTCCTAACGGAATTGGCCGCATATTTTTCAATGTTCTTATACTTTTTGTAGTACATCTGTCCGAGTTCGAAGTTGGGAATCAGCTTTCCGTCGTAGAAAGCACCACAACCCAAACCGGTTCCTACGGTTATGATAAGTACAAAGCCTTCTTTGCCTTTACCTGCTCCGAAAACCATTTCAGAGATACCGGCGGCATCGGCATCGTTTACCACTGTAAAAGGCAAGCCTGTCTGCTTTTCAAAAAAGTCTTCAGCATTAACACCAACCCATTTTTTATGAAGATTGCTTTCCGTGAGACAAACCCCGTTTTTTATCGAGGTTGGAAAACCACAGCCCACAGGACCATCCCATTTAAAGTGATCTACAATTTCTTTGATCACAGCACCCATCGCGTCGGGAGTGGCCGGTCTTGGGGTTTCGATCCTAAACCGTTCTGTTAATAAAATCCCTTTTTCTATGTCTACAATGGCTCCTTTCATACCCGAAGCACCAACATCTATACCTAAAATTTCCATGAATTGTTTTTCTAAAAAAGAAATCGTTTGCCGTAAAAATAATAGATTGTGATTATTATCCCATATTTTTTACACATTTTATAGGATAAGTTATGTTTTTAATGTCAAATGCTAATTTATTAATGTAACTGATATTAAAAAAAGGCGCTTGGGTCTGCTAATACTACCAGAAAAGATGGATTTTTGAAGATATTTTTTGCCTATTGAGGCATTTTTGACGAATTTGGCAGCGTCAAATAAAGAAAAAATAACGAAAAGAGACGGGAAATAGACCAAAAAGCCGCTTTGAGTGTGTAGTGTTAACAGCCCCTAAATATTGTAAAAAAACAACATGGATTATTTCGACACCTCTATAACCGAGTTGATTGGTTATGCGGCCTCACTGGGAGTGCTGCTTTCTTTTTTTATGAAAGATATCCGCAAACTGCGTATGATCAACTCCGTTGGCTGTATTTTGTTTGTGGTCTACGGATTTTTACTCCCGTCTATTCCTGTGATCATAACCAATTTAGTGATTGTAGGGGTGAATATTTATTATCTGTACCTTCGGAAGGGGTAGGGAGGTGTTTTCAAGATGTTTTTAGCCCAAAAGGTGTTCCGTTTAGGTTCAATCATGTTCCTTTTAGCGAAAAAGGAGAAACTTTTAGGTCTTATCGTAAAGACTTCATGTTTGGACCTAAACAGAAGGTTTTGAATCTATATGCATTTTCATTAGCGATTAAGTGGCTCCCGTCTTCTGTCTCCCTCACACATTCTTCTGTACAACTTCAAACACCTTACTACCATCACATTTCAAGGTTTTGGAAGGGAATTTCAGGAGTAATGCGTAGTCGTGCGTAGCCATAAGGATGGTACGCCCGCTTTCGTTGATGTCTTTAAGTACTTTCATGACATCTACACTGGTTTGCGGGTCGAGGTTTCCAGTGGGCTCATCGGCGAGGATAAGCTCGGGGTCGTTCAACAAGGCACGGGCAATAGCCACACGTTGTTGTTCCCCTCCGGAAAGTTGATGAGGATATTTAAAGCCCTTGGTCGCCATCCCGACCTTGGCCAAAACCTCGTCGATCTTGGCGGCTATCTTGTCTTTATCGCCCCAGCCCGTAGCTTTCAGGACAAAAAGAAGGTTGTCGTTAATGGTGCGGTCGGGCAGGAGTTTGAAATCCTGAAAAACAATGCCCAGTTTCCGTCTGAGAAACGGAATATCACTTTCTTTGAGTGTACGCAGGTCATAATCCACAATAGTGCCCGATCCTTGTGTAAGCGGCAGATCGCCATAAAGGGTTTTCATAAAACTACTCTTTCCGCTTCCGGTCTTCCCGATGAGATATACAAAATCCCCTTTAGAGATATGAAGGTTGATTTCGCTTAAAACCAGGTTTTCCTTTTGATAGATGGCCACATCCTTTAGGTCTAAAATTACGTCACTCATATGTGTTTCTTGTTCGTTGTCGGTTATTTGTTTTTGATCGTTCATGTTTCCATTGTTTTACACAAAACAATATGTGTTAAACATCTGTATTTGATTGCATTAAGTAATTAAGCAAATAATCACTACCTCTCTCTTAAAAACTATGGGTCTATTCACCTCCTTTTGTTGAGGCAAATACACTTCGGCTAGGCTCAGTGCAGCGCCTTGGCTATACTATATCCCTCTATGAGGGCTCGATAAAGGTAACAACTTAAAAAATGAAACAAAATTGTATTTGTGGCCTTCATCGAAACCTCAAAGGTAAAGAACTCGCTTAAATAATGGCTTGATTTCTTTCTTTAGTGCATTTTTTAGCCAATTGAAATCAGCTTAAACATCCTCTTAGGATAATTATAACAAAAAAACGGCGTTATAAAAAGGTGCATTCACGTATTTTTGAAACAAGAATAAAACTGATTTTTTATGAATCTGAATAAAAAAGGATTGGCAGCATTGTTAATGCTGAGTGGCATAGGAACTTATGCACAACAATCCAATGTTTACACATATGTCCAAAAGGACCTTCACAAAGCGGTTGCTTTATACAACGATAAACAATATCAAGCTTCACAGGCTATTTTTGAAAAGGTAAAAGCCAATACAACCAATGAGGAAACCGAGGCAGATGCAGCCTATTATATTGCCAATGCGGCGATACGGACCAATCAGTTGGGAGCTGATAAACTGATGGAGGATTTTGTGAACAATTACCCGACATCGACCAAACGTAGTTCGGCTTATATGAATGTAGCCGATTATTATTTTGATCAGGGAAAATATCCCAATGCTTTAAAATGGTATGATCTGGCGGAGGACGGTGTTGTAGGTAACGCTGAAAGGGAAGAGTTCAATTTTAAAAAGGGGTACTCGCTTTTTGCAGCCAAAAAACACGGGGAGGCTAAAAAGTATCTGGAACGGGTGTCTAACTCGGAAAAATACGGTTCGCAGGCCAAATATTATATAGGTTATATGGCCTATGAAGGTGACGATTATACCGAAGCCAATCAATATTTTGAACAGGTTTCAGGGAATGAAGAGCTGAACAAAAATCTGTCGTACTATCAGGCGGACATGAATTTTAAGCTGGGTAATTTCGATAAGGCGATTGCCCTGGCAAAAGAACAAATGCCCAATGCCGATGCACATGAGCTTTCAGAACTGAACAAAATCATTGGCGAGAGTTATTTCAATAAAAAAGAATACAAAGCGGCCATTCCGTATTTAAAGGAATACAAAGGGAAAAATGGCAAATGGAACAACACCGATTTTTATCAGTTAGGCTATGCGTATTATAAGCAAGGAAATTACAACGAAGCTATCGGGCAATTCAATAAAATTATTGAAGGATCCAATTCAGTAGCCCAAAACGCTTATTATCATTTGGGGGAATGCTATTTGGAATCGGGTAAAAAACAGCAGGCGTTGAACGCATTCAGAAATGCTTCGCAAATGCCTTTTGACGAGCAGATAAAAAAAGATGCTTATTTGAATTATGCCCGTTTGAGTTACGAGATCGGGAATCCGTACAAGAGTGCACCACAAGTGTTGATGGATTATCTGGAGGAATATCCTCAAAGTGAAAACAGGCAGGAGATACAAGAGTTGTTGGTCGATTCGTATATCACTTCCAAAAATTATGATGCAGCTTTAGAGCTGTTGGAGAAGAATAAGAATTTCAGTACGAAGACCACCTATCAAAAAGTGGCTTTTTACCGCGGATTGGAATTGTTCAACGAGGGGAATTATGAGGAAGCCGGAACATATTTCGGTAAATCGGCCAAAGAACAGCAGGATCAGTTTTATACGGCGCGATCTGTTTTTTGGAAAGCAGAAACCGATTATCTGTTGGAAAACTATAGTGAAGCAGTCATCGGATTTAAGCAATTTGACCAGAATGCGATGGCTTCGCAGACACCAGAGTTTAAAAACCTCGATTACAATATGGCTTATGCCTATTTCAAACAAAAAGAATACGGTCAGGCAGCCAATCATTTTAAAGAATATATAGACAGCAAAGGAGCCAAAGATCAGGCACATGAAAAAGATGCCTATTTGCGCTTGGCAGACAGCCGATTTGTAAACCGCGAATATTGGCCTGCGATGGAAGCTTATAACAAGGCGATCGAACTTGGCGGGGAGAATGCCGATTATGCCAATTTTCAGAAAGCGATCAGTTATGGGTTTGTAGACCGTACAGAAAATAAAATAACCGAGTTGGAGTCTTTTATCAACCGATTTTCAAACTCGCCCCTACGGGATGATGCACTTTATGAATTGGGAAACACTTATATCAATAATAACAATACACAAAAGGGAATTGAAGCCTACACCCGATTGGTGTCGGAATACAGGATGAGTTCGTTTGTGCCCAAAGCCATTTTAAAAGAAGGTTTGGTGTATTTCAACAGCAATCAGAACGAAAAAGCACTGTCCAAGTTCAGGACGGTGGTGAGCAAATATCCAAACACACCTGAATCGATACAGGCGGTGGCTACGGCCAAACAGATCTATGTGGATGAAGGCAGGGTAAGCGAATACGCTTCATGGGTAAAAGGTTTAGATTTTGTTGAAGTGAGCGATGCCGAATTGGAAAACGCAACTTTTGAATCTGCTGAATCTCAATATGCACAAAAAAATACCAGTGCGGCCATCAAAGGTTTGGAAAGTTATTTATCCCAATTTCCAAACGGATTGCACAGCATGAAAGCTCATTTTTATCTGGCGCAATCCTATTTCAACGATGGGAACCAACAACAGGCCTTACCGCATTATGAATATATCGTGAATAAACCGCGAAATGAGTTTTCAGAAGAATCCTATGTAAGAGCTAGTGAGATCTATTTGGATGCCAATAATTACGACAAAGCGATTTCCGTATTGAAAACGTTGGAACAAAGCGCTGATTTCAGTCAGAATATCATTTTTGCACAGTCCAACATCATGAAAGCGAGCTATGAGCAGAAAAATTATCCGCAGACCATTAGTTATGCTGAAAAGGTACTCGGTAATTCCAAAGTAGACAACCGGATCAAAAGTGATGCCCATGTGATGATTGCCAGATCGGCTATTGCTACCGATAATGAAGCCAAAGCAAAATCGGCTTATGCCGAAGTACAGAAGATCGCGACCGGAGCCCTGGCTGCCGAAGCGTTGTATTATGATGCCTATTTTAAAAACAAAGAAGGTAATTATGAAGCTTCTAATCAATCAGCTCAAAAATTGGCGAAGGATTATTCCGCATACAAGGAAATGGGCGCTAAAGGGCTTATCGTGATGGCGAAGAATTTCTTTGCTATGGATGATGCTTTTCAGGCGACTTATATTTTACAAAATGTGATCGATAACTTCACACAGTACCCTGAAATTGTAGCGGAAGCAAAAACGGAGCTTTCTATTATAAAATCCAAAGAGGCACAACGCAATTCTTCCGTAAATCCGAATCAAAATTAAGACTTGTTCTTTATGAAACCGATTTTAATGAAAACAGACGATAAAACATCAAGATATACAATGCGCAATCCTATAATTTTAAGTGTACTACTCGTTCTAACAGCAAGTTTTTCGGCAATCGCACAGGAAAAAGAGACTGACGAGAAAGAAGAAGAAGAAGGAATAGGAACCGAAGTGGTCGATGTAGTGAAATCCTATACACCAACCATTTCTGATGCTAATAAAATACAAGAGAAACCTTCGTTGAACGATTCGATCACAACAACCAAGAAAAACATCGACTATACGATTTTTTCCGTGCCGGTGGCATCGACTTTTACCCCTTCAAAGGGGAAAGCGACAACACTGAAAAAAGCGGCAAGAGAACAATTGTACAATTCGTACCTTTCGTTGGGCTTGGGTAATTACAATACAGCTTTAGTGGATTTTTATACCAGCAGGGATTTTAACAGGGATGAAACCTTTGATGTGTTGTTCAACCATCATTCGTCACAGGGCGATATCGATGGTGTGGTATTGGACAACAATTTTTTTGATACCGCTTTGGAATTACATTACCGCCAGCGTAACCGATATATGAATTGGGGTGTTTTTGGTGGAATTCAGCATCAGATCTATAATTGGTACGGTCTGCCGCCGGATAGGGTGGATGAAGCTGATAATATTGATGAAAGACAGAATTATTTCACAGGTGTTGTTGGAGGGGATCTGGAATTTGAAGATTCCTATTTTAAAGGAGGTAGAATTTATTACAGATTCTTTAATGATAGGTTTAAAACCGGGGAAAACAGAGCGGTGATGACGCCAAAGTTTCAATTTCCGGCAGGGGAGGAAATGATCAATATCGATTTGATTTTGGATTATGTTGGCGGAAATTTTGACCGGTTTTATACCAATGAAGACCAGCTCGATTATAGCAATGCATTAGTGGGTGTTACCCCCGGAATTCAAATTTTAGGTGATGATGTGACCGTAAATTTAGGGGCTTCGGTATTCTACAACCATGACTTAGAAAGCAGTAACAACGACGTTTTTTTCTATCCTGATGTCAGCGTTTCATACGATATCGTGAACGAATATGTAACGGCCTACGGAGGTGTAGACGGACAACTGAAACAGAATTCGTTTTACGACTTTGCACAGGAAAATCCATACATATCGCCAACGGTAGAGATAATGCCTACCGATCAGCAATACAATGCTTATGTGGGGGTGAAAGGGCGTTTTTTGCCTAAAGTGGGATATAATTTAAAAGGATCTTATATCAATGAAAACCACAAGCCGCTTTACCGTTCCAATTCGTTTTACACAGGTCCTGATAGTGGAGTGAACAATGCTGAAGGTTATGCCTATGGAAATTCTTTCGGGGTGATTTATGACGATGTAACCACCATTTCGGTTTTTGGAGAAGTGACGGTGGATTTGGAAGATGATTTTAGCTTGGGGGTTAATGCAGAATTCTTTGATTACAATACAGAAGACCAAGCCGAAGCTTGGAATCTACCGATAGTTAAAAGCTCTTTGTTTTTCGATTATCAGATTGCCAAATGGTCAGTCGGAGCTAATGTTTTTTATGTTGGTCAGCGTGAAGATCATATCGATTCCCCTTCGTTTTTAGAATCCCGAATAGTAAATCTTGAAGGCTATTTTGATATCAATGCCAATCTGGGGTATGAGATCAATAAACAATGGTCGGCTTTTATTCGGGCAAATAATATTGGAAACAGTCAGTATGAACGAATGGTGTATTATCCTGTACAAGGAGTACAGATCATGGCTGGAGCAGCCTTTAAATTTGATTTGTAATGAAAACACGAATTTTCGCGGATTAATACGAATTTCACGAAGCGAGACGAGGTTGTCTAAAAAGCTGTAGATTCAGATGTCATGCTGAGCAATGTCACCCTGAGCCTGTCGAAGGGCTGTCGAAGCATAATTTACTGAAGATCAACATGTCTTCGACAAGCTCAGACTGACAAATAAAGTTCACTCAGGGCTTTTTAGACAGCCTCGTCTTTTACATCCAATTTCACGTGAGTTCGATTTAAAACATTAAGTCTTAATGAAACATCTTAATTCCCTTAACTCCTTAATTGTACTTCCCACTTCTAACTCCATACTTCTAACTTCGTATTTCTAACTTCGTACTTCTAATTCTTCATCGGGGTTTGTCAAAAAGTTGATTTAGGATTCACAGAGTGCTGCCGCAAGAGGGGCAGCAAAGAGAAAAATAAACTCCATGAAGAAAAAATAAAGCTCTTTTAGGTTTTTATTTTTTTTTAAAATATATATCTTAAGCACCTAATAAAAAATAAAATTTCATGAAACGAACATGAATTTTATTAATCATGTCTGCCGAAAAGACAGGGCAGGGAGATTTAAGGAGTCCGTCAAAATTTCAAAAAACAACAATATTTCCCCAACATATTTTTTATATCTAAATGAAAAAAAAATGTAAAAGCAGTTTTGGGATTTTCCTATTTTGTTTGTTTAGCAGTAATACCTTTGCCCAAGACAAACCTAAGTTACAGATAGGGGGTGCCCTACGTTTTAATTATGTGTATTCGTCCTGGAAAGAAGAGCAAAAAGAGCAAGGGGGCACTTTTGGTTACGATATGTTCCGTATCAACGCAAAGGCATCGTATAAAAATGTTTATATGGATGCAGAATACCGCTTGTATTCCAATGCCTTCGGTGGTGGTTTTTTAAAACAGGCTTGGGTGGGTTATCGTTTTAATGAACAAGAAGAGATTCAGCTGGGCTTGGCCTCCGTTCCTTTTGGGATACAGCAGTACAACAGTCACAATTGGTTTTTTAACCTGACATATTATGTGGGTTTGGAAGACGATCACGATATGGGGCTTAAATATGTCCATCTTGGAAAGCGTTGGGAGTATTATCTGGCTTTCTTTAAAAATGCAGAAGACTTAAACTTTGCCGAAAACACCGAACATGATTTAAGTCGTTATTCTTATGATATAGTAGGTAGGAATAAGGAAATCAACCAATTTAATACAAAGATTATATATAATTATGGGAAAGCGTGGAAACAACGGTTAGGTTTTTCCGGTCAATATGGGTATTTGTATAATATCGATACTGACTCCAAAGGAAACCACAACGCGCTAGCCTTGCATTATGAAGTTGATTACAAAGATTGGAACCTTAAAACGGAGGCCATTCATGTAGCTCACAATCCTGAAAATGAAGACGGAAACAATGAAATAGTGCAAATGGGGGCTTATGGGGCGCCTTATGAAGTAGCCTCTGATTTCAATATGTTTACCATGGCGGTGTCCAAAACCGTCCAGATTGAGTGGGGTCCCCTGTCCGATATACAATTTTATAACGATTTCGGTTATATGCAAAAAACAGAAGCCGGTTTTTCCGATTCATTTATGAATGTAACGGGAGCTTTATTCCATATCGGACAGATCTATATGTATGTGGATTATGCCGCCGGACGCAATCATTCGTGGCTGGGAGGAAATTTTGTAAACGATTTCAGTAATGGTGATCCTGAATCCAAGTGGGAAGCCCGTCTTAACATAAATATTGGATATTACTTTTAAATGAAACACGCATGATAAAACGTTCTTTAATACAAACCTATCTGCCGATTAGATAATTGCGACTTTTGAAGGACAAATAAAAATATACATATAAAACTATAAACGAGTCAAAAAAAAGTATTTATGGCGAAGAAGATTACACGTAGCGACGAGAAGAAATCAATTTTCGGAATGGATGTTAACGGCCCCGTTTTTTTTACATCGACTATCATCATTATTGTGAGTATTGCGCTTACCTTGCTTTTCAAAAAGAGGGCAGAAAAAGTTTTTGAGAAAATACAGACGGCAGTTGCCGACAATGCCGATTGGTTTTTCATTCTCTGCATCAACTTGTTTTTGTTTTTTTTGATCTATCTCGCCTTTGGAAAATACGGAAAGTTGCGTATTGGTGGTCAAAATGCAAAACCTGAATTTAAAACCCTTTCGTGGTTTGCCATGTTGTTTAGTGCCGGGATGGGAATTGGGATGCTCTATTTCGGGGTAGCCGAACCGGTACTTCATTTTACATCACCACCCATAGGAGATGGGGGGACTGCTGAGGCTGCTTCACAAGCGATGAACCTCACTTTTTTACATTGGGGACTTCATGCATGGGCGGTCTATGCACTAGTCGGTTTGGCATTGTCGTATTTCACTTATTCAAGGGGATTGCCATTGACCATACGCTCTATTTTCTATCCTTTTTTAGGAGACCGTATTCACGGCCGGATTGGTGACATCATTGATATTTTTGCTGTATTGGCTACATTGTTCGGATTGGCCACCTCCCTGGGTTTTGGGGTTCAGCAAATTGCAAGTGGACTCAATCACGTGCTTGATGTTTCCAACGGAATCCGTACCCAAGTGCTGCTTATCGGAGGGATTACCTTGGTAGCAACGATATCGGTTGTGCTGGGAGTCGATAAGGGAGTGAAGTTTTTAAGCGAGTGGAATATGCGTATTGCCGTTGTCCTATTATTGCTCGCCCTTATCTTGGGACCTACCATTTTTATTTTCCGGTCGTTTGTGGAAAATACAGGAAGTTATCTTGCTAATTTTATCAATGTATCTACTTGGAGCGAGACTTTTACCCAAACTTCATGGCAGAATGATTGGACGGTATTTTATTGGGGTTGGTGGATAGGTTGGTCGCCTTTTGTAGGAATGTTTATCGCCCGTATTTCCAAGGGACGAACGGTTCGTGAGTTTGTACTTGGAGTTTTGCTGATTCCTTCCCTGGTCACTTTTTTCTGGATGTCGACATTTGGAAGTGTATCCATTCAGGAGGCCTTGTTGGGAAACGATACCATAGTGAGGGCTGTAGATGATGATATTTCCACAGCATTATTCGTTTTCTTTCAGGATTACCCATTGTCGATTGCTATTAATATAATTGCTGTTATCCTGATTGCCGGTTTTTTTATTACTTCTTCTGATTCTGGTTCGTTAGTTATCGATAGTCTGACCTCGGGCGGAAAGATAGAAGCACCGGTAGGACAACGTATCTTTTGGGCAGTCACCGAAGGTGCCGTAGCAGCTGTCCTTTTGCTGGGAGGTGGGCTCAAAGCCTTGCAAACCGCTACAATCGTAACTGGCTTGCCTTTCGCCATTATCCTGATAGTTATGAGTTATTCCCTCTATAAAGGTCTAAAAGAAGATTTGGAGAAACTGAAGAAGAAGAAAAGTCAAAAAGAAAAAGAAAATTATGAACATATCGTTGCCGAGATTGTTCAAAAACGAAATAGGAAAGAATCCAAAAAACTTAAAGAGTAGCAATTATGAATTCCATAAAAAACATCCTTGTAGCATTAGACCTGTCTTCCATGGATAAATATCTAATCCGGTATGCTTCCTTTATTGCAGAACATCTGGAGGTTGAAAATGTGTATTTTGTCCACAACATCAAAAAGTATGAAATTTCAACCTTGTTTGAAGAACAGCTCAAAGACATCAACCTCGATGATGTGATCGGCGATGAGCTGAAAGAGGTCATAGAGGAACATTTCACTGCTCCTGTAGATTGGGAAGTGTTGATTTCGGAGGATCCCAATACCGAATCCCTAATACAGTATATCTCCCAAAAATACATGATACAGTTGACACTTCTGGGGAATAAAAGGAAATCTAAAGGCTCTGGGATCTTAAGCAGCAAATTACTCAGGATATTAAAATGCCACGTATTGACCATTCCGGAAGGGACAGAACCTAAAATAGAAAGAATATGGGTAGGGACTGATTTCTCAAAGGCTTTTAAAAAAACTTTGCCGTTATTGAAACAAATTTCCAAAAAATTGAAAACAGTGATCGAAGTAGCACATGTGTATACCATTCCTATGCAGTTTTCGCCCTATGTTTCCAAGGAGAATATGATGAAAAAAATTGAAACACATACAGAGAAACGCAGTAAAAAGTTTTTTGAGAAAACTGAACTCAAGGATGGGATGGAAGAACTTCACATCCTTGAGACAAAGGATGCCAGCATAGCGGAACGACTTTTACAAAATGCTTCAGAAGCAGGAGCTGATATATTGGTTGTGGCTGATAAGGGACGAAACAATTTCTCATCTCTTTTGGTCGGAAGTGTTGCAGAAGAACTCTTCAACGAGAAGCCAAGGCTACCGATATTGATTGTTAAATAACGTTCATTCTTTAATATTACTTCCTACTGATACATTTTTACAGCCGTATGCAGATTTTTTGAAAGGCTGTAAAGCCATTCCAACTGTTCGGAAATAATACGGACTTCTTTCATGTGCTCACGGAGTTCGGTGTTTATTTCCTGTCCGGTGTCAATTTCTAGATTTCTTTGGGTGGATAACTGATCAAAAACATGATGTAGGTAGGCTTTGGCTTCTTTTAGATCGGGAGTTTCTTTGAGCTTTGGTTTTGTTCGACTAAGGATTGCCTCACAATGGGCAAGTTCATTGTCAATTGAAGTCATAAAAGTATCAAAATAAGCAGATGCATCTGTGGTAGGGTGAATCTGAATGTAAGTCCCCAGCGAAGCAGTGGCCGAAAGCAATGTGTTTTGGGTAACTACAATTTCATACAAGCTGTTTAGGTTCTGTTGCTTGGATTTGGGTTCCTGTGTCATTCGTTGAAAACCGGCGTGCAGATTTCCGATAGCGATAAAAGCGTTTTTTCGAGATATTTTATAAGGAAGTTTGTCGGTCGATTTGTTGTGGTACATCACATTTACTTGATGCAAATATCTTCTGTTGGTTTGAGCAGCTTCGAGGATTAACTCTGAAATCTGCTGACTCTCCCATGCCGGCCATAACAGCAGGTTGGTGATGCTTGCAAGTCCGGCACCGATAAGGGTGTCGACCATTCGGTATTGAATAATCTCAAAAGCATTAGGAGAAAGCATGGCATAGACAAAAATGATGGTCAGTGTGATAAACACTGCCGAAGCCTTGTAGTTTTGCTGGATGAAGGTGAAAGCAAGCGTCATGGCGATAAAGGTGATGATGATATAGACCAACAGCTGGTTGGTGATCAACACCACGCCAAGGGCAATGGCTCCACCAATCAAAGTACCGATCATACGTTGCCGGGAACGCTCTTTGGTCAACACATAGCCGGGGCGCATAATAACCATAACGGTCAATAAGATCCAATAGGTGTTTTGAAGGGAAAAAACAGTACCAATTCCATAACCGATAAGCACGGTAACCACCAGACGTAGGGAATGTTTAAAAATAGGGGATTTTAAGGTCAGGTTTTCTCTAAACACCTTAAAACTATAGTCTTGAGAAGTGATAAATTTATTTCTATCGGCTCTTTTCAGGATTGTGATTTCGTTGATGAGGTTGTTGTTGATGATCCGCTCCAGTGTAATCACTTTTTGCAATTGCCTTTCCGTATAATCATACAAATTTCTAAGGAGCAGCACTTCCTCTCGTTTTTCTTTGATATCAATTTGGGATTTAAATTGCTCTATGGCGTTCAAAGATGATCGTAACTGGGTGTTCAGTTCGTTATCTTCAGGAATCCTTTTGTGTGTCATGATGTATTCAGAAAAGTCCGAAAGTCTGTTGGTGACAGCTTGCATGCTTGAAGCAATTTGAAGTGTTGTTTCCTGAAAGAGCGCGCTGCTTTTGTCAAACTTTTTGTAGTTTACGGCATTGGCGACTGCAAATTCCAAAATGTCGACCAGTTCAATAAAAATAAGCAGCTGTTGCCTCTGATATTTCATAGAGCCTGATCGTTGCCTTTTGTGAAGCAGCATCGAACGTAAGGTTTCGTGTTTTTCATTGATCTCGTTTTGCAAACTCAATTGTCTGTTCAAAGCCGATTCCCTGTCTTTGGAAGATAAAGAAGCTACCCGGGTGTTCAGGTATTCAGCGGTAAGTTGAATACATTCGGTAAGCAGCTCGTCACTGTATTGTTTGGTTCGCATACTTTCAAAAAGTGATGAAAACAACAAATACCACAATCCGCCGCCGATGATATAGAGTACATTGTATAAAATGTCTATTCCGCTTTGAGGTTTGGCAAAACTCAGCGATATGGCCAACAATCCGGAGAAAGCAATAAGGGAAGCCCTGAATCCGTAAACAGAAATATAAGAATTGAAAAACACAAGGATGATTAGTGTTGGAAAAAGAAGGTAGAGGTTTGTTAGTGTAAATTGAATACACACAAAACTCACAACAGCCAAGAGGATGGCAATCAAAACCCCGTAGATATGATGTTTTTTTCTTCCCGGAATATCACTGGTTGAGGCCAGTAAAACCCCAAATGCCATTCCGGCACCAATTACCATATTCAAGAAAAAATAACAAAACGTGATGGCACTGAATGCAGCTGTGCTGATGAGTAGCCCTTTGGTGAAACGATAGCTTTTAAAAAATTGAAGGATATTGTTCTTCATGAAAATTAGCTTGTGGATAGCCATTTCAATTTACAAATTTGTTTAGGAATAAAAAGACTTTCATCAAATAGATAATACGTATTATTAATCAGGTCTTTAAATTCCCTGTATGCTTGCATTGGGGTGTGCTTAGCCCCGTAGGGGTGAAATATTCAACAAGGAAGGTCTTGTTAATAAAATGTGGAGTGTTATTTGGAACATTGAAGAATTGAACTCATTTAGTCGGATTAAAAATATAAAGTTATTTTTGTTAGAACTAATTCAACTCAAATGCGAAAAATTTTAACAATACTCACACTGGCATTGCTGTTTTCATGCCAAGAGAAAGAGAATATGGATACGATTGTTGTCAATGCCAATGTCTATACGGTAGATTCTACTATGTCCATGGCAACTGCCTTTGCGGTCAAAGACGGGAAATTTGTTGCCGTAGGTGATTCTGAAACGATTACAGATGAATATCATTCCGAAACAGTTATAGATGCCGAAAACAAACCGGTCTATCCGGGTTTTATCGATGCACATTGTCATTTTTATGCTTTAGGACTGAAAGAACAGCATGTGGATCTGGTGGGAACAAAAAGTTTTGATGAGGTGATAAGCCGCGTCATCAATTTTCAAAAAGAAAAGAATTCAGATTTTATTATTGGAAGAGGATGGGATCAAAACGATTGGGAGAACAAGGAATTTCCCAACAAAGAAAAATTGGATTCCCTTTTTCCCAATATTCCCGTGGTGCTTGACCGTATAGACGGGCACGCCTATTTGGTGAATCAAAAAGCGTTGACTTTGGCTGGGATTACAAAGGAAACAAAAGTTGATGGAGGTGAAATTGAAATAGTAGACGGGGAACTCACCGGGATTTTGGTTGATAACCCGATGGGGCTGGTCGATAAAATTTTTCCTGAAACAACGGAGGAAGTAGCTGCAAAAGCATTGAAAGATGCTGAAAAATTGTGTTTCGACTACGGATTGACAACCGTAAATGATGCCGGATTGGACAAAGAGATCATTTTGCTGATAGACAGCCTTCAAAAAGCAGGCGCTTTGGATATGAGGGTGTATGCCATGATGAGCAACACTCAGAAAAACCTGGATTATTTTTTAAATAGAGGCATCCTCAAAACCGATAAACTGAATGTACGCTCGGTAAAAGCCTATGCCGATGGCGCTTTGGGATCAAGGGGAGCAGCACTAAAGAAACCATATTCAGATAAGCACAACCATTTTGGTGCGATGGTCACTCCTGTGGATCAGATTTACGGTTTGGCAGAACGACTTTCCAAAACCGATTTTCAGTTGAATACACATGCTATTGGAGATTCAGCAAATGTGGTGGTGCTTCGCGCTTATGAAAAAGCCTTGAAGGGGGAAAAAGACAAACGCTGGAAAATAGAGCATGCTCAAGTAGTAGACGAAGCTGATTTTGATTATTTTTCAGATAATATTATTCCGTCGGTACAACCCACACATGCTACGAGTGATATGTATTGGGCAGAAGATCGGTTAGGGGCAGAGCGCATAAAAAGTGCTTATGCCTACAAAACGCTTTTGGAGCAATCAGGAATCATTGCTTTAGGAACCGATTTTCCGGTAGAATATGTGAGTCCGTTTTTAACATTCCATGCCGCCGTGGCCAGACAAGATGTAGAAGGTTATCCCGAAGGCGGATTTCAAATGAAAGATGCTTTGAACAGGGAAGAAGCCTTAAAGGGAATGACCATCTGGGCGGCCTATTCCAATTTTGAAGGAGACGAAAAAGGAAGTATTGAAGTGGGAAAATGGGCCGATTTCATCATCTTGGATAAAGATATCATGACCGTCCCTGCTGAGGATATCCCGAATCTACAAGTGGAAAAAACTTTTGTTGGCGGGAAACAGGTAAAGTGATAAAACTTGATATTGTCAGGTTGAGCGCAGTCGAAACCTATTGATTCCATAGGGTTTTAGTTCTCGACTGCGCTCGAACTGACACAAAACAATCTTTTTAAACACCCTTTATAAATTTAAAAAACCTGTGAATCTTATTCAGACTCACAGGTTTTTTTGTGTTATACGTTTTGTTATAGCTGCTATTCAGTAGCAATAGGCACCTCGACCCTTACTTTATCCCAGCCCATAATCATTTTTCCACCATTGTCGTCAGGAGCAAAAGTGATGGAGAAAGCTTCCAGGGATTTGCCGCCTGTTGAAGCAGGAACTGTTATACGAGCTACATCATTAGCTTCGTTATACGAATAGGCGCCCCAAGTATCAAGGTCTTTATTAAGGATGATAGTCCATTCACTTTTTCCCGGGATGGTAAATAAGCTGTATGTTCCGGCTGTAATGGTTTCACCTCCAAAAGTCATATCCTGATAGAATTTGATTTCGGTAGTTTCATTGGCTCCGGTTCTCCAAACATCCCCGTGGGGAGCAAGGTCGACACCTACAAGACGTCCTTTTAACTGTGGACGACTATAAATGATTTTAACCAAAGGTGGGGCACTTCTTTCTGTTCTGAGATAGGCGATATCTGCCGGACTTTTATCGAGTCCGCTAAATTTCTGTGCAGAAGATTCGGTAGTGAATGTTAGTGCTGCAACGAACAGCATGCATGTGATTATTTTTTTCATTATTAACTATATTATTGGATTTTTTAAAATTTACCTAAAACTATAAAATCTTCTTCATATAAAAATGTTAAACTGTCTTCTTTTTTAACTGGAAAAATAGGGAGAACTTACATTTTTCTTTCGATCGTATATTTTTCCAATACTTTTAATTTCAAATTTGTTAAAAAATGTAAATTTATGTTTTAAATTAAAACTAAATAGTGAGTTTTTGTTTTTAATATGAAACTATAATATCATATTTGCCTTGTTAATTATTAGATAGGGCTGAGCGTAAAGAAAATGTCTGGTAGACATTTTTAGCGATAGAGCCAGCCGGCGTATGGGCATAAGGGCAATTTTATAGCCTCCTGATAATTATCGGGATAAAAAAGTTTAAATGAGTTTAACAAAAAAAACAACTAGATATGTGTGGAATTGTATGTGCTTTCGATTTGAAAGAGGAAAGTGAGGCTTTAAGGCCTCAATTGTTGGAGATGTCCAAAAAAGTGCGTCACAGAGGACCGGATTGGAGTGGGATATACAGTAATGAAAAAGCCATTTTGGCGCATGAGCGTCTGGCAATCGTCGATCCGGCTTCAGGGAAACAACCTTTATTAAGTGAAGACGGGAAATTGATATTGGCAGCCAACGGTGAGATATACAACCATAGGGAATTGCGCAAACAATTTGAAGGGAAGTACAACTTTAAAACCGAATCCGATTGTGAGGTGATCTTAGCACTTTACAAAGAAAAAGGTCCTGCTTTTGTAGATGAGATGAACGGAATCTTCGGTTTTGCGATCTATGATGCAGAGAAGGATGAATATTTTGTGGCGCGTGATCACATGGGTATCATTCCACTTTACATTGGTTGGGACCAGAATGGAACGTTTTATGTAGCTTCAGAATTAAAAGCGCTTGAAGGGGTGTGTACCAAAATTCAACTTTTTCCTCCGGGGCATTATTTACACAGCTCAGACGGGGAATTTAAAAAATGGTATGTTCGCGACTGGACTGAATATGATGCGGTAAAGGACAATGAAACCAGTATTCAGAAAATAAAAGATGCTTTGGAAGCAGCTGTACACAGACAGTTGATGTCTGATGTACCTTATGGAGTACTGCTTTCAGGAGGTTTAGATTCTTCGGTGACTTCGGCAGTTGCAAAAAAATATGCTGAAAAGCGTATTGAATCCGATGACACTTCTGAGGCATGGTGGCCACGTTTACATTCATTTTCAGTTGGATTGGAAGGCTCACCGGATTTGGCTGCAGCACAAAAAGTAGCCGACCATATCGGAACCGTTCACCACGAAATAAAATTTACCATTCAGGAAGGTTTGGATGCCATCAAAGATGTGATCTATAACCTGGAAACCTATGATGTGACTACAGTAAGGGCTTCTACGCCTATGTACCTCATGGCACGTGTGATCAAATCGATGGGGATCAAAATGGTGCTTTCCGGAGAGGGAGCCGATGAGTTGTTTGGAGGATATTTGTACTTCCACAAAGCGCCAAGTGCCAAAGATTTTCACGAGGAAACCGTACGTAAACTAGAGAAATTGCATATGTATGATTGTTTGCGTGCCAACAAATCGCTGGCCGCTTGGGGGATTGAAGGACGTGTACCTTTTTTGGACAAGGAATTTATGGATGTAGCCATGAGTATTAACCCGCAAGATAAAATGATCGATGGGGAGCGCATGGAAAAATGGGTGGTGCGTAAAGCATTTGAATCCTATTTGCCCGAAAGTGTGGCTTGGAGACAAAAAGAGCAATTCTCAGACGGGGTGGGTTACAGTTGGATCGATACCTTAAAAGAAATAGTAGAACAGGAAGTGAGTGACGAACAGTTGGCAAACGCCAAGTTCAGGTTCCCGATTCAGACTCCAACGTCGAAGGAGGAGTTCTATTACCGCTCTATTTTTGCAGAGCATTTCCCTTCTGATGCAGCGGCACTATGTGTACCGCAAGAAGCTTCGGTGGCATGTAGTACCCAAACCGCTTTAGAATGGGATGAAGCCTTCAAGAACATGAACGACCCATCGGGTAGGGCTGTGGCCAAAGTTCATGCGGATGCTTATGAAAAATAGATGTATATGGAGAGGAGACCGATGACCGAAGTCAGGAGTCAGAAGTTTTGTCCCCTCTCCTTTGGAAAGGGTTAGGTCAGACGCTTTAGGTCTGACTCAGACTGAAACGTCTGAGGAGAGGACTTTGAAAAACAATTAAAATAGACATAAAAGAGATCACTCTTTCACAAAAACAGACACAAAAATCTTGCTTTTGCGAGGTTTTTGTGTTTTTAGTCATCTTCGGGAATGTTAAAAAACGACAAAATGGCGTTTAAGGCTATTTTAAGCCGTTTTAAGGGGCTTTTGAGTAATTAACAATTGTTGATAATTTTTAGTTTCGCTTGGCTAAAACCTTTTAAACCGGGCTTAAAATTCGTATATTTGTAGGTATTCAAAAAGATGCACAAAGTGCATTTTTTTATGCGTTATAATCTAAAGATAAAAGAAAAGAGAATATAATGAGCGAAGAAACACAAAAGCATCAATATTCGGCCGATAGTATTCAGGCATTGGAAGGGATGGAGCACGTTCGTATGCGTCCGTCGATGTATATTGGAGATATTGGAACAAGAGGCTTGCACCACTTGGTTTATGAGGTGGTAGACAACTCCATAGATGAAGCTTTGGCCGGTCATTGTGATACCATTCGCGTGGTGATCAATGAAGATAATTCCATAACCGTTGAAGATAACGGGAGGGGTATTCCGGTAGATATTCACAAAAAAGAGGGAATTTCCGCTTTGGAAGTGGTCATGACCAAGATTGGAGCCGGTGGTAAATTCGATAAGGACTCCTATAAAGTATCCGGTGGACTTCACGGGGTTGGTGTTTCTGTGGTAAACGCTTTGTCCGGTCATATGAAAGCGACCGTGTACAGGGACGGTAAGATTTGGGAGCAAGAATATGAAAGAGGGAAAACACTTTATCCTGTAAAAGCGGTTGGAGAAACGGACTTACGCGGAACGCTGATTACGTTTAGACCGGATGAAACCATTTTTCAGCAAACTATAGAGTACAGTTATGATACTTTGGCCAGTCGTATGCGCGAATTGTCTTATTTGAATAAAGGGATTTCAATTACCCTTACAGACATGCGTCATAAAGATGAAAAAGGTGAGTTTGTTCACGAAAAATTTTATTCTGATGAAGGATTGAAGGAATTTATCCGTTTTTTGGATGGAAATCGCGAACCCTTGATTTCTGACGTAATCTCTATGGAGGGAGAGAAAAATGATATTCCTGTTGAAGTAGCGATGGTTTACAATACTTCGTTCAACGAGAACCTACATTCTTATGTGAATAACATCAACACACACGAAGGAGGAACACATCTTTCCGGTTTTAGACGTGGATTGACCACAACACTTAAGAAATTTGCTGATGCTTCGGGAATGTTGGATAAGTTGAAATTCGAAATTTCAGGAGATGATTTCCGTGAAGGACTTACGGCGATTGTTTCTGTAAAAGTTGCAGAACCACAGTTTGAAGGACAGACCAAAACAAAATTAGGGAACAGGGAGGTGACTTCAGCAGTTTCTCAGTCTGTTTCTGAAATGTTGGAAAACTACCTTGAAGAACACCCCAGTGATGCAAAAATCATCATAGAAAAGGTGATTATGGCTGCCCAAGCCAGGCATGCGGCGAAAAAAGCGCGTGAAATGGTGCAGCGTAAAACCGTAATGAGTGGTGGTGGACTGCCCGGAAAATTGTCCGATTGCTCTGAGCAAGATCCTGAAAAATGTGAAATATTCCTTGTCGAAGGAGATTCCGCAGGGGGAACGGCAAAACAAGGAAGGGATAGAAATTTCCAGGCGATTCTGCCATTACGAGGTAAGATCCTCAATGTTGAAAAAGCCATGCAACATAAGGTTTTTGAAAATGAAGAGATCAGAAATATCTTTACCGCTTTTGGTGTAACTGTTGGAACCGAAGAAGATAGCAAGGCATTGAACCTCGAAAAATTACGCTACCATAAAATTGTGATCATGTGTGATGCCGATGTGGATGGTTCTCACATTGCAACCTTGATCCTTACATTCTTCTTCAGATATATGAAGGAATTGATCGAAAACGGACATGTGTATATTGCTACACCTCCATTGTATCTGGTCAAAAAAGGAAATAAGAAGGAGTATGCCTGGAACGATAAAGAACGCGATGAATTGGCAGAACAATTTGGAGGAAGTGTTAACGTACAGCGTTACAAAGGTCTTGGGGAAATGAATGCAGAACAGTTGTGGGACACCACAATGAATCCTGAATTCAGGACGTTGCGTCAAGTCACCATCGACAACGGTAGTGAAGCCGATAGAATCTTCTCTATGTTGATGGGAGATGAGGTGCCGCCGAGGCGGGAATTTATCGAGAAAAATGCTGTCTATGCGAATATCGATGCATAAGTAAATAAGAAAATACAACAAAAAACTCACGGGATTCCTCGTGAGTTTTTTTATTTTAGTCTTGTCGGAAGCCGTCAATTCGAGTAATTTTTTTCATAGCTCTGCGAAGAAAAAAATTGTATCGAGAATAGGCTTTCGAACGAAAATCACTTGTTTTCGATACACTCCGCGGAATAAAATTGCTTCGCAATATTCCACAGGGTACTCAAACTGACGTAATTTTCTTATATTAAACAAACGGCAATGAACTTTTTTAGACACTATCTCGTATATGATTAAAACAAGTCTATAAACAATATGGGTGTCCATATGACCTCTGAAAACAAATTAAAATAGAGCACATGAAAAAGATTTTATTTATTACCCTGTTACTATCAGGATTGTTATCAACAGCACAACAGAATGTCAACGATTTGCTCGCAGCTGGGGTGGATGATGCACAACGATTTACAAACGATTATCTGGCTCCGGCAAGCGAAGGACTTATGTATGGGATGAGTAATGGATGGTTTAATTCAGCCAAAGCAAAACCATTTTTAGGTTTTGAAATATCCATTATCGGGAATATAAGTCCTGTAAAAGATGGGAAAAAATCTTTTGTTTTAAATACAGCAGATTATGAAAATCTGCAATTTACAGATGGAAGTGTAAGTAAAGAAGTGGCTACAGCCTTAGGGGATATTGAAGGAATTGAGGTGTATGTAGAAGGTGAGGTTGCTCCGGGAGTAACCGAACGTGCCGAGTTTACACTTCCAACCGGATTGGCTTCAGAAAATGTAAATTTTGTACCAACAGCATTCTTACAGGCTAGTGTTGGCCTTTTCAAAGGAACCGAAGTGAAGATGCGCTTTTTCCCAAAAGTCGATTCAGACGATGTAAAAGTTGGATTTTACGGCTTTGGGGTTCAGCATGAATTTACTGAATGGTTGCCGGTAGATAACCTGTTCCCGGTAGCTATTTCTGGTCTTATAGGATATACACATTTAGACGGAAGTTACGACTTTACCGATACAGGGGTAGTAGATGGGGAAAACCAGCGTTTTGAAACCGGTGCAAATACTTGGGTTTTTCAGGCTATTGCCTCCACCAAATTACCGGTGATTAATTTTTATGGGAGTTTAGGATATCTTACCGGAAAATCACAAACAGACTTGTTGGGAACATATGTTGTTCAAAGTGGTCCCTTTCAGGAGGAAACCATAACAGATCCATTTTCTGTTTCAAAAAAAGCATCAGGAGTAAAAGCAACATTGGGTACAAAACTTAAATTAAGCTTTTTTAGGTTGAATGTGGATTATACTTTAGCAGAGTTCAACAGTCTTAATGTGGGTGTAAACTTTGGGTTTAGGTAGAATTTTATAACATAATTTAATAATTTTCAAAGCTACTGATTGTGTTAAAATTAGTAGCTTTGTCTTTTCAAAAAACTAACGTTTAAACATAAAATCAATAAAAAATATGAAAGTTACAGTTGTAGGAGCAGGAGCTGTTGGTGCAAGTTGCGCAGAATATATCGCGATCAAGGACTTTGCATCAGAAGTGGTTTTGTTGGATATCAAAGAAGGTTATGCTGAAGGAAAAGCGATGGACCTTATGCAAACAGCATCCCTCAATAGTTTTGATACCAAAATAACAGGAACTACAAGTGATTATTCTAAAACGGCAGGTAGTGACATTGCTGTTATCACCAGTGGAATTCCACGTAAACCGGGAATGACCCGTGAAGAGCTTATAGGGATTAATGCGGGGATTGTAAAAGATGTTTCTTCAAACCTGATCAAGCACTCTCCTGATGTAACAATCATAGTGGTAAGTAACCCGATGGACACCATGACTTATCTTGTTCATAAAACAACGGGACTGCCAAAAAATAAAATTATAGGAATGGGTGGTGCTTTAGACAGCGCACGTTTCAAATACCGTTTGGCAGAAGCTTTAGGAGCTCCAATTTCTGATGTTGATGGAATGGTGATTGGTGGACACAGTGATACGGGAATGTTGCCACTTACTCGTTTAGCGACCAGAAATAGTGTTCCGGTGAGCAAATTTTTATCAGAAGAGCGTTTGGATCAAGTAAAAGAAGATACGAAAGTAGGTGGAGCTACGCTAACCAAACTTTTAGGAACCAGTGCTTGGTATGCTCCGGGAGCTGCAGTGTCCGGATTGGTACAAGCTATTGCCTGCGATCAGAAAAAAATGTTCCCGTGTTCTGCTTTGTTAGAGGGAGAATACGGATTGGAGGATATCTCAATAGGAGTGCCGGTAATTTTGGGTAAAAATGGTATCGAAAAGATTGTGGAAATTGAATTATCCGATGCTGAAAAAGCCAAAATGCAAGAAAGCGCTGCCGGTGTGAGAAAAACAAACGGACTATTGACATTGTAATTGTCCGCATAGGATATTATTCATCGAAATCCTGCAAATCTTATTGTTTTGCAGGATTTTTATGTTATAAAACTTCAAAAAAATAATTGTCAGTTCCTATCGTAAACCCTATATTTGTCCGTTTTTAAAAATGACCATTAAATAAAATCAGAATGCAGAACAAAGGACTTATCAGGCTGTTTGCCATTTTGTTTGGTATTGTAAGTATTTACCAGCTTTCTTTCACTTTTGTTGCAAATAAGGTAGAAGGAGAAGCTGAAACCTATGCCTTAAACAAAATTTCAGATGCTGAAGATGATTACGTAGCAAAGCGGGAAGCCGTAGAATCCAGATACTTGGATTCAGTTGCAAACGAAGAGGTTTATAACCTTGGGTTTAGCAGTTTTACGTTTGATGAGGTAAGAGAAAAAGAATTAAACAAAGGACTTGACCTTAAGGGAGGGATCAATGTGATCCTTCAAATATCTGTAAGGGATATCTTAAAAGGTTTGGCAAACAATTCCAAAGATCCGGTTTTTAACAAGGCATTGGCTCAGGCTGATGAAGCATCAAAAAACAGTCAGGACGATTATATCGACTTGTTTTATCAGGAATTTGAAAAAATAAGCGCCGGAACTACAAAATTGGCGTCTCCGGATATTTTTGCCAATAAGTTATTAAGCGAGGAGATCAATTTCCAAATGACCGATGATGAGGTAAAACCTGTCATCAGCAGAAAAATTGATGAGTCTATCGTTTCAGCATTCGAGGTATTGCGTAAGCGTATCGATAAATTCGGGGTAACACAACCCAATATCCAGCGTCTCGGAACTTCCGGGCGTATCTTGGTAGAACTTCCGGGAGCGAAAGATGTGAACAGGGTAAAAAACCTGCTTCAAAGTACTGCTCAATTGGAGTTCTGGGAAACTTATAAAGCAGATCAGGTAGCACCCTATTTGGTCTCTGCAAATAATACTTTACAAGATATTGTAGGGACTGATGCAAAAGAAGAAAAAGATACCATTGAGGAAACAGCATCAGAGATCGATTCTCTCTTATCTGATGCAACTCAGGATTCCATCGATATTGCCAGTCAGGTAAATCCGTTATTCGACCTGATCGTTAGTGGTGGTGCACAAGGGTCTCCGGTTATAGCTACAGTGGCTACCAAAGACACGGCACAATTCAGTTCTTATTTGAGGTTATCTCAGGTGAAGCAATTGCTTCCTGCAAATCTTCAGCATGTGAAATTTGCTTGGGGAATTCCTCCAAAAGACAGCCAGCTTATTGATTTGTATGCCTTGAAAGGAAACCGTGAGAATGTTCCTAACATGAGTGGAGATGTGATCACAGATGCTGCTCAGTCTTATGATATTGCCGGAAGACCGGCAGTTTCCATGCAAATGAACTCCAGAGGAGCCAAAATTTGGGAAGAACTTACAGGAAAGGCTTTTAGGGAGCAAGGAAATATCGCTATTGTTTTGGATAACATCGTATATTCTGCTCCGGGAGTTTCTAAAGGAGCTATTAGCGGAGGAAATTCTGAAATTTCAGGTGACTTTACCTTGGAAGAAGCAGACGATTTAGCAAACGTATTAAGAGCAGGTAAATTACCGGCTTCAGCAGATATTATCCAGTCGGAAGTAGTAGGGCCTTCTTTAGGGCAGGAGGCGATCGACAGCGGAATGATGTCTTTTATCATCGCCATGATATTGGTGCTGATCTGGATGATATTCTATTATGGAAAAGCTGGGGTATTTGCAGATATCGCCTTGGTGTTCAATATAGTTTTGATCTTCGGTGTACTTGCCGGATTGGGAGCTGTACTTACCTTGCCCGGTATTGCAGGTATTGTGTTGACCATCGGTATGTCGGTCGATGCGAACGTATTGATATTCGAACGTATTAAAGAAGAAGTACTGAAAGGCAAAGGGAAGAAACAAGCCATTGCTGATGGATTTAAGCATGCACTATCATCTATTCTTGATGCCAATATCACTACGGGTCTTACTGCATTGATCCTGTTTGTATTCGGTACAGGACCTATTCAAGGTTTTGCCACTACTTTATTAATAGGTATTGTGACCTCGTTGTTCACTGCCATCTTCATAACACGTTTATTGGTAGAATGGTATGTAGAGAAAAGAGGAAGAAATTTGAATTTCTTTACTGCTTTAACCAAGAATTTCCTTGCCAATATCAATATCGATTTCTTATCGAAGCGTAAAATAGCTTTTATTGTCTCGGGAGCTGCCTTGATAATTAGTTTAGGATCGTTATTTACATTAAGTCTTAATCAAGGGGTCGATTTTGTAGGAGGACGTTCTTACCAAATACGTTTTGAAGATCCTGTAAATCCAACAGAAATAGACACTGAACTAGATGCTGTGTTTGGAAGTACAGAAGTAAAAACATTTGGTGCAGCAAATCAGATTAAAGTAACTACAAAATATAAAGTAGATGAAGAATCTACAGAAGTAGACGAAGAGATCCAGCAAATGCTGTATGAGTCATTACAGAAATATTTACCGGCCGGAACTACTCTCGAGCAGTTCATGCCAGGTAGTGAAGATGCTGAAGAGATAGGCATACAAAAAACTTTCAAAGTGTCGCCAACTATTGCTGATGATATCAAGAAGAATTCTATTTGGGCAATTTTAGGTTCGTTGGCGGTTGTGTTCTTGTATATCCTTCTGCGTTTCCGTAAATGGCAATTCTCATTGGGAGCTGTTAGTGCAGTATTCCATGATGTACTTATCGTATTGGGGATCTTCTCCCTTACATCGAGCATCATGCCTTTCAATATGGAAATAGACCAAGCGTTTATTGCAGCGATTCTGACGGTGATCGGTTACTCGTTGAACGATACCGTAATCGTGTTCGACCGTATCCGTGAGGTGATAAAGGAAAAAGGATGGAGAGGCGGAGACAATGTGAACGAAGCATTGAACAGCACATTGAGTAGAACATTGAATACTTCCTTGACCACTATAGTGGTGTTATTGACCATCTTTATTTTCGGAGGTGAATCTTTACGAGGATTTATGTTTGCGATGATTGTAGGTGTCGTTGTAGGTACGTATTCATCATTGTTCATTGCGACTCCTATAATGTTCGATACACTTAAGAATAGAGGGGAAAAGAAGAAAGAAGAGGAATAAACTAAGACTTCTATAAAAATTATAAAACATCCGCTTTTGGCGGATGTTTTTTTGTTTACACAATTGGGGCTGTCTAAAAAGTTGCAAATCAGGATGTCATGCTGAGCTTGTCGAAGCATAATCAAAGTGCAATAGGTCTTCGACAAGCTCAGACTGACAAATCAAACTCATAAGGGCTTTTTAGACAACCTCTTTTTGTTTACACAATTCATAAAAAACCATTCAGTTTAAAATTAGCAGTAATTGAAACTCGCCCTAATTGTTTTTTCGTAGCAAATCAGGGACTATTTTGGCTGTGGCTGAAGCAGCAATGGTAATAGCATCCGACGTAGGAGGAGCGGCTACCATGCGGTGGATCAAAATAGTCACGTAGATTTCAAGAAAAAAGAATTCAGGCTAGATTTTTTTGGTTCGTTTTTTCATCGATGGAAAAAATGAACAAAGATTAATCAAAGGAAGATGTTCAAGGTTTAAAGACAGTATATTCAAGGGCTGCATCAATTTGATTATTGGAAGACATATTGAAATTCAATAAAATATACTTCGAAAGGCTCATCAAATCTATAGAGATATAGTTAATTCATAAAAAACCATTCATTTTAAACTTTTCATTTATCTTTTTCATCCCTAAAGGCGTAATTAAAACCTCCCTTGTGTTTTGTTTTTTTCTAATCCAGTCTTTTTCGAGCATAGTTTCCAGCAAAGCAGCTCCAAGTGCACCTGCCAAATGATGTTTCCTTTCCGTCCAATCCAAACATTTTCGGGCAAACGAACGCTTTTTCAATTTTAATTTTTCAGTGTTTATCCCAAGTTCTTTAAACCATTCATTTCCAAAATCAGTAATATTATATTCTTTACCAATCGGCTGAATAATTTTTTGTTCGACCAAAGACGTAGTAATTTTTACGGCGATTTCCCCGGCCAAGTGATCATAACAGGTTCTCGCATAAGCAATTTTTTGCGATTTAGGTTCGGTATGTATTGTTTTTACTTGTTTGTCGGGAATCAAACTGGCCATCGATTCTATCACTTGTGCTATTCGCTCGTTAGCAAGTCGGTAATATCGGTGTCTTCCTTGTTTTTCAACAACTAGAAATTCTGCGTCAATCAATTTTGAAAGATGATTGCTCGCCGATTGCCTTGAAATATCTGCACAAACCGCCAGTTCTGTCGCGGTATAAGCTTTTCCGTCTAATAATGACCACAACATTGCCGCACGAGCTTTGTCTCCCAGTAAAGAAGCAACATAACTAAATTGATCTTCAATTCCCATAAGGTAAAGGTACTTAAAATGAAATGGCCATAGTTCATTTTAAAATGAAGTATAAGAATGAATCTTCAATTTACTTTGCAAAGAATTAATTAAGCGTTAAAAAATAAAGGATGAAGAAAATTCATTTTAGAGCTAAAACCAATAACAGGCAAAATTATGAAAGCAACCGAAATCATTTTACTCAACTTTTCCGAAATAAGAAGGCGTAGTATAAAATTATGGAGCGGGATTCCCAATGAATATTTGCACTGGAAACCCGATGAAGAAGCCATGTCCATCATAGAAATGATCAGGCACGTGTTAGAAGGGGAGCATCTGTTCCACAAAATTATACAAAACAGGGGCGATTTGGGAGCTTATAAGTCTCCTTGGGATGGTTTGGAGTACAAAGACCTTCAACATGAGATGGATTTTGCCGAAAGTTACCACAATGATTTTCTGGAGATGATTGCCAAACTGAATGAAGAAGATTTAAAGCATGTGATTATTGACCGAAAAGAAGTGGGTCAACGGAAAAAGTTAGGCGATTATTTAAACAGAATGGCTTATCACGAAGCTGTACATACGGGACAAATGCTGGATTATTTGCGAAGTGCAGGTGTAAACTGCCCAAAAATATGGGATTGATGAAAAATTAAAAGCAAACTTTTGATATGAACAGAAACAAACACAAAACAAACTTAAAAAAATGAAACCGAGCATGTCGTAATCGACACACAAAAGAATGATTATGAATGCGAGGTTCCGTGTCCTTTAAAAAAACAATAAAAATAAACACATGAAAGACATAGAAATTTTAATGGAAAACAAACCCGGGCAATTGGCGCTGATGGGTGAAATATTGGGGAAAAACAAAATCAGTCTTGAAGGCGGAGGTGTTTTTCATAATGGCGACGCTTCGATAGCACATTTTTTAGTTGAAGAAGCGAATAGAGCAAAAGCAGAACTGGAAAAAGTAGGGATAAAAGTCACAAAAATCAATGATGTCATCATTCAGAAACTCAGGCAAGATGTACCCGGTCAATTGGGAATGTTTTGCAGGGAATTAGCCAATGCAGATGTCAATATTTTGACACAGTATAGTGATCATTCCAATCAATTGGTTGTCGTTGTTGACAATTACGAAAGAGCAAAAACTATATCCGATAAATGGATGAAAGAGTGGTGGAGTTAGGTGAAAAATTATTTTTAAAATGAAGTAAATAATGATTGTAGTTATTTTTGAAGCTTGGATTAAGCAGGGGCAAAAAGAAGAATATTTTGATATAGCATCTAAATTAAAAAATGAATTGTCTAAAGTTGATGGATTTATCTCTATTGAACGCTTCCAAAGTGTATCAGTTCCCGACAAATTACTTTCTTTGTCTGTATGGAGAGATGAAGAGGCTGTAAAAAAATGGCGAAATATAGAAATGCACAGACAAGCGCAATCAAAAGGGAGACAATCAATTTTTAAAGACTATAGAATTAGAATCGGCTCGGTTGTCCGCGATTACGGTTTATTAAATCGAAAAGAAAGCCCAAAGGACAGTAAAGTCACTCATGGGCTTTGATTTATGACCATAATATTTTTTTGGACTAATCGATCCCTTAATGCCTGTACTTATCAGGGTAAAGGGGGGCTAAAAAGATTTGAAAACTTATGCCACACTGAGCTTGTCGAAGTGTAACCTAATGAAAATGAAACCGTCTTCGACAGGCCTGCCTGACGGTAGGCAGGCTCAGACTGACAATTTGTGTATAAATAGTCCTTTTAGAAGACAGCCTCTTTTGTTTGTACAATTCATAAAAAACCATTCAATCTAAAATTTCCAATTCCGCTATTGCAGGGAATTTGCCCAAATTGTACTTTTTTGCCACGAAGTACAAATAAGTATTTTTAAGACCTTAAAAAATCAAAGCCTTATTTTTTACAGAATTTTCTTATAAAAAATCCAAACTATTCTTGTGGTTAAGTGTGAGTTGCCCCCTATCTACCCCTGGGTTAAGCCCTAGATAAGCCTATACCCGTACCAAAACAGTGTTTTTTTATGCAAAAAATATCCGGTGAATTAGAACTGGCCTTATTAAAGTATATAATGCAGCATGAAAAACGAGCCCTTGAAGTTCAAAACCCTCAAGGGCTGCATCAATTTGATTGTTGGAGACATGTTGAAATTCAATAAAATATACTTCGACAGCCCTAAGTCTTAATCAACCATTTTGCCGTGTTGGTGAGAGGATCACGGGCAAATGAAACCAGCCAGCAGATGGGGAAATTAAAATGGATTAGCATGTATGAAAAGAGAACGTTCATTTTAAAACCAGCAGTAATCAAAACCCGCCCTAATTGTTTTTTTGTAGCAAATCAGGGACTATTTTGGCGGTGGCTGAAGCAGCAATGGTAATAGCATCCGACGTAGGAGGAGCGACTACCATGCGGTGGATCAAAATAGTCACGTAGATTTCAAGAAAAAAGAATTCAGGCTAGATTTTTTTGGTTCGTTTTTTCATCGATGGAAAAAATGAACAAAGATTAATCAAAGGTAGAATTTCAAGATTTTAAACACAGTATATTGAAGGGCTGTATCAATTTTATGCTTTAACAGGCTCAGGATGACATTGCTTAGAATTTATTTCCTTTTGTTGAGGTAATTACTTTGGCCATAATAAATTCCTCTATGAGGGTTTCATAACATAAAACCCTCCAGTTGTTTTTAGCGTATATTAATTACCATAAAAATATTGCGTAGTTTTACACCAATATATGTTCTTTACATAAAGGTCAGTCTAATAAGAGGTTCAGCTTAACGCTGATTAATAGGGAATTGTGTGGAAATCACAAGCTGTCGCGCAACTGTAAGCTTTGTATTGTCCCGATGGATATCGGGATCGTTCAATATCTGTTGAAGATGCTTTTGCATTTTTAAGTGTGTTATTTATTTAAAACCACTGTCCGCCAAAGGCGGATGGGAAGGTGAAATAACATAAGAGCAAGCCAGGAGACCTGCCTGTATTAAAATGATGCTGCTTTCGCGGTTTGAAGCAAAATTCAAGAATTGATAGTTTTTTACACCTTGTTTTATGATAAGGTGTATATCGCTATGGATTCATTGTTTTTAATCGGAAAGCTCTTTGTGTAAACATATCAAATATGTTTAACAGGTTAAAAACAAGCAAATGATTACACAAAATTTGGGCTACCCGCGTATTGGTGCCAAAAGAGAGCTTAAAAAAGCTTGTGAGCAATATTGGTCCGGAAAGATCGATATCGACTCATTAGAACAAGAAGGGAAACGCCTTCGGGAAGCAAATTGGAAACTTCAGCAAGAAGCCGGTATTGACCTCATTCCGGTCAACGATTTCTCATTTTACGATCAAGTATTGGATATGTCCCTTATCTTGGGGGCTATTCCAAAACGTTTTTCTAATGTTTTTCTGGAAGAAGACCATACATTGGATCTTTACTTTGCCATGGCCAGGGGGTATCAAAAAAATGGGTTTGATATCACTGCGATGGAAATGACAAAGTGGTTCGATACCAACTATCATTATATCGTTCCGGAATTTTATAAAGAACAACAATTCAAACTTTCTTCTTCTAAATTTTTGGATGAGTTTAAAGAAGCAAAATCCATGGGAATTAAGGCCAAACCCGTACTTATTGGTCCCGTTTCCTATTTGCTTTTGGGAAAAGAAAAAGAAGAAGGCTTCAACCGATTGGATCATATCGAAAAACTTCTTCCGGTGTATTTGGAGATCTTACAGCAACTTCAAGACGAAGGAGCAGAATGG
This sequence comes from Galbibacter kalidii, assembly GCF_026241135.1. GTDB lineage: Bacteria > Bacteroidota > Bacteroidia > Flavobacteriales > Flavobacteriaceae > Galbibacter. Next base: position 229,341 of record NZ_JAPFGA010000004.1, read on the forward strand.
ATTCAGTTTGACGAACCGTTTTTGGTTACCGATCTTAACAAAGAGGAAGCAGCAGTTTATAAAAAGACCTATGAAATTATAGCGAACCGTTTTCCGGAATTGAAAGTGGTGTTGGCAACTTATTTTGAAGGCTTGAAGGATAATGCTTCTTGGGTAGTGGATCTACCTGTAGAGGTATTGCATTTGGACTTGGTAAGGGCAGAAGATCAACTGGAAAATGTATTGAAAATAGCTCCTGACAGTTTAAAACTCTCTTTAGGAGTTGTAGATGGAAGAAATATCTGGAAGAACGATTATGACAAATCTTTAGCGCTTATAGATACAGCCGTAAAAACCATTGGAGCAGAGCGTATGCTTATCGCACCTTCGTGTTCACTATTGCACAGTCCGTTTGATCTTGACAATGAAACCGATGAAAAAACACTGCCGGCAGAAGTAAAGAATTGGATGGCTTTTGCAAAACAAAAACTGAATGAGGTGGTGGATTTGGCTTCACTTGCCGGTGAAAAACGGACTTCAGAGTTGGAAGCCTTGCAGGAAGCCAATAGATTGGCTATGCAAAGCAAAAAGGAGTCAAAACGCATCCACAATCCAAAGGTGGAAGAGCGTGTTAACAAAATTGATAATAGCTATAGCAGGAGAAAAAGTACGTTCAGTAAGCGTCAACAGCTACAAGAGAAAAGTTTGAAACTTCCGTTATTTCCAACGACAACCATTGGTTCGTTTCCACAGACCCGGGAAGTACGTTTATTGCGCTCCCAACTGAAAAAAGGGACTTTATCCCAAGAAGACTACCAAAAAGCCATTGAAGAAGAAATTGACAAAGCGATTGCCTGGCAGGAATCGATAGGATTGGATGTATTGGTTCACGGGGAATTTGAACGCAACGATATGGTGGAGTATTTTGGAGAACAATTGGACGGTTTTGCCTTTACCAAATTCGGTTGGGTACAAAGCTATGGCTCCAGAGGGGTAAAACCACCGATCATTTACGGAGATGTAGATAGAGTAGAACCCATGACGGTATCATGGACGACCTATGCCCAAAAACAAACCGGACTTCCGGTGAAAGGAATGCTTACAGGGCCAATCACGATATTGCAGTGGTCATTTGTCCGAAACGATCAGCCACGGGAAACCACGGCCAATCAGATCGCACTGGCCATTTGCAAAGAGGTACAAGATCTGGAAGCAGCCGGAATCAAGATCATTCAAATTGATGAACCTGCTATCCGTGAAGGATTACCACTGCGAAAAGCCGATTGGAAAAACTATTTGGAATGGGCTATCAAAGCCTTTAGGATCAGTGCTTCGGGAGTCGAGGATGCCACACAAATCCATACGCACATGTGCTATTCGGAATTTAACGATATGATAGAAAGCATCGCTGCTATGGATGCCGATGTGATCACCATAGAAACCTCCCGTTCCCATATGGAGTTACTCGATGCCTTTGTCAATTTTAAATATCCAAATGAAATAGGACCGGGTGTTTACGATATCCATTCGCCCCGCGTTCCGAATGTGGAAGAAATGGAGACCTTGTTGAATAAAGCATCAGAATTGATCCCGGTACGAAACCTTTGGGTCAACCCTGACTGCGGACTAAAAACCCGTGGTTGGAAAGAAACCGATGAAGCCCTTCGGGCAATGGTCGATGCCGCCAAAAGACTTCGAGCTAAATTTCAAGTAGAAGCTTGATTTATTTTTGAATCACTTTCAATAAAGAAGGTGTCTTCTAAAAAGTAATTCAAATTAGATATTGTCAGGTTGAGCGCAGTCGAAACCTATTGATTTTCAATAGTTATTTAGTTCTCGACTGCGCCTGTCTGCCGACAAAGGCAGGCTCGAACTGACATAAAACAGTCTTTTTAGTTTATTAATAAAGCCGTCAATTCGAGTGGTTTTTACGGAGTGATAACGCAGTAAAAAATGTATCGAGAAATCGAGGATTCAGCGTAGCTAATAGGCTTGAACGAAAACTCAGAAATCCCAAATTCCAAGTACCAAATTCCAAACTACAACTAAAAAACACCAATCCGTCTGTACATCCCTGAATAAGGTTGACCGTTGAATTTGGGATTTTGATTTAAGTACTAAATAATAATAAAAGCAAAAAACGGCTCTTCCTTTGTAACGAAACCAGTCAGTGCAGGGAAATGTTTAACCAGTAGGAAAGTATTAGAAAAACAATTTGCTCCACTCGATAGGAAAAGGAAAGGTCTGTCTTGAATATGTTTCACAAAATGGAAACGAAACACAACCCTTTTCCTCAGGATAGGGGCAGCAAAGCTCCGAGATTCAGCGGAGCTTGCGGAGCGCGGAGTTTGCAAACCGGTTCAGCCGATTGTAAAAAGGTCAAATCTGGTTTAATAGTTTAAAGGGCTGAAATCCCTTGGAAAAGGCGTCTTTTCTTTGGTTCGTTTCTTTGGACGAGCAAAGAAATGAACAGAAGCATGAAACAAAGACGAAATGCTAAAACAATAGCGAAGGAGCCAGGTGGCGTGCAGGCAAATAAAACTTATTTTCACAACAGATTTCACTCCCTTCACAACAAAAATTCTATCCTTGAGTAGAAAAAACATACTTTAGGAGGAAATAAATAGATACAAATACCCCATTTACGGAATCCCGTAAGGATTATTAAAATAGATTTGATTATTTCCAGAGAGAAAAAACATATAAAACCTGTGTATAGCCCGCCATATTTTTGGGATAAACAGTAAAAATATGGGGATATAAATAAGTTGTAGCTAATGCCAAAAAACAGAACTCAAAATTGAATGATAGCATAAATTAATAATTATCTTTGAAAAAACTTAAAACTGAATGAATAGAAGCAAATATTTTGAATACATAGATGAAAAAATTCATACACTTGCTCATCGAATTCAAACGAAAGGAAAATTAAATATTCTTAATCTTCACTTGCATTCAGAGAATTTCTATCTACATTTTTTCAATTTATTATATGGCTATGAACTAATTAATTTAAATAGTAGTGCTCAAAATGTTGAAGCTATTGATTTAATAGACCATAAAAACAAAATAATTTTCCAAGTATCAGCTACTTGCACTAAACAAAAAATTGAATCTACTTTATCAAAAGATATTTTTAAAAAATATAAAGACTATAACTTTAAGTTCATTTCAATTTCAATAGATGCCACAGATTTAAGAACAAAAACATTCTCAAATCCTCATTCAGTAAGCTTTGACCCAAAGAATGATATCTTCGATATAAAGACAATTTTGAATTATATTCTCACAAAGAACATAAAAAGTCAAAGAGAACTTTATGAATTCATAAAAGATGAACTTGGAGGAGAAGTTGACATAATAAAATTAGATAGCAATTTAGCAACAATAATAAATATTCTATCTCTTGAAAAATGGGATGATTCGCATATTGACGACAATTCTAATAGTTTTGAAATTGAAAGAAAAATTCAATTTAATGAACTTGATGATGCACGAGAAGTAATTGAAGAATTTTGCATCTATTATAAAAAAGTAGATGAAAAGTATACAGAATTTGATTTATTAGGTGCAAATAAAAGTAACTCAGTTCTGAATTCAATAAAAAAGGAATACAGAAAATTAAAAAAAACAGATAACAAAGATGATATCTTTTTTAACACTATAGAAAACATTAAAAATAAAGTTTTGATTAGCAGTAATCTAAACAATATACCTATTGACGAAATTGAATTGTGTATTGATATATTAGTTGTTGATGCATTTATCAGATGCAAAATATTTGAGAACCCTAAAGATTACAAATATGCTACTACCTGATAATATTCATCCAGAAAATAGCATATATTTTAATGCATCACTAGTTTTAGAAACTCTGCAAGAGTTTGATAAACTAGATATGCTTGATTTATATCATAAAGTAACTAAAAACAAAAAAATGTCATTTCCAGTTTATATTTTATGTCTAGATTGGCTATATATAATTAATGTGGCTGAATTAAATAAAGGAGAAGTAAAATTATGTTCTTAAAATCACTTCAAATAATAAATATTAAATATTCCTCTGTAATACGTGAAATTACATTTCGCAATGGTATTAACTTAATTGTAGACGAAAGTGAAGAAAGTATTACAGGCAATAACATTGGAAAAACAACTGTTTTAAAACTAATTGACTTCTGCTTTGGAGCTAACAAAAATAATGTATGGCAAGACCCAGAAAACCCAAAAGAAGTATATAATCTAGTAAAAGACTTTCTAATAGACAATGAAGTTTTAGTGGTGCTTACTTTATCAGAATCATTAACTTCAAAGGAAGAAAATGATGTGGTAATAGAACGTAATTTCCTTAGTTCAAGAAAAACAGTTATTAGAAGAATAAATCGTCAGCAATATACAGATGAAGAATTTGAAGATGTACTAAAAGAATTATTTTTCCCAAACCTAGTAGCAGAAAAACCAAGTTTTCGTCAAATCATTTCGCACAACATTCGCTACAAGGATTTAAGCATTAATAACACTTTAAAAACATTAGATAAATTTACTTCTGATGCTGAATATGAAACGTTATATCTATATCTACTAGGCTGTGAGTTTAACGAAGGAAATCAAAAACAAGAGATACTTCAACAGATAAGACAAGAAGATAATTTTAAAAAGCGTTTAGAGAAATTTCAAACTAAATCGGCATACGAAACTACACTTTCTCTTATTGAAAACGATATTGAGGAATTAAATGTCAAAAAATCCAATTTAAACTTAAACGAAAATTTTGATTCTGATTTAAATAAGTTAAATCAAATCAAATATGAAATCAACAAATTGAGTTCCGAAATAAGTAAAATAAATATTAGAAAGGAATTAATAATTGAGGCAAAAAATGATTTAGAAGCAAATAAGTCAGAAATAGACCTTCCACAACTAGAACAAATTTATAATCAAGCAACAGACATATTAGGAGAATTACAAAAATCTTTTGAAAATATGGTAAACTACCATAATCAAATGATAACAGAGAAAGCAAAATTTATCAATAATGAATTACCTAATTTAGAGCAAAAACTTGAGCAAAAAAACAAAGAACTTGACAGGTTGTTAAGTCAGGAATCAGAACTATCTAAGATTATAGCTAAGAGCGATTCATTTGAAGAATTAGAACTTTTAATTAGTGAATTAACTGAGAAATACAGAATAAAAGGAGAATATGAAAATACAATCCAACAACTGCAAGAAGTTGAGGACAATCTGAATTCTTTTAACAATGAACTAAAAGAAATTGATGAAGCATTATTTTCTGATGAATTCGAAGAAAAAGTAAAAACTCAATTAAACAAATTCAATAAATACTTCTCATCAGTATCTGAATACTTATATGACGAGAAATACGCATTGAAATATGAGAAAATAACCAATAGAAAAGGACAACGATTATATAAGTTTTCCGCTTTCAACACAAATTTTAGTTCAGGTAAAAAACAAGGTGAGATTTCTTGTTTTGATATTGCTTATATCCTTTTTGCGAGGAATGAAGAAATGCCAAGTATGGATTTTCTATTGAATGATAAAAAAGAGCTAATGCACGACAATCAATTAGTGAAAATAGCACAGTTTGTGAATGAAAATGATATTCAATTCGTTGCATCAATTTTAAAAGACAAGTTGCCTGTTGAATTAAATCATTCTGACAACTTTATATTGGAACTATCAGAAGACAACAAACTCTTCCGAATTGAAAATAATTAAAAGCACTAGCTACAACAACGTATCCTATGAAAAGCACTAGCCCAGTTCTCCAAAGTTAATATAGGGGATACCCCCTCCCCGATACCCCTCTGACCCCTTCCAAACATCTTTTTGACCATTAAAATCATTCTTAGAAGGATGAAAATCATTGTTGTTGGGCCTGTTATAGGTAGTTGTAAGGCCGGAAAAAGGTCTTTTTAAGGCTTATCCAAAAGGATATTTTTGATTTTTTAAGGGTGATACCCCTACCCGATAGGGGTAACAATGATCAAAAAGGTCATTCGAAATACCTTTTTCATGGTTATAAGAATGCTTTTAACGCTTGGAAAGGTGGCGGACAGGGTCGATAACCCTGAACAAGGTGCTCATAAATGTTATTTCTAAGCCTTTTAGGTCCTTTTTAAGGGCTTAGACCCCTACCGGGGAGGGGCAACAACTATCAATTTGATGATTGGAAACACCTTTTTGAGGCTTAAAAGGCTTAAGGGGATAACTATAAAGATACTGAGAAGCATATTTTTGATAAGAATGGGGAAACCTAAAACTTAAGCTAAACAGTCTTTATCCGTTTTCAACAGCTTCTTCTTCTGTTGAAGATTTATGGAACAATACTTTCATGTCCTGATAAACCGTACCTGCGCCCGGTTCGTTTTCTTCGGAAAGAAAGCGCACCATACGGTAAAAAGTAAGGGCATTGTTGTAGTTGTCGTGATCCAGCAGGGTTTTGGTGTCCACCAATTGCTGGGTCAGGTTTTCCAAAGCCTTTACGCGGTCTTCCACAGCGGTACGGGCTTCGTAGTCGCGGTCAAACTCTTTTTTGTCCACAAAACGCGGCACCCAGTCCGGATGGGTTTCCATGTACTTTTTGGCTTTGTTTACAATAAGTTTGTTCTGGTTGGCAATACGCCCGTACTGTCCCCGTTCTTCGGGGGTAAGGTTAACGGTCTTGTCTTTCAAAACCGCTTTGATCCCTTTTAAATGGTTGTCCAATTTGACAAGCTCTTCTTTGGTAAAGCTTACACTGATAAGATTGTCTAATGCCATAGGCTATAAGATTTAAATGATTAATAATAGCGACTAACATAGAGAAAATTATTATAATATAAAGGTTTGTACCACCTTAATTTCTATGAGTTGCAGTCAAAAATATGTTATAAACTATGTAGAAAAGCCCAATAGCACCATTTTTTTCACTAAAAGGAAAAAAGGTTATATTTGAAGGAGAAATATAATATGCCATTGTGCATATCCATCCGGTTTAGGGGGGATATGCGGTGTTACATTGGGTATATAAATAAGTTGGGCGTCAGCATAGGCGAACACCACGTAAAAAAATGAAACCAAAGAAATTAAAGATATGAAGACACTCTTTTTGACATTGATTTTTGCATTGACGACAATGCTAACTTTTGCTCAAACATCAGAGCATCTATCTTTCAAAGATGTTCCTATTGACGGAACACTTGACGAATACGTTTCTAAAATAAAAAAAAGTGGTTTTTCACACTTAGGGACAGAAGACGGTACCGCAATACTAAATGGAGATTTCGCAGGTTACAAAGACTGCTACGTTGGAGTTTCAACACTAAAACAAATGGATTTAGTTAGCAAAATCGTTGTTAAATTTCCTGAACCTAACAATTGGTCTTTTCTTTCGTCCAATTATTTTTCACTAAAGGAAATGCTAACTGAAAAATATGGCGAACCATCAGAAAATGTAGAGAAATTTGATTCATTTGAGCCGGAAGATGATCTTTCTAAAATGATTAAGGTCGGGCTAGGAGAATGTAAATATTATGCAATATACGAAACAGAAAAAGGGAGCATTAAGTTATCAATATTTGGTGATATATCGAATCATTCTGTGCTACTATCGTATTTTGACAAATTAAAAGGAGTTGACAAAAAAGATAGATTTAGAGCTTTGAAAGCATCAAATCCGTCTGACTTATCGTTAATGAATCTCTTTTTAATGTCCTTAAAAGATGAGGACTATGAAATTTGCGAAGTAGCCAACAGATTATTGAAAGAAAGAGGTCTTGAATTTAAATCAGACAAATGGTAAATGCCGAACGCCCAACATTGGCTACAAGCCATGGCTTCCCCTCGCCCACTCGGAAAATCCTGCGGATTTTCCTATGGTACGGTTCATTTTTGCTAAATTCGTCACAAAACCCTGCCTGCCGCAGGCAGGCACGCCACAGCCCACAGCCGTTAGGGAACATTTACAGAAACGAAATAAATGAGAAACTACATTTTATTGATTATTATCTTTTCATCACAACTGACATTTTCGCAGTCTATAGGAAGCTATAATATCAATATTAACAAATACGACAAAAACGCTAACATAACTCAAATTATAGAAAAAACAAGTTTTTATAATTCAGATGGAGTCAAAACGGAAATTGAGCATAAGAGCTTCAATAAATCAATGCAACTAACAAGTTTAAAGAGGTTTGATGACAAAAATAAATTGATTTGGTTAAACATCTACAAGTATGACAGCTTACAAAGGAGAGTTAGACTTGATAACAAAAGATGGATAAATATTATTGGGTATCAAACAAAACACACCGAGTACAAATACGATTCAATCAGTAATTTTGTTCAGGTAGATTATAATTCTAAAAAACAAATTTTAAACATTTCCCAATATTACTTTGACAAGGAAAAGAACTTAATCAGACTTGAAAATTTTACTGGAAATGGTGATTTAATTGGTTATGAAACCGCAACTTACGATTATGAAAATAATATAATGGTTGTTAATCAGTATAACAATCAGAACGAATTAGTTAACTCTAACAATAGAGCTATAAATCATTCTGGAGACAAAAAACAAAAGCCTTTAAATAAATATAATGAACAAGGTGATTTAATATTTTATGAAAGAAATTGGAATGACAATGATAATATTTGTTATACTATTGAGTATAAGTATGACAAAAGTGGAAATTGGATTTCTATAAAAAGATATAGCCATATAAAAACTGAAGGTGGAAAGCTGAAAAGGAAAAAAATTAAAATGGCTAAAACAAGAAAAATTAAATATAGAGAATAAAAAACGCACCCTAACAACGCCTCCTATGAAAAGCTCTGCCCGTAAATAAAATCGGTACTTGAAATTTTTACTTGTTCATCCCTTAAAACCCAATCAACTTTTATCAAAACTAATACTATCCCCAACTTTCAATCCCCATTGTTGATTTAGCCCACCGTTGACTTCCAGGACATATTGCGCCGGAAATTGGGAAGGGAGGGAGGCTTCATTCATGGGGTCGGCATTTTTTATGATGCTTACCACTTTCATATCGCTGTTGATGTAGATGATGTCCAATGAAATCTCCGTGTTTTTCATATAGAAATGGCGCGGTTTTTCATCTTCAAAAACAAAGAGCATTCCCTGATTGTCTTCCATGGAAGCACGGTACATGAGCCCGGTTTGCCGCTCATATTCATCATCGGAGATTTCGATATTGAGGTTTTGAACGACCAAAGAATCTCCTTGATAAACATTTAATTCCCCGTCTTTACTAAAGGAAATTTCTTCTGTTTTCACTTCTTTTTTGTTTCCGGTTTCACAACTGATGAGGGAAAGGCAGATGAAGACCAAGAAAAGTATTAATCTGACTATAAAATGAATCATTGTGTTTTAATTGATGATGGTGATGGTCTAAATATAAAATAGAATCCTACAAGGATAAACGGAATACTGAGCCATTGTCCTGTAGAAAGCAAGCCTAAAGCAGATTCAAATCCGCCTTGTGATTTTTTATAGAACTCTGCGATAAAACGAACGGCCCATAAAAGTATCAGGAAAACGCCGAAAATATAGCCGAGTTTGTCTTTTTTATCGGTTTTCCAATAGATAAACCATAGTGCAATAAAAACAAAGACATATCCAAAAGCTTCATAGAGTTGTGCCGGATGACGCGGGAAACTTTCTCCCAATTGTTTGAAAATAACGCCATAATCAGAATTTGTGGGTTTTCCTATGATTTCTGAGTTGAAGAAATTTCCCAAACGTACAAACACACCGCCAATGGTGATAGGGAGTACGATTCTGTCCAGAATCCACAGGATAGGTTTTTTGATCACTTTTTTACTATACAGATACATCGCAATAATGATTCCGATGGCCGCACCGTGACTGGCAAGCCCTCTAAAGCCTGTGAGTCTGAATTTCGGACTGAACTCAAAAGGCAGAAAGATGCTCAATGGGTCTTCCAGAAAAACATGAGGCTCGTAAAAGATAAAATGTCCGAGTCGGGCTCCGATCAAAGTTGCGAGTACAGTGTATATAAAAAGGGAGTCCAAGGCTTCATTGGATTGTCCTTCGTTTTTGTATATTTTTTTCATGATGAACCAACCCAGCAAAAAAGCGACGACGAACATCAGGCTATAATAACGCAGTTGGAAAAAGCCTAAATCTAAAAAGACCCCATCCGGATCCCAGGTAATACTCAAAAAGTGCATGTTTTGTTTATTTATCAGGTAAATATAGCCAATTGCGTTATTCTGCTAAAGATAATTTTGTGTTAAATGATAAAAGGTTGAAGTGTAAAGGAATAATGGATGAGGGAAGGTGTTTTTTTGAAAGAAGGATAAACTTATTTTATAAATAAACCGTAAATTAGCATGTAGTGTCAAAACCTAAACAGGATATTATGGTAACAACATTAAAACAAGGAGCAACAAAAAAAAGTATTAAAAGCATTCTGGAGGAATTAACCAAAGGGTTAAAGCCTAGAGGTGTTAAAGTATATGATTACTGCGGAAAGATAAGTTTAAAAAAAGATGCTTTAGCTATACAAAAAGAGCTCCGTAATGAATGGGAATAAACTGTTTTTAGATACTAATATAATTCTGTATCTGCTGAATGGGGATGAGACATTGGCAGAGTTGCTCAATGATAAACAATTATATATCTCCGTTATTACGGAACTTGAGCTTTTGGCTTTTAAAGGAATTACAAAGAAGGAAGAAAAAATTATTATTGATTTTATAGATCAATGTAAAAGAATAAATATAAATACTGCTATTAAGCAGGAAACCATAAGAATAAGAAAGGCATATAATTTAAAACTCCCGGATAGTATTATAGTTGCTACAGCCTTGTATTTGGGGTTGCCTTTGATTACTTCAGACATTGAATTTAAAAAAGTTGAAGAATTAGTAATGGTACAATATGATATTGAACTCTAAACTCAGAACTTTGAATTTTAAACCTTGAACCTTAAATCTTAAACTTTTTAACTATCAAGGCACCGGATCATAACCACTACCTCCCCATGGATTGCAACTCACAATCCTTTTTACAGCCAACCATCCACCTTTGAATAGACCGTGTTTTTTTAAAGCCTCTACCGTGTATTGAGAACAGGTAGGGGAGTATCTGCACGTAGCCGGAGTTATGGGCGATATAACGGTTTGATACACGCGTACCAAAAAGATAAAAGGCGCTATGAGTATTTTTTTAAACAAATGTTTTATTTACTGCAAACTAAAAGTCGTTCCGTCTTTTCCATCTTTGAGCTGTACACCCAATTCCGCCAGTTGATCTCTAATTTTATCAGAAGTGGCAAAATCTTTATTGGCCCTTGCTTCAGCACGCAATTTGATAAGCAATTCCACTGTTCCTGTAAGTTTATCTGATGAACTGTCTTGAACATTTCTTTCGTCTTGCAAACCGAGTACGTCAAAAATAAAATCGCTTAAACTTGTTTTGAGTTCGCTGAGGTCGTTGGCAGTGATCGTTGCTTTTTCTTCTTTAATCAGATTGATCTGCTTAACGGCTTCAAACAAATTCGCAATAAGAATCGGACTGTTGAAATCGTCGTTCATGGCGTTGTAGCAGTCTTGCTTCCATGTTTTGATATCAAAGCTTGTGGAATTACCTGTCTTTAGATCACCCAATAGGTGATAGGCATCCATCAAGCGGTTAAATCCTTTTTCAGAAGCCAATAACGCATCGTTACTAAAATCCAAAATGCTGCGGTAATGCGCCTGTAACATAAAGAATCGCGTCACTGAAGGCGTAAAAGGCTTGCTTAGGGTATCGTTATTTCCGGTGAATATTTCATGTGGTAAAATATTGTTTCCGGTCGATTTCGCCATTTTTTTACCGTTCAGCGTCAATAAATTGGCATGTAGCCAGTAATTAACAGGTGAAGTGTTTGTTGAAGCCTCTGCCTGTGCTATTTCACATTCGTGGTGTGGGAATTTCAGGTCCATTCCGCCACCGTGAATATCAAAGTGATCGCCCAGATATTTGGTGCTCATGGCAGTACATTCCAAGTGCCAACCCGGAAAACCGTCGCTCCATGGCGAAGGCCAGCGCATAATATGCTGTGGTTCGGCTTTTTTCCAAAGGGCGAAATCCTGCGGATTTTTCTTTTCTGATTGTCCGGCTGTTTCGCGGGTATTGTGGATAAGATCTTCGACTTTACGTTTACTTAATTTGCCGTATTCGTGTGTTTCGTTGAATTTAAGGACATCAAAATAAACCGATCCGTTCACGACATAGGCGAAACCTTTTTCAATAATCTCATTAATAATTTCTATCTGCTCGATAATGTGTCCGGTTGCCGTAGGTTCAATACTTGGCGGCAGGTTGTTGAACTTGTTCAAAGTATTGTGGAAATCAACGGTATAACGCTGCACTACTTCCATGGGTTCAATCTGTTCCAAGCGTGCTTTTTTAGCGATACGGTCTTCACCCTGGTCGGCATCGTTTTCCAAATGCCCGGCATCGGTGATGTTACGCACATAGCGCACTTTGTACCCCAAATGCTTTAGGTAACGAAAGACCAGATCAAAAGAAATAAAGGTTCGGCAATTACCCAAATGAACATTGCTATAAACCGTAGGACCGCATACATACATGCCTACATAGCCTTCGGTAATGGGGGTGAATACTTCTTTTTCTCCGCTAAGCGAATTGTAAATCTTAAGTTCCTGATCTTTAAACAGCATTTATAATGAGGTGTTTTTTCAAAAAAAATGAGTGATAACGGTAAAAATAATTATTACAGATGAACTAATTGTCAAGATTTTGATATTAAAAGGTGGTATCCAGTTTTATGTAGTCCAAAAATTCCCGACGGACGGCTTGATCTTTGAATTTACCACCAAATTCTGAAGTCACCGTGCTACTTTCAATATCCCTGATACCGCGGGAGTTGACGCAAAGGTGTTTGGCGTCGATCACACAGGCAACGTCTTTGGTGCCCAATACTTTTTGAAGCTCTTGAACCACTTGCATGGTCATACGTTCTTGTACTTGCGGCCTTTTGGCAAAATAATCCACAATTCGATTCATTTTGGAGAGTCCCACCACATTTCCGTTGGAAATATAGGCGATATGGGCTCTTCCTACAATGGGAAGCAAATGGTGTTCGCAGGTAGAATAAACAGTAATGTTCTTTTCGACCAGCATTTCACCGTACTTGTATTTGTTTGAAAATGTAGAGGCTTTTGGCTTTCTGTCGGGGTGTAAGCCGGAAAAAATCTCTTTTACAAACATTTTAGCCACCCTCTTTGGAGTCCCCCTCAGGCTATCATCGGTCAAGTCCAAACCAAGCGTCTCCATAATGTTGTACACCTGAGTTTGAATTTGCTCTATTTTTTCATCATCAGAAATGTCAAAAGCATCATCGCGCATTGGAGTTTCCGCGGCAGAAGATGCGTGGTCATTCCCAATCTCTTCAAAATGCTCTTCTAAAGTGTTATCTATTTTCATTTGCTTATTTTCATTTGCTTTAAACGTCTAAAAACCTTGGTTGTGGACGTTTTATCCCTCTAAGTTATAATTTTAATGGCGGAAAACCATATCTTAATCCTTTAGCGTATATAATACCAAAAGAAAATGCCGTCATTAAAAAAATTGACAGCAAAGATACATATTTATAGCCTATTACCGTTACTGACTAAGTGAGATTTTAATACTCTGAAGCAGCTCCGATGTATCGAGGGATAAGACCTACTTAGTGGAATTGTAAATTGTATCTCCGTTCTCATTAGTAGTAATTTCTACCGGGAACTTTCAAATTTTTAACAGGCTTTTTCTTAAAATAAGGGGATTGGCTGGTGATTTGGATGAATTGAGGCGGTATTTTTATCAGAAAAATAAAACCCTAAGCTGATATCGAGTGTGTTATTCTGAAGGACATCCTATATTTCCTACATAGTTAAGGGGGACTACGGACTCCCCTCCTTTGGATTTATCCTGATCATAGCATCAGGAGGGGTTACCTGCCTTCCGGTAGGCAGGGGGGAGGGTTTTGGGGAGGACTTTTTAGCTGATAAGTTAAATTTGAAAACAAAATTTTTAAATAGATGAAAGATCAGACAATTATTGTAGAGACTACTGTTGATGCCGATGTAAAAACGGTTTGGAGTGCTTTGACGAATCCTGAAAAAATGAAGGCATGGTATTTTGTGGTCAACAATTTTGAATTGAAGCATGGAAACGAATTTTATTTTTACGAACCCGGCGGAACCAATTTCAAACATGTGTGTAAAATATTGGAAATTATTCCGGAAGAACGCCTGCGCCATACGTGGAGCTACCCGGAATTATCCAAAGGGATCTCAGTGTTGAACTGGCAACTGCGTCCACACGGTAAAAAAACAAAGTTAAAACTAAAGCATAGCGGCATCGAGAATCTTGCCGACGGCGGAAGTGATTTTTCAAGGGAAAATTTCATTGCCGGATGGGAAGAAATACTAAAAAAGAACTTAAAAGATTTTCTTTTTTGGGAAAAGGGGTAGCTGAAGGAAAGGGGGTGAAAAGTAATGAAAATTGAATGTTGTCAGTTCGAGCGCAGTCGAGAACTAAACAATCTTTGCGAGTCAAACAAAATAAGTTTCGACTGCGCTCAACCTGACAAAAAATGGTCTTTTGGATGCTGTCTTATAAATTAAACGTAAGCGATAAAGTCACGTTTGTATTTTTACTATCTACGGCAGCGGTAGAAACCAATCCTGTGTCATACAACTGCGGATTGTAATCGCGTTGCGCCTGACTGAATCCGAGGTCGAGTTTGGTGGAACCAAAACTGTATCCCGCTCCTAAGGAATACCCGTTCAGGTCGCCTATGGTTGTTTCATTTTCATACGGACTTCCTTCAAAGCGATAACCGGCTCTTAAGCTCAATCTATTGATCTTCCATTCACCTCCAAGTCGCATTGTGGAAACTGCTTTGAATTCATTTTCAATTTCCTGATTTTCTTGAGCAAAAAACTCGTCAGAAGTGGGTTTTAATTTGGCATTCGACATGTCTTGATATCCGTAATCAAAGCTCAGTAAGCCATTTTGCCCAAAAACAAGAGCCATACTTCCGGTTATTTTTCCCGGAATCTGTATTTTGTAATCGGGGAATACCATCACCGTATTTGGTGCTACTTCTGCAAAGCTGGTTTCGGCATCGTCCGGATTGGCATAATAATCGGTATTGATACTTTGTGTGAGTTCGTCGGTCATATTATACCATGTTGGCGATTCATAACTCAAACCTACACGAACCATATCATTGAGTTTGGCAATTCCCCCGATATTGAACGAAAATCCATTTCCGTAGGTAAAGAGGTCGTTGTCGAATTGAACATATTGCAAGTTCGAATTTTCATCATAACCATATTCATCAAATTGGGTAATCTTTCTGCGTTCGATACCGTGGATATTCAATCCCATTCCCATATAGAAATTTTCGGTGTATTGCGAAGCAAAATTCATGGTGAATTTGCTGTCATAACCGGAAGTGATAACCAATTGTTCTTGCCCGATGGCGTTGGTGTAACTCCCATTGGAAACATAGGAGCTACCTCCTTCAGTAGTAGGGTTTATCACAAAAGTTTGATACCCCAAAAAACCTTGTTGGGCGTTGTAGCCCAAATCCTGACCGATGTTGATGTAGGCATCGGTTAATGACTCTCCTTCCAAAGTCTGGAGGTCGCTTTCAGGAAAACCATCAGCATTGTTTATAAAATACTGGGCAATAGAAGTGTTTCCATCACCTACAGCAAAATATTCGTTTTCAAAATTGTTGTTGAGTTCGTAGTTAAAAGCCATGGTGAACTTTTTCCACAGAGAATTTTGTGCGCTATTTTTAAAAACAAGCGCTCCCCCAAGCTGATTGAATTTCAATTTTGAAAGATCAGATTCACTGGTTCCATTGAAATATTGGGTGCTGTTATCGGTGTGGTAATTGGTTGCCGAAAGTGTGATCAAGGTGTTGTTGAACACTGCCGAACCGGCCGGATTGATATTGATGGCAGACATATCACCACCCAAAGCACCAAATGCTCCGCTCATACTTTGATATCGGGCCGTTCCGTTAAGATTGTTTGTGCTGTATGCAGCCACATCATTTTTGGTTTGCGCAAAACTTCCCACTGTGGCGAGAGCCGCCACGATATATAAAAATTGCTTTTTCATTTTGATTAAATGCTTATATTGTTATGAAATTTTGTTATAACAAATTATCATCCGCCTCTTCTGCCACCGCCGCTACGTGAACGCGTACCTCCGCTAGAAGATCTGGTAGAGCCGCTGGAAGACCTTGTTGTGGTTCCCTTGCTTCTGGTTGAAGAAGATCGGGAATATGTACTAGGACTACGTCTTGTTGAATTAGATTTTGAGTAAGTTGAATTACTTCTTCTGGTACTCGATGATCTTGAATATGTCGAGTTGGAATTTCTTCTCGTAGTAGTTGTTTCCCGGGAATAACCGGATGACCTCCTCGTGCGACTGTCTACACCAACTCTTGAACTGTTGGAATATCCCCTTCGGGTAACAGTACTTCGACCTCTGGTTTGTCCGGTAGCTGTAGTAGCTCGTGAATACCCTCTGGAGGTTCTGCCTACAGTATTGCTCCTTCGTGCTATTCGTTCGTTTCTGTCAGCAATAGCAGCTGTATTTCTTCCATAATATCCTCTTCGTGAGGTGGTGTATGCATAGTTGCGATTTCTATAACGGTGTCCGTAATAAGGGTAATACCCATATCCGTAGCCATACCAACCGGATCTATAATGCCATGGGTTGTAGTAGCTCCATCCCCATCCGTGTCCGTACCAGCCACCATAACCGTAGCCATAACCATACCATCCGCCGTAATAAGGGCTCCAATAAGGGTCATACCAACCGCCATAACCCCATCCGTAACCACCGTAGCCCCAACCACTGTTGTAGACATTTACAATAGTTCGGTCCGGATTTTCACCCCATCCGGGATATCCTTGGTCGTAATCGAGAACATTATAATTTTGGGATACATCAGTGCTGTCTGCCGATGTACTTGAATAGTCTTCAACATCGGTAAAAATTTCATTCTCTTCTTGATATTGGATAGCTTTATCCAACATTTTGGCCCTGTTGCCAAAATAACCCTCATAATCGGTTATAACGACATTGGCCGGAGCGGCCTCTTCCTCAGTTTCAGTATTGGGTTCTTGAGTATCTTCATAATAAGCAATATCATCACTATATATTCCATCATTATCATAATAGGAAGCTTCCTGAAAAGAACCACAGGAGGCCACAAGAATTCCAATGATTAAAACAAGTCCAGAGACTTTAAATCTTGTAAGAAAGTATTGTGTTTTCATCATTGTAAAATTTTATTGTTGAACATAGCAAAAATAGTTAGTTTTGTCAAACTATTTTTTACATTTAACTAAGGTACAAGATTTGTGCCAAACTACACGGAATGAGCAAAAAATTAACGAAGCGAAGCGAAGATTATTCAAAATGGTATAACGAGCTGGTTGTTAGGGCCGATCTTGCTGAAAATTCAGCTGTTAGAGGTTGTATGGTTATCAAACCGTATGGGTATGCAATTTGGGAAAAAATGCAGGCTGAATTGGACAGAATGTTTAAAGAGACCGGTCATCAAAATGCATATTTTCCATTGTTTATACCAAAATCATATTTGAGTAGGGAAGCCGATCACGTTGAGGGTTTTGCCAAAGAATGTGCCGTGGTGACCCACTACAGATTGAAAAATGCTGAAGATGGTAGTGGGATAGTGGTCGATCCGGATGCCAAACTTGAAGAGGAACTTATCGTAAGACCTACTTCAGAAACTATTATTTGGGATACTTATAAAAAATGGGTGCAGTCTTATCGGGATCTTCCTATTTTGGTCAACCAATGGGCCAATGTTGTGCGTTGGGAAATGCGAACCCGATTGTTTTTACGTACTGCCGAATTTTTATGGCAGGAGGGACATACTGCTCACGAAACCAAAGAAGAGGCTGTTGCTGAAGCTGAGCAAATGATGAATGTGTATGCCGATTTTGCTGAAAATTTTATGGCAGTACCCGTAGTAAAAGGAACCAAAACCGATAGCGAGCGTTTTGCCGGAGCCTTGGAAACCTATTGCATCGAAGCTTTAATGCAAGATGGAAAAGCGTTACAGGCTGGGACTTCACACTTTTTAGGGCAGAATTTTGCCAAGGCGTTTGATGTGAAATTTGCCAATAAAGAAGGAAAACAAGATTATGTTTGGGCGACTTCCTGGGGTGTTTCTACTCGTTTGATGGGAGCGCTGATCATGACACATAGCGATGATAATGGCTTGGTATTACCGCCTAAGCTGGCGCCAATTCAGGTGGTGATCGTTCCTATTTATAAAGGACAAGAGCAATTGGACGCCATTAGTGAGCGTGTAGGGCCTCTGTTGAAAACATTACGGACAAAAGGGATAAGTGTTAAGTTTGACAATCGTGATACCTATAAACCGGGTTGGAAGTTCAATGAATATGAATTGAAAGGAGTGCCTGTACGCCTTGCGATTGGAATGCGGGATATGGAGAACAATACTTTTGAAGTAGCCAGAAGAGATACTTTGTCTAAAGAAGTGGTTCCGACAGATGATGTTGTAGAGAAGATCGAAACACTTTTGGAAGAGATCCAAAACAACGTTTATCAAAAGGCCTTGGATTACAGAGAGGCTCATATCACTAAGGTGGATACTTTTGAAGCGTTTAAAGAGTTGTTGGAGTCCAAAGGCGGATTCTTGTCGGCTCACTGGGATGGGACAGCAGAAACAGAAGAAAAAATCAAGGAATTGACTAAAGCCACGATACGTTGTATTCCTTTGGAAGCTGAAGAAGAAAAAGGGGTTTGTATCTATTCAGGAAAGCCTTCAGAAGGCAGGGTACTCTTTGCAAAAGCTTATTGATATTTCCTTAATTGGCTAAAAAATTGTTCTTTTGAGCCCGCTTTTTATTTTTCCATAGCGTTGCTATGTAACTCAAAAAAAGCCTTCAATCAGACTCAAAATAGCTAATTCTCGCTTCAATTAAAAAAGTTTAAATGAGTTCGATTTTAAAAAATTAAAAAAAAGTATTCAACGTATTGCATGATTTAAAAATAGTTGTATTTTTGCATCCGCAATTGAGAAAAAAAATGGTCCGTTCGTCTAGGGGTTAGGACGCCAGGTTTTCATCCTGGTAACAGGGGTTCGATTCCCCTACGGACTACTAAAGAAGTTTAGTTCATTAAAATAAGGCGGATTAACCCGCTTTTCGAAAATCCCGGTAATTGTCGGGAAATTGGTCCGTTCGTCTAGGGGTTAGGACGCCAGGTTTTCATCCTGGTAACAGGGGTTCGATTCCCCTACGGACTACTATTTAAAAAATAACATGAAGAGTAGGATAAGGTTGTCCTGCAATTTGTAAAAATTAGGAAAGATGGCAAATCATAAGTCAGCATTAAAAAGAATCAGAAGAAACGAAGCAGTTCGTTTGAGAAACAAATACCAGCACAAAACTGTTCGTAATGCGATCAAGAAGCTGCGTAATACAGAAGATAAAAAACAAGCAGAAACTTTGTTGCCTTCAGTTGTTGGAATGATCGACAAATTAGCAAAGAGAAACATTATTCACGCTAACAAGGCAGGGAACTTGAAAGCTGGATTGACAAAAAGGGTAAATGCTCTTTAATTTTTGTTATTCATAAAGTATTATGGACGCTCCACCCTTGTGGGGCGTTTTTTTGTTAACCGTTAAAAAATATTTTTGATATGGAAAACGAGTTCGAATCAGCAGCCGGGTTTGAAAAAACCGAAAGCGGCTTGCTTTACAAAGTGATTCAAAAAGGTGATGGTCCTAAAGCAGAAAAAGGAAAAAATGTATCTGTACATTACAAGGGGCAATTGGAAAACGGACAAGTTTTTGATTCCTCTTACAGCAGAAACCAGCCGATTGATTTCACCTTGGGAATCGGTCAGGTTATTTCCGGTTGGGACGAAGGAATTTCCATGTCGCAAGTGGGTGATAAGGCCCGTTTTGTGATTCCGTCCCATTTGGCTTACGGTTCCAGAGGAGCCGGTGGGGTTATTCCTCCAAATGCAACACTGATTTTTGATGTGGAACTTGTTAAGGTAGGTTAACGATTTTTTAAATGTATTATTAATCCTGTTATGCTATGGTGTAACAGGATTTTTTTATCTTTCCTCTGTAAAAAAAAGCCGCTTTGAGTATGACCGAAAAAGAACTTGAACTATTGCGATATCCTATTGGGAAGTATGAAGCTCCGAAGAATATTTCAGCGAAAGATATTAAGAAGTGGATTAAAACCATTGATGACTTTCCGGACTTGCTGGAGAATCTGGTGGAGGATTTTGATGATGAGCAATTGGATACCCCATACCGTACGGGTGGATGGACCGTAAGACAGGTGATTCACCATTTGGCAGATAGCCATATAAACAGCTACATACGTTTTAAATGGGCACTTACCGAAGACAAACCACTTATCAAGGCTTATTTTGAAGATCGATGGGCGCTTCTTGAAGATGGAAAAAATGCAGACATCGATTTATCCTTAAACTTGATTGAATCGCTCCATAAACGCTGGACGGAAATGCTTAAAAATTTAACCGATGAGCAGTTGAAGCGAAGCTTTGTACATCCGAAAAGTGGTGCTGAAATTTCATTAGATAAACTCATTTCTTTATACGATTGGCATTGCAGGCATCATTATGCACATATCAAAGCTTTAGCCAAACGTGAAAAGTGGGTGTAGGTAGGGAAGAAAGGTAACAATTATTGTCATGCCGAGCCTGTCGAAGCAATTTTAAAGCAACACTTCAACAAGCTCAGTGTGACATGGTAATAAATTTTAATTCAAATTAGGCTGTGGTGTTAACCGTAAATAAGGTTTCACTTCCTTAAAGCCTTTGGTGAAAATGTTCTTAGCGTCTTCGTTAGAGACAGCCGGACTAATAACCACCTCGTCTCCGTGTTTCCAGTTTGCCGGAGTAGCTACTTTGTGATAGGCAGTCAACTGAAGTGAATCCAATACACGGATCAATTCATCAAAATTACGTCCGGTTGATGCCGGATAAGTAATCATCAGTTTAATGGTCTTATCGGGCGCAATCACATATACCGAGCGCACGGTAAGCGTGTCGTCGGCATTAGGGTGAATCATATCATACAGATTTGCGATCTTGCGATCTTCATCAGCAATGATGGGGAAATTTACACTGGTGTTTTGTGTTTCATTAATATCGTTGATCCATCCCTTGTGTGATTCAATACCATCAACGCTAAGCGCCATGACTTTGGCGTTTCGTTTTAAAAATTCATCTTTATACTTGGCTACAGTGCCCAATTCTGTTGTACAAACAGGGGTGTAATCTGCCGGGTGTGAGAATAAAATTCCCCATCCGTCTCCTAGGAAATCATAAAAATCGATTTCCCCTTCTGATGTTTGTGCCGTGAAGTTCGGCGCTTTGTCTCCTAATCGTAGTGTTGCCATCTTGGTTCTGGTTTTAATTATTACTCTACAAAGTTAGTAGATTAATAAATCAAAACCTTACCTTGAATGATAAAAGATTGTTAATTAAGATGTTGTAAGTACATAAAGTGTTTGGTACAATCTAACTTTCCTTCCATTTTATATTACACCCAATACTTGGTTTTTGGGTTTTATAGATGTTTTTACCCATACTGGCAGCATCAATCGCCGTCCTGATGTCCCTTCCGGTGATTGGGGTACTGTTCCCGGGACGTGAATCGTCAAATTGGCCTCTGTAAACCAGTTCTAAGTTTCTGTCGAATACATAAAAGTCGGGAGTACAAGCTGCATCATATGCTTTGGCCACTTCTTGGGTTTCGTCGTATAAATAAGGGAAGGTAAAGCTGTTTTCTTCAGCATTGATCTTCATCTTATCGGGAGCATCCTCAGGATAGTTCTCAGCATCATTACTGGAAATGGCTACAAAGCCTACATCTTTACCAGCATAATCCTTCGCAAGCTTAGCAATTTCCTTATTCAGATGTTTTACAAACGGGCAGTGGTTGCAAATAAACATGACAACCGTAGCCTTTTCTCCATAAACATCACTTAATTTCAACTTTTTCCCTGAAACTGTATCAGGGAGATTAAAGTTAGGCGCCTTGGTGCCAAGTGCCAACATATTACTTTCTGTTCTTGCCATGGTATATCATTTTCTTGAAAATTACAAATAAGAAATCGCATTCAAAAAGATCGGACTTACTTTTTACCCACTAAGTGTGATTTGTTATGTGCATACGCTAGCATGTAAATGTTTTTTGGGTTTTCCGCCTAATGTCTAATGTACTTTTCCTTAAATAATTTTCCCGGAATATTGTCATAAAAAATAAATTGAAACCTTGTGATCTACTTTTAAAGTTCGTAACTTATTATTTTTCAATTAAATAATGTGAAAAATGGAAAGATCGTACGAGAGTCTTTCACTGGCGATAAATGCGCTGAGGAAGGAAGGATATACCGAGGACTTCAATCTTTGTGATGCCGGAGTGGAGAACAAGACCAGGAAAACTTTGCACGAACCGGTTGATCTGAATATGATACGTTATTACAGGTTTGAAGGGAAAACAAATCCGGACGACAGCTCTGTGTTGTATGTGATAGAAACAACCAACGGAGAAAAAGGACTGTTGCTCGATGCTTATGGCGCATACAGTGGAAATATTTCAAAAGAAATGATTGATAGATTGAAAGTTAAATAGCATATTTGTTTTCCTAATCGGAAAGGAAAATGCTATGGCAGAAATCAATTGGAATGACTTTCAGCAAGTAGAGATGCGTGTGGGGACGGTTATCGAAGTCCGTGATTTTCCGGAAGCACGTAAACCGGCTTTTAAGTTGGTTGTCGATTTCGGGAAAGAGATAGGTGTTAAGAAAACCTCGGCACAGATTACAAAACGCTATAAAAAGGAAGACCTTTTAAACAGGCAGGTGATAGCTGTGGTCAATTTCCCCAAAAAGCAGATTGCCAATTTTATGAGCGAATGTTTGGTGATAGGTGCAGTGGGAGAGGGTAACGACGTGGTTTTGTTAAGCCCTGATTTTAAAGTGGAAAACGGATTGAGGATAAGTTAAAAAGAATAGGTGACTGTCTATTAAGGAATAGAAGCCATATTTGTCAGTTCGAGCGCAGTCGAGAATTAAATAACTTTCGACTGCGCTCAACCTGACAGTAGTATTTTTATAATCAATGATTAAATATCGTCAAAATCGATATCCGTAAACTTTTCTGTAGTGACTTCTTCATTAGAATCTTCACCATTTTGAGAGAAATTTTCTTTCTTAAAGTCTTTTTGATGACGTTCTGAAATTACTTCTTCTCCCTTTTCATCAATTATAAAGTCGATCATTTCTGTTAAGTTGTCCTTAAAAGCATTAAAATCTTCTTTATATAGATAAATTTTGTGTTTTTTGTAGTGGTAAGACCCGTCATCGTGTGTAAACTTTTTACTTTCAGTAATAGTTAGGTAATAATCACCTGCTTTTGTTGCCCTTACATCAAAGAAATAGGTTCTTCTTCCGGCTCTCAACACTTTAGAGAATATCTCATCTTTCTCTGCAAAACCTTTATCGCTCATAATTCCTCTAAATACTTTTTTTAATAGTTAACAGAACCAAAAGTGTGAAAAAAAATGAAATGAAACAACAAATTTTCTAGTTTTCTTTCTCGGATAATTGATTTAGGTATAACTCTTGATAGTGTCCTTTTTGGTTTATGAGTTGATTATGAGTGCCTTGCTGTATGATTTTCCCTTCTTCTAGAACAATGATTTTATCGGCATTTTTAACTGAAGAAATTCGATGACTAACAATAATCGTCGTGCTTTTTTCGGAAACTTTCTGTAAATTACTAAGGATTTCTTCTTCTGTTTCTGTATCCACAGCCGAAAGGCAATCGTCAAACAAATAGATCTTTGGTTTTTTGATGAGTGCTCTTGCGATAGACACCCGTTGTTTTTGTCCACCACTTAGTGTGATGCCCCTTTCCCCAAGAACGGTGTCATATTTTTTAGAGAATTCGATAATGTTTTGATGTACTGCAGCCTGTTCAGCCGCTTGCTCTATTTCTTCTTGTGTAGCGTATTTATTGCCAAATTTGATGTTGCTTTTTATGGAGTCTGAAAACAGGAATGCATCCTGAGGTACAGCACCGATTGCATTCCTCAGGTCCTCGAGGTTGATTTTGTCGATAGGGTGGTCGTCTATCAAGACACTCCCTGAAGATACGTCATAGAGTCTGCCTATCAGATCCAACACAGTCGATTTTCCCGAACCGGTTTTTCCAATGACACCCAGTGTTTCTCCTTGATCAATGGTGAACGAGACATTGTTTAGCGCCGTAATATTCGTATCGTCATAGGTAAAAGTCACATTTCTGAATTCAATTTTCCCTTTTATATCGGCAGGATCGTTAGTCGGACTTGCAATATTGGGTTTAATGCTTAGGAATTCGTTGATTCTTTTTTGGGAAGCTTCCGCACGTTGAACAATAGAAGTAACCCAGCCAACCGTAGCAACCGGCCATGTAAGCATGTTTACATAGATAATGAACTTCAGGATAACTCCTGTGGTTGCTATTTCACCACTTATATATTGAATACCTCCTATGTAGATCACAAAAATATTGCTTATACCGATAAGTAAAATCATTAGTGGGAAGAACCAGGCGTTTACTTTGGCCAGGGCCATGTTGGTGTTTTTCCCCTCTAAAGCTAGTGCATCTACTTGTGTTCCTATTCGGGGTTCAATACTGTAGGCTTTGATGACCGATATGCCTGAAAAAGACTCTTGTGTAAAGGTGGATAATTTGGAAAGGTATTGTTGTACCTTCGTACTTTTTTTATGCATCACCTTACTGATCTTGTAAATCAGTACAGATAAGATCGGTAACGGAATCAAGGTGTAAGCAGCGAGTTTTGGTGCTGTATAAAACATAAGGGGGATAACGCACAAAAACAGCGTGATGGTTTGTATACTGTAAAGAATAGCCGGTCCGGCATACATACGAGCCTGTCCAACATCTTCACTGATCCTGTTCATAAGGTCGCCTGTTCTGTTTTTTTTGTAGAAACCAAGGGAAAGCCTTTCGTATTGTTCGTACACTTCGTTTTTAAGGTCGAATTCGATGTATCTCGAAATGTTGATGATGGTTTGCCGCATCAAAAAAGTGAACAAAGCCGAGAGTGTGGCAGAACCTATGATGATCAAAATATAGTTTAAGAGTTTGGCTTTTACCTCGTCAAGACTTGATGCCTCTTCAAGAATAAAAGCTTCTACGGCGTCTACAGATTGCTGGATATATTCCGGTAGAACAAGCTTGAAAACGGTGGCAAGAATGGTGATAAACACCCCAACAACCAATTTCCATTTATATTTCTTAAAGAATTTGTTAATATATCTAAGCTCCTTCATTGTTTTTCTCTAGAATCAATTTTATTGATAAATCTTCAATTTTAGGGTTAAATTTAGCTTTCAAATTGAAATATTCGTATTTTTGCACATATATTTTAAGGATATTAAAATAATAAACGTAAAAAACAAATATATGGTATCAGAAATTACAGCTCCAACAGAACTTAAAAAAGTTGATCCGGTTTTCGGTCAACTTTCCTTCAACGATCATGAGCAAATAGTTTTCTGTCAGGACAAAGATACAGGATTAAAAGCAATAATAGGAATCCACAATACAGTTTTAGGTCCTGCTTTGGGTGGAACAAGGATGTGGAATTATGCCAACGAATGGGAGGCTTTAAATGATGTATTGCGTCTTTCCCGCGGAATGACCTACAAATCGGCTATCACAGGTTTAAACCTCGGTGGGGGGAAAGCCGTGATCATCGGGGATGCAAAAACCCAAAAAACACCCGAATTGATGAGACGTTTTGGTGAGTTTGTGGATTCATTAGGCGGAAAATATATCACCGCCGAAGATGTGGGTATGGAAACAGCAGATATGGATACCGTTCGTGGGGTAACTCCGTATGTAACCGGGATATCAGAAGAAAAAGGAGGTGCAGGAAACCCATCGCCAATCACTGCCTATGGTGTTTTTATGGGCATGAAAGCCGCTGTGAAATATCAATTTGGTGATGATACCCTTGAAGGAAAGAAAGTCTTGGTACAGGGTGTTGGCCATGTGGGAGAAACTTTGGTTGATCATTTGTATAACGAGGGGGCTCAGTTGTATATTTCAGATATTAACGAAGCCAAATTGGAGGAATTGAGCAAAAAATATAAAGCAACTGTTGTTGATGGCAATGAAGTCTTCAATCAGGCATTAGATGTATATGCTCCCTGTGCTTTAGGTGCTACCATCAACGATGCTACCATACACGAGATTAATGCCAAGGTAATCGCTGGTGCGGCCAACAATCAGCTTGCCGATGAAAAAGTGCATGGCGCTATCTTGAAAGAAAGGGGAATTGCTTATGCACCCGACTTTTTGATCAATGCCGGAGGGATCATCAATGTGTATGCCGAGTTGGAAGGCTATGGTAAAAAGGAGATTATCAAAAAGACTGAAAATATCTTCAATACAACCTTAGATATCTTCAATCATGCCGATACGCATAACTGTACGACACACGAAGCGGCTTTGAGCATTGCACAAAATAGAATTGATAACCGAAAATTAGCATTGAAAAAATAAGCAGGTTTACAAAATAATTTTATTTTTGCAGGGCGAAAGGGGAGAATACCTTTCGCCCTCATTTTTTTAATATAGGCAAGTAAGTTCTTTAGGCATGTTAACAAGAAGACACATCAGGGTTAAGGTAATGCAATCCATATATGCATTTGTTCAATCAAAAAACACTGATCTGGATAAAGAAGAAAAATTTTTATCGGCAAGTATGGAGAATATGTATAATCTGTACTTAAACTTATTGAGCTTGCTGGTGGAGGTTCAAAAAGTGGCTGAACAACAACAAAGGCTTTCCCAAAAAAAATACCTTGCCACCAAGGAAGAGAAAAATCCCGTTAGAAAATTCGTAGACCATCCTGTTTTACAAAAACTGACCAATGATAACATATTGGCTGAAAAACTGGCCAACCGAAAGTTGAGTTGGGAATTGGATGAAGAATATGTTAAAATTATATACAGGGCTATTGTTGAAAGTGAATTGTACAAGGAATACATAGCTGATGGGAATTCCGATTTCAAAGAAGATAAAAAGTTTTTGATCCGATTGTATCAGAAGGTTATTGCACCAAACGATAAGCTTTATGAATATATTGAAGATAAAAAATTGACGTGGATCGACGATCTTCCGTTGGTGAATACACTTTTGGTAAAAATGATGAAAAAGCTGAAACCTGATTCGCCGGAAGATTATTTCCATCCTTCTTTGTTTAAGGATGAAGACGACAAGGTATTTGCCAGTGAATTGTTCAAAAAAACCGTATTGAACGACGAGAAGATATTACAAGCCATAGAAGGAAAAACTCCAAACTGGGACACCGACCGTATTGCAGAATTGGATGCGATCTTGCTTAAAATGGCTATTTGCGAATTTTTGAAATTCCCATCCATTCCTGTGAAAGTGACCATTAATGAATATTTGGAGATTGCAAAAGAATACAGCACGCCAAAAAGCAGTATTTTCATCAATGGTATTTTGGATAAGTTGGTCAAGGAATATCAAGCAAACAATTCGTTAAATAAGTCGGGCAGAGGGTTGATGTAAAAAAATATTGCTACTTTTGACCTTGATTAAAAATAAGGAAAACCTCAAATTTGAATATTAACCACTTGTTTTTTTAAAACAGTAAAAACCTTTTAAAGATGAAAAAAGTTTTTTTGATACTAACTATAGCAGCGACAGTTAGTTTTACTTCATGTAAAGAAAACGCTGCGAATAAAGTTAAATCGGAAAATGTAGCAAAAGCCGAGCAACGTGATGAAGCAGCTAAAAGATTGCCGGTAATGACGTTTGAAGAAACAGAGTACGATTTTGGAAACATTATTCAGGGAACCCCGGTTGAAAAAACCTTTAAGTTTAAAAATACCGGAGAAGCGCCATTGATTATAACCAATGCTAAAAGTAGTTGTGGTTGTACAGTACCTGAATATCACAAGGATGAGGCAATTGCGCCGGGTGAAACAGGTGAAATTGTAGTGAAATACAATGGAAGCGGTAGAAACCAGGTGACAAAAACTGTTACTATTACTGCCAACACAGAAAAAAGAACCGAACAAATAAGAATTAAAGCCTTTGTAGAGCCAAAAGATGCTGCTGCAGGGCAACCTAAAGCGTAAATAAATAATTTTAATGGAATCACTTAATCAATTTGCACCTTTTATATTGATTTTAGCGGTGATGTATTTCTTTATGATACGTCCGCAAATCAAAAAGCAAAAACAGGAGAAAAAATTTGCACAAGAATTAAAAAGAGGTGACCGTGTGGTAACCAAAAGCGGGTTACACGGTAAAATAATAGATCTCAACAACAACGACAATACTTGTGTGATCGAAACAATGGCAGGGAAAATGAAGTTTGAGCGTTCTGCGCTTTCATTAGAACTTTCAAAAAAACTGAACGCCCCTGTAGAGAAAAAGAAATAGGCGTTCATAGCATAAAAATAAAAAAGCACCGTTTTTGCGGTGCTTTTTTTGTTGAAGCTTAGGTAAGACCTGACAGGTCTATCTTTTTTTATACTTATCATACAGCCCTTCTCCTTTTTTGATCAAAGGAATGATTTTTTCCAAACGCTTTTGCTTAGTGGCATCCCGTTTGGCCTCTAGGATATATTCATGAAATTCCCTTTGTTTGGCTTCCGTAAACAGTAAAAAAGCTTTTTTTAGTTCCTTGTCTTTAGGTAGCATTTTCGTTAGCAGTTCTGCGGAAACTGTCTTTTTCTTTTTCGGAATAATCACCTCTCGCCCTTCCTTTTGGTTTTGGATGGCTTCAAGCAAATAGGCTTTAATAAGTTTTGCGTCTATTTCACTTTCAGTATTAAACCGCCATTGTCGCATAGCTACTGTTTTCCCTTCCTGAGCGTTGATCAAGACCCTGGCTTCGTCTTTCAGTAAAGCACCGTTAAAAAACCAAAGTCCGGCATAGGATTTAAAAGCGCCCATGCCCACTACGTTTTTATTGTTGATGGTGTAGGCTGGAGCCCCCCACTTGATGGTTTCTTCCAGTTCGGTTTCCTTCAAAATACTTCGAAGTTGCTTCAGGATAGTATCCCATTCCGGGTGTTGTTCAATATAATGATTAACTGTCTTGCTCTTCATCTTTATAATGTCTTGCGGTGAGTTCGATAATCTTAACGATCACATCGGTTGCTCTTTTCATGCTTTCAATAGGAATATACTCATATTTTCCGTGGAAATTATGTCCCCCGGCAAAAATATTGGGGCAGGGTAGTCCCATGTATGAAAGCTGTGCCCCGTCTGTTCCCCCGCGAATGGGTTTTATGATCGGTTCTATATCCAATTCGAGCATAGCTTCCTCAGCAATATCCACGATATGCATGAGCGGCTCGATCTTTTCTTTCATGTTGTAGTATTGGTCTTTGATCTCCAGTTCGATGATATTGCCAAAGCGATCTATCAAGTCAGAGGTGATGCGTTCGATCAGTTCCTTTCGGGCATCAAAATTACCCCGGTCATGATCCCTGATGATTCCTTTGACTACGGCCAGTTCTACATTACCCTTGATGTCGTGGAAATGAAAGAAGCCTTCCCTGTGGAAAGTGTATTGTGGCATTTCTTTTTTAGGGATCATCGATAAAAACTCTGATGCGATCATCACGGCATTGATCATTTTTCCCTTGGCATAGCCGGGGTGAACGCTTCTTCCTTTTACGGTGAGCGTTACACCTGCCGCATTAAAATTCTCATATTCCAATTCCCCTATTTGGGAGCCATCCATGGTATAGGCCCAGGCGGCATTAAATTTTTTGACATCAAATTTGTGGGCACCACGACCTATTTCTTCATCCGGGGTAAAGGCTACGCGTACATCGCCGTGGTGGATATGCGGATTGTTGATGAGGTATTCCATAGCGGTTACGATCTCGGCTATGCCGGCTTTATCATCGGCACCGAGTAGGGTGGTGCCATCGGTAGTGATAAGTGCTTGACCTTTGTATTGTTTGAGATCAGTAAATTGGTCTGGTGACATCACAATATCTTTTTCGACGTTCAGGACAATATCCTTTCCGTCGTAACTTTCAATAATCTGCGGATTAACATGAGTCCCACTGTAGTCGGGAGAAGTGTCAAAATGTGAAATAAAACCAATGGTAGGTACTTTTCGTTCCATATTGGAAGGCAAAGTGGCCATGATATAGGCATTTTCGTCTATATTGACGTCCTGCATCCCGATAGCTTTGAGTTCTTCCACCAATTTATTGGCTAAGTCCCATTGTTTTTCTGTACTTGGGGTGGTTTTGCTGTTGGGGTCAGACTGTGTGTCGATCTTTACATAGCCTATAAAACGATCTACAATGTTTTGCATAGCGTAAAACTAGTTTTTCTCAAAAATAGCATTTATTAATAAGTTTCAAAGTTGAAAGTCCATAAATGCTGATTTTAGGATTTAGTACTTGTCCCTAGACTTCGATGTGGAATTTGTTTAATACCCACTATCCACAAAACACCAACCAGCATCTTAATACTCCGCACTATTTTACTATTTTTGCCCAAACAAGATCAATTCATGTACAAATTCATTATACGCCCCATACTTTTCCTTTTCGACCCTGAAAAAGTGCATCATTTTACTTTTTCTGCACTTAAGATATTCAATATAATACCTGGCGTTCCGGCTTTGATCCGTTCCCGTTATGTGGTTGATGATAAGCGACTGGAGCGTGAAGTCTTTGGCTTGAAATTCAGGAACCCTGTAGGCTTAGCAGCCGGCTTTGATAAGGATGCAAAATTGTACAATCAACTGCATAATTTTGGTTTTGGTTTTATTGAAATAGGGACATTGACGCCCAAAGGACAACCCGGGAACCCCAAAAAAAGATTGTTTAGGCTGAAAGCTGATAAAGCTATCATCAACCGAATGGGCTTTAATAATGGGGGCGTGGAAAAAGCTGTAAAACGTTTGAAAAAGAATAAAGGTGTATTGATCGGGGGAAACATTGGTAAAAACAAAGTGACACCCAATGAAAATGCCGCTGACGATTATACGGTTTGTTTTGAAGCGCTTTATCCGTATGTGGATTATTTTGTGGTGAATGTAAGTTCACCCAACACACCCAACCTTAGAGCTTTACAAGATAAGGAACCTTTGACTGCCCTTCTGAAAGAATTGCAGGCCCTGAATGCTGAAAAACCTGTTGCTAAACCTATACTTTTAAAGATTGCACCCGATCTGACTGACGAACAACTTTTGGATATTATCGATATTGTAAAAGAAACCAAAATAGCTGGAGTGATTGCCACCAACACCACTATTGGTAGGGAGGGATTGACTTCTGAAAACAAGGAAGAAACCGGAGGTTTAAGTGGAAAACCATTAACACGGCGATCTACGAAAGTGATTAAATTTCTGTCAGACAAAAGCGAAGGTGCTTTCTCAATTATTGGAGTCGGGGGTATCCACAGTGCACAAGACGCAGTCGATAAACTAAATGCCGGGGCCTCTTTGGTACAGGTCTACACCGGATTTATTTACGAAGGGCCTTCCCTTGTGAAAAAAATAAACAAAGCAATTCTAAAAGTCTGGTTTTGAATTGGGAAATCCTATACGCTTTTATCATTTCAACAGCAGTTTTGGCGGCTTCTCCCGGACCGGATAATATTTATGTGCTTATGCAAAGCATGGTACATGGAGTAAAAAACGGCTTGGCTACTGTCGCCGGATTGATGACCGGGTGTTTGATCCATGCCACTTTGGTGGCTTTTGGGGTGTCTGTCTTGATAAAGCAGATTCCGATTTTGTTTACAGTCTTAAAAACAGTCGGAGCACTATATTTGCTCTTTTTGGCATACAAAGCATATGGGAGCAGCGATGACATCCGTTTAGAGAATGGAAACCTTCCTCAAAAAACATATAAGGCACTTTTTGTACAGGGCTTTTTTATGAATGTCCTAAACCCAAAGGTGTCCATCTTTTTTCTTGCCTTTTTTCCGGGGTTTTTGTTTAGCGAAACCATGAATACCGTAGTTCAGTTTTATGTGCTGGGCGGAATTTTTATCGTGGTTTCTTTTGTAATCTTTTCTTCAGTTGCCTTGCTCGCAGGAAAAATATCCGGTTATTTAAAAGCACATAAAAATACAGGCCGTATTCTTAAATGGTTACAGATTATTGTTTTTGTAGGGATAGCCGCTCTTTTGTTCTTCGGATGATTGAATTTTGGGTTTGAGGATTGAATATTTGCCCACTGTTTACTATTTATTGAAAAATGGCATAACTTCATAACAAAAATGCTTCGACAGACTCAGGATGACATCTCGTTTTATTCCCGACAACCAGTCCCCCGATTTGCTCAATTACCCAGTTAACCAATTCTCCTTTTTGAAGTTTGAAATTAATGCTTGTGAAAGCTGTTTAGGTTGTTTACCTTTGATTTAAACGAACTAATTTTGATTAAGGATCATTTTATTTTTGATATGGATGGGGTTCTTGTGGACAGTGAGCCCGTACATCAACAAATATTAAACAAGGTTTTTGACGAACTGAATTTGGAGTTTTCCGTAGACTACCACCATACACTTGTCGGTATGGCGGCTGTGCCCATGTGGGGGAAAATAAGGAATGACTTTGGGATAAGTATCGATGCTAACGAACTCGTGTCTTTTCACAAGGAAATGTTCTTTGCGGAGACCGAAAATATAAAAGTGCCTCCGGTAAATGGAGTGTTGGACTTTCTAAAACGTTTGGAAACTTTGAACTTTAATATCTCTCTGGCCTCATCATCACCGGTAAAGCTCATCAACCGTTTTGTAGATGAATTGGCAGTAAGGTCGAGTTTCGATTATTTAGTAAGTGGAGAAGAGGTAGGACGCAGTAAACCCTTTCCGGATATTTTTTTTAAGGTATCAGAAAAGTATAATGTAGACCCTTCCCGGTTTTTGGTT
Organism: Galbibacter kalidii; assembly: GCF_026241135.1. GTDB lineage: Bacteria > Bacteroidota > Bacteroidia > Flavobacteriales > Flavobacteriaceae > Galbibacter. Next base: position 262,407 of record NZ_JAPFGA010000004.1, read on the forward strand.
ATTGAAGACAGTCATAATGGTGTAAAAGCAGCAAAGGCGGCTGGAATGACTTGCATCGGTTATCAAAATCCGAATTCCGGGAACCAAGACCTTTCGGCAGCTGATTATATTGTTAATGATTTTTCTGATATGGATATTCAAAAAATCAAAGAAATAGCTTCTTGATGGAGTCCTTGAAAGTCATAGAATGCCCACGGGATGCTATGCAAGGGATAAAAACCTTTATTCCAACTGAAAAGAAGGTACAATACATCCAGGCTTTGTTACGATGTGGTTTCGACACCATAGATTTTGGAAGTTTTGTATCGCCTAAAGCCATTCCGCAGATGGTAGATACAGCAGAAGTCTTGGCAAATCTTGATCTCTCGCAAACAGAAAGCAAGCTTTTGGCAATCGTTGCCAATGTTCGCGGAGCGGTGGACGCTTGTAAACACCCGGAAATCGATTATTTGGGCTATCCTTTTTCCATTTCAGAGAATTTTCAGATGCGGAATACCCATAAAACCATAGCCGAAAGTACAGTGGTGCTTTCAGAAATCCTGGATAATGCCTTTAAGGTCAATAAAAAAGTGGTTGCCTATTTGTCCATGGGGTTTGGAAATCCTTATGGAGATCCGTGGAATGTAGATATTGTGGGCGAATGGACAGAGAAATTATCAGCGATGGGAATTGAAATATTGTCGCTTTCCGATACCGTGGGGACATCAACACCGGAAACCATTGACTATTTGTTTTCCAATTTGATTCCCAAATATCCGAAGATAGAGTTTGGGGCACATTTGCATACCACTCCCACTACGTGGTTTGAAAAGGTAGATGCAGCTTATAAAGCCGGTTGTAGGAGATTCGACGGAGCCATTCAGGGGTTTGGGGGTTGCCCAATGGCAACAGACGAACTTACGGGGAATATGCCGACTGAAAAATTACTCTCCTATGCCACTTCCGCGAAGGTTAACAGCGGTGTAAAAGCAATGGACTTTGAAAGTGCTTATAATGAATCGATTAAGATTTTTAGCAATTATTATTGATTTTCAAGTTTTCATGATTTTTATCGCGGTTTTTGGAGATATTTTGAGGGGAGGGTTAAGATATTCATAAAATGAGAAATAAGCTCATTCTAAACAAAAAAAGCAGTATATTTGCGTGCAACTAAATTAGAAGTTGCAATATGGAAGCTCACAATGCAAAGTTTGTTGGCGAAGGTTTAACTTATGACGACGTTCTTCTCGTACCAAATTATTCTGAAGTTTTACCACGCGAAGTCAACATTCAAACGAAATTCACAAGAAATATTACGATCAACGTACCAATTGTCTCTGCGGCAATGGATACGGTTACCGAAAGCCGAATGGCTATCGCAATAGCGAGAGAAGGAGGTATTGGTGTTTTACACAAAAACATGACTGCGGAAGAGCAGGCGCTTAAAGTGAGAAAGGTAAAGCGTGCCGAAAGCGGAATGATTATCGATCCGGTGACGCTTCCATTATCAGCTAAAGTAGAAGATGCAAAGGATAATATGCGCGAGCACAGCATTGGTGGAATTCCTATTGTAGATGGTAATGGTTTTTTAAAAGGAATCGTGACCAATCGTGACCTTCGTTTTGAAAAAGATAATGATCGTCCTATTGTGGAAGTGATGACAAGCGAAAATCTTGTCACTGCTGCCGAAGGGACATCGCTAAAGGATGCTGAAGAAATCCTTCAGCAACATAAAATTGAAAAACTTCCTGTGGTAGATAAGGATAACAAACTTATCGGGCTTATTACCTTCCGTGATATCACTAAACTTACCCAAAAACCTATAGCCAATAAAGATAAATTTGGACGATTAAGGGTTGCCGCAGCCATTGGAGTTACCGGCGATGCGGTAGACCGTGCTACGGCTTTGGTAAACTCGGGAGTAGATGCAGTTGTGATTGATACGGCTCACGGACATACCCGGGGTGTTGTTACCATATTGAAAGAAGTAAAAAAAGCATTTCCGAACCTTGAGGTTGTAGTTGGAAATATCGCTACGCCAGAGGCAGCAAAATATTTGGTTGAAAACGGGGCTGATGCTGTAAAAGTTGGAATCGGACCGGGATCTATTTGTACTACACGTATCGTTGCCGGAGTTGGGTTTCCACAATTTTCAGCAGTATTGGAAGTGGCTGCAGCCTTGAAAGGTTCTGGAGTTCCGGTGATTGCTGATGGCGGAATCCGATACACTGGTGATATTCCAAAAGCAATTGCAGCGGGAGCCGATTGTGTGATGCTGGGGTCGCTATTGGCAGGAACCAAAGAATCGCCCGGAGAAACCATTATTTACGACGGAAGAAAATTTAAATCCTACCGCGGAATGGGTTCTGTGGAAGCCATGAGAAAAGGAAGTAAAGATCGTTATTTCCAAGATGTGGAGGACGATATCAAGAAATTGGTACCCGAAGGAATTGTAGGACGCGTACCATACAAAGGTGAGCTTTATGAAAGTATGCATCAGTTTATTGGCGGACTAAGAGCCGGAATGGGGTATTGTGGTGCAGACAGCATTCAGAAATTAAAAGAAAACGGCCGTTTTGTTAAAATCACTTCCAGTGGAATTCACGAAAGCCACCCACATGATGTCACCATTACCAAGGAAGCGCCAAATTACAGTAGATAAGCAAGTTTTTTAAACTTTTGAATAAATTTTTAGACAGCCATTCCAAATAAAATAAAAGGAATGGCTGTGCTTTTTTCTTATAAACCCCATATCAATTTAAGCTAACGTAATGGGGCTAGGATATTTGAGTATATATCTTAAAAAAATGATATTCTTTACGTTAGCAAGTGTTAAATTAAAATTTAAATAAAATAATAAGTCATAATGTGCTGTTAAGTATCTTATAGCGCTGTTAAAAAGCTTGACTTATATGGCCTAATTGTTATTTTTGTCCGAATTAAAGCCCAGGCTTTAAGAATTAACTGAGAATGCGGAATAATATTATCATAGTTTTTGTTTTGTTCTTGTTTGTTTCCTGTGGGTTGAATTCCGGAGAGGAAGAAAACGCAGTAGCAAGAGTAGGAGAGACTTATTTATTGGAAGCTGAAGTGGGAAAATTGCTGGATGAAAAAACATCCAAGGACGATAGTATAATAATAGTAAACCATTATATTAGAAATTGGGCACAACAGCAAATACTGCTGGAAAGGGCACAAATGAATTTGCCGGAAATAAAGCAGTCTGAGTTTGAAGCGCTGGTCAGACAATATAAGGCAGACCTCTATTCCAATGCCTACAAGGAAGCCCTGGTGTCTCAGTCGATGGACACTGCTGTGTCTGATGAGGTTCTCGAGGCGTATTACGAAGAAAATAAGGTTAATTTTAAGTTGAATGAAGATTTGCTAAGATTGAGGTACATCAATGTTGCCAAAGATTATACCGAACTAAATGCCGTACGGAATGCCTTCAGAAGATATAATGAACAAGACAAAGCTTATTTGTATAATTCTACACTTAAGTTTAAGTCTTATTCTTTCGAAGATTCCACTTGGGTAAAATCATCGAATGTTATTAAGCAAATTCCGGGACTTAATACTGATAACAGTCATCGATACCTAAAAAAATCATATTTTTTTGAGCTTTCCGATTCTTTAGAAGTATATTTGGTGATTGTTAATGAAGTGCTTGGCCGTAGTGAAACGGCTCCTTTGGAATACGTAAAGCCTACGGTGAGAAAGATTATCTTGAACAAGAGAAAACTTGAATTTATCAGAAACCTTGAGAAAGACCTTTTGGATGAAGCCACTCGTAATAAAGAGTTTGAAATATTTGATGAGAAGAAAAAGCAGTAAAAATATTGAGATGAAGAAAATATTGTATATAGCGGGATGTTTGTTGATGGGTGTTGTAAGTCCGCTTATGGCACAAGAAGAAGAAACAGTCGATACATTGACAACCACCACCATAAACGAACTGGTGGTTGATGTTGATAATAATGAATCCATAGTTGATACTGCTGTTAAGGCTGTGGATACTGTCACGACCCAGACCATGCGTGAAAAAGTGGATGGGGTTTCTGCGGTAGTAGGGGATTATGTGATTCTGGAATCAGATATCGATAAGAGTTTTATCGATATGCAAACACAAGGGGTTTCCATAAAAAATATTACCCGTTGTCAGGTATTGGGAAGATTAATGGAAGATAAGCTCTATGCCCACCAAGCTGTTCAGGACAGTATCCTGATTTCAGATGCGGAGGTAAACGCAACTGTCGATCGACAGTTGAATTTCTTAGTGAGTGAAATTGGCTCTATGGAGAAAGTGTTGACGTTTTACCGCAAGGAAGATGAGCAAAGTTTTAGGGAGGAGTTATTCGATATCGTTAAAGCACAGCAATTATCGCAAAGAATGCAAGCGAAAATTGTGGAGGAGATCGAAATCACTCCGGAAGAGGTAAGACAATGGTATAACAAACTTTCAGAAGATGAATTGCCGGTATTTGGTGATGAGGTAGAGATCGCTCAAATCGTAAAAATCCCGGAACCGAGTGAGGCAGAAATTGAAAAAACGATCAATAAACTGAAAGAATACAAACGCGATGTCGAGGAGAATGGTTCGAGTTTTGCTATCAAGCAGACCTTATATTCTGATGATCCTGGAAAATCTCAAAACAATGGGATTATTAAGCTCTCCAAGAATAGTGGATTTGTTCAGGAATTCAAAGATGTTGCTTTCAGTACAAAAGAAGGAGAAATATCAGAGCCTTTTAAATCGGAGTTTGGGTATCATATCATTTACGTAGAAAGGATAAGAGGACAGGAACGCGATGTGAGACATATTTTATTGCGTCCGGAAATTTCTAATGAGGCTATTGAAGAAACCAAACAAGAATTGGATAGCATCCGTGCCAAAGTGATGGCTGGTGAATTTACCTTTGCCGAAGCGGCGAGGAATTTTTCAGATCAAAAAGAAACCCGTTTTGACGGAGGGGTGTTGCGTAATCCGGAGACATTCGATACCAAATTCGAGTTGACCAAGATGGATCCCACACTTTACAGTCAGATAAGCAATTTGCAAGGGGATGAGATATCTCAACCCTTGGAGGAGGAGACGCGTACCGGAGTTCAGTTTAAATTGTTGAAAATAATAAACCGTTATAAATCGCATAAGGCAGATTATTCGCAAGATTACGTTAAGATTAAGGAGTTGGCCCTAAGGGAAAAACAGATCGACGAAATTGCTAAATGGATGGACGAGAAGATAAAGGAAACCTACATCAATGTAGCTCCGGATAGCAGGGATTGTGACTTTGCGAATAACTGGCTAAAAAAATAAGTTTGAATGTCCGACGTTACCGCTGTAGAAAATCTGGTTAAAAAACACACTGCCCTAAAACAAGAAATTGCAAAAGTAATCATTGGACAGGAGCAGGTGATCGACGAGATCCTATTGTCGATCTACTCAGGAGGTCATGCCCTTTTGATAGGAGTCCCCGGTTTGGCAAAAACCTTGATGGTAAACACCATCGCTACAGCTTTAGGACTCAAATTTAAAAGAATTCAATTTACACCCGATTTGATGCCCAGTGATATCCTCGGGAGTGAGATACTGGATAATAACCGGGAATTTAAATTCCTGAAAGGACCGGTCTTTGCCAATATTATTTTGGCAGATGAGATCAACAGAACACCTCCCAAGACGCAATCGGCTTTGCTTGAAGCTATGCAGGAACGTGCTGTGACGGTTGCGGGGAATCACTATAAACTGGATCTGCCTTATTTTGTTTTGGCTACACAAAACCCGATCGAACAGGAAGGAACCTATCCTTTACCGGAGGCGCAATTAGACCGTTTTATGTTTGCTATCGAACTTGATTATCCTTCTTTTGAAGAAGAAGTAGAGGTGGTAAAAGCAACAACAGCAGACGAAGTACAGGGAGTAAATCCCTTGTTCACAGCAAACGAAATTATAGATATCCAACATTTGGTACGGCGCGTACCGGTAGCGGATAATGTGGTGGAATACACCGTGAAATTGGTGGGAAAAACAAGGCCGGGGAGTGAACTCGCCACCGAAATGGTAAATCATTACGTAGATTGGGGAGCGGGGCCACGTGCTTCACAAAACCTCATATTGGCAGCAAAAGCCCATGCAGCAATCAATGGGAAATACTCTCCCGATATTGAAGATATTCAAGCAGTAGCATTCGGGATTTTAAGACATCGGGTTTTAAAAAACTACAAAGCCGATGCTGAAGGCATTTCCGTAGAAAAGATCATTAGTTCGCTTTTTTAACGAATTTATGCCCATACGCCGGAAACACGGTGTTAAGAATACACTATTTTTTTAACAAAATCATACTTCTTTGACCCTCAATCAACTTGGTTTTTTGTAAAGATGTTTTTAAAAAACACTAAAATTGATTGAATCCTAAAAAACACCCTTTTTTATTGAATTAATGGGGGGCGGGCGTATGTTTTAATGATTATTTTCAAAAAAATCTTTTGTAGATGAATGTTTTCTTAAAAACTTTAATAACTCTGTGGTTTTTCGTAATTTCGCAGGACTTTCAATTTAAATAAAATACAAATATGGCTTTTGATATTGATATGATAAAGGAGGTCTATGCTTCCATGGCAGAACGGGTTGACAAAGCTCGTGAGCTTACCGGCAAGCCGTTGACCTTATCAGAAAAAATACTTTATTCCCACTTGTGGAATGGTAACCCAACCAAATCTTTTACCAGAGGAAAGGATTATGTTGATTTTGCTCCCGACAGAATTGCTTGTCAGGATGCGACTGCGCAAATGGCACTTTTACAATTTATGCATGCAGGAAAGCCAAAAGTGGCTGTACCAACTACAGTGCATTGTGACCACTTGATCCAGGCAAAAGTAGGGGCAAGTGCCGATTTGAAGCGTGCCAATGAAACAAGTAATGAAGTGTTCGATTTCCTCGAATCAGTATCAAATAAATACGGTATTGGTTTCTGGAAACCAGGAGCCGGGATTATTCACCAAGTGGTACTTGAAAATTATGCCTTCCCCGGAGGGATGATGATCGGAACTGACTCTCACACTGTGAATGCAGGTGGATTGGGAATGGTAGCCATTGGTGTTGGTGGTGCAGATGCCGTTGATGTTATGGCAGGAATGCCGTGGGAACTTAAATTCCCTAAATTGATCGGAGTAAAACTTACCGGAAAATTATCCGGATGGACTGCTCCTAAAGATGTGGTTTTGAAAGTGGCGGGAATCCTTACCGTGAAAGGTGGAACCGGAGCCATTGTTGAATATTTTGGTGAAGGAGCAACTTCAATGTCCTGTACCGGAAAAGGAACCATTTGTAATATGGGAGCTGAGGTAGGAGCTACGACTTCTACTTTTGGATATGATGAGTCGATGGACAGATACCTTAGAGCGACTGATAGGGCCGATGTAGCCGATGCCGCTAATGAAGTAAAAGAATATCTGACTGCTGATGCTGAAGTGTATGCCAACCCTGAGCAATATTTTGACGAAGTAATCGAAATTAACCTTTCAGAATTAGAGCCTCACTTAAACGGGCCGTTTACGCCGGATTTGGCTACGCCAATCTCAAAAATGAAAGAAGCTGCCAAAAAGAACGACTGGCCTCTAAAAGTGGAGTACGGACTTATAGGTTCTTGCACCAACTCTTCTTATGAAGATATTTCAAGGGCAGCTTCACTGGCAAAACAAGTGTCTGATAAAAAATTAAAGACAAAATCAAACTTTACGATCACACCGGGATCCGAGCAGGTGCGATACACTATCGAAAGAGATGGATTTATTGACACTTTCGATAAAATCGGTGCCACGGTATTTGCGAATGCTTGTGGGCCTTGTATCGGTATGTGGGATCGTTATGGTGGAAATAAAGATGATCAAGATAAAAACACTATCGTTCACTCTTTCAACAGAAACTTTGCGAAAAGAGCCGATGGAAACCCAAATACAATGGCATTTGTAGGATCTCCTGAATTGGTGACTGCAATCGCTATTTCTGGTCGATTGGATTTCAATCCGCTTACAGATAAATTGATTAATGAAGATGGAGAAGAAGTAATGCTTGACGAACCAAGAGGTTATGAATTGCCTCCTGAAGGGTTTGCTGTTGAAGATGCAGGTTATGTTGCTCCTGCTAAAGATGGTAGCGGTGTGCAAATAGCAGTTGCCGACACCTCTGAGCGTTTGCAGCTATTATCACCGTTCGCTCCTTGGGATGGTAAGAACATTACAGGGGCTAAATTGTTGATCAAAGCATTTGGCAAGTGTACCACAGACCACATTTCTATGGCCGGGCCATGGTTGCGTTTCCGTGGACACTTAGACAATATTGCCAACAACACATTAATTGGAGGTGTAAATGCTTACAACCAGAAAACCAACTTTGTTAAAAATCAGTTGACAGGGGAGTATGGAGGTGTTCCGGATGTACAACGTGAATACAAAGCTGCAGGAGTGTCTACAGTAGTAGTAGGAGACCACAACTATGGAGAAGGGTCTTCTCGTGAGCACGCGGCGATGCAACCACGTCATTTGGGAGTAAAAGTGGTATTGGTAAAATCGTTTGCTCGTATTCACGAAACAAACCTTAAAAAACAAGGGATGTTAGCTTTGACCTTTGCAAATGAAGCAGATTACGATAAAATTCAAGAAGATGATACTTTCAACTTTGTGGATTTGGAGAACTTTGCGCCTGATACGCCGATAACCATCGAATTGGTTCACGCAGACGGTTCAAAAGATACGATTATAACAAACCATACATATAATGAAGGACAAATAGCATGGTATAAAGCAGGATCTGCATTAAACCTTATTAAAGCACAAAATGCTTAAAAAACTTTGTAGGTAATTGAAAAAACTCCCGACTTATATCGGGAGTTTTTTTATGGAACAAATCGATGAAACTAAACAAAAACAAAATATTCAATCTATTACTCTTGGTAGTCATAGGTTTGATGTTTTTTCCTCCGGCCGATAGCAAATGGAATCTGAAGGTACATTTAAACAGGCTGTTTTCCTTTAGTCCATCGGTGGAAAAATTTGAAGACAGGAAAGTCTTAAGCGACTATCAATGGTCATTGATGAGCCTGGATGGGCAAAAGTATAGTTTTGAGAAGACTAAGGATAAGGTGGTTTTGGTCAACTTATGGGCTACTTGGTGTCCGCCTTGTGTAGCAGAAATGCCTTCCTTCCAGAAATTGTACAATGACTATAAGGATCGAGTAGCATTTTTGTTTGTCACCAATGAGGATCCGGAAAAAGCCCGTACCTTTCTAGAGAAGAACGCTTATGATCTCCCGGTCTATATCGCACTTGAAAAAGGTCCGGAACAAATACATTCTACTTCAATCCCCGCTAGCTATCTGATCGGTAAAAACGCTAAGATCGTGATCGATGAAAAAGGGGCGGCGGATTGGAATAGTGATAAGCTAAGGGCGATCATAGACCAACTTTTGGAAGAATGATTTGTAGTATTAAGCTGTAATTTAATCAGTTATATCCTTGGGGCAATATCTTGTAAAAAACTTTGATTTATTTTAATTTCTCTAAAAAAATTAAAGATATTTGCGAATATGAAAATTATAGGTTTTCAAAAGGCAGTTTTATTACCAATTTTTTAATCTGTTAGATGGAAAAAATATTGATTACCGGTGCGGGAGGGCAATTAGGCTCTGAGTTAACAATCGCTTTGGCAGAGGAATATGGAGCGGATGCCATCATCGCAACTGATATTAACGAAAAAGCAAAAGAAAAGTTTGATTATTGCACTTTCGAGTTGTTGGATGTGTTGGATAGTGAACGTATGACGAAACTGGTAAAAGATTATCAAGTAACGCAGATATACCATTTGGCAGCTATTTTGTCGGCTGTTGGGGAGAAAAAACCGCTTTTCACATGGAAGCTGAATATGGATAGTCTGCTTCACGTTTTGGAGTTGGCAAAAGACGGTTTGATTCAAAAGGTGTATTGGCCTTCGTCTATTGCGATATTCGGAACACATACACCGATCGAGAACACCCCGCAACATACCGTAATGGATCCCACTACGGTCTATGGAATTTCAAAATTGGCCGGAGAACGTTGGTGTGAGTACTATCATCAAAAATATGGAGTTGATGTACGCAGTTTGCGCTATCCGGGATTGATTGGTTATAAATCTGCTGCCGGAGGTGGAACTACAGATTATGCCGTAAATATCTACAGATCGGCTATAAGTGGGGAAACTTTTGAGTGTTTTTTAGAGGAAGACACATACTTACCCATGATGTACATGCCTGATGCTATTAAAGCCACACTACAATTGATGAAAGCCCCGAAAGAGGATATCAGTATCCGTTCTTCCTATAATATATCAGCTATTAGCTTTTCACCTGCTGATATTTATCAAAGTATAAAAAAACACTATCCGGATTTCAGAATCAGTTATAAACCTGATTTTAGACAAAAGATTGCAACTTCATGGCCCGATAGTATCGATGATACACAAGCGCGATTGGATTGGGATTGGCAAAATGATTTTGACCTTGATAAAATGACCGCCGATATTTTGAAGCATATTGCTTAAAAGACATGTCGGCTAATAAATAAAAAAGAGGTTGTCTAAAAAGATTGTTTTTTGTCAGTTCGAGCGCAGTCGAGAACTAAATGACTGTTGAAAGTCAGGAGGTTTCGACTGCGCTCAACCTGACATCCAGTTAAAATTACTTTTTATACAACCTCTTTTTTGTACCGGGAATGGGAATCGAACCCACACGCCCAAAGGACACATGGCCCTCAACCATGCCTGTCTACCAGTTCCAGCACCCCGGTATTTGTGTACTAAAATAGAAAAAGTTAAGCGCTTTGCTCAACTTTTTTCGATAAATCTAGTGACTCGACTGGGGCTTCCTTCGACTGCGCTCAGGACAGGCTTCTCGCCAACAGGCTTTTCACCTTTTTTATAGCCCAACAACTTTTAAGTTGCAGTCTCCTACTACTTTTTTGTGACTCGACTGGGGCTTCCTTCAACTGCGCTCAGGACAGGCTTCTCGCCAACAGGCTTTTCACCTTTTTATAACCCAACAACTTTTAAGTTGCAGTCTCCTACTTTTTCGTGACTCGACTGGGGCTCGAACCCAGGACCCTCTCCTTAAAAGGGAGATGCTCTACCAACTGAGCTATCGAGTCTAAAATAAAATAATAGCCTCGAAGGCTATTATTGGTTATGTTTTCGATTTGGTTTGTGAGGCAAAAACCTGTCCAAATATAGTGACCTAGCTGGGGCTTCTTTCGGCTACGCTCAGGATAACTTCTCGCCAACAAGGTTTTCACTTTGTTGAACTCCGCAGCTTTTAACTTACGACCTTCAACTTTTAGTGAACCCATTGGAACAAAACTCGAACTCTCTTTTGGAAGATTTAAGAAAATTATCCTCAATTAAAGGCAAATAATACTTTTCGTAAATCTTTCAATCAAAGTGTTATGCTGCTGTCCTTATCACGAGCTCACTATTTTTTTAATAGTGGTGCAAATGTATTTTGTTTTTAGTTATTTTAAAAATTTATTTACCGATTTTTTTTGTAATAAAAAAGGAATATTAAAAATAGCTTACAGTGAGTAATTTACAAAATGGGCTATCGTTGTAGGTGACGATTTAGTAATCCTGTTACTATCATCAAACATTTGTCATATAAGTCTCTTTTTCATTCACATCTACTACAAATCATATCAATGACATTTCGAGTCTTTCTTTCCATTTTTTCCAGTCTGGCATGATTGCTTCTTGCAAATCATAAAATGCTCGGGTATGATTGTGGTGAATCAAATGGCATAATTCATGAATAATAACATATTCAATACTTCCTTTAGGAGCTTTTATCAATTCAGGGTTTAAAATAACCTTGCCTTTAGGAGTACAGCTCCCCCAGCGAGTGGACATTTGTCTGATTTGAAGCTCAGGTTCATCAATCTCAAATCTCTTAAAAAGCAGAATTGTCTTTTTCAATGTTTCCTCAAAATGAACAAAAGCCTTTTCTCTATACCACTCAGATAATAGATTCTTGACGGATGCATTATGCTTTTTCAATACTAATAATCTTCCTCTAAATAACTTTACTTCATTAATTTCCGACTTTTCTATTCTAAGTTTATATTGTCTACCTAAATAGAGATGAGTTTCTCCATTAACATATTTCCGTGGTGGTGTTAATGGTTGATAAGATAGAAATCCAAGCTGCTGCTTAATGATCCAAGGTGCTTTTTCCCTGAGTTTGGCTTTCAGTTTTTCTTCCGTAGTATCATACGGAGCAATCACCTTTACTTTACAATTGGGGTACACCCGAATACCAAGGGTTTTGCGATCCTGGTAAGAGAGTTCAAAGTTGATTTTTCTCGAACCAAATTCTATAGATTGTATGTTAACCGTTTCAGACATATTTCAATTTAGCTACTTTAATTCCTTCTTCAACTAATTCATCTATTAGGTCAAAGGGTAATTCAATATCTTGCTGTGTCTTTAAATCAAACAAATAATCATCAATATCAATTTTTATCCTTCCTTCAATATCTGATTTATTAACCCAATCAATTACTGGCTTGCCATTTTCAAACACGATAGACTTAATAACTTGGTCAATACCTTCAGCCATCACCGCAGCAATATTTTGTGAGCCTTCTGAACGCTTTAAGTTTCCTTTAAAAATCTCATTCACTAGGTTATAAATGGCAATACCTGTATCATTCCCAGCAAGATTCTCTGGTACATCATCTTGTCTACCATTATGAAAGCGATCTTCGTATTCTCTCGCTTTATTTAAATAATCAGCTTCTGAAATACGATGCTGGTGATAGTCTTCAATAGTATCTCTAATAAGTTTTGAAAGCTTTTTATAATAAACAGGATCTTCATTTATCTTCACATTGATTGCTTTGATTGTCCTGCTAGCAATATGATCTGCTTTGGCTGCCTTGCTGGTTATTTTTTCAACTTCACGGTCTCTTTCTTCTTTATCGAAAATATTGACCATTTCAGTAATGCGAAGAATTTCACCTTCTGTAGTGATGTGCTTGTCAATAAGTTTCTGAACTTGTGGCTCGTATTCCTTATATTCTAGATCATCAAAGTATCTACGCTTGACAGAGATTCTTAATCCAAGAAAAAATTTGGCGTCCTGCTTGTATTTATTTATTTGCAGCTCAGGAGTTTTGCTAATAAACTCAAAACTCGATAGAGCTAGCTTTAACAAGCGAGAGAAAGCCGAAACTTTTTCATAAAAAATGTGTCGAATGGCTTCGTCCTGCAATAATTCTTCATAAGCAGGTTCGTCATACTTGTTTTTCACTTCTTTGAAGATATCCCATACTTCTGAGTGAGCCTGAGGTAATTTCTTTATTTCTTCACTGATGTTGGTTAATGTACCTTCCAAATCAGCTGCATCATAGTTATCTGCCCCTGAGTAGGTTTCTAATGCCATATCCAGGTTCTCCAGATTACCATAATAGTCAATAATCAATCCATGTTCCTTGCCCGGAGCTAAACGATTCACTCTAGCGATAGCTTGAAGCAAGGTATGTTCCTTAAGCTGTCGGGTGAGATATAAAACGTAGTTGTTTGGGGCATCAAATCCCGTAAGCAATTTGTCCACCACTATGATAATTTCAGGATGGTCTTGCTTTTTAAATGAATTTATTAGTGATTTTTCATAGTTCTCAGGACTACCATATTTGTCCATCATGGCTTTCCAAAACTTCAATATCAAATCCTCACTTTCTTCAAAAGCATCCTCATAATTCTCCCGAACATCAGGAGGAGAGATAAGAACTTCACAAGTTACTTTACCAATTTCCTTAATAAATTCTCGGTAGCGGATTGCGGTGGTTTTATTAGGAGCTACTAACTGCCCCTTTGCTTTTAAGCTACCAAAAAATATGTCTTGTACGTTTTGTTCATAGTGGTCAGAAATGTCCCAAGCACGAGCATAGATAATCTCTTCCGCTTTATTGAGTTGATTGGTTGAGCTGAATTTGCGCTTGAGTGCAGATTTACCATAAGGAGTAAGTGGTTCGGATATCCGATCAAAGTAATTATCCAAAGGCTTTTCATTAACCTCAATCAGGTTGTGGCGACCTTCATAGAGCAGTGGAACCACAGCTCCATCTTCTACCGCATCAGTGATGGAGTACACATCTATCAAACCACCAAAGCGATTCGCAGTACTTTTCTCTTTCTTCATTAAAGGTGTTCCTGTGAAGGCGATAAAACATCCTTTAGGAAATACCTTTTGCATTTTGATGTTGAATGTACCATATTGACTTCTATGTCCCTCATCTACCAAAACGAAGATATCGGGCGAGTCAAATCCTTTTTTAGCTTGGTTAACAGCAGCTTCAAACTTGTGAATTAGGGTAGTGATAACTGTGTCTCCTGTCCTTGAAAGGAGTTCTACCAAATGTTTACCTGTCTGAGCATTTTCAACAGGGATTTGACACTTCTTAAAAGTCTCTGTTATTTGGTCATCCAAATCAATACGGTCTGTGACCAATATGATTTTGGGATTCTTGATTTGAGGGTGTGTAGCAATCAGTTGAGCCAACATGGCCATAGTTAGGGACTTACCGCTTCCCTGGGTATGCCAGATCACACCACCTTTTCTTAATCCTTCATTATCCGTTTTAACGACTTTATTTAAGGTATTATGTACAGCAAAATATTGCTGATACCTTGTTATTTTTTTGATGCCGTCATCATATAGACTAAAGTTGAAGAATAGGTCTAAAAGTCTTTCGGGGCGACATAGGCTAAATAGTAACTTGTCTTGTTCGGTGATTGCCTGTTCTTCCTTTTCTAGGTTTTGGAAGTAAGCCCATATATTCTTGTACCGTTCTTGAAAAAGTGTTGTTCTTTCGTTGATAGGTAACGGCTGATTTTTCAGGTTTTGGAGTTTACCAAGCCATGCGGTTTCCTCTAATTTGGTTTTGAATAGTTCTTTCCAGAAGCTCCAAAACTCCTTTTGAGTAGCTGTAGTAGCATATTTTGCCTCATGACAAGCCAAACCAATTATTAAATTTGAGTATTGGTATAAAGAACGAATACCATCTTCTTGCTGATTTCTTAAGTGTTGTTCTATAGCCTTATCAATGGGATCTTTAATCTTTGGACTTTTGCACTCGATAACCACTACCGGAATTCCATTGATGAACAATACAATATCAGGGCGATAATGCTCACTGCTGCCACTTCTGAGTACACTAAACTCTTCTGATACGTGATAAGTGTTGTTTTCAGGATGTTTCCAATCTATGTAATGGAATGAGAAGCTTTTTTTGTCTCCTAATACAGATTGCTCAAAGCTCCTGCCTAATGTTATCAGTTCATAAAAGGCTTTATTGGCAGCAATAAAACCATCCTGAACAGGTAGGTCACGAATGGCGAGAATTGCGTTGTTTACATTGACATCAGAAAAGGGGAATTCTTTTCCCTTGTATTCAATAGCGTTGATAATTTGAAGCTGACTCTTCAAAATTGTCTCCAACAGCACATTGGATGTTCTACCTCCACGAGCTTCCAAAGCTTGTTCAGGAGAAAGGTATTTCCATCCCATATTCATAAGCAGTTTCAATGCAGGAAGCTGTGAAATATGATCTTCTTTAAATGATGGT
Organism: Galbibacter kalidii; assembly: GCF_026241135.1. Lineage (GTDB taxonomy): Bacteria > Bacteroidota > Bacteroidia > Flavobacteriales > Flavobacteriaceae > Galbibacter. The sequence continues at coordinate 278,034 of NZ_JAPFGA010000004.1, forward strand.
ACATTCATAATTACTGTGTATTTCGATATCCAAAAAATCTAAATATCAATTCCTTAAATTTCATTCTCCATTTTGGAATGATATTACCAAACAACCCTACACCACCGATTCCAATTAAAATTCCAACCTCGTTAATCTTTGACTTCAAATCTTCTGGAAGTGAATGTAGAATACGATAAGCCCCTATTAAAATCAGAAGTAATAAAATGTTGTAGGTTAGGTAAGTAATAACATTTATTCTTTTCTTAAATCTAGTTTCGAATTCCAATAACTTCGATATTCGGTCTGTATCTCTAGGCAGTTTAAATTGAATAATTAAATCAAAAGCTCTGTAATGAATAATACGAATGAAATCACTTTTAAAAGATTGTGTGATGTCACTCATTGAATTGTAAGCTTCCACTAATAACTCATTAGTAATTTTAGATTTATCCAATAAAAACAAAAACGTTAAGATTAAAGAATGGATGTTGGCCTTGCTTTGATAATTTTCAGTTAAAAGATTTTCAAAAGTGGTTGTGGTAGCATTTTTAGCTCGCTTGGTTATTACACCTAATAGCCAGTCTTTTTCTAATTCAAATTTTAAAACTCCAATAACTAAAGTGAATATCAAAAAATCATCATGAATAAAAGGAGCTACAGAGTTCTCTGAAACTTTACGTTTTGATATTTTGGCATATTGAGAATTGAATTCTTCTCTTGAATTCTTTTTAATGGCTTGAATAGAAGAATAATAAATTGAATCAGTTTCTGAAAAGTTACCTTGTGGTAATTGTAAAATCTCATCAGAAACTAATGCATATAGAGCGCTTTGCTTAGGTTGATTGGCCAAACTGCTCAGATAACTATGTTTTTCTTCTATAAAAACCATTTTTTATGCTTTAATGTATAGTTCAATTTATCTGCATCCCATTCTGGTATATTTCTCATTTTCCCAAGTAATCTTGAAATAAGGTTAGAATACAACATGGTGGCAGGTTCTTCTCTCGGTAAAAAGCCCCTCCATGATAAATATGTGAATGAATAAATCTGTTGAGTGATGTAATTCAAATCATAAAACATCAAGTCTTTTAATTCCGGATTATCATAATTCCCCTGAGGCTTTCTTATTTTTATTTGAATAGGTGTACTCATACCATGCTTAGCCGTTTTTAATTCTCTTGCTCCTAGCATCTGTACTAAACATGTTTCATCGTCTATAAAGACATTACTTCCTCGCTGTGGAATATATTTCCCTATTATTTGATTCGAACCATATTTTGATTCTCCCTGTTGACCAGTATCAAATAGAATACTTGGATGGCTTTTGCTTATGGTTACGAAAGCAAACTTGATATTAAACTGGCTTATTTCTTTAACCAACTGACTAATAACTTCAAACTCCACATTTTTGATGGGTTTAAATATGTGAAAGATCAATCTTACAGTATCTCCTTCTTGCCATGCGTATTCATCTGAAAGACGGCTAATAGAACTTTTTAGACTTTTGAGCAATTCTTCAAAATAACTTTCGTACGGAACTTCCTTTACCTTATCTCCCAAAAGATATTGCCCATCACTTGACATGAAGGTGGTTATCCCTACAACACGACTACTTTCAGCACCCTTGTAAATAGTACTTCTTAACCAACTATGACCTATTCCAATTACGATTTCTCTATCAACCGACCTTTGAGCGGGCAATACCCACGGTGTTCCTCCAAGCTTTGCATAGATTTGAAGAGCTAATGGGTTTAATATATATTCTGTATATTTAGATATGGTAGATGACCTTACAAATTGTACCGGTATTTCTAAAGAAAGTAGCTTCGCTTTAATCTTATAATATGGATTATCCCTATCTGAAAGAGCTCTAAATCTATCAGGTATCTCGATTATAGCAAGATGTGGCTTTTCATCATCATAATTACTTATTATACCAAAATAATCCTTTAGGTCGTAATCAGAAATTTCCTGTATATCATAATTTATCTCCTGAAGTTCATATTTTTTAAGTAATCCTTTTTGGAAGTATCGGGAGTTTGCTATACCATCCTTTAAATGGGATAAGAATCTTGTAAAATCACCTCGTTTGGCTCTATGGCAAATACTAATTATTCTTGGATTTTTTATATCAAAACTAATGCTGTCATAAGGGCCATAGTTAGACAATCCCATATCAGCATTTATATTGTTCATTTTTGTACCAGCATGATCATAAATAAATGTTGGTGTTTGCAAATACATGCTATTTTGCACTTGTAATGGTGATGCATCCACTTTAAAACAAAATCCATCTCTGTTTTGAAATAAAATTGGATTAACACCATCCGAAAAAAGATGCTTTGCTATTTTATTTATTTCATTAAACTGATTTACTGGATTTTGTTTCTTAATACGTTCTTGTTTTACAGCTTCTAATATTTGATCACATTTTTGCTCATTAATAGCAAAGTTCAAATAGGATTGAATATTCCTCTTCGTTTTACGAATGAAGAGTTCATTTAGTGGATAGCTTTCTTCACCTTCATTTGTGGTAACTATAGCCATATTGCCACTAATAGATTTTATAACCCCTACAAAATCTTCGTTAGGAGCAAGTATATTATCTAACCCCGGGAGAGTTTCGGTATGCAATACTTCAAAATCAACTAAATCAAAACCTTCCTGATATAGCTCCAAACATGAGATATTAAATACCCAGTTTCTGCGAATATTAACTAAAAATGCAAATCCTTTAGAGTCATTGATATTTGTTTCTCGGAGTTGTACTTCAATGAGTTTTTTGAACGCTATTTTATGTTTTAATCTTTCTGGTAGAAAATTTAAAATTAAATCATCCCTTTCTTGGCGTGAGTAAAAACGAAAAGGATAAAAATCAACAGGTATAAACCCCTGAAAGCGGTCTTTAAAGGTTCTAAAAAAGATATGCTTAACCAATGATGCGGTAACTTTTGAATCATCAAATACCGAACGCTTTTCTACCTTTCCGGTAAGTTGGTTTTCTTCATCTTCCTTATTAGATATTACAATTAAGTTACCATCTCTAAAAAAAGAATATGAAGTATTATACACCTGCCTCAACTCTTGTAAACGTTCATCAGAATAAGGCTCTGTGATTACTTGGTAATCTGAAAAATCAAATTGTATGGGAAAGTAATTTAACTGCATATATCTTAAATGTTTTTATACTCTTCCTTTAGTTGATTCAATTTGTTTATTTCTTCTTCTAGAAGGTCAGAGTTAATTTCTTGATTACTATAACTATCAGAAGGAAGGTGCCCTTCTTTCAAATCACACACATTGCCGTAGTGCTGCACGAACTTCTCAGAAAAGTTATCATCTAATTTGATTTCCTTGATTTTAGACAGCTTTATATGCTTATCAAATGGACTTATAATACTTCTAAGCATATTGTTTTTAACAAAATATTCGTAGCAGGTTGCTAAGGAAGCGAAGCCATGAGCTAAAATCAAAGCACGTTCCTCTGGCAAAGCTGTTCGACTACGCCTTAAATGACTATACGGTATTTCTGTATTCTTATATTTTGACTCAATTCTTGGTGAATTATCTAAATACACCTTACCAACACTTTCTATCATGTGGTTTTTAAAACTCAAATCCAATTGCTCAACAGCATTACTTACATGATGGAAGAAGGGCTTATCATGTGTAAAAACGATTACTTGCTTAGTTGTACATTCTTTGGCAATACACTTCGCTATAATCTCTTTTCTATCATCATCCAAAGAGTTTACTGGATCATCAAAAATTAAGCCCTGATTAATTTCTGACATTTTCATTTCAGCCAAAAAGTCTGCAATGGCAATAACCTTTTGCTCGCCCTCACTTAAAATTGCAGAAGGTGAATTTCCTTTTAATTCTAGTTGTCTGAACGATGTACCTCCTGAACCAGTATGATTGATGGTGATGCCAAAATTTCCATTCAGCTCTTCACAGATTTCATTAAAAGCCAACACATACTCATCATTGAAGTATTTATTGGAAAGCAGCTTCTCGGTATCGGTAACTTTTCGTTTCTTATATTTGACTTTATTTACCTTGTCAACCCATTTTAGGTTTGCTACTAGGTCTTGTACTTTAGATAAATGCTGATTGTACTTCTGTTTGTGGAGTAGGAAGGTCTTTTCCTTTTTCAATTTCGATAGCTTTGTAACCAGCTCATCACTTTTAAGCTGCGTAACAGAATTTGCAATATCAGTCTCTAAAGTCGTCAGTTGATCTGTTTTGACTTCAATGGAAGTGGTTTGAAATGTTTCTCGTTTATCGAGAGCGGAAGTAATGTTCTCACACAATGTATTTAACTTATCCAACTGAGTTGTAATGTTGGTATAAGTGGATACATGATTTGTTTTTATCCACGCTCCCAATACACTATCTTCTTTTAAAAGGTCAAAATTCAACCCTTTGAGAACATTGATTTTAGAAGTTAGTGTTTGAATATGAGTATTCAGATTTTGTTCGGCTTCACTTTTTATAAACGTCCAGTACTTTAATATCAAATCTTTTGCATTCTCACCTAATGGTTGATGACACAGCAGACAAGATTCATCATTTGCAGGGTAGTTAGGATTTTGTTTCTTGGCAAAAGCATCCGCAGAAGAAATAAACGACTTCCATTCAGTAGAGCCAATATCTTTTAATTTATCCGTACTAAAATTACTTACACCTTCACTTTTCGCTTGTATTTCAAAAGCTTTAAGGTCAGTGATTAACTTATTATACTCGTTTAGTTTTTCAGTTGTAAAATGAGTGTTTAAGGTTGTTAATTCATTTATTTTAGGAGGAATGAGTGCCTTTACCTTTTCAAGAGCTTCAATTTCCTTTTTACTCGAATTAACCTTTACGCTCAACTCATCATATTCTTTTTCAACCTGTTCTTGCTTTTGCTTGTCTTCGTCTGAAAAAGGAGTGTATTGAGCAATTTGCTCCTCTGTTGTATTTTTAGAAACAGTTTGTACAAAGGCTTTAATAGCTGATTCACCTTCAAATAATGCTTCTAGGTTGTTTTCGGTATCTTTTTGTTCAATATGTGATTTGAGTTTAGCCTCTAGTTTATTTATTGCAACATTGTATTTTCCGAAGAAGTTTAAACCGGATGGTCTGAAATTAAATCGATTTTTTTCTTTGAGATACTTTTGAGCACTATCGCCATCAAATACAGCAAATTGTTCAAATACGCTGTTAATTTCATCTGTTGGGTAAGACAAAGGCAATGCAATATTATCTTTCTTAAACGTAAAGCTCGCTTTTACGTCTTTTGGATTTTCTTCATTTATATTGGGCTTTATGGTTTCCCTAGAGCGAGAATGAAAAACTTGTTTCAGAAGTCTTACATAACCCGATTTACCTGCTCCATTTGCACCAAAAATCAAAGTAAATTTATCATCAAACAGAACTTGCTGCCCTTCACACAATGCGTTTACACCTTCAATGTTCTCCAGTTTTTCAAAAACAACCTGTGTACCATAAGAGCCTTCTGTAAAATCAGGATTCTCAAAAGTAATATCATCATGCCCTTGACTTTCTTTTATACCTAACTCTTCCAAAAGCAATTCGTAGGCTTCATCAATTACTCCGTCATCAATATCCTCATTTTCAAAAATTTTAGCAGCTAAAAACCTTCCCCAATAGGGTAGCCCATTAGCAAAATGTTTGATTTCAGAAACCAATGTTTCTGATTGTTCAGTAGCTATTTCGTTTACTTCACTCATATCAATCAATTTTAACCCTCACTTCACCAGTCAATAGCTTTTGCATTAAGCCCTTCTTTTGCTCTTTCAGGGTATATATTTGTTGTTGTAATAGCTCTATTTCTTTATCCGCCTCGGAAAGCACCGATACAATCTTTTTTTGTTCTTCTAGAGAGGGTACAGGGATTTTTAGCTTGGCAAACTCTCCCTGACCCAAGGTTTTGTTTCGTCCTGCTCCTCCAGGAGAGGCTAAACCTAAAAGGTGTTTCCCTCTGGCTGTTTTGAAGTAGTATAAAAGGTAGTCCAAATCAAGAACGCCTTTTTTAGGCTTGTACATTGGGAAACGATGAGAGGCTATCATACCAGCTTCTGCTTTTGTGGTTTTAGCAATGGCATGTTCCCATGCAAATACAATATTGACCACAAAACAATCTGGTTGAATCCAGAAAACAGACTTATTGCCAAGACTTGCTCCAGTGACTTTTTCTTTATGAAAAATTCCCTTGCAATGAGAACGTATGCCAATTTCCCGATACAATTTTTCATGTTCAGGCTTAAATGGTTTTCTAACACGCTGAACAATATCCGATATATGCTTTAGTCCCCAATCTTCAGGTAATTCACCCGCGGGTGTTTTAACAGATGACTTGTCTTTTGCAAATTCACTAAACCTTACTTTACCAGATAATAACTGCTGCTTTAGCCCTTTCTTTCTTCTTTCACATTCGCTTAGTAGTCGTTCTGTATCTACAATGGCCTTATTCCATAATGACAGAATAGCTGCAAGTTTCGATTGAAATTCAAGAGGCGGGAAGTTAAGCTTTAATAATGCTAAGTCCTTTTTTTGAATATTGGGAAGACCTGAACCAACCCTAAGTCGCATAATTTTCTTTTCATTGAATTTGAGTTGATGAAACAAGAATTGTTTGTCAACTTGATGATCCTTTAAATCTACCACATAACAATGACCTCCAGCCCAAAACTTCTGTGTTATAAAATTGACGTATCCACATGAATTTCCTCCTTCACTAATAATAATGGTATTCTCATCAGTATTCCATTCATTAGTATATCCTGAAGGAGTAATTCCTCCACTGTATGAAGGGTATATTCCAGATTCATCAAGAAGCTTCTTGTTTAATTGTTCTCCTTTACTCAAATTGCAGACTTCAAACAGAGGTCTTTCAACCCAATGAAAAGTGCTTGAATCAGTTTCTATGTTTAAATTTTTACTCATTTAAAATCCCAGTTCATTTAGATATTTACTCATCTGTCCTTCAACTATTGCAAGCTTCTTTTTCAATTCTGTGATATTGCTTTGTGTTGCAGCAACATCAATCTCCTCATCCTCCTCAAATGTATCTACATAGCGAGGTATGTTGAGATTGTATTCGTTTTCTTCCACTTCTTGAATAGTGGCTCGATACGCATATTTTTCTTCCAACACTTTACTTTCACCCCCAGTCAAAGGAATAGCTTCTTGAAATGCGCGGTATGTATTGACAATCTTATCTATGTCCGTATCTTGCAGACGATTCTGATTTGTGCTGGATTCATAACCCTCACTGGCATCTATAAAAAGGATATCTTTATTCTTTCCCTTTGCTCTATTAAAAATGAGGATAGCAGCAGGAATACTTGTTCCATAAAACAAGTTAGCTGGCAATCCAACCACCGCTTCCAGCAAGTTTTCTTCAATTAATTGCTTTCTTATTTTACTTTCACTGCTTCCCCTGAAAAGCACTCCATGAGGTAGAATAACCCCAACCCGACCTGTGTCGTGATACGTAGACTCAATCATGTGAGAAACAAAAGCATAATCCCCCTTGCTCTTTGGTGGAGTTCCTCTATGGAAACGATTAAACTGATCAGAAATAGCATTGTCAGCTCCCCATTTATCTAATGAGAATGGAGGATTTGCTCCCACTATATTTCCTTTAAGCAGGCTATCCTCTTCCAGCAACTTAGGATTGTTCAAAGTATCTCCCCATTCAATAGTAGCATCATCTATCTCATGTAAAAACATGTTCATACGAGCAAGCGCCCAGGTGCTTCCATTGATTTCCTGACCATAGAGAGAATAGTTTTTATTTCCAACCTCTTTAGCTAGCTTAATTAACAATGAACCTGAACCACAGGTAGGATCAATGATACGGTCTCCCGGCTGGGGATTGAGCAGCTTAGCTAATAGTTTCGAAACCTGGGCAGGAGTATAAAATTCCCCCGCTTTCTTTCCGGCATCACTGGCAAACTTTTCAATAAGATATTCATAAGCATCACCAATAACATCATTATCCTCTAAATGTGAAGGCTGTAAATCTAGTGCAGAAAAGTCAACCAATAGATTTTTAAGCCTTCTGTTTCTATCTTTAGTCTGACCAAGGTTTGCTTCTGAATTGAAGTCAATATTTCGAAATACACGTTCCAGTTTACTTCGGTTGGCATCCTCCATACTTTCCAGAGCAGTATTGATTAATTCACCAATATTTGCAGCATTTCTGTTTTCAAATAAATAGTCGAAAGTACAAGTATCGGGTAACTGGAAACGCTCATTCTTTAATGCTCTTTGTACTCTTATTTCATCACCACTATACTTCTCTGCATAGAAATTCTTTTTATCTTTCCATACATCTGAAACATATTTTACAAAAAGCATAGTCAGGATATAATCCTTGTACTGGGATGGATCAATAACACCTCTAAATGTGTCACATGCCTTCCAAACAATATTGTTAATCTCGTTCTGTGTAATCGGTTTTTTAATCATGCTTTTTGATAAATTATATTTTTAATGATGGCTTGATATACTTTTTGTTTTTCTGAAATAATCTGCTTTGATATTTCCATATCCTTATAATGCAAAGATTTAATAGCAATTGCTTTTTGTTGTAATTCCAAGGAAGGAAGCTTTACTGTAAAAGCTTCCAATTCAGATTTACGAATGGAAGGAATAGAGCTCCCTACACCAAGAGTCTGAAAATAAGCCTGTGTTTGAGGCATATTAAATAATGTAGTCAGAAATTCAGGTATCACCTTTAATGGATCAGGTTTGATAACAAAAAATATTGAAGACGCTATTGCCGGGCCAAATTCCCTGTTGTAAGTCCAAGCAAAGTTCCTCATTCCTTTTCCAACTAGTAAAATATCCCCATCTTCAAGAAGGTGAGCTTTCTTTTTTTGGTCTATCTCAACGAAAGTATCAACTTCATCTATTTGATTGCCCCAATCATCAAAATGCTTGGCTTGCAAATAGACCGCATCTCCAACATTCTTAGGTTTTACATATAAACCAAATTGCAATTGAGCAATGTCCCCTAATTTTACCTTCATTTAATTTGTAGATTATTTCAAATTCACTACAAAGGTATGAAAAATTTCATTATTTAAATAAAATTATTTTGTAGAGATTTTCAAATTTAAAATATTAAATAAAAAAATCCTCTTGTCATTAAATACAAAAAGGAATACCCATTTACTTTTTCACCACCAAATGACTTCCCCTAGAGGCATTCAGCAGACATCCTGCTGTTTTATCTGTCAACAGATTGTTTTTTGTAGTTTGAATTAGTAACAATCTATGTCTATCCTTTTACTAATTGCTGCATTGTATAGAGAAATTCTTTTGAATAATTTCAAATTATACGGTCGGATAGATTCATTTCGTTATTTATTGATTGTCAGTATTTTGAAATTCAATAAGAAGTACTAACCTTAAACCTCAAACAATTACATTAATTCAAATGAAAACAGCTTACTTATATGTCCTTGTCAGCACGGACGAACAAAAGAGAAAGGGATACTCCTTACCCGAACAGGAAGACCGCTTACTGAAATATTGCAGGTACAACAATATCGAAGTCAAAGGCATTTACTGTGAAGACTACTCTGCCAAGAATTTTAACCGACCTGAATGGAAAAAACTTATTTGGTTTTTTTTCAAAAAAAGATGAGAAACGCTAAAAATAGTTTGCAAGTTGGGTAATCATTGCAGTTAAGGGTTTAGTAATGTTGTTTACTGCCTTCTTTTGATAACTACTAAAATCACAAAATTTAATACACAACCATCCTATTTCTTCATTTTCTCTTCTTATATAGACACACAATCTATAAAATTAAAAAGCAAGGTTGAATCCTTATTCTTTCAATTAAAGCTCAAAAACTTAATAGTTTAAAAGAGCCTCAAAAATTAATGAAATATTTTTTATGTGCTTTTGTTAGCTATAAACATATAGATTTATTTAATTAATTCTCTAATTGGAGAATAAAATTTTTAAGTTGAATGTTTCAAGCATTATTCACTTAAAATTTAAATTAATTATGACAAATTCTATTTACCAAGAAGCACTAGAACGCATCAAATCAAAAGAAAAAAATGTGAGCTTTTACAGTGACAACATTATTGATGAAACGTACAAAATGATAATTTTCACCAAGGATTTACTTAATGAACTGAAAACCCACGTATTAAGGCAAGGATTCTCAGACATGCGAGAAGAAATTAGTTTTTTCAAGCAGATAAAACCAAAAATCCTGGGTAAGCTCGTTTATTACAACAAGCTTTCGCGAATAGAAACAACCCGTCCCGTGAGCAATGGAAAGCTGTACAACACCTACTATTCCAACCATATGAAGGATTTAAAAAGGGAATTTAAAGTTCATATCCTGAATTCTAATTTCTATAGATATTACCGATCTGGCCGAACTGATAAGGACGAAATCTATTTTAGGTTGGGGCATATCAATTTTTATGATGGGTTGAACAGTTTTGTCTTTGAGATAGACACCCATTTTTCGACCTATTACGACTACAAAATCGCACGCATCATTGCCAATGAATTACTTTATACCTATCTCCTTTCAAAAATAGAGCCTTACAATCATCCAGGTACGTTAACCACAGTCATGCCATTTGAAAATGGGAAAGTTCGTTGGACTGATTCAAAAAATGCCCTGATTGAACTGCTCTATGCTCTTCATGTTACCGGTTCTATTTCCAATGGCCGTATAAGCCTAAAGAAGTTAAGTATCCTATTTCAAGAATTGTTCAGCGTTCAATTGGGAGATATCCACCATGCCTTTCATCGTATGAAAGACCGTGCAGATGACAGAACCATATTTTTAAATCATTTGAAAAAATCTTTAGAACAATATATGGACAAAAATTTATGAGCAACTACTTTTACTTTCCAGTTCATTAAGCAGTTATGCCTGACAGACCCTTATCAAATGCATAGCTGCTTTTTAATTTTCCTTACCCATAAAGTACCCATTGGCAATACCTATCCACTCGCCAATAAATAATTCTAAAAAAACACAATTAACTAACAAACAGTGATTTACATAAGTGTTAAAAATTGTTAAAAATGACATTTACTTGGTTGTTGCTTGGCTTTTCCTTGTAAGAATAATTTATAGCTCTTCTTCAATTTTGCCTATTCAAACGCAATAAATCATTAAAAATGGAAATCATAGACATTGAAAGAAACTCGATAATTAAAGAAAGTAATCCTAAAGTCCTGCCCATATGAATATTGACAGAATGGAATTTATCAATTGGATGGAACGCATTATGAGCCGGTTTGATATGCTGGATGACCGCATAGGGGATACGCAAAGAAACTGGAACAGTATTGATGGGGAAGAATTGTTGGACAACCAAGACCTGCTCCAGATGCTCAAAATAAGTAACCGCTCTTTGCAACGTTACCGGTCTTCCGGAAAGCTGTCGTATTACACCATCAGTGGGAAACTCTATTATAAACTTTCGGATGTGCACCAGTTCATCAGGGAGAGTTTTACGGCATCATCTTCCAAGAAGAAAGCCAGCAAATGACAAATACTGCCAATGAGCGCCAATATTTATATAGCTATGATGGCACCTTTTACTTTCGTCTGGATGAAACTCAAAATATAAAATTATGGGTGAAGAAATTTTAGGTAATCAGAATACCCCGGAACAATTATCGGACATCTTACTGGTTCTCGATAAGGAAAAGAAAAAAATCCAGGCCGTAAAGGGGGTGGACGAAGATGGCAAACTGGAAACTGTTGACCCTACCAAAAAAAACCAGAACCAGTTTATGCGTGTGGACAGGCATGGGGATTTCATCTCCAATTTCTTTTCCAATTTTTACAGCCAATTGAAGAACCCTACCGATTTTTCATTTTTCAAAGTGCCACGAGCCCTTGCCACAGAAACAGCAAAGCAAATTCAAAAGCACTTAAAAGCCCCTACCAAAGAGGGCAAGCAATTAATGGATCAATATGAAATAAACCCGGAACCACAAAAAGATATAACACAAGAAAATCAGAATACTATGGAAACAAAACAAGAAACAACGCAAACACCCAAAACCAATGGGTACCGTTACCAGCCAGAGCAAATTGATTGGGAGACTATGGCCAACCTGGGGTTGAGCAAGGAACGTCTCGAAAAGAAAAATTTGCTCGACCCCCTGTTAAAAGGGTACAAAACAAATCAATTGGTGCCTGTCAGCGTTAATCTGGGAACGGCGGTCATACGGATGGATGCCCGTTTGTCTTTGCAACAAAACAGTGAAGGGAAAGTAGTCGGTGCCATCCACGGGATCCGTAAAGAACCCAATCTGGACTTTCCATTTTTCGGCCACGAGTTCAGCAAAGAAGATAAGGAAAACTTATTGGATACAGGGAATATGGGACGTGTGGTGAACCTGACCAATCCCAAAACAGGGGAAACCATTCCATCCATTATCAGCGTGGACCGATTGACCAATGAATTGGTCGCCCTGCGCACGGAGTGGATGAAAATCCCCGACGAAATCAAAGGAATCACTCTCAACGAAGAACAAAAACAGACTTTACAGGAAGGTAAGCCCCTCCATTTAGAGGGAATGATTTCCAAAAAAGGAACCCCGTTCAATGCAACGGTACAGTTCAATGCGGACAAACGCTATGTAGAGTTTCTTTTTGACAGGAACAATGTGAAGAAACAAGTACAAAGCAATCAGCAGAACCAATCCCATGAAGTTCCAAGAACCTTCAGAGGAAAAGAACTTACCGATAAGCAATATGAAAAGTTCAAGGATGGCCAAACTGTTTATATAAGTGGTCTGGTAGATAAAAAAGGGCAAAAGTACCAAGGGTATATTACCTACAACAAGGAAACAGGTAAAACAGGCTTTTCGTTCAAAAACCCAAATAAAATCAAAGTACAGGTGCAACCCACTGAAGCTCATAAAACACAGAAAGCGGTCAATTCGGAAGGTAAAACCAATGAGGCGACCAAGAACATCAAAAAGCCTTTAAAATCGGGACAAAAGAACCCTGACAGCAAAGAACAGCAAGAGCAACAAAAACCAAAAGCCCCTGCAAAATCCAAAGGCAGAAAAATGTAGTCCATAAAAACAATATGGTATGAAAACAGTGATTGCAGAAAAGCCGAGCGTGGCTCGGGAAATCGCCCGCTTGTTGGGAGCCTCCGAAAAACAGGATGGCTATTTAACGGGTAATGGTTATCAAGTTACCTGGGCTTTTGGGCATCTGATAGGGCTGGAAATGCCGGAAGATTATGGATTGACCGGCTTTAGAAAAGAAAACCTGCCTATTTTGCCTGATCCGTTCCAACTAACGGTACGAAAAGTAAAAAAGGGAGAGTTGCACAATGCTGATCCGAGGGCGGTAAAGCAACTGAAGGTTATCGAACTGCTCTTTAATGGTTGTGACTCCATCATCGCCGCTACCGATGCCGGACGTGAGGGGGAACTGATATTCCGATACATTTATGAATGCCTTAAATGCGACAAACCTTTTGAGCGACTGTGGATCAGCTCCCTGACTGAAAAAGCCATTAAGCAGGGCTTTGACAATTTAAAGCCCGGAAGCGATTTTGATGGATTGTACCGGGCCGCGCAAGGCAGAAACCGTGCCGACTGGTTGGTGGGCATCAATGCTACACAAGCCCTCTCCATTGCCGCAGGTAATGGTATTTACTCGCTTGGTAGGGTACAAACACCAACGTTGGCATTGATATGCAGGCGGTATCTGGAAAACAAGAAATTTTCGGTACAGAAATACTGGCAAATCCAATTGAGGCACCAAAAGGAATTTATCACCTTTAAAAGCCTTTCCAAAACCAAATGGGAAGACAAAAAACAAGTAGAAAACGCGTTAAGGGCTATTGAAAGGAACGGTAAGGCTACCATCACATCCGTAGAAACCAAAAACGTTACGGAACAACCGCCCTTGCTCTTTGATCTGACAGGCCTGCAAAAAGAAGCCAACAAAAAGTTGAACCTTTCAGCAAAAGAAACCCTGAACATTGCCCAAAGCCTCTATGAAAAGAAATTCATCACCTATCCCAGAACCGGAAGCAAGTATATTCCGGAGGATATCTGGACAGAAATCCCAAGTCTTGCAAGGGCATTACAGGATCGGGAAACTTGCGGACAGGATGTATCCAGAATGAAGTGGGGCCAGTTCAATAAACGTATGGTAAATGATTTACGTGTAACGGACCATCACGGACTGTTGACCACGGAAAAAATCCCTTCTGCTTTATCCGCCAGGGAAAATGCGGTTTATGACCTGATTGCCTTTCGCTTGCTGGAGTCCCTATCCGATGCTTGCCATAAAGAAATAACGGATATTGTTTTACAGGTACTGCACTATGAGTTTACAACAAGGGGATGTAAAATACTAACACCCGGATGGCGGACCATAAGGGGTAATTTTTCCGATAAAGATTCTGGAACTGTGCAAGAGCTTCCGCAATTAAAAAAGAATGATGAACTCAAAATCAAAGAAGTCTCCGTATTGGAAAAAAAGACCAAACCGCCTGCACTTTATACTGAAGCAAGCTTGTTATCCGCAATGGAAACTGCCGGAAAACAAATTGAGGGAAAAGAAGAACGGAAAGCCTTGCAAAACATAGGAATCGGTACACCTGCTACACGGTCAGCAATCATAGAAACACTTTTCAAGCGCCAGTATATATGCAAGCAAAAGAAGTCACTTATCCCCACTGAGAAAGGATTACAGGTGTACGAGTTGGTCAAGGACAGGAAAATTGCCGATGTAGCCATGACCGCCGAATGGGAACTGGCCTTACAAAAAGTCGAGAATAACGAAGCTGATGCCAGAGCTTTTCAAAAGGAAATGGAAACCTATGCCGCATCCATTACCGACGAACTGTTACAAACTTCTATTGCCAAAGACAACTTGCCCAAACTGGTTTGCCCAAAATGTAAAAACCGGCATTTGGTTATCTGGGACAAAATCGTGAAATGTCCTGGTGAAGGGTGCAACTGGCTACAGTTTCGCAAAGTGTGCGGGGTGCAAATCGGTATGACCAATATAGAAAGCCTTGTGAGCAAAGGCAAAACCTCACTTATCAAAGGGATGAAAAGCAGATCGGGAAAAAAGTTCAATGCCTACATTATATTGGATGATAAAGCTGAAAGTTCCTTTGAATTTGAAAAAAATAAAACCTACAAAAAGTAATGGAAAAGAAACCGCTCATTGCGCCCAAAAAAATCAAAACCCTGATTTATACCATACGTGGTAAACAAGTGATGTTGGACAGCGATCTCGCTTCGTTATATCAAGTGGAGACAAAGAACCTCAATCGAGCCGTGAAAAGAAACATAGAAAGGTTCCCGGACTCGTTCTGCTTTCAATTGACTGAAGAGGAAGTTGAAAACTTGAGGTTCCAATTTGGCACCTCAAGTTCGAACCACGGAGGAAGGCGTTATTTTCCAATGGTTTTTTCGGAGTCGGGAGTGGCAATGGCTTCTGCCGTACTCCGGTCCAAAATTGCCATTAAAGTCAGTGTTGAAATTATGGAAACCTTTGTAGAGATGCGAAGGATGCTTATCGGTAATGCCTCCCTGTTTCATCGCTTGGACAAGATGGAACTGAAACAACTGGAAGCCGACCAGAAATTTGAAGAAATCTTTAAAGCCCTGGAAAGCGATAAGCTCCACAGCGAAAAAGGAATTTTTTATGACGGGCAGGTTTTTGATGCCTATGCCTTTGTATCGGACATCATCCGCAATGCCAAAAGCTCTATCATCCTTATTGATAATTATGTGGACGATACGGTACTGACCTTGCTCGGAAAGCGTAACCAATCAGTATCAGCCACTATTTATACCAAAAGCATTAATAAACAATTACAACTGGATGTACAACGGTACAACAACCAATATCCTTCGGTTGAAGTTGAAACCTTTTCGGATGCCCACGACCGCTTCCTCATCATTGACGGAACGGAGCTATACCACATCGGGGCTTCACTCAAAGACCTGGGTAAAAAGTGGTTTGCCTTTTCGAGAATGGATATTGAAGCCGGTAAAATACTTCAAAAACTTTCCCAACGATAACAAAAGGACCCTCTGGATTTTCAGAGGGTTTGTTCTTTCTATTTTTTAGATTCTGCTACAGAAGTTTTTCTGAATTCCTTCAATAGTTTTTCCAGTGCCAGTGATGATTTACGTGCCCTGGTCCCAGCGGCTTTGTTTCCGTTTTCTGATTGTAATGCTGCATCTGTATTGAACGCTTCAAACTCTGTACTGATCTTTTCGATTAGTTCTTTCATCTGTTTATGTTTTAAAATTATGAGGGCGAAAATAAACTTTTTTAATCGATGTAAAAAACCCATAGGGTCAAAAGTGCCCTTTCACTGCCAAACCCTACCACTTCCATGAAGGACTTTACTCCCTATTCTAATTTAGGCTTCAAATAAAATTTCAAACAAAACACCATATGGACACACCACAAAAAGACCTGTCGTATTTCAAGTTACAATTAGAGGAACTATTACATGCCAGCTTCCCGGAAATAGCCTGGGATACCTCCTTTATTAACCAACGAGCTTCTTGGGCTGCCAATGCTTATGAAGGAGCCTTTATTGCCGGAAACTCCATAGAGCAATGTAATGAAATAGCTGATTACATCCTTTTTGAAGGCCTGCATTTTTCCAAATTCGATACTGTTTTTCAAGTGGTCTGTAATGAGTTTGACACTGTTATGGCCGATGAGGAATTACGCCCTTTTGCCATCAGAATGCTTTCGGTCTGTGAGCCGGTATTCAATACCTATGAACTTACCGATGATTTTGCCTACAGTACGGATTATGAACTGCTCTATACGGAATTGACGGGAGCCATAGCCATCTGGATCGAGGAAAATGGGCTTCAATAAGCGTTACCATCTCAGGCAAAACATCGAAGCCCTGAGGCTCGCTTTTAAACTTGAAAAAGAGAAACGGCAGGCCAGTGTAGGAGAAAGAATGCTCTTGGAAGAATACAGCGGATTTGGTGGTCTTAAATTCGTGTTGAACCCCATAGCGAATGAAACAGATATCAACTATTGGCGGAAAACCGAGCACGAACTCTTTCCACTTACCCAGGAACTCCATCAACTGTTAAAAGAAAATGCCAAGGACGAAAAGCAATACCGAAGGTATGTGGACAGTATGCGCAGCTCTGTATTGACCGCATTCTATACACCGCCACAGGTCATCGAAGCTATTTACACTACATTGCGTGATAGGGGTCTGAACATTGACAATTTTTTGGAACCCTCCGCAGGTGTTGGTTCATTTATAGAATCCCTTTCAGAAAACCAATCGGCAAATGTTACAGCTTACGAAAAAGACCTGCTTACTGGCAAGATTTTAAAGCAGCTTTATCCTGAAAGTAACATCCATATCAGTGGTTTTGAAGAAATCCCCGAAAGGGAACAAAACAGTTATGATGCAGTAGCCAGTAATATCCCTTTCGGGGATACGTCCGTTTTCGACCTTTCCTATTCCCGAAGCAGGGACACGGCAAAAGTACAGGCCGCCCGAAGTATCCATAATTACTTTTTCCTGAAAGGAACCGATATGCTCCGTGAGGGTGGTTTGTTGGCATTTATCACTTCGCAAGGTGTTTTAAACAGCCCTAAGAACGAACCCATACGCAGGGCATTGATGCAGAACAATAATTTGGTTTCAGCCATTAGACTGCCCAATAACCTGTTTACGGATTATGCAGGTACAGAAGTCGGTAGCGACCTGATTATCCTACAGAAGAATACAGAAAAACAAAACCTGACCGAAACCGAAGAACTGTTATGCCAAAGCAAACCGACACAGTTCAATACTCCGGGCAATGCTTTCTTTCAGGACAATACAAGGATTATCCATACCGACCAAAAATTGGATACCAATCCTTACGGAAAGCCTGCCCTGATCTATACCCACCGTGATGGCGTAGAGAGAATTTCCAAAGACCTACAAAAAATGCTTTTGGAAGATGTTGCCAAGCGTCTGGACATTTCATTGTACAAAGGAGAAAAGAATATTGAAGCTGTGGGCAATGTTCAGGCAACACTGACAACCGCCACGACTTTAAAAACAGAAGCCATTCTAACACAAAAAAAATCACAAACTCCTTCTACAAAAGCAACTGATGCCCCTATTACATCCCAAGGTGTACAATTGAGTATTTTTGACCAGCTTGAAAACCCCATAGACGAAGCAGTTATATCGAACAATCAAGCCGTCTTCAAACAAATAAAAAACAAAAACACCTCCCGAAAAAAAGCATCCGGCAAAAAAAAGGAAACTTTTGGAAACCTGTTTTCGGGAATGACCGATAATGGTCAGACAGGAAAACCAACCGTTACCAATACTGCTCCCGAACCGACCCCATATACGGGAGAACTGAAAGATTTTTACCGCAATGAATGCCTCGTAACGGATAAAGGAATTGTGGGTTACCTGAAAAATATTGATATAGATAGGGGAAATGCGATGTTCCACCCATTGCGGTTGCCGTCTTTACAGAAATCTAAGGCACAGGCCTATATCGAAGTAAGGGATGTGTACCTTAACCTTTATCAAAAAGAAGCTGAGGAGCAGACCGAGCAACAGGAAGCACGGAAAAAACTCAATGAACTGTACGATGCTTTTGTAAAACGCTATGGCAATCTGAATCGTGCCGATAACATCAAACTCATCAAAACCGATAGTGCCGGAAATGAAATACCTTATCTAGAACGTGTAGTGGGCGGTGTCATCCATAAAGCCGATATTTTCCAGCAACCGGTCAGTTTCTCCACAACGGCACTGGCCGCTGGGAATCCCGATGAAGCATTATCTGCTTCCCTTAACCGGTACGGAACCATTGATCTGGAATTTATGTCCCAAATAAGTGGAATGTCTTCCGATACCTTGAAAGAAGAACTGCACGGGCGCATTTTCTACAACCCTTTAAAAAAGGAATATGACATTGCTGAACGTTGGATAGCGGGCAACGTGGTGGAAAAAGCCCAAGCAGTAACAAAATACATAGAAAACCACCCTGCCGATACCGAGACCAAAGAAAGCCTCAAAGCCTTGGAGGAAGCCCGTCCAAGGCATATCGAGTTTGAAGAACTGGATTTTAACCTTGGGGAGCGTTGGATACCTTCCGGGGTTTATGCCCGCTTTGCTTCCTACCTGTTCAATACAGAGGTAAACATCCATTATTCGGAAAGCACGGACGATTTTTCGATTTCCTGTACTGGCAAGAACGTCCATATTTGGGAAAAATATGCCATACAGTCCCAAAGCCGTACCTATGACGGTATCGTGTTATTGAAATACGCCTTGATCAATACCACGCCCAATATTACCAAAAAGGTAACTGTCGGTGACAAAGAGGTAAAAGTCCGGGATATGGAAGCCATACAGATGGCCAACACCAAAATTGACGAGATACGCACGGCTTTTAGCGATTGGCTCCACGCTCAAAACGATGATTTTAAAAAGCGGTTGACCGATCGGTACAACGATACGTTCAATTGTTTTGTCCGTCCGCAGTACGATGGCAGCCATCAGGAATTCCCGGGACTTGACCGTAAGACATTAGGTATTGAAGATTTGTATGCCAGCCAGAAAGATGCCGTATGGATGCTGAAGCTCAACGGTGGTGGTATTTGCGACCACGAAGTAGGTACCGGAAAAACACTGATTATGTGTACGGGCGCACAGGAAATGAAACGGTTGGGGCTGACCCATAAGCCGATGATCATCGGATTGAAAGCCAATGTCCACGAAATCGCGGAAACCTATCGCAAGGCCTATCCCCACGCCAAGATATTGTACCCCGGAAAGAATGACTTTACCCCGAAAAAGCGGTTGCGGATTTTTGGGGATATCAAAAACAACGATTGGGACTGTATCATCCTTACCCACGATCAGTTCGGAATGATACCACAATCCCCGGAAATGCAGAGGGAAATTCTGGAAGCCGAACTGCAAAATGTAGAGGACAACCTTAACGCATTGGAAGCACAGGGAAAAGAGATTTCAAGGGGGATGCTCAAGGGCGTGATTGTCCGTAAACAAAACCTGGAGGTCAAGCTCAAAACCTTGGAACACGACATCCAAAACAGAAAAGATGACGTTGTGGATTTCAAGATGATGGGGATTGACCACCTGTTTGTGGATGAAAGCCATAAGTTCAAGAACCTGATGTTCAATACCCGCCACGATCGTGTTGCCGGATTGGGCAATATGCAGGGAAGCAAAAAGGCACTGAACCTGCTTTTTGCCATCAGAACGATACAGCAACGTACCGGAAAGGATTTAGGGGCTACCTTCCTTTCGGGTACGACCATTAGCAACTCGCTCACGGAACTGTACCTGCTCTTTAAATACCTTCGTCCAAAAGCTATGGAGAAACAGGGCATCAATTGTTTTGATGCCTGGGCTGCTATCTATGCAAGGAAGACCACGGACTATGAGTTTTCAGTTGCCAATAATATTGTCTCCAAAGAGCGTTTCCGCTACTTTATCAAGGTTCCGGAACTGGCACAGTTCTATTCGGAAATTACCGATTACCGCACGGCCAAAGATATTGGTATAGACCGTCCGGAAAAGAACGAAATCCTCTACCACATCCCGCCAACACCGCAGCAGGAAGTCTTTATCGACAAGTTGATGCAGTTTGCCAAAAATGGGGATGCGCGGCTACTGGGCAGACCACCATTGAATGCCCGGGAGGAAAAGGCTAAGATGCTTATTGCCACTAACTATGCCCGAAAAATGTCGCTGGATATGCGGATGATCAGTAGCAAATATGAAGACCATCCCGATAACAAGGCTTCACACTGTGCTAGTACCATTGCCCAATATTATAACAAATTCAATGGGCAAAAAGGGACACAGTTTGTATTCTCCGACCTCGGAACTTATAAATCCGGGCAGTGGAACGTGTACTTAGAACTGAAACGCAAACTCGTGGAAGATCACGGCATCCCTGCCCACGAGGTTCGGTTTATGCAGGAAGCCAAAAATGAAAAACAGCGGAAAGCGTTCATCAAGGATATCAATGAGGGAAAGATAAGGGTCATTATGGGTTCTACCGAAAAGCTGGGCACGGGGGTAAACGGACAGAAACGGGCAGTAGCCCTCCATCATTTGGATATCCCGTGGCGACCAAGTGACTTGGCACAACGGGACGGGCGTGGCATACGTACCGGAAATGAGATCGCCAAACATTTTGCGGACAATAAGGTAGCTGTGTTCATTTATGCCGTGGAAAAATCACTGGACAGTTATAAGTTCAATGTATTGTTCAACAAGCAGCTTTTCATCGACCAGTTGAAAAGTAATAACCTGGGCAAACGCACCATTGATGAGGGAGCGATGGACGAGAAGACCGGTATGAACTTTTCGGAGTACGTGGCCATCCTTTCCGGGAACACGGACTTGTTGAACAAAGCCAAACTGGAAAAGCAGATGGCAAGCCTGGAAAGTGAGAAGAAGAGGTTCAATCGTTCCAAATTCAGGTCGAAGTACAAACTGAATGATCTGACACAGATGCTTGAATCTGCCCAAAATAGGCTCAAACGGATGAGCACCGATTGGGAAAACCTGCAAGGTCGTGTACGGAAACACCCGGACAGCACCCTTTTAAACCCTGTTCAGTTGAACGGATTACCGCCCAATGCCGATGTCAAACAGATCGGCGCTAAGCTCAATCAGGTTGCGGACAAAGCACGCACCGGAGGGCAGTATGAAGAAATCGGTAGTTTGTATGGCTTTAGCCTGCTGGTAAAAACCGAAATGTCCAAAAAAGAAGGTATGGACATAAAGGTCAACCGTTTTATGGTACAGGGAGAGGGCAATATCAAATATACCTACAACAATGGGATTATGGCAGGTGACCCTAAATTGGCGGTGAGGAATTTTCTAAATGCACTGGAAAAGATCCCCGGTTATATCGAAAAGGAACAAAAGAGCATAGCGGAATTTCAAAAAGACCTTCCCATCCTTCAGGAAGTGGTGGGCGGTGTGTGGCCCAAGGAAGAAAAACTAAACGAACTGAAAACGGAACTGGCAGCCGTTGAAAGGAAGATACAGTTATCCATTGCCCCTGAACCTAAAGAAGACGATGAAAACCAGGAAGAAACCATTACGGTTAATCCTACTGCCCAAGAAAAATCTTCTGTAGGGTTAAGAGCTATGTAATCCCAAAAAAGCTATCATTAAATCAGCTTTTCTATTACTCTTGCTGTACCAAGTGTTGCAAATCCGGGTCATTCTTGATACGTTCCATTTCGGTTTCAATGATGTGTACAATATCCCGTTTCACTTGTCGGTAATTGGCTTCTATTTCCTGTTTCATACGGTCTTCCCCATTTTCATCAGTAAAAGATAAAATCTCAGGTATCTTTTTATAGGCTTTGGTTTCGGCGGCCACTTTTTCGTTATCCACTACAATTTCAGCATGAAAGATCTTTTGTTCAATACGTTCGTCGAAGTTGTCCGAAACGGCGCCCACAAACATCCCTTGCGTTAGGGTTGAAATTTTGGAAGCTGGAATAAGGCTGTCCAGTTGTGTGGATATGGAAGTGGACTTGTCATTCCGGTTGATGGTCATACTCTGGCGTTTCTGCAAGACCTTACCGAATCGTTCCGAAAGGCTTTTTGCAGTTTCACCGACCACTTGTCCGCTAAAGATATTGCCAACGGTATTTTGGATGACCTTACTTTCTTTGTCTCCATAATCACGTATAAGTTGAGAGAAATCCTGAAAGCCCAAACAAACCGCTACCTTGTTGCTACGGGCGGTTGCGATCAGGTTGTCCAGTCCCCTGAAATAGATTGTGGGCAGCTCGTCGATAATGACCGAACTTTTTAATTGCCCTTTCTTATTGATGAGTTTAACAATCCGCGAATTGTACAGGCCCAAGGCAGCGGAATAGATATTTTGACGGTCGGGGTTGTTACCTACGCATAAAATTTTAGGTGCTGCAGGATTGTTGATGTCCAATGAAAAATCATCACCTGTCATTACCCAATAAAGCTGCGGGGAAATCATCCTTGATAAAGGGATTTTAGCAGAAGCAATCTGCCCTTGTAACTGGTCTTGTGCCCCACCTTTCCATGCATCCATAAAAGGCGACAAGTAATTTTCCAGTTCAGGGTAAGAAGTAAGGATGGTGAATACATCCGCATACTTTTTGTTCAATAGCTCTATGGCGTGGGGAAAGGTGCAAAACGTTCCGTTTTTGTATATTTTCAAAAACCATATAATCGCTGCCAAAAGGATTATTGGGGATTCCACAAAGAAGTCGCCCTGCTTTTGTATCCAACTACGGTTTAAATTAAGCATAATGGTATAAGCCGCTTCGTAAGCATCCGATATGTCCGTCATAAAATCCGGGTTAAGTGGATTACAGCGATGGCTCCGTCTCGGATTATCAAAATTGATGACATAAAATTTCGGCGGTACTTTGTACTTATTGCTGTGTTTCAGTAAATGGTTGTAGGCGATGGTAGAAAGGTCATCAAACTTAAAATCGTAGATATACATGGAAAAACCTTTCTCAATGTGCTGTTTGATATAATTGTTGACAATAGCATAAGACTTCCCTGAACCCGGGGTTCCCAATACAATGGTTGCCCTGAAAGGGTTGATCACATTGATCCAACCGTTGTTCCATTTTTCCTTGTAATAAAACTTCGTAGGCAGGTTGACCGAATATTCGTTTTCCATCAACCTGATTTCCTGTTGGAAACTCTCATTTTCGTTATTGAAGACATCATCCATTAGGTTGTTACTCAACAAACGCTGCATCCAGACACCTGCCATCAACAAGGCTATATAGCCGAAAGCGGTAGTTAGGATATAAAGCAAAGTAGCCATTCCCATTGATAAATTCAATAATGAAGTGTTTAGGAAAAACAGTATAAAACCTATGGCTAAAGCGGTGTAGATTTTTGGCCAGATAATCTTTTCATTCTTTACCCCTTTGGTTCCCAGACAGCTTAAAGCCAACAATACCAATGCAAAAATTTTGGTATAGAGTGTATGTGAAAACAGTCTGGCTGTCCGGTTGAAATTGGTCAGTATCTTACCGATGAGTTCCAGTGTCCATCCACGTTCGGCAAAGAAGCCGTAACAGAACCAATAAAAGTGCATCAACATAATCAATATACTGACCGCACGCATAAAGGCCATTATCTTGGCAAGTCCTCTTAAATCATCCTCTCCCTGCATTTTAAACTTTTAAAATTTAGGCGTGAATGTATGGGTTATTGGTTGTGGTTAATGAAAAATAGTAGTGTTTGGCGTTGGTTGGCTTTCTTTAATTAAGTTAGGCCTGTTTTTAAAACAGATCTCCCATGGGATCCCCTTGGGGTAGTTGTCAATCATCATTTTAAGTTTTGCGCCTATGTTAACTTTTCCCAACTAGTGCGGAGCAATCAAAGGAAAACATCCTTTGTTCTTATATTTTATACCATTTTGTCCTCGCCGCTAGCTTTGGCCTTATAATCTTTGACATGAAAGACCTTTGATCTAGGCTATATTTTTTCATGGTTTATATTTTAGCTACATGTTTACTACTGTTTTAAAGCCTGTTTTTCGATTTTTACTCCTTTCCGTTAAAATTAAAACGAATAATTATACCCAAAAGTTAGGGTGAGTTCATTAATGTTTCCGGTTGGGATGGATTTAAACGTTTGTATGGTATTTAGATTAAAGTTGTGCTTTTCTTTCCATGTATAATTGG